>DASZTX010000059.1:0-154444 GCA_035547875.1 Mucilaginibacter sp. | reverse complement strand
GCCACACGGCCATGATTGATGAACCAGTATTTTTTGCCAAGCGCCGGTATGATCTTGTTGGACGAGGCAAAGGAGCCCAGCATGTGGTTCAGAGCCTGATATCTCGAAAAATGATCGCTGATATCGTCATAAACATAAAAGCCGGAATCTGACGAAAAAACAATGCGGTTTTCGAGGTTGAACACGTTGATATTATAGCTCCCCGGCAAACCGGAGCGCTTGTCATAATATTTAACGGAAGCGGCGCTCTTTAAATCGTCGGACAAGGTAATCCGGTAAATACCGCGGTAAGCGTGGCTAACCCAGAGATCGCCTTTGTTGTCACGTTCAACATATCGCGAAGGATCGCCAAAGCCCTCAAGCTTATGATCGAACACCCAGTTCCCGCTGCCATCCTTCCGGTAAAACACTAAACCGGTGTAAGTGCCCTGAACCAGCTGACCATCATTTATCTTTTTTATTGTCCATCCGCCGCTCACAGATGATATCCTGGAAATACTGCCGCCGTTCACCTGGAACGTTCCGGTATTGTGGCCGCAAAGCAACCGCCCGTCCTGCAATGAAAGCTCCCAGACCTGCCCCTGCGAGCCGGGAATCAGCTTAAAGTCGAATGACTGGAACAACCGCTTATTGCCGCCCTCGGTCCAGTCGCTGTAAAACAGACCCTGATTGGTGCCCAGATATATTTTGTTATTAAAAATAATGCTTGAATAGACCGTGCCGAATCGCCCGCTCTTGTCAAAATAAAAATACAGCGGGGAGTTTACTTCAATGCGGTCTATGCCGTTATCAAGACCTGCCCACAGATTTTGTTCGCCGTCGATGAACAGACTTAGGACGGTGTTATTTTGAAGCCCGCTTGACTTGTTGATGTGCTGAACGATCTTTCCGGCGGTGTCGATGATGATCACACCATTAAGGATTGTGCCGTAGGCAATGTATTTGTCCAGCACCCTCACGCCATTGTTCAGCTGGTAAGTTTTGAGGAAATCGTTAGCCTGATTATTCCAGGGACGGATCGTTTTCCCATCGTAGATAAACAGACCATCGCGGGCTGTGCCGATCAGATACCTGTCATGACTCATGGGCAATATTGACAATACGCCGCTGTTGCCTATCTTATCGCTGCCCGCGATATAGATCAGCTTATTGTCTTTCAGTTCGAACAAACCCTTGTTTACCCGCTCTACGAAATAACGGTTCCCGGTTTTATAAAGAAACAGAAAGGGGGAGGGGCCTTTTACGACCGTAATCTTCCCCTGTTTGTAGATATAGATCGCACCGAAGGACTGAAAGATGATCTGCCCGTTATCGATGTAGATCTTCCAAATTTCTTCGTTGACAGGCTGGTATTTTTTAGGGACGAGACGAATAAGGGAATGATATTGAAGCGCCCCGTTCTTTTTGGTCTGCCAGTAACCAAATTCGCCGAAACCGCCTGAATAGACCTTTCCCTTGCCATCGGCGGCCACCGAGCGGACAATAAGACCGTTAGGCATGGTGTAGGATTGCCAGTATTTTCCGTCGAAGGTGAGCAGACCATCGGAATTACCGAAATACATGATGCCGTGTTCATCGCGCGTAACAGACCAGTTCTGGTTGCCGGACTGATACATGGCTTTGGTATAATTCTGTACATAAGGCACGCCTATGCTCTTGATGTCCCCCGCGCATACCATGCTCAGGTTCAATAAAAAAAAGGATATAACAAGCCAGGTTGCCTTACGCATAAGTTTATACAAAAAGAGACACGGTGAATGTGTCTCTGCGAAAATACGTTTTGAAATTGAAAAATGGCAGCCGACGCTCCCGGTTGTTTTACTCTACAGGCTGTGGCTTTGCCTTTTTTGTTGTGTTAACAGGCTGCGGAACCTTTACATAATAACCGGTGCCGTCATAAGTGCGTTTGCGCGGATGTGACTTGCAGGTATCGCTGCAGCAGCCTTCCATCTTTTCGCCGCACTCGTCGCATTGCGTAAAATGCTCGTTGCATTCCGGGTTGGCGCAGTTGATCATTTTAGGCGTTACCTTTCCGCAATTGAAACAGGTGGATATGACCACCGGGTTAACCGAATTTACCTCGACGGATAAACGGTTATCAAATACATAGCATTTGCCTTCAAAATCTTCGCCACCGGCTTCCTTGCCATATTTAATAATACCGCCGTGCAGCTGGTAAACATCCTTGAAACCTTCGTGCAGCAGCAGGGCCGAGGCCTTTTCGCATTTAATGCCGCCGGTGCAATAGGTCAGTATCTTTTTGTCTTTGTATTGTGCCAGCTGGTTGATCATTGTCGGGAAGTCCCTGAAGTTCTCGATATCCAGTGTAACGGCGTTTTTGAATTTGCCGAGATTGTGCTCGTAGTTAGAGCGCACATCAAGGACTACCACGTCATCGTCATCCTTCATCGCCAGAAATTCCTTTGGTTCAAGGTGTTTACCGGTACGTATCTGCGGGTTGATGATATTTGGATCACGCAGGCCGGAGTGAACGATCTCCGATTTGTAACGCACATGCATCTTTACAAATGAAGGCGCATCTACCTCGTCGATCTTAAAGTCGGTAGCGGCGAAACGCTCGTCGGCATGTACGGCATCCATGTAGGCTTTACAGGCTTCTTCCCTTCCGGATACGGTACCGTTCAACCCTTCATCAGCAACAATGATGCGTCCGGTCAGCCCCAAACTTTTACAGAATTTTAAATGATCCGCGGCGAACTGCCCGCCATCAGCTATTGTTGAATAACAATAGTACAGTAATGTGTTGTATTTTGCCATAAGTCATTGATACTGCTGCAAACAGTGTTAAATGAGGCGCAAAGATAAGGAAAAGAGCAGAAAGGTAAAAGCATAAACAATAAGGGCCTCGTACTGTAAATCCTTTTAGGTTTCGTCTTTCAGCTTTCACCTTAAAAGGCTAATTTTGCCCTCTCAAATTCCACACACTATGTACAATACATTACAGCCTGTTTTGCAGCAGGAACTTGCCGATATTGATAATGCAGGACTTTATAAACGGGAACGTATCATCACCTCTCCGCAGGGAGCCGATATCACCGTTCAGGGAGGGAAGGAAGTGATCAACTTCTGCGCCAATAATTATCTGGGGCTTTCCAACAACCCGAAAATTATCGAGGCCGCGAAGGCTGCAATGGATTCGCATGGCTACGGATTGTCATCGGTACGTTTTATCTGCGGTACGCAGGATATCCACAAGGAACTTGAAAAAAAGATCGCGGAGTTTTTAGGTACCGAAGATACCATTCTATATGCTGCCGCATTTGATGCGAATGGCGGCGTTTTTGAACCCCTTTTCAATGATCAGGACGCCATCATCTCTGATGAACTGAACCATGCGTCTATCATCGACGGGGTGCGTCTGTGTAAAGCGCAGCGTCAGCGTTACAAGCATGATGATATGGCCGATCTGGAAGAAAAATTAAAGATCACCCAGGGCTGCCGTCATCGTATTGTCGTTACGGACGGTGCATTCAGTATGGATGGCACAATTGCGCAGCTTGACAAGATATGTGCGCTGGCCGAGCAGTATAATGCCCTGGTAATGATCGACGAGAGCCATTGTTCCGGTTTTATGGGCAAAACAGGCCGCGGTACCCATGAACATCACCATGTGATGGGTAAGATAGACATTATTACCGGCACACTCGGCAAGGCTTTAGGCGGCGCTTCGGGAGGGTTTACAAGCGGCCGTAAGGAGATCATTGATATGCTGCGTCAGCGGTCACGCCCGTATTTGTTCTCGAATACGCTGGCTCCGGCCATTACCGGCGCTTCTATCGCTGTGCTGGATATGCTCAGCGAAACCACCCACCTGCGTGACAAACTGGAAAAAAACACGCAGTATTTCCGAGGAAAAATGACGGAGGCCGGATTCGATATCAAGCCGGGCGTGCATCCCATTGTTCCGGTGATGCTGTATGACGCTAAACTTGCGCAGGAATTTGCCGCCAGGATGCTTGACGAAGGTATCTACGTGATCGGGTTTTATTACCCGGTAGTTCCGCAGGGCAAAGCAAGGATCAGGGTGCAGATATCGGCAGCACACGAAACAGCGCATCTGGACAAAGCCATAGCGGCGTTCACCAAGGTAGGAAAGGAATTAGGTGTGTTAAAATAGCACGTACGAATGTATTATATTTGTACGTATAAAATTAACAAACATGGCAAAATTAACTTTGAGCATTGCGCCAGATAAAATTGAGATCGCAAAGCGATATGCCTCGAGACACCGAACCAGTATATCCAGGCTATTCTCCGATTTTATTTCGGAAGTTGCTAAAAAGGAAGAAGCCGCAGAAAATGATCCGTTTTTAGAGAAATTAAAAAAGATGGATGTATCTGAAGAAGTAAAGGCTCTTTCAGGCATATTAAAGGGAAAGGTGCCCGATGACATAAATCTTTGGGATGCCAAATACGAATACCTGAGAGAAAAACATGGTTTATAAGAAAGCATTTGTTGATAATGATATACTGATAGACCTATTGTTGCAAAGAGAACCGTTTTCTATATTCAGCAAAAGTTTGCTGAATGACGCGGTCAGGCAAATGATAGAATTAAATACATCGTCACTCATTCTGGCAAATATCCACTATGTCATTTCAAAGAATTTAAATAAGGCTGAGGCTATAAATTCAGTAAAATATATCATGAGCCTTATTAAGATACTCCCGTTTGAAGAAAGTCATATTAGTGCGGCGATAGCGGCAAACGCAACAGATTTTGAAGACAGCGTTCAGTATTATATTGCTGCCGGTAATAATTGTGATTTAATTATAAGCCGTAATATAAAACATTATAAAAAATATGATTTACCGGTTTTAACTGCTGAAGATTTTTTAAGAAAAATATTATAATGCAAACCCAAATAGATCAATACACCACTGAAATAAATGCTTTTTCACCGGCGAATGCCGACGAACTGGAAGCTTTCCGGATTAAGTTTTTAGGCACAAAGGGAATTATAAAAGACCTTTTCGAGCAGTTCAAGACAGTCGGCCCTGAAGAAAAGCGCACCTTTGGTAAGGTGCTTAACCAGTTTAAACAATTAGCTGAAGCTAAATATAACGATCTGAAAGAGTCTTTAAGTTCAGGGCCGCAGGCTCAGGATCAGGGGCTTGATCTCACCCTTCCGGGAGAGGGTTTCGGGATCGGATCACGTCATCCATTGTCGCTTATCCGCACCGAGATCATTGACATCTTTAAACGCCTCGGGTTCGTGGTGGCAGAAGGCCCAGAAATTGAGGATGACTGGCATAACTTCTCGGCGCTTAACTTCCCTGAGGAACATCCCGCCCGTGATATGCAGGATACCTTCTTCATTAAAAAGAACAGCGGCAAGGACGATATCGCCCTGCGTACGCACACCTCGTCGGTACAGGTACGGATGATGGAAAATGGTAAACCGCCGTTCAGAGCGATCATGCCCGGTCGTGTCTATCGCAACGAGGCGATATCTGCGCGTGCGCACTGCTTCTTTCACCAGGTAGAGGGGTTGTATATCGATGAGAATGTTTCCTTTTCGGATCTGAAGCAGACGCTATATCATTTTGTGCAGGAACTTTACGGCGAGGGAACGAAAGTGCGTTTCCGTCCGTCATACTTCCCGTTCACCGAGCCATCGGCAGAGATGGATATATCCTGTACCATCTGCGGAGGATCGGGATGTAACATGTGTAAGTACACCGGATGGGTCGAAATTCTCGGTTGCGGCATGGTTGATCCGAACGTTTTGGAAAACTGCGGGATCGACAGCCAGAAATACACCGGTTTTGCATTCGGAATGGGTATAGAAAGAATAGCCAACTTAAAATATGTGATACGGGATCTGCGTTTATTCTCTGAAAACGATGTGCGTTTCTTAAAGCAGTTCCAGTCCGACATTATATGAAAAAGCTATTACTATCGCTGCTTTTACTGCCTTTGATGTTTTTATCCTGCGGTAAAAGCGGCGATGTAGTACCCAGTGTTCCCGTCAATTTTCAGGCATCGTTGACCGATCCGCGCCTTGCCCCGCTGAATGCCAGCGGCGGGTATGTTGTGATCAGCGGATACGGCGTAGCAGGACTCATCCTGTACCGCCGTGCCGACCGCACATACGCCGCCTACGACCGCTGCAGTAGTTATCAGCCCGAAAAAAAATGCGCTGTGGATGTTGACGAATCCGGTTTTACGGCGACCGACCCGTGCAGCGGAGCAAAGTTCTCACTGAATGACGGCACACCCGTAAAGGCCCCGGCTACCAAATCGTTACGATCATATTACGTAACAGTAAGCAACTTTGAGATATACGTTTCCAATTAACAAATTGACAGGAATGCCTATCGGCTCCGGCCCTCAATGCTAAATCTGATGCTTAAAATGTCAGTAATTTTGAGATATTTGTAATTTTAGATACATGGAAGCTGACAAAATAAAAGATAGCATTAAACGTGCCGCGCAGGATTTGTTCCGGAAATTCGGTTATCACAAAACCAGCGTTAACGAAATTGCAAAAAAGGCTAAAATAGCCAAGGCGACCATTTACAAATACTTTGAAAGCAAGGAAGACGTATTGCACTCGCTGCTGATGGATTATATCAAGATCAGCGTAGATGACCTTATCCACACCAATACGCCTGAAATGGACGAAGAGGCTCATCTGAATATCCTGATCATGAAGACCTGCCGGCTGAGTTATACAGTTTGTAATGAATTTATCGGCTGGGATTTTATTCGGGAGTCGGCCAACTCGCAGGCATTCCTCAAAAACCTTTCGAACGAGTTAGAGGAAATGCTGGTAAGCGTTTTTTCGCAGCTTAGTGATCTTCGCAGACAGGAAAATTACCTGCAGCGCCTTCGCTTCCTTATTACCTGCAGCAAGAGTATTGTATTCAGCTTTGCCTTTACATCCGTAAGCGACAGCGACGTCCGTAAGAATTTCGTATCCTTTCAGAAAGAGATATTACCCTACCTGGTAAAAGCAGCCATCACTATTTAACCTGCCATTCGTGAATGCCGGTTGAGTTATCCGCCGGAAGTTTAACCTCCATTTTCAGCGCAGTAGTTTCTACAGGCTCAAAATTCAACACATCGTATTTGTCCTTCGTGATGGTATAAGGCGTGGTGTTTTTTACCGGAACCCATTCTTCGCCTTTTTTATAATACAGCGTGTAGGAGGCAGGAATACGGCAGCCGCCAAAAGGGCCGTCGTCAAACCAGTAAACTTTTGATTGAGAAACCGTGTGTGTGGCGTCAAAGTCATATTGCACATATTCGGTGGTGTTCTGTTTTGGCCACCAATGCAGGTACGGCATACTGGCATCCTTGCTGTCAGCCGGATCATACTGATCGTTCAGGGCCTTCAGCATCCGTTTGTTTTTTACCGATCCGCTTACCGTACTGGTGCTGGCAATCGTCGGGGCTGGTTTCGGCATGGAAGCCGACGGCTTGTAGGGAATCCACACGGTCATTTCGCTCGGCCCGCGGTTCGCCCAGGCATAGTAGGGGATTGCCGTAACTTTTTGGTCAGTTTCTGCGAGCTTATCGCTGTTTAGCTGGCGGCGGGTGCTTTTTCCCTCGGTGGTGATGATCTCCACGCCGTTTAGCAGGTCGGGCCTGTAAAGAGCATTGCTTACTGCCATCTTATCAACGGTGATGTTCTGGACGGTGCTGTCGCGATTGTCAGGACCTTCGAGGCAATAGACGATAGGACCGCGCTGAAAAGCGAAACGGTCGTTGTCGGCCTTCACCAGTTTGCTGGCCAGGATCTTTTGCGTTTCCATTGGCAGGTTTATGCTGACCAGATCGCCTTTCTTCCATTTACGGGTGATCACCGCGTAACCTTTTTCGGTTTCATAGCTCAGCAGTTTACCGTTAAGGCTGATGGTAACGGGAGCCGGACGCGCTCCGGTAAAGGTGTAAAGTCCACCCGGTGTAGGCTCCGCCAGCGCCCATCCCGGAATGCGCACCCTCAACGTAAATTTTGCGGGTTTTGCCGGGTTTACAGCGATGTCAACCTTTCCCTTCCAGGGATATCCGGTTGTTTGTACAATATTCACTTTTCCCGTTTGCAGGGTAATGTCGCTGCTGTTGCTCATGAAAAGATTGACATACAGGTCATTCTTGTCGTGCGCGTAAACATACCCCGGAACAGAAGGTAAAAAACGGGTCATGTTGCTGATACAGCAGGCGCAACTGAACCAGGCGCTCCGCTGGTGCTGCCCCATACTGGACAATACATTCGGGTAGAAAAAGCGATTGCCGCTGAGCGATACGCCGGACAGCAAGCCATTATACAAAGTTCGTTCGAGGATGTCGATATATTTTGAGTCGCCGTGTAACAAGAACATGCGGCTGTTCCAGTAAACGTTTGCAATGGCAGCGCAGGTTTCGGCGTATGCCGACATATTCGGCAACTGGTAAGGATCGCCAAAGGCCTCGCCGTTATTGGTGGCGCCAATTCCGCCGGTGATATAGATCTTTTTGCCGACGGCATCGTTCCAGATATCATCAATTGCATGCAGGTATTGCTCATTGCCGGTCAGCGCAGCTACATCCGCCATCCCGGTGTACATATAGCCTGCTCTTACTGCGTGACCTTCTGCTTCGTGCTGGTCGATCACTTTTTTGTCTGCCTGGTTATAGGCATCGCCGCCGGGACCGCGAACGTCCAAAAAGAATTTGGCGAGGTCGAGGTATTTTTTCTCCCCGGTAACGCGGTAGAGTTTGGTCAGCCCGATCTCGACGATCTGGTGGCCGGGATACTTTTCTATCTTGCCGTAACCAAAGGTGCGGGTAAGCAGATCGGCGTTTTTTAAGGCGATGTTCAGCAGGGTACGTTTGCCTGTGGCCTGATAATGAGCCACGGCCGCTTCGTAAAGGTGCCCGGCGTCGTATAATTCGTGGCTTAATATCTCTACGTTCTGCCAGCGTTTTTCCCCGATCCATTCATGCGGTTTTTTTGCGTGAACAGTGCGGAAGGTGTACAGATAACCATCCGGTTCCTGTGCCGCGCCGATAATGCTGATCAGCGTATCGATATATCTTTCGAGCTTTGGATTGCTTTTTACCTGCATGGCGTATGAAGCGCCTTCGATCACTTTGTAAATGTCGGTATCGTCAAAAGGATACTCGCTCAGTTTATCGCCGGATTCCAGCTTTGCAGCACGAAGGAAGTTATCTACCCGGCCGTTGGCTTTGCATTGCTGCAAAACATAGGGAATGGTGACGTTGGCATTTACTTCCATTTTGGGTTCCCAAAAGCCGTCGTTAACGTGCACTTGGGTAAACGGAACCGGCTGGATCGGATAATCCTTTGACTGTGCCGACAAACTGGCGGCATAAAGCAATTGCCCGCAAAAAAGAGCGCCTATAATCCTGTTTGAAAACCTTTCTCCTGACATCTCACAAAGTTTATCATGTTTACTGAAAAGATAAAGTTAAGTAGCAAGCTTTAGTATTACTACCCAGAAATTGACCGGTTATGACGGTATTTTAGCGGTGTTTTGCCGGAAACAGGAGATGGTGAGCTAAAATCCGATAAGCTGAAAAACAAACCGGGAACATCTTCGAAATTCTGAGATGTTCCCGGTTGAAAGTTCTTTATAATGTCAGCGCTGTTTTGCTGTATAAATGATATTCGCCGGGAGCGAGCGTCATGGTCTGATTGACCGAGCTAACGGTGATCGTACTTCCGGTAAAATTATCCACCCAGGTGCCGGTTGAAGGAAAGGTAACCGTTGCTGTGCTGGATACGACATCAAAATTGCCAACCGCTTCCACGCTGTTGGAGGCGCCATTCAGCTGAATCGTTTTTACTGCCCCGGCGAGGCTGTATTTGAAGTCGGTTGTAGTAAACACAGGATTGTTCTTTTTCCATTTTATCATCTGCGAATAAACCTTGAATAAATGGCGCCGGTTGGCATCATCCATGTATTCCCAATGCGGCGGCTTGTCGCCCAAACGACCATTGTTATCGATACTCAGGTCGTAGCCCCGTTCACCAAACTGCCAGATCATTTTGGGTCCCGGCGCTGAGAACATGAACATAGCGCCCATTTCGTCGCGTTTCAGACCGGTTGCCAGATCCTTTACGCTATAAGCGCCGTTGCTATTGCCGTAGGCGCCGTTCTTAAACTGTAACCGTTCCTCGTCGTGGCTTTCAAAATAACCCACCAGTGCGTAAGGATTGGTAAAACCAAACCTGTCGTAAAATAATCCTGAAATATCCCATGAACCACCGGCATCATTATAGCCCATGGTTGCCTGCTCGGCGTTAAAGCTTTGATTATTCCAGGTCATCATGCCCTGGTCGGCCAGTTCCGACTCTTCCTGATTTTCAGAGAAATACTCCAGTATTACGTAAAACTTCGGATCGATGCTTTTCATAAAGTTGTTGTAATCCTTCCATATTGCGACGCGGCTCGCGTCATATTTGCCCCACGCGGCAACATCACTGCCCGTGTTGGTTTGGGTAAAGCCTTTAGCAAGATCGAACCGGAAGCCGTCTATCTTGTACTCCGTCATCCAGAATTTAAGCACATTTTTTACAAAATACTTGGTTGCGGCGCTTTCGTGGTTAAACTGATAACCGACATTGTAGGGGTGCGTAGGGTTGGTGTTGTACCACGGATTGTTATTTGGAACGCCTCCGCTGGAATAAAGCTGAACCATCGGCGATGATCCAAAAGAGTGATTCAGCACGATATCCTGAATTACCGCAATTCCCTTTGAGTGACAGGCATCTATCAGGGCTTTCAGATCGTTCTTGGTGCCATAGTATTTGTCGGGTGCAAAATAATAGTCCGGATTATAGCCCCAGGAATCATTACCCTCAAACTCATTGATGGGCATCAGTTCAATCGCATTAACACCCAGCCGGGCAATGTAGTTCAGCGTGTCCTTAATGGTCTTGTAACTATGCGTCTGCACAAAATCGCGCACGAGCATTTCATAAATTACCAGGTTCTTAGGATCGGGCCGTGTAAAGGTTGTGGTTGTCCAGCTGTAGGCAGGCTGATTGGCTTGCATTACACTTACTATGCCCGTTGTTTTTCCGGTGGGATAAGCCTTGAGGTTGGGATAGACACTGTTGTCGATATATTTATCATTATCCGGATCGAGTATCTTTTCGCAGTAGGGGTCGCCGATCTTGAACGATTTGTCAACATAATATTGATAGGCGTATTCGGTATTCGGATCAAGGTTGTCGATCTGTATCCACCAACGGGTGCCGTCGGTGGAGTTTGTCATATTGTATTTCGCGTCAACCGACCAGTCGTTGAAATCTCCGGTAATAGTCACCGACTTTTTGTTTGGCGCATACAGGTTGAAAATTGCAGACTTGCCGCCGTTAATAAAAGTGACGCCGTCGCCTGCTCCGGCCGGAACATCCTTAGCCGTCGGATTGGGATCGGGAACGTTCCCGGAACCGCCGCCAGGAGAAGCTTTTTTACTGCATGAAGTAAAACTTATCAGCAGCACACTGATAAGCATTAAGTATAAATTCCTCATTTTCATTTCTTTTTCTCTTTTATAATTGGTGCGTAAATGTATTAATTTTTATGATAAAAGTTATAATTGATATAAAGTTGGCGGATGAAAACCCGGGAGCGATTTGCGTTACGTATTTTTGTCGTAAAGCTCCGGAAATTCCTGCCAGGTCAAAATTGTAAACGCTTAAAATTGTATGCTTATATGAGAACGATAGAAATTATTTCCATCCCGGTTACGGATCAAAAAATTGCAAAGGAATTTTATCAGAAAATGGGATTCGAGGTGAGAATTGAATCGCCGTTTGGGAACGGGCAGCAATGGATACAAATGGGATTTCCCGGGCAGGACGTCAGCATTACGCTGGTGAACTGGTTTCCGGAAATGCCAGCCGGCTGTATCACGGGATTTATCATTAAAACTGCTGATATAGCAGCCGATATTAAAGACCTGGCCGGAAAGGGCATCGGATTCAGCAAGATAGACGACACACCCTGGGGAAGATTTGCATCGGCTAAGGATACGGACGGAAATACCATTACCCTGCACCAGGGTTGATTTATTGCAAGCTAATTCCTATAAAAACTAAAAGCCTTATCTTTAAACCCTATTAAAAAAATATGGCGACAGAAGTTAAGTGCCCCAGCTGCGGGTTTGGTTTCCCGATTGAAGAAGTGATGACAGAGGAGTATAAAAAGCAGCTCAGGGCCAAGATGCAGGAATATACACAGCAGAAGGAAGACGAATACCGCAAAAAGGAACAGGAATTTGCAGCAAAGGAAAAACAGCAGCAGGCATTATTTGAGCAGCGGCTGGCGGACGAGAAAAAGCAATTGCAGCTCACCGTAGAGGAAGGACTGAGAAAGACCATTGCATCCGATTTTCAGAATCAGTTGCTGCTGCTGCAAAACGATGTGAACGAAAAAGAAGAGAAACTGAAGCTATCGCGCCAGAAAGAATTTGAATTCCTGCAAAAGGAAAAACTGCTGTTAGACAAAGAGGCGGAGCTTGAGCTGGCGATACAGCGCAAAATGCAGGAACAGCGCAACGAACTGACCGAACAGATACGTAAGCAGGAAGCGGAGAAGTTTATCTTAAAGGATACCGATTACCAGCTGAAGGTGAAGGAACTGGAAAAACAGCTGGATGACCAGAAGAAGCTTGCCGAAGAGATGAAGCGCAAGGCGGAGCAGGGGTCGATGCAGTTGCAGGGGGAAGTTCAGGAACTGATCCTTGAAGACCTGCTGCGCACGCATTTTCCGTTTGATGTGGTGAGCGAGGTAGGCAAGGGTGTACGCGGCGCCGATTGCATACAAACGGTGCGAAACCAATTCGGGCAGGAATGCGGCCGCATTATTTATGAAAGTAAACGGACCAAAGACTTCGGCGCGGACTGGATCGAGAAGTTAAAAAAAGATATGCGCAATATCGGGGTGGATGTTGCCGTGATCGTCAGCCAGTGTTATCCTAAAGGCATGGATTGTTTTGGCGAGCGTGACGGCGTATGGATATGCTCTTTCGACGAGGTAAAGGCTGTCGCCTACATTTTAAGGGACGGCATTATCAAGCTGAGCAACCTTGCCAAAGCGCAGGACAACAAGGGCGATAAAATGCACCTGTTGTATGATTACCTCACCAGCAACGAATTTAACGAACAGTGGAAGGCCATACGCGAAGGGTTTATGACCATGCGGATGAGCATACAAAAGGAGCGGGATGCGATGGAGAAATTGTGGAAGTCGCGGGAAAAGCAATTAGAAAAGGTACTGCTGAACGCGGCGCATATCCAGGGATCGGTAGAAGGGATCGCCGGATCGGACATGATCCAGCTTAGCCTGACCGACGATGATGAAACCTTGCTGCTCGACTGAAAAAGTACCTGACCAATTAAAGTATTCCTTAAAGTTGTGAACCCGTCAGACTGTTTTACAATAATGAGTCATACGGGCGTTTGTTGATAACCTGTTTTCCGGAATTATCGGTAACTTACTTTATATTAGCGCTCTGAAAATTAAACCTAACTTAAGCTCAACAGATTTATGGCGGCTGCCCTGAGTTTAAAGCGCGCTTAATTAAGAACCAATGATATTACCTGTTGACCATACCGGCAAAGGCAACAATTATTATAAGGCCATCTTTGATAATTCGTTGAGCGGGATTTTTTTAACGGTGCCCGGAGGCAATGTACTGGACTCCAACCAGGCGGCATTGGATATTTTTGGTTATAGCGCGGAGGAAATGCGGAAGCAAACCCGTGAGACCTTGTTCGATTCCTCGGATGAAAATTTTATCTCATTTTTAACGACACGGGGCAACGAAGGTTCTGCCAAAGGTGAGCTGACCGGTATCAGGAAAAACGGGGAGCATTTTCCATGCGAAGTATCATCGGCTGTGTTCAATGATGAAAATGGTGAACTACGTACGATCGTAAACCTGAATGATATTTCGGATCGGCGGACCATTAAGAGAGAAGTGCATAACCGGCAGCGACTTTTAAATGCAATTGTAACCAATACCAACGACGGGCTTGCAGTTACCGACAAGAACGGACATTTTCTGATATTCAATGAAGCCATGATCGGCCTGTTAGGGGCCGGGCCGGTGGACTCGGAAACCTATGACTGGTCAAAAAAGTATAATATCTATCATCAGGACGGCGAGACAATGGTCGCCACGGATAAACTGCCCATCGTAAGAGCGCTGCATGGCGAGAAAATTAAGGACGAGACTTATCTGATCAAAAATCCGAAAAGGGGCAATGTTTATTTATCCATCTCGGCCTCTCCGGTTAAGGACGAATCGGGCGAGATCATCGGTAGCCTTGTTGTTGACCGGGATATAACCGATCAGTTTTTATACCAGGAAAATTTAAAACGCGCGAATGATGAGCTGACCAGCGTAATGGGGTCGCTATTGGCCAGTAATGAACGGTTCTTTTATGTAATGAAGGCAACGAACGACGCCATCTGGGATATGGACCTGAAAACCTATCACATTCAGTGGGGCGAAGGCTACGAAAAGCTTTTTGGGTACAAACTGGAGGAGAACGCGGGAAATTACAGTGAGTGGAAAAGCAAAGTCTATCCGGAGGATATGGAAAGGGTAGTGAGCAGCATAGAGAAATCCATCGCTAAAAAGGAAAATTATATATGGGAAGAAGAGTACCGCTATATAAAACATGATGGTACTATAGCCCATGTGTATGACCGGGGCTATATTATTTATGCGAGGGACGGTACACCGATAAGGATGGTAGGCGCGATGCAGGATATTACCGACCGGAAAGCCTATGAAACGGAGCGCAGTAAACTGATAGACGACCTGATAAAACAGAACAAGAATCTTGAGCAGTTTACCTATATTATTTCGCATAATCTGCGATCGCCGGTGGCGAATATCATGGGCTGCGCACAGATGCTGAAAGATGAAGACCTGACACCAGCCGAGCGGGAAAGTTTTGTGGATGGTCTGGGTCAGTCAATCGGCAAACTGGACGAGGTGATCAGCGATCTGCACACAATTCTTCAGTTAAAGAATAATATTAACGAGAAGAAGGAAAATGTAAATCTGACGGAGATATTTGAAGATGTAAAAACCAGCCTTGATAACCTTATCCGCGAGTCGGGCGCAGTTGTACAGGGTGACTTCAATGTTACGATGATCCGCAGCATCAAATCGTTTATTTACAGCATATTCCTGAACCTGATCTCGAACAGTATCAAGTATAAACGGCAGGATATAAAACCCTGCATCTGTATAAGCGCTGCTGAAAGAGATGGAATGGTGTTGTTAAACTTCGCCGATAACGGCCTGGGGATAGATCTGACCACAAAAGGGGATGACCTGTTCGGGCTGTATAAGCGGTTTCATTCGCACGTGGAAGGCAAGGGACTGGGGCTTTTTATGGTGAAAACGCAGATTGAGACCATGAAGGGAAAAATTGCTGTACACAGCAGACCCGGCGATGGAACCCGGTTTGAGATAGAGTTGCCGCTTACCTGACTTTCCGACTGCCTTAGTACAGTTTGACTTTATTTTTTGTTGCTTTTTAATTATTTTTCCTCTTCAAAATCAAACCGAAATGAAGTTCGTCAAAGCATTAATTTCTATGGCCGTTACGGTGGCGCTGATCTGGGCGTTGGAAACTAAATTTGGCGATATCCCTGCCGTCGGGGTATTCCTCAATCCCTCTACGGGCTTCTGGCAAAATGCCGAGAGTAAAAATGCCCCGGCATCCGAGCATTTAAAACTCAGCGGCTTACAGGACGAGGTCGTTATTAAATATGATGAGCACCGTATCCCGCATATTTTCGCCAAAAATGACCACGACCTGTATTATGCCCAGGGTTTTGTAACGGCGCGGGACCGCCTGTGGCAAATGGATATCCAAACCCGGAGCGCCGCAGGGCGTATTGCTGAGGTGGTCGGACCGAAAGGGCTGGAGATTGACCGTTACCACCGCCGCATGGGAATGGTTTACGGCGCAGAAAACAGCCTGAAGGGAATTATGGCCAATCCGCTCACGCGATTGATGGTGCAGGCTTATACAGCCGGGGTGAACAATTATATCCGGTCGCTTGCTCCCAAAGATTATCCGATAGAATTTAAACTGCTAAACTATGCACCGGAGGAATGGAAGCCGATCAATTGTGTTTTTTTGTTAAAGCTGATGTCGGAGACACTGGCCGGAGGCTCCGACCAGTTTGCAATGACCAATAACCTGCGGCTGTTCGGACCCAGGACGGTCAACGAACTTTTTCCGGACTATCCTTTTCATGAAGATCCGATCATCCCCAAAGGTACCAAGTGGGATTTTAAACCGCTGCCTATACCTAAACCATCAGCAGATTACATTGCAAAAATGACGGAAGGTATAAAACCTAAAGAAAAAGTGGACGGCATAGGCAGCAATAACTGGGCGATCTCGGGTTCAAAGTCTGCCAGCGGCTATCCTATCCTTGCCAATGATCCACACCTCAATCTTACCTTTCCCGCCATCTGGTATCAGATCCAATTATCTTCACCGACGATGAATGTTAACGGCGTTTCGCTCCCCGGCGCGCCCTGTGTGATCATCGGTTATAATCAGCATATCAGCTGGGGCGTTACCAACGTGGATGCCGACGTGCTGGACTGGTACCAGGTGAAGTTTAAGGATTCGAGCAAAAACGAATATTGGTATAATAACAAATGGAACCCGGTTAAAAAGCGCATCGAGGTTATCAAAATATTGGGGCAGGCTCCCGAAACAGATACCGTTTTATATACGCATCACGGCCCCGTAGTGTATGAATCTGCGAGCAAAAAGCCATCAGGAGAGTTTAACCATGTGCCGGTAGGCGACGCGTTGCGCTGGATAGCTCATGATGAGTCGGACGAATTTTTATGTTTTTATAACCTGAATAAAGGGAAAAACTACGCCGATTACCGCGAGGCGCTTACGCACTTCAGCGCACCTGCACAGAACTTTATCTTTGCAAGTAACGATAATGATATTGCGATTACGCCCAATGGTAAATTCCCTTTAAAATTTAAGGAGCAGGGTAAATACATTATGGACGGCAGCGATCCGGCTAACGACTGGCATGGCTGGATACCGCCGGAGCAGAACCCGACAGTCAAAAATCCGCCGCGGGGTTTTGTCAGTTCCGCAAACCAGTCATCTACTGATACCACATATCCTTATTATATCAACTGGCGTTTTGAACAATATTACCGGGGAAAGCGGATAAACGACCGGCTGTCGGCTATGCAAAAGGCCACTGTTGACAGCATGCGCCTGATGCAGATGGATAATTACAGCATTCTGGCGCAGGACGTTTTACCCACCCTGATTAAATATGCCGATCCGACCAAGATGAGCCAAATCCAGCGTGAGGCCTTTAACTATGTAAAGACCTGGGATAAACATTATGATGCAGGTTCCATCGGCGCAAGTATTTTTGACAGCTGGTGGTATAACTTTTATAATAAAACATGGGATGAGTTTGAAGTGAAAGGCGTTTATCTGAAGCTGCCGTCGTACGATGAAACCGAAAAGATCCTGTTGACAGACCCCGGGTCGAAATGGTTTGACAATGCAACGACGAAGCAAAAAGAAACCTGCGCGCAGATTGTCAACGAGACATTTTACAGCGCGGTAGCTGATCTGGTAAAAAGCAAAGGCAAGCCGGGCGAAAACTGGCAATGGGGCAAAGTGAAGGAAACCTATATTAACCATATGGCCGGTTTGCCGGGATTCGGAACGGGCGAGTTTGTCGCAGGCGGCAGGGGAGGTGTGATCAACGCCCTGCGCTACAATACCGGGCCTTCATGGCGGATGGTTGTACAAATGGGGCCGGTGGTAAAGGGTTATGGCGTTTTCCCGGGAGGAGAGTCGGGTAACCCCGGCAGTTTTTACTACCGGGATATGTTTGAAACCTGGAAAGATGGAAAACTAAACCCTTTGCTTTTCTTACGTTCGGCAGATGACCGTTCGGAACGAGTTAAATCCATATTGACTTTAACAAAGAAATAAAAAGATACGTTATGCTATTCTTCATTATCCTGATATTGACCTTTGCCAGCGGCTACTTTTTACCCTGGTGGGTCGTGGCCATTGCTGCATTCCTGCCGGCTTTTTTTATTGGCAAAACGCCCGGGAAATCTTTTCTGGCTGGTTTTAGTGCTATTTTTATCGTGTGGACGGTACTTGCGCTTTTTAAAAGCATCCCTAATGATAATATTCTGGCTGCGCGGGTCGCCACGCTTTTTCAGTTACCTAACTGGGTATTGCTGTTGCTGATCACCGCACTGATCGGCGGGCTGGTAGGGGGGATGGCAGCCATGTCGGGCGTGTTGTTGAAAAGAGCATTTGATAAATAATTTATACAAAAAATGCCGGGTGAAAATCCCCGGCATTTTTTCTGTCCCTTGTATTTTTTAAAGGGCTCTTAATGATGCTTTTAGCGTTGTGACGGCCTCTTTGTTGCTTTTGTTGGTAGCAAATATCTCTTTGGAACTCATGTCGTTTCCATAAAAGTTGGCGTTGGACGATTTATCAATCGCAAGGTTTGAGCCGTTTATGCTGATCCCGGCAAACAGGCCGCGACTGCGGGAATAAGAATAAATTTCTGCGTCGAGCTTATAATCGGTATTTGCGGAAGTGCTTCTTCCGACCGGTCCAGCTGCAGCCGATGCGTCACCGCCGACGGTAAAATCGCCGTTTTTCACCTTTGCAAGCACGCCTTTATGCCGGAACACCAAAACCAGATCGACAGACTGAACACCGATCTGCGCACCGATGCTGCCGCCTGTCATGGTAACAAATACGGGATCGCTCCACTTGCCGTCATCCAGGCGAACCATCGCAACACCCTTTCCGCGTTTTGCTCCGACGATCAGTCCGGCATTAATTAATTTTGGTATAATCACAACTCCCTGACATTCAGATAGTAAGTTATGGGGTATTGATTCCTTCATCTTGCCGAAATCGAGTAACACGTTCGATGCGGCGTGTAAACGCTCGGTTTCCTTACTACCGTCGATGGTGGCGGAGATCAGTAAAAGAAACACGGATAAGATAACAGGTATGCTTAAAAATCTTCTCGTTTTCATATTGTTATTAAATAAGTAAATGTAAAGTCCTGCAATGTTATCTAAATAACCCCCGAAACGTATGGTTGTTTTGTTTAACTACTGTAAACTTAGTGATGCGCACGGGGCACGGAGAAATCCGGAAACCGGCCATGCATCAAAATATCTATCTTTGTGCAGATGGAAAAGCAGCAGGTATTCGGCATCAGCAGCGAGCGGGAATTTAACGACAGTGCGCTTGAAATATTCCGGCATCAGGCAAAAAATTGCCGGGTGTTCAGCGATTTTCTTAACGGATTGAAGGTTGACGCACAAGCAGTAAGATCCATCACAGAAATTCCGTTTATGCCCGTGAGCTTTTTTAAATCGCACCGCGTAATGAGCTCGACCGAAGAACCGCAGATAACGTTCACCAGCTCAGGCACGACCGGAATGATCACCAGCAGACACCATGTGGCCGATGTTGACTGGTATGTGCAAAGCTTCCGACGGGCATTTGATCTGTTTTATGGGGATATCCGGCAATATACCGTACTTGCCCTGTTGCCCGCTTACCTCGAAAGGGAGGGTTCGTCGCTGATCTATATGGCTGATGACCTGATCCGTCAATCTGCAAACCCGGAAAGCGGCTTTTACCTGTATAACCATGAGCAACTTCATGTACAATTGATGAAACAGCGAGCCGCAGGAAAACCAACCCTGCTGATCGGTGTGACCTTTGCCCTGCTTGATTTCGCAGAGCAGTTTCCGATAGATTTTCCGGAACTGATCGTGATGGAGACTGGGGGAATGAAAGGGCGGCGTAAGGAAATGATAAGAGAAGACCTGCACCGGCAATTGTGCGCAGGTTTCGGCGTGAGCGCCATTCATTCAGAGTATGGAATGACCGAACTCTTGTCGCAGGCGTACTCGGACGGCGAAGGAATATTCAGGTGCCCGCCCTGGATGAAAATACTGACACGCGACACAAATGATCCCCTTGAAATATTGCCTGACAACAGGACCGGCGGCATTAATATTATCGATCTCGCAAATATCAACTCCTGTTCGTTCATAGCAACCCAGGATCTCGGCAGAATCTATGCAGATGGCTTGTTCGAGGTATTGGGTCGTTTTGATAATTCGGACATCAGGGGATGTAATTTACTGATTGCTTAAACTTTAATATACAGCTAATAAATATTAATTATTTTTGCAGTCTATTAACGAAAGTATTGACATGATCGAGAAATTTTTGAGCGACGAACAGGACCCGAAAGCAGTTGAAAAAATATATCTGCGCCTTGCTGATTTGCTGACAACCGGTGAAGAAATATTGTACATTGCGGTTCAGAAAAAGCCCATTGTAAATTTATTTCCGGATTGCGTTGCGCTTACCAACAAGCGTGTGTTGTTCTTCACCCCGGCAAACCTGGGACTTACCATAAAATTTGTCGATTTTGTATGGAAGGACATCGTTGATGTTTACACCAAAGAAGAAATTATTGGGGCAATCTTCAGTATAAAAACCACCAACGGCGCCGAAATGGGTGTGGATTATCTGCCGAAGGTACAGGCGCGCAAGCTGTATCAATATGCGCAGGAGCGTAAAGAGATGGAGCGTGAGGCCCGCCGCCAGCGCGAACTGGAAGAAAAGCGTGCGGAGTCGGGTGCGATGCATTTTGAACACACCGCGCCGTCCTTTCAGCAACCTGAAGTTCAAAGCCGTCAGCCGGAGGTTGTTCAATTACCTGAAGTCGTTGCTACCTCGACACCTGCCCCGGCCCCAGATGCGCCGAAGCCTGATGAGCTTACCGAAAAGTTGAAAAAACTGCGGATGCTTTTTGAAAACGGCCTGATCTCGCAGGAAGAATACAACGCAAAAAAGCTTGATCTGCTGAGCGACCTTTAAGCTGCTCTACGCTCAATCCAGGAAGATATTTTTCAGCCAACCTGGAAAAAACTCAACAAGGAACCGAAAATGTTCCACGGGGAACATTATTCAGCGATAATCAAGAAATAATTCTTTTTACCTTTCTGGGTAAGGATGAACTTGTCATTGATCAACGCATCTGTATTGATGCTGTCGTCGGCAGAAGCAACTTTGTTCCTGTTGACGGAGACACCGCCGCCCCGTATGGTTTTTTTTGCTTCGCTTTTTGACGGGAACACTGCGGTGTGGGCGGCAAGCAGGTCAACTACGTTAATGCCCTGCGTTAGCTCATCCAGGCTAATTGTATAATTAGGAACTCCCTCAAATAAGCCAATTACCTCGGCATGGCTGAGTTCATTCAGGAACTCGATGCCCGTATTCCCAAAAAAGAATTCAGACGATTTAACTGCCTTTTCAAATGCGGCTTCACCATGTACCCGGATAGTAATATCCTTTGCCAGCGCCTTTTGAAGTGCGCGTAAGTGGGGTGCAGCGTCTTGTTCGGCCTCCAGCGCTTCGATGGTTTCTCTCTCAAATAAGGTAAAAATCCGGACATAGGACTTTGCATCCTCGTCGGTGGTATTTAGCCAGAACTGGTAAAACTTATAGGGCGAAGTCTTTTCGGCATCGAGCCAGATGTTGCCGCCTTCCGTCTTGCCAAATTTTGTACCATCCGCTTTCTTGATCAGTTGGGTGGTCAGCGCAAAAGCCTCACCAGCGCCTTTACGACGCACCAGCTCGGTGCCGGTCACGATATTACCCCATTGGTCGGAGCCGCCCATCTGCAACGCACAGTTATTGTTTTTCCACAGATAATAAAAGTCGTACCCCTGCACTAACTGATAAGTAAATTCGGTAAAGGACATACCCGTTTCGCCTTCCAGACGTTTTTTTACCGAATCCTTGGCCATCATATAATTTACGGTAATATGCTTGCCGACTTCGCGGATAAAATCGAGAAAAGTAAAATCTTTGAACCAGTCGTAATTGTTGACCATTTGGGCGCTGTTGGACCCGCAATCAAAGTCGAGGAATTTTTCAAGCTGGGCCTTGATTCCCAGCAGATTCTTTTGGAGCACATCCTCTGATAACAGGTTGCGTTCCTGTGATTTGCCCGAAGGGTCACCGACCATACCTGTTGCACCGCCTACCAGCGCAAATGGTTTATGGCCTGCCCGCTGAAAATGGATCAATGTCATGATCTGCGCAAGACTGCCGACATGCAGCGAGTCGGCAGTCGGGTCAAAACCGATATATCCCGATACCATACCTTTGTTCAGCAGTTCTTCAGTTCCGGGCATAATGTCGTGCAACATGCCTCTCCAGCGTAATTCTTCTACAAAATTCATGAGGTGCTCAATTCAAAAGGGGCAAATATAATGGATATATGTGAAGGATGGTATGGATAATAAAAATCGGGGCCTTTCCGTTTTATCCAAAATCCTGTGTGGCGGATGCTTCGCTTAAACACCAGGTAAAGGAAGTTTTCCCGCCAATTGCCATTGCCTGGTAAAATCAGTGTAATCCCCGGATTAAATTGTCATATTCTTAAGCTGTACGCAGGAAAAAGACAAAACAATCTCACGAATTTTTGTATTTTGTGTTGATCAGGATTTGCAGAGATGACTTATGAATTTTTTATCGCATTTTTATTTCGACCGGGACGCCGATAACTGTTACCATATATTGGGTACCATTCTGCCTGACCTCCTGAAGAATGCAGATAAGACCGTTGTGCTTCATCCTGAAAAGCTTCGCCACACTGACGATGCCGTCAATTCAATAATAGCCGGATGGGACAAACACCTCGAAGTTGACCGCTATTTTCATTCATCCAAATTCTTTCTTGAACATTCCCACGATTTAAAGCTGGCCTTGCTGCCCGCAATCTCCGGGTCGCCTGTAAAACCTTTTTTTCTTGGACATATTGCCGTCGAACTGATACTGGATAACCTGCTGCTTACGACCTGCATAATAACAGCCGATGGTTTTTACAACCATCTGGATGGTTGCCGGGATGAAGTTATTTACGAATTTCTGGTTTTTTCAGGAATGAAGAACCCACAGGTTTTTTTTAGTTTTTTTAAGGATTTTAAGAAAAGCCGTTACCTGTACACCTATGCGGAGACCCAGCAGATCGCCTACGCGCTGAAGCGTATTTGTATGCGGGTCTGGAAAAATCCCTTTACCGCCGGACACGAGGAAGCCATGAATGAAGTTTTGACCCACTACAGGGCGGTTCTTCTGCAGGATTTTATGTCGGTGTTTGATGAGATCGAAGACAAACTCTCTCTGATTTAAGCCAGGATCTGGCAGTTTCGCGCCGATCATACCATCCGAAGCAGAAGAAAATCGTGTTTTTATACAAAAAAGCTTAAAAATCAGCATTTACCATTAAAATATTCTTTTCTTAATAAAATTAATATCCCTACCTTTGCAGTCCCAATTAATAAATTGGGAAAAGGAGAAAATTTATTTAATGGCAAAAAAACAAGAAGCAGAAAAAGAATTAAAAGCTAAGGAAGCTGAACAAGACGTAAAGATTCCTCAGGAAAGAGAAACTATTGAATCAGAAGCTGATTCAAATTTCATTAACGAAATCAAATCAAAACTTCAGCCTACACCGTCAGATTTTGACTGGGATGCTGATGACAAGAAATTTGGTAACTACAGCGACAGCGATCGTGAGAAGTTCGAAAAAATGTATGACGGAACTTTCAGTTCTATCACCAAAGGCGAAATCATCACCGGTACCGTAGTTAGTGTTAATAACAAGGATGTGGTATTGAACGTTGGATTTAAATCTGACGGTTTGGTATCTGTATCCGAATTCCGTGATACGCCTGACTTAAAAGTTGGCGACAAGGTTGACGTATTTGTTGAATCGCAGGAAGATGCGAACGGACAATTAGTATTGTCACGTAAACGTGCGAAAACTCAGAAATCATGGGAGCGCATTAATTCTGCATTAGACAATGATGAGATCATCACCGGTTTTGTTAAGAGCAGAACTAAGGGTGGTTTGATTGTAGATATTATGGGCGTTGAAGCCTTTTTACCTGGTTCACAGATCGACATTAAGCCTATCCGCGATTATGACATTTATGTGGGCAAGACCATGGAGTTCAAGGTAGTTAAGATCAACCACGAATTTAAGAACGTGGTCGTATCGCACAAGGTACTGATCGAGGACGACCTGGAAAACCAGAAAACCGAAATTGTTGCCCGTCTGGAAAAAGGACAGGTACTTGAAGGAACGGTTAAAAACATCACCGACTTTGGTGTGTTTATCGACCTTGGCGGCGTAGATGGCTTATTGCACATCACCGATATTTCATGGGGCCGCATAGAGCATCCACGTGAGGTATTGTCGTTGGATCAGAAGATCAACGTTGTTGTTCTTGACTTTGATGACGAGAAAAAACGTATCGCTTTGGGTCTGAAACAATTGACTCCGCATCCTTGGCAGTCGCTTAGCGAAGATATTCAGGTTGGATCAAAAGTTAAAGGTAAGATCGTTACCGTTGCCGATTACGGCGCGTTCCTCGAAATTATCCCTGGCGTTGAAGGCCTGATCCACGTGTCTGAAATGTCATGGTCTCAAAACCTGCGTAACCCTCAGGAATTCCTGAAAGTGGGCGACGAGGTTGAGGCACAGGTATTAACCCTTGACCGCGAAGAGCGTAAAATGAGCTTGGGTATTAAACAGTTAACTCCTGATCCATGGCAGCATGCTGCTGAGAAATACGCCATCGGCACTCAGCATGAAGCTACCGTTAAAAACATGACCAACTTTGGTGTGTTTGTTGAGCTGGAAGACGGAATTGACGGTTTGATCCACATCAGCGACCTTTCATGGTCTAAAAAGATCAATCACCCTAACGAATTCACTAAAGTTGGTGAAAAGTTAGACGTGATCGTTCTGGAGCTTGACGTTGAGAACCGCAAGTTGAGCCTGGGTCACAAACAGCTTGAAGAAAACCCTTGGGATACTTTCGAAACTGTATTTACTCTTGATTCTATTCACGAAGGAACAGTATTGAAAGTAACTGAAAAAGGCGCTATCGTAGCTTTACCTTACGGTGTTGAAGGCTTCTGCCCAACCAAGCACCTGGTTAAGGAAGACGGAAAGAGCCTGAAAGCTGACGAGGTTGCTGACTTCAAGATCATTGAGTTTAACAAAGAGAACAAACGTATCGTTATTTCTCACTCACGTATCTGGGAGGAAGCCCGTGCCGAGCAGCGTGTTCAGGAATTTGAATCACGTAAGAAAGAAGCAAAGGCTGCTACCAACGCAGTGAAGAAGGTTAAAGAGTCTGTTGAGAAATCAACACTTGGCGACCTGAGCGTGTTGGCTCAGCTGAAAGAGCAAATGGAAGGTGCTGAAAACAAAGCACGCAAAGCTTCCAAAAAAGCTTCTGAAGAAGAAGCAAAATAAGCTTTAAATAATTTTATATCCTTTAAACCCTGACGGTCTGCCGTCAGGGTTTTTTGTTTATATTTATTTATGATAAAAGTAGTATCAAATCATACGAAATATTGCGTGATAATAATCGCCGGTTGTCTTTTAATGGCATTTTTTATGTTTATTGCTAATTTTAACGCCTACATGATGCCTTACACTGTGTTTATAAGTATACTTATACTATGCGGTGTGATAAGCGTAATTAGCTACGTTTGGTATATCTATTTAAAAATACGTCATAGAAAAAGAGGTGTTAATATTTTGATAATTAACCTTGTTAAAATTATACTACTTGGAATGGCTGTTTGTTTAATAATTTCTTTTCCTTTAGAAATAATTGCTAATTGAGGTTAACAATGATAGCATTTCTCAAACAATCATTACATCGGCGTTCGATCCGAGTAAATATATTTTTTGCTTGCCATTCGTTCTGTCCTTTCGAACACAGTAAGAAATCTTTAACAATAGCAAATTGTTAAAGCCTTATTGCCATCGCGGGCGCAGCGCGGCGATCTCATCGGCGGCTTAAATTACAGACAACGTCCAGCCATTTCGAACGAAGTGAGAAATCTATAATACAGATCCCCGAAAGCTTTCTCCTCTTTTTATACGTAGAAAAGGCAATGAACCTGACTACATAAAAAAGACCCGCTGACACCTCAAAGGCGCAGCGGGTCATGTTACAACAGCATTTGCTCCGTTTACTTCAGTTCCGGGAACTTTCCGCCATCAAAAATGCTCTTCTCTGCAATCGTTTTTTCAACATCCTGCCATTTACGCGGCGCATCGGCTGACAACAGAATGCCGCCATCTTTTCCGATCTGCACATCGTCTTCTATACGCACGCCAATGTTCCACCACTTTTTGTCGCACGGGCTGCCCGCAGGAATATAAATACCCGGCTCAACGGTAATGACCATGCCGCTTTTTAACGGTACGCCATAAGCGCCCTTATCATGTACATCCAATCCGATATGATGCGACACCCCATGCGGATAATAACGACCGACTTCAGCGGCGCTCTTGATGATCCCTAGTTGTATCAGGCGGGACGATAACACCTCGCGGGTTTTTACTTCCAGGTCGCTGTAGTTAACACCTTCCTTGCACAGTTTAAAAACTTCTTCCTGCGCATCATAAACAGCGTTGTAAATAGCCTTTTGTTCATCGGTAAACTTGCCGTTTGCAGGGAAGGTGCGGGTAACATCGGCAGAGTAGCCATGATACTCGGCGCCAACGTCCATCAAAACAAGCTGGTTATCCACTTTGGTATCCGTATTTTCCTCATAGTGCAGGATACATCCGTTGGCTCCCGCTCCCACGATCGGCGGATAGCCCTCGTCTTCGGCGCCATAGTGTTTGTGTACGTACAGCATGATCCCCTCAAGTTCCTGCTCCGACATTTGAGGTTTCACGGCACGCATAGCCTCCGCATGAGCGATGCTCGAAATTTCGACCGCTTTTTTGATCAGTGCCAGTTCCTCCGGTGTTTTTACACCACGCAGTTCCCCGGTGAATTGATTGAACAGGGACTTGCCCGATGGATTAGCGCCTACCTTCGCCTTTACCGCAGCTAAGGTCGCCGAATCCTGCTTGTTTACCAGTGCGGTCAGCATTTCGCTTTTGCTGATCTGCTCAGCGCTTAGCCTTGATTTTACAAGACTCATCACACGGTCAAGGTTAGCCGGTGTAGCCCTTTGGGCGATCAGCGACAGCAGGTTTTCCACCATCGGGTCGCTTTCCTTTACATCGGCTTTAGCTTTAAACGCCGCGTACAGGCTTTTTAAGCCTCCCGCGCCTTCGCCGCTGTCGTCATCAACATCATCATAAATTATGGTCTTGAACTTTTTCAGATCAAGCGGGAATTTGGCAAATTCTTCGCTGTTATAAACCCGTTTAAAACCGAGCTGCGCCTTTACCCCTTCAACGCCGAGCCTGCGGCCGGTCCACTGCTCCCTTGCCGGGTCGCGGTGCCGCACAAAAAACAATTCATTATAGCTGCCGTCCGCATCTTTCTGCATGTCCTTGAATATCAGCAGCACCGCATCAGGTTCTTTATAGCCCGAAAAATAATACAGGTCAGGGTTGGGATGATATACATAGTTTACGTCCTTTGAAAAGACACGCTCCGGGTAGGCAAATATGACAGTCACGGAATTTTCGGGCATCAGATCGCGCAGGGCCTGCCTGCGTCCGGCATGGAACTGGGCCGAAAGATAATCGGTAGGTAAGTTTTGAGGTACGCTTTCACTTTGCGAAAACGCCCCGGTGCAGATACAGCAGGCAACCGCCGCCGTCAGGATACTTTTGTAAAAAATATTCATAAAAATGAGGTCTGTTAATGTCAGTTAAAAACAGGTTTAAGATACATATTAAATTTAATTCCGGGAGCGCCGAAGAATCAGCAGATAACAAAAAAGGGCAGCCGTATTTTTATCAACGCGCGAGCTGCCGGGTGAATATTTTCTGAAAGACGGTTATCTATTCACTGCTTAAAATTATTACCTTTGCCCAAATCCACCCATACGATGCAAAATCTTACGCTGCTCGACGGTCAGAAATTTCAAATTACACTTCAGCGTTTATGTCGTCAGTTAATCGAGAATCATAACGATTTTTCAAATTCGGTATTGATCGGCATACAGCCCCGTGGCATTTATGTGGCCAAAAGGATCGCCGAAGAATTAAGAAAGATACTTCCCGAAAGCGTCATACAGCAGGGAGATCTTGATATTACCTTTTACCGGGATGATTTCCGGAGGCGCGATCAGCTGGTACCAAATCAGACTAAAATAGATTTTATTATAGAAGGCAGGAAGGTGATCCTGATGGATGACGTGCTGTGGACAGGTCGTACCATCCGTGCTGCGATGGATGCATTGCAGGCATTCGGCCGTCCGGAAAAGATGGAGTTGCTGACGCTGGTGGATCGCCGTTATTCACGTCACATCCCGGTAGCAGCGGATTATACCGGTATCGAAGTCGATTCCATTGCTTCTCAAAAGGTGGTGGTAAGCTGGAACGAAACTGACGGCGAAGACAGGATTGTATTGTTGTCGGAGGCAAAATAATTACATAGCAAATAAAAAACACTGTCATTGCGGTCGTAACGGGGCAATCTCATAGCGGCGGATAATGAACAGCCATAGCGGGCAGATAACGTCTCTCCGCAATGATAAACAGAATAAAAACTAAGGATTCGATATTCAACGGTTACAATGGCAGGACTAAGCACACGGCATTTGTTAGGGATCAAAGATTTAAATGCAGAGGATATTCAGTTGATCTTTGAAACGGCTGATAACTTCAAAACGGTTTTAAACCGGCCGATAAAAAAAGTGCCGTCCCTGCGCGATGTGACCATCGCTAATATATTCTTTGAGAATTCAACCCGCACACGCTTGTCTTTCGAGCTGGCTGAAAAGCGGCTTTCTGCCGATGTGGTTAACTTTGCGGCTTCGTCGTCGTCGGTAAGTAAGGGCGAGACCCTTATTGATACCGTGAACAACATTCTCGCCATGAAGGTTGATATGGTGGTGATGCGTCACCCGTACGCGGGTGCCGGGGTCTTTCTTTCCAGGCATGTAAATGCGCAGATCGTCAATGCCGGGGACGGTGCGCACGAACACCCCACACAGGCGCTGCTTGATGCCTTTTCTATCCGCGAGAAGCTGGGCGATGTAGCCGGAAAAAAGGTGGTCATCGTCGGCGATATCCTTCATTCGCGTGTGGCGCTGTCAAATATCCTTTGTCTCAAGCAACTGGGAGCTGAAGTCATGGTTTGCGGTCCGACCACCCTGATTCCCAAATATATCGGTTCGCTTGGCGTTAAGGTCGAACACAATTTGCTCAAGGCGCTCAACTGGTGCGACGTTGCCAACATGCTCCGCATACAGCTGGAACGGCAGGATATCAAATATTTTCCTTCTCTGCGGGAGTACACCATGCTATACGGTTTAAACAAGCAAATACTCGATTCGCTTGAAAAAGAGATCGTTGTGATGCATCCCGGCCCGATCAACCGGGGCGTGGAAATAACCAGCGATGTAGCCGACAGTAAACAGTCGATCATCCTCGACCAGGTTGAGAACGGTGTGGCCATCCGCATGGCTGTCCTGTTTTTGCTGGCAGGGCAAACACCGTAAATGAGCAAATAAATGAAGAGAGCATGGTACTTTGTAAAGGAGCACCGCTTTGATATAATCGTAACAAGCTCAGTCCTTGCCTTTATCTATGATTTATACTTCGGTCAGCATACTTTCAGCCTGACCATCGTCGGATTATATATTCTTAGTTACGCTGCAGATCATGAAAAAAGCCGGAATAACGTTGCCGAACGTAAAAAAATGCTTCCCAAAGGACTGGTAGCGGAAGACATCAGAAATATTAAATTTGTAAAAAGCTGGGATGAAACCCGTAAAATAGGCCTTGTAAAATATGCGCTGGTTTACGGCGGTATTTTCTTTGGTTTTGCATTATGTGGTATATACAGCATCGCCATAGCCTTGATCAAGCGAAATTTAATGGTTTATATTGCTGAGGATCCGTCACACATGGTTGGTTTTATCGGTTATACTTATATTGCAGGGGTGATAACCGGGACGGTGCTCTACCGGTTGATATGGGCATATAACGAACAAAAATTTATCCGCCTGACCGATCCATTACATGAATGATTTCCATTGAGCTATGAAATATACTGTCTTGCTTATTTTTGTCGGGGTCCTGTCAGCAGGTACGGCGTGTGCGCAAACCCGGCAGCAGCAAAAGGTGGATTCCGTATTTACCCTGGTTAAAAAATATTTCAACGAAAAGAATGCCGACGCCATTTACAACCTTACCGGGGATGCTTTTCAGCGCGAGCTGGATATCAATAAATTTAACGGGGTGGCCAATACGCAGCTTTTTCCATTGGGCGCGATATCATCAGTGTCGCTGATCAGCTTTGTGAACAACAGCCTCGCCGATTACCGCGTGACTTTTGACAAACTATCCCTACAGGTGTTTTTAAGCCTTGATGACGCGGATAAGATAGAGACCCTGCTTTTTAAACCCTTTACAGAACCAATGGCTGATAAAACTGCACTTGTTGCATCGGATAATCCAATGACGACTGAAATGGATAAACAGGTGGACGCTGTTATCCGGAAATATATCCAGAAGTATAACACCGTGGGTCTTTGTGCGGGCGTGATAAAAGATGGCACGACCTCGGTTTATAGTTATGGCGAGATGAAAAAGGGGGGAGGCAAGCTGCCGGATGGCGACAGCTTTTTTGAGATCGGTTCAATTACCAAAACCTTTACGGCCACCTTGCTGGCGTGGCTGGTAGAACAGAACAAGGTTAAATTGACCGATCCGATAACGATGTATCTGCCTGATTCTGTTGCAACGAACAGTGCCTTAAGCGGGATCACCTTATTGAACCTGTCAAATCATACCTCAGGTTTGCCCAGCGTTCCGCCGAACCTGCGCGCCTCTATGACCGATCAGTTTAATCCGTATAAAGATTATACGCTGAACGGGATGTACACCTATCTTAAAACTTGTAAGCCGGAAACTCCTCCGGGAGAGAAGTATGCGTATTCCAACCTTGGGGTAGGTTTATTGGGGAGTATCCTTCAGCAGGTCACCGGTAAAACCTTCGAGCAGATGGTGACCGAGATCATCACGAGACCGCTGGGAATGTTTAGCACAGCCCAATATTTAAATCCATTGTTTTCTCCCCGCTTTGTTTCGGTATATAATTCGGAGGGACAGCCGACCCCCGCCTGGGATTTTAACGTATTGGCGCCTGCAGGCGCCTTGCGATCAACGGTAAATGATCTGTTGAAATACGCAAAGGCAAACATGAATGCCGGTAACGACAGATTATCAAAGGCCATTCAGCTTACGCACAGGATAACGTTTAATAAAGATGTTAAGATTGGGTTAGGCTGGCATGTGATCAGTGTAGATGGCGTGGATTATTATTTTCATAACGGCGGCACGTACGGCAGCAGCAGCTTCTTGGCGTTTAACCCGGTAACAAAGGTGGCAGTTGTGGTGTTGTCGAATGCCTATCAGCCTGTTGATCCGGTGGGCGGCGGGCTATTGAGACTGCTGAAGTAAAAAGGGCCGGTTAAGCCGGATTGACTAAAACGGATATTTGTTGTCGTTGATTTTTCACAGCTTAACCGGCCGCTTAAATGGTTCAGGCATGGACGCCTTCACCAAATTCTTCTATCATTTTCATGTTAAATACCTGGAGATCGGATGGTCGCCTGCTGGTGACTAAGCCCTCATCCACAACTACTTCCTGGTCTATCCAGTGTGCCCGCGCATTTTCAAGATCGGTCTTTAACGATGGGTACGAGGTCAGCGTTCTTCCTCCGATCATACCAGTCTCGATCAGCATTTGCGGACCGTGACATATTGCGGCAATAGGCTTACCTTCATCTAAAAATGCGGAAACAAATGCAACCGCCTCTTTATTCTGGCGCAGCTTGTCCGGGTTGAGCACGCCACCCGGAAGAACGAGCGCATCGTAATCGTCGGGGCTTACCTCGTTCAATTGCTTATCAACCTGTATCTCAATTCCCCAGTCCGTTTTGTCCCAGGCTTTTATCTTTCCGCTCTTAGGTGATACGACATCCACTTTTGCCCCTGCGCCTTCCAGCGCAGCCTTCGGGCTGGTCAGTTCCACTTGCTCAAATCCTTCTTCTGTCAGAATTACCACTCTTTTATTATTTAGCGTTGTCATAGCTTGTATGGTTTATAAATTGTAAATTACAAATATTAATCTATAGATAATTACAGGTGGGATTTGATATGGTTTTAAAAAATCTCAATATTGATGGAAAACAATAGGCAATAGGTGTTTAAGTCCGAAATAGTCAAAGAATAATAGCGGATAAATTCCTCGCTGAAGTCATAAATAACGAAATTATCCTATTTTTACTGACCAATTTAATCCTGATGAAACCACTTTACCTCACTATTATCTCAACCTTTTTGATAAGCGCGGTCGCTTTTGCTCAAAAGAAAAGCCCGGCTAAAACCGACACCGTTTTTTTTGAAAATTTTAACGAACATACGCTCGACCGCTCCAAATGGAATGTGGAAGTGACCGGAAATACCGTGAATGACGAGCAGCAGGCTTATGTTGACTCGGCATCTACTATTTCATTGTTAGATGATGCAACCGCTGAGGGCGCTCAAAATGGCGCACTGATCCTAAATGCGCTTTATCACCCGGGTTATACCAGTAAGGAAAATAAGAAATACGACTTCCTTTCGGGAAGGATAAACACACGTCATAAAATGGAGTTTACCTATGGAACGGCGACTGCGCGAATGAAGATGGCTTCCGGTGCAGGTCTATGGCCTGCTTTCTGGGCATTGGGAAACGGGCGCTGGCCTGACTGCGGTGAGATTGACATCATGGAAACCGTTGGCGACGGTACCTGGACGAGCAATGCGTTACATGGTCCCGGCTATTTTGGTAATACACCGCTGGTTTACCGGGCGTTCTTCCCGGCCGGGACAGATGTTACACAGTGGCATACCTACTCGGTGGACTGGACGCACGACAGCCTGACCTTTAAGGTGGACGGAAAAGTGACCTATGCCGTAACCCGAGCGATGGTGGAAAAGTATGGTCGCTGGGCTTTTGATAATCCGAAATTTATCATTTTAAATTTCGCGCTCGGTGGCGGTTACCCGGCGGGAGTGAACAAGATCAATTCGCCGTATTACGGCATATCGCAGCAAACGGTTGATAAAATAAAGGCGGGACAGGCTAAAGTGGTGGTGGACTGGGTGTTGGTGACTAAACCGGCGAAATAGGAAATGAAACAGGCCCCGCAAACTCCGGGGCCTGTTTGGTTATAAGATCAATGGTGGTAATGATCGTAGTGATCATGGTCGTGATCATGATAATCGCGGTCGTGGCCGTAACCACGGTGATGTCTCTCTCTGTATTCAACGGAACAGCTCGGCAGGGTCGCTGATGCTAATATCAGCAATGCTATAACCCTTAAAATATACTTTTTCATAATTTATTCTTTTATAGATAGATAATGAGTATAATCAATTTCGGTGCCAAACACCAGGAGCTTTAAAAAAAGCTGGCGATCAGATTGCCCGCGCTAAATTTTCCTCGTCGGCCGCACAAAAACACTATATTTAAAATCCGGACAAAAGCTTATTTTGGTATCCGCAATAATTTATTGATAAGCAGGCTTTCACCGGGAACTATTCGCTGGCAAACCATATTCTTGGCGGTTGCGGTAATGTGATCGTGAAATATTATGAGAGGAAGAATATCCGCGGCTGTATTTTTTTTGATGACCTTTTCCTTTTTTAAGGTCACTTGTCTGTTTGCGCAAAATGGCGGCGTGTTGCCCCCGGCTATATCCTACCCGTCACAGCAAATCTATCTTGTCAACAGTCAGATAAATATGGTTACCCCCTCCAATTCGGGTGGGCCTGTTAACAACGGTGTGTTTACCAATGTTAAAACATTTGCCGGAAACGGCGCCGCAGCCTCTGTTGACGGATCGGGCATTTCAGCCAGCCTCAATAATCCGCACGGGCTGACGGTAGATGGCAGCGGGAATATCTATGTAGCTGAGACCTCCGGGCTGGTGGTGAGGAAAATAACCGCTTCAGGGATGGTTTCTACCTTAGCCGGAAGCGGAACTGTTGGCTCTGCAGACGGACAGTCAGTCAGTACCAGCTTTCGCAGTCCGTTCGACGTGGTAGCCGATGCCGGCGGCAATATATATGTTACCGATCTTGCCAATCAGCGTATCCGTAAGATAACACCTTCGGGTACTGTTACGACATTTGCCGGGAGCGGTCTGAAAGGTCACGACGATGGCATGGGTGGCGCGGCTTCTTTTAATAATCCTGCAGGTATTGCTATCAATAGGGATGGAAACCTGTATGTAGCTGATTCAGGCAATAATCTCATCAGAAAGATAACGCCTGCAGGTGTGGTCACAACCATTGCAGGCAGCGGCGCAGCCGGAAGTTCAGATGGTACGGGTACAGGCGCATCCTTTAACGGTCCGTTTGATGTCGCCATTGATACTGACGGGAATTTTTACATCACGGATAGCTATAGTAACCTGATCAGGAAAATGACGTCGTCCGGGATGGTTACCACCTTTGCCGGGAGCGGTCTTAAAGGTTTTGCGGACGGTAACGGCCCGGCCGCGTCATTTCAGGATCCCATCGGCCTGGTTATTGATCAATTTAATAATTTATATGTTGCAGATGCCCAGAACAACAGGATTCGGAAAATTACGCCCGCCGGTGTGGTTACCACTGTTGCCGGAGAAGGATCGACAGGTTCAGCGGACGGCGCGCCTGCGCTGGCCACGTTTAACACTCCTTTCTATGTCGCTATTGATGCCGATGGAAACCTGTACGTCAGCGATACCAACAATAATTTGATCAGAAAGATAACTACCACCAGGTATAGTATAGATAAGCAACTGCCGCCTGGCCTGATATTCGATGACAATACCGGCAGCATAAGCGGCACGCCAACTGCCGCATCGCCCCTTACGCTTTATACCGTAACGGCATATAACGATGGCGGCAGCAGCAGCGCGGAGTTTACCATAGAGGTGAGGACTACCGCCACAAACAACAAGGTAAAGCCCCCCGATATCAGTTATACCACGCCGCACCTTTATAAATTGGGAAAGACCATCGCAAGTTTACTTCCGGCAAATAAGGGCGGCGCCGTGCCTGCTACGGTTTACGGTCAGGTAAACGAATTTGCCGGAGATGGAACTAAGGGAGTAAAAAACGGCGCCGGGAATACGGCGCAATTTAATGAGATAACTGATGTGACATCCGACCTCCAGGGCAACCTGTATGTTGCCGACAGGGACAATCGCCTGATCAGAAAAATAACGCCCGGTGGGGAAGTCAGCACGTTCGCGGGGAGCGGCGCCAATGCCGTCGTAGATGGGAAAGGCACTGCGGCAAGTTTTAAAGGACCGGAAGGGGTTGCGGCAGATGCAGCGGACAATATTTATGTAGCGGACACCTATGGCAACGTCATCAGAAAGATAACGCCCGATGGGGATGTAACTACTATTGCGGGTACCGGAACTGCAGGTGGTAAAGATGGGCCTGCGGCCTCGGCCACATTTAACCAGCCGCAGGGTATCGTCGTTGATCATAGCGGAAATATTTACATAGCGGAATATGGCAGCTGCTCGATCCGGAAGATCAATCCGGCGGGGAAGGTGAGTACTTTTGCCGGAAACGGCACCTGTGGATTCGCTGACGGTCAGGGGAGCGAGGCCCGGTTCAGTAATCCGCAAAAACTGGCGGCAGACGCTGCCGGAAATATCTACGTTGCCGATTTTGACAATAACAGGTTGCGGAAAATATCGCCGCTGGGCGAGGTAACGACCATTTTACGCGGGAATACGAATAACGGCATCCAGGGAATCGGAGGAGTAGCTGTTGACGCTTTGAATAATCTGTACATTTCTGATTCAGGAGGCAACCGGATCATCAAGATAGATGTAAGCACAGGTCAGGTGTCTGTGCTTGCGCAATCGTCTGCAATACTTCAGTTTCCGCTTGGGCTTAACATTGACGCAAACGGTGATCTATACGGCGCAAGTTTCGGGGCAAATAAAGTAATGAAGGTTGTTACCACGGGTTATTCCATTGACAGGCCACTTCCGGCGGGCCTGATATTCGATCCGACAACCGGTTTGATCAGCGGAACGCCCACGCAGCTTTATCAGATCACACCTTTTACCGTTACGGCTTATAATGCCGGAGGGCAAAGCTCAGCTGTTATCAACATTGAGGTGGAGCCAGATGACAGCAGCGCAGAACCCCCACCGGCGATAAGTTATGATTCGCCGCAAACGTATTACGTCGGGCAGCCGGTCACACCGCTGAAGCCAAAATCCACCGGGAGTGATATCCCTGCGCTTGAATTTGGATTGACGCTGACCTTCTCGGGTAAGGGAGACGCAGGAAACGTAAACGGCGACGCATTAACATCCAGGTATAACCAACCGGCCGGTGTGGCGGCAGACGCCAATGGCAATGTTTATGTGGCTGATTATTTAAATAACGTCATCCGCAAAACAGATAAGGACGGTAACTCGGTGACACTCGCAGGCACCGGGCAAGGTACTTTTTTAGACGGAAATGCCAGCGTTGCCAGTTTCTCCGGCCCAAACGATATCGTAATCGGCCCGGGTGGCGACCTTTTCGTAGCCGATAAGAATAATAACCGGATCCGGCGGATAACCCCTGCGGGTGTTGTTTCAACCGTCGCCGGAAACAGCGTCCCCGGCTCGGCGAACGGGAATGGCACGGCCGCGGGTTTTAACGCTCCCGCTGGTCTTGCCATTGATGCGGCGGGAAATATCTATGTGGCCGATGAAGGGAATAACCTGATCCGTAAAATAAGCCCCTCTGGAGATGTGACCACCTTTGCCGGAAACGGCACAAAAGGAAGTGTTAATGGCAACGGCAATTCTGCTTCGTTCAATGCGCCGCAGGCACTCGCTTTTGATGTGGACGGTAATTTATATGTCGCTGATTCGGGGAATAATCTTATCCGGAAAATAACGCCGTCCGGAGAGGTAACTACCTATGCCGGGAACGGATCGGCGGGGGAGGATAATGGCGATGCGCTTTCAGCCAGCTTTAATAAACCGGAAGGTATTGTGGTTGATGATATCGGTGATGTTTTTGTGTCTGATTTTGCGGGCGATGAGATAAGGATGATCGATCCGGCGGGCAAGGTGATCACATTGGCTGGAGACGGACATCCGGGCAGCCTTAATAATACCGGTACCGCCGCCAGCTTTAACGGCCCGAAAGGGCTCGCTCTTGACGATTCGAGGAAGTTGTACATCGCCGATTCCTTTAACAACGAAATACGCACCGCATTCACCGTCGGTTACCGGATTGATAAGCCCCTGCCTGCAGGAATGGTATTCAATAATGCTACGGGCGTCATCAGCGGAACACCTGACGAGGTATGGCCCTTGACAACCTATACGATCACGGCATATAATGCATACGGCAGTTCATCGGCAAAAGTCGATATTAAAGTGGTGAATAGCCAGACCATCACCTTTCCACCCATCCCGGATAAAACGGTTTGCGATGCAGATTTTGATCCCGGAGCCACGGGTGCTTCCGCGGTGTCTTATACCAGCAGCGATCCGTCAGTAGCAACCATCGTCGCGGGAAAGGTGCATATTATCGGCGCAGGTACAGCGGTGATCACTGCCTCCGATGGTACGTCAACCTATCCGCAACCCCTGACGGTGGCGCCCGCAGCCATTCCTGCGGTAACCATTTCCCCGCAGTCAGCCGACGACTGCCCCGGTGCAACCGTCACATTTACCGCAACGCCGGTCAATGGAGGCAGCCAGCCGCATTACCAGTGGCGGGTCAATGGCCAGCCCTCCGGGACGGATAACCCTGTTTTTGCCAGCAATAGCTTAACTAACGGAGACAAAATAACCTGCACACTCAACAGCAGCCTGCCCTGTGTCAGCAGCGCTTCGGTTACTTCCAGTGAAGCAACGTTTGTGCTAGATGCCCCGGTTCCGACCTCAGTTTCGATAACATCTTCATTAACAGGGCCGGTGTGCAAGGGTACTAAAATAACTTTTACTGCGTCGGTCGTTTCCCCCGATCCGGCGCCATCGTATCAATGGCAGGTTAACGGCAACGATACAGGAAGTGGTTTGGCGACGTTCAGTAGTACGGAACTTAATGACGGCGATCTGGTCACTTGTCTGGTTACCAGTCAGGCCAAATGTCTTGTTAATGCGGTGGCAAACTCAAACGTGGTCACGGTAAAGCTAAACCCGTCTGATCAATGTATCATCGTAATTCCCAATACATTTACTCCGAATGGCGACGGAATTAACGACCTTTGGAACATTTCGGCGCTGCTGTATTACCCCGACTGCAGTCTGACGATCTATACGCGATACGGCTCACAGGTTTACAAAACCAATGGCTATCCGGCACCCTGGGATGGCACCAGCAACGGGAAGCCGCTGCCTGCAGGCATATATTACTACGTGCTCGACCTTAAAAATGGCGAACGCCCCAAAGCAGGATACGTGACGATCTTGCGGTAGCCTATATAAAAATTTGACAAATATTAAAATTATCAGCAACTTCTTTTCGTATCTCCCGTAATAAGGTAGTATGAAGGGATATGTAAATATACCGGGATCAATTTATTGCAAATTGTGCAAGGAGTGCGGGGCACGACCGGTAATTGCTAAAGTTGACGACATAGGATACGTTGTTAAATGTTCAAAGAACGATAATCATTACCAAACCATGCCTGGTTTGATCGATATTGATGACTGGAACCGTCATAATACGATTACTCCTGCATCTATCGACTTTAACCTGAATCCGAGAATAGCCTGGTAACTATATTTTACCCCAACACCTCCATTTTTAAGCGGTCTGACAAGGATATTTTGCAGTTTCGTTTTTAAAAATGTCGTAAAATCCTGATATTTATTCCCCTGAATACTTTAAAAAGATTTTGGCGCGTTAATTGTGTTAGCAGCCATATCAGAATAGCCGGTTTAACTTTCTTGTTGAATAAATTCCAATAAATCACCTAAACTTTGGAATCAGATTCATCGAGTTATTAACGGCTCGTGCAAAAAAACAATATTACCTGCCCCGGAGGATGATGTACATTTACTGTAAATCTTTACGCACATAAACCATGTTGCATAAAAAACAGATACCTGGAGTTAATTAATGAGGTTAATAAAGAAGATAAAACTATTTGTTGGGTTTGATGATCCTTCGCTTACGCTGGAGAATAAGCTTTTCAATTCCGTTTGCTTGTTTTTATCCCTCAGCATGACCATTGGCATCATCAACAACCTCCTGTTAGGCTTCCCGTTTTATCTCATCGCCGTAGAGTTGTTTGTTTGCGGGATGTGTGCCTATGCTTTTTACCGTAGCAGATATATCAGGTATTCCGAAAATATGGCCTTGGGCTATATTACGGCCGGAATACTAATGCTGATACCCGGCTGGTTTTTTAACGGCGGAATAGAAGGCTCGTCTGTTCAGGTAGGCGTTTTTATGATCGTACTGATCATGATGTTGCTTAAACGCAAATATCATTTCTTTTACATCGGGTTTTTGATGGCCATATTCCTGTTGTGCTTTTTTCTGGAAAGGCGTTTCCCGCAATGGGTATCGCCGGCCGGAAGCATCAGCCAGAAAGAAGATGATATCATATCCTCCGTTGTTACCAATATTTTAATGGTAGGTCTGCTGGTCAGCTTTCTAAAGCGCAGCCATGAAAAAGATAAAAACTCCCTGATCGCCAAAGGGGAGGAGTTACAGTCATCGCAGGAAGCGCTTTCAGCTGCGAAAGACCGTGCAGAAGACGCCACACTCGCAAAATCGAATTTTTTGGCAAATATGAGCCATGAGATCCGTACGCCGCTGAACGGCATCATCGGCACCGCGCAATTGTTGTCTCTGTCAGAACTCACCTCCGAACAGCGCGAATTGCTGCAGACGCTCCAGTCGAGCAGCAATTTGCTGATCAATATCATCAGCGACATACTCGATCTTTCCAAGATCGAAGCTGATAAATTGGTTCTGCATAGTAAGACCGTAAATATCCGCAACTGTATAAAGACGGTATTGGATATCAGTTATCCTGGGATATCCGTCCCCGGCAAGGATATCAGCCTGAATTATGATATCGATAGCCGCCTGGCGGAATACCTGAAGATGGACGAGAGCCGGGTGCAGCAGATATTGGTTAACCTCATCGGCAACGCCATAAAATTTACCGACGAAGGGTCGGTTACGCTTAAAGTAACCACAAAGGAAATAGCGCCCGATAAACAGGAAGTTACTTTCAGCATTATCGATACCGGAATTGGCATCAGCGAGGAAGCGTTGTCGCAGTTGTTTAAGCCATTTACCCAGGTGAATACTACTGCGTTGAGAAAATACGGCGGTACCGGGCTCGGATTGTCTATCTGTAAAAAGCTGGTCGAGTTGATGAATGGCAGGATCTGGGCGGAAAGCAAGGAGAACGAAGGGTCGGTATTTAGTTTTTCCCTTCCGTTGCAGGTAGTTTCAAATACGGTACCTACTGATGATCAGCTTGGCAAACCCACGGAGCGTCATTACAGGCCATTGAACATCCTGCTTGCAGAAGACAATAAGATGAACCAGCTGATTGCCGCCAAAACATTTAAAAAGATCGGCTACGAGATAGACATTGCCGACAACGGCAGGGCAGCCACCGAAATGGCGGAAGCAAAGAAATACGACATCATATTCATGGATATTCAAATGCCGGAGATGGACGGCCTGGAAGCAGCCAGCATCCTGGTTAAGAGATATGCCGGTGATTGCCCGCCGATTATTGCCATGACAGCTAATGTGCTGAGCGAGGATGAAGAAAAATGTCGCCGGGCCGGAATGTGCGATTTTATCAGCAAACCTTTCACCATCGAGCGTCTGGAAGATGTGATCTACCGCTGGACGTTTGAGGATCATGCTGTTAGCCAGCATTAATACGCAGCGGGGAAACTTCCTTTATTTTACAGACTTTTAACAATTTAATACCCGTACTTTCATTGCAATTTCATTAAAGTCAGCTACCTTGCCTTTAAACTATTGAGAATGAACAGTGCCCCCCTGACAAACTGGAATCCGTTTGACAATATACTTTATATTGGCGACGAGGCTCGTGCCTGTTTGCGGATAATTGAAAAGTTTAACAACAAACTGCTCGAAATTGAGCAGGTATATATCTCCTGGTTTGAGCGGCGCCATGCAAAAAATCGTCTTGGCGGGCACGATAAACTTCAGCATCATATTCATTATCATTTTGAGGGCGGTATAGCTGTTTTCAAGTTTCGCAGCGAGGATGATTTGCCCGACTATATCCGCGACGAGTGTTTTGCTGCATGTAAATACCTCACTGGTCAGGAATTGTAATACACGTTTCTCTTTATCATCCCTGATTTCCGGTAGTTGTAACAGGCATCTCTGCATTTCTTCCGTTTTTAAAAAAAACATGATGTAATATTTGCAACGTACGTTTTGTATGCATACCTTTGGTATATGAAGTTATTTAAGAAGGATACAAGCGAGGAAATGATACCGACAAAAACCGAGATGGATATTTTAACGGTGCTATGGCAATTTGGCCCTTCAACCGTCCGGTTTGTGCATGATAAATTAAACGAGCAAAAGGAAATAGTGCAATATACATCCACCCTGAAGGCAATGCAGGTAATGAAAGAAAAGGGTATGCTCGACCGGGACGAGACCAATATGAAGCACGTTTATAGCGCGGCGATAGCCGAGCAAAAGGTCAAGGGTACCATGCTTGGACGTTTCATGGACTCGATGTATAACGGCTCTGCAAGCAATCTGATGATGGCTTTGCTCGAAAATGATAAGACGTCGGACGACGAACTTCAAAAGATTAGGGAAATGCTGAATAACCTGCAAAAAAAATAATGTTATGCTTCATACATTGATGATAACAGATACACTTAACAAAATAGTCGTGGCTTTTTGCTGGACGCTGATCCATTCACTCTGGCAGGGCTTGGCTTTGGCAGTTATCGCCGCAGTGGTACTGACGGCAAAACGAAAGGCTGATGCTGCCCGGCGGTATAATCTGGCGCTGATTTTTTTAATCCTTTTTATAGCCGGAGCTGGAGCCACCTTTTGTTATGAATGGGTAAACGCAAGCAGCGAGGCCGCTTTGGTGCGGTTGCCGGGAAATATCGGCATTAAGGCAGTTCCCGAATACTTCGATATAAATCATCTGCGACACACAATGAACGTCATTGCCGTATATTTTTCGGCCAATGCTCCGCTGATCACCATGATATGGGGTATTGTTTTTATGTTTAAGAGTGTAAAAATGATTTCGTGTGTGGTTTATAACCAGCGCATACGTAATTACCAGGTACATGATCCTGCCGAAATCTGGACTGACAAAACGAAAGCCTTCGCTGATAAACTTGGAATAACCAAAACCGTCAGACTGCTGCAGTCGGGATACATAAAGGTGCCGGTTGTGGTGGGGCACCTCAAGCCGGTGATCCTGTTTCCGGCGGGGCTGATGACAGGTTTGCCCGCCGATCAGGTGGAAGCCATCCTGCTGCATGAACTCGCGCACATCAGACGAAACGATTATATCATTAATTTCCTGCAAAATATCGCCGAATCTGTGTTCTTCTTTAATCCGGGATTATTGTGGATATCGGCAGTTATGAAGGAAGAGCGGGAAAACTGTTGCGACGATATCGCGTTAGCGCAAACAAATAATAAAATAAGCTTTGTGCAGGCGCTCGTAAGTTTTAAAGAATATAGTCTTTATCAGGAAGGGTATGCAACTGCTTTCCCGGGCAAAAAGAACTACCTGATGCAGCGGGCGCTCCGGATCCTCAATAATAAAAGGAATACACCCGGCACCAGTGAAAAATTGTTCTTCGGATTTAGCATCCTGACGCTGCTGATATTGGTCACAACGGTTGCTGTAGCACAGATCAGGGAATATCATCCCGCATTGAAGAAGTCAGATACGATTGAAAAAAAGGCGGATCGTCTGAACGCGGACAAGACGAACGAGCGCAACACATCGAAGCGGATAAATAACGTGGATAGTATCGGAATGATGACCGACATAGTGAACATAAAAAAGCAGAAGGCTCATGTCGCGCGAAAATTGGCTTCGGCGGATAAACGTCAAAATGGTAACGCCGCGAAGAAACTGCCCTCTGATACCAGTGATCGTATCGCCGCAGTGCCCACGAACATAGTTTCCACGAAACCTGTAAAACCGCAATCACCGGCGGATTTAAAAAATGCAACGCAAAACTGGATGCAGGCTGAAAGGGACAGGTTGCAGGCCGATATTGATCGCGCGCGGGCACAAAAAGATCGTGAACAGGCAGATAAGGACAGGCAACAGGCGGAATTGGACAGGGTTCAGGCAGACAAGGACAGGCAACAGGCAGAACTTAACCGGCAGCAGGCAGAAAAGGATAGGGTACAGGCGGAAAAAGACAGGGCTCAGGCAGAACTTTCCCGCAGACAGTCTGCAAAAAGTAAGACGAGTGTACAGGAATGACAGCATTTGAATAATCATGGAATAACGGCCGTTGGACGCACGGAAGGCGCAGCTGTGTTGACATAGAGCCACTATTTAATAGCAAATAAACAGGCGATTTTTAATTGACCGCAAACATGCGGACTGGAATATTATTGCCCCGATTTTTAGACCACAAACAAAAAAAAATGAAAAAACGACTTTTTATAGGCGGTATGTTAACCGTAGCAAGCCTTGTAATTGGCTTTGAAGCTCACGCGCAGCAATCAGGCGCTGATGTTTATCAAAATTATTCCAGTGAAAACAAAGATTCGAATGGAAACGACGTTGAAACGGTGCAGACGTTTACAAAGGGTAAGCAGTTTCGTTTTAAAATGGTGAACGATAAGCTTACCGAACTATACGTTGATGGTGTGAAAATACCTCCTGCTGAATATGGAAAATATGATGCGGAAGTAAAGGCAATTTCAAAACAGATAAAGCTCGACCGGATTCAGGCAGAGAAGGACCGTGCGCAGGCGGCGAAAGACAGGGTGCGGGCCGATATAGATCGTGCACGTGCGGAAAAGGATCGCCAGCTGGCTGAGCTGAATCGCGGGCAGGCAGAAAAGGACAGGGTCCAGGCTGATCTTGATCGTGCGCAGGCGGAGAAGGATCGTCAGCAGGCAGAAAAGGATCGCGGCCAGGCTGAACTTGACAGAATTCAGGCACAGAAGGATCGTCAGCAAGCCGATAAAGATCGTGTTCAGGCTGAACTTGACCGCAAACAGGCGGAGAAGGACCGCAGGCTCATGGCGGAACTTATTGACGATCTGGTAAAGGATAAGATCATCCCCGACCGGGACGCACTGAATGAACTCGTTATAACCGGGGACGAAATGACCGTCAACGGAAAGAAGCAGCCGGATGCGGTATTTAAACGGTACAGTGAAAAATATAAACGTTTTGCAGGCGGAAGTTTTACCTACGGGAACAACCATAATATCCGTTTCCGCAGGAATTAATACCTGATCATTATCTGTCAGTAGTAATACGGTAAGGGTTGAAAAGAGGTGCGCCATTTATATCTGTGCGCCTCTTTTTTTGTTTTTAGTTTAATCCTTTAAAAAATATTTCGATCAAACCTGTAACCTTCTCAAATCGTGCCCCGTAGAAGAGGACATAATTTGATAAATTATATTACTGATAAATTAATTGATTACTAAAAATTTAATTCACCCGAATCATGGCACAGAAATTAAACACCCTGAAAACCGATTTACACAACGTTTTTGTTGAAGGTAATGCAAACTCTTTGCAAATGGCAAGAGTATTCCTCCTGATGGCAATCCCCGTAATGACGCTTTTTATTATCGGAGCACGTCACATTATTTACTAAGCAGAACAACAGTTACACAAGGTTACTATCGCGCAAGATATTAGAGACAATAGATTGGGGTAGGGGTATAAAAAAGCAAAACAGCTGTTACATGAGTAACAACTGCCTGCTCCCTAATTAACCAACTAACCGTATATAAACTATTACTATTTAATCACTTGCCCCGCTGAGGTATCGCTTAAATGTTAACATTTAAGGACTAATATCAATGCATCAGCATTAATACTGACACGACTACAAGCGGGGAACTATTTAACAGTAAGGTTATCCCGGTAGTTGTAAATACTGCCTGTTGCATTATCTGTCTCAAATTTAGCCAGATAGTCAGCTAAAGAACCACGTGTTTCTACCTAAAATGCATACGTATTTTTACGTATTTGCAACCGTGACTATCGCGGAATGACGAAATCGGCGGTCAGTTTTAGGAATACTGAAAAAAAACTTTATTCATCCGGATGATAGGTTATTTTTGCGGCTGAAAAAGATAGCATGGATTTATCATTGAAAGACCGGTTCGACAGTATTATTTTTGATCTCGACGGCACACTTTGGGACAGCACCGGAAATGTTGCACTGGCCTGGCAGGCTGCCATGGACGAAGTGGAGTATATGGACGAGCTAATGACCCGCGAACGGGTGCGCTCGATCACCGGTATGACCTACGATGCTATTTTTGACAAGTTATTCCCTGCGTTGACGCCTGTTCAGCGTGCAGAAGTACAGGCTGCTTGCGGAAAGCATGAGCTGGAAATTTTGCATAAAAAAGGCGGCGAACTTTATCCCGCGCTGGAAGAAACGCTTGATTATCTTTCAAAAAAATATCGCTTGTTCATCGTCAGTAATTGCCAGAGTGGTTATATCGAAGTGTTTTTTAAGATCAGCAAGATGGAACACTACTTTATGGGGCATCAGTGTTTTGGCACAAAAGGCAACCCGAAGTCTGAAAACATCAAAGATATTGTCAACGATCACGGCCTTAAAGCTCCGGTTTATGTTGGCGATACCATGGGCGACTATAATTCCGCAACGGCGGCAGGTGTGCCGTTTATCTTTGCTGATTATGGTTTCGGGAAGGTCGAGACCGGCCAGATCGCCACGATCAGCAGTTTCGACAGGCTGCGCCAGCTGCTTTAATATACTTTTCTTTTTATTTCTCATTTTTTCCGGAGTATATCCCTGTCGGATGCATTAAGAGTTCCTCTTTTTCTGATGTGTCCAAAAAATCGTTAGATTTATAACTGGTTATAAATTTATTCGTATGGCATCATCTGAATTTTCGCGGCGCGATTTTATCAAGGCGGGAGCCTTTGGCGTAGGTGCGCTGGCATTAGACCCGCTTTTATCGTCTTTTAACCCGATAAAAACAAAGAAGAAGCTCGGTGTTGCTTTGGTTGGCCTGGGGGCTTACAGTAATGGTCAGCTTGGCCCGGCGTTGCAGCATACCAAAGACTGTTACCTCGCGGGGATCGTTACAGGTACACCCTCAAAAGCGGTGGACTGGAGCCGGAAATATAATATTCCTCAGAAAAACATCTACAATTATCAGAATTTCAGTGAAATAGCAAACAATCCGGATATCGATATCATTTACGTGGTATTGCCGGTATTTATGCACAAGGAATACACCATCAAAGCCGCTGAGGCTGGCAAGCATGTGATCTGTGAAAAACCGATGGCCCTGAACGCGGCCGAGTGTCAGGATATGATTGCTGCCTGCAAAAAGTCAGACAGACTGCTCTCTATCGGTTACCGTCTTCATTTTGAACCGCATAATATGGAAATCATGCGTATTGGTCAGCACAATGTGCTGGGTAAAATAAAGCATATTGATACGGGCAATGGTTTTACTTATAACGGTGACCCCAATGCCTGGCGGTTAAAAAAGGCGCTGGCAGGTGGTGGTGGCCTGATGGATATGGGCATCTATTGCATTCAGGGAGCCCGTTATACCATCGGCAGGGAGCCGGTTGCAGTAAAGGCCACGCAGCAGAAAACACGTCCCGCCTTGTTCAAAGAAGTGGATGAAACCGTTTACTGGGAGCTTGAGTTTCCGGGGAAACTGCTCACTACTGGAAAATCAAGTTATAACAATGATTGGAGTTATCTGAAGGTGGAAGCGGAAATGGGGAATTTTGGACTTGGGCCTGCTTATGGATATGGCGGGGTGGAAGGAACGGTAAACGGGGCGCCGATGAAATTCCCGCAGATTATTCAGCAGGCCGCACAAATGGATGATTTTGCCAGGTGCGTAATGCGCAACAAACAAAGCCGTGTTTCGGGGGAGGAAGGATTGAAGGATATGAAGGTTGTCGATGCGATTTACAGAAGCCTTGATTCCGGAAAGTGGGAGAATATCGTCTGATTTGCAAATTTCCGTTGAATAAGATAATTACCCGCTAACCGCACAATCAACCTAAACAACGAACCATGGTCTTTCCCGAGGACTTTTTGCATTATGTTTGGAAGTTCAGGTTGTATGACCGTAAAGACCTGCAGACAACTGCGGGCGAGGAACTGGAAATATTTTCGCCGGGATTGAACAATCCGGATTCTGGTCCGGACTTCCAGACGGCGAGGGTCAGGATAGGGGATACGATCTGGGCAGGAAATGTAGAGGTGCATATTTCTTCATCTGACTGGGAGCGTCATGGGCACGCCCGGGACAACGCTTATGATAACGTCATTTTGCACGTGGTTTACAAAGATGACAAGCCGCTTTCGTTGCGCAATGGCCGGGCGGTCCCTACACTTGAGCTGCAAAACCGGATTCCGGATGAACTCTATCAGCGATACCATAATCTTGTTTTTGGAGAACAAAAGATAATTCCCTGCGAGGCGGGTATCGGAGCCGTTGATGAGCTGACGATTCAGAACTGGCTGGCAAGGGTTCTGGTGGAAAGGTTGGAGAAACGTTCAGAGGCGGTGATCAATGCATTGAAATACAACCGCGGTGACTGGGAGGAAACATTTTACCAGTTTTTAGCGGCCAACTTCGGGTTCAAAACCAACGCGCTGCCTTTTGAGCTGATGGCAAAATCGTTACCGCAAATAACGCTGGCCAAACACAAAAATAATCCGTTGCAAATTGAAGCGCTCATCTTTGGGCAGGCGGGCTTTCTGAAGGGAGAATTTAATGACGATTATCCGCGTAAATTAAAATCGGAATACGGGTTTTTACAAAAGAAATATAAGCTGATACCTGTTGACACTCATCTGTGGAAGTTTATGCGCTTACGTCCGCAAAACTTCCCAACGATAAGGCTGGCCCAGTTTGCCGCATTGGTCGTCAATGCTAATCATTTGTTCTCAAAAGTATTGGAGATAAAGGACGTGAGTGCATTGCGGGGGTTATTTTTGGAAATAGAGACGAACGAATATTGGGATACGCATTATCGCTTCGATGTGGAGTCGCCGCCAGCAGCTAAGGGTATGGGCGCTGCTTCTGTGGATATTTTGTTACTGAACACGCTGACGCTGTTTCTTTTCAGCTACGGCAGGCATAACCAGCTGCAACATTATATTAACCGGAGCCTGAAGCTGCTGGAACATTTGCCTCACGAAAAAAACAATATTATCACAGATTTTATTAACTTAGGGGTGAAAATTAAGACCGCATTCGATTCGCAGGCATTGCTTGAGCTAAAAAATAATTATTGCGATTATAAGAAATGCCTTCATTGCGGCGTTGGAAATAAGATATTAAAAACGGGTTGACATGTTGCAAAGGATTCTTACTTTTTTTGAAAGATACTCTTTTGGGGTTTGTACTTACCTTGGCGAAAAGTTCAATGTGTCCATAGGTAAAATTCGTCTTTTCTTTATCTACTCGTCTTTTTTAGCTGTCGGCTTCCCGCTGATATTTTATGTGTTTGCCGGTATCGTTCTGGATATCCGTAAATTTATCAAGCGGGTACACACCCGTGTAATGGATCTTTGATCTCACGTTTAATTCTCTTTACACACTTTTAATTTCAAACCTTTTGCCGCTTGTTTGGTTGAAAATTTGGTCCTGGTTTATAAAGACCGGATAATTTTAATCTACAGAATCGGTTTTGAAATCAACATATAACAATCCCTCTGCCGGAAAACATACCTGGGTTAAAAATCTGCTGGTTCTCCTTTTTATTTGTTCAAGTTGTTATGGCTACGGGCAGGTCGGGGCACCAGCCGATTCGCTTAAGGCGGATTCCCTACGTTTGATGAAGGAAAACAAAGCAAAGCAAACGGATGATCTTAACAGGCAGTACGATGTCGGCGACTTATACAATGCCATTTTTCGTCCGCACAAAAAGCCTGATACGCTGAAGAAAAGGTCGGGTATTACGGTTATACCCAATATCGCAGCTAATCCTACCATTGGTTCCCAGATCGGCATAAAGGCCGTAGCAGGGAAAAAACTTGGAAAAGACCCAAGCACATTATTATCCGTTGCGGCTACTTCGACCTCCATCACCACCAAGGGTATCGTGTATTTCTATATCAATCACAACGCATTTACTAATGGCAATAAGTTCAACTTTCAGGGTAGCCTGGTAGCTGCGAGAACAGTCACTCCCGATTTTGGTCTTGGAATCGGTCGCGGCCATTACGATACGGAGGAAGATCATATTTTGTCCAACCCCGAACGAAAAGGTCATGTGCTTCACTCATATTATTTCAATTTGCGGGAAAAGGTGTACAAACAGATCCTTAAAGATTTTTTTGTCGGAGCGGGATTATCTTTTGAGGTGAGAAGAAGCATCAGGGATAATGCTGATACTTCCGGCATGCTGACGCCTTTTAAGGTTTATAACGATCGTTATGGGTTCCCGCAGGATCATTACTCGTCCAACGGCTTTCTTTTCAACGCAGAATATACTACCAGAGATAATCAGAACCGCGCCTACAAAGGGATGTACGCCGATGTTGGTATCCGGATCAACCAGAGATGGATTGGAAGCACGAAGAGCGCAGTGCAAATTACAACCGATTTCAGGAAATATTTCAGCCTTTCGGATACCCATCCGGAACACGTGATCGCTATCTGGAACTGGGGTTCCTATCTGCTGAGCGGCGCCATCCCATATCTCGAACTTCCCGGCACCTCGAGGGATGGTTCATACCGCAGCGGCCGGGGATACACGGGACAGTATTTTAAGAGCACGCAATACAACTGCTCCGAAATTGAATACCGCTTTCCGATACTGAATAATAAATTCCTCAGCGGCGTCGCCTTTTTTAACATCCAGACCGCAAACGACGAAATGGGCACCCGTCTTTTCGAAGTATGGCAGCCTGGTGGTGGTGGCGGCCTGCGCGTGCTGTTTAACAAAGCAACCCGCACCAATCTTTGCCTGGACTATGCCTGGGGGAAATACGGTTCACGCGGGTTCTTTTTGGGACTCAACGAGGCCTTTTAAGCATCGGTTATCTTTTCAGCGGGTAAATATGCACCACTTGTCCGCCGCCTGCAGCTAATACCATGTTCAATGCAGTTTGCTTGTTTACCTGTTTAATAGTTTTCACCAAATGATTTAAATCAGGATCGGTAGCCGGAGCATCACTGTAAATTTCCGCGTTGTATTGAGCATCGCCTAAAAAATCAAGAGAAGGATCCAATGTTCTTGCAGCGTGGTTGGTAATGGCGCCGATATACCAGTTGTCGCCTTTGCGCCGCGCTATGGCCACATACTCACCGGGCTTTGCCGCAATTACACGAGTTTCATCCCAGGTGGTAGGTACTTGCTGTATAAATTCAAAGCCCGGTTGGTTAATGTAAGCTTCAGGGGCATCACAAACCATACCGAGTGCATTTTCAAGGACTACATACATTGCCAGCATATGACAACGCGTGCCAAGCACGAACGGACGCGTATAATGTACCCTGAATTGTTCCGGCGATGCCGCACGGAAGCCGCCAAGATGGTAGTCGGTGGAACCAGCAAGCATCCTTGTGAATGGAATATTGATATCAGCATCCGGATTAACGCTATTATTCCATTTGTCGTTCTCATAATTCAGCGTGCCCTCCCGTGTAAATTCGTTTGGATAGGTCCTTGCCGTACCTGTCGGTTTATAAGCGCCGTGAAATTGGATATGCAAATGGTGTTGTGCTGCCTTCTGTAAGATCTCTGTCTGCATATTCACCATTTCCTGATCGTCCCGGTCCATAAAGTCACACATCAGCCCTTTGACACCCCATTTTTCAAACTGGGCGAAAGTTTCATCCAGTTTGGGGTACAGCGCATAAAAATGCACCCATACCCGTATGCCGACCCCCATTTTTGCTGCGGCGTCGCATACTGCCTGCATATCCAGCCCGGGAACAGCCCTTGAGGGATCAGCATGCGGGCCGGGTTGAAAGCCTGCGCCATCGTTTACATACCATTCATGAAGACCATACTCTACCACCGAATGGTATTCAATGCCATATTTCGCACAGAAGTTAACGTAATACATCTGGGTTTCATAGTTGTTGCCCGGTGCAAAGCTCGTATCCGGAATGGCGTTACCGTTCCACCACGGGAAGGTGGTTTTTCCCGGCTTGAGCCAGGACAGGTCTTTGATTTTGCATGGTTCGTTCAGATTGGTCAGTATGTTCGACTCGATAAACGCTCCGGGGCGGTCGCTGATCATCATTACGCGCCAGGGGCTGTTATGCGGTAGTTTGGCTTTTACCTTTAATTCCGTTTGATGCGGAAGCGGTGAAAGGCGGCTTTGCAGCACACCGTCGTGTTTCATCAGGTACATCCCAGCATAGTCAAGTAATGCGGCTTCCGTTATTGCCATATATTTACCTTTTGGAAATTCAAAAAGTGCGGGCATGTCCATCAGCGTGTCTGATTTCAGCTCATTCAGACTTGTTTTGGTATAGATGCCCTCGTGCGAAGTGGTATAATTTTCACGGAGCAGGGCAGTTACCTTCGGGTTTTGCGTAAGGTTGAAATCGTCAAGCTCATCGGTAATGTAAACGGTTTCCGGCCATCCGCCCTGTTGGGGAAGGATATACCGGAAGGCGACCCCGTCGTTAAATACGCGCACCTCGATTTTGATTGTTCTTTTTGCGCCTGATTGTTCGGTCACAGGTACTACTATTTGGTTGCATACACTGTGGACCTTGCTCGCTTTGCCGGTGATCAGCTCGTAATCCTCCGTTAACAGTTTTTGTTTTGTCGCCGCAATGTTGACAGGCTGATTGCCGAACATGCCCCCTTCTCTGAAGTTAAGTTTCAGTCTCGAAACGTCAACCATCAGCACCTGCTTGTACCATACTTTATAGTAAAGGCCTGCTTTGCCTGTGTTTAAGGTGAATTTGATCTGACCATCAGGTGATTGTACGGTGGCAATGTTGCTTGCATACGAAAAAACAGACATCAGTAGGAACGTCAGAAACAGGAGGCGTTTTGGTGTGAACATGGGTTTTATATTGGTTTATCAGGGATGGATAAACCGTAAATGTAAGCTGAAAAACCCGTTTTTTGGTAAAAAATTAAAAATCATTACGAGGTACTCGGCAGACCTTTAAATAAAGATCGGTGCAAGCTGATCAATATTTGTTGGCCCAAAAAGGCCCGCCTCGTACCTCGTAATGTATTAAACTATGCTATTCCTATATTAATTTTCCGCTTTGAACAGCTTCCTGGAGATTGCTCACCCTGAAGCGTGGTTTGTAGATCCGGTTCGATAAACGTTTAACCCATTGTGCTTTATATCCGAATACGGTACGGATCACCTTCACGCTGGCCGACCCTGTTGGATAACCGTATTTATACCAGGTGAATTTCGACTGATCGACTTTAAATTTCTCGGCAAATTCAGCCAGAAATAAATCGATCTCTATGTCAACAATGTCTAAATCAAGGTCAATGCTCGTATCAAGGCTCAAAGTTTTGGGATCAACCTTTCTGATCTTATACTTTGTGCAGTAATTGACTATAAATTCTCTTAATTGAGGGTTGATCTCTTCCATTTGAATTGATAGTTTTTGTAACATTTGAATTATAAGACGACGATATCCGGCGAAGGTTGCATTAAAACTTCCCTTTTTTAAAATACATCTTCTCACCAAAAACGATCAACCGCACCGTTGTTCCAACCAATCAGGGTATCATCTGAATAAATATACGAATTATTTCGTATATTATTGCGGCGAAAGAAAATATTTTCTGAAAAGTCCTTGAAAAAGGAAAGGGGGAAGTATCCGGTATGATCAGATCGTCTTTTCAAGTACAGTCAGTTCGATATGCTGACGTGCCACGCCAAACTTTTTCTCCGGATGAAAAGGGAGCATTTCGCCGGTCGCCCGGTAACCGCGCCGCTCATACCAGCTGATCAGTTCATGCCGGATGCTGATGACGGTCATGGTAAGTATGTGGATATTTTCATTCAGGGCATGTTCTTCAGCTGCATTTAAAAGGATGCGACCGATGCCCCTGCCTTGCAAAAGCGGCGAAACACTGAACATACCGACGTAAAGTTTTGGCCCGCGTATTTCGAGATAAACACATCCGGTAATTTGTCCGTTATGGTCCGTATGCTTTAAAATGGTAACAGCCGGGTCGTTTAAATACGCTGTAAGCGTTTCTTCGTCAATACGCATACCGTCCAGCAGGTTGGCCTCGGTAGTCCAGCCAAGTTTGGAGGTATCGCCGCGATAGGCGGTGTTGACAAGCACATTTAACTCAGGAATATCAGCGCGGACGGCTTTAGCTACATGCATAACAATTTTTCAAACCGCAAACCTAAAAGTTTTACTGTTCGGAACAAATATTTACCGCGTGCGGATAAAATAAAAAAGGCCGGTAAGAAAATTACCCAGCCTTTTGTTTCATCGGTCAGTGGTGACCATGACCTTCTTTTTTACCATTATCATGCCCCTTGCCTGGCTTGGATTTTTCCGGTACCGGTCGGCTGCCGGATTCGGGCCTGTGCTCAGGCGACGGGCGCTGTGGTGTTTTTATCGCAGTAGGATGGTTGGTTGCCGGTTTATTTAACTTCGGTCTGCCGTTATCGCGATGCTTGTACTTTTCATCGTGACTATCCCTGATCATTGGTTGATCATGACGGCCTTTATACGAAGCATATTGCCTGCGATAGTCATCGTCATGCGCATACGGTTTGGGCTTATTGATGACTACTTTATAGCTGTTGTACAGATTATAATTACTGTATTGCGGCGGTAACGAAGATCGCCATACCCATTGCGATCCGCTGCGGTAAACAAATTGTTTACCGGGAACATAGTAATAACAATCAATGTCCGGCAGGTAATAGTATTCCACGTGGTCGTAGCCAGTTGGCCCCCAATCGGGCTGACTGCCGATATTTAAATTAAGACTGATGCTTACCTGTGCTTTTACGTGTTGTAGCCCAACCATGCAAAGCGATAGCGCTGCGGCAAAAAATAACTTTTTCATTTTTCTGGTATCTTGTAGTTTTATTTAACAACAATAATACCTTTAAAACAAAAGAAAGGTTTGTAACATTCATATAGCAGGTGACGGTTTGTAAACTGCTGATATAAAGATTGTTTATAAATTCCGGTAGTCCTCCCTGACCGGACTGAATACATCGATCAGTTTGCAATCGGTCAGGGCCACGCCGCTGTGCCAGGCGTTTGATGGTATCACAGCAAACAGGCCCGCGTCGAGGGTTTGTGGAATATCATTTACAGTCAGTTCAAACTTGCCCTCGATGACGAAGGAGCATTGCTGATGCACGTGCTGGTGTCTCGGGATCGAACTGCCTGCCTTAACCTCGATAAAATTGATGGTGTTGGTTTCCGTATGGATCAGTTTGGAGAAAAATCCCGGCGCGATCTCTTTGGTTTCTATGTCGGCGAACTGGTTAAAAATAGAAGCATCCATGCGTTATGATTGTTATTATTGATACCTGCGGCCAACTGTTCTGAGTTACCGGTAAGCGTAGGTCACGCAAATATATCAATACAATAACGGCAACGGAATTATTTTTTAATGAAGCGCCGTATCGTCATTATCTGGTTTAAAAAACATTTATCTTTATAATTTGAAACCAGGATGCTCGTATCCCGGTTATCTATTCAGGTTTTATGACCATTTACTATGGCTTTTATTGATTATTACCAGGTTTTAGGCGTTGATAAAAAAGCGTCGGAAAAGGATATCAAGGCAGCTTACCGCAAGCTGGCCCGGAAATACCACCCTGACCTTAACCCCAACGATGCAGACGCGCATAAGAAATTTCAACAGCTGAATGAGGCTAATGAAGTTTTAAGCGATCCCGAAAAACGGAAAAAATACGACCAGTACGGCGAACACTGGCAGCATGGCGAAGAATATGAACAGGCCCGGCAGCAACAGCAAAGCCGGCAGCAGACAGGTGGTTTTGACAGTTCGCAATATGGCGGGTTCGAAGGTTTTGGAAGCGACGATTTCTCGGATTTTTTTCAATCCATGTTTGGTGGCGCTGCGTCCGGTGCGCGCGGGGGTAGGCAGGCAAAATACCGCGGACAGGATTATAATGCCGAGCTGCGCCTGGGTTTACGCGATGCCGCCCAGACCCACAAGCAAACGCTTGCGGTCAATGGGAAAAATATTCGGATTACCATACCTGCCGGTGTCGAGAACGGACAAACCATCAAGATTGCCGGGCACGGCGGTCCGGGAGCTAACGGCGGTCCTGCGGGTGATCTGTATATCACCTTTTTAGTGGCGGATGCACCCGACTTTAAACGAAATGGCAGCGACCTTTTCACCACGGCAAAGCTCGACATTTATACGGCTGTTCTTGGCGGAGAAGTGATGGTGGATACGCTTAACGGTAAGGTAAAAATAAAGGTAAAGCCTGAAACCCAGAATGGAACGAAGGTAAAGCTGAAGGGCAAAGGCATGCCGGTTTATAAAAAAGATGACCATTTTGGCGACTTGTATATTACCTACGATGTACAGGTGCCTGCGGGCATTACGGAAAAACAGAGAAAGTTGTTTGAGGAACTCAGGGACAGCACCAATAACTCATAGATCATGACTAATTTAATCGCAGCTACAGAGATTTGTACCCATCACGATGTGGAATACAGCTTTATAAACTCCCTCGGAGAAGCCGGGCTGTTACAGCTGAAAGTTGTAAAGAAGAATACGTACGTGCCCGAGGCTGAATTACACAGGCTGGAGAAAATGATCCGGATGCATCACGAACTCGATATTAACATTGCCGGGATAGAAGCAATATTCCATCTGCTCGAAAAGATCGAAATGATGCAGGAGGAAATGCGGATGCTTCGGAATCAGCGCAGGTAATAAATACAAAAGGCTGCGCAGGTAAGTTTGCACAGCCTTTTGAATATCATTTGTTCTTTCTTATAGAACGTATTTTCTTCTCAATTCTTCGCTTACGATATAAGCGTCTTCAACCACCGTTTCCGGATAGCCGATGGTTTCAAGTATGGCGATACCATTCTTGTTTTTAAGTACGCCGGTCTTCATCTTGTAGTCAAATACCAAACGGGTATCATTCACCGATTCTTCGAACGAATAAACAGCATAATCATTATCCAGTAACTCGGCAAGCTCAAGATCGTGTGTTGATACAAATACAAAGTTTTTATTATCAGTAAGGTAAGTTAATACCGATTTTGCTGCGGCGATACGCTCGATCGTATTCGTGCCACGGAAGATCTCATCGATAATGATCAGACTCTTGACAGATTCTTCGCCGCCACTCTGATTAATGATATCGAGGATCGATAGAGCTTCCGCCTGGAAATAGCTCTTGTGTTCGCCGAGATCGTCTGAAGTGCGGATGCTGGTCTGTATCCGCAGTAAAGGTGCTTTATAGCCCGTTGTACAGGTAGTGTAAATGGTTTGTGCCAATAAAGCGTTGATAGCTATAGACCGGATAAAAGTGGTCTTACCGGACATGTTGGAACCTGTGATCAGTACGCCTTCATCAGCGCGGGTATGGATAGAGTTCGGTACACAGTTATAAATAAGCGGATGATACATATCCTCGAGATCCATCTTCATATTCTCGGTGTAAAACACCGGTTTACTATAATTCGGAAGGCCCACCCTTATCGACTGAACTGCGATCAGCATATCTATTTCAGCCACATATTTGTAAAGCACTTCGATATCCCCGCGATATTTGTTAATGCGTTTTACGGAAGAAATGAACATCAGCGGCTCAAGCAGGAACAGCAGTTTGATAAACTTATATACAGCGTAGCTAAAATTGTCCGGGTTTCCGGCGATCTTGCTTTCAAAGTTGACCAGCCTGAGGGTCCGGTTGAGCCCCGAAAGTTTGTTAAGGCTGGCGCGGAGCTGTTCGTCAGCTTCCATAGTTAACTTTTTCGAAAGCCTTTTGGCCACGCTGTGCAATATAATGAGTTGTGGCAGGGAGCGTGTGTACGACGATATTTTGTTGCGTGTGCCGTAATGCAGGGCTATATTGCCGATAAGCAGGGCAATCAGCACCATAAAGCTGACCAGCGTAGGCGCAATAAATAATGATATAATAAGGCCGATAATGGCAATGCCTGAAAACCGGATATAAAGACTCATTAACGGCACCAGTAAAAACTCGTGCTCGCGAAGGAATAATTCTGCCAGGTAGTAAGCATCGGGGCTGTTAAGCCTCGCCAGCTCAAGTTCTATCCGCTCCTGATCAGGCCGCGGCATCGTAAGCTCGTCAACTTTCTTATCGAACTTTAGCAGCGACTCAAAATCAGTGTCGGGTGTAAAAAGCTTTTTATACAGGTACTGTTTGCCGGGTTTGGAATTTGTCCGGTCGATATAGTTAAAAAGGTTATTAAGATCGAGATCCTCGGCAATTGCGCCGGAGATTTTTCCCGGGCCTTCGTATGCATTCAGGTAGGCGGCAATGAGTTTAAAGTTACGACGGGCGTTTACCGGCCGTCCCCATTTGTTTTGAATCCTTTCTAAGTTTCTTCTTGTGGTGTTTAATTTGTCAAAGTAATTATAAATGTAAAAACCAATAAGAATCGCAGCGAAAACTACGGCGGTAAATAACCAGTAAAACATATAATTTAAAAAAATAGAGTGTTAAAATAAACCCCTAACCGTTACAACGTAAATCTATCAAACCTCTGACAATAACCAATAGTTAATTGTACAAGTAAAAGTAAAAATAATACTTACGTATTTGGTGTATTTATACGGTTTATTTTATCAAAGGTTCTAAAAACGGGCGTTTTTAAACCATCGTATAGCTGTCATCCTTCAGCCTCGTTTTAACGGAGATCCATCAATTAACAAATCATTATCCGAAGATTATTTTTTACCATTTAAAAAGCTGTGGAGTGCATGCTGGGTAAATTCCGACAACACCAGTTCGCCGCTTGTTGCGGCGCGTTGTTTCAGCAATTCATCCCAATTCTCCGTACCTTCCCATAAAATCTGTTTCAGTCCGTTCAGCGCCTCCGGATGATAGGATGCAAGTTTTTTCGCAAGACCGTAAACTGCCCCGTCAAGTGTGGGGATGTCAGGGTAAACTTCATTGTATAATCCTTTTTGCAAGGCCCAATGGGTATCCTGAAAATCGGTTGCGCGTATGGTTAACTGTGCAAATGCCTGCAGGCCGATCTTACGGGTAACGGCCGGGGAGATCACAAAAGGTCCGATGCCAATCGCGAGTTCGCTTAACTTGACCGCTGCCGCCTCTGTGGCCATGCAGAAATCGGCTGCTGCTGCCAAACCGACGCCTCCGCCAACTGCCTTGCCCTGTACACGGACAATAATGATCTTCGGCGACTTACGGCAGGCATTAATAACTTCGGCAAATCCGGAGAAAAACTCAGCGCCTGCCTCTTTGTCTTTGATCTGCAAAAGTTCGTCAAAGCTGGCACCTGCGCAAAAAGTACGGTCGCCGCCGCTTTTCAGCACAATAACACGGGTTTGCGAATGGTTACCCGCCTCGTTTATTTTTATTTTCAGCTCATTTAACAATACAGCAGGAAGCGAATTTTGTGCAGGATGAAAGAAGGTAATGGATGCGATACCTTCGGTATCGATGTCAAGGGTGACATATCCTTTATCGGTTTGCGTCATGACTTAAAATAGATAGGTACCGCACAAAGGTATTATTCCCGGTGTTTAGAAGTATGAATTTGAAATAAATAATAAAAAGTGCATTTTTAATTATGGAAATGAAGCAATATCTGAAGGATACCTTTTTATATAATGATCTGACCAACAGGAATCTGATCGAAAAAATACGTCTGTTACCCGATAAAACAGAAAGCGTCAGGTTCTTTAGTCATCTGATCAATTGTCAGTATAAATGGATGGCACGGATCGTGCATGATCCCGCTGCATCACAAATGAGCTGGTGGGAACCTGTGTATGAGCTGGAAGCGCTACAGACAGAATGGGACAAAAGCCTGAAAATATGGATAGACTACATTGACGCCCGCACGGATGACGAACTTGCCACAGAGGTTATCTTCGTGGGGGTCGATGGCAGCAAGTGGGCAGCAACCCCGCAGGATATCGCCTTGCAATTAAATTATCATTCCATCCATCACCGGGCGCAGATTCAAACCCTGATCAGGGTGCAGGGCATCGAGCCGGACTTTGTAGATTATATCGGGACGAAATACCGGAAGTTAAGTTAGTCACAGTACGGCCTTCTATGTCCGGTCGGCCAGCTCGGGTTTCATCTTTTTCATGGTTGACTTCCTTTCCTCGTAGCCGCTCCCCAGCAGGTATCCCCAGGGTTTCAGGCTATCTACCCGGTCGAAGATTATTTTAAAGATCGCCATAATCGGGATTGATAAGAACATGCCCGATAGTCCCCAGATCATTTCCCCCAAGATAATACCCAGAAAGGTGATCAGCGCATTCAGTTTCACTTTTGAGCCAACGATGGTCGGCAACAAGAGGTTGGAATCCACGATGTGGATACCCAATACGGAAACAGCTACCCAAGCAGCCGGATTTACGCCACCAGTGGCGAAGGTGATGACGGTACTGAGCAGCAGCGCTGTGAAAATGCCCAGGTAGGGAATCAGGTTGAATAAAGCGACAATGATGCCGAGTAACACGGCGTATTTAATGCCGATGATCCAGAAAGCGGTACAAGCCAGACAGGCAACCACAAACATTTCGAGCAGCAGGCCGAGGATATACTGCCTGAGTATGCTTTGTATATTTTGAACAATATCACGAACAACAGTCTCATAACTGTCTGTAAAAACCCACACAATAAAGTGAATAAGGATGCGGCGGTATAGTAGGATAAAAAAGGTAAAGATCAGAATGAAGGTATAAAACAGCATCAGCGATGAAAGCGCACCGAAGGTAGTGCCCAGTACGTCGCTTCCTGACGCCATGATCTTTTGGGTAGTGCTATGCAGATAGCTCATCTGCTTTTTCGCTGTTACATGGAATGCCTGCTGTATCCAGTCTTTAAGGTCTTCAAGCGACTGGCTGACCTGGCTTTTAAGCTGCGGCCAGTCGTTCGCGAGGTTTGAAATCTGCGAGCCTACCAGATAGATGATGCCCCCGATGAATGCCAGAAACAGGAGTATAGCCAGCAGACTTGCAAGCGTGCGCGGAAGGTGTATCTTTTTTTCGAGAAAGCGTGCGATCGGGAAAAGCAGGATTGCGAACAGAAAGCCAAAGATCAGCGGATCGAGTACCTCTTTTCCCTGTACCACGATATAGCCAAGCGACAGTAAGCCGATGAGTACAAGTGACAGTCGTTCATAAAACGGGTTCGCATGAGGTTTTGCTCGCATAGTCAGGTCAGTGTTTGTTATCTGGGCTAATCAACACAATATGTATTTATTGGTTTTGAAGATAAGGATAAATGAGTGAATATATAATTCCGGTTTAAAATTGCCGTATGAATACTGTAGTATATCTATTAAGATTATACCGGCGACGCTAAATTGGCAAATATTTTGCTTTATAAATAAATCATTTATCTAATTGAACATAATCATGGCAAAGTATTCAGAAAAAGCAAGCGAGAAGGTGGAAAAAACCATGCACGAAATGAAAGAGGGCAAATTAAAAAGCGGCAGTGGTAAAAAGGTTACCAGCAAAAAACAAGCTGTCGCCATCGGTCTTTCCGAGGCACGCAAGGAGGGCGCAAAAGTGCCCAAAAAAGCCTGAGTCTGATTTGGATCACAAGCGGCTCAACCGGGTGTGATCCAAATCGTATTTCAAAGTAAGGCTCGTTTTACCGTAGCGTAAATGCGTCAATGAGTTCCATTAAGGTAACAGCCTCGTCAATTGAACAGGGATTAGGCCCTTCGTTATTAAAATATTCGACGATCTTGGCGATCATCGGCTGTTGGATGTGTTCAGGATGCGTAAAGGTTATTGTTTGTTCCTCGTCCTCCGTTTTGCATTGGATATAATTACCGAAGAACGGAAATCTGATCGCGCCTTTGGTGCCGATCATCTCGCAAATATCCGTCGTCTGATTTTCTGCGACGTTAAAACACCACGAGCCGTTCACCACGATACCGCTTTCAAACCGGATCTGCCCGGATACATGATCATCCGCCGGAGTTGCTTTCGATTGATTTAAGGAAAATCCGCTGTAAAAAACGGGATTCCCAAAGAAAAAAAGCATCAGATCAAGCTGGTGAGGAGCAAGATCGTGAAAATAGCCGCCTCCGGAAATTTCAGGTTGTACGCGCCAGTTTTCCTCCGTGTTTGCAATGATTCCCGGCTTGCGGCTTTGCCACATCCTGATCTGCACCGTTCTTATGTCTCCCACTATATTGGTGTCTATCATTTCCTTCACTTTCAGGAACATCGGCACTGCACGGCGGTAATGGGCAACCACGAGTTTTTGTCCGGGATGATTTTTCACAGCCGCCGCTATTTTCTTCGCTTCTTCAGCATTGCGGGTAACCGGTTTTTCCACATACACATTAAAACCATTATCCAGCGCAGCTATGGCGTAATCCGCATGTGACGACGGTGGTGTAGCGATATAAACAGCGTTGACTTCCGGATCATTCATCAGCAGTTCGGCATCGTCATACCACTTGTTTACCTGATGACGGCGGGCGTAGTCGGCAGCCTTTTCGGTATTACGCCGCATAACGGCAACCAGGTCACTGTTTTCAACTTTTTTAAAGGCAGGGCCGCTTTTCTTTTCGGTTACATCACCGCAACCGATAATTCCCCATTTTATTTTGGACATAGGTGTGAGTTAAAAGCGCATCAGGCGCGATAAAACTTCGGCACGTTTTAAATCATGCTCATGTCCTGTAAAAATAGAACCTGTGCGTCACATATCATATTTTTAAGAGCTTTTAGCGGTAATGGCAGCAGTTCGGCAATTCCTTTTATGCTTTTTAATTTATATAATTTACTTTCGGTTTACAGGATATCTGCTTAATTTCATATTTTTATTTAGAAGGCCAATTATACCTATGAGCTCCGATTTGTCGTCTGCACTGCCTGCGGAGATTTTTAAAACTGTTTTTGAAAAATCACCCGGATCTTTACTGGTCAGGGGAGACGCGCCGCATTTTACGATAGTTGCAGCCAGCGACACCTATCTGGAGGTGACATCCAGCACAAGGGCGGCGATTATCGGAAAGGGTTTTTTTGAAGCATTCCCGGAGGATAAAACCTTAAGTGATGATACCAACGCCCGGAAAGTCTTTACGCGCGTTGTCGAAACCGGGCAGAAGATAGAGGTGCCTGCTTACCGTTTTGATGTGTTAAACGGGAATACCGGCGCTTATGACATCCGCTACTGGTCCTGTTGCAACACACCTGTGTTTGATAGCGGGAATAATGTTGCCTATATCCTTAATACCGTTGTTGATATTACCGCTGAAGTAAACGCCAAAGAGGCCTCTATCAGAAATGAGAACCGGCTGCAGCTGGCCACGGAAGCCGCTGCTATGGCAACATGGGATTTAAGCCTCGTAGATCAGAGTTTTATCAGTTCGCCAAGGATGAACGAAATTTTTGGTCACCGGGGTGATGCCGGGCTGAGTCAGGCGGAACTTCAAAAACAGGTGGATCCCGATGACCTTGCTAATGTGGTATTACCAGCCTATTTTGAAGCGCTAAAAACCGGCAATTACCTGTATGAAGTCAGGATCACCCTGCCTGACGGCGCGCTCAGGTGGATAAAGACGCAGGGCATGGTGATCTATGATGAAATGAATAATCCTGTCCGCATGCTCGGGACAGTTATTGATATTACCGACTCTAAGCGGGATGAGATCAGGAAGAATGACTTTATCGCTATGGCCAGCCACGAGTTAAAAACGCCGCTTACCTCCATAAAAGCTTACCTCCAGATACTCGCAAAAAAAATGAGTGAAAGCGAAGATAATTTCCTGAACGTCACTTTAGCAAGAGCCGGTAACCAGGTAACGAAGATGACAGACCTCATTCACAGTTTTCTTGATCTTTCCAAAATCGAGTCCGGAAAACTTCAGCTAAAGATTACGGAGTTTGACATCAGTACGCTCATTGAACATACCGTTGCCGACGTTATGCTGTTAAATCCGGGACGCGTGGTGAAGTATATTCCTGCGGGAGAACTTATTGTAAAGGCTGATGTTGAAAAGATCGGTCAGGTTATCAGTAATCTGGTAAGTAATGCATTGAAATATTCGGACAAGGAAGACGAAATAAAGATCATTGCCGAAAGTACGGTTGACTGTGTAAAAGTCTCGGTAATTGATCAGGGAATCGGTATCCGGGCGAAAGACCAGGAAAAACTCTTCCAGCGGTTTTATCGCGTAGAGAGCGAAAAGATGAAAAATATATCCGGTTTCGGCATCGGTTTGTATATCTCCAGCGAGATCATCCAGCGGCACAAGGGAAACATTGGCGTAAAAAGTGAAGAGGGCAGAGGTGCTACTTTTTATTTTACCTTACCTGTTTAAAATAAAAGACGAACACCCTGTTAGCAGGATGTTCGCTTTGTATCGGAAAACAGGGCCGGATCAAAAGCCCGGATCAAAAGCCCGGATCATCGGCGCTTGGGCCATAGCTGCCAGGTATAGGGATATCGAGCAAACGTAAAAAAACACCAAGTTGTGCCCGGTGGTGTACGATCTGACAAAAGCTCATTCGTATTACTTCCACTTTTTGCGATACGTTCAGGATGTGATCACCATTACGCAACGTCCAGTTTTTTTGAAGTTCCGTTTCATTTGTTTTTTCAAGTTCCGCTTTGCCTTCGCCCAGCGATTTTTCAAGCAGCGTCAGCAATTCGGCACTGCTGTTTATCTCGGTCGGAGTGTAGGGTGCGGCAGCAAAATCCAGTTCATCTGTCGTTAAAGCAACGCTTACCCATGAGGGAAGTTCCGCAATATGGGTAGCAAGCCTTCTTATCGACATACTTTTAGGGTGTGGTTGCCAGTCCAGGTTATCGTCAGGAACGCGTTCCAGCATTTTGCGGGTTGTCTGTGCTTCCTGTTCCATCTCTTTTAACAGCATCGGGATAATTTCCATGATCTTATTTTTTAGTTGTGTTTTTGTTTGATGACTCAAAATAAACACGCAGTAATGACAACCCTATGTCAGGAGGAAATGCAAAATTTCGGAAAGAGAAAGAAAAATTTTCAGAGTGCTAAAAAATACCGGGTAAGTGAGCCGAAATCATCGAACTTCAGGTCATAGTCTTTGGTCTCGCCAAAGCCATAGCTGACAAAAACAAACGGAACACCTGCCTGCCGGCTTTCCTGACCGTCGCCCGCGGTGTCGCCTATATAAACCGGATGGTTAAGATCATGCTTTTCCGAAAGCAGCTTTATGTTGTGGTTTTTTGGCATAAAGTTAACCCCGTGCGCCAGTTCGTCGGTGATATGGTCACCAATTTGCGCCCAGTCGATAAAAAGGCGAATAATTCCCTTCGCACAATTGCTCAGAATAAAAATCCGGTATTTTTCCGCGAGAAGCGGCAGCCCGTCTTTTACACCCTCGTATAATTTGCCGCCCATTGCAGGCAATAAGGTCAGGCGGCGTTCATTCACTATGGCGTAGATCTCTTTTCTTTTTTCTTCGTCAAAATCGGGCATTATCTGGCCGATTACTTTCCGGCCTTCCATACCAACCATTTTTGCTAATGCTTCCCGGGTAACGGTGATATCGATGCCTAATTCCCGGAAGATAATGTTCCAGGATTCTGCATAGGTATCAACGGCGTCCCAGAGTGTTCCATCCATGTCGAAGATCAGGCTGTCAGGTCTTTTCATAGTTCTGAGTACTTTTGCTTAAAGCGGAATTTGGTAGGTGAGAAAACTACTGCCCGGCGGAATTTTTTCAAATCCGACGGCTTCGTACAAGCTTTGCGCGGTGAAGTTATCAACGGCAGTTTCGAGTTTCACAAAACTGGCGCCGTCAGCGCGGGCAAAATCCATTGCGGCCCTGATCAGCGCTTCGCCAATACCCTGTCTCCTAAAGGCTTTATCCACATACAGGTCATTAAGCAGCCAGTTCCTTTTTGCGCGTACGGATGATATCAAAGGATATAATTGCGTAAATCCGGCGGCGACAGGTTGACTGCCATCATCCTGCAATGCCAGGAATATCACCGACTCGTTATTTTCAAGACGGCATCTGATAAAATCTTCAGCGAGTTTTATATCCGAGGATTGCTTATAAAATACGCGGTAATTATTGAACAGGGGAATTACCGGGGCGTAATCCTGAAGGGTCAGTCGTTTAATGTGCATTTAAATACTTACCACCTGGTTCATAACTTCCTTATCAAAGTTCTCCATCACCAATATAGCCGCGCCAACGAGTTCAGCATCAAAACCGAGTTCGGATACCAATAACTCTGTGCCACCGGAAAGACGGGGGATACAATATTTATGCAGCGCCTGCTGAATGGGAGCAAGCAATATCTTACCAACCTTAGCGCCCCGCCCGCTTAAAACGATAGCCTCCGGGTTCATAATGTGGATCAGGATAGCCAATGCCTTCCCGATCTTGTAACCTGAATCAGAAAATAGCTCTATCGCAAACTGGTCACCGTTGTTGGCCGCGGTCATAATGGCGTCGCCCATTTGTTTGCTTTGCGCATCCCCTGCCACCTTCAGGCAGGTAACACGGCCATTTTCAATCCCCTCGATTGCCTTTGTCGCTACCAGCAGCAGCGACGCTTCCGCTTCGAGACATCCCCGCTTTCCGCATTCACATAAAGCACCGTCTTCCGACAGTGGTATATGACTGAATTCCCCGGCAAAGCCATTCCGGCCTCTGAAAAGTTCACCGTTGACGATCATGCCAAGGCCGATACCCCAGCTCAGGTTGATCACCATCACTTCCTTTTGCCATTTGGCTATACCAAACTTCTGTTCTGCCAAGGCAATGAGGCTGGAGTCGTTATCAATATAGGTCGGCAATCCGGTCTCCTCGGCAATATACTGCGATAAACTCCTTTCGTCGCTTTTTAGATAGGTATAATTCCGTCCTTTGATCGGATCGATAAATCCCGGCATGCCGATACCGATACCCGTGATCTTTTCTTTCAGTACCCCGCAGTTATCCAGATAATGGTTAATATGCTCAACCAGAATATTCAGCGCGCAATCATTACCAGCCAGTTTCAGTTCAAACATCATCATATCTGATACCGGCTGGTTCCGCAGGTCAAGCAGTTGGATGCGCGTATTCATCTGGTCCATCGCTATAGCCAGAATATACATCGCGTCAGGATTAATAGCATACATCAGCGGACGCCGCCCCCCGCTCGACGGAGCATACCCTTCTTCAATTACAAAGCCCTTTTCAATCAGCTCATTCAAAGCTTTAGCTATTGAGGGGATACTTTTATCAAATAGTTCACTAAGTTCTGCACACGACATCGCCTTATCAAAGTACAGGCATTTTGTGATCATGTGCTTCAATTGCATGCCTTTCACACTCTTCGTTTTAAGTTCCATTCAATAATATCGGTTCTGTGGCTTATAATACTGCCCGGCAGCAGGTTCGTTTCATCTCCTAAAAATAGGAAAAAGGTAGAAAGTTACAAGCAAAAAAACCTTTCTTAAACACAATAAACGCGGCCTTAAGTCCGCATCAATGAATAGGGAATGATTAGATTATGTCTAAAAGGGCAACAAACGTGACGTTAGGAGTTTTTAAGTAAGGTTTTTCAGCATTCGGATACGCTATATTCGCGAACTCTTTTTGAATTGTGGTGGATGTATTTGAGGCGGCTGCATTTAGTGCCACTAAATCCAAAAAGTAAATTCTTTTTACCTTTTTACTAATTCAATTTCTTGTTCAAACCCACAAACAACGAATGCGCAAAGTTATCGGCTATTTATTTTCGAAAATATTTGCTTATCGGGTTTATTTTATTACCTTGCAATACGAAACCTAACCTTAACACAATAATGCCAAAATTTTCGGCTTTAATTTTCATTTCTAGGCACTATTTGTTTGCCAGTACGACCTCATCTCAATTGATTGCTATTTTGAAAAAATTTAATTCATTCTCCACTCTCTTCGATTATTTTAACTCATTTGCTTTTTTGGGACGCATATTTATAACAGAAATCAGAGTAAATAAGCTTTTTACTTTTAAACCATTTTCGGAAAACAACTTTATTTCAATTAAAATTAGAAAACGACCTTTTTAAAATATTTTCTCTCTGTTCAACTCGAGTACGACAGGTTGAAATATTCTTTGCCTATGGTAGGCGAAGTCTTAAATTAATAAAAAATAAAAAAATGAAAAACCTTAAATCTAATGAGTCACAAAATGTGAACGTTCTTTCTAGAAGCGAAATGAAAAATGTATATGGTGGTAGCGAATCTGCTACATGGTGCGGTCATACCGCTGATAATCAGATTCATCAGTGCGGATTAACAAAAGAGATGGCAATGACATGGGAAAAATATTGTCACGATAATTGCCCTACCTGGCCATAAATTAATTATAAAGAAGGGAATTTAACTTTCCCTTCTTTTTTTATATAACGTCATTAACATAATATTATGAAATATTTCAAAATTTGCATTGCCTCATTCTCTTTTATATTCATGACTTTTGCCAATAGCCCGGCGATTTCGGTTTTAAATAAAAGAACGACTGATATCAATCATGTTATTACTATTAACATGGAGAATTTAAAAATACGGGAAGGCCTTTATTTGAGATATGATGATAATATGGATAATGAATTTCATTACCCTTACGATAAAAAAGCACCAAAGCAAATTACTCAACGAATAATAGCTACGCGCCCTGTAATATTTAATGACGATGATGTTTTGGGGCAGGGGGCCCGCTATGTGTTATTAGCAGGAGATTCGGTGAGTATTACAGAGAATCCGCACGATAGCTTGCTTAAGTTTACCTCTACGGACAGTGTTAGAAATAACGAATTGAATTTTTTCAACGCTTTAAAAAATAATTTAGAAAATTTCAACTATTATAAAATAACGAAAGGAATAAAATTTGGTGGTCCGTCAAACCAGGTACTTAAAGAAATATATATTTATTACAAATCTCACGATACTAAATTCGCATTAAAATACACAAGTGTCAAGTACAATGATCAGATAGCTTTTTTAAAAAAATATGCAAAAAAATATAGCATAACTCCAAAAATGGAGAAGATATTTGAGGACATATTTTATTTTGATTATGCAACATTTAAATTCAAAATTGCTGCCACTATGGCCAAAAAAAATGAAAAGCCGGACAGCAGCTTAGCGCATGATATTGAATTTTTTAAACAAAAAATAAGTGACGATAATTATCAATATATCTCTGGCTATAGATCGTCGCTAAGAAACTATACGATTTATTTAAATATTGCTGACAATAAAAGCAAGCTGCCGTTATATGATTTAATCAAGCAAAATTTTTCCGGCCCTGCTAAAGATTATTTGCTGTTTTACACTGTCAGAAAATATTTGAATGAGCAAAAAACAGATCAACAGTTAATGGCAAACTTTTATAGAGATTGTTCAAATAATGAATATACTGCCGAAATAAACCACAATGCTAATTTTATTGGTCACAAAAAGCAAGCTGTCTTATCAGATAATAAAGGTAAAATCATAACTTTTGATGCAATAAAACAGAAATATAAATCTCAAAAAGATTCAGTTTTATATATCGATTTTTGGGCTAGTTGGTGTGTGCCGTGTATTGAGCAGATGGCTTATTCAGCAAGACTGCACAAAGAACTTAAAAATTATCCTATCCGTTTTTTGTACTTTTCAATGGATAATTCTTTCGCGTCGTGGCAGGCAACCTCAAAACAGTTGAAGCATAACAACGCGGATAATTTTCTGGTTGCAAATAGTTTTCATTCTCCTTTGGCTAATACCTTTAATCTCACCACTATCCCGCGATACATAATTATAGATAAAGATGGAGACATTATATCAGGCAAGGGTGGAGCTCCATCAGAGAAGCACACAAAAGAGTTATTAATGAAATTAGCCAGCGAGCAAATTGCATCTGTCGAATCTAATAAAACAGATTCCAAATAAAGTAATGAAACTTACTTAGCTTTTGTAGTCCAACTTCTTTCCCAGCATAGAAAACAATATTTCACTCAAATAGCGCTTTAAGATTGACTATATATTTTTTCAAATAAAACTTAATTATTAAATATTTTTAAAAAGCTATTGTTGGAATTTGGACTATTTTACCACTTCAAACTCCTTTTTCAGCTTGATATCCTCTGATGACTGCCCGATCATCACCATAAATTTGCCTGGCTCAACAGTCCAGTTATTGTTTTTATCGAGGATGGCCAGGTCATCGGGATGAAGCGTGAATGTCACCGTTTTCTTTTCACCCGGATTCAGGCTGATGCGCTCAAAGCCGCGCAAATCATATTCGTAAACGGTTACGCTGCTTACTTCCTGTTTAAGGTATAGTTCCACAACGTCGTCACCCTTGCGCTTGCCGGTATTGGTCACATCAACGGTAACGGTTATATCACCCTGCTGATTTTCTTTTTCAGGTGACACCTGCAGGTTGTCGTAAGCAAACGTGGTGTAGCTAAGTCCGTAGCCAAAGGGATATAAAGCGCCATTCACGCGGGTCTTTCCCCAGCTGTTCTTTCCACCCTGCGGCGCCTGTGATCCCGGCTTGAACGGGAAGTTAAATTCAATCTGTCCAACTGTTTTTGGAAAGGTGATCGGTAATTTACCACCGGGGTTATTATCCCCGAAAAGCGTTTCGGCGATAACATTTCCGCTTTCCGGTCCCGGGAACCAGGCCTCCAATATCGCCGGTACATATTTGTTTTCCCAGTTTACGGTAAGCGGCTGCCCGTTGATCATCACCATTACCACCGGTTTTCCGGTTGCCTGCAGGGCCTGTATCAATTTTAATTGTCTGCCCGGAAGATTCAGGCTGGTACGGGAAAGGCTTTCACCTACCTGATCAACGCTTTCGCCCACAACAGCAATAACCACGTCTGCATTCCTTGCGGCGGCCACCGCCGAGTCTATAGAAGCCTGTTCCTGTTGAGATAGGGGTGTTTCTATAATTTCACTCTCAGGCCATGACGGATCTGTGATGTCGCAACCCTTTGCATAGGTAACATTGGCAGCGTTGCCGACATAATTCCTGATGCCGTCCACCACGTTCGTCACCGGGTTGTGCGATGGTCCGTAACGGCTTGTTTCATAATATTTGTCGGCTGCCAACGGACCGGTAACCAGGATGTTTTTAATTTTTGATTTATCGAGGGGCAACAAGTTGTCCGCATTTTTCAGTAGCACCATCGATTCACGGTTCATTTGCAGTCCCATGGCAGTTGAAGCCGCGTTATGAACGATCTTGTCTGCAGCTTTAGGGTCTTTAACATACGGATCATCAAACAAGCCCAGCTTAAATTTCACCCTCAGCACGTCAGCAACGCGCGAGTCGAGCGTTTTCATCGATATTTTTCCTTCCTTATACAGTTCACGCAGGGGCATAATGTAAGTTTGAGGCATGCTGAAGTTCGTACGCACATTCAGGCCAGCCTCAAAGGCTTGCCGTACGGCTTCTTTTATACTGCCCGCCACATGATGTTTGCTGTACAGATATTCAACTGCTTCGCTGTCGCTCACCACATATCCGTTAAATCCGAATTTCTGCCTTAGTAACTCAGTAAGGAAAAAATAACTTCCGGTAACGGGTTCGCCATTCCAGTCATTATAGCTGCTCATTACGCCCAGCGGATGCGCTTCCTCGATCACTCTCCGGAAAGGGTAAAGGTATAACTGATACATTTCGCGCGGAGCAACGTGCGGGTCGGTACGGTCGGCGCCATCGCGGCCACCCTTCGGAACGCTGTAAACCGCGAAGTGTTTAAGTGTCGATGCAACGCCTTCTTCCTGTATGCCGAGCGTCATCTGCTTCCCAAGTTCCGCGATCAGGAACGGGTTCTCACCGTAGGTCTCTACTACGCGTCCCCAACGCTGATCACGGGCTACATCCAGTATCGGCGCATAAACGTTAGTGTATCCCAGCGCCTTTGCTTCCATACCGACGGTCTGACCGGCCTTGCGAACAAGTTGCCTGTCCCAGGTGCTGCCGATCCCTATAGGCGCCGGGAGAGAGGTTGCCCTGTCGTGGTTAAGCCCGTGAATTCCCTCGTTGGTAAAATCAACCGGAATACCCATTCTTGTTTGTTCAACAAACCATTTCTGGATAGTATTTATTGCCGAAGCATGTTTGCTGTAAGGGTAAGAATATTGTGTGGGGGCGGCGTCGGTCTTTGATGTCAGGTTATTTAGTTCCTCATCAATATTGGCTATGCCATCCTTCCAGACTTCGTTCTTCCACGACGGGGTTGGCATTTCTTCTTTAAGCACCCTTTTATAACCGTACAAGGTTGCCAGCTGGCAGGTCTTTTCATCTACGGTCATCTGGCTCAGCAAATCCTGGATACGTTTCTCAATAGTCTGCGAGGGATCTTCAAATACGTCCATTTTGCCGTTTTTGTTAAAATCTATCCAGCCTTTATGATAGATGTTCTTTTCCTGCGCATGGGCGTGCGTGTTAAAAAAAAGTGATGGTAATAGTAATATCAGTAATGATTTTTTCATGCAGAGATGATAATTGGTTGAGCCAAATATAGCCGATGTGTAATTAAAAAGACCCGTTTTAGCCTGAAAAGTGAATGCTTCAACTGATAAATTTACTACATCGTTGTCGTAAAACAGACAGGTTAAATGTAGCCGGGCATAGTTGCCGCGACTCTCATCAGGTAGGCTTACCGGCTAAAATCAGCCGATTATTATTGATGTTTTCTAAACTTCCTGCGTCCTCAAAACAACAGTTGGCATCACTATTGTTTTTATAAGGTATGCACCAATTAAATAAGCATTTCAAACACATTTTTATCTTTTTTGTATTTTTTCTCGGTTCGGTTGTTTCCTCATCAGGACAACTTAAACCATTTGAACGCATCTGCGGTGATTGGGAAAATACCGACAAAAGCCTGATCATTCAGATTTACATTCAGCAGGGTGAGTTTAAAGCGAAGATATTATGGTACAAAGATACGGAAGGAAAACCCTTAGACTACTGGACCGACAGGCATAATCCCGATCCTGCGCTGCGAAGCCGCAAAATTTTAGGTATGCAAATATTACGGGGCCTGAAATATCGCGCGAAATCTAACTCGTGGGAAAATGGTATGGTTTACGACTCAAGACATGGTCGTGAATGGAATGCATCAGCCTATATTGACAAAAAGGGGCGGCTGCGTGTGCGTGGCTATTGGCATTTTAAATTTATTGGCCGCACAATGACCTTTGTCAGGGTGACTAAGGAGTATGTTGAAAACAAACTCAGGGCCAGCAACTAAGTAGATGCCAGCCCATGGTTATAAAAGGGTGTATTTTTTATTCCGCTTTCGCGAATTCTCCGTTAGCTTTAACGGTTACTTCGTCACTTAATACGGCGTTGCCGAATTTACTTCCAAAATTAAAGTCTGAACGTTTAATTACGCCGGTGATCTGGAAACCGGCATCTGGTTTGCCCTGCAAACCGGTAACGGTGCCGCGATACCAAAGGTCGAAAACTACAGGTTTGGTAGTCCCATGAAGTGTAAGATTACCATTTAACTTATAATGATTGGCGCTGGTTTTGGTAAGGCCGGTGCTCACAAAGGTCATGGTCGGATAATTTGCCACGTCGAAGAAATCAGCAGATTTAAGATGAGCATCGCGCTGATCTACTTCAGTGTTTACAGAAGCTGTATTTACAGTAAGTGTAAATTTTGCATCGCTGAAGTCAGGCTTGGCAGCTACGATGGAAGCCGAAAAGTCTTTGAATAAGCCATCCACGTCCGACACAAGTAAATGCGTTACGGTAAACTGCAGTTTGGAATGCATCTTATCAGCGTTCCATGTGGTTTGAGCAAAGGCTGCCGCATTAAAGGTCAGCACAGCTATCAGAATTAATAATTTTTTCATGTTTTGAGTTTTAAATTCTGAGGCAAAAGTAATATATGTTTAAACATCTTTTTCGAAAAATGTGTTTAAACATGTATTATGACAATTGGCTGATTCGACCTTAAAACGACGAATAAGCATGCACCAAAAAACTATATTTGAAAAAAGTCTAATATGAAATTCAGGGAATTAGGAAAAACAGGAGAAAAGCTTTCAGCAATCGGGCTGGGCTGCATGGGTATGAACCATGGATACGGCACTTTCGATGATAAGGAATCCATTGCTACATTAGAGCTTTCAATCGAGCTGGGCATTAACTTCTGGGATACCGCCGACGTTTATGCAAATGGTAAGAATGAGGAGCTGGTGTCGCAGGTGTTAAAATCAAATCGGGATAAGATATTTATCGCTACCAAATTTGGGTTCCGGCAGAGAGAAGGCTCTGGAGGTTACCCGGGAGGGTCGGGCTCATATTTTGACGGCTCGCCCGCCTATCTCAAATTAGCCTGTGAGCGCAGCTTAAAACGATTAAAAATTGATACCATCGATTTGTATTACGCACATCGTATCGATCCGGAGGTTCCGGTAGAGGATATGGTTGGCGCAATGGCCGATCTGGTGAAGGAGGGTAAGGTGCGGTACCTTGGTCTTTCGGAGGCTTCCGTCGCATCCATCCGCAAGGCATGTGATGTCCATCCAATTGCCGCGTTGCAAAGTGAGTATTCGTTGCTGACACGCGATGTGGAGCAGGAAATACTGCCGGTATGCCGCGAACTGGGTATTTCGCTGGTGCCCTTCAGTCCGCTTTCGCGTGGTTTGGTTACTAACACCATAAAGATCGACGAGCTGGGAGAAAATGATTTCCGTAAAACACTGCCGCGTTTCAGCGATGACCATAAAGAAAATAATCAGTTGCTGGCTCAGGCATTCGCGGGGCTCGCAAATGATAAACACTGTACGCCCGCAGAACTGGCCCTGGCATGGGTGCTGGCACAGGGAGACGATATTATACCTATCCCCGGCACAAAGAAAACCAAATACCTGCGTGAAAACGCGGCTTCAGTTGATCTTGTGTTGTCGCCTGCGGAACTGAAAGAGATTCAGGACGTCTTGAACAAGTATCCTGATACCGGGATGCGTTACGCCGCAGGCGCAATGAAACTGGTAAATAACTGAAATAAGTTACATACAAGTTAAATTATTAGGCTGACAGACGGCGAAAACCCGCCTGTCAGTTTATTTTTAAAAATGCAACCCGTTATTTAACGGGTTTTTTACCCCGTTAAAACACCCCTCTAAATTGGGTCATAATACCCCCCTCAATAATTTGCGCTGGATACGACAACCGCTTAGCTTTGTTTTATCAAAACATGAGCGCAGTAGAAATCATCGTTAGAGATCAGACATTCAGGATCATCCGCAACAATGCGGATACCTATACTTTCAGTGTATTTAACTACGCTACCTGCCATATCATAACCAAAAATAATTATGGCATTTGGAAAAGAGTTCAGCACCTTTTTGGTACAGAAATAATCCCTATCGACGAGATAGGGGCGATCATTGATAACCAGCTTACCCCGTGGCCGGTTAACTGAAGCAGTATTTAGCGCTGCATAAATTATTGATTAGTTACAATTTGCAACCTAAACCGTCCTCATCAGCTCCGCCTTATGGCGGAGCGCTTGAGGGCAATGATGAAAAAAGAAAAAAACAATTTTTTATGAGAGGTCCCCTCCAGTGAGAGGGAGGGGACTTTAAATACAAATATGCTGAGTGTTTATTGTTTACCCCTTTTCCGTCGGAGAAGGGGTTTTTTATCGGGAACCTGGCATGGAAATGTCAAGGGGCCTTTCCTGAAAAAAAATCATCAACCTTTTTATTAAATTCATCCGTGTGCTCAATCAGGGTGCCGTGGCCGGAGTTTGGCAATACCCACAGGTTTGCCTTCGGAATATGCTCATAGATCAGGGCCGTGTGCTCTACCGGTATAAGGTCATGGTCACCGCAAATGATCAAAGCCGGGCATTTAATAGTTTGCAGTGCCGACGGGGAAATATGTGGCTGCTCCCAGTCGAGCATAAAAATTTTCCAGTCGTTTTTTTCTTTGGCCGTAGTCCGTTTTTTGTCCTTGTTTGAAGCATAATATCCTGCCATTTCTTTCCACAACGAAGGGATGAGTGCGGTTGAGTCCGGCCAGAGATTTGCACCCGTGGCCGCGAAGCTGATCACTTTTTCCGGATGCCGCATCGCCATCAGCAGCGCGTTGATACCGCCGTCGCTCCATCCTATGATATAGCTCTTTTTAATATGCAGCGTATCCAGCAGGGCATTAAAATCATCCGCCATCATTTCAAAACTCAACGAATCCCTGTCGTCGGCAGATTTGCCATGCGCCCGGCTGTCAACAGCTATGACCTTATATTTCTTGGCAAAATAAGGTATGGTTTTGCTGAACGCGGAAATATTCCCCCCGTTACCATGAATAAGCAGCAGAGGCCTTCCGTTCCCGTAAATTTCGCAATACATCTTTATTCCGCGGATGTTGTAATATCTTCCCGCCTTAGCGTTATTGCCATAGGTAACAGCTTTTTGCTGGGAAAAACAGAAAAAGGCCGTTTGAATAAATAAAATAGTCAGTAATAATTTTTTCATAATGCTGTACCTGAAATGATGATAAGGTAAACGATAATGGAGGCCAGTAAGATACCGGTGATTAACGGCCCCCAGATGGGTTTTGGCCGGTATAAGGTGGTCTTGCCGACATAGCGGTTCCAGAATAGCATCTCCATGATCAGCGCGCCGACGTAAGCAGTTATGATCGTTATTCCCAGGTTCATTTTTATGCTCGATGTTAAAAGTCCTGTCAGCACGGTGAAGCCTAACCCATATAGCACCACGAGAAATGCCTTACCTGCTTCGCGCGATCGGGATACGTTCATCGCCAGCATAACCGACCCGAAAAGCACGCTGAAAAGAATGGAAAAAATAAGAATAGCACGTTTTGAATAATAGATTGGCGCGTCGGGATCGTCAATATACAGATTAGCATCGTTCCTGAAAATACCCGGATTATGATTATTGCCCGCGGCAATTTCCCGTCGGGCAAGCATGTCTTCGTCTATGATTCGCAGTTCTTCGTCCGAAAAGGTAACGCCCCGTTCCGAGAGCTCAGCCACCGATGCTTCCACCGTTTCAGGAAGGTATTTTTCGCGATTGTTAACACGCTCGCGCAATTCCTCGTCCGATCTCATCGCGGCGCGAAGCCTGAAATTATTGTTCATAGTTTATCAGGGATTATTTCATCTAATGTAGTCAGAAAATTAAGCCGCTGACATATTTCTTGTTTAAAAACTTACATTTATCCACCAAAGCGCGATTACCGGATGGATAAGGAAACAACAGTGAATAATACTACGACTAAGGAAAGACTGAAATCAATTATAGGCGGTTCATTAGGAAATCTTGTCGAATGGTATGATTGGTACACGTACGCGGCGTTCTCGCTTTATTTTTCAGGGATATTTTTTCCAAAGGAGGATGAAACTGTCCAGCTTCTGAACACTGCGGGCATTTTTGCGATCGGCTTTTTAACGCGGCCTGTCGGCGGGTGGATAATGGGGGCTTATGCGGACAGGAAGGGGCGCAAAGCAGCGCTCACTTTTTCGGTATTGCTGATGAGCGCGGGTTCGTTAATCGTAGCTGTTACGCCCGGATATAAACAAATCGGCATAGCGGCGCCCCTGTTGCTGGTACTTGCACGTGTTATTCAGGGATTGAGTGTAGGCGGAGAATATGGCACCAGCGCCACTTATCTGAGTGAAATGGCGACCAAAAAACACCGGGGGTTTTACTCCAGCTTTCAATACGTCACACTTATTATGGGACAACTGCTTGCTTTGGCGGTTTTGGTCTTGCTCCAGCAGGTATTTTTGAGCGATAAACAACTTCATCGCTGGGGGTGGAGGATTCCGTTCGTGATCGGCGGTGTTCTGGCCATCACGGTAATGTATCTTCGTCGCAATCTGCGCGAGTCGGTTGAAATTAAAGACGGTAACAACCGGTCGGCTAAACGCGGAACGCTCAAGGCTCTGGCTGACCATCCCCGGGAAGTAATGACCGTTATCGGGCTGACCGTTGGCGGTACGGTGGCGTTCTACACCTTTACAACCTACATGCAAAAATTTCTGGTAAATACTTCCGGTTTTTCTAAAAGCAGCGCAACGCTGATCTCTACCTTAACGTTAATATTTTTCATGCTGCTTCAACCCGCATTCGGGGCCTTGTCCGACAAAATAGGCCGCAAACCCATGTTGATCGGATTCGGCGTTCTTAGCACCTTGACAACGGTGCCCATATTAACGCTGCTAAGCACAACAACGAACGCCTGGATTGCGTTTGCTTTGATCATGCTGGCTTTAACGATTGTAAGCGGATACACCTCGATCAACGCGGTTGTCAAGGCGGAACTGTTTCCGGCATCCGTTCGGGCACTTGGAGTCGGATTGCCGTATGCCGTGGCGGTCTCACTTTTCGGCGGAACAGCGGAATATATTGCGCTATGGTTTAAAAATGAACATCATGCAGCCTGGTTTTACTGGTACGTAACTGTTTGTGTTATGCTTTCGCTGGTGCTTTACGTAACAATGAATGACACCCGGAAATATTCAAAGATCGAAGACTGATTTTGAAGGGAACTGCAATAAAAAAGGCCTCTTTAAGAGGCCCTTTGTGCAGTAATAAACTGATATGATTAAATAGCAGGGTTGGCCGCGTAGGCTTTCCACAGTTCGTCAACTGTCTTTCCGGTCAGTTTCTTCCACAAATCGTCAGTATAAGTATGCTTTCTTAGCTGGCTGTCAAGTTCTTTAACAATACCGGGCTTTATTTTTTCCTCTATCCAGACCAGAAAACGTGCTGTTATACGATAAGCATTATCATAGTTTTGCGTTGGCTTAAATGGCGGCAGGCTCCAGTGCGCAGCTGCATTATTTACGCCAAATTTGTTACGCGCATAGTCGGCGATGCCCTCTGTCAGCCATCCCGGTCCCACGCTTTCACCGTAATCCTGAACGATGTGCATAACTTCATGTGTTACCACGTCAATATCTTCGGGATGATCATGCAGCCACTTGTTGCTTATGGTAACCTGTCCGTTGTCCGTTGCAGCAACACCCTTGTACGTGGTATCAATAACCATTTTGACAGATTTCAGTGTTCCCGGATTGTATTCCTTGGCCAGTTCAGGATAAACTTTAAAAAATGTATTTACCAGCCTGGTAACCTCAGCCGTGTCAAGTGTCGGATCGTAATTGGTTATCATTAAGGTATAACCGTTACGTGCATAAGTCTGCGAAGTTTGGGCCTTGCTTGTAGCGACTGCAAAGACTAGGGTCAATGCCGACAGTAAAATAGTATTCTTCATTTTTATTTTATCAAATTTGAACGACAATAATAGCGATTTATAATGCTATAAATGTATGCGCGACATGTAAAAATATAATGACTGCTGATTATCAACTGTATAGCATATTGGTTTGGACAAAGGCTAATAGCTTTCGATATTCCGGTTTTCTATATCAAAAACATTAATTTTGCAGCAATAATTTATGACTGATACAAAAACATTATATCAACAGGCGGTCAGCCTGCTGCAACAGCTTATAGCTATACCGTCTTTTAGCAAGGAAGAAAACCTCACCGCAGATCTTATTGAAAAGTTTCTGAAGGACAGAGGGGTTGATACCCACCGTAAACTGAACAATATCTGGGCGTACAATAAATATTTCGATGCGTCAAAGCCGACCATCCTGTTGAATTCGCATCATGATACGGTAAAGCCAAACTCCGGCTATACCCATGATCCTTATGATGCGCAGATAGCGGACGGAAAGCTTTTCGGACTTGGAAGCAACGACGCCGGCGGCTGTCTGGTCTCGCTCATCAATGTGTTCCTGTATTTTTATGAGCAACAGGGGCTGAAATATAACTTTTGTCTTGCGACAACCGCAGAAGAAGAAATATCCGGGGTAAATGGCCTCGAACTGATCATCCCGGATTTAGGTAAACTTGATTTCGGGATAGTCGGCGAACCTACCATGATGCAGCTGGCCATTGCGGAACGCGGTTTAATGGTGCTTGATTGCGTGGCTCATGGCAAAGCAGGGCACGCGGCCCGCGAGGAAGGCGAAAATGCGATCTACAAAGCAATGAGTGACATCGAATGGTTCAGAACCTATCGTTTTCCGGAAGAATCGGAGGTGTTTGGGCCGATAAAGATGTCGGTAACCATTATCAATGCCGGATCGCAACATAATGTGGTACCGGCGGCCTGTTCTTTTACGGTCGATGTCAGGGTCACCGATGCCTACCGTAATGAGGAGGTACTGGAGATCATCCGCCAGCATGTTAAATGCGACGTCACCCCACGTTCTATTCGCCTTAAGCCTTCAAAAATCGATAAAGAGCATCCAATTGTGCAGGCAGGTATCGCATTAGGCCGGACGACCTATGGATCACCTACCACATCCGATCAATCGTTACTGGATATACCGTCGCTAAAGGTTGGCCCGGGCGATTCAGCAAGATCTCACACCGCCGATGAGTTTGTTTATGTGGATGAGATACGCGAGGGTATCGAGCTTTATATAAAAATGCTTGAAGCGATAGTATAATATTGTAAGGCTGAGGAACGACGAAAGCCGTGGTGTTATTAAACTATGTCATGCAGGGAGGTAGCTTTCGGCCTTCGGCGGTTTACAATGACAAGAAACTGGAATAATAAATACAATTAAACCATATTTGTACGATGAGTAAAATCTGGCAAAAGTCTATTACGGTTAACGAGCTTGTAGAGACCTTTACCGTTGGACGCGACCGCGAGTTCGACGAGCAAATGGCTGCCTTTGATGTGCTTGGCTCTTTGGCTCATACCCGGATGCTGGAGAGCATCGGCCTGATGAATGCGGAAGACCTGAAGCTCGTACAAAATGAATTGAAAAATATATACCGGGATATACAAGAGGGGAAATTTGCCATTCAGCCGGATGTTGAAGATGTTCACTCACAGGTCGAACTGTTGCTTACGCAACGCATCGGCGACGCCGGCAAAAAGATACATAGTGGTCGCTCGCGTAACGACCAGGTTCTGGTTGACCTGAAATTATTCTTCCGGCATGAGCTGCAGGATGTTGTTGAGGAAACCGAAAAGCTGTTCCGCTTATTGATCGAACTCAGTGATCAGCATAAGGATGTATTGCTACCGGGCTATACTCATTTGCAGGTCGCTATGCCGTCGTCGTTTGGTTTGTGGTTTGGCGCTTATGCCGAAAGCCTCGCCGATGACCTTGAGCTGATTTTGGCGGCTTACCGTATTACCAATAAGAATCCTTTGGGCTCGGCTGCGGGATATGGCTCCTCATTTCCGCTGAACCGGACACTTACCACACAATTACTCGGCTTTGACAGTCTGAACTACAATGTGGTTTATGCGCAGATGGGCCGGGGCAAAACAGAACGCATCATTGCGCAGGCGTTGTCGTCACTTGCCGCAACTTTGGGGAAGATGGCTATGGATCAGGCGCTTTACCTGAGCCAGAACTTTGCATTTGTAAGCTACCCCGATACGCTCACCACCGGCAGCAGCATTATGCCGCATAAGAAGAATCCTGACGTTTGGGAAATTATGCGCGGCAAATGCAACCGGCTGCAGGCATTACCAAATGACGTAGCCATGATGACTACCAATCTTCCATCAGGCTATCACAGGGAACTGCAATTGTTAAAGGAGTTATTGTTCCCGGCCTTTGCCGATCTGAAGATGTGCCTGCACATGGCGACTTTCATGCTTCAGAATATTACGGTAAGGACAGATATTTTGGATGACCCGAAATATGCCTATCTTTTCAGCGTGGAGGAAGTGAATCGCATGGTGCTGGGCGGAGTTCCGTTCCGTGATGCGTACAAACAAATCGGCCTTGCCATTGAGCGCGGGGACTTCAATCCTGCAAAACAGGTTAATCATACGCATGAGGGCAGTATCGGCAATCTGAATAATAAGGAAGTCAGTGCCGCCTTTGATGCTATTGTGCAAAGGTTTGACTTTGCGAAGGTTCAAAGTGCTATAGATAATTTGGTAAAAGAGTAGTAAGTGAACGGGCAAAATAGAAGTGATATCTATCCCGGCCTGGAGGTCGAGATCATTCTGAAAAAAGATCAGCGCAGCGGTAAACGTACGCGCGGCATAGTCAAAGATTTGCTTACCAGCGCAGCCTTCCATTCACGCGGCATAAAAGTGCGGTTAGATGACGGACAGATCGGCCGGGTGATCGAAATTATTGATGAAGATTAGGTTTTATGTTGTAGTTTTATGCTAAATGTCAAACAGCAAAAAGCCACCAAAAAGTCTTGTATTTCGTCTCGATGCGCATTATAAGATCTATATCTCGCTGGTCGTAAGTGCAGTAGCCTGGTTCTTTTTTCGCGATTTACCATCAGTGCCCTCTGTGGTACTATCAGTGTGGTTAGCCTTTGCATTATCTATCATCGTACTTGACTGGATCGTTATTTTGTGGGCGCACCCGCGCGAGATCCGGAAGATCGCAAGTCTGGAAGACTCCAGCCGGACAATTTTATTTCTTTTTGTAATAGGTGCTTCGCTGATGAGTCTGGTAGCTGTTGTGTTTTTACTGATGTCATCAAAAGAGGGTTCACCGGCCAATATTACCCGCCATGTATTGCTGGCTATGGGAGCTGTCGTGGTCTCGTGGTGGATGGTACACACCGTTTTTACCATGAGGTATGCCCATTTGTATTACTCTACCAATCCTGATGACGACAAAAAAAAGCCGTTGGGAGGACTGCTTTTTCCCGATGAAAATGAACCCGATTACCTCGACTTTGTCTATTTTTCTTTTGTTATCGGGATGACCTTTCAGGTGTCCGATGTTGAAATATCGTCGCGGCCAATCCGCCGGATTGCCTGGCTTCACGGTCTTATTTCGTTTGCCTTTAATACGGCAATCGTCGCCCTGAGCATTAATGTTATATCAGGGTTAATTGCGAAGTAGCTTCGCCGGGTGCGTCACGGTCGATGAAAGCAGGACGCAGCAGATTCATGCCGAGTTTTTTATTGAACTGCTCAACCACGTAATCAGCCAGCTCAGGGGAATATCTTTCATCGTGCTGATGCATAAAGAACCATACCGATTGTAAACCCATTTCTTTCCATTGTGCGGTCCTATCCACCCATTCATCACAGCGTGCATAATCTGTCGGGTGCAGACTGTTGCCCACAAAGCGGATAAATGCATGCGGCGTAGGTAATTCCATGTGCACCACATCACGGCGGCCGCTGGCATCCGTTATTACGGCTCCTATGTTCAGTTCATGCAGCATGGCGAAATAATTGCGGCGTATCTCCGGAACGGCAAACCAGTCTTTATGTCTCACCTCTAAAAATACAGGGACGTCCTTTGGCAGCTTTTCAAGATATATCCTTAGATCAGGAAGGCTTTTAGGTGTATAATTATCTCCCACCTGTAAAAACAGCGGACCCAGGTTTTCACCGAAGGCTATGATCCCCTTGTAATATTCGGTTGTCAGTTCATCTGCGTTTTTAAGCCGTCGCATGTGACTGATACTCTGGGAGAATTTTGGGCAGAATTTAAAAGCCGGGTTTATGGCGGCCTTTTCTTTCCATTTTAAAATGGTTTCCGGCGGATAAACATTATAAAACGTCGCATTCAGCTCGATACAATCAAAATGTTTTACATACTCATCCAGAAACGCAGCGTCCTTTGTTTTCGGCGGATAGATCTTGCCGAGCCATTCCTTGCGTCCCCATTTGGCGCATCCCACATGAACCTGAAGCTGCTGTTTGTTATTGGCGCTTGACAAGGTCGATTTGGTAAGTTCGGTATCGGGAGGGAGGGTGAAATCTACTGTGGCTAATTCTCCGGGACTAACGCGGCCAAATTCCATAATTTTCTGATATTGGTTACTGCCCGGTTGCAAAGGCTGATGAATTGCAGTGCCATCGGGAGGGATAAATATAGCAATAAATTAAAGTCCCGGAGGGTTTACAGAAGATCTGTTTTTGAATTTTCCATTTCAAAAACGGAATCGATCAGAAGGCCTTTTTGTTTGCCGGCCATTACGGCCAGCTCATCGCATCGTTCGTTTTCCGGATGCCCGTTATGTCCGCGTACCCATACAAATCTGATTTTGTGCAGTTTGCTGATGGCGATATACCGAAGCCAGAGATCCTTGTTTTTTTTTCCGGCAAAGCCCTTTTTTACCCAGCCGTCAAGCCAGCGTTTTTCTATCGCATCAATCACGTATTTTGAATCGGAGTATATGGTAACTTTCTGGTTGATATTTTTTAGGGCTTCCAGTCCTTTTATAACCGCAAGCAACTCCATCCTGTTGTTGGTAGTTTTGCGAAAACCTTCCGACAGTTCTTTATAATGTTTTCCCGAGCGAAGGATGACGCCGTAGCCCCCTGGTCCGGGATTACCGCTTGATGCCCCGTCTGTAAAAATTTCGATCATTTGTCCGCTCAGATATAATTAGAGGCATTCTGCTGTTTGCATAGCCTTCTGTTGGCGCGAAAATATAAAATTAAACGGCTGGGCAGAGCATTTTCTTTCAGCGTTCTAATTTTTTACGTTTCAGGCGCAGCGAATTTCCGATCACCACGACATCTGAAAACGCCATGGTAAAGGCGCCGATCATCGGGCTGAGAAAGCCAAGGGCTGCCACAGGGATCGCTACAATATTGTAGGCAAATGCCCAGAACAGGTTCTGTTTAATGGTGATGAGCGTATGCTTACTGATCTGAAGGAATTTTACGACCGACTGAAGGTCAGTGTTAAGCAGTATCACTCTTGCCGATTGTATGGCTATCTGGCTGGCATCGTTCATAGATACCCCGATATCCGCACGGACAAGTGCAGGCGCATCGTTTATACCATCACCGATCATGATCGTTTTGCCCTTCTGCCGGTAAATGTCTATTACCTTCAGCTTCTCTTCGGGTAACTTCTCCGCATGTATATCAGTGATTCCGATCACTCCTGCAACGTCATTACATCTGCTTTTCTTATCTCCGCTGAGCAAAACTGGCACAATGCCCATCTTTTTTAGCGCGGCAATCAGCGGTGCAGCATCAGGTTTGATCTCATCATCAATAGCGATGTGCGCCATTAATTTTTGATTCCGGTATAAAGCAAGATTAAAGCCGGACTGATCCGTTTTGGCAGAACCAAGAAAATAAGAATTGCCCTGTATATCTTCAGCCCGCATCCCCAGGCCCTTTTCTTCGGCAGCAGATTTTAAAATGAGCTTTTCCTGTGGTAATGCTTTCAGTTCTTTAACCAGCGATTTTGCAATAGGGTGGCCCGACCGCTCTTCAATGGCTGTGATGATCCCCCGAACCTGTTCGTTGGACGAACCATCGGCGATACCGATGTCTTTAATATGAAACTTACCCGTAGTCAGCGTGCCGGTCTTATCAAATACCACAAATTTTGCATTAGCAACCGCCTCAACCGTATCGCCTCCTTTAATAAGAACACCACTCTTTGCCGCACGGCCAAGTCCCACCATTACAGCCGTCGGTGTGGCCAAACCCATTGCGCAGGGGCAAGAAATGACCAAAACAGCTATAGCATTCATTAGTGCGTGCTGAAGCGGAGCGTGAGCTGCGTAGTATGTAATGGCAAAGGTTATCAACGCGATGAATATAACGGACGGAACAAATACGGCCGCCACCTTGTCTCCCAGTTTCTGAACGGGCGGCTTTGCAGCCTGCGCTTTTTTCATCAGATCGATGATCTGCGAAAGTACGGTATTAGAGCCGACTTTAGTGGCCAGCATAATGATATTGCCGTGCTGAACAATGGTGCCGCCAACCACGCTGTCATACTTTTGCTTTTCAACGGGCAGGCTTTCGCCGGTCAGCATACTTTCATCGATGGACGCGTTGCCCGACAACACTTCGCCGTCAACCGGAATTTTATCTCCCTGATTTACCTGCAGCGTATCGCCGGGACGTACATCCCGGGCACTGATCACTTCCGTTTCGCCGTTAATGATCCTGTTGGCTTTCACCTGCTGTATCTTCACCAGGTCCTTTAATGCAGAAGTGGTTTGGGTAACGGAGCGTTTTTCAAAAACATTACCCAACAGTACCAATGTAATGATGGTGGCACAGGTTTCGTAAAATTCATAATTTTCGCCAAGATGCTGGAGGGTGCCGGTAACGCTGTAAACAAATGCCGCAGTTGATCCCACGAAGATCAGGACATCCATGTTGGGTACGCCACCCCTCACGGAGTTAATGGCGCTTTTACCGAAATGTACGCAACCTACTAAAAACACCGGGAGGCACAGCAGGAACTGCACCAAAGGCAGATGCAAAAAATGCCAGGGCAATACCATATGCAGCAAAAGCGGCGCCGTAAGTATTGCACAAAAAATAAACTTGTTCTCTATCCGCTCATAAAAAGCCTGCTGATGGGTGGCCGGGTTATCAACTACCTTAAATCCCAGTCCCTCTATGTCTTTAATTATCTCCGTAAGCGGTGCGTTTCCATTGTCGGAAAACTTTACTTCCTCACCCGCAAAATCAACCAGGATATTCTGTAATCCTTTTTTTTCGAGTAGTTTATGTATAGAAAGGGCGCAATTATTACAATGCATCCCGGTCACGTTCAATTCAACTAATTGCTCTGCCATAATACAAAAGTAACCCCAGCAGGAAGGATTTTCGTAAATTGATTGTAATTTAAACGGTTAAATTATCGCCTGCATCCTTTTCTGTCATAAAAATGATCGTGACCTGCTGAAAAATATTTCAAAGCTCCCCAAAAAAGACTTTGCAAATCTGCCGGAGATTCCTATTTTTGCAAACTCTAAAAACGGTAGGCATAGCTCAGTTGGTTAGAGCACCAGATTGTGGTTCTGGGGGTCGTGGGTTCGAGCCCCATTGCTTACCCTTTATGGGGCAAAGCCTTTTTTGAAGGTTTTTGCCCCATTTTTTTTGCTCGTAAAGCCTTGTTTTCCAGGTATATTAGCTCGGCGGCCTTGTTGAGCTTACCGGTTCGACATACCCCATCTACGAAAGTGAATTTTTCAGGGAATAATAACCCTACTAGGTATCTTTTGCCAGGAATAGAAGCCTTGTCATACAGCCGGTCGATCTCCAAAAGTGTGTTTACAGCCTCCTGAGCCACTTTTTTGATGTTAATATGGTTCGACCTCTGTACGTTTGTTTCGGAAAGGCGTACCTCAAGCTGTGCAATTGTCGAACCAGCCTGCTCTTTGATCTTCCGGTACTCATCCGGAGCAAGCTCGCTGGTCAGCATTAATTCTCTGGCTATATCGATCTTTTTGTTCGCATCGCTGATGGCTTTGATCAGCTCGTTCTGCTCATTTTTAATGGCCTCATTCTGGTTGCGGTAAGCATCGGTAATACTCTCAACAAACAGCTGCGCATACCCCGCACGGGGAACGAACTTAATCAGTTCATCCATAAAAGCGTTATTGATATCCTCCGCCCGGTGTCTCACGCCGCAGGATGACCGGCAATGATAATAGATCGAATACCTTTTTCGGCCTTTAGAGGCACTCCCGGTCAGCATCCGGGTACATTTATTACACTTGATAAAATTGCGCAATGGCAATTCTTCAGGGGTGGCGATGGCCATGTTTACTACATATTTGGCCCGGCTGTTCATCACATCCTGCACCTTATAAAACAGTGCTTCCGAAATCAAAGGCGTATGCAGACCCTGAACCAATTGTGCCGGTTCATGCTCATGGGCAGGCAAACGGATCTTTCCGCAGTAAACCGGATTGCGCATGGAGATTAAGAACGTATTCTTATCCATTCCCAGGCCTCTTTCATTGGCAACTCTCATAATCGCCTCGGCGGAATACATCCCTTCACTCATTTCCTGGAATGCCCAGCGCATGATTGAGGCCTCCGGTTCTTTGATGTCAATGTACCGTCGCCCGTTTTCATAAGCTTTGTTAATGTAACCTTTTGGCGCTTTACCCATATAACGGCCTTCTTTTTTAGCCTGGCGGATACCGGCTTTGGTATTTAAGCCGCGCCGGTCATTTTCAATCTCCGGCGCCGTAAGGTAGATCGCCAGCATCATTTTGTTTTCGGGGATCGATAAGTCCAGCGGTTGTTCCACCGCCTGCGGTTCCACGCCCAGGCGTTTCAGCGTTGTGATCATCTGGTAGGCATCGGACGTGTTCCGGCTAAACCGGTCCCACTTGGTAAACAACAATAAATCCGTTTTTCCGCGCTGTTTACGCAGGATAATCATCAGTTTCCGCCACTCCGGGCGGTTGAAATGCTTGGCGGTATAGTCTTCATAAAAGACCTGCCGCACCGTGATGTTCCTCAACTGGCAGTATTGCCGCAATACTGCCTCCTGACTTCGGGGCGAATAGCCCTTCGTCTGTTCGTCCGTACTAACCCGGACATACAAATCTGCTACTTGCATAGACCATAAATTAATGTTTCACTTTCCCCTGGTGAAGGGGCTTCATTTTGACCATTCGAAAGCCGCTTAAAGGCTTCGTTCACAGACAATTTACTGATTTTTCGCAATAGTTCCAACATAATTTCAGCATCTTCCAGGCTGATTTCCGTGCCATGTTTGGCCAGGATGCGCTGGGCTTTTACGGGTGTCAGTGTGAACTTTTCATTCGGAAAATAGGGCAACATATGTTTTGTTTTAATACCGCAAACATGGCATGCCCTCCATTTTCTTTTACTCTACTAGAGCAAAATATTTTATTCGCTTTTTTTATTTATCACTACTGGGTATGGCTCATCGCCAAGCTATCGTGGACAGATTTTGGTTTAAAAGAAAATTATGCATATAATTGTTTATGCTTTTGGCAAGCTAGCCCGTCCGTGCAAAGATGTAATCAGCCAATTAATTGTTTAATAATGCAAACCTGCCTGCTTATTATCCAAATAAGATTACGGACGCAAATACCCAGGATAATGAAGTAGGTCTAAACAGGAATGTATTATGATCGAGTATCTTAAACTCCAAGCAAAAAATCTTCACAAAGATTTCAAAACCCAAACATCTTCGTTCGATCCCAAATTGCGGCGTAACGTGTACGGCTACGACCCAAGATTTTTCAAGATCGACTTGCTCGTCAATGATTTCAATATCAATGAGGAAAATTTTAAGTTAGGAAATGCCCAGCATGTGATTGCGAAATTATGCGGACTAGAAAAATGGTCAGACTTATTAAAAGCATCACCGGCCAAGGTTGAGTTATCAATCCTGTTATACACGAACATGGACAAACATGAAGTGCGGGATTGGGATCAATATGTATTGGATATTGAAACCGAAAATAACGTAAAGTTGGATGATGAATTTAAATTGCAAACCTTTAAAGAAGGGTTTTTAGATTGGCAACAAGATGTTTATTACGAGGATTATCGACTGTCAAAAGACGAGGATACAGAAATTGATTGGGAACAACATGAAACTGTTTTTAGTGAGGATGCTGAAAAAATTTCCTCCCTCCCCTTAAATAAGAATGACAGAGAAGAATTTATTGAAGTGGCGAATCAGTCATTCGAGCGCATCTTTGAGCAGATCGAACCTAAGAACCCAGTATTGACCCGCCAACTATGGGACGCTGAAAGATATATTGATAAAGAATTTTTAAGGCCCGATATGTTGCCTATTAGCAAAGACTACGCTTTATCGTTAGTCGACGCATTTTTAGTTGGCTATGTAATCCAACTTGCGGCCGAGGCAGATGACATGGCTTCGGAAAAAGATTAAGTAAACATCCATAGATGAAGGGGCTGGCATTTGCTGGCCCCTTTTTGTTTGACACCCTGTCAAGGTACTTTTCCATGAAAGTATCTACAAGACTTATACTTTATTTACCACTAGTAGAGACAACCCCATTTTCATCCTTTTCAATTTTGGGCCGGATCAAATTTTCAATAATGATGAACCCCAACAAGAACCCAACCGTCAAAGGCAGGAAATTTCACGGAACGCCCTACCTGAAATTAAAACGCGTGGAGACTTCGCCCCCGCGAACCCTCAAACAGCGCTTACGGGATACCGTCGCACTTGCGGCAGCACAGCTCAAAAAAGAGCCGCATTCATAAATCAGTAAGAACCGTTTATTCATTCATTCACCGATGTTCAGCAGCACTTCAGTAAGGAGCTTCGTTTGTAGCCCGCGTGGTCTAGGCAAAGATGTATTTTTGCATGCGCAAAAAATCTTTGCCGTCCATTTGGCCGGGGGCAGCACTCGGAACTCGTGCCGCCAAAGCATCCAATTAAGTGTACCCCCATGTCCAGGAAAAAGTTAGCCCATAGCGAAGACCGGCTCAGCCATAACATCATTATACGCGTTCCAGAAAAGCTCTTTAAGAAGCTGGAACAATTGCGTAAAGAAAGCCGGAGCGCGTCCATCGCCGAAGTCTGCCGAAAGATCCTGACCAACCAGAAGATCAGGCTCTACCGGCAGGACGTGAGCATGGACCCGGTGATGGAAGAACTGGCCCTCATCCGCAGGGACCTTAAAGCAATCGGCATCAATATTAACCAGGTTACCCGGAAGTTTAATGGTGCACAAGCGGAGAACCAGCGCAGCTATTATGCACTGCAAACCGCCGATCTCTACCAGAAGGTCGGAACAAAAGTGGATGAACTCTTAAGGGTGGTTTCCAAACTGGCGGACAAATGGTTGCAAGAATAAGCACAGGTAAAAGCATCCGGGCAATGCTCCACTATAACGAGAACAAGATCGAAACGGGTGAAGCCAGCCTGATCATGGCCAGCGGTTTTGCCGGGGACATAGAAACCCTGCGTTTCGGCCAGAAACTGAACCGCTTTAACCGGTTATTGCAATTAAAACCCAATGTGAAAACCAATGCGGTACATATCTCCCTGAATTTTCATTCCAGTGAAAGTCCCAAACAAGAGCAATTACAGCAGATTGCCGCCAGCTATTTAGAGAAGATCGGTTTTGGTGAGCAGCCTTATTTGGTTTACCGGCATCATGATGCGGCGCATTGTCACCTGCATATTGTGACGACCAATATCACACGGGAAGCCGAAAGGATCGACCTGCATAACATCGGCAAACGGTTGTCCGAACCTGCCCGCAAGGCCATCGAAGAGGAATTCGGGCTGGTCAAAGCCGAAAGCAAAGACCTGAAACACTACCCGGTCATCAAAAAAGCAGACACTGAAAAAGTGCAGTACGGCCACCTGCCTACCAAGCGGGCGATCAGCAATGTACTGACCGCTGTATTACGGGATTACCGCTTTACCTCGCTGGCGGAATACGATGCGGTGCTCGGCTGTTTTAACGTGATGGCATTCCGGGGTGAGGAACATACCGCGATGTACCAGAAAAAAGGCCTGATGTATAACGTTACAGATGGAAAAGGCCAGCCGGTCGGTGTACCAGTAAAGGCCAGCTCGTTCTATACCAAGCCGACGCTGCGTAACCTGGAAACCCTGTTTGGCAGGAACAACGAAAAGCGCAAGCCATACCGCCAGGATTTAAGAAACCGGATCGATCGGCTCTTTAACGGTTATTATACGCTGTCCAAAGATCATTTCCAGAAAATTGCCCGTCAACAAGGGATCGAGGTGCTGTACCGGCAGAATGAGCAGGGACAGTTATTCGGGGTTACCTTCGTGGATCATCAAAGCCGTTGCGTGTTCAATGGCTCTGACCTGGGCAAAGCATACAGCGCCAAAGGATTGAGCGAACGTTTTTCCGCCCATACCCGAAGCAGGCAGGAACTGCCAATACCAACATCCCGCCCGGCAAACAGGGCCGTACAACCGGAAAATCAAACGGATCAGGGCAAAACCCCTCATACGGAAGCCGCCTCACTCCTGGAAACCCTGCTGGCCAAAACGCAACCGGATTACGGCCCCGGCGTTCCCAAACGGAAGAAGCGCAAAAAGAATCAGCAGCAGTTAACCCTTTAATTTACTAGCCATGCAAACCGGAGAAAATACCGAAGGATTAAGAAAGATCATTGACTTTACCCGCCTGATCAGCCTGTTTATTTTAGCCATCCATATTTACCTTTGCTGTTACCAGGCGTTCAGGGAATGGGCATTGACCGCAAACTTGACAGATCGCATGATCGCGAACATCGCCAGAACCGGATTGTTCAATAGCTTTTGGAAAGCCAAACTGGCGGCATTGTTATGTTTGATCATTTCCCTGATTGGTGCCAAAGGCCGAAAGGATGAGCAGCAAAAACTGAAACCAATACTAGCTGGTCTGCTTAGTGGCCTGATCTTGTATTTTGGCAGCGTGGTGATGCTTTATATCAGTACATCCCTGCAAACGACGGCAACCTTATATATTGTTCTTACATTGGCGGGCTATTTAGTGATGCTGTCCGCCGGGGTCCGTTTGAGCCGCCTGATCAAAAAACAACTGGCCAAAGATATCTTTAATGAACTCAATGAAACGTTTCCGCAGGAGGAAAGGCGACTTACAAACGAATATTCGGTGAACCTGCCTGCCAGGTATAATTTAAAGGGCAAGCTGAAAAACAGCTGGATCAATATCATCAATCCCTTTCGGGGCTTACTGGTGGCGGGTACTCCCGGGGCGGGTAAATCCTATTTCGTGATCCGGCATATCATTGACCAGCACATCAAAAAGGGTTTTACTTTATTCCTGTATGATTTTAAGTTTGACGACCTTTCTAAGATCGCTTACAACAAATTGCTGCAATACCATAAGCACTACCCGATCCAACCAGCCTTCTACCTGATCAACTTTGATGATTTGAGCCGCACGCACCGTTGCAACCCGCTTGACCCGAATAGCATGGACGATATAACAGACGCCACCGAGGCCAGCCGGACGATCATGCTGGGTCTGAACCGGGAATGGATCAAAAAACAAGGTGACTTCTTTGTGGAAAGTCCGATCAACTTCCTGACGGCGGTGATCTGGTACCTGCGCAAATACCAGGACGGACGCTATTGTACCCTGCCGCATGTGATTGAACTGATGCAGGCCCCTTATGACGAATTATTTGCCGTACTAAATATGCAAGAGGAAATACGGGTGCTGATCAATCCTTTTATTTCGGCCTGGCAGAACAATGCGCAGGCGCAATTGGAAGGACAGGTTGCTTCCGCCAAGATCGGGCTGGCCCGGTTGTCTTCCCCATCTTTATATTATGTATTGAGCGGAAATGACTTTACGCTGGACATCAATGACCCGGAACATCCTAAGATCGTCTGCGTGGGCAATAACCCGCAAAAGCTGCAAATCTATGGTGCGGTACTGTCCTTATATATCTCCCGCATGGTCAAACTGGTCAACCGCAAAGGGATGCGAAAGAGCAGTCTGATCTTTGATGAGTTCCCGACGATCTATTTTAACAACATCGACAGCCTGATCGCTACGGCAAGAAGTAACAAAGTGGCGACCACCTTAGCGGTGCAGGATTTCAGCCAGCTGAAAAAGGATTATGGGGCCGAACAGGCGGAGGTGATCACCGGTATTGTGGGCAATATCATCAGCGGGCAGGTGACCGGTGATACGGCCAAAAAGCTGAGTGAGACGTTTGGCAAGATTATGCAGGAGAAACAGAGCAAGAGTGTGAACAGCAGCGATATTTCCATATCGCATTCCACGCAGATGGACTATGCGATACCGGCCAGCAAGATCGCTTCACTTTCTTCGGGTGAGTTTGTGGGCATGGTGGCGGATAACCCGGAGCAGAAGATCGGCCTGAAGATGTTTCACAGTGAGATACAGAACGATCATAAGCGGATAGCGGCCGAGGAAAGAGATTACCTGCCCATTCCCGTTATTGCACGTGTGGGCCCTGAACTCATCGAGGAGAATTACCTCAGGATCAAAACGGACATCCACAAACTCTTGCGCGAACAACTGGACCTGCTGGCCGGGCAGTTGCAGCAGTCGCAGGATAAAAGCGCAGCACAGGGGGCGGCAAATAAATCGATCCTGAAACCCGGCGATACCGGGCAAACGCTATCGCTATAGGATGGCTGGCGTATGGACGGCTCATTGAAGGGAACAAAACCGGCTTTAAAACTGTTGCTTTTTAAAACACTACGCTGATGAAAAACGGAAACTACGGAAAATTTGCACTTATGCTGGCCGCATCATTCATCCTGATGTATGCCATCATGTTTTTAAATGTGAACGAGCCGGATCATATCTATATCAATATGACCCGCTTTTATATGACGCTGATGATGATTGCGGCTATGGCGGTACTCATGCTGGCCATGATGCCCATGATGTACCCGGATAAAAAGAAGAATGTGGTGCTCATGGTTTCCAGCCTGGTGATTTTTGGGCTGGCATTTATCGGCGTACACCGGCAGGTGGGCATCAGCGATGTGCAGTATATGAAAGGCATGATCCCGCACCATTCCATTGCGATCATGACCAGCGAAAATGCGCATATCACCGATCCGCGGGTGCGCAAGCTGGCTGATGGTATTATTGCGGCCCAGGAAAAAGAAATCAAAGAAATGAAAGCGTTGATCGATAGTTTACAGCAAACACGTTAAGGATATGGAACAACAGGATTTTGAAATCACCATCAAGCCGGGCGGCACGGCATCAGCGCAAACGCTCCGGGTGCAGCACCAGGATGAAACGTTCCAATTTACAATCGGGAATCAAACGGTCAGTATTTTAAATAACGGGGACAATTCCTGGAGTTTGGTCAGCGGCGAGCTGGCACAGGAACTCGTGAACGAGATTGGTCAGGCGATCGAAACCTGGTATCGCTCACAGCCCTTGTGACGGCAATCGCCTCATCGCCATATTCGCCATAACGCCAGCAGGTAAACACTTAACAGGCCCGCAATATACAGCATCAGTTCAAACGCGGTTTCGGGAAAAAAAGGCGACTGAAAAACATAAGCCAGCCCCAAAAGCAGCCATAGCAAACCAAACCCAATGGACAGGATCAGCCGCCGCTCCCTGCTGAATCTGTCGGAAGACGTTTCAGGGATGGATTGTCGTTCCGAAAAATCGATATCCAATATACTGGCCAGTACGTTAAGCGTATACTGGCGGGGGCTGACTGCACCGCGTTCGATGCGTTGTACCGACCGAAGGCTGATGCCGCATAGTTCCGCCAGTTGCTGCTGTGTATAATTCTTTTCCATGCGGCCGGCTTTTACCAGCCGGCCGATGCGTGTGGTCCGATCCATCATCTCTGTTTAAATTGAACGCCACTTGACGACATTGTTACGACATATCCGGTTTGCTATCGATATTTAGAACACCAGCGGCTAGTTTTGTTACATGAAAATCTCCTTGCAAAGACTGCCGCCCTGGCTCAAAATCTTACTGTTTATCAGCTGCTTCACGGGACTGCTCGTGATTGCCGGCTTCCTTCGGTTCTTTGTCCCGCCGCCTTTCCATCAGCTGGCCTTTGGGGTACTCGGCAGCGGGGGAGGCTTGTTTACGATCTGGCTTTTTAGCAAGCTCCGGGCGTTCAGCTATGCGGAGGCAGGTATTCGACTGAACAATCGCAGCCCACTTAAATTCCTGCTGGGGGTGATCATCGGGCTGGTCTTTTTCCTCATGTTGCTGATGGCTTTTATTGGGTTGACGCCTGCCAGCATTCGCTTTTCAGGGCATGGGTTTTCAACGGAAGCGCTATTGCAAATCCTGGCACTGTTGCCCCTTGCCCTGATGGAAGAGATCGCTTTCCGGTCTTATCCACAGCAGGAACTGAATCAGCGGTATGGCGTCTGGGTAAGCCAGGTCGTAATGGCGCTGGTGTTCGGGTTTTACCATATACTGTATGGCTGGGACCCGCTAACGGCCTTCACCGGGCCATTTGTCTGGGCTTTCCTCTTTGGGTTGGCCGCTATCGTTTCCCGGGGGATTGCCCTGCCCCTGGGTATCCATTTTAGCCTGAATGCGGGTCAGCTCATCGCGGGGCTCAACGGGACTTCGCCAGCCGCCTTATGGGTCATCAGTTATCCGCGCGGTATGGCACAGGCCGTTCAGCAGCAAAGCCAGCTGACCGGTATGCTTTTACATGGCGTATTATGGATAATCTTACTCCTGCTTACTTATTACTGGAACCGGAGGCAGAAAAAAGTGGCGAAGCTCACACACCATTAAAACGTCCGGACTCATTTACTTTCTACCAGCCGCTTCAGGTTTTCACCCAGCAGCGTATCCCAGCCCCATTCAAACCGTGACCGGGCAAAATGCGGATCATCCGGGAAGCTTTCCAGCCCCGTTTGCGTAACGGTGAGTTTGGTTTTTTCTTCTTCACTGCTCAAGTCAAAGATAACTTCGGAACTACCCGGATAGCCTTGATAGGACCAGCTATGCGCAAACCTTTTCCCTGCTTCTATCTGGGTGACCACCCATTCCTTTTGATAAGCAGACTCCGGATCGTCAAATTCAAAGGCGTAACCCACAACCGGTTCAAATTTTCGGAGCTGCGGGAAATACCAGACTTTCATCTGGGCGGTATCTGTCAGGGCGGCCCAGACTTTTCCGATGGGTGCATCATACACAAATGTTTTGATAAGTGGTACGTTCATCATGAACAGAACAGCGCAGGTTTTTGAATGTTTGGAAAGGCTGAAGCCGGCACTGGATACTAAAAACATCAATAACAGGGCTTTAACCGCAGGTCAGATACAACATATCTAACAATTTCGTTATATTAGCTTCAGGATTATTTAACAGATGTCGGTTTACCATACATACAGCGAAGAACAACTGATCGCATTTTTGCGGACAGGAGACCATGCTGCATTTACCGAAATCTATCACCGTTACTGGGAAATATTGGCTGATGCCGCTTATCAGCGTCTGCATTCCAGGGAAGATGCCGAAGAGGTGGTACAGGAGGTCTTTGTCGGCCTGTATACCGGCAGGGAACAATTGAATCCTAAATCCACACTGGAGGCTTATCTGAAGACCGCCATTAAAAACAAGGTGATCAATGCCTGGCGCCACCAGCAAATGTATTACCGTCACCTTGATAACCTGATCGGCGAATACCAGCTGAGCCCGCCACCTACACCCGAAGGGCAGACGGAACTGCGTGAACTGAAGTCCACCGTACTGGCGGCTGCCGAAAAGCTGCCTGAAAAATGCCGGGATGTATTTCTGATGAGCCGCGTTGACCAGCTTTCGCATAGAGAGATCGCCGAAAAGACCGGGATTGCTGAAGCCACGGTCAGAAAGCATATTCAAAAAGCCCTCCGCATCCTGCGTGACGAGTTCAGGGACAACCAGTACGACCTGATGTTGGTGGGTATGCTGATCTTTCTGCGTTAGAATACAAAAAGCCCTCAATTTTTTCTTGCTGACAATCAGGTAGTTATAAAATTATGTAAAATAATTCGTCTCCTGCGTACCCCCTAAGCGCTTTTGGTTTGCATACCTTATATGAGCAACCATCAAGAGGAATACAAGCAGCATATCCTGGACATCATGGCCCGCTATTCGGAAGGCAAAGCCACCGAGGCGGAGATCCGTGAACTGGACCAGTGGTATGAGCAGTTCCCGCCCTATGAAAAATATGCTGCCGGCATGTCGCAGTTGGAAAAGATCCAGGCCCGCGACAAAATGCTGAACAACATCAACCGGCAGATTTACAAGGAGGCCCAACCAGTTGGAACTGGCAAACGTTTACTGACCTTTAGCCGCATGGCCATAGCCGCGTTAATCCTGGTGATTGGCGGGGCAGGCCTGTTCTATTATATCGAAAAACCCAAAACTGCGGAAACAGAACAGTTGGCGCAGCAGGACATCCTGCCGGGTGGCAACAAAGCCGTGCTAACCTTAGCCAGTGGCAAAAAGATTTCGCTTACGGATGCCGCGAAAGGAAATATCGCCAGACAGGCAGGCATCACCATCACCAAAACGGCTGACGGACAACTGGTATACGAGGTAAGTGGTGATTCGCCCTCTTCCTCGCCGGATGAATACAATACCATTGAAACGCCGACCGGCGGCCAGTACCAGGTCAAGCTACCGGACGGTACTTCGGTCTGGCTGAATGCGGCTTCCAGCCTGAAATACCCGGCGAGTTTTGCAGCGAAGTCAGAACGCAGTGTCCAGCTTTCCGGGGAAGCTTACTTTGAGGTGGCGAAAGACAAAGCCCATCCTTTTATCGTGAAGACCGCTTCGCAGGAGGTACAGGTATTGGGTACGCATTTCAATATCAATGCCTATGATGATGAGACCAGCGTGAAAACGACACTGCTGGAAGGCAGCGTAAAAGTCGGTGTTCCGGGTGCGCCGGTCAGCAAAATCCTGAAACCGGGAGAACAGGCGCAGAACACGGACGGCCGCTTTACGGTCACAGAAGTGAACACAGATTATGCGGTGGCCTGGAAGGACGGGTATTTCCGCTTTAATGACAAGACACTGGAAACGGGGATGCGGGAGATTGCCCGCTGGTATAATGTTGAGGTAAACTATAAGAACCCGGCATTGAAAACAGAGTTACTGGCGGGTACGATTTCCAAGTACAGCAGTATCGGGCAGGTACTGCGAAAGATGGAATTGACGGGGGCTTTCCACTTCAAGGTGACCGGCCGGGAAATTACGGTAGAATAAAAAGAGACATCCACCTGATTATTTAAATAGTAAACCAACAAACAAAGCAACATGAAAGAAAAAAGAAATTACCCTTAAACCACAAGTCTTTCAGGCACCAAATAAAGAACCGGAAGTGCTACCAACACCCCCGGCCTATGCCTTGCCTGATTAAAACGTAGCGTATCAACTATTTTTTAACTAAATCAAGACGAACAAATGTACAATTTTTACCCAAGAGTGTGCAGGGTAAACACCTGCGTATATCAAATCCTGCGCGTTATGAAACTAACGACATTACTACTCATCGTTACCATCATGCAGGTCAGTGCGACCACCTATGCGCAAAAGCTGACGTTAAAGGAAAAGAACGTCCCGATTGCCCGGGTTTTTGACGAGATCAAAAAACAGACGGGTTATGATGTATTCTATCTGCCTAAAGAACTGAAAACAGATAAAAAGATCAATGCAAATTTTAATAATGCCTCGCTGGACGAGGTGATGGAGGCTTGTCTGGATGAACAGCCAGTGACCTATAAGATCGATGAAAAGACGATTGTGATTTCTAAGAAGGAAAAATCACTGATCGATAAGGTGAAGGATTTTTTTCAGGCGATGGATGTGACGGGAAAGGTCACGGATGAACAGGGACAGCCGTTGGCTGGAGCCACGGTAAAGGTGAAGGACGGCAATGGTGCCACGACCACAGACCTTAAAGGGGAATTTACGCTTCGGCAGGTGGCGCCGGGAGCGACTTTACAGATCAGCTTTATCGGGTATGAACAGCTGGAAGTTAAAGCGGCAGAATATATGGGGGTGATCCAGTTAAAAGTGGCGACTTCGGTGCTGGACCAGGTGCAGGTGCAGGCGTATGGAGTGACCTCCAGGCGTTTGAGTACGGGGAATATCAGTACGGTAAAGGCGGTGGATATTGAGAAGCAGCCGGTGCAGAATCCCTTACTTGCATTGCAGGGACGGGTGCCGGGATTGGTGGTGGAGCAGGCGACGGGTTTACCGGGTAGCGGGGTGAAGGTGAGGATACAGGGGCAGAATAGTTTGTCGATGGGGAATGATCCGCTGTATGTGATTGATGGGGTGCCATATCCGAGTCAGATGTTACCTACCTTAAATAATATCTTCGGCACTTCAGGCAATACATCTCCAATTCCTTCCGGATCAGGTAATCCATTGAGCTATATTAACCCTTCAGACATAGAAAGCATCGACATTTTAAAAGACGCGGATGCCACATCTATTTACGGCTCAAGAGCCGCTGCTGGAGCGATATTGATTACAACAAAAAAAGGAAAGGCAGAGGCAACAAAAATAGATGCGAATGTTCGCTCCGGTTGGGGAAATGTTACTAGAAGGCTCGATCTCTTAAATACGCAGCAATATTTACAGATGCGTCATGAAGCATTTGCTAATGATCGACTTACGCCAGGTTCATTGGATTATGATATAAATGGAACTTGGGATACAACACGTTACACAGACTGGCAAAAGGAACTGATTGGTAATACGGCGAGGTACACAGATGCACAAATATCTGTTTCGGGTGGAAATACAAATACAAATTTCTTGATTGGTAGCAACTATCACAAGGAAACTACTGTTTTTCCTGGTGATTTCGCCGACCAAAAGGGATCTGTACATTTTAATATTAACAGTTATTCTCCTAACAAGAAGTTCTCTTTACAATTTTTAGGAAATTATTTAACGGACGATAACAAAATTATTGGCAGTGATTTAACAGGACCAGCAATTCAACTTTCACCTAATGCTCCTAGCTTATACCAAGCGGATGGTACTTTAAATTGGGAAGCCCTATCTAATGGCAGATCTTCGTGGACAAATCCCTTAAGTTATTTAAATAGAAAATACAATTTAAAGACAGATAATTTAATCACTAGCCTTACGGCAGGATATAAAATATTTAAGGGCGTAGAAATAAAAAGTACTTTTGGTTATTCAAAGTTATTCACGAAGGAAGTTAGCATTCTTCCGAGAACGGCATTACGCCCCGAACTAACTTCATTTACTGGACAATCAGATTTTGGGCAGGGTAGTATTTCAACTTTGCAGATTGAGCCACAAATACTTTATACTCATAGTTTGGCTGGTGGAACATTATCAGCTATCGTTGGATCGACAATTCTTAAAACAATTAGTGACAGACAAGCCTTTTCTGCTTCCAACTTTAACAATGATGCTGTTTTGGAGGATATACGAGCAGCCTCTACGGTCACGGTCGCATCAACCACCGCCTTAACCTACAAATATAACGCACTTTTCGGAAGGTTCACGTACAATTTGAAAGATAAATACATAATAAATTTCGCAGCAAGACGGGATGGTAGCTCTCGTTTTGGTGAGAATAATCAATTTCACAATTTTGCTTCGATCGGAACAGCATGGATTTTCTCAAATGAGTCTTTTATTGAAGAGGCAATCCCAATTCTGAGTTTCGGAAAAGTTCGCATCAGTTATGGCACGACAGGCAATGACCAGATAGGAGATTATGCTTTTTTGAATTTATATGAAAGCAATCCGCAGAGCAATAATTATCAGGGAATTGTTGGAGTAACCCCGAAAGGTCTTCCAAATCCGTATCTTCAATGGGAAGAAACAAAGAAGTTTCAAGTCGGTGTTGACTTAGGTTTTTTTAAGGATAGAATTTTAATATCCGCTAATTATTACGACAATACTTCCTCAAATCAGCTCCAAACGTATAGTTTGCCCATCACGTCAGGTTTTAATGGAATTACAGAGAATTTTCCAGCTACTATTAAAAACTATGGATGGGAGTTAACAGTTAACACAACCAATATAAAACAGGGAAACTTTAATTGGACTACGGATATAAACCTGACAATTCCTAAGAACAAACTCTCTAAATATGTTGGATTAGAAAGCTCCTCGAGGAAAGACTTATTAATAATTGGACAGCCGATCACAATTAAGAAATTGTATAATTCTCCCGGAGTAGATCCGATTACCGGGCTATACTTTTTCTATGATAGGAATCAAAATCCAGTATCCGATCCAGGTACAGGAGCAATAAATAAAATTGCAATTATCAATCCTGATCCTAAGTATTTTGGTGGAATTCAAAACAATATACGGTACAAAGGCCTTGAATTGAGCTTTCTATTTCAGTTTTTCAAACAAATTGGACCTAATTACCGGTTAGGATATCAACCCGGGACTTTTTCAGGAACTTCATCATTAGGAAATCAACCAACCACAGTTTTAAGCCGCTGGAAAAATCCTGGCGACATTAGTCAAATACAAAAGGTTACTTCTGTATTTTATAATTATCAATCTTCCTCATATGCAAGTACTTCTACCCTGGCTTGGTCTGATGCATCTTACATAAGATTAAAAAACCTATCCTTCTCATGGCAACTGCCAGTAAAGTGGTATCATAATGCTGGCATACAAAACTTAAAAGTATACGCGCAAGGTCAAAACTTGTTGACTTTTACAAACTATATAGGTCTAGATCCAGAAACAAAGAGTTCTACAACATTGCCCCCCTTGCGAATTTACACCCTTGGTGTTCAAATGGGTCTTTAATTAATGGATAAAAATACTTAAAATGATATGAAACTATTTAGAAAAAAAATTGCAAAAGGCATTTTTTTGATTGTCCTTTTTACGATATTCAGTTCTTGTAAAAAGCTCGTAGATGTCAATCCTCCAGTCACAGGGACAACGGGAGTAACAGTATTCGACAACAATGCGCTAGCTATTGCTGCTATTACAAATATTTATGCAAATACAAGTCAATTAAATGAAAACTTAGGGAATGAAGGAATTTCAAGCCTTTCGGTCGTTGCGGGACTAGCCTCTGATGAAATTAGCTTTAACAATAGTCCCTACTTTCAATTCTTCAAACAATATTATACAAATAGTCTTACAAGTAATGGCATTCAAACAGATTTATGGTCAACCATTTATCCTATAATTTTTATTTCAAATTCTGCTATTGAAGGGCTGAATGAAAGTAGTAAAGTTTCGACAGTTGTAAAACAACAATTATTGGGAGAAGCTAAATTCATGAGAGCTTTCTGCTATTTCTATTTGGTGAATTTATATGGCGATGTGCCAATTGTAACAACAACGGACTTTAAAGCTAATTCACTTATTCCGCGGTCGGCAAAATCAGAAGTATACAAACAAATTATCTCCGATTTGACCGACGCTACACGATTACTAAGTGAGAACTATTTAGATGCTACTTTGCTGAAATCGACGACAGAAAGAGTTAGACCTACCAAATGGGCGGCTATGGCCTTGTTAGCCAGAGTATATTTATATACTGAACAATGGGCAAATGCTGAGATGGAGGCATCGAACTTAATTAATCAAACCTCATTATTCAATATTGTTAGCTTAAATGACGTATTTCTAAAAAATAGCCAGGAAACAATTTGGTCATTACAACCAGTTGGCACAGGTGTCTATAGTAATACAGGCGAAGGAAATCTATTTATTTTACCTAATTCAGGTCCCGCAGATTTTCAATATCCAATATATCTCAATAATAACCTCATTGCAAGTTTCGAATCCAATGACAATCGAAAGTATAATTGGCTGAACAGTGTCTCAGTAGGCTCAAGCAAATATTACTATGCGTTTAAATATAAAATTGGTCGTGACAATCCGTCAACATCAAAAGAGTATATCATGGTGTTTCGACTAGCTGAACAATATTTGATACGTTCAGAAGCGAGGGCCCAATCAAACAATATTTCTGGAGCTTCACAAGATCTCAATGTTATTCGTACCAGAGCAGGCTTATCAAATACAACGGCCACTACTCAGGAGCAGATGTTAAATGCCATTCTACACGAGCGACAGGTAGAACTATTTACAGAATGGGGACATCGATGGCTGGACCTGAAAAGGACAGGGAAAATAGATGCCGTAATGAGTACTGTTACGCCACAAAAAGGGGGCACCTGGGAGACAACAGATCAATTGTGGCCGATACCACAATCGGAACTAAATGCTAATCCTAACCTGGTTCAAAATCCGGGTTACAATTAACCATTAAAGTATTCTTAAACTCTTACATAGCCGGGCTCTTAAAAAGCTTAGCCCGGCTATTAACTGTTAAAATCTGACCTGATGCCTTGATATCATTTATTATTTAAAAAAAAAATTATGAAGAAAATACTGTTTCTTGCGCTGATAGTACCATTGCTAGCATCTGCACAGAACAAAAATGAAAATAATTCCGACTCTAAGGAAAAGGGAATAAAATTTACTCAAGATCTTGCTTGGACGGAGATTAAGCAAAAGGCCAAAACCGAAAACAAGTACATTTTTGTAGACGCTTTTGCAACTTGGTGCGGTCCGTGTAAGGCAATGGATGCCAATATCTATCCGAATAGAACGGTTGGAAAAATTTTGAATCAAAAATTCATCTCAGTGAAAGTTCAGATGGATAGAACTAATAAGGATAATGAGCAGGTTAGAAGTTGGTACAATGATGCCCAAATGCTCATGGATCAAAATAAAGTTGAGGCATTCCCAACTTTCCTGTTTTTTTCACCTAATGGGCGATTAGTACATAAATCAGAAGGCTATCGGGATACAACCGCCTTTATTGAATTAGTAAATTTTGCGACAGACCCGAAGCGGTTGAAATTCTACGCTGATTTAGATGACTATAAAAATGGAAAAAGAGATTATGCCGCGATGCCCGGTCTTATCAAAACTTTAACAGAACTTTCTGAAGATAAAAAAGCTGCGGAGGAAATCGCTCGTGATTATAAAACTAACTATCTGGATAAATTATCCAATATCCAATTACTTACCAGAGAAAACATAGAATTTATTTTTGAACACTTAAGACTGATAAATAGTACAAGCGACCGCTTCTTTAGACTTTTTTTTAATTATCCAAATGTTGTGGACAGTTTACACAACCAAAAAGGGGCTGCTCTTTATTTCATCAATTACCGCATTGCTAAAGATGAAATTTGGAAGAAGATGTTTATTAACGATACGACTACGATTCCAGTTAATCGTAATCCTGATTGGACGAGAATTCATAAGCTAATCAAAACGAAATTTGGAGAAAGTTTCGCGAATAATATTATTCCAGATAGCAAAATACTTTTTTATCGACGAATAAAAGAATGGATAACCTGGGCTAGTCTACAAGATGCTAAATTGGATTCAAATCCACCAAAGGCTCCAAAACCGGACGATAATTACTTAGCCTCAGACACATGGAATTTAAATGATATCGCATGGGAGGCTTTTTTATATTGTGATATTCAAAGTGTACTACAGAGAGCCTTACACTGGAGCGACCTTTCCATAATACTCGAACAACCCAATCCTAACATCCAATTCTTAGATACTAGGGCAAACCTTTTGTATAAAATGGGGAGAGTTAAGGAAGCGATTGCTCAGGAAGAGGAAGCGATCCAATTAGACACTGAAAATGCTAAAAAGAATGGCAAAGAAAAGGGTGGGTTTGTGGACAATTATTCTGAAACCGTCACGAAAATGAAAAAGGGTCTTCGCACTTGGCCGGAACAATAAGGTGGTAGATGATTAATTTCAAATTTATTAAAACATGAAGAAATTACTTTTGATTCCCATGTTGTTAAGCACTGTTATCACCTCTGCCCAACAGCTCAGCAGAAAATCACACAAGCCTCCTGTCGATTTTGAAGCTATGGAAAACTGGCCTCATATAGGTGATGTAGCTATTTCCAACGATGGGCAATATGCATATTACTACATCGAAAACCGTCCTGTCGGTAAAAAGACGTTCGTAATAGCTTCGACAAAAAGCAGTTGGAAAAGGGAAATTATTGGGGCTGCCGATGCGGCTTTCTCCGAAGACAGCAGAAAAGTTATTTTTAAAACGTCTGATGATTCACTAAGCATTATTACGTTGGGAAGTAAAAAAATCGATTACAGGCCATCTGTTAAATCTTTTAAATTGATTGCTAACGGAAGATCCGGATACCTGCTTTATCAACAAGGCAATGTCCGAGACGGATTGGTGCTACAGGATATACAAAAAGGTAAATCCAGGAGTTATGAAAACGTGGAAAGTTATCAGGTAAGTCAAGCAAGAAACGTGTTATTGCTTCTATCAAAAAAAGATCAGGATGAAAAGCAGACCCTCAGATGGGTACAGCTTCCGGAAGGTGAAATTAAAGAGATCTGGAAGGGAACAGGTGCGGATAATTTTGTGTTTGATAATTCGGGCATACAGATGGCTTTTGTGGTCGAGAAAGATGGAGATGGAAAGAAAGATCAAACCTTTTGGTATTATCATAACGGTGATAATAAGGCGAGTTTGCTTATTGACAATCATGCTGAAGGTATTGAAAGTGGGTTCAGCCTGAATGGTATTGATCGGTTTAGTAGTGATGGAACGAATCTATTCTTTAAAGTGCAGGAACCTGATTTTTCCAAGCCAAAACAGGATGCAATCAGTGTAGACGTTTGGAGCTACCAGGATGCGAAGCTGCAATCGCAGCAGCTAAAAGCACTGACGCAGGATAGTTGGGGTGATGGCGGGCCGCAAAGCTATACATGTCTCATTCGCCTCGCTGACCGTAAGATCATTCGCCTGCAAAGGGAAAGCGAAGCTCTTACGCTTTTTGATGGCCGTATGGATGAAACTGGATTTTTAACCCGATCTGTCGGTAATCGGGACTATTGGGGCATCCAGGGCAAGCCGGATTATGCGATCATATCAACTGCCAGCGGCGAACGAAAGACAATTCGAATGGATTGTGCAGACTGGAGTTCCCTGGGCATGTCTCCTGACGGAAAATATATTCTGCTTCGGCAAGCCAATCAAGACATCTTTAGCTATGAATTAGCCACCAGTATTACCCGTCCTCTGACAAAGGCACTGCCAATCCCTTTAATTGACGAGAACTATGATTGGGTTAACCCTGTTAGGGGTATTAATGTTGCTGGCTGGACTGAAGCTAATAAGTGCTTACTGTATGATAGCTATGATATCTGGCAACTGGATCCCGCAGGGAAAGATCAAGCCGTATGCCTGACCAATGGTTATGGGCGTAAGCATGAGCTGACCTTTCGCCTGCCAGGTAGCACCAGCTACAGGGATCAAATGATTCCAGACAAAGGAACACTCATTTTAAGTGTATTTAACAAGAGAAACAAGGACAATGGATTTTACAGCATTGACATGACCGGGCGAGGCAATCCAGAGGAATTGACCATGGGCCCTTATGCGTACTATCACCCTACAGTGGATGCCGGTTTTCCAATGCAGCCAATTAAAGCAAAAAATGCTGACGTATGGCTAGTTGAGCGCGAATCTGCCTCTGAATCTCCAAACCTGTTTGTAACATCGGATTTTAAAAACCTTAAACAAGTTAGTTCAATATACCCAGAAAAACACTATAACTGGTTTACAACGAAACTGATAAACTACCAGACTTTGGACGGAAAACCTTCTCAGGGCATTCTCTACCTTCCTGATAATTTGGACACGACCAAAAAGAATCCTTTGATCATTTATTATTACGAAAAGATGTCCCAGCATTTAAACGATTATAAGCGTCCAGAATTTTCACCTGGTTGGATGGAAATACCCTACTTTGTCAGTCAAGGATATGTAGTTTTCACGCCTGATATCAACTTTAAAATAGGGCAGCATGCAGAAAGTACTACTAATTCAATCTTAGGAGCAGCAAAGTATTTAAAGCAGTTACCCTGGATTGATAGCACAAAGCTTGGTATACAGGGGCATAGTATGGGAGGCTTTGAAACCAATACGATCATTACGCAAAGCAATATTTTCGCTGCTGCCTGTTCAGCATCCGGGAGTTCTGATTTAATAAGTCACGTCAATGAGATAACAGCATATGGATCGGCCACTGCACTTCAGAATTTTGTTGAACGTGGTCAATACAGAATGGGAAGCACCTTGTGGCAACGACCAGATCTATATATAAGAAATTCACCTATTTTTAACTTACATAAAGTTACTACTCCGGTGTTAATAATGCATAATAAAGAAGACGGCGCCGTGCCATTTGAACAAGGTGTTGAGCTCTTTACCGCATTACGGCGGCTAGGAAAAAGAGCATGGATGCTGCAATATGATGGCAAAACTCATTCAGTAAGTGGAGATGCGAGTAAAGATTATACCATTCGAATGAAACAGTTTTTTGACCATTATCTTAAGGACGAACCGGCGCCGAGGTGGATGTTGTATGGGATTCCCGCGAAGGATAAGGGGATTGATGATGGGTTGGAGTTGGTGCGGAAGAAGGATGCGGAGGGGCATTGGCTGACGCCGCCGAAGGGTGGTTTGCTGACGCCGGAGGAGCGGGTAAAGGTGGATTCGCTGATGCACCGTAAACCGGTTACCGTGACGATCAATTAAGCGGAACTATTTTTAAAATTTTAAGAAATGCAGGTAAAAAAATCATTGCTTTTAGCCACCGCTTTGCTCTTTTTTTGGAATGGGGCGGTTTTTGGGCAGGACAGTTATACGATGAAGGAGGCGCCTTTGATGACGCGCTGGGCGAAGGAGGTGTCGCCGGATAAGGTGTTGCCGGAATATCCGAGGCCGCAGCTGGTGCGGAGTAACTGGACGAATTTGAACGGGTTGTGGGATTATGCGATTACGCCGCGGGGCGCTGAAGTGCCTGTGGTAATGGACGGGAAAATATTGGTGCCCTACCCGCTGGAATCGGCGCTGTCAGGCGTGAAAAAGGCCTTGCAGCCGGATCAGCATCTCTGGTACCGCCGGAAGTTCAGGGTGGATGCGGATGTTTCGGGCCGTTTGCTGCTGCACTTCGGGGCGGTGGATTACGAGGCGGTAGTATATGTGAACGGGAAGGAAGCGGGGAAGCATACGGGGGGCTATACGGCTTTCACGCTGGATATTACTGGCCTGGTGAAGGCTGGGGAAAATGACCTGCTGGTGCGGGTGTATGATCCGACCGACCAGGGCGTGGGGCCGCATGGCAAGCAGGTGCTCAGTCCGGCCAATATCTATTATACGGCCTCTTCGGGGATCTGGCAGACGGTATGGCTGGAAAAGGTGCCGAAGGACTATGTAGAGCGGCTCACGCTGACGCCGAATATTGACCGGAAGGAGTTGCGGGTGACGGTACATGCGGCGGGTAATCTGCCGGTAGTGCTGACGGCGACGGGAACGACGGTTAAGGGGCTGGCGAACCGGGAACTGGTGCTGCCGGTTAAAAATATGCGCCTCTGGTCGCCGGGTGATCCCTATCTCTATGATCTGACGGTCAGGCTGGGTTCAGACGAGGTGAAAAGCTATTTCGGGATGCGTAAGATCAGCGTGGGTAAGGATGCGTCAGGTGTGGAGCGGATTTTATTGAACAATAAAGCTTATTTCAATTTGGGGACGCTGGACCAGGGCTTCTGGCCGGATGGGCTGTATACCGCCCCTACCGATGAGGCATTGGCCTTTGACATTAAGGCGATCAAGGCGATGGGCTTTAATACCATCCGCAAGCACATCAAGGTAGAACCGGCCCGCTGGTATTACTGGGCGGACAAGCTGGGCATGCTGGTGTGGCAGGATTTTGTAAACCCGAACCAGGGTTTGCCGGAAGGCGCCAAGCCGGCCTTTGAGCAGCAGGCCGCTGAGGAATTGGTGCAGCTGCACAATTATCCGAGTATCGTTTGCTGGGTGCTGTTCAACGAAAAATGGGGCCAGTACGACCAGGAGCGTTTAACCAAATGGGTAAAAGCGACTGACCCTTCACGGATCGTCAATGGGCACACGGGGGAACTGCTGTATGTGAACGAGGTGCTGCGCTCGCCTTCGCCGGATGCGTATGTGGCGGCGGATATGACGGATGTGCACAGCTATCCCGACCCGATGATGCCCATTAAACAGCCGGGTAAGGTGCAGGTGGTGGGTGAATTTGGCGGGATCGGGGTGTTTATCCCGGACCACCAGTGGCTGAGCGGGTCAGCCTGGGGTTATGTGCAGGAAAAACCGGCGGGGCTGCTGGCCAAATACCAGATCATGAACCAGCATTTGCAGCTATTGGAAAAGCAGGGCCTGTCAGGCAGCATCTATACCCAGCCCTTTGACGTGGAGGGGGAACAGAACGGGCTGATGACCTATGACCGGGCGGTGGTGAAGATCCCTTTTGCGGAGCTGCGGAAGATCCACAGCCGTCTGAACCCGGATGCGGAAAAGCATGTCCCGGAGGTATCGGCGGAAAATGCCGACCTGACCGAGCCCGGTCTGCGGTACAGCAAAGTGCTGGATGAATACATCGCGGGCAAGCGGGAACCGGCCTTCCTTAAACGGATGATGATGCTGGCGATGCAGGCCGGCGATAAACCGGGTGCGGCGCTGGCGGGGAAAGACCTGATCGCTACGCTGAAAAGTCCTTTATCGGATGAGGATGTGCGCATGGTAACGGAGGTCACCAAATCAACCACCGATCCGGGGATGCAGCTAATGGTCACCGATTCAGCCGCGTTTAAACGGGTACTGGGCGACCGGAAATATACCACTACCCTGATGAACATGATCTATAAGGGCGAAATGGAAGCCACGGTCAACGCGGGTAAGCCCGATTGGGATCTACTGGCAGAGCGGGTGAAAAAATACGGCGCACCGGGTGAGGAAATTCTCCTCCGGGCGAAAACGGTAAGTTTCTTTAACGCCCAGGACTGGACGGGCTATGTGCCGGCGGCTAAAGCGTACCTGGCCCGCTTCGGCGGGAACCTGAGTGAAAAAGAGCGGACGATGTTCCAGGAAGCTATCAACCAGCACCAATGAAAAAGTACGCGATCATCCTGATAGGTATGCTGCTGTTACAGGCCTGTGCGAGTACGGGCCTGCTGCCGGGAACGCCGGAAAAATGGACGGTGGTGGTCCGCTATCTGCCCGAAGTCATGTCGGGGATGTATGATGGCCGGAACCCGGTCATTTACCAGTTCCACGACAGGGAGCAGGCGTTGCGCCTGCGGGAGGAACTTTTGGGGACCGGGCTGGTGGAAAATATCAGAATAGAACATGATAACTGAAAAAACATCCTTTATGGAAATACCGCAGCAGCAGCGCATCCGGGAACTGTGGCGCATGGTGGGTGATACGCCCCTGATCGAACTGCGTTACCGCCTGAGCGGCCGGGAAGGACGGGTGCTGGTCAAATGCGAGCATTATAACCTGACGGGCAGTATCAAGGACCGCATGGCACTGTATATTCTGGAGCAGGCTTATGCTTCGGGCCTGCTTTCGGGCGGGGAACTGATCGCGGAAGCGACTTCGGGCAATACGGGGATTGCCTTTGCGGCGATCGGGCGGGCTTTAGGCCACCCGGTGCGGATTTTTATGCCGGACTGGATGAGCCGGGAACGGAAAGACATTATCAAAAGTTACGGCGCGGAGGTCATCCCGGTGAGTAAGGCCGAAGGTGGCTTTTTAGGGAGTATCCGGATGGCGGAGGAACTGGGTAAGCAGCCCGGTGTCTTTTTGCCCCGGCAGTTCGAAAACCGTTTTAACGTAGAAGCGCATGAGAAGACAACGGGCCGGGAGATCGGGCATTTAACCCTGCTCCGGGACATCCGGCCGGCGGCATTTGTGGCGGGCGTGGGCACCGGCGGGACGGTCATGGGTGTGGGCAATTACCTGCGCAGGCTGTACCCGGACATCCGGGTCCACCCTTTGGAACCGCTGGAAAGCCCGACCCTGTCGACCGGGCACAAGATCGGCAGTCACCGCATCCAGGGGATCAGCGATGAGTTTATCCCGGAGATCGTCAGGCTGAAGGAACTGGACAGGATCATCCAGGTCAGTGACGGGGATGCGATCCTGATGGCACAGGCCCTGGGCAGGAACCTGGGGCTGGCGGTCGGGATATCTTCGGGTGCCAACCTCTTAGGGGCGATCAAGGTGCAGCAGGAACTGAAAACGGATTCCCCGGTGATCACGGTCTTTGCTGATTCAAATAAAAAGTACCTGACCACGGACCTGGTAAGGGAAGAGCCCTTACGGGCGAATTACCTCAGCCCGCAGGTGGAGCTGCTGGGTTTTACCCCGCTGGAAAAAGCGGACATGAAAAATTAAAGATATGAGCAAGAGAAAAATAATGATAATTGGCGCGGTCCTGTGGATGGCATTGCTGACAATAACAACAATAAGCCAGGCGCAGATCCTGCACCCGGTCAAGTGGTCCTATGCCGCTAAAAAGGGAAAAGACGGCACGGCGGTATTAATGCTGAAAGCCACGATCGATCCGGGCTGGCATATCTATTCCCTGCATGTGAAAGAAGGCGGCCCTGTGAAGACCAGTTTTGTTTTTGAGAAAAATCCGGGCTACCAGCTATTGGGCACGATAAGCGAACCGAAACCCATCAGCCGCTTTGAGGAAACCTTCGGGATGGACGTGGCTTTTTTTGAGAAGGAAGTCATTTTCAGCCAAAAGGTCAAACTGCTGAAAAAAACGCCGGTGACGGCAAAAGGCACGCTGACCTTTATGGTCTGCAATGACAAACAGTGCCTGCCGCCGGAGGATGTACCGTTTAGCATTGTGGTTAAATGAGCGGAGCAGGTGTATTTACCGCGGGTTTTGCAGGCGGCCTGGCCGCTTTGCTGATGCCCTGTATTTTCCCGATGTTGCCGCTGACGGTCGGCTTTTTTACCAAGCGCCACCGGGACCGCCGTCAGGGCATCCGGGATGCGGTGCGCTATGGTTTGTCGATCATCCTGATCTATGTGGGTTTGGGTATGCTGATCACGGTGCTGTTTGGTGCCGGGGCTTTGAATGACCTGGCGACCAATGGCATCTTTAACCTGGCTTTCTTTGTACTGCTGGTGGTCTTTGCGGCTTCTTTTTTAGGGGCATTCGAGATTACGCTGCCGAGCCGCTGGGTGAATAAAGCCGAGGAAGGTACAGGGAAGAAAGGCTTTATAGGTATCCTGATGATGGCAGCGGTATTGGCTCTGGTGTCTTTTAGCTGTACCGGCCCGATCATCGGCACCCTGCTGGTACAGGCCGCGACCACCGGGCAGCGTTTGGGCCCCGCTTGGGAATGCTGGGCTTTTCGCTGGCATTGGCCCTGCCTTTTGTGCTGTTCGCCCTGTTTCCTTCATGGCTTCATGGCCTGCCCAAGTCAGGCGGCTGGATGGAAACCATTAAGATTTCCTTAGGCTTTCTCGAACTGGCGCTGGCGCTGAAGTTCCTGTCGAATGTGGATCTGGCCTACCACTGGCAATGGCTGGACCGGGAGGTGTTCCTGGTCTTATGGATCATGATCACCGGCTGTTTCTCGGCTTTCCTCTTAGGCCTACTGCGGTTATCGGCCATCCCGGAAAAGATCGTGGTGCCGCGCTTATTTTTAGGCATCATCGTTGGGGCTTTCGCTTTGTATATGCTGCCGGGATTATGGGGTGCGCCCCTGAAAAGCGTGGCCGCTTTCCTGCCGCCGCAGGATACGCAGGATTTTGATCTCTATACGCCCTCAATAACTGGTTCAAGTGTGTCGGTTCCGGAAAAGGTCAAATATGCCGATTTGTTTCATGCGCCTTTGGGTTTGAAAGCTTTCTTTGACTATCAGGAAGGGCTGGCTTATGCCAGAAAAGTGAACAAACCCATATTGATCGATTTTACCGGTCATGCCTGCGTGAACTGCCGGAAAATGGAAGCTACCGTATGGCCGGATAAGGCCGTATTGCCGCTGATCCGGGACGAATATGTGCTCATCCAGTTGTATGTGGATGATAAAACGGCTACGGCGGACGGCTCGACCATCGGCAAAACGAACATGGCGATCCAGGCCGAAAAGTTCAACAGCAACAGCCAGCCCTTTTATGTCCTGCTGGACCCGCATTCGGAAAAAGCACTGGTGCCGCCGCAGGGCGCGGAATACGATCCTGTGGTGTATGCCACCTTTTTAAAACAGGGATTGGAGCAATACCCATGAAAAAGTTACCCAAAATATTGGTCACCGGTGCCAAAGGCCAGATCGGCACGGAACTGACCGTTGCTTTGCAGAAACGCTACGGCGACAAGCAGGTCATTGCTACCGACATGAAGGAGCTGGATGTGATGGACAAGACTGCGCTCATGGCGCTGGTCCAAAAAGAAAAGATAACGGATATCTACCACCTGGCGGCGGCCTTATCGGCCGTCGCCGAAAAACAGCCCTTGCGTGCCTGGGAGCTGAATATGCAGGGTTTGCTCAATGTGCTGGATGTGGCCAAGATTGATAACCTGAAAGTGTTCTGGCCGAGCAGTATCGCGGTGTTCGGGGATCATGCAGGCAAGGCGGTCTGTTCCCAGCACAGTGTAACCCAGCCCAAAACGGTGTATGGGATCAGTAAGGCCGCTGGGGAAAACTGGTGCAAATACTATTTCGAACAATATGGGGTAGATGTGCGCAGCGTGCGTTATCCGGGCCTGATCAGTTACACCGCTAAAGCAGGCGGCGGCACCACGGATTATGCGGTGGAGGCTTTTCCGGCAGCCATCGAAAAACGGGCATATACCTGTTACCTCAAACCACACACGCCCCTGCCCATGATGTATATGGCGGACGCCGTTCAGGCAGCGATCAAATTAATGGAGGCACCAGCAGAAAACTTGACGATCCGGACATCTTACAATATTGCGGCCATGAGTTTTAATCCGTCACAGCTGGAAAAGGCGATCCAGGTGCATTTACCGGCCTTTAAAATGGATTACCGTCCGGATTTCCGGCAGACCATTGCCGAAAGCTGGCCTTTCGGGCTGGATGACCGCTATGCGCGTAATGAATGGGGATGGCAGGCTGAGTATGATCTGGAAAAAATGGTCACTGAAATGATCACTGCCTTAAGTCATGAATAAAAAAAAATTAAAAATTATAGCTCCATCGTTCTTCAGTTTTTTCATTACGTAATGAAAGATTAGTTAATAGTTAGGCGTCTCCCACAGGAGCGGGAGGCGCTTTTTTAAGAAATTTGGTTTAGGTGCGTTTCGGGCCGGTTTGCCGCAAAGGCGGCCGGCCTTATTTGGTCAACCATGATATGATTATGAAGGTAGCAACAGAAAAAGACAAGGCATTGGTGGTGGATATCCTGTCTCCGGCCTTTGCGGACAACCAGAGTGTCGGGCACCTGGTCGGGGATGATCCGGAACGTATGGTCCGCATTCGTAAACTGATGGCCTATGCCTTTGAAGAGTGCCGGGCTTTTGGCAAGGTATGGCTCAATGAAGAAGGAACAGCATGTGCACTGGTGAGCTTTAAGGATCAGAAGCGGTTTGGTTTGGCTTCGCTTTGGCGCGACCTGGGACTGATCTTTGAGGTGATGGGTTTTAAGCGCTTATTTAGGGTGCTGCGCAAGGAAAAGCTGGTGGAGCGGGCGCAGCAGGATTATTTGCAAGGCCGCCCGGCTTATTACATCTGGTTTATCGGCGTGCCGCCAGCCTTGCAAGGGGAAGGTTTAGGGACAGCTTTACTGGATGAATTACTGCAAGACGCAGCCCGTTTGGGGCGGATACCGGTGTTGGAAACCTCGAATCTGCGTAACCTGGCCTTTTATGAAAAGGCAGGTTTTGAGCAATACGAAAAGCTGGACGTGGGCTATCCCTTGTATTTTTTCAGGCGGGAATGAGGGTTTGGATGTACTAAATAACTACCTATGCTGGTCTTTAATTCTGAAATGCATCTACTCACCTTCGTGGTGACCTGCCTGGAAACAGGCATGTTGGTGTTCTACCAATTGCCGCACTGGCTGGCCGACCCGGACGACCGTCCGCGCTTCTGGTACCTGCTGTTGCTGGTCTTGCTGATCGTCTATAATGTGACGGGTGGTTTATTGCCGGACCGAAAGATGGCGATGTCGATCATTATGCAGAACAATATGGCCTATGGTACTGGCTTTCTGATGGCAGCTTATTTTCCTTTCTTCTTTTACAAATGCCTGCGGTTTGAGCGGCTGCGTAAACATGCACTGATTTGGTCGCCGCTGTGTATCCTGCTGCCTTTTGTTGTTTTCTTTTTAGGGTATTACAGCCTGACGGGCGATATTGAGGTGCCGACCAGTTACGGGATGATTATTCCTTTTTTGTATTCGATTTGGGTGTTATACGCGATTTTAAATGCGATCCGGATACGGTTTAAAGAGGAAAAAGCAGACAGTATCCCGGTCACGAAAATGGAGGCGCTGTTGCTGTACGCAGCCGTATCGCCCTGGGTGCTGATGACGGTCTTTTCTTTCCTGAAGGTCACGCAATGGCTGGAAGTGTTGTGTACGAACCTGGGATTTCTGTTAACGACCGTGATCTTTATGTCCCGCTCTGTGCGGCTGGAACGGGAAAACAAGGAAAGGCGCTTGAAGCTGGAAAACCGCCTGCCTTTCTCCCAGGCTTTCGAAAGGAACATTCATTTGTACGGCTTTACCCCGCGGGAACTGGAGGTAGTCAGGCTGATCCGTCAGGGTTACAGCCGGGCGGAGATTGCTGATATGCTTTGTATTTCTTTAGGGACTTTGGGCAAACATATCCAGTTCATTCACGAAAAGGCGGAGGTTTCTACGCGGCAGCAGTTAATGGCCAAGCTGGAAATGCCCTGATTTCTTAATCGTATGGGTTGATTTTTTTGAAGGAGCGATAGGCTCTTGCCAGATCGTGATCTCCTTGTTTTTCGAGACGCTTTAGAAAATCTTTATTCTGAGCCTGATCAATAAGCCTATTATAGCGCTCTTTCATCCAACGGTATTTCACTTTAATATCCGACTTAAAAATACTGCTGGACCCCATTAGCCCTTTTCTGATCTTATCTCCTAACTTTTGCATATAGGATGGAAAATCGTATTCCGGATCGTCGAGTTCTTCCTGAGCTTTAGCAAAGTAATCAATATAATACATTCCATCTGTGTCCTTTTCAAGAAGGGAGACCAATTCTTCATCTTCATTGTAAGGGTCATTGGGATGCATCCGGTTTTCCTTCGCTATTTTCAGGATGTCAGCATGAAGGATGACCCTTGGATACATTGCAGCTTTTGATTCCAGAATATAGGCTTCCGCGAGCGCTGGGCCAAAAAGGATTTCCTCGGTATGGATTAGCTTTCCATGTGTGATGGCCCCACGACATAGAATTCCTCTGTCAACGAGTCTCATGATCATCCATTTAATTTCCAGTAAGGTGTACATAACCTCATCTTTTTCGGTGGTTTTAAATGATATGACCAGACAATCAGAAAAAGTAGTAATTCGTTTGGAATTTTTACTTACACTTCTATAGTCTTTTTCCTTACCAAGGTCCAAGTCCCACACATCTCGAATCGCGCGATATGCGTCGACAATCTCATTTATTTTCTCTTGTCTGGGGTCTCCTTTGCTACTTATAGTTTCGGACAGCATTTCCTTAAATCCCAGTATATCTATAAATACCGTGACACGCTCTTCGTAAGCTAAAGTTTCTTTATCCATATTCAAGTATACAAAAAAGGTACAAGGAAGAATATAAGCGTTTTTGCGTAGCAGAAATAGCAGTTTTGCGTAAGGGTTTTTCCGGCGCTTGCTTCACATTTGGGACTGTACAACAGCAATTAAATGAATGGCCTATGCAGCAACGACTACGCGTTTCCCGACCGGTGTGTGAGTGAGTACCAGTTAACAGGTGCCGGCGGGGTTAATTAAACAATCATATCCCGTTATGAGAAAGAAAACCCTGAAAGTCGCCTTTCGTGAGGTGCGTGCGGAAGTACAGTCCCTGTTGGCTAATGATAGCCTGTCTTTGGTTGAACGCTTTAACCAGGCGATGCCGCTGGTTACAGACCTATTGAACTTTGCCCGGCGTGAGAAAACCGCCGCGGCTTTTAAAGATAAATTTGAAGAGATCTATTTCTTTAAGTTCGAAAAGCCTGAATATTATGCCCAAAAGATTTACCTGGCCGGCTGGTTTGCATTGATGAACCGCAGGCCAGCGGGTACGGAGAAGATGCTGCGGGCTTATTTGCTCGAAGAACTACGCCTGATCGCCCGTTTTTTTGGCCAGCAGGCTTTTCATTACCAGTATTTCCGTTCGGGGTTTACCGAGATGGATGAACTCTTGTTTTTGCGCGGCGTGGAAGTATCGCCGATCCATTTGCCGGAAGTGCCGGAACTGGACCCCAAATTTTCTACCGCTGGCGATTATCTGTTTGCCAAGTTCATCGCCTATGAGGCTTTACAGGAATTTATTTTATCGGAACTCAAAAAGCTGGATAAGGCAGCACCGGCTGGTTTGGCCCCGGCCAAAGTCTTTGACTGGACCGGCGAGGTGATCAACCTGGTGGAGCTGGGTTATGCGCTGTATGTCTCCAAACAGTTGAACGAAGGCAAGGCTTCGCTCAGCGAGATCTTCCGCTGGCTGGAAACTTCCTTTGGCGTGGAGGTCGGTATCCCGGCGAACCGGTTGCGGGAGATCAAGCGCCGCAAGCGGCTGAACAAGCTCCATTTCCTGCTGCTCCTGCAGGAATCTCTACTGGATTATATTGACCAGAGCGAAGCGCTGGGTGACCGGAAATCCCCGTCCGGTGGCGCGTAGGCCGGTTTTTCGGGTTATTTTATTATTTATTTCTCCCTACTAGGGATAAAGAAATTAGAGGCCTTTGGAATTTTGACCCCGTCAGCCTGCTGCAATGGAGCGGCAGGTTTTAAAACCATTTTTTATGTTATTCAAATCGTTTAGCTGGCAGGATTTCCTGCTTGCGGCCACCGTGTTCAGCCTGCTTTGGTACGCCGGGGTCTGGCTGCTGTTTTACCGGAATAAGAAGAGGATGCCTGTAACGCCGCTGCCGCATCCCTGGCAGGATGAGGTGGATGAACTGGGGGACGGCCTGATGGGCAGGTCCGCGCCGGAACCGGGTACCAGTGTGCTGGAAGCGGAAGAATTCGGGTTTGGGCCGGTAAGCGGGGAGCAGCAGCTGGGTGTATTGCCTGATCTCCAGGAGGACATTAAGGCGGCCTGTCGTGAACTGGAAAGTAAGCTGGGCAAAAAGGAAGATTTTTTGGAAGCGTTCCGGGGAATCCGCAGTCGTTATGCGGTGCCGGAAGGCGTACAGGATTCCCTGAACGAGTTTATCCGCGAGCATGTGCCCTTCTTCCTTTCGGACGAAGAACTGGACGGGCTCTGGCTGTAAGGATTTTCGCGCAAGGGAACTGAGGCGCTTTCTCCGCCGAAAAGAACGCGGCAGTAATGGCCGCCAATCGGAGAAATCAAATCATAGACATGCGTAAAAACAAAGCAAAACAACAAAAAAATGCAGCGGCCAGGGGCTGGCTACTGGCGGTAACCCTCTGCGCTTACCAGGTACTGAGCAGTTTGAGGGCGATGGCCCAGGATGGTGCGTCCGGGATCAATGAGGCCACCAGCAAGGTGACCAGTTATTTTGATGCGGGCTGTAACCTGATGTATGCGATCGGTGCAGTCCTGGGGTTGATCGGGGCGGTGAAAGTGTATTCGAAATGGAATTCGGGGGAGCCGGATACCAATAAGGTGGCGGCAGCCTGGTTCGGCAGCTGCGTATTCCTGGTGGTGGTGGCAACGGTGCTGAAGTCCTTTTTCGGAATTTAAAAACAGGCTGGTTAAGGCGGGACGCGGAGCTTGCGAGAAGATGGCAGAGGCGTTCCGCCCGGACTGGCCAAAATGAAATGAATAATGAGTACAGTATATCAAATCAATAAGGGAATCAATAAACCCATTGTCTTTAAGGGTTTGCAGGGCCAGTATATCGGCTGGCTGGCCGCTGGCCTGGTCGTGCTGCTGATCGCTTTTGCCCTGCTGTATGTGGCGGGCTTAACGGTCTACCTGCTGCTGCCGCTGATCCTGGGGCTGGGTACGGGGCTGTTCTGGTCGGTCGGCAGGCTGTCCAAACGTTTCGGCGTGCACGGCATGGAAAAGTATTTCGCTAAACGCGGGCTGCCCCGTTACGTGGCTTTCCGTTCCCGGCGGGTATTTACCGGTTTAAAAAAGCAGACTGCGGACGCCAGACCAGTGAGGAGGGCGCATGATCAGTATTGAACAGATCCTGCCCATCTGGAAGGTGGAAGACCGGGCGATGGTCTCCATGCAGGGTGACCTGACTTTGGGATTTAAGGTGCTGCTGCCGGAAACCGGTACGCTGTCGGCAGACCAGTTCGAGGCGCTGCACCAGCATTTCGTCAAGGCGGTCAGGGTACTGCCTGCGGGCAGCATCCTCCATAAAATGGATTGGTTCGTGCGGGAACAGGTCGGCGCGGATTTCAGGCGGTTGGAGGATCGCGGCGCTTCGGGCGTCCTGTCCCGCGCCTCGGAAAAGCATTTCCACGAGCGCCCCTTCCTGGCGCATGAGTGTTTTATCTTCCTGACCCAGAAACCTGCGGGCCGCCGCGCTTCCAGTTCTTCGTACAGCGGCATCCTGCGCAAGTCCATCGCCCCGGTAGCCATAAAAGACGAGCAATTATTTAACACCTTTTTATCCGCCTGCGGGCAGTTTGAACGGATCTTAACGGACAGCGGCCTGGTGCGCTTGTCGCGGCTTTCGGATGAGGAGCTGGCGGGTACGGCCAACCAGGCGGGGATCATTGAACGCTACCTGTTCCTGCTGGGTAAGGCGCAGCGGCCGGTGATCCGGGATGTACATATACGGGATGGCATCCGCGTGGGCGACCAGCCGGTAGAGCTTTATACCTTATCGGATGCAGAAGACCTGCCGGCCTTTTGCGGCAGCCGGGTCAATTATGATCCCTATTCGACCGATAAGACCAAGTACAGCATCGGTTTTGCCTCACCATTGGGGCAATTCCTGGACTGTAACCACATTTATTCTCAGTTCCTTTTTGTAGAGGATGGACAGAAAACGATCAAGGCTTTGGAAGCCAAGAAGCTGCGTTTACAGTCGCTCTCGGCCTATTCCCGCGAGAACGCGATTTCCCGCGATGCCTGCAATGACTTTTTGAATGAGGCGGTGTCCTCCGGGAAGCTGCCGGTCAAGGCGCATTTCCATGTGCTGTGCTGGGCAGAGAACGATGAGCAGGCGAAAGGATTGAAGAACACCGTCGCCTCGGCCATGGCGGCGATCGATGCGGTTTGTAAACAGGAAACCGACGGCGCCCCGCAGATCTGGTTTGCAGGCATTCCGGGCAATGCGGGTGATTTTCCCATGAACGATACCTTCGACACCTTCGCCGAACAGGCCTGCTGCTTTTTGAACATGGAGACCAGCTACCGCAGTTCACTGTCGCCCTTTGGTATCCGCCTGGCGGAACGGAATTCGGGTTACCCCGTGCACGTGGACCTGTCGGACGAGCCGATGACCCGCGGCTGGACGACCAACCGGAATAAATTCATTATCGGGCCTTCGGGTTCAGGCAAGAGCTTTTTTACCAACCACCTATTGCGTTCGTATTACGAGCAGGGTACCCACGTGGTGATCGTGGACGTGGGGCACAGCTATAAAGGGCTTTGCGATTTGGTCGGCGGCTATTATTTCACCTACCAGGAGGATAACCCGATCCGCTTTAATCCTTTTTACATCGCCTCCGGGGATTACCTGGATACTGAAAAGAAGGAAAGCATCAAGACCCTGCTGCTGGCGCTCTGGAAAAAGGATGACGAGACCTACAGCCGGGCGGAATACGTAGCCATCTCCAATGCGCTGACGCTGTATTACGCTTTCCTGGAGCAGCACCCGGAGATATTTCCCTGCTTCAATTCCTTCTACGAGTTTTTGATGGAGGAATACCTGGAGGTGCTGAAGGACGGCAAGGTGCAGGAACGGGATTTCAATATCCAGAGTTTTCTTTATGTGCTGAACCCCTATTACAAAGGCGGGGAATTCGACTATTTACTGAACGCCCGGGAGAACCTGGACCTGCTGCAGGAACGCTTTATTGTCTTTGAGATCGATACCATCAAGTCGCATCCCATCCTGTTCCCGGTGGTCACGCTGATCATTATGGAACTGTTCATCTCCAAGATGCGCAAGCTCAAAGGGGTGCGCAAGCTGATCTGTATCGAAGAGGCCTGGAAGGCGATTTCCGGTGCCGGGATGGCAGATTATTTAAAATTTCTTTTTAAAACCGTCCGCAAATTCTTTGGCGAGGCGGTGGTGGTGACCCAGGAGATCGAAGACATTATTTCCTCACCCATTGTCAAGCAGGCGATCATCAATAACGCCGACTGCAAGATCCTGCTCGATCAGAGCAAGTACCAGAACAAGTTTGACCAGGTGCAGGAACTGCTGGGCCTGACCGATAAGGAACGGGCGCAGGTGCTGTCGATGAACAAGGCCAATGACCCCAGGCTGAAGTACAAGGAGGTCTTTATCTCCCTGGGCGGGCAGGTCAGCAAAGTGTACCGTACCGAACTCAGTTTGACGGAATACCTGACTTATACCACCGAGGAAAAAGAGAAGCTGAAAGTTCAGGCCTACGCCGCCCGGTACGGCGACTTTTCCCGCGGGGTCGCCGCACTGGCGGCTCAGCTCCGTAACGGAGATGAAGTATGGTAAAACCCTTTAAATAAAAATCAAATGGAAACAGTAAACAGAATGGAATTAAAAAGTTATCCGCTGCGCTGTGCAGTGGTTTTTCTGATCGCGCTGATGGCCGGATGTGCAGGCCGGGTACAGCCCGCCCTGGAAGGCACTTTTGTACAGAACGCCAAAAGTGAATTCAGCCAGGCCAGTGATACGCTGAAGGTGGAAAAGGCGGAAGGACATCATTACCGCATTCACCGTCGCACCGGCATCCGTTTGCTGGACGAGGCGGGCAGGCCCGGAAAACTGGTCATGCAACAAGAAGAATGGCAGGCCGACCTGGACCCGCAGACGGGCGTGCTGACCGAGCGCAGCAAGGGCCGCAGGCTTCAGGCGGATGGCCAAACATTAACCCTGGAACGAGCCGTGTACCGGCGCGTTCCTTAAACCCATTTTTTATGAATAAGTTAAAAACCTATATGGTGGCGCTGCCGCTGAGCGCGATGACGCTGCTGGTCGCCCTGCCCAGGGAGGCCAATGCGCAGCTGATCATTGCCGAGGTCATCAAGGCGGGCGTCAAGAAAGTGATCAAGGCGATCGATCTCAAGGTGCAGCGCCTGCAAAATCAGACCATCTGGCTGCAAAATGCGCAGAAGGTGGTCGAAAACCAGTTGTCCAAGTTCAAGCTGGATGAAATATCCGACTGGACCGAGCGCCAGCGCCAGTTGTACGCGGGCTATTATGAGGAACTGCAGAAGGTGAAATCTGTGATTGTTACCTACCAGCGCATCCGCGATATGGCCGACACGCAGGGAGCGATCCTGAAGGAATACCAGTGGGCGATTGCGCTCCTGCGGCGCGACCATCATTTTTCTCCGGATGAACTGCAGCACATGGAAAGCATTTACCGGGGCATTCTGGACGAAAGCGTGCGCAACCTGGACCAGATCTTTATTGTCATTAATTCCTTCAAAACCCAGATGAGCGATGCCGCGAGGCTGGAGCTGATCGACCAGGCAGCCAGTCAAATGGTGCAGAACTATGCCGACCTGAAAGCCTTTAATGCCCAGAACATCACGCTCTCGGTGCAGCGGGCCCAATCGGAACTGGAAGTCAAAACTTTAAAATTAGTATATGCGATCCATTAAAATGTGCTTATGTGGTTTTCTGCTGCTGACGCTGACCTTGCCGCTTAGGGCGCAGACCTTTGCCGAGTGGTGTGTGTCATGAACTTTTGCTAATGAATAATAGCAAAAGGTGCTATGTAAAAGATGAGGGTAGGCCCCTCGGATTCGGCTTACAGGAGCCGTTTCCAAACCGGTGTATGCGGCTTTGGTAAAGAGCCAAGGTCGTGAGCGATACATTAAAAGTCAGTTTAGAACTGGCAGGTAACTATACAAAAGACGACCGCAAGGGAATCATCGTTGAGGTACCGTAAAGAATATGGCGATGTCAAAACCAGGTGCACCATTCGACCTGGGACAAGCTTGGAGGCAACCTGTTTACCGACCAAGCGGCATCCGGTATAAAGATGGCGTGAGTTGTATAGAGGCTTTTACATGGAACATGAGAACCTGTCGCCGGGTGTTAAGGGAGAAACTCAAGCAGAGAACCTGTAAGAGTCAGAGTACCGATACCGGCACGGGGGCGGACTAACCTGTAGTAGTGATGAAGCTCTTGTAATGAGAGTGGAGCGAAGGGGTTAGCTTATTCAGCAATTTGAATTAAACAACTAAGTAACATTAGGAGGAAGTAATGCAAGGCGCAAAGTCAATTAACATTTCAAAAAGGCTTGTAATGGAAGCGTACCAAAGGGTCAAAGCAAACAAAGGAGCAGCCGGGGTCGATCAAGTAACGATTGACAAGTTTGAAGAAAACTTGCAAAACAATCTGTACAAGATTTGGAACCGGATGAGTTCGGGATGCTACATGCCGAAACCTGTAATGCTGGTAGAGATACCAAAAACAGGCGGAGGTACCAGACCATTAGGTATTCCTACCGTTGGAGATCGGGTGGCACAGATGGTCGTGGTTCTATTAATGGAACCACACGTTGAGCCGCATTTTCATGAGGATTCCTATGCGTTCAGACCGAACAGGTCAGCGCATGGTGCAATCGATGCAGCGGTTATCCGTTGCCGTACAAATCCGTGGGTGATTGATTTGGACATCAAGAAATTCTTTGATACCATCGACCATGAACTACTGATTAAGGCAATCGGGAAACACCTGCCGCACTCGTGGATGCTGCTTTACATCAAAAGATGGCTAACTGTACCTTACCAACTGAAAGATGGTTCTACACAACAAAGGGAAATGGGAGTTCCACAAGGCTCAGTCATCGGGCCGATATTGGCCAACCTGTTTCTGCACTACGCCTTTGACCTATGGGTGAAACGGACTTATCCGGACATTCCATTTGAGCGTTATGCGGATGATTGTATCATCCATTGCAAAACGAGCGGTCAGGTGATGCACCTTAGAAGAGCCATTCAGGAACGGTTGCAACAATGCAAGCTGGAATTGAATGAGGCAAAAACACGGATTGTGTATTGCCGGTCAAGTAACATGCGGGAGAATTACGAAAATACCCAGTTCGATTTTCTTGGGTACACTTTCAGACCTCGTTGGGCTAAGAATGGAAGTGGACAAGTGTTCACGGGTTTCGGGGCGGCGGTGAGCAGAAAGGCTATGAAAGCCATGTCTGCAAGGATGCGCTTATGGAACTCCAGAGAACTTGTACTTCTGTCACTTGAAGAACTCGCCCATAAAATGAACCCGGTCGTTCAAGGCTGGATAAATTATTACGGCAAGTTCTATCCGTCGCAATTACGCAAATTCTTACAACTATTGAACGATAGGTTGGCCTCATGGGTTCGTGCGAAATTTAAGCGGTTCAGAGGACGGAAAATGGCAGCTAAATACTGGCTTGGGCGTGTTGCTCAAAATAGGCCGGAATTATTTGCTCATTGGAAGTGGTCTGTATTACCGCCAACGACTCGGGGAAAAGCCGAGTTGAATGTTGACCGAATAAGAAGAGCCGTATGAGAGGAGACTTTCACGTACGGTTCTGTGAGAGGTTTATGGTGAGATTCCATTTACCTACTCGACTTTCCCAAAAGAAGACGCAGAAAAAGTACCTGCTGGAACAGATCGCGGCCTTACAGGTGTACCTGGACTATGCCCGTAAAGGCTACCAGATCGCAGGCAGCGGCTGGTCAGCGGTGCGAAGTATCACGGGCGGGGAATTCAGCTTGCATGACCTGATGATCAGCGGTCTGAAAAAGGTATCCCCGGCCGTGCGGAATGATGCGCGGGTCGCGGAGATCATCGGGCTGGAAACGGGCATCCTGAAAGCCTGGGGTGGTCTCGCTGGTAGCCGCCTGTTTACCGGCGACCGGCTGGACTACCTGTCTTCGGTCCGCGCGAAGGTGAACAGCGATTGCCTGAATGACCTGGGGGAATTGCTCCTGGTCATCACTTCGGGTAAGGCGGAAATGAACGATGACGAGCGCCTAGGCAGGCTCAGCGGCATCTACGAGCGGATGCGGGACAAGGCCGAATTTACACAGGGCTTCACCGAACAGGCCCTGCTACTCGGAAGGCAGTCGGTAGCAGAAGCCCAATCCATTAACCAATTAAGGAGGTACTATGAAAGTCATTAAACAAATCGCTTATGGTGTGTTGTTGTCGTTGCTGGTCCTGTTATCGGCCATTCGCCCGGCGCAGGCGCAGTCTACCGAGATCCAGCAGCTATTGCTCAACGTGGAAAAACTCAGCCAGCTGAAAAGTATCCTCAGCGATATGAAGCAGGGCTACGTGGTGCTGAGTACCGGGTATAACGCGGTAAAGAATATCGCCCAGGGCAATTTCAGCCTGCACGAGGTATTCCTGGACGGCCTGCTGCTGGTCAACCCAGAGGTCAAAAAGTATTACAAGGTGGCTGAGATCATCAGCGACCAGGCGGCGATCCTGAAGGAGTATAAGGCGGCCTATGAACGTTTCCGCTCGCGGGGCGTGTTCAGCACCGGGGAACTGGATTACCTCTCCCGGGTATATGGACAGCTCAGCCGGGAAAGCGTGCAGAACCTGGACCGATTGCTGATGGTGATTACCGCCAGCAAATTACGGATGAGTGATGAAGAGCGTTTGGCGGCCATTGACCGGATCTACGCTGACACCACTGATAAATTAACTTTTTTAAGGGTCTTTAACCGGGAAACGGAGTTGCTGGGGATTTCCCGCCAGCAGGAACAATCCGAAACCCGTAATGCGGCCCGCTATTTTCCCAATCCCTGAACATGATGAACAAGATTTTTTTAACCGCCATCCTGGCGGTAACAGCGCTGCTGTTGCCTGTCCTTTCCTTTGCACAGTCCGATACCGGTTTGGCAGGAAATATTTCGGGTTTGCAGCCGGTGCTGGACGGGGTGTATAACGAGATGATCCCGCTGTGCAGCAAACTGATCGGCGTGGCACGGGGGCTGGCAGGTTTCGGGGCGCTCTGGTATATCGCCTCACGGGTGTGGCGGCAGATCGCCGCTGCTGAGCCGGTGGACTTTTATCCCTTGCTGCGTCCCTTTGCCCTGGGACTGGCCGTGCTGCTATTCCCGGCGGTGATCAGCCTGCTGAACGGTATTCTCCAGCCGGTGGCTACAGCGACGGGCGGGATGGTCAAGGACAGCAACAAGGCCATCGCCGCTTTACTCAAACAGAAAGAAGAAGCCATTAAAAAAAGCACCCACTGGCAAATGTATGTGGGCGAGACCGGCTCCGGCGATGAGTCGAAGTGGTACCGCTATACGCATCCCGATGACCCGAACCGTGAAAAGGAGGGAATTTTTGAAGGGATTTCCAACAGCATGAAATTCTGGATGGATAAGAACGCCTACCAGTTCAAGAACTCGATTAAGCAATGGCTCAGCGAGGTACTGCAGGTGCTCTTTGCCGCGGCGGCGCTCTGCATCAATACGGTGCGCACCTTTTACCTGATCGTGCTGGCCATCCTGGGACCGCTGGTCTTCGGCTTTGCCGTCTATGACGGTTTCCAGCATACGCTGACCGTCTGGCTGGCCCGCTATGTCAATATTTTCATGTGGCTGCCGGTGGCCAATATCTTCGGCAGCATCCTGGGCAAGATCCAGGAGAACATGCTGAAAATAGACATAGCCCAGATCGGGCAGGCGGGCGACACCTTCTTTTCCCCGGCCGATTTTGCTTACCTCGTCTTTATGGTGATCGGCATTGTCGGTTATTTCACCGTACCCAATGTCGCCAATTACATCGTCCATGCAGGCGGCGGCAACGCGATGCTGCAAAAGGTGAATACGCTGGTCGTTGGCGGAAGCAATACAGCCACCAGCGCAAGCCTGGCGGCGGGCGGTATGGCAGCCGATGCAATGGGGGATGTTTACCGCAGGCTAACGGCAGATCAAGCGGGCGGCGACCAAAACGATTACCTGAAGGACAAGATCAAGGGCACTTAAATTTTAAATTATGCTAACACAACTTAAAAACATTGATACGGCTTTCCAGCATATCAAACGCTTCAGCCTTTTCCTGATCGTGGCCTGCGTGCTGGTGTCCGGTTTCGCCGTCTACGCCAGTATGAACCTGGTCAAAACTGCGCAGGGTAAGGTCTATATCCTGGCTAATGGCAAAGTGCTGGAAGCCGTAGCGGCCGACCGTAAGGACAATATTGCCGTGGAGGCGCGGGACCATATCCGCACCTTTCACCACTGGTTCTTTACGCTGGACCCGGATGATAAGGTGATCCAGGCCAATATCGCCAAAGCGCTGAACCTGGCGGACGAAACCGCCCGGCGCAGTTACGAGAACCTCAAGGAACAGGGCTATTACAATAATATCATTTCCGCGAATATCTCCCAGGAGATCACGGTGGACAGCATTCGGTTGGATATGAATAATTATCCTTACCAGTTTCGCTGCTATGCCACGCAGAAGCTGATCCGCTCCAGTTCTTCGCTCACGCGCAAGCTGGTGACCCAAGGGGAACTGCGCAATGTCAGCCGTTCGGACAATAACCCGCATGGCTTTCTCATCCAGAAATGGGAAACCCTGCTCAACCAGGACGCTGACCCTAAAGCTGCACGGCCATGAAACTTTTCAGCAAACGCAGACCCCCTGGCCTCAGTCCCAGGCAGGAACAGCTGGCCACCCAGATCGCAGGCCGCATTACCCGGGCGCAGCACCGGGCAGCGGACTGGCTCAACGCCAAAACGGCCCGCCTGTCGGGTAAAACCTGGCTGTGGTTGCTGGCTGGCTTTTGCACCGTTTTCGGGGGCTATTGCCTGTCCCTGCTGATCGGGGCCTTTAATTAACCGCATGTTGAACATTTAAATAATAATTGATGAAAAAACAACGAATTGAGACGCGCAGGATGCTGTTATTCCTGCCCTTATTGCTGCTCCCGCTGCTGGCGGGCGCCTTTTATGCGCTGGGCGGTGGCCGGGGCAATCATTCCCCACGACAAGTACAAGCCAGCGGGCTGAACCTTGCCCTGCCGGATGCCCAATTTAAAAGCGACACCTTATCGGGCAAGATGGCCGTCTATGAACAGCAGGAAAAAAGCAGCCCGGATACCTCTGGCACCGGGATCGCTTCGGTAGCCCAGCGATTAGGTTTTAATGGTGCTGATGAAGACCCCCAAGCCAAAGCGATACAGGAGCGGTTAGAGCGACTGAATACGGAGTTGAACAAACCTTATACGCCGGAGGCGGTGCACAAGGAAGCCCGGCCACCGCTTGCGGCTGACCCGGAAACGGGCAAAGCCGTCGACAAGCTGGAAATGCTCATGCAAAGTATGCAGGAAGGTAACGGTGCCGAAGACCCTGAAATGAAACAGTTATCGGGGCTGTTGCAGAGTATCCAGGAGATCCAGAACCCGGAACTGGCCAAATTGAAATACCAGGCGAAGGATGCGAAGGTGGCCAAGCCGGACAGCCAGTTCCGCGCCATCCCGGCCATCATTGACGGTGACCAGAAAGCGGTGCAGGGATCGGTCATCAAGCTGAAATTGCTGGATAGTTTAATCGTAGGCGGGCAGGTGATCCCCAAAGGGCATAATATCTACGGGCTGGGTAGCTTCAGTAACCAGCGGCTCAACCTGGAGATCAAAAATATCCGCCTGGGTAACCTCATCGTACCGGTCAACCTGACGGTATTCGACCAGCGGGATGCCATGATCGGGATCAATGCGCCGGAGGCGGTATTGAGCGATGCGGTGAATAACGGGGTGGTCAATGCGGCTGGCAGCGTGAGCTTGCCGGGCTTTGATCTGACCACGCAACTGGCGGGAGCCGGTATTGATGCGGCACGCTCGCTGCTCAGTAAGAAGCTGAAGCGGATCAAGCAGCCGCTCAAATCGGGTTACCCGCTGCTCTTGCGGGACAACACGAGAAAACCAGTAAAATGAACCTGCAGACCAAGCACGCCCCACAGCTCATCAGGCTACTGGAGCAGGCGCAGCGGAACGGTGAAGCGTATGTAGTCTTCGAGATGCGCCCGATGGATTTTTCCTTGCAGCCCCATCAGCTTGATTTTTATGATAACCGGGACGATGCTTTAGACGCCTGGGAAGATAAAATGGGTTATGGATACCTGCCGGGCGACAATCCTAACCCGGTATATTACATGCCTGTCGAACAAATGCTTTCGGAAGTCCGGCAGGCCAATAGTTTATTAAACGACGATAATATGAATAAAAATAATCTGGAAAACTTGCAGGGTGAAATGCGTGCCCTGAAGTTCGATGACAAACTTATCGAGCAAATGGAAAAGGAAATGGCCAAAGGCCAGCCCGGCTTCCAACTGAAAACGCAGGTGCCCGCCGATAACGGGCAGATGGACGTGACGCTGAACTTTAAGCGTTCCGGCTCCAGCGAGTATTATTTCCTGAACCGCTATGACCTGGCGCTGTCCAAAGCCAAGCCATTGGAAGAAGGCAAGCATTACCTGGTGATCAGCCCCAATCCGGATAAGCAGAAAGAAAACCTGGTGAAAAAGTTCGACAGCGCCATCCAGGCCATCGACTATTTCAAGTCGCAGAAGAACGTCAGCGAACTGGCTTTAGGCAAAAATGCCGCCGATAAGATGACGCTGGCGACCATGGAAAAAGGCAAGGTCGACTATGTGAACAAAGAATTCCGGACCGCGTATTACAGCCCGGTCATTACCAATTCGCAGTATGTGGACAAAGGACGGGGCTTTAATGTGATCCAGGCCGCCAATATGCTGCAAGGCAGGGCTGCTTACCGGGATGATCTGGTCAGCCGGGCGACGGGTGAAATGTACAAGGCCTGGAACATCCACCAGTTTGATGAGCCCAAAGACAAGTACGGCAACTATAAGGTGAAGCAATATAGCGAAGGCTATGGGTTTGACGTGCAGAAGGAACTGGACAAATATACCGTCAAGGAAATGTCCGACCCCAAAAAACAGGCGCAGCTCATTGAATCGCTGAAAGATGGCAACAAGCCGGCGGTCACCGTAGTCAGCCAGGACGGTCAGGAACACAAGCTGCGTGTGGAAGCCATTCCCCGGTTCAGTAACCTGAACTTCTTCCAGCTCAACGGCCGGATCGAAAAACGGGAGCAATTCCTTAAAGACCCGGCGCAGGATCTATCCAAAGGTCAGCAGAACATCTTTGATAAAAAGCTGGATAAAATGCAGCAGCAGGGACAAGGCCTTTCTGTCTGATTTGTACGCGTGTGAATTAACCCATATATTCAAATCTTTAAAATTTAAAAACTATGAATTCATTTGAAAAATTAAAAGAACTGATCGCTGCCACTGAAGCAGACGCTACCGCTTTCTATACTAAGGGCAACAAAGCTGCCGGAACCCGTTTACGCAAAGCCTACATGGAGATCAAAAACCTGGCATCTGCTGGGCGTAATGAGGTGACGGAAATGAAGAATAAGGAAAGTAAATAAGCAGCATTCATAACTGTTTTGGGAGAAGTCTGCCGGGAAACCGGCGGGCTTTTTTGTCATTATGCGCTAAATTCTTGAAAACAGTGTATTTGCATCAGCTGAATTGACACTCGCTTCCATTGCCGCAGAAGAAGCGTAGGTTTTTGTGACGTAATCAGGTGTAAATCCTGAAAAAGAATTAATGGCAACATGGGTGCCGCCAAAAGTGCGGCAGGCACAAATAATATCGTCGCATTTTGCAGTTACCAAAGTGGTTATTCTTTGATGAACCAAATCGTGAGTGTCACCAGCGCTTGTGATACCAAGTCTATATGTACCTTTTGCATAAATTTCTAAAAAATCTTTTCCGTGACTTTCTCTACTGCCAGGAACGGCTGTATAACCGTTTGCGATCAAAATTTGTGGAAGCAGACCTATTGTTGTCGATTTCCCGGATTCTGCTCTTCCTTTCAAAGCAATAATTTTGCCCATAGTGTTTAGGTGTGGTTAATGTTAATTAAATGGCGGGATGGGAGAGGTTTCCCTCTCCACTACACAACCTTGAAATGTGCCATTGCACGTGATGCGGACACTCCTGCCTACAATCAGCGTATTAGACACCCCGCGTGTAGCCCAATAGTGATTATACTTATTAGAAAATGCATACTCAGCCAGTGTTTCAATGTTTCGGTTCTTTTTTTCATGTCCTTAAAATTTGATATAAATAATATGGTTAATGCACACAACTCCGGAAAACTCGGAATCAGGTGAAGGCCGCCCAATAAAGCGCTGATTGAAAGGACGAATCCAGGCAACAGAGGTACAAAGCAAGACAAGAAGTTAAAGAACTATATAAACCATGTCAAGCATGGGGATTATGATCAATACACAAAGATAAAAAATACTAATGGTTGCCACTTACCAGAATAACCATTTGCCACTTTTTTTTTCAGCCCAATATTTTTCATTAGGGAAGCCAATACCTTTTCGGTATTGTTGATCAAAAATATCACCAAGGTCAGGCGAAGTTATGATCATTTCCCGCTTGTCGATCAGTTCTTGATTAATTGCACCGGTTAAGAATGCGCCGCAAAGCTGTAATTCATCATTACATATCAATTTCCCATGAAGGGTTTCGCGCATTATTAAAAACTTAAGGAACTGACGGACGCCTTTACCCTGAGCGAGCAGGGTTAGGATAAAAGTCTCCAGGTCATCAAGTTTTACGGCCCAAGGGTATGAACTATCATCTGGTACCTCTAACAGTGAAGAAAGATCAGTCTGTACCTGTCCGAATGTTTTCAGATTGACAACAATCGAAAATGCATTATTTTCAAATGGGATAGTATCAACAACTTCCAAAACATTTCCGTTTTTATCGCAAATCTCAAGAGGCTGCCCGCTGAGAAATCTGCTTTCCACCCGGTAGCATTGATCATAACCATAGCCAATACAACCTTTAAAATCGTCTTTAATCCGAACAAAGGCTTTATCGGGGTCGCGCAGCGGTTCACGAAGATTATAACCCTTCGCTTCTATAATGAAAGCATAGTTCTTCCATAAGATCAGCAAATCCTGTTCGCAGCCATCTACATAATATCCCCGGTAGATTTTGAAATGTTTTTTTAATAGTTGTTTAAACAATCCTTCTACCCGGTCTTCTAAAAGGTTTCCCTTCCTGGCAACTAGCACCGAAATGTCCGCCTTGTTGCCCGTACAAATTTTTTCCAACAGGCTTTCGATAGCGTGAATGACTTGTTTCACTTCAAAAATCTGATACATACCGTTTCCTAAGTAGGCAATCGGCTTTTCATATAAAGGATTTCCGGGTTTCATCGACGTATAATACAGAAAATCTGAAGCGGACCGCTCTTCAGAAAGCAACTGTAAAATGATTTCAACCTTCTCTTGAGCTAAATTGGCCGAAACAATTTCATGTGCATAAAAACGGTCGATTATGCCATGATCAGCCATGTAATACATGGAAGGCTCCATGTCCCCCATTTTTTTAGCCATTATGGCTTTAAGCGGCTCCGGTGCGGTATTGATCATTTGAACCTTGGCATATTCACGCCAGTTGGCACGGGGCGTGCCTTTTGGACTGACGCCCTGAAAGTTTCTTTGATGCAACGCATCAACGTTTTCATAGAACTGTAAAAAATCACTTGTTTGAAGCCCTGTTTCCTTTGAAACGATGGCATTCAAGGGCGTATAAAGGTCACTTACCCAATTAATAATCTGTTCCTCAAAATTTAGTGGTCCCTGGTTAAAATAATCGAGAAAAGATGGCATCGCGACCTGCCGTATTTTTTGCCAATGCTCATCTACTAGTTCTTCCTCCTTTGGGAAAAACATGAAAGCATATGCCTGCTCAATCTGATTCAGGAGATTAACGATTTTTTCCCATTTGTCAGGATCATACATGTTATCAATGCCGTTTGCCGGATCGGAGGTCATTAATAAACCGGCCAGGTAATACAGCTGGCGTTGTGGTGAAGATAAGTCTCCAAGCTGATCGTGCCCCGTATTATTTCCTCCAGCATGCATCAATCCGGAAAGGTCACCTAATAGCCAACCGGTATCATAGGTCGCTATTACTTCTTTCAATTGTTTTGATAGATCTTCTAATGACATAGATTAACTTGCTTCTCTGAATATAAAAGGGTAATCCACAAGAATATTTGCCAGTTTACGCAAATCGACGACCTTTTTTATAAGTAATATATTCGTAATTAAATGGTTAGCTAAATGCCGTAATATTTTTTTAAACACTCCGTTAATAGACCTCCCGCGGTTGCCAATCCAATTTCCCAGGTGCCTTCCATTGACAGGTCAAGCATTTTTCTAATCCAATTTTTAGAAATGGGTCCAAGATCGTGGTTAGCTGGTTCTTCTTGTTGTACAATTTCAACAATTTCAGCGATGTCCGGCGCTGCAACTTTGTTGTCACTTAATGCCTGCTTAAGTGATTGTATGTCTCCTTCGGCGACAGCATGGTTAATATGAAAGTTATTGTGATTTCCAGTGTTGATGATGTTGCGTTTACCAGATGATGTGATTGTGATATTAGAAGCGGAAACATTTTTCAGGCGTTGTTGCTCCCGTTCATGTTCAGCCACGAAACCACCGCCCTCTAAAAAAAGGGAACCAGAAGGATTAATAAATACTATGTAAGGAACGTCGCTTTCTTCAGTATTTATGGCTTTCACGAAACCTCTCGCCTCCAAAACCTTAACAAGGCCACTAATTCTCTTTTCATTTGAATCTATTTTTAAAAGATGCTCATTGCTTAAAGTGTCAGATGAGCCAAATGCGGCTAATATTTGATCTAATAAAATTGCCTGGCTTTTACTGTAGTAGGTCATGGTTAAATGTTATTGAATAGAAGTGGTCATTTGAATTGGGGGATAACCAAGAAACCGATAACAAAATGCTAACTTCAGGCATTGTGATGCTATTGATTGTTAATGCAGAAGTATAAATAGTCATTGAGATATCACTCTTTTATATCAAGTCCCAATTGTCGCGAATTTCGCGGCTCGACTGGTCGATTGCTGTTTCAGCATCCTGGAAATCGGCAAGGCGATATACGCGCCAGGCAGCGACATCGATCAGTAGGCAGTTTTTGGATTCGAATTCCATTCCTTTTTCGGCATAGAAAGGGTGCAATACCCACAGTTTGACTGCCGCTTCTTCTTTTTTTAGTTTTTCAGTAGAAAAGTTGAATTTTAAAAAGCCTACCTGATCACCTGCGATGTCTGATAAAAGCATATCTGCCATTGCGCCGATCCTTACGCCATTTTTTATAATTCTATTCCGTCTCCGGCTTAAATTATTGTCCAGCACATAGGTTTGCAAAATGGGTTTCAGCAATTGCTCCATAGCAATAATGCCATCCAATCCCTTTGCGGAATAAATCCGGTTTTTGTGATCGTCTTTATTTTCAGGGAAGCCCTTCGCTTCCTTCCGCAATCTTTCAGCATGACGCTTAAAATCGTCAAAATAAATCTCTTGCTGATCAATAAAATTGAGTGCAAAGGCTTCGCAGACCAGCTTTCGGGCTATTTCGTAAAAGCGGGGAATATAGGTTGGTGGGTATTTACAACCCTTCAGTATGCTCTGCCTTCGCCTCTGGGAGGCCACGACATAACGGGAAATCATCGTAAGGGATATCTGTGGCTCCAGAACGATCTTCTGCTCTCTTATCTCAATTGTTTCTTCTGCCATTTTCTTTAGTATTTTATTGGTCGACTGATTAGCGATGCAAACAGTTGACAGTGAATTATTTTAACTATAAAATTACATAAAATACCGTTGATAATATTCTAGGGGGCTTATGTAATTACTAACATTTTTCGCATATTCCACATGCTTCTTTTTTAGTGACACTCAATCTGTCCGTTACTACTGGACAAACACATGGAAAGTGGACGTGATCGTCGGACTATTCGGCCTAATGATCTTGCATTTTATATGATGGTGGCCAAGATATGCGGCGTTAAGTTCGCAGGTCGTATGGTTTTTAAACCCATTTCCGTAATCAGGTTCCAAATTGTTCGCTGTTTTCGCTTCAGCTCCCTGGTTAGTTACTTTCCACTCGATCGTTTCGTAATCTCGTTTATGGTAAAGGGAATTGCGGAACTTCAAGGTAAACCGGATTTGTTTCCCTTTGGCAATAGAACAGGAATTTTGGAAATAGGGCTCTGGCCCTTGTGTCGCGTCATAGACCTCACAGTGCAAGCGATAGTCCGGCTCTATGATTTCCAGGCTGCCATCTCCGGCGCGATTAACGAAATCATATGTTGGCAGATACTTCCGCCATAAGAACTCATATTGCTGGTAGGCGATGTCCCGGATAATGTAGCGGTCTATTTCCCGTTGCCCGTTGTTCGTCTTGTAAACGTAGTCGTAGTATAACTCAGGGATATCCAGTTCTTTAATCACATTGCCGCCTACAATAATACTGTTGGGTGATGCTTTTTGCTGAAGCTTTGCAGCCAGATCGGTATGCAGGCTGGTTGTGGTCAGTTCTGCACATCCAGGTACGCCATAGTGTGACCATAAGACTTCCTGGTCGGGGCCATAATCTATACCAATTCTGATCTTGATCGGTTCAAGTCCGTGTTTTCTGAAAATTGCACTCAGATTCTTTTCGACGAACTGGCACAGCACCGCAGCGGCATTAAGGGCATTGATTACTGAATCATTCTTATAGTGCCCCCGACGGGCGAATTGGACAAATACGGCATCTCCCTGAAGCCGGTGAATATGCCCGCCGAAAAAATTGGCGACATGGATACATAGGGTCAGCAGGGAGTCTTTAATGAGCCGCACCCTTTCCAGAGGATATTTCAGCCGTAACCGGGATGATCCTTTGATATCCACGAACATGGAGGTACAATGGTGGTATTCCATTTCGTTATGGCCGATATGCTCAAAATCCGGATGGCTGCCGATGACAATCTGTTCAAAAGAACTTTTATTGGAGCCGAATAATTTTTGTAATCCGTTGCGGTCGAAACCCAGTAATGCCTTGTCGCCATTCAGTTGCAGGCTTTCATTCTGGGCAGCAAAAAGCTTAACAGACGCATTGCCTTTCAATATATCATTGCGGACAGACCGTATACTTTCGATACCACCGTTAAAGCTGCTGTAGCTATCACTTGTCAGTAGTTTATCAATGTCTTGGGTATAATTTTCAAATAATCTCATTTGCTAAAAAGAATTAGGGAAAGAATTGCAAGCACCAAGGCCAGCTGAATAAATATCATCACCGTAGCCCAAGACAAATAATTGTACTTCTTACGCAGGCCGGTAGCGAGTTGAAAAGCTTGTTTTGAAGCATCATCAATAAAGGATTGTTCATCGGCAGCCTGAAGTGCATCCTGGTATTTGCTGGCATTGTCAAACATACTCACTGAGCCAAAATAAATCAGGGAATGGTAGCGGTCCGGCGAGGAATTCCCGGATTTCAGGAAAGGAAAAATTGCCAATAATACGACTACCAAACTGCCGACGCCCAAGATAAATACACCTAATACAGAAAGCTTATAAGCCGTGAGCCAGTTTGCTTCGACAAAAGCGATCAGTGTTTTGTAGTTTGATAAAAGCCCACCGCAAAGAAAACTATTAAATGCCAGCAGGAATGCCCCTTTGGTGTTTGCACCTCCTATATAAGTATCATAGCGCTGTATGATAAACTTAATTTGATCTGTAGTTAATGCCATAAAGTCTATTTTTTACTCAAAATGATTTCTGAAATGATGTACCGCAGTTTATCCTTCAGGTCGTAGTCGATGTCCAGTTGTTCTGCTTTGTCACACATGTCGAGCAACTTAGCGAAGGCTTTAATTTCATTGTCGATCCTGGTTTTGAAAATGTCTCGCAGGGCCTTGATGTCTTTGAAGACACTTCGAGGGTTCGTCAGCTTATATTCAATGCGAGCCCGGAGTTCGTCAGGGGTTTTGATGGCCTTGATGGCTAACAGGTCTTTGATAAAATCGTCGGTATCATTCAGGATGGTATCCAGTTCGACCAGACTTTCCAATGTTTTTTTCGGCCCGGTGCGGTGGGAAATGACCAGTTTACTGTTGTTGGCTTCCTCATTGCTATTAAACAGGTAAACCCCGCCGTGCAGCCGTCCGCCAACCCGGATGATTTTATTGAAATTGAGCGAGCCCTGACCCAGGTCGTTGGTGGTGACGATGATTGCGGAAGATGCTTTGCCGAAGGGACCTGCGTCTTTCAGGTGCTTGTCGGTAACGATGATTTCTAATTTGGATTCCGAAGCGGCGGCGCTGGTAATAGCGTATTGGTTGCCTTCGTTTCGCTGCATGTCCCGGTGCAAAGCGAGCATGGTCACCACGAAGGTGAAATCTACGCCGTATTCGTAATAACGATCTACCGAGGTGATGCCGCGCAGGAAAAGCTGGTCATTATTAACAACGAGCCGGTAGCTCCGATATCGATTGTATTTGCGGTCATCTGAGGCAAGGTCTTTAAAATAGTCCAGGTTGTATTGCGCAAGTTTGCCCAATCCGCTTTTGTAAAGACGGTTAGCATACTTGGCCATGTCATAGGTATCAAAGTAGGTGTTCTTGGCATCGTAGATGGCATAACAGTCAAGGTTGTTTTTGACTTCATCAACCTCTGCGTATTCCTCAAAATTAAAGATCAGCGGATGGGGATTGTTCAAGTCTTCTACCGGGTCTTTGCTTTCCCGGATGGTGATGTGCTTGCTCTGGGCGTTGACGGAAAATCGCCGGAAGTGCTGGTTGATGTATTGGATACGCTTAAAAAGGGTATCGATGTGATCCACCTGAATGTATTGTCCGGCAATTTCATCGGTGTTGAACGTGGCGGCTACTTCTTTCTGATAGGGGTGGTCATTCAATAAGGTCATCAACAGGCTTACTTTTAACCTGCCGGTACTATGGTCATCGTCGAGGATGACCGGTTTTTGTATAAAACGGTCTGTCATTTTCTTAATTCCTTTAATTATGTTGTAAGTAGTATTTCCCTGTAATGAGCTGTACAGGGCAGGCCGGATGGAGAATGACAGGTAACGCTGTTTTTACTTGCTTAAAAGATAACATTTTCTACCTTTGTGCGTTTAAAAACAAAGAGGGCGTGAAAAAACCTCGTTCGTTCGCTTCGATTCACTTCGGGCGTATGAACTACAACTTAAAAGCTCGGGAGGCTGCAATTTCCTGGGCTTTTTTGTTGACTGTACATACCTCAGCTTCTGGTGTTATCAGGTACTTATGTCATCTTTCTTCCTCCTTTAATTGTTCAAAAAAATCTACCAGGCGCTGCACCGTAAAATACGGGTTGCGCACATGCATGGGTGTGGCTTCATCCTGCTGGCGGTTTACTACTTCTGCGCGCTCCATAGCCAACGCCAGCCGCTCCTTCAGATGCTTATAGTGGTTAAGCTTGGTCTTGTGGTATTCCGGCCAGAGGCGTGTCAGATGTTTTAACGCTTCCTGTCCGCTTTGGAACGCCCGCCCGCAATGCTCAAAATGCAAAATAAACCAGTGCTCGATGGCGATGGCGGAGTAAGCCAGTGCAAAGCGGTCGCGTTCGATCTGGCGGAACGTTCCTTCCAGGTCAGGCCACTGGTCTTTGTCAAAGAAAAGCCAGACGGTGTCATAGGGATTTCGTTCTTTGACGGCGGCTTTTAGCCGCCGGTGCGCTTCACCTACCAGGTGTTTGGGGTCATTTTTAGTTGAATAAAAGATCTCCACGGAGATGGCCTGCTGCAACGCACGCGGCAGCTCCGCCTGGAGGTTTTTGGCGTAGTAGTATTCGGTGACTCCTTCGCACAAAATCAGTATCCTTTTATTAACCTTCAACTTCATCCGACTGCATTTCAATTAAAAAATCCGTATCCTGAATGATCGGCGTGGCGCCAAATCTTCCTGATGCGTACCATTTATCCAGCGGGGTTCCCAGGCGTACACCGTCAATATCCGAGCAACGGTACAGGGAAGTGGCCCCATACTCGTTCTTTTGGGTGAACCAGACCTGGTCGCGCCGGAAGCGGTCGTTGGACAACTGGGTAATATCGTGTGTGGCAAAGATCAACTGCGCATTGTTCTTGTTGATGACCGGGTTGTGAAACAACTGGATCAAAAAACCGGTGATATTGGGATGCAGGTTTTTTTCAAACTCATCAATGATCAATACCCGCCCGTGGGTCAGGGCATCCAGTATGATCCCGCCAATGGCAAACAGGCTTTGGGTCCCGGCCGATTCCTGGCGGATATCAAAGGATGCAAAGCCGATTTTTTCGGTTTTATCAAAGACAAAATGCTGGGTTTTGATATCGTATTTGTAGTCCTCCTGAAACTGTTTTTTGATCTCGTCCGGCATGTTTCCCGGGAATCTATAGTTGTTCCAGTCTACCTCCTCTACGGCTACCGAGCTGATGCCCGTATCCAGCGCACATATCATGGCATTGAAGCGTTTGGTAAAGGTATCCTCTTTATCCTCTGCAATACGTTTGGCGTAAAATACGGTCAGGTTGTGCTCATCATAAGCCTCCATCAGTGGATATGCTCTAAGCTTAGCGGTAAAGAAACGAAAGGCCATCAACAGGACTTCCTCTGCATTGTTCTCAGCGGCCTTAGATAAGAGCAACTGGTTTGGGGACAATAGTTTTTCCAGCATTTTTTTCGGTCCTTTAAAATAGTCACCAAACTTTATTTCCTTGCCCGAGTGACGGGAATAGAGCAGGCTTTTGGTACTGCCCGGGTAATAATGCAGCTCTTCCTGAACGATCTGATCCTCGTTGATCACCACGGTATAGTCATATTGCCATTTATTGAAAAAGCTGATTTCAAAAGTTGTAGGCATTTCAGCATAGCTCTTTTCCAGCCGGTGCGGTTCATAAGGTGATATTCCCTCATCAGCTTTAAAGCCAGCAGATTCATGTACAAAATATTTCAAGGCGTTAAAGGCTGTTAAAAAGCCTGACTTACCCGAGGCATTAGGGCCATAAATAACCGCAGAGCGGAGCAGTTGCTTTTTTACTGGACTTTTAAAGTAATTGGAGACCAAACCTTTGGCGCCCGTTTTAAGCGTATTAATTTCCACCCGCTCACGAATAGATCTGAAATTGGTAACTGCGAATGATATTAACATGGTGCAATTTTTCTAAAATGTAATGCAAATATAATTAATTGAATGATAAAAACACAAAAAATGTATGTTTTGTTCATTTTTTGTGTTTTTATCGTATATGTGAATAAGGAACGGCAATCCGGATGACACCGGTTCAATGAAGGGTATCCATTAGTGATGCGACAAGGGCAGTCATTTCCTGATGCGTATGCGCTGTTCCATTCTTTTCTAATAAGTATTTCAATTTCGTTAACTGGCTGGATATGAACTGCTGCTGCCGGAAACGATCATGTTTTTCTTTGCGATGAATACTTAGTAATTCCTGGGTCAGGCGTGGAAGCGTTACTTTTCCGAGATATTTTCCACTTTCAAAGACGGGTAGCTCCAGGCAATCTTTTGCTTTGGAAAATAGGTTTATGGCCTGATAAACGGAATCTTCAGGATGCAGGCCCGGCCGGTGAGTTAGCGATGGCAGATAGCCGGGCTCGATGAATGGACGGATTTTCATAAACATACCAATGGCGCGGGCTAAACCTGTTTGTAGTGGAGGTACTGGTATACCCGTGCACAGAACAAGCCAGCCACACGCCATTGGCATGGGCTACTCATTCCCCGTGCACTAAAAATTACCAGTTTTCCACTACGAGGATTGCGTAACGCAATATTTTTCAATAAATCTTTTTGCCGTTTGCCTAAAGCAATGGCACGGGTTAAAGTTAAGGTTTTTATAGGATAGTTGAAGACAGGCCGGACAGCCGCCTGGTCTGTTCGCTCCGCTGCACAGCCTGCGGCCGCTGTTTTCCGGCTGATGCAGCACTGCCTCCGGCAAAGCTGCTTTATTGACCTTTATCAGGTATTTCATTGAGATGTACAAGGCAGTTTTTCCAAGCTTTTTGAGCACAAATTTCTGATGGGCAGGTCTTCCTGGTCAAGACCATGCCCTTCGGGTTTGCTCGAAAAAAATCTCCACGCCTGCGCTGCGCTCCGGGTCGTATTTTTTTCGGCAAAGTCTTGCCCGTCGTCCCTGCCGATCAGGTGAGGGTGACTATCAAAAAGCCAGGAAGGCTTCCGTCGGAAAGGTAGTACGGCGGTTTAGACACTTAATTTTTTTCAATCATGGAAACAAAAGTTAAAGACAACGGGCAAGCAAAAACAAATGCAAACGCCGAAAGAACTGGCAAAACCCCACAATTCGTGGCGGGCAACCCGGTAAATGCCGAATCTAAAAAAGCAGAAGAGGTCAAGGCGCAGGAGCAGCCTAAAACCGAAGCGGTGAAAACGGCACCGGAACCGCAGGCGGAGCCGAGCAAAAAGGAAATCAAATCCCAACTGGAGCAGGAAAAACCCGCCTTGAATTTGGAGCAGACGCTCAAAAAGATCAAGGATTTGAGCAGGCTATCCAACCAGCGGGAAAAGCTGATCACCACCATTGATGAACTGGACGCTTTCGAGGTGAAGCAGTTGGATGATGCAGAGGAAACCAACCTGAACCACTTTCAGCGTTGCGAGCTGAAAATTACCGATGATAACGGTAATACGTTCAGCACGAAAAATCCTTTTATCATTGACCGGGTAGCCAAAGACATTGCCGCCCTGTGTCAGGGTAAACTGGCCGAGGTGGAGGCGCAAATCTCACTGACCCTGTAACCGTTCCGGCCTCCCGGTGCATATCGGGAGGCTATTTTATTCACTCAAAATTTTTAGATATGGAACAGGTATTTATCGAACACCTTGACCAGTTGTACTGGCCGGGTTATGGGTTGCAGTTCCGGGAGGATAACCCGGACGCTTTTTACCGCCAGCTGGCGGAGTTTCTGGAATTGTACAGCCTTAAAAGGAGGATAGCGGTATGAGATGGTTTAACGACTGTACCACGTTGGACGAGGTCAAAGCGAAGTACAAGAAACTGGCCAAGCAATACCACCCGGATTTAGGGGGCGATACGGTGACCATGCAGGACATCAATAAGGAATTTGCGTTTGCTTCGGCCAAAGCCATCAAAGGGGCTAACCTGTCCGAGGAAGAAACCGAGCATGAAATTTTATCCTCCGAGGCGTACCGCAAGGCCATTGAGGCGATTATCCATTTAGACGGCATCACCATTGAACTGGTGGGCTGGTGGATTTGGGTAACCGGCAGCACCCGGCCGGTGAAGGATACACTGAAACAGGCGGGCTTTTTCTTCGCCTCCAAAAAGCAGGCGTGGTATTTCCGCACGGCGGAATACAAGGTCAGCAAAGGCGGTAAAAAATCACTGGACGAGATACGGGCGAAATATGGCAGCGAGGTACTGAACGAGGACAGGCCACGCCGTCCCTATCTCCATTATTAACCTAAGCGGAGGCGCAACCGCACAAAGGGCGCATTTTTAATATGAAAACTTTAAATCAGCATAGCACATTAATTTTCTGCCAGTTATTGGATAGGCTAAACGGCAGACAACACCTGAAAATCGAGAATGAACCCTTTATGCCGTTGACCATGGAAAAAACGGGCGAAGCCTATGGCGGGGAGGCGGTTTTATATAGCCTTTGCCATTACTACAAGCAAAACGGCGACCTGATGCAGGACCCGGAAATGGGTTTTGTGGTGGTGGACGGACGTACAGCGGACAACCAAAACCCGGAACACGTGCAGGTAACGCCGTGTTTTTTCCAGCAGGCGAATATGGGTATTTATCAGCAAAGCATCACCTTTCTCAATGGTATGCTGCAAAACTGTGATGATACCCTGCAGCACGAACACGCCGCATTTGCCGACCTTTGGTTAAGCAATATTGAGGCGCAGGGATTTTTAAGGAGGGAAGTATGAATTATATCGTGATCGAAAAACATGGCGGCGCGGAATACGCCGCCATTGTTACCGATACCGATGGCAACAACAAAGTGTTTGATACTTATAAGGAAGCGGAAACCGAAGCCACAGACTGCCAGGACGGTATCGTTGTAGAACTTTAATCAGGCAAACAGGATGGTGTGCCCTGCAAGGTGTCGCTCAAAATTCCGGGCGGCCCCTTGCGGGGCATAAGTGTTTTTAAAAGTATTGATAATCAAATTACTGTCGGTAATCAATTTGTAGGGTCGTGCGTGAAACTTCTATACTTATATCCTCATTTATCAGGATTATTTCCTGTAATTTTAAAGGCAAACTGCCAGTTTCGATGATCGGACATTCAACCGGCTTCTAGTTGCTTCTTCGAGTGGATATTTATGAAAAAATCGATTTATGCTAAAGAAAAAGATGCAACCGCAAGCGCAGGATTCGTGGCCATGGACCTTTTTAAATAACTACATTTGATTTTTTGCCTTAAATAATCATGCCATCTATCGCCAAAATCCACCAGCAACTGCTCGACCATCTATTGAAACTGCGTAAAACAGAATCCGGTCTGTTTTTATGCCCCGTAAACGTGGCAACAAAAATAGGCTTTCTAAAGGCTACTGGTTTCTCGGCAACGACAACTATGCTTTTGTTAATCTGTGGCATGGTGGTGACTGGAAAGAACGAGTGAATTGCATTGGTTTTGTCGTATTACCCGATGATACCAACTACATTGGGTTACCCGGACAAGGAGCACCGGAAGTAGTACCTTTTTTGGAAAAAGTTGTAATGGCCGAAGGCGGATTCGAAAGACCTGGCATGAAAAACAAATGGATCATATTATTCTACTGATCAATATATCAACAATATTAATGACTTCATCCATCGATTCAAACCCAAAGTAGATTACTTGATTGACCAAAAGAAACCATCTGTGATCCGGAAAATAACAGCTGCTGAATTCGACTTGTATGGCCGCCGCGCCACTGCCCTTCCGGTTGGCAGGGAAAATCACCTTCAAAGAAGATCCATGAATGCAAATATTGTTTCGGTTACGAAGAATGGTTGTTCGAGCGTTCAACACTTATTGATGGTTTTCATTATGGTTTTGTCAAGGGTTTGGAAACGAAAACCGATCTGCATGCGGGAAAAAATATGAATTCTTTTTTTACAGCCAGGAAAGGATGCGCAACTACTACTTTGGATACCGACGAGCATAAATATCGGGCGCATCAGGATCTTCGGGAGACGTGAGTATGACGCATCGTCCATCTATCCACAGCAAGTAGTAGACTTACCAAGAAAAGTGTGGTAATAGCAATTTACTATCACAAACGTTTATGTGTATATAAAAATTAACATATATGATTGTTATTATTTGCATGATTGAAGAATATGACTATTTTTGTCAAAATGAATTTTGGAACCCGTCATATAAAAATCTTTGTTTACGGAGGCGACCACCCGCCACCGCACTGTCATTTACTTAGAAAGAATGGCGTGGAGACTAGGGTTGCTATACCAACGATGATTATTCTGACAGGACCAAAACTTAGTAAAACAGAAGAGAATTTGATTCTCGACAAACTGGAAGAATTATGCGATGAATTTGAAACGCTTAATCCACCTACACATTAACAGTAACATGATGAACTCTTGGGACAATATTAATTATCAAAAAATACAGCATGCCTCACTGAAACGCGGCACGTTGTACATTCATTTTCAAAATGGGGATGAGAGAGAATTGCCTGTAAAATCACTATTACCGCTTGATGTTGATACGTTTGATGAAGCATCTCTAAATTTTAGTGATTACGAAATATCACTAAAATCAGATCAGGGTGACTTTCTTATTCCATGGGACAAAATTCGAATTTTATCAGATAAGGATTTTGCGCAAGCGATGGCCCAAAAAGCTGAAGAGCATTCCAGATTAATCGGTAATAAAATCAAATCGATGCGGGAACGAAAAGGGTTGAAAAGCATCGATTTGGCAGAAAGAGCAGGAATTACTCCACAGACAATTACACGAATCGAAAAAGGACACACAGATATTGGCTTCTCCACGTTGCGCAAGATACTTGCGTCAATGGGATATAGTTTGAAAGATCTTGCTAATCATGAATTAGCATCCTCCGTGACTGAATCTGCTTGGACACTCGAATCATTGTTCAAAAGACTCGGAGAAATTGGTATTAATACATCTTTAGCCAATAAGATTATTCCTAATGATGTTTTTCGAGGACTCAAAGGAGTCAAAGAAGTAATGCCCGATTTAATTCAAACGGAAATTGCCACTTATTTTTCAAGAATTTTTGGATGGTCAAAAGATGAGTTTTGGAATGACAATTCACTTCAAGTCACTGACCAGCCTGCTCAACTGGCTTTCTTTAAAACTCCATCAAAAGGAAATTTATCACAAATTCGAGCTTATTCACACTACGCTTATTATTTATCCAATGTTGTAAGCAAAGTAAATAGCAAAATCCCATCGATAGAATATCCCGGCGACTTGGAAGAGTTCAAACAAAATTTCTACGATCATTACGATAAGTTAACGTTACAAAATTTATTGAACTACACTTGGCAACTTGGGATTTGTGTTATCCCATTGAATGATCAAGGAATATTTCATGGCGCGTCCTGGAATATCAATGACAACCATGTAATTGTCCTGAAACAAAGAAATGAATCACACGCAAGATGGATCTTTGACTTGCTTCATGAGTTATATCATGTCTTTGCGCATCTGGACAAACCTAATACTTCGGTTGTGGAGACGGAAGAATTAAATCCGTTTGGTAACAATGACACACCGGAAGAGCTTGAAGCAAATTCCTTTGCAAACCAATTCATTTTTGGACATCGTTCAGAAGAGATAGCAAAAAAAGCTCTGGAGAAAGCTAGCTATCGTATTGAGTATTTAAAGAAGGCCGTTAAAGAAACGGCCGATACAGAAAAAATCAATGCGGAATTTATCGCAAATTATCTTGCTTTTCGTTTGCAAATGAACGGACAAAATTGGTGGGGCGTCGCTAATTCATTTCAAATAACGGAACCTTCTCCTTTTGAAATAGCCGCAAGCGCATTGAAAAATAATATTCCAATTGAAAACTTAAACCCGATAGATAAAAACCTATTGAATTCTGCTATTAACAATTAAACCATGGTAAAGAGAAAGAAATTCACAAAAGTAGTACCAGATGAAATCAACGTTGACGATCTGACTGTCCTTGACATTTCTTGTGGAACCACCAAATGCAGCGACGATTTTCATTGCTATAGCCAAAAAAAGTCCAGTTTAAAAAAATTTGGGGAAGAACGCGTTTGTAAAGAATGCGGCGTTGATCTAATTGATTGGGAAAGAATACATAAAAACGATCTAAATGATAGCGAATTTGTATTTCAACAAATGCGAAGTGAAATCATTCGTCACGTTTTTTGGCATACCTCGATCCAAAACGATGCGTTACTAAAGGCACTATTACACGGGAAAGTCAAAACTAAACAACGCGCACTGAGAACGTTAAAAAGTAGAATCGGAAGGAACTTAGGCCAATGGGACGGAAGACAAACTCCCATGGGACAAGGTGAACTAATCAATTACGCACAACATGCGACAGCTACCTGCTGTAGAAAATGCTTGGAAGCATGGCACAATATCGATCCAGATGTGATTTTAACTGAGGATCAATTGGAATTTTGTGCGGATTTAGTCATGAAATATATTGAAAAAAGGGTACCCCAATTGGAGGATCATGGGCTAAGTGAAGACGAAGCTGTAACGATCATCGAGCATGAATACAATTGACACGGAATCATATTCGCAAAAACTTCGGGCTAAATCGATCGACGTTGAAAATCGGAAGATTTTAATCACTAATTACCGAGGATCATTGCAAGAAAAAGACTTGACCGAACCTGCAAATTGCAACGGCTTTGGAAGAGTTAGGCATTTCAAATTCAAAACCGGTGCAGATTGGCCTTCCAATCCTCTACCAATAATACCGGCTCGTAAATATTTGAACCTACCGGCAATGGATGAAATCAGGGCTCAGGTTTTTCAAAATTCCGTTTGCAATTGGAGGTGTTGGTACTGCTTCGTTGACTTCAAGCTTTTAAATGGAGATAAACGCTATTCCTCTTATTTGGACTGCGAAGAGCTCTTGGACATGTATTTAAAAGAAGAAAACCGCCCGCCAATGATTGACTTATCCGGGGGGCAACCAGATCTCACGCCAGAGTGGGTTCCTTGGATGATGGAAGCGCTAAAAGCACGGGGCCTGGAAAACGAAGTATTTTTATGGTCTGACGACAATTTATCTAACGACTACTTTTGGAAATATCTTTCTTCAAATCAAATTGGGCTTATTCAATCTTATAAAATGTACGCTCGAGTATGCTGTTTTAAAGGCATCGACGAAGAATCCTTCACTATTAACACTCTCGCAGATCCTAAACTATTTCGAGATCAATTTGACCTCTACCGTCGCTTAAATGAATTAGGAATAGACCTGTACGCTTACATCACATTAACTGCTTCCTCAAAAACAAATTTCAAAAAAGCAATTCCCGAATTTCTTGATAATCTGCAGAAAATATATGAAGAGGCTCCTCTTCGTGTGGTACCACTTAAAATATTCGAATTCAGCCCATCACTTACCAGAAACAATGTTGATAAGGCTGATCTATTGCTAGGACAAATGCAAGCAATAGAAGTGTGGCAGGACGAGATGCAAAAAAGATTTTCTTCGATCCAACTAGCAAAGCAAATATGTGATATATAGTAGTATTTTTATGCAAACCTTTCACTATGAACGAATACCTACGGTCTACTCTCATCCGATTGTGTAAACAACCTCGATCATTTGAGTTTATAAGCAAAAATCTTAGTGGGCTTGATCCAGTTGAGGCCATGCAGCTTTTAAGGGAATTAGAAACCAATGGTGAATTGGTTTGTATAAACGAGATGTGGTGTATTAAGGAGGTAAGCGCAAATGCAACCTTAGCACTATACCCAATGGAAAGTGAAAGAAAAATCCAGAAGTACATGGGCTACTTCGATTTTTTGAAAACGCCACATCCTTTAGATTTCGAATGGCGAAACTCATCTGTAAGCCTTCAACGTTTGTTAGGCAAAGTCCAAAAGCTTGTTGCACCAAACGACAGGTTATTGTTTTTGGGAATGCCAACTTTGTTTGCAACTGCAATCGAAAAAGATCTATCTAATAAAATCAGGCTTATTGAACGCAATTCACCCATAATCGCAGGGTTAAAGAAGATTAATACTGATCCTGCAAGATTTCAAACCGTTGAGGCAGATATTTTCACACTCAATCCAGATACAGTTACAGGTAATTACTGCGTGGTAATGGACCCGCCATGGTACACACCTCATTTTTTTCAATTTATGTGGCTAGCTGCGAAAACGGTTTCCATCGGAGGTATAGTAGCAATCAGTGCTCCGCCTATAAACACCAGGCCCAATATCATTGACGAGCGAATTGATTGGTTTACATTTTGCAGAAAATTAGGACTATGTATTGAAACATTGGAGCCTCAACAACTTCAATATGCGATGCCATTTTTTGAATTCAATGCACTTCGTGCAGCTGGTATCAAAAACATTCTCCCATTTTGGAGAAAAGGCGATCTCCTTATTTTTAGAAAGGTTGAAGAGGTATCTATAGATCGACCAGAACATACATTGATCCAATCTGAATGGGCCGAGAGAGAGTATAATACCACTCGGATAAGGGTGAAAATTTCTACTGAAAAGGAAACTTCGAACACCGACAATTTCGAATTTGAACCACTTGTGAAAGGTGATATCCTACCAACAGTAAGTTCCCGTGATGAACGCCGCAAGAATGTTAATGTTTGGACGTCAGGTAATCGCATTTTTAAATGCACCAATCCACAGGAAATCATCCGAACTATTGATAATATTGTGCGTGACAATGATCTTTCAGAGGTTCAAATGCAAATCAAGATATGGCTTGATTTAATAACTGAACTCGAAACAGCGGAGTTTAATGAGTATTTAGAGTGGATCTATTATGAAATGGAAAGACAAACTGATTAGCGATTTAATGCAGTCATGCGGCAAAGTCAATAACCATGTAATCAGCGACGTAATTAAAAAAGTCGAAGCAGAAAGCATTTCTATACATCTCGCAATATTTAATGAGCCATTCCTGACATTGATCTTTGAGAAGAAGAAAACAATGGAATCACGTTTTTCGATCAACTATGTAGCGCCATATAGAAAAGTGTCAGCAGGCGATCTAATCCTCGTTAAAAAGCCAGGCGGAGCGATTTGCGGCTTTTTTGTTGCAGGTAAAGTCTTATACTTTTCAAATCTCAATGCCACTAAAATCAAGGACATCGAAAATCAATTTGGTAAACAATTATGCTGGAATATCGACCCTGAATTTCTTTCCAATAAAGCAGGTGCCAAATACCTTTCAATTATAGAAATAACAGACCTTACAAAGGTCACACCTATAGAAATCCAAAAGTCCGATAGAACGGCTTGGTCAGTAATAAAACTTGGACTTCAAAACACACTTTTCTCATGACAGTAAAATTTGAAAATCACTTTGTAATTGGAATTGTCGGTAGGATATCAAGCGGAAAATCAACGCTTGCAAAACGGATTTGCAACCATTATCAAGCTAAAACACTTTCTTTTGGGAAATACCTGTTCGACTATAGCCAAGCACAAGGGCTTCCAACAGAGCGCGAAGACTTACAAGCTTTAGGTGAACAGTTTATTGCAAATGATCCCTCATTATTTTTTCAAAATGTTTTGAATAGCCAGACTAATCTCCCTCAAATAATCGTCATAGAAGGAATAAGACACAAAGCAATCTTTAACGAAATAAAAACTAGGTTTACTAATGCGGTATTTGCATTTATTGATGTACCAATCGACATTCGATACAAATGGTATATTGAAAGAATAAAAGCCGGTGACTCGAAAATATCATTTGAAAAATTCGTTGAAATTGACTCACATCCGGTTGAATGTGAAATCAACGACATAAAGGTTTCATGCGACCTTATTTTCGGTCAGGATTTACCTGACAAAATCTTATTTGATTCTTTAGATCAAAGACTAGTTAGGTAAGAGCCAATGCTTTTATGGTCAAAATCATGGAAAGAGATTTGTTATGAACGTCTTGGCCATAGAGGCAAGCAAATAATCACTAAAGAAATTCACTGCAAGGAACAACTGTTAGCCTTTTATAGAGATAGCATTTAGAATGCTGTCTTGCTAATACAATTAATTACTTCTACACCGACGTTTTCGACAGCTATTGGATTGCTCGTTAATTTTTGTAAATCTCTCTATAAAATGCCAGTATATTTTCAACAAAACATCAATTCAGATTCCGGTATTCATTCGGCGTCAGACCCGTTTTCTGTTTAAATAGTCTGGTAAAATGCTGCTGGTATTTAAAGCCCAGTTCGTTTGCGATGTCGCTAATGGATTTGGAGGCATCAAAAACAAGGGTTTTGGCCTCACCGATCAGCCTGGACTGGATATAATCTAATGCGGTATTTCCCGTTTCCTTTTTGATCAGGTCGCCGAAATAATTAGGGGACAAGTGAAGTTCATCCGCGCAGTAAGCCACGGTAGGCAAACCCAACAGTACCGCTTTTCCCGACCGGAAATAATCATCCAGCAGGTGCTCAAAACGCGCCAGAATATCTTTATGGGCATGGCTCCTGGTGATGAACTGCCGGTCGTAAAAACGCTGGCAGTAATTCAGGAAAAGCTCGATGTTGGAGACGATCAGCGTTCTGCTGTGCTGGTCGATATTTTGTGCCAGTTCTTCTTCGATCTTTTTCAGGCAGTCGACGATCGTTTGCCTTTCCTTGCGTGAGAGGTGCAAAGCCTCGTTCACTTCATAGGAAAAGAAAGAATAATCCTTAATACTTTTTCCCAGGTATGTGCCTTTGATCAGATCAGGATGGAAGATCAGCGCATAACCGGAGGGCTTAATGGCTACGCCCTTGCTGTCGATTCCATATACCTGTCCGGGGGAAACGAAAACGAGCGTGCCGTCTTCGTAATCATAAGGCTGGCAGCCGTAGACTATGTCACCGCATCTGATGTTTTTCAGGAATACCGCATATACATTCATGTACCGACGGAAATATTGTATGGCTGGCACCTCATTAAAGTTGACCACACTGACCAAAGGATGCAGCGTATCCACCCCCATATAGTCGTTGTACTGTTTGACCGTATCTATTCTTTCGACCTGTTCCATATCCTGATAAATTACTGAACAAATTTAGCAATGTAGCATGGCAAATACGCATGCCCATATGTCAACCTGTAAAACTGGTAAAAAGAACCGTAACCTGTATAAAAGGCTTCAGGCGGTGTTCCCGACCTTTGTATCGATGAAACTGAAGATCACCATCAGCGAAAAGGCAGCCTTTGCCCAGTTATATGACAACCCGGCGGCCAGGGATTTTGCTGCGTTGTTGCCGCTCACCCTGGAACTGGAAGATTATAACCGGACCGAAAAGATCAGCCAGCTGCCCGAAAAGCTTTCTTCAGAAGATGCGCCGCGGGGATTTCAGCCTTCCGCGGGCGACCTGACCTATTACGAGCCCTGGGGCAACATCGCCTTGTTCTATAAAGACTTTGGCTACGCCAATGGCCTGATCCCACTGGGCAGGATCACTTCGGGCCTGGAAGCCTTTACTTCCGGCGGCACGATGATTGCGAAATTTGAGCTGGTGCCATGAACGTAAACAAACAATGAAAACAATTGTAAAAATATTAACAGGCAGTTTACTAACAGGAAGTATCTTCTTACTGTCAGCCTGCAATGAACATCAAAATAAAAATAATATGACAACAACAGATCATGCCGCTCTATTTGAAAAGGGGCAGCAGCTACCGGACAAATGGTTCAGCGGCGAAGCTTTTTTACAGCCCTTGTTAGCCAAAGACAAGAACAACGATTATGCTTTGGGCAGCGTGACCTTTGATCCCGGCGCCAGGACGCATTGGCATACCCACCCTAAAGGGCAGGTACTGATCGTAACCGAAGGCGAAGGATTTTACCAGGAAAAAGGTAAACCGGCGCAGCGCATCAAAAAAGGCGACATCGTCAACATTCCCGAAGCTGTGGAGCACTGGCACGGCGCTACGGCTAACACTTCCATGGTACATATTGCGATCACCAATTACAAAGACGAGGAAAATGTGACATGGCTGAAGCCGGTGACGGATGAGGAATTTAAGGCCGTACAATAACTATACAGAAACCATGAACAGAACAAAGCTGGTATTCTGGCTGATCGGCTTTGCCCTGATCATTGATATTAATACTATGAAAGCACAAACGAAGGCGGGGAATGGAGATGCACTCAGCCCGCAGCAGAAAGGCATCGTAACTATCGCCGCCCTGACGGCCAACGGCGACATAGATCGTTTAAAAACAGCATTGCCAGCAGCACTCGAAGCGGGGCTGAGCATCAACGAGATCAAGGAAGAGTTAACCCAACTGTATGCCTATTGCGGCTTCCCGCGAAGCCTGAACGCCATCGGTGTTTTTAAAACGGTATTGGAGGAAAGGAAAGCAAAAGGGATCATAGATCCGGAAGGAAAACCAATCCTTGTTGAAAACAACGTAAATGACAAATACGAACAGGGCAGAAAGGTATTGGAGACCCTGACCAACACGCCGCAGCCCAAACCGGCACCGGGTTTCGGGGCCTTTGCGCCGCGAATTGATGCCTTTTTAAAGGAGCACCTGTTCGCTGATATTTTTGCCAGTGATATATTAACCTATGAGCAGCGCGAACTGGCCACCATTGCCGCCCTGGCCGCTATGCCAGGCGTAACCTCGCAATTGCAGGCGCATATCGGCATGGGGCGTAACACAGGTATTAACGAGAAGCAATTAGAAAAAACTTTTGATCTGATCGAAAAACATATCGGTCAGCAGCAGGCTGAAAGCGCCAGGGCTGTGCTATTGAAAATGAAAACGCAATAAAATAACACCAGATGATACTACAAGAAAAATATACATTAGCTAATGGGGTCGAAATCCCTAAACTGGGACTGGGCACCTGGTTTATCAACGATCAGGATGTGGTGCAGGCCGTTAAAGACGCCGTTAATATCGGTTACCGGCATATCGACACCGCCCAGGCTTATCAGAATGAACGCGGCGTGGGCGAAGGGATCAGGAATTGTGGGGTGAATAGAGAAGAACTCTTTGTGACCACTAAGCTTGCGGCTGAAGTAAAATCTTATGAAGAAGCTATCGCCTCGATTGACGGATCACTGAAAACTTTGGGTTTGGATTACATCGACCTGATGATCATCCACAGCCCGAAACCCTGGGCCAAATACCAGGAAAGCGACCGTTATTTCGAAGGAAATCGCGAAGCCTGGCGAGCGCTGGAAGAAGCGTATCAGGCTGGAAAATTGAAAGCTATTGGTGTATCAAATTTTAAAGAAGAAGACATAGGGAATATCCTATCTTCATGTACGGTAAAACCCATGGTCAACCAGGTGCTGGCGCATATTGCCAATATACCGAAAGCTCTGATCACTTATTGCAAAGGCAATGATATCCTGGTAGAGGCCTATTCACCGGTTGGCCATGGTGAGTTGTTGAAGAACGAGGAAGTGCAGGCCATGGCAGAAAAATACGAGGTTTCGGTGCCGCAGTTAGGCATCCGCTACGACCTGCAGTTGGGCCTGCTGCCTTTACCCAAAACCGCTAACCCAGCGCATATGAAAACAAATGCCGAATTGGATTTTTTGATAACTGATGAGGATATGGAGTTTTTAAACGGGCTGCCGAAGATGGAAGACTATGGTGAGGCCGGTAAGTTTCCAGTGTATTCGGGGAAATAATAGAATTTCCTTATTTACAATGCATTATAGTCTCTGATGGACTGCTACGTATGTTGCGAGACATAACAATGATCCAATCTACCTACTAAAGTATTTGAAGATTCAAATATCCTTAGTAGAGAACATTAAGCTCTCTACTAAGGATAAAATTGATTGAAATAATTGCATGCGGAAAAAAGATGCTATTTCCCGTATTTCGTCAATTTTTCCCAGCCATCTTTCTCTTTCATTTTCTCAGGTAGCGTGGCCAAGATGCCCAAATCGCGCAAAAATTCTGAAGACATGGGGGTATCCTTCCACACTTATCACTACTAGAGTAAAATAATAAATAACATTCTGTATTTCAATAATATACATGATTTTATATTTTTATTATATAATAAAAATTGATGGTTAGTATGTTTATATCCTTTTACGAATGAAAGTTGAACCAAATACAGATAGGTTAAGAACTACATGCTTACTCCATGCTGCTCCGGGAACCTGTCTAGATAGATAAGGGTGAGTACAGCGGTATCATACACAATATGCGAGGCAATGGCAGGCCATAGATCACCTTTATATTTTACCGTAATCCAGGTCCAGTATAATCCGCCGAGCGTAGCGGGGATCACGCCTAACCAGCCTTGCTGGATATGGTAAATTCCGAAGAGCAAGGCGGCGATTCCTGCGCTGTAATACCGGGCGCCTGGAATATTACCCGCTAACCGGGTAACGCCCCAGCGGATAAAACCCCGGAAAGCCAGTTCCTCATAAACGCCACCCACCAGCCATGCGGCCAGTACGGTCATCAGGTAGACCCG
>DASZTX010000058.1:0-322563 GCA_035547875.1 Mucilaginibacter sp. | reverse complement strand
TCCCATTCCGAACAGAGAAGTTAAGCCCGCCAGAGCCGATGGTACTGCGGTAAAACGTGGGAGAGTAGGTCGGCGCCAAATCTTATCATCCTAAGTGATGTAAAAACAAAAGCCCTCCCATAAAGAGGGCTTTTCCCGTTTATATGACCTGTATGGGCAGGTTATGCACTTCGTATATGCATCCATAAAAAATCCGTAAAAACACCTTGTTTAATTTTAATTATTTCAATTAACTTTATAATACAATTTAAACCAACCTTTAACACACCGGGAAGCTGAAAACGGTAAAAGAGTAAGCATTAAACCTTAACAATCACAATTATGAATAATCTTATTTTCTGGGCGACGTTTGTCGTACTCTTGGCTTTGATTATTTTTCTTGACCGGAAATACTTTATGCTAAGGGATAATAGTACAGCACTACCGCGCCCGTACAGTTTTTCGCGTGTGCAATTAGCCTGGTGGAGTGTTATCGTTCTGGCCTCATTCATCAGTATTTTTATCTCCCGCGGGGCTGCGCCCGATCTGAACACTTCGACACTTTACCTGCTTGGCATTAGTTCCGCAACGACGGTAGGAGCTACGCTGATCGATATAAGCGATCAGACCAACCCGAATCTCACCGGCCTCGCCCAAAATATCAGGGGAGACAATTTTTTTCTTGATATCTTATCCGATAAGAATGGGGTAAATGTTCACCGTTTCCAAACCGTGGTGTTTAACATTGTATTTGGTATCTGGTTTATCATTTTCGTACTACAGCAATTAAATACACCGTCAACTCACGCTGACGACATCATGCCGGTAATATCCAGCAATAATCTGATCCTGCTTGGTGTAAGCTCCGGCCTTTATACCGCATTGAAAGCAACCGAAAATAAGCAGCCAACTGCCAATATAAATGCTGCCCCGGTGGTACCGGATGAATCAAAAACACAGGGCTAAAGATATTTATCATGGAAATTGTACAAGTAAAAAGCCCTAATTATACCTCGGGAAGAGCCGGGTATAAACCGATCGCCATTGTAATCCATATTATGGAAGGCTCGTTGAAGGGAACCGACAGCTGGTTTAAGAGTACTTCATCACAGGTATCTGCCCACTATGGCATCGGTGTGAACGGAGAGGTTCACCAATATGTTCAGGAGACAGACAGTGCCTGGCACGCAGGCAGGGTTAGCTCGCCGACGTGGTCATTGATCATTTCATCGTCGCCGGGAAAGTATGTCAATCCTAATTATTACACGGTAGGGATTGAACATGAGGGTTACGGCAATACCGTCTGGACTGACGCCATGTATAACGCCAGCAGCGCTATGATACAGGATATCGCGCTCAGATGGAATATTCCGATCGACCGCGATCATATTATTGGCCATAACGAAATATACGCTTTAAAAACATGCCCGGGCAGCCAGGTCGATTTTGATAAGCTTATTGCCATGGCGAAGGCTGGCGCACCTGCGGTGGCTGTAGCGGCCGCACAACCGGTTTTTAACAAAACAGCAGGTTCAGGGAAGGTTACCACAAAAGACCAATTGAATGTCAGAAGAGGACCCTCGACCAGTGCAAAGGTTGTCGGAGTAGTTCCGGGCAACATACAATTGGCTTATGATGGATACATTGATAACGGGCAGACCGTGTCGGGCAGCAGTAAATGGTTTTATACCGACGAAGGCAACTGGTTCTGGAGCGGAGGTGTGACGCCATAAGCGGATCGGTTTATTATAAGTGCCGGGAATTATTTTGACAAAAAAACTTAATTTGCGTCGTAAACTTAAATTATGACGCTGCTGATCTTAAATTGTATTTTTTGCATCGCTTTTCTGGCGTTTGCCTATGTAAACCTGAATGATGTCGATGCGGCTTTGTGGGTGACCATTTATATGGTGGCTGCCATTTGCTGCGGCCTTGCGGCCTATGGCCTCTATTACCCTACCATCTATCTGATCGCCATAGCTTTTTATCTGGTACATGCGTTTGTGTTATTTTTCGCGAAGGACGGCGTTCGCGATTGGATCATTAAATATAAAAGACCGAGTATTGTTGAAACGATGCAGGCTGAAAAGCCCTATATAGAGAAAACCCGCGAATTTTTCGGTCTGCTTATTATAAGTGCTGCGCTTGCGATTGATTATTTTTTGCTATAAAAGAAAACTGCCGGGAGACCCGACAGTTTAAAAAGTCCAGGCGGCCGGCGATACTTATACTACATTTCGCCCCGGCAGCCGGCCGCTGAACTTCACACTCATCCTTCCGTAGATTCTTTGCGCATTTCCCGCCCTTTGTTGTGATGATGCCTACGCTTCTTTTCAAAAGCGGCAAACTTTTGCTTTTGCTCATCGTTCAAAACAGCCACCACCTGTTTTTTGGTATCCAGTTTAATGGTTCTGACAGCCAGTTTGTTGGCCTTTTTGTCGGCAGATTTGTTATTTTTCAGACTGTCCATCCGGCTGGCCATCGTAACAAATGCCGCATTAACCTGTGTGGTTTGTTCCTGATTGAGGCCGAGGTATTTTTGCAATGCTTTTGCGCGATGGGCGGCGCGCTGTTCCGGTGACTTTTGCACTTTTTGAGCGCTTGCCATAAAGTTTATTCCTAAAATAAAGGATGCTATTAAAATTAACTTTTTCATTCTTTGTTTTTAATTAATAATTAAAACATCTGACTTTAATGATAGAAGAAGGTTTAACGGTGCTTTCGTTTCGCAAGGCACGGAAGAATCATACAATAATCAGGATTGTATGAAATTGGGGGTTTCAGAAAATTAAGAGAGGGTCAGATATCTTTTGGTAGCGATCTGGGTGGCGTTTCCCATTTTCCAAATTCAAAATAATCGTCAATGCTGATACTGATCTTGCTGCCGATGGCGTATTTGCCTTTGTGGTAGTTGTTTGCCCGGAGGATGACGCCTTCGCGCTCAATGATGAGTTCTTCAAAAAAGCCTTTAAAGAGGATTTGCTTTACCGTCCATTTATTACCAAAGCCTTTGACGATCTTAACATGTTCGGCATAGATCACTACGGTACCCCGCTTACTTTTTATACCGCAATTTTTAGCTTCGGCAGAGGTGAGCTGGCTGCTGCTGGCTAATATCTGGGCGGTGTATAATAATTTAGGCGAATTATAAAGCTCTTCGGGGCTTCCATTCTCCACAATTTCGCCTTCCTTTAAAACGATCAGCTCGTCAGCCATAGAAAGAATTTCCGCCGGGTCGTGTGAAACAAGTACGATGGTCACTCCCCACTCTTTTACAATATACCGGATATCATGCTGAAGACCCTCACGATAAGTTGCGTCAACCTGGTTAAAAGGCTCATCAAGCAGGATAACCTCAGGCTTGCTGATGAGCGCTTTGGCTATGGTGACACGCTGTTTTTCCCCTCCGCTCAATTTGCCGAAGGGCTGATCTTTTAATGCGTAGATATCCAGCATGTTCAGCGAATCGGTTATTTTTTTCACCTCGCTGTCCTGCCCCAGATCGCCAGTCCTTAAGCCGGAGCGGACGCTGTCCCACACGGTTGCCTGGTCATCCATATCCTGATTATCCTGTGTAACGAGTCGCATGGCCTCGTGGGCAGGCTGCAGCTTTTCCTCCCGCTTTAATATGCGTTCTTCCTTAAAGAAGACTTCGCCGCTGTCGGGCTGCAGCAAACCGTATAAAAGATTTAACAAGGTAGTTTTACCGCTGCCGCTTTCGCCGACAATGGCGGTTACTTTTCCCTTCGGGATGAAGATGGTTACATTGTTAACTCCTGAAGATTTATCGCCAAAATAATTTTTGGTAACCGATATGGTTTCCAGGATCATGTCGTCTTGCATACGGCGCTCTGTTATCGCTTTTACGTTAATTTTTGCTAAAAAGACAATAGGGGAATCTCTTTTTTCAGCTGGCAAATATTCCCAAACCTAAACTATTAAAGTCTAACCAGAAAATGAAATGTAAGAATAATTGCCGGTAGCCGAAATCCCTATAAAGATTAAAATCCGGCGATGTAAAACCTTCTTAATATACCAGATATTTATTTTATATCAATTATCTTCCAGCAAATCGATGCAGTGCGCACTCAGCGTTTTAAGTCTGACGGTAAGGCTACTCAATGCCTTGGTGTCATTGATATTTTTGTACAATGTTTTAATGGCATCGAGGGTTTCGTCGCTTGGATCACAGGCTTGTGCTTTTTCCAGGTGCGGCAAGGCTTGGCGCACGGCCTTTTCATAGTCGGCAAGCAACTTTGTTTTTGTTGCTGCATCGGTAGCGGCATTATAGCGCGTCCTTATATCATCTGCCTTCGCGAGGTAAATATAGCCGATGCCCCGGTGTACCACGTAGTAGTCGGGCACCGCCGCGGCGACCTTGTTATAATAAAGCAGCGCTTTTTCCGGTTGACCGCTATCATCATAAATTTTGCCTATGGAAAAATAAAAGCTGATCTTGGCCTTTTCTGATAATTTACCGGCGTCCGGCAGCAGGCTTTCCCCTAAAGTCAAAGCTTTAGCTTCTTCGCCCTGAAAGCGCGCGAGGTTGAAATCAAGGTATTTGCTATAAGTGGAATCGATCGCCTGGCCTTTTGCCGACAGGCCTGCCAATGTTATCAGCAACCATAAAAAGAATATTTTCCGCATTACCATATTAACTGCAAATATAATCCGTATTGTGGTTAATTTGCTTAAAAATGGTCTTTTGTTATGTATGAATACGCCTTCATGGTGTTGTACTATTTCCGTAACAAATACGTTTTGGATGTTCATCGGAGCTATTATCTTTAAGCTACTTAAAATCACAACATGAAAAAAATCATCGCACTACTGTTTGTTTTATCGGGTATTTATATCACGGCCTCGGCCCAAACCAAAGGCACTACCGAGTTTGGCGTCAGCATCGGGTATAACGGTTCGACGGTAACAACCGGTCAGTACACCAATTCAAATGAAAGACTCGGGCTTAATTTCGGCGTTTCTGCCGATTTTTATTTTTCGGACAGATGGAGTTTTAAAGCCAAACTCTCTTATGACCAGAAAGGCTGGGACGACGGCTTTCTCAATGGGTCATACTATGGATTTTACACGACAAATTACAGGCTGAATTACATTACCGTTCCGTTAATGGCCAACTGGCATTTTGGGCGTACGCGAAACTGGTATTTAAACTTTGGCCCCTATGTCGGGTTTTTATTAAATGCAAAGGAAACGGCAGGCAGCACGCCATTGAACGAGGTTTTTAATACCGTTGACGCGGGTCTGGATGCAGGGATCGGTATTAAGTTCCGTATTTCTGACAAGGCTAAATTTTTTATTGAGCTTAACGGTCAGGGTGGTGTTACCGATATTATAAAAGACAACGGCGGCAGCGCTTTACGGAACAGCACATCGGCTTTGAACGTCGGCATTAACTTTTAATATGATATAAAACAAATAGCCGCGTTAATTTTTGGAAGTGGCTATTTATATTTTGCCATTTTTATGATTTCCAGTATCTCGCCATCGGGCAGCGCAGCGGTGACGTTTCCGACAGGTTCGTAACCCACTGCCTTGTATAGCGGAACGCCGGGTAATGTGGCGCCAAGTTCGAAACGGCTAAAGCCTTCGGCGTTTGCAGCCATTTCACAAACGTCAATGATCTGCCTGCCAATGCCCCTCCTCGCGTAGTCAGGATGAACAAAGAAGGCCCGTATCCGGGCGGCATCCCTATCCGGACTAAGAAGCGGATCTTCCTGATCTTTATGCTGATCGCCGCCGTAAAGCGTGTTTCGCTTACTCCATCCGCCGCAACCTACAATTACGCCGTTCAGTTCGGCGATGTAGTAAGTGCCGTCAGCAATAAGCTGGGTGTCAACGCCGAATATGTATTTTATGGCGCTTTCGATCTGATCTTGTGTGTAAAAGGTCTTGCTTAAACCTCTTACTGACAATGCGATCATTTCATTCAGCGCGGGAACATCAAAGGGCGAGGCAAGACGGATAGATAATTTCATGGCAGATTTACAGCGATTATTTGGCAATTTATCAAAATGATCGCCGAGTACGGAACCCGGTTAATTTTTGGGTATCTCCTGCCTTTATTTATTTTTGCAAGTGTTCCTTTGGGATAAAAAAAGAATAAATAGGTTTGCAACCTTAAACTTTGGATCAACGGGGAGGCAAGCCTTTTTCAACAGGCTGGCCTGCAGGGGCCTTATATCCAACTAATAACGGTTCTTGCTTAACTAAATTATCATAGTAGGCAATCAGTTTCTTTAAACCAGCAGAGCCAGTTCCCCTGTACAAAATCTTTCCAGCAGTATCAATTAATAAACATGTGGGAAATTCATCTACCTTATATTTTTCAATCACACCATTTTTTACATTTTTATCGTCCATAAGCTGTATCCAACTCATCTGATTTTCTTCTATTAATTTTTTAAGCTTAGGTAGGTCGTGAGGTTTGTCATACGCTATACTTATGAATTGCATCTTATCTTTATAAGCCGAATGAATTTTTTTTAATTCAGGGATCAGGCGGATGCACGGACCGCACCATGAGCCCCAAAAGTCAACCATAATATATTTGCCTCTTTGGCTTCGTAACGAAAATGGTAAGTTAGTCCGAAGGTCTGTCAAAGAAAGTGCCGGAGCCATCGTGCCCGTTTCTGCACCATAATTATTGCCTTTTTCGATAAAATTTAATACAAGAAAATCTGCGTCCGGTGATATTTGAGTTGTATAGAGATTTCCCGCTATTTCGAGCGTATCAGTGTTCTTATATAAGTAGTCATTGTTATTTTTTTCGCTGAACGGGAGTTTTTGAATATTTATTTTGAATGGCGACTTTGGGTGTCGTTCATCAAAATTTAAAATATTTATCTTAAAAGACTGATCATCAACTGCGAATGTGCCAACTTTGTTTCTTTGCAAAATGCCGATTGTGACATCCAATTTTTTATCCATTTCAGACTTATAATAGGTATCCGGAAAAAAGGGATTATAGGGGTCAATTTGTATCAACGCTTTTGCAGTCCTTATTGCTTTGCCATCGTAATAGTCGATGTTGGCTTTGATGGCCGGTAACGGCTGGCTCCGTTTGTTGAGATCAAAAATTAATTCTTTATCATTACGGAAATCTCTGTTATTGTCGGCATCGACCATGACATGCTTTCTCCCCACATCGTCAATCGCGGTGCACAAATAAATATAATTCTTTGCTATTCTTGTTTTGGTCAGATAAGTCGTATCAATTTTATATCGCTCGACAAACTGTTTAAAAGCCATTTGTCGAGCCTGGCTTTCAGGTGTATTTTCATATATCGCCTGAATATTGTAAAAGGCTATTCTTCTTAAACTTCTGAAATGGAAGTTTTTAAAAGGTAAATTTTTTAATAATCCAGTATCGATGGTTGGTCTGGAAGGTGTATTTGTTATAGACGTGTCAGCGTTAATGAGACTGACAGTTATATTCTGACTGCTTGCCTTTGATATCGACAACGTAGCCAGTAGGAATAACAAAATAAAATTCTTCCGGATCATGATAAGGTACCTAAGCTAAAGTCAAAGTTAATAAATACTTAAACATGTTAGCGTTTTATTAATGGTGATCCTAAATACTTTAAGATATAACGGGGCACACATTAACACAAGTTTTACCGGCATAAGCTCCACCTTGTGTACAATACGCGCCATCTGCATCAGTTGTACAGGTGTCTTTTTCGCAACCGGTTAATTTAGCGGTTACATGTGAACCATCGCTACAAATGCAGTCCTTTGAGCAGTCACCATCCTCAAGCGGCATATTACCACCGATTATATTTCGCATTTCAGACCTGTTAAGTTTTTTAAATTTTTCCATGATTTTATTTTAGAAGGTTATTATACAATCCCTATTTTGGTTTTAATTGTTAATTTTTGCCTGATTGTTCTTTTATTATTAAAAAATGCTAAATGGCTTTTTTGATCATTTGAAAGTTTGTAGGCAGTTGCCACCTGATCAACGTGTTATAAGTTTTTTTTAATTGTAATTTGGTTTAAGTCTGGTGTTGAAGTTAAAGTTTAATGTAAATTATTTAAGAACAAAGTTTCTGAAAGGGTTTTTTTTCTTTGCGAATGCTCTTTTTATCTTTGTAAATATTTGTCGATTAGCTAATTAACTGATCTTGATGGCCTGATTATTATGCTCTTTTACTAATATTTTCCGGGGGCAGTAAATGGCAAAGAATAGGTTTTTAATAACTAAATCCCAAATCAAAATCCTATCTTTGCCCATGCAAGAAAAAATCCTAATTCTTGACTTTGGCTCACAGTTTACCCAACTCATCGCGCGCCGTGTCAGGGAACTCAATATCTACTGCGAAATCCATCCGTTTAATCATTTTCCTGAAGTTGATGACAGTGTAAAGGGTATCATCCTTTCGGGCAGCCCGTATTCTGTACGGCAGGAAGACCCACCTTCATTTGATTTTGAAAAGTATCATGGCAAATTGCCAATATTGGGCGTATGCTACGGAGCACAGTATATTGCGCATTTTCATGGAGGCGAGGTGCTGCCCTCAAGTACGCGGGAATACGGACGCGCTAACCTGCAATACATTAACGAGCATAATCCCTTATTCAAGCTGATATTGCCCGGATCGCAGGTATGGATGTCGCATGCGGATACCATTTCCGGTATTGCCCCGAATTTTGAGGTGATCGCCAGCACGGATACCGTAAAGGTAGCTGCTTACCAGATTACCGGCACACAGACCTACGCCATACAGTTCCACCCCGAAGTAACGCACAGCGTTGACGGAAAACAGCTGCTGTTCAACTTTTTGGTTGATATCTGCGGCTGCAGCCAGGACTGGACGCCGGATTCCTTTATCGAAACTACCATATCTTCTTTAAAAGAAAAGCTTGGTGACGATAAGGTGGTGCTGGGTCTTTCGGGCGGTGTCGATTCGTCGGTGGCTGCAGTGTTGTTGCATCATGCTATCGGCAAAAACCTGCATTGCGTTTTTGTTGATAACGGGTTATTGCGAAAGGATGAATTTCAGTCTGTACTGGATTCCTATCAGCACATGGGGCTAAATGTGACCGGCGTTGATGCCAAGCAGCGTTTTTACGATGCGCTGGCCGGACTGACCGATCCTGAGAAAAAACGCAAGGCGATCGGGCGGGTATTCATCGAAGTGTTTGACGACGAGGCGCACAAGGTGCAGGATGTTAAATGGCTTGGGCAGGGTACGATCTACCCTGACGTAATCGAGTCGGTTTCCGTAAAGGGGCCATCGGCTACCATAAAATCCCATCATAATGTGGGTGGCTTGCCGGATTTTATGAAATTAAAGGTCGTAGAGCCTTTAAATACCCTGTTTAAGGACGAAGTAAGGCGCGTCGGTAAAGCTTTGGGCATCGATCCGAATATTTTAGGCCGTCATCCTTTTCCGGGTCCGGGTCTGGCTATCAGGATTTTAGGCGAAGTTACGCCGCAAAAGGTTGCCATTTTACAGGAGGCTGATGCAATTTATATCAACAATTTGAAGGCCGCCGGTGTTTATGATAAAGTATGGCAGGCCGGATCTATTTTTTTACCGGTGCAGTCGGTAGGGGTGATGGGTGATGAGCGCACTTATGAGAATGTGATCTGCCTGCGTGCCGTTGAATCGCTGGATGGTATGACCGCCGACTGGTGTCATTTACCGTATGATCTGCTGGCGAAAATAAGTAACGAGATTATTAACAACGTAAAAGGAATCAACCGGGTAGTATATGATATCAGTTCGAAACCGCCGGCCACTATTGAGTGGGAGTAAATATTTGGTCTATTTTTTTATCGCTTTAATTGCCGCAGCATGTTCGCCCAAAGTACGCCCGGTTACTGAACCTGTACCCACCCCCAAAAAGGGAGAAAAAAAGCCGGTGGTCAAAGTTCAGCCTCCAAAGGAAGCGAAGCCAAAGCCATCGAAACCAGCAAAGACTCCTGATATTGCCCTGTTATTGCCGTTCGGTTTAGACAATGTGCGGGCAGGAAATACTTACACCCCGGTAACCTTACGGGAGGCCGACATCGCCCTTGATTATTACCGTGGTTTTAAGCTCGCGCTCGACTCACTTACCGGGCGCGGTTACAGCTTTAAGCTGCATGTTTTTGATTCACGTGCAGACAAATCGCAGGCACACAGCCTTGCGCTGAACCCCGCCGTGCGAAATAGCGACCTTATCGTGGGGCCGGTATTTCCAGAGGACTTAAAGACCTTTGTAAACGCTTATCCAAATTCGCCGCAGCCCGTGGTTTCACCTTTGTCTGCCGCATCGCCCTCAACCTTTAAAAGTCCGGAACTGGTTACGGTCATCCCTCCGCTGGAGTATCACGCCCGGGGAGCGGCAAAATATATCACGAATGACATCGGGCCGAAAAAAATATTTGTACTGAAATCCGGATACAGCGAGGAGAACGATTACATTATCCCCTTTAAAAAGGCTATTGACAGCCTGAGCAATAAACGCATCCAGGTGGTTTACCTTACCGTTATTCACGGGCAGTTAGGCTCGCTGATCCCGCAGCTTTCTGCAACCGGGCAAAATGTATTTGTCATGCCGTCAACCGACAGGCATTTTCTGGATGTGACGCTAAGAGGGCTCGACTCATTGCACAACAGTTATCCCGTCACACTGATCGGCCATCCGAGCTGGGTAAATCTGTCGTTTTTAAAACCCGATCTGCTTGAACGCCTGGATACGCATATTACATCATCCGACCGGATAGACTATAAGGCCGCCAATACCATTAATTTTTTAGCGGCCTATCGCAGAATTTATAAAGTAGAACCTACCGCGTATGCCATTAAGGGATTTGACGAAGGACTATATTTTGGTTCGCTCCTGGGCGAAGGCGATGTAAAGCAAATGGATGCGGATGATTTTAAGGGTCTGCATAACCGGTTTACACTGAAAAAAACGAACCTCGGCTGGGTGAATACGCACGTCGGCATTTATAAATACAGTAATTTTGAGCTGAAAAAGGTAGAATGAAGGCAATAAACCAGCTTAAAACGTTTCAGCGAATTTTGGATGAATATCCGGCTGAAACGCCTCTAAGTAAATTTTTGCCTGGTTTTTACCGTCAGAACAAGCAAATGGGCTCCACTGACAGGCGCATTGCCTCGAGGCTGGTTTATAATTATTTCCGGCTTGGTCGTGCATTACCGGATGTCCCCGCAGATGAACGCCTGTTTGTAGCCGAGTTTCTGTGCAATACACAAGTCAATTCCTTTCTTCAGCATTTTAAGCCCGACTGGGCGGCTTGTATCGCTTTTAGCATCGAAGAAAAAACAGGGCTTATCAAAACAGCTTATCCTGATTTCCGCCTTGAAGATGTATTCCCGTGGACGGCGGAGCTTGCCGCAGGTATTGACAGGGATGCGTTCCTGAAGTCATTTTTTGTGCAGCCTGATCTTTTTATCCGTGTAAACCGGGGCTTTGAACAGCAGGTAAAGACCGCGCTTACCGCCGCAGGGATAGTTTACAAAGAGGAGGCTGCCAATTGTATTTCGCTGCCGAACGGTACACGCCTTGAAGCGGTTTTACCTAAACAGCAATGGTATGAGGTGCAGGATCTTTCGTCGCAGCAAACGGCGCAATTTTTTAAGCCCTCGAAATACGAGGCCTGGTGGGACGCCTGTGCAGCATCGGGCGGGAAGTCGCTGCTTTTACACGCTCTGGAGCCGACGGTAAAACTCGTGGTGTCCGACATCCGCGAATCCATTCTCGCTAACCTTGATGAGCGTTTCCGGCAGGCAGGCATTATGAAATACCAGCAAAAACTGCTCGACCTGACGCAAAACAACGACCTGATCCTGCATGACTATGCCTTTGACGGTATCATTCTCGACGCACCCTGCAGCGGCTCGGGCACCTGGGGGCGCACGCCGGAGATGATCTGCCAATTTGAAACGCCAACCATTGAATTCTTCCAGCGGCTGCAAAAGGACATCGCCCGCAACGTAGTCAAATATTTAAAACCCGGTAAGCCGCTTATTTATATTACCTGCTCCGCCTTCCGGGCTGAGAACGAAGCGGTGGTAGATTTTATGGTGAAGGAGCTCGGGCTGACAACACAGGAAAGCCGCGTGCTGAAAGGCTACGGGGCCAAGGCCGACACCATGTTTGTTGCACGGCTGACCCGCGCCGTGGCCTGATTCCCGTTTTTTGCGTAATAAATTTCCCGGCAGTAACACCCCTTTCGAAGCCTGAAATTCCATTGGTTTTATTTTGTATGATGTAACCTGCACAAAATGAGGACGTAAGTAATTTCGTGACGGTATCCGCCACACGGGGCACGTTATTTGAAAAAAAGTAGCAATGCTAAACTAAATCAGATTTCACATGAAAAAATTTAAGAAGCCCTTCGTTGCCCTATTATTTGCCTGTACGTTATTTGCGATATCTCCGGTAAAAGCTGATCCGGGTTTGCCTGCAGGCGGCGCCGATCCTGACGATGCGTCGGGTCTGCCTATCAGCAACGATATCTGGGTGCTGGTAACTGCTGCAGCACTGATCGGTACTACAACGATACTTTACAAGACCAAAGCCGGTAAAAGCCCGGTGACCGAATAATATTACGCGCTCCGCTGCCTGCCCCGCCTGACGGTACGACAGGCAGAAAGCCGCTAAATGCATACACGATAAATTATTGCAGGGTAACAGCCCGCCGTATTGCCGGATTCACTCTCACATCCGGTGTGCGGCGGCTTTTTTTTAGAGGAAGTAGAAGTCGCTCCGGTTAACCTATTCTGAATGGGCTGACACTTTATTCATCAATAAAGGAATGTTATAATTAATTACATCAGGTGTTTAAATAGATAATTAACTAATATTGTAATAACAATGTTGGTTTCCTCCTTTTTCTAAAGATTACTTAGCGATTTCATGAACAACGAACCGTATCTTTCCGAAATAAATCAGATAATTTCTAATATATCGGATTCTTTAATTGATTTTAACGCTCCAAGAGAAAAAGGAAGACTACCAACCCAAGCGTCTTCTGAATTTATAACGAATCGGGAGCAAGGGGACTGGGCAGAAGATTTGATATTGAGAGCAATAAATGACAGCAACTTAAATTTTTGCGCGGTTAAATATGGAAAATCTGAAAAGAGAGTTACTGGCGAAGAGGGGTTCGAAGATTTTTTTATGGAATATCAATTTGAATTGGATACGATAGGCAAAAGGCCTGACATTTTAATTTTTGACCGAAAAAACTACAATGCGGATTGGAACTATGATATTAGTAACTTTTCATTGTCAGAATTGACAAACATTGTTCCACTTGCCAAAGTAGGGGTTGAGATAAGATCAAGTTCCTTTCTCTACGACACATATAGTGCTACCCAGGAACGAGAAGCTCAGGGTAGAGTTGACCGCATACTTGCAATAAAGAATCAACTTTTGACCGAGTATGGTGACATTCTATTGGGTAAGGTTGGATGGATTAAAATTATTGAAGATATTTCAATTGAAACTATTTCAATTGTTAATTTTAGGTGCCCAAGCTGGTCCTCTACTTCAAGAATGAAGGAAGTAACAGATCTTTTAAAAGAATTAAAAAAAATATTTCCTCCTACCAAAAAAGGAATCATTTAAGCATTACGCCTAAAGTTGAAGACATAAAAGTTGTCACTAAATGGATTGAAACTTACAAAGTGCCACATTTCTATTTCCAAGTTTTTTTTGATAAGGTTTTTGGTATTCCATTTAAAAATATTTTAGAACTATTGGCCGACCCTAAAAATGAAGATGTTAAATATTTTATTGAAGGCGACGTGAAGAACCAAAATAAAAGAACTATAAAAATAAATCCGCTATTAGGCTTTTTAGTAGCAGGAAAAGTAGATATGCCTAATCATAGCAGCCAAATGAAAGAATTAAATCGGGGACGCCTTTTGTTTTATGTAACCTTTGATGGTGGGTACGCATATCTAAACATTGAAAGTCTGATACAAAATTTAGCTCTTAATGAAATTTTATGATTGATATTACTATAGCGGAGGACGACCTTTTTTGTGAGCGACTTTACGCGTTAAAGACCGATATCGGACATAGAAAAAAATACGCTCAATTTTTTACACCTGTCAAAATAGCATATTTTTTAAGCAACTATATCTTAAAAGCCAACAGAGATGTCAATAGGATACTTGAACCAGCATTTGGATTGGGCGTTTTTTCGAGAGTTCTTAGGAATCAATTTGCATATAAAGGAGAAATATCGGGATTTGAACTGGATGATTTAATAATATCTTTTGGAAAGGACATAGTTAATGAATATGATGTATGTTTAAATAATGCTGATTATCTAAATGTCTGGAACCTTAGTTTCGATTGCGTGATATGTAATCCCCCCTATTTAAAATTTCACGATTACGATAATTTGCCATACATAGGAAAGATTAACCAAGTATTAAAAACCAAGCTTAATGGCTACACAAATATTTATGCACTATTTATATTAAAAAGTCTTTCAGAATTATCGCATAACGGCCGGGCCGGATATATCGTGCCTTCAGAGTTTTTTAATGCAGATTACGGCGTCGCAGTTAAGCAAAAACTTTTGGAATCGAAAATGCTTAAGTATGTAGTTAATTTCCATTTCGATAACAATGCTTTTACTGATGTACTAACAACGGCGACATTACTGCTTTTTGAAAATTCCAGCAATGATGATATCGTTACTTTCTTTAATATCAGTGGTGATAATGAATTAAAGAATCTCGATAAGATTATAAATGATGAGTCTCAAAATTTGCATCATGTTGAAAGCTTTTCATACCATTACGCTCATTTAGATCCCAGGATTAAATGGAGAAATTATTATCAGGCAACAAGGAAATATTCTTCCAATAAGTTAGTCAATTTCAAAAATTATTGCAAGGCTATGCGCGGGATCGCAACAGGCGCAAATGATTATTTTTCATTTTCACGTTCAAAAGCTGCACGATATAACATAAAGAATGAAAATCTGTTAAACTGTGTCTGTAAATCAAGCGACATTAATAAAATCTTTTTTACCAAAAATGATTTTGATGATCTCGTCACTTCAGATAAAAAGGTGTTTTTAGTTGATTTGCGGATTCAGCAAGATAAGGACGTAGAGAATTATATAAGATTAGGAAAAGAGTTGGCTGTACACGAAAAATTTTTAACAAAAAAAAGGAAACCTTGGTATTCAATCGAAAATAGAAAGCCTGCTGATATTTGGGTTGGGGTTTTCAATAGGGGGCGGCTGAAGTTTATTAAAAATGATTCAAAAGCCTTAAATCTCACTACATTCCATGGTATTTATATTCATAATATTTATGATGATATTAGGGAAATTATTTTTGCATATTTTTTAACTGATTTATCAAAGGAAGTTTTTTTGGCTAATAGGAGAGAATATGGGAATGGACTAAGCAAATACGAACCCAATGACTTTAATAATTCGGATATTTTTGACTTTAAAACATTAACGGAATCCCAAATAAAAGATTTGAACGAAATTATCAAGGATATTAAAGATAATGAGGACAATACTGTTCTTGTTAATATAAATATATCTCGATTAGATGAATATTTTAGAGCGTTATTATAATCTTATAGGGGGGATTATTACAGTCGATTTTTTGGTTGCAAGTATGATATGTCGCGATAAAAAGTGGGCATCGATTTATTAACCACTCCTAAGAGCTGCGCTCAATTTAACTCAGTTATTATAAAACATTTTGCCTTGTTGTTTAGCAATTGGGTGTCTGAAATAAGCAGTTAGATACATCTCGGCCTTCACCTACCGTTGTTAGCCTTGAAAAGCTGACTTTCAAATTTTAGAGTCATTTTTTGTTACAAACCCAACGCGTCGCGCATACAATCAGGCAGGGTGGCTATGGAGGGTTCGCCGGTAAAGAGGGAGAAGTTGCCGTTATAATCCCAGATCATGCCGGGAATATTCAGGGCCTTCAACGCGCTGCGTACGGCTTTGATATAGCGGCAGCGGCTGTCGAGGTTGGCGTACTTGTTGTACACGCCGTATTCGCCGCACAGCACGGGGACGTCATATTTGTTCGCCCAGTTCTTTACGATCATCAGTTTATCCCGCACGGACTGCTCGTTACCATCTAACTTATACTTATTATAATTCTTCTCTCCATCAGTGTTTTTTGCCTGTGGGTTAAGCGGCGGAAAGGTTTCTGAATTATAAGGAAATGGCACACCAACGGTGCTTTCCTGCGCACCTGTCCACGCCGCGCCCTGGTGCGTAAACAAAAAAGGTTCGTAAAAGTGGAAGGTGTATATAACATTTTCATCGGCAAGCCGTACAAACCGGCTCAATTCATAGATGCTGTTATAATTTGAGGCGCCTATAATTAATGTTCGTTCTTTATCAATCTTCCTGATGGCGGTGGTGATGTTATAGGCGGCATCTTTCCATATCTGCGGGTTCATGTGCGGAGGCTCGTTATAGAGCTCGAAAAACAGTTCGTCGTGGCTGACGTGCCGGTATCTTTTTGTAAGCAGCGTCCAGAGTTTTATCAGCTTTGCGGTTTCGGTAAAATAGGTGTTGTCGTTAAAGTTGCCACCGTGATTGTCGATAATAACCTTAAAGCCGTAAACGCTGCATTGCTTCACAAAATTATCAATGTGGGAAAATATTTGCTCAACGGGAATTTGTTGGGACTCGAAATACGCAAAGGCTACCGGGAGCCGCAGACTTTTAACGCCAAGCCGCTTTAAAAGCCTGAAATCGGCAGGTTTTAAGGGGTTTTTAGCTAAGATATCTTTATTCCAGGTTTGTTCATACCAGGAGATGCTGAAACCGTTATCAAGGCTTTTTGCCCGCCTGAAGGCTGTTAAACGGGGATTTTGGGTGCTTGGAGTGCTTTTTGCTATAACTGAGTGCAACGTTAAAAATAACGATAAAATAAACAGTTTGGTTGTGAAGCGTGAGGCTTTGTGTATAATATGTTTATATGTGCAAAACAAGTACACTACGGTCTTAAATATTTTGGTTTACTTTATACGAATTAAATTTATAGATAACAAGAATATTATCATAATTTAAGAAAGCTCAATAATGTTTGTTCAAATAACTAAAGAAGAACTTTTAAGAGAAATCTCCAAGAAGGCATGGTATCAGACAAATAATATCATCTGGATGATATTATTTGTATATCCACTGTTCAGCATTGCAGATTTTATTTTTGCCAATAATTACTGGGTTCAGTTCTTTATAGTACGCATTATTACCGATCTTGTTATCCTTGCGCTCTACAGCATCTTCCAACGAAGAAACTATAATTTCAGAATATTATTACATATATCGCTGTTTTTAATATCAGTTACTTCGGCGCTGCTGTGTAATATCGTCGATCTTCAGCAGCTGAATGTTTACTATCTGCTGTTCGGCGCCATCTTTCTCTTTTTTAACCTGCAGGTGTTCTGGGAGCCGATCAACTCGGTATTGCAGGCGATCCTTGCGCTGGTATTGCTCGCGATATTCTTCATTCTTTTCAGCCCCTATACGCTGGATCTCGTAATCCAGAACGGCGGGCAGTTTTTCTTTATCGTAGCATTAATTTCATGCTTTGTGCCGGGTGCAAGGTATAAGATCATTGAAAGGGACGTGCGCTCCCAGTTGCTGATCAGCAAATCGAATGAACAGCTGAAAGAGCAGAACCGGGACATCGCCGAAAAAAATAATATTATCGATGCCCAGTACGAGGAACTGCGCAAGCTGGATAGCCAGAAAAATAACTTTATCAATATCGCGGGTCACGATCTGAAGAACCTCACCGGATCGATCATCATGAGTAATAACCTGCTGAAGGACGAAGAATATCGCCTCAGCGCGGATCAGGTGGAACTGATCGGTTATATTTCTGAATCGGCCACCAAAATGCAGTACCTGCTGAATAAGCTGATGGACGTGAAGGAAATGGAGTCGTCTCCGGAGGTGCGTTTCAAGCCCGAGGTGTTTGATATTAACGCGGAGGTACAGCACATATTTAAGGGACTGACCGAAACCGCACAAATGAAAAATATTCATTTGATAGATGATATACAACGGATACCGGTACATGTAAACCTCGACAGGGTCTTTACCGGTCAGGTGTTTCAAAACCTGCTGTCAAACGCGATCAAATTTTCGCAGACGAACAATAACATCCGTGTTGCAACCAGTCTGGAGCGCAATAAGTTTGTATTCGAGATCATAGATGAAGGTATTCCGATCGGTCAGGCAGAGCTGACTACAATGTTTAACAAGCTGAACGCTTTGAGCGAGGCCTCTACACAAACGGAGAGCCGTGTCGGGCTGGGCCTTTCGATCGCGAAACTGATGACACAGGAATTGGGCGGCGAGCTGTCATACAGGAGTGATGATCACGGAAACTACTTTAAAGTTGAATTTTACGTAATAAATTAATATTGACACACCAATGAACAAATTTTTTACCTTATTAGCCCTTGTATTTCTTTTAAGTAAGGCATCATTGGCCCAAAGCATCGTCTCCTTCAAGTCGTTAGGGCATGACGATAACGCCATCTACGGGATGAGTGGCGCCAGTTCCATTTACGTTAAGATTTCGCCGCTGGTAGAAATGAACGGGAGTAAGCTGGTATTATATTTTGAGCCTTCTCAGGCTTTGATAAAAGAGCATTCTTTTATCAATGTAATCATCAACGACCATCCGGCTTACAGCTCAAGGCTGTCGCCTGACTCGATCCAGAAGGTTACGCTGAACCTAAGCCGGGAAGACCTGTCGCCAGACAAGTTCCTGAAAATACAGGTGAAGACCTTACTGACCGTAAGCGACGATATCTGTAAAGACCTTGACAATCCGGCGATGTGGCTCAAGGTAAAGGACTATTCCTATCTTTCATTGGTAAACAACACAAAGACAGGGCTGAATGACGTAAATATCAGCAACTGCTTTGAATCGAAAAGGGCGATCGTTTACCCTGCCGATCCAAGTCTGCACGACCTCAAAGCCGTAGCATGGGCTTACGCCAGGCTAAAAAAGGCCACCAGCAAAAAGATATTGGTATTTACTGCCGGATCGGTTCCGGACAGCATCAAGAACTATATCGAGGTGGGTAACCTTTCCGCACTGCCGGACGATAAGCGTTCGCTTTTGAAGGTGACACCACAATCAAACGAAGGTATTTTATATCTCGCAAAATCTACAGCTACCGCAACCGATACTGTAACACAGATGGTTAACGAAAAGGGCGTTATGGTAGCACATCAATCAGTGGCTTCGCAGACTGTCCCATCAGAAATCCTGTTCGTTAGCGGGGGCGACGACGCAGGATATGAAAAAGCCATTACTGCATTGGGCAATATCAATATTTTGAATTCGACTTTTGGCGACTATCTTTTGATAGACGTTGCACAGAATACTTATTTTAAAAACGTAGATGAGAACCGTTCAAGACTGTCGTTAAAACAGGTTGGTGGTTCGAGCGACTTCCTTTCAGGTATCGGCTCGCTGAAAAGTGCTTATACTTTTAAAAACAGCGACTTTAACTTTACGCCAAAAGAAGTTGAAATAAGATTTATTGGTAACTACAGCGGTTTGAGTCCGGGTGACAGGGGTTATTTCAATATCTACCTTAACGGCTTGCTGATCAGCAGCGAAAAGCTTGATGCATCAGGAAAGCTGAATACATCCGTAACTATCAACCGCTACCAGCACCACAAATACAACACGCTGGAAGCTGAGTTCAGGTTCTTCCCGACAAACGGCTTATGTAAAAACAGCTTTATCAATTTCTTCGGTGAGGTTGATGTTGACAAATCATACCTGGAATCCAAGAACCCGTTCATCTCGAATGACCTGAGCTTCTACCAGTATCCTGAGGCGTTCAACACCGGTACTACCAAGATCGTGGTATCAAAGGATTACGCTAAATATGCTGCAGGCGCAATCGGTGAGATCATTTATGAGCTGAACAATAATGTGAACTCAAATAATTTCCCTGACTTCGCTTACTCGACTGATATTCCTGACGGTGACCTGAAGAAATACAACATCATTGCGCTCCTTAGCAAGGACGATCCGCTGCTGAAGAAGTTCCCGGATGCACCTATCCATTTTGAGCAGAACTTCCGCTTGTACAACGCAGAAAACAACAAGGTAGTTTACTCATTGTCAGACACAACATCAAACGGCCTGGCGCAGATATTCTACGGACGAAGCAATAACGCTACGCTGGTTATCACGGCTACCGGCTCACACGTATCCGACGCCTTCCTGTCGGCGGCACGGTCAATTACCGAACAGCTGTCAACCTTGTCGAGCAACGTTGCGGTAACCGACGTTAACTCGAACAAATACCTGTTCAACATCAATAAATCGAGCGAGAACATCGAGTATGTTGATACAAAGACTGCCATCGCTAAATTCTGGGATAAATACAATCTTTACATCCTGTTGGGTATTCTGGCGCTGATCCTGCTGTCCTTCCTGTTTGTTCGTTCAAGAGTTCAAAGATCACAGGAAATGTATAACGACTAACCCCTGGTTAGACGCGCACATCAATATAATTATGTAGGCAATCCCGGTCCGTTAAGTATGACCGGGGTTGCTTAACAAAATAATTTTTAACACTTTACTGAAATAACAAGTATGTCAATTCCTGAACTTTTGGTTAACGATGGTTTTATATCCAGGCAAGATCGGGAAAAGATTAATGACTTATCGGCGCGTACCGGGCAGTCATTCATTAAGATTGCGCTAAACTTCGGTTATATATCGCGCAAAAATTATGAACGGTCGCTGTCCAATCTGGGTTATACGTTCCGTGAGATCAGAAACCAGGCTGTTGATGCCGATATTTTAGGTAAAGTAGATCTGAAATTTGCCGACCAGCATATTGCCCTGCCTTTACGTAAAGAAAATGGCAGGATCATAACGGTAATGGCAGACCCCTCTAATCAGTTATTTATCGATTTTATCCGGTTTACCTATGATTGTGAACCTGAAATTATCCTTGCTTCCGATCTGGATATTACCTGGTTAAGTCACAAGATCCTTGGTGATAACTATGTTAAATCGTCGGTTTACGAGTTACTTAACCGCGATCCGAACAGCTCGGCGTTCATTACCTTTTCAACCGGGCAGCTGGCATTCCTGTTTCTATTGCTTGCGCTGGTCACCATAGGGTTGGTGGTGAATTTTAAGACGACATCGATTCTGATTAACCTTATTATCAGCTTTTTCTTCCTGATCGCCATTATGTTCAAACTGTTCCTCGCGCTGATGGGATCGCGGTTTGAGCTGCACCAGGCGGTTACCCGTGAGGACCTGCACCAGATCGTCGAAGATGAGCTGCCGGTATATACCATTTTGCTTCCGGTTTATAAAGAAGATAAGCTGATCAAGAAACTGATATGGAACCTGCAGGCGCTGGATTATCCACGCGAAAAGCTCGACGTTAAGCTGCTGATCGAGGAGGATGACGATAAGACATTGAATGCAGTACGTAACCTTGATTTCCCTGCGATCTTTGAGGTTATTGTGGTGCCGTATCACATGCCCAAAACAAAACCGAAGGCGTGTAATTACGGATTGCATTTTTCGAGGGGGAAATATCTTACCATTTATGACGCCGAGGATATTCCGGATACTGACCAGCTGAGGAAAGTGGTATCCATGTTCAGTAAGCTGCCATCTAACTACATCTGTGTGCAGAGTGCGCTTAACTACTTTAACCGTAATGAGAACTTTCTGACGCGGATGTTCACACTGGAATATTCCTATTGGTTCGACTATATGTTGCCAGGTCTCGATACGCTCGATATCCCGATCCCGCTGGGTGGGACGAGTAATCACTTTAAGCTGGAGAACCTGGTGGAACTTGGCGCATGGGATCCCTTCAATGTAACTGAAGACGCCGACCTTGGGCTGCGTGCTTACGCAAAAGGCTATAAGATCGCTGTTATTAACTCCACCACCTATGAGGAAGCAAACAACGAGCCTTTTAACTGGATACGCCAGCGCTCACGGTGGATCAAAGGTTATATGCAGACCTACCTCGTACACATGCGTAACCCCATCGCGCTTTTGCGCAGGCTGGGCTGGCGCGGTTTCCTCGGGTTTAACTTCTTTATCGGCGCTACGCCGCTGACGTTCTTAGTTTATCCATTCCTGCTGGCGATCTTTATCAGTTATCTGGTGTTCGACCTTTCGACCATCCGTACATTATTTCCCGACTGGATATTGTTTATGTCGATATTCAACCTGATGGTAGGCAACATTTTGATGATCTACATCAACATGATGGCCGTGTTTAAAAGGCGTTTTTATGAGCTTATCCTGTTTTCCATCGCTAATCCGGTTTACTGGCTGATGCATTCGATCGCAGCCTTCAAAGGATTATATCAGTTGATCGTTAAGCCGTTTTACTGGGAAAAAACAGAGCACGGTCTTAGTAAAGTTAACAGTCCAACCAATATTGTTAAATGAGAAATCAATCCAGATATCTGCTGCTTATTACCATACTCCTGGCAGTTTATTACCTGGTGTTAGGTATTTATCTGCATCAGCTGGGCTATGTTAGCCAGGAGGCGATGTTTTATATCGAGAAAACCAAGATCGTTATCGATGGTGTGGGTAACCGATTGAAAGTGATGGGTCTTACAGCGCCGATCTTACCGTTTTACGCGTCGTTCCTGTTTTCGGCCATCAGTGCATCACTGGCGCCGGTCATCGCCTCGTCGCTCACCATGGCGGTATTGTTCTTTTTGATCGGCAGCGCCCTGCTGAAACGTGCTAAAGACGATTTTTACCTGATCATCCTGTTGCTGATCTTTGCGCTTCACCCGGGTATTCTGTATGCGGCATGTTCAGGCAAATCCATCGCGCTGGTGCTGGTGTTTTTCTTTATGTTCTTTTTCAACCTGCTGAAGTTCTACAGTTCGAATACCACGTTTCACGTTTCCATCGCGAGTATCAGCCTTGTGTTGCTTATTTTCTGCGATTATAAGTTTATCTGGCTGACGCTGTTCTTTATTCCGCTGGTATTATCTATCACAGTAAAAAGTTTGAACTTAGGTGAGCAGGAGTCTATTTTCAGGTTGTTTATCAGCTTTAACAATCCCTCGCTGCGCCGTAAGCTTATCAATAAGACATTTGCGCTTTATATTATCCTGTTCGTGTTGCCGCTGGCCTGTATTGTTTGCTACAAGCTGCTGAATTTAACGCACGCCCAGGATTTTAATTATTTTAACGAGAGTCCGTATGCTACCTGGCGTGTTTTGGCTGATAAGCTGACCTTCGACCAGCTTTCGACCAGCACCGTGTACCGCATACCGGAAACATCCATATTGATATCTGCCAAAGCGCTGCTTTTCTGCCCGCTGATGCTGGTAGCGATATTCCTGTTCAGAAACAGTACTTACCAGATACTAACCCTGCTCACCCCGTTTGCATTCATCGAGTTTCTGCACATCAAATACGAAAAGGTATTTTTGGTACAGGAGTATTATATGATGTTCGTGGTGCTTGCCCTGTTGTGTATTCTCTATCGTTCGCAGATCATCAGGCGGCAGGCGGTATTAAAAACGGTCGTATTGGTGCTGACGCTTTTTCAGCTTTATACGGGATATATATTCATGAAAACCTCGTCTATCGCAGAGGAGCAGAATTTTATAACCGTACTGCTTAACCGTCAGCCTGACCCGTCGCAGGATGATAACCGAGAAATGGCCGACTTTATCAACAAGCTGCCCAACAACTCGCATGTGCTGGTGGACGACGCCATTGCATTTCCGATCGTTTCATTATCAAAGGATAAAGAAGATTTCAGAAAATATACTTTGCCTTATCAGAATGCTTTTTTGAGCGCGATTGAGGCGCCTGATAAATATGATGATTATATCCTGCTGGCATCCGAGAAAAATGAAGTGACCGGCTTTACACAACTTAACAACCGGTACATCCCCGTCATCAGGAAGGCAAACAGCGCCTTAAAGCTTCGACCGGTTTATGAGACGGATGATTGGGTGTTGTATAAGATCATGTCTGATTAAAAAGATATTAAAGTTTGATAAATTGTTGCCCCCGGTGATTTAAAGCACCGGGGTTTTTTATGACCAGAATTTACCTTCTGGCGAGACTGATCTTTTCTTTCCGGTATTTCGCAAGGTTAATAAGAAGTACGCTGAGGAGGATAATGAGCAAGCCGATCAGCTGTGTAGCTGAGATATTTTCGTGGGCGAATACCACGCCCAAAATAACAGCGATCACAGGATTGACATAGGCATACGTGCTGACCTGCGTTGCTGATCTTACCTGCAGCAGCCAGACATAAGCATTATAGGCTGCAATGGAGCCAAAAATTACCAGATAGGTTACCGCCAGCCAGCTGCTGGTCTGAATGCTGCTGATGTTCAGGCCGTCGAATTCGTGATGTATTAAACTGACGGGGATATAAGCTACGCCCGCCCAAAGCATTTGCCAGGCTGTGCTGACCGATGCAGACCCTGAAGCAGGGCGATGCTTTGAAAACAATGAACCCCATGACCATGATATGGTTCCCACGATCAGTAACAACATCCAGGGTAGCTTTGAAGCCCCGTCTCCGTTAAATATACTTTTGATCTGATCGCTGAAAAGCAGGATCACGCCGCCAAAGCCGATGATCAGCCCGATGATGGTTGATTTGTTGGTCAGGTTAATGGCCCAGTTACGCTTGTCGAGCAATACGAACCAGATCGGTGCCGACGAAACCAGAATGGCCACCATTGCGCTGGGTAGAGTTTTTTCGGCCCAGATCACTATTCCGTTACCCACAAGCAGGAGCAGCAGTCCAGTTACCGCCGCGTTCAAAATGTCGCGCCTGATAAATATTTTTTCGCCCTTAAAAAAGATGCACCACGTCATCAGCAAGAGGCCTGCGGTGATAAAGCGGGCTGCGCCAAGCAGGAAAGGAGGCATGCCGCCAAGTTCTCCGAGCCGGATAAAAAAGTAGGTAGAACCCCATACGATATAGACGGTAGCGAAGGCGATGATCACCAGCAAGGGTGAAGCGGTTTTTTGTGATGAGGACATCTGTCGTTAATTTTCAGGTATAACCAATTGTTGTTGTTCTTTGACAGTCTCGAGCACGATGGTAGTGCGCGTGCTGAGCAGGTTGGGGATTTTGGAAAATTCATTACGCATCAGGCTAACGAGCGAAGCTGAATCATAGGTGCGCACCTTGACCAAATAACAATCATCCCCCGCGACGTGATGAACCTCCTGCACTTCGGGGATTTTAGCGAGCGCCTGCGCGGTATCGTTACATCCGGGGGTGTCAGAGGCTTTCATAAAAATGAAGGCAAGCATTTTTTGCTGTAGCGCATCCGGCCGGATGCGGGCGGTGTATTGAAGGATCACATTTTTTTGTTCCAGCTTTTTTACCCGCTCCAGTACGCCTGACGGGGCCATGCCTACCTCGCGGGCAAGTTCCGCATTGCTGATACGGGCGTTATCCTGCATGAGGCGAAGGATATGTAAGTCTGTTTTGTCCAGTATGATCTCTGTTTCGTTAATCATACTGTAAAATTAGATTATAAAAGAACAATATTCAAAATATTTATTAATTTAATGAATATAATTCAATATTAATTACATTAAACTGAATATAATCGAGGTGGATTCAGAAGGCTTTCCGATGTGTAGGGGTACTATATCCTTATTACCTTGTCCTTTTTTCCCGGTTTGGATTCTTCCGGTTTTGGAATATGTCTGACAATGTAGATCAAGGCATGTGTAAGCAATTTCATTGCCTTTACTGAAAATTTTACAAATGGTTTCATTACTGACCATGCATCGTGCAGGGTGTCCATTTTGCTGACCGTTTTTTCTTCCGGCTTTCTGCCTATCTGCTTTGTGCTATGATTTGCCATGCCTTTTCCTCCGCTTTACCATAAATAATCCTAAATCGTGCCAGCTTTGCCGGGTGCCGGTTTGCAGGTAAGTAGATTAAATCACTAATTTACGTTTCTCAATACCCCCAATCATGTACAGACTATTCAAACCGATATTATTTTCTGCATTCTGGATAACCATTTTAACCGGCACAAGTGCGTTTGCGCAAGGCAGCTATCCGGTGGTAAAGACCGATAAAGGTTTTGTAAAAGGCAATTATGAGAACGGGATCGCCGTGTTTAAAGGGATACCGTACGCGGCGCCACCGATAGGGAAGTTGCGGTATATGCCTCCGATAGTGCATAAAAATTGGAGTGACACACTGCTGACCCAGAGTTTTGGCTCAATTGCCACACAGAGCGGTGGTAACGACGTGCGCGGAAACGAGGATTGCCTTACTCTAAACCTGTACACTCCAAAAACGGATGATCATAAGCGTGCGGTATTGGTATGGATACATGGCGGCAGTATGATCGCGGGGGCGGGGAAAGGGGAGGACGGACACCGGTTTGCCGATAATGACGACATTGTTACCATCACCATTAATTACAGGCTCGGGGCATTTGGCTTTATGTATCTCGGCGATCTGGATAAACGTTATGCGGAGTCGGGTAATAACGGCTTGTTAGACTGTGTCGCCGCGCTGACCTGGATAAAACATAATATCGCCGCATTCGGCGGTGATCCGGACAGGGTGACCATCATGGGCGAATCGGCAGGCGGCAAACTGCTTAGCGCGGTTTCGGTATCCCCGAAGTCAAGGGGGCTGTTTCAGCAGATCATTGCCGAAAGCGGCTCCGTGCAGTGTATCCGTGATTCGGTTACGGCAAAGAACGAGCGCTCACTGTTATTGCAGCAGCTTGGCCTGGGTCCTAAGGATGCCCGTAAGCTGCTCACGCTGCCGGCGGATGTGATCATGAAGGCGCAGGCCAAAGTATGTGACGGTATAGGCGGTAACTCTTTTTTCGGGCCGGTATATGACGGGATTGCCATAACAGAGGATGCCTACCGGTATGCGGGCAGCAGCCGGATGCCGCATATCAGGGCGATGATCGGAACCAACCGCGATGAGGCTGCCCTTTTTGTAAGCGAAAAGGCTTGGTCAAACCAACCCGAATCCACCATACTGAAGCCGCTCTTTAAGGATGATTATCCGATGGTGTATAAAACCTATGAACAGCAACTGAAAACCGGACAACCCTATGACGCCGCCGTAAAGGTATTGACACAGTATATGTACCAGATGCACAGCTACAGGTTTGCCAGGGCACTGTCGCAGAATGACATACCCGTCTGGATGTACCGCTTTAATTTTAATAACGGGAAAAAATACGGCGCCATGCATGCAGCGGAACTTCAATATGTATGGAATGACCCTAATCTGAAACAGGCAGAGCCCGTGCGGGAACAACTGGCCTCAACCATGCATCAGGCCTGGGCGGCGTTTATCAAAACCGGGAATCCTGACCATAAAAATCTGCCACATTGGCCTCAATACCATATCCGTTCAAAACAAGTAATGAGCTTTGATAAAACGAACGCCGTTATTGGTTTAGATGCGGTTTTTGACGACAAGACCTTTCCATCGCAGGTATTCCTGATAAAAAACCAATCGACGGTTAAATAAGGGTCAGGCCGTTTTCCTTTTCAGCGTAATTACGGTAATTTCAGGCCATATCCCGAGGCGGCCCGAAAATGCCAGGAAGCCAAAGCCGCGATTAACATACAGGTAACGGTTCTTTTCATTTACCAATCCGGCCCAGTCGAGGTAACGGTATTGCACGGGGCTCCAACGGAAACCGGCTGTTTCTACTCCGAACTGTGCGCCGTGCGTATGGCCGGACAGTGTAAGATGAATGTTGGCCGGATTGTACCTTACCTTTTCTTCCCAATGTGTAGGGTCGTGCGAAAGCAGGATTTTAAAGGCATCTTTATTCACGCCTGTCAATGCCTTGTCCAGATCGCCGATCTGGATAAAGCCCTTACCCCAGTTTTGAACGCCGATAAGTGCTATCTTCTGACCGTCTTTTTCCAGTTCCACATTTTCATCAAGCAGCAGGCGGTATCCCATCGTTTTATGATGCGCCTTCAGTTTATCCAGGTTAGCCGCTTTTTCCGCCTCGCTGTCCCATTCAATGTAATCGCCATAGTCATGATTGCCGAGGATGGAAAACTGCCCGAACGGCGCCTTTAACTGGTTAAAATGGTTCATATAAGGCTCGATTTCCCAGGCGGCGTTGTTCACCAGATCGCCTGTGAATACGAACAAATCGCTTTTCTGTGCTTTTGCCAGATCAATCCCACGCTGCACGGCATCCGCATTATCAAAACTTCCTGAATGAATATCCGAAAGTTGCGTGATGGTGAAGCCGTCAAAAGCTTCGGGAAGGTCGTCGTAATAAATCGTTTTACGGTGTACCTTGTAGTCATATTTACCACGAAACATGGCATACATAAAACCGGTGAACGGAAAAGCTGCCGCCAGTATGGCAATCTCGCTGATAAACTTGCGCCGATCGGGAAAGAAAGGTGCCGGAGAGGTGTTGTTTGCCTTACTGAAATGACTGATCACGCCATAAAAAAAGCGAACAATGTCGCCGATAAACAGCACCAGTACAAAAAAGAGCTTGGTAACAAAAAAGGCCAGAAACAGGCTGAGCATCCACTCGTGAAAAGGCGTCATGCCACGTGCGGTGCTGAAACTGCCAAATCCTGCAAGAAAAACTACTGTTACACCTATGGAGATAACCAGGTATCCAAATGTAACCAGGTTGCGCAGTTTTGCTGACTGCCAATCGGCGGTAAATGTTTTTAAGCCGCTGAACACATACCAGTCGAGCAACAGACTGATCGCTGCGATAATGAGGAATATCCTGAAAAAGCCGCCCCTATGCATAAATGATGAATTGTGGGGCGCAATTTAAAAAAGGAAAGGTAAACCGGATGTAAAATTTGACTAATTTGTTCAAATGGTAAAATTTGAAACAGAAGAGGCTAAACTTACAATCCCCGGTTACTTTGCCAGCCAGGTATTATTTGACTTATCGGAATCCGGGTCGTAAGGCCCTCCCAACACGATTTTTGTGATCGTCTTGCCGGTCGTGAAGCTGGTGGTGTATTTTTTTTCACCATTTTCCCATGCGGCTATGCTTTGATGAATGGAACTGGTTGAACCATCAGTATAGAAAACCGTGAGATCAACTGGTACGGGTTTGCTGCCAATTCGCTGAATGGTTATGGAATACTTACCGTTTGCGGAGGCAACGTTGCTTATCCCCAAATCGGGTATGCCCTTGTCCATAAACCAGCTTTTCCAGAACCAGTTGAGGTTTTTACCCGCCCCGGCATTCATACAATTAAAAAAATTGTAGGGCATGGGATGCCTGCCATGCCAAAGCGTGATGTAGTTGTGCAACGCTTTGGTAAACAGTTCGTCGCCCAGCATATCTTTTACGTATAAATAACCCATAGCAGGCTTTGGATAGGAGTCGGTGAAGGAACCGACACCAGTCAGCTGCGTGGTAAGCGTCATGATCGGCGAATCTTCTTCCGAGCCAGCAGTACGCGCATAAGCCTCCACCCCAAAAGTATCTGTTATGTTGGGATCAATCAGCGGACTGATCGTCCACTCGCCTATTGTTGCCCAACCCTCATCCATCCAGCCATATTTTGTTTCGTTGACACCCATATAAAAGGGAAACATGGTGTGGAATATTTCATGGCTGGTAAGCTCGATGCCGTCTTCTGAGGTATGGGTGGGGTTGTCGTTAACCATCATCGGGTATTCCATCTGATCAAGGCCATCGAAAACCGTTTCGTGCGGGTAAGGGTAGGGCCATTTCGGAAAGTTATAGCTCATGGCCTCAACTGTCTTGCGGGCATAGTTGATGACTTCGAAATAGTCCTTATGTGACGGGTTAAAAACGGCATCCACCCGGGTGCGACGTCCGGTTTTTGGATCAACAACGAGGCTGCTTGCCTGCCACATATAATGATTGCTAACCCCAAACGCCATATCGGTGACGCTATCAGCTTCAAACCTCCAGGTGTTGATCGCCTTGTCGGCGGTAACCCGGCTGTTTATCTCGGACTCGGTGATAATATCCGTTACCTTATCGCTCAGCTCAGCATCATGCAGACGCTTCACGATCTGCGGCGTATAGACCTCGGCCATGTTTTTCAGCGTTCCGGTACTCCATACCTTATAATTTCCGGGTACGGTTACAGAAAGGTTAAAATGGCAAAAATCATTGTAAAACTCTTCGCTGCCCCGGTAATGGTTCTGGTTCCAGCCATCGATATCATCAAATACCGCAATCCTCGGAAAAAAATAAGCTATGAAAAATGCCCCTGAATCAACCTGCCCCGTGCGGATGTGCGATGTTTTGTTGACGTTGTACGAATAGGAAATATTTAGATGAATTTTTTGTCCGGGTAAAACAGGCGGAACTTTCAGCGTCATGTTGGTGCCGTCGATCCTCCAACCCGAAGTAACGGGAGCGCCATTGTTGATGGCTATTTTTTTGATCATGACCCCATCGGTCAGGTCTGCGGGCAGAACCGACATATTGCGGATAGCCCCCTTTTTATAGATATTGGGATAAAGCTTGAGATCGATACCGCGCAGGGTGTCCGGACTGTGATTGATATAATCGATCGACACTGTGCCATCGAGATTGCGGCTTGACGGATCGAAATTTACAGCGATGTTGTAGTCGGCGGTATTTTGCCAGTAATTTTTTCCGGGTTCGCCGCTGATCGCGCGCGTTCCTTTGTTATAGGCTGCCTGAATATTTGAGGGTACGGGCAGCACAGTTTGTGCGTAGCCGCAAAAAAATGTTCCGGACAACAGTGCCGGAAATAACAGCTTGTAAAACGGTGTCATGGTATAGCGGTATGCGTTTCAATAACTTATCAGCCCAAAGGTGCAAAATAAGATTGATTTTTAAATATCCGGAAACGGAGCTGTTTTAATTTTCGCCGGACAGAAAAGCGTTACCAGTCGCCCCTGAAGCCTTCCGTCAGCGCGGCTTTATACTTTTCAAGATCGAAGGAATAGAGATACGGCGCCTTGTGCGCACCGCCCTTGCGTGGTTTTTCCGACCGGGTTAATATGCCGAAGCCGAGCATCCGCCGCTGGAAGTTGCGGCGGTCGAGCTTTTTATCGAGAATGGTTTCGTATAGTTTTTGCAGTTCGGGCATGGTGAACTCCTTTGGCATCAGGTTATAGCCAATGGGTTGATAATTTAGCTGCAGCCGCAGCGTATCCAATGCTGTTTTCAGGATCAGCGCATGATCCAGCTTCAGTTCAGGCAGATCGGTCAGGTCGCACCAGCTGCAGACAGCCGAGAACTGATCCGGAGCAGGGGTAACGTCGCAAAAATCAACCAGGGCATAATACCCGATGGTCAGGAAACGATTGGTAAACCAGTTTTCATCGGGCGGCAGCATATCCTTGTACATATCAAAATGTTCTTTGGAACGCTGCGGATCGCCGAAGACGTGGAATTGCTGCAGAAATATCTCATCAAGGCCGGTGCGTTCCTTCAATATCCTGTTGGCGGAAAGTTCGATAGGTTCGTTTTTTCGAACAAAGCCACCCGGCAAATACCAACCGCCGTCGTTTTTTATCTTTAACAGCAGTACTTTCATCAGCCCTTCATGAAAACCAAATACTACGCAATCTATTGAAACGTGCGGAAGATAGGTTTCACGGGCGCTTTCACAGTACTCCTTTAGTTCTTCTTTCGTTAACATTTTTGCTATTGTACAAAAATACTTTGATTATTTAAATTATAATATTACTCTTGTGTCAATAATACACTATTGATTTATGGTGTAGGCCAATTATTACTTTTAAAAAATAACTTACGATACCGATTGCTATTTTTTAGCCTAACTTCGTATTGATCAGGAAAATCAATTAAAACCTCATAAACCGCAAAGATGAATAAATATACGCCGTTAAAAACTGTTTCTGCGATGTTTGCGCTCTTGATGCTGCTGATGCCGGTAAGCCGTGCATTTTCTCAGTCAAAAGACGGAAATACAGGCAAGATAACCATAGGTATGGAACCATTCGTTTCCAGACTGATGAGCAAGATGACCCTTGATGAGAAGATCGGTCAGCTTAACCTGGTGGTTACCGGCAATGTTGCTACGGGCACCACGATGAGCAAGGGCATTGAAGATAAACTGAAACGGGGCGAGATTGGCGGTATATTCGGTGTATGGGGTACAGACAATATTTCGAGGCTGCAGGATGCCGCTGTTAAAAATTCACGCCTGCATATCCCGTTGATTTTCGGGCTGGACGTTATACACGGCCACCGCACCATATTCCCGATACCGTTGGGCATATCGGCAACATGGGATATGGGCCTGATCGAACAATCTGCTAGAATTGCGGGCAAGGAGGCATCAGCGGAAGGATTAAACTGGGTATTCTCGCCTATGGTGGATATTGCGCGTGATCCGCGCTGGGGGAGAATATCAGAAGGTTCCGGTGAAGACCCGTGGTACGGCTCCCAGGTTGCCAAAGCAATGATCCACGGTTATCAGGGAAAAAGTCTGAGAGATGCTGACGCTGTAATGGCCTGTGTTAAACATTTTGCATTATACGGCGGGGCAGAGGCAGGAAGAGAGTACAATACGGTCGATATGAGCCTGATCAAAATGTATCAGGATTACCTGCCGCCCTATAAGGCTGCGATAGATGCCGGAGCGGTTAGTTTTATGAGTTCGTTCAATACCATTAACGGCATCCCGGCTACGGTAAATAAATGGCTGCTGACTGATCTGCTGCGCAAGCAATGGGGATTTAAGGGTTTTGTGGTTTCGGACTATACAGCGTTAAACGAGGTGACCAATCACGGTCTTGGCGATCTGCAAACTGTGGCAGCACTTGCCCTGAAAGCCGGGCTTGATATGGATATGGTAGGAGAGGGCTTTCTTACTACGCTGAAGAAATCGCTGAAAGAAGGAAAAATCACCCAGCAGGAAATAGATATGGCCTGCCGCCGTGTTCTGGAGGCGAAATACCGGCTGGGATTATTCGCTAATCCGCATAAGTCAATCAATCCGGAACGTGAAAAAGAAGATGTGTTTAACGATGACAACAGGCAATTTGCCCGTAAGATCGCCGAACATTCTTTTGTATTGCTGAAAAATGCCAACCAAACCTTGCCGCTAAAAAAATCGGGAACCATCGCCCTAATCGGTCCGCTTGCTGACAACCATTCCGAAATGCTCGGTACCTGGGTAATTGCAGGCGATCCAAATAAGTCTGTCAGCGTTGCAGAAGGCATAAAAAATATCGCAGGCGACAATGTGAAAGTTTTATATGCGAGGGGCTCGAACATTACCGACGATTCGCTGCTCAGTATCAGAGCGTTTGCACTGACCGGCCCGGAGAAAAAAGATAAGCGGACACCGCAGGAAATGATAGATGAGGCGGTTGAAACTGCAAAAAAAGCGGATGTAGTGGTAGCTGTTGTGGGTGAATCGGCAAATATGACCGGGGAGTCGTCGAGCAGATCCGACATCGATATTCCCGAAAGTCAGAAGAATTTGCTAAAAGCGCTTTCCGCTACAGGAAAACCTATTGTGATCGTGTTGTTTAACGGTCGGCCGCTTACACTGACCTGGGAGGACAAACACGCCGATGCGATTCTTGACGTGTGGGCACCGGGTACCGAGGCTGGAAACGCAGTGGCTGATGTCCTGTTCGGTAATTACAATCCGGGCGGAAAGATCACAGCAACTTTCCCGCGCAGTGTCGGTCAGATACCGATCTACTATGCGCATAAAAATACCGGAAGGCCGTTTGATGGTAAAGGCAGCGCAAAATTTAAGTCCGACTATCTTGATATATCCAATGATCCGCTTTATCCGTTCGGTTATGGTTTGAGTTATACCACTTTCAGCTATAGCGGTGTACAGCTGGACAAAACAAATCCGGTGGGTAATACGACCGTAAAAGCCAGTGTAACCGTGACGAATACCGGAAAATATGCGGGAGAGGAAGTCGTGCAGATGTATATCAGCGACCCAGTGGCCAGTATCAGCCGGTCGGTAAAGGAGTTAAAAAACTTTAAGAAAATATCATTGCAGCCCGGCGAAAGTAAAACGGTATCGTTTGATATTACCCCGGATGATCTGAAATTTTATAACGAAAAATTAGCGTATGACTGGGAGCCCGGAAAATTTATTGTGGAGATAGGAACCAATTCCAACGATGTGCAATCTGCGTCGCTCAACTGGACAAAAAAGTAAGATCGGGTTAAAATTTTATCAGTGCGATATGGGGCGCCGGAAGAAATATCCGGCGTCTTTTTTTTGATTGTTTTGCCGGAATCTGCTTTTTAAATACATCATTAAATTGACGAAGAGATTTATGTAAAATGCTATAATTAAGTGTTTAGGTGACATTTTTATCAAAAGGTGATAGTTTTTTAACACTATAAAAAAAAGACATACCCCGTAAAAAATGCGGACGGAAAAGGGTGAAAATGCAGGCGGATCGGAGTTTTAAGCGGCGGTAAGTGTTAAAAAAGAATTATAGTTAAAATATTAGCTCCTAATACAGCAATGTTACATTTTTATTTTATCAATTAAACTATCGTTATATTATTAAATTGTTAACATTATTAATATATCTGTAATGTATTTTCGGAAATAAACGGGTTGAAAATAATTAATTCGTAATTCTTATAATCTCACTTGTGTAAACAGTACACACTATTTACATTAGTATCAACGCCAATGTAATTTTTTCTGTCATCAGAAAATTATACGAAACCTGATAGAATTATAACATTTATTTAAAGGATGCCGCCCCGGTTTGAAGCAGCATCAGAGGATGAAGTACCGATAAAGTTTGTATGTTTTTATAATATACTATAGATGATAAAACTTTTACATTTTTTCCTTTCTACCATTTTTTTTGACGAAATCCCGTTCCGGGAAACGCGCGTCAGGCTTTCCCCAATGGGCAGGCTCCGGGCGCCGTCATGATCTCTCTGAAATAATCCGAACAATAGTCTTAAATCAAATAAATTAATCAACTAAATCTCAATCTCATGTTTAAAAGTTTACTCCTAAAGGGAAGAACGTTATGCCTGCTACTATGCTGCATGATTTCTTCATTGGTAGTTACAGCTCAAACTAAACACTCGGGTAAAGTTATCGGCAGCGACGATAATCAGCCTGTGGTGGGTGCATCCGTAAGGATTAAAGGCACTAACACCGGCGCTGTAACGGACGTTAACGGCGAATTCTCGCTCTCGTTAAGTCCAGGTAACGTTCTCGTGGTAAGTTATCTTACCTATCAGACAAAAGAAGTTACGATTACCAGCGACCAGTATCTGACGATTACACTGACTCCTACCACCAACACCCTGAATGAGGTGATTGTAACAGGTTACCAGAGCCAGCGTAAAAAAGACATCTCGGGTGCGGTGGCAAGCGTTGACGTAGCAGCTGCAAAAGTTGTTCCGACATCAAACTCTGCCTCCTTGCTGCAAGGCCAGGCCGCGGGTGTTACCGTTGTTGAGCAAGGCGCTCCGGGCGCAGGTGCCAACGTTTACGTACGTGGTATCAGCAACTTCTCTAACTCCAGCCCGTTGTATGTTATTGACGGTATTCAGTCAGGCGGTATGGGCGATCTTAACCCGAATGACATCGAATCGATCTCTGTGTTGAAGGATGCGGGTTCTGCAGCCATTTACGGTGTTGCCGGTGGTAACGGTGTTGTGGTGATCACCACCAAAAAAGGTAAACAAGGCAAAACAAGGTTTACTTACGATGCCTACTACGGTACAACAAGGCCAATTCCTGGTAATCCGTACAATGTGCTTTCTGCAGACAATTTCGAAACATTGTTGAATCAGATATCGCCTAACAACCCTTTGCTGGTTAACGGTCACTTTACCGACTACGGCTATCAGGGCGGTACAAACATCCCCGGTTCTCCAAAAGGTGTAGCCAATGAAGGCGATCCTGCTGTTGATCCGGCCAAGTATGTATTCGATCCGAACAACCCTGCGAACGACTATCAGATCCAGAAATTTGTTAAGGGAGCCGGTACCGACTGGTATCATGCATTGTTCAAACCAGCCCCAATTCAACAGCACACTGTTTCTGCAAGCGGCGCTAACGAAAAGAACAACTATTATTTCTCGTTAGGGTATCTGAATCAGCAGGGTACTTTGATCGATACCTATTATAAAAGGTATCAGGCACGTGTAAATAGCAATTTTTCTATCAGCAACAGCTTCCGCGTAGGCGAGACATTGGATGTATTCTATTCAGAAACGCCACAGGGAAGCGGTAACATCCCCGGTGGTAACCAAGGTGAAGGTAATGCCATCTCTTTCAGCTACCGTATTCAGCCACAGATACCGGTTTATGATATTGCCGGTAACTACGGTGGTACCTGGGCCGGTTTAACCCAGTTGGGTAACGCTACCAACCCGGTTGCGCAGCAGGAGCAAAACGGTCTGGATAAGAGCCGCTCATGGAACATCAACGGTTCGGCTTACGGCGAACTGGACTTCCTGAAGCATTTTACCTTAAAAACCGCGACTGGTGTATCCATCTATAACTATTTCTATAACAATACCAACCTTAACCCATATTACAGCGGTGAAAACCACGCGGTGGCCAATAACTTCAATACTGGCGCGGGTTATGGAAGTTCATATACATGGACCAATACTTTAACTTACAGCCAGGTATTTGGTAAGCATAATATTAAAGCGTTCGGCGGTTTTGAAGCACGTGACGATGTAGGCCGTTATGTAGATGCAACTGTTAACAGCCTGTTCTCATTAGACCCGGCATATGTTAGCATCAGCAATGGTGATGCCGCTTCAATCATCGCTCATGGCGGACCTAATCAGGAAATCTCGAAATTATCAGTTTTCGGTCGTGTGGATTATATTTATAATGACCGTTATATTTTGGCCGCAACTATCCGTCGCGATGGTTCGTCAAGATTCTACCCTGGTAAGCAATGGGGTACCTTCCCTTCGGTTTCGTTAGCATGGCGCATTTCTCAGGAAGACTTCCTGAAAGGTGTTAGCTGGTTACAGGATCTGAAATTACGCGGAAGCTACGGTACTTTAGGTTTTGAAAGCAACGTACGTAACGGTAACGCTTATTCAACCTTCGGTCCGAGCATCGGTGCAGCCTCTTATGCCATTACAGGTGCTATCAACTCTGCAGTTGGCGGTTTCTTTGCCAGTGGCCTGGGTAACCAGAAAACAACCTGGGAAACTGATAAGCTGACTAACGTAGGTATTGATGCGTCAGTCTTCAATCACTTGGATTTGACTGTTGAATATTTCAAAAAGGTTAGCAGCAACCTTTTACAAGGTATCACCCTTCCTGCTACGGTAGGTGGTGCCGCCGCTCCGACTGTTAACTTAGGTGAAGTTCAGAACCAGGGTGTCGAAATCAGCGCTCAGTATCACGGCAAAATTGGAAGCGAAATTTCCTTCAACGCCGGAGCAAACATCACTACCTTCAAGAACAGGATCAACAAACTTGCGACTGAATCAGGTTATATTTCTACCAACTTCCAACGCCAGGACGCCCTTGTTAGAGACCAGATAGGTCACTCTATCGGTGAGTTCTTCGGTTATGTTGTGGACGGATACTGGAATTCACAAGCTGAAATAGACGCTGCCAACTCCAATGCCGCTGCTAAAACAGGTAAAGCAGGTCAGAAATACCAGGTTGGTAACAACAGCGGTGGTGAAGCATTAGGCGATTTCAAATATCGCGATGTGAATGGTGACGGTGTGATCACTGATGCTGACCGTACTTTCATCGGTAATCCGAATCCTAAATTTACTTACGGTATTAACCTGAGCGCAAGCTACAAAGGGTTTGATATTTCAACCAACCTGTATGGTTCATACGGTGGAAAGATCTATAACTATACCAAATACTGGGTTGATTTCGGTAGTACCTTTGCAGGTAACAAGAGCAACGACCTATTATTTAATTCATGGACACCAACCAATCCGAATGCGGCTACTCCAAAAGCAGCGGCGGTGGGTGGTTTCGGTACCGATGCAACTGTTAACTCATGGTATGTGTCAGGCGGTTCATTCCTGAAAATGCGTTCGTTAACACTGGGATATAATTTTGCTTCAAGCCTGCTTAAATCAGTTGGCGTGGACAAACTGCACGTTTATTTACAGGGCATCAACCTGTTTACTGCTACCAAGTACAAAGGTGTTGATCCAGAGTTGCCTCAGGTTGACTCGAACGGCTTGGGCACAGATATCGGTGCATATCCAAACAACGAGAAGAGATATACTTTGGGTGTTAACCTAACCTTTTAATGGCTAAGAAAAAACAATATAGTTATGAAAAAATTTAATAGTAAATTATTTATTCCTGGTGCCATGGCGGTGCTTGCACTATCATACTCGTGCAAGAATTATCTCGACAGGACGCCGGTAGGATCATTAAATACCATCATCCTGGCTAATAAAGCCGGTGTTGACGGTCTTTTGATCGGAGCTTACTCATTACTTGACGGAACCTATGCCGGCCAGCCTGGTAATACCTGGATGACTGGTACCGATAACTGGATCTACGGTTCGGTTGCAGCTGACGATGCTCACAAAGGATCAACTCCGGATGACCAGGCTGCTGCCGGTCAGATAGAGGCTTATATCGCTACTTCAAGTAACGGTTACCTTGATCCGAAATGGCGCGTGATGTTCAACGGCGTACAACGTGCTAATGACGTTTTGCGTGAAATTCCTTTGGTAAAGGACGGCTCTATCGATGCTGCTTATATCAAAGAAGTGACTGCAGAATGTCGTTTTCTGCGTGCATTTTATGAGTTCGATCTTGCCAAATTGTGGAGAAATGTTCCTTATGCTGATGAGACCATTACTTATGATAACGGTAACTACACCATAGGTAACCCTGGCCCGGTATGGGACAAGATCGAAGCTGACTTAACCGCAGCTATGGCTGATCTTCCTGCAACTCAGGCTCAGAAAGGCCGTGTAAACAAATATGCTGCAGAGGCATTCCTTGCCAAAGCTTACATGTTTGATCACAAATATGACAAAGCCCTTCCATTATTGAACGATCTGATCGCTAACGGCGTGACTTCGAGCGGTGACCGTTATGAAACCAATTTCAGAAGCCACCACTATGCTGATAACTTTAACGCATTGACCAAGAATAACTCGGAAGGTGTGTTCGTTATCCAGGCATCTGTGCATGACGGTTCAAACGGTGACAACGGTTCATCTGGTGGTACTCTGAACTTCCCATCAGCTGGTCCTGCTACATGCTGCGGTTTCTTCCAGCCATCATTCAGTTTTGCTAACGCGTTTAAAGTAGATGCGACAACAGGCTTGCCTTTGTTAGATACTTATAACGACAGCGATATCAAGAATGACCAGGGCGTTCCTGCAAGCGATCCGTTTACTCCTTACACCGGAACTCTTGATCCACGTTTAGACTGGTCAGTAGGTCGTCGCGGTATTCCTTACCTCGACTGGGGCATCATGCCGGGCCAATCATGGGCTCGTGACCAGGCAGACGGCGGTCCTTATGTGCCTATCAAAAATACTTACTATCAGGCTGCACAGGCTTCAACCAGCGAAACTTACGAAGGTTGGGCTCCAAACCAGTCGGTAGCAAACGGTTATAACGCTATTCGTTATGCTGACGTATTATTGTGGACTGCTGAGTGCGAAATTGAAATAGGCAGCCTGCAAAGGGCTGAAGATCTTGTGAACGAAGTTCGTGACCGTGCGGCTGATCCAACCGGTTGGGTACATACTTACAAAGATGCAGGCAACCCAACAGGCGGCTATACTAACACTCCGGCCGCTAACTACAAAGTTGGATATTATGGTCTTGGCGTTGGTACCATCCACGGCGGTACACCAAACCCTGCTATGGGCTTCGTTGCACAGGGTAAGGATTTTGCCCGCAAGGCTGTTCAGTTCGAACGCAGAATCGAATTGGGTATGGAAGGCCATCGTTTCTTCGACCTTCAACGTTGGGATGGCCGCTTTGGCGGTCCGATGGGTGCCGGCTTTATGGCTGGAGTACTTAACGGTTATCTTGACCACGAAATCCATGTTCCAGGATTCCCTTCAGACCTGTTGAACAGTGCGCATTTCGTACAGGGAAAGAGCGAATTATTCCCTATTCCGATCTCACAAATTGACTTAACCAACGGTGCTATCAAGCAAAACGAAGGTTACAATTAATAAGGAATATTTCATAAAAAAGAGGCGGAGATATGATCCCCGCCTCTTTTTTATTTTATACATTAGCGTAAATTTAAACTATGAGATTTCTGCGCGTTTTTTTTGTTGCGTGCCTTCCTGCGCTACTCTTTTCCTGTAAGCAAAAAAATACTCTTTTCGAGAAAATATCATCATCCCACTCAGGGATAACCTTCGATAATGCCATTGTAGAAAACGATACCATTAATCCTTTAGATAAGCTGAATATCTATAACGGCGGCGGTGTTGGTATCGGCGATTTTAATAACGACGGCTTGCAGGATATTTACTTTGCGGGAAATGCCGTCCCAAACAAATTATACCTTAATAAAGGCGATTTTAAATTTGAAGATGTAACCCAACAGGCCGATGTAGCCGGTTCGGGCGGCTGGGGCAGGGGTGTCGCCGTGGTAGATATCAATAACGATGGCCTGATGGATATTTATGTATGCTATACGCTGTTAGACGATTCGGTTAAACGACGCAACCTGCTATATGTAAATCAGGGGATAGATAAAAATGGCGTACCCCATTTTAAGGAAATGGGAAAGGAATACGGCCTGGATATTAATGTTCATTCCACGATGGCATCGTTTTTTGATTATGACAATGACGGCGATCTGGATATGTACCTCACCGTTAATGAAGCCGGAAAAAACGAAAACACAAGCAGTTTCCGTCCTATTGTAAGGGATGGTTCCAAAAGAAGTACGGGCAGGCTTTACCGCAATGACTGGGACCCTGTTTTGAAGCATGGGGTCTATCACAATGTTTCAAAAGAGGCCAATATTTTGACGGAGGGCTATGGCCACGCTTCGACCATTGTTGATATTAACAGGGACGGCTGGAAGGATATTTATGTTACGAATGACTTTTTGAGCAATAACATCCTTTATATCAATAATCACGACGGTACCTTCACGGATAAGACGCTTGAATATTTTAAGCACACTGCAAATAGCGCCATGGGTCAGGATATAGAAGACCTGAACAATGATGGTCTTGCCGATGTATTTGAACTGGACATGAGCCCGGAAGATAATTACCGGCGCAAGATGTTCATGAGTTCGAACAGTTATCAGCTGTACCAGAACTTTGATTTTTATGGCTATCAGTATCAGTATAACCGTAATACCTTGCAGATTAACGAAGGCCCGAGGCCGGGACAGCAGGACTCCGTGGGCGATCCTGTATTTAGCGAGGTTTCTTTTCTTAGCGGAACGGCGCAGACCGACTGGAGCTGGTGCCCGCTGATCACCGACTTTGACAATGACGGATTCCGCGATATTGTCATCACGAACGGCTATCCAAAAGACGTTACCGATCACGATTTTACCACTTTCCGCGCCGAAGCTTATCTGATTGCGAGCAAAAAACAAATACTCGACCAGATACCCACCATAAAAATCCCGAACTATGCTTATAGAAATTCGGGCAATCTCGAATTTACCGACGTTACAAAGAGCTGGGGTTTAACGGAGCCGTCTTTTTCGAACGGTGCAGCTTATGCTGATCTTGACAATGACGGCGACATGGATATGGTAATCAATAACATCGACGGTGAGGCATTTGTCTATAAAAATACCTCGCGGGAAAAAGATAAGACCAGCAATCACTACTTGCAGATCCAGTTTATTGGCGGGCAATATAACAAGAACGGCATAGGCGCATGGGCCGACATTTATTATCAGCATGGAAAACACCAGGTATATGAAAACTCGCCTTACCGGGGGTATATCTCAACCATTCAGAATATAGCTCATTTTGGTTTAGGCCGGGACTCATTGCTGGATTCTGTCGTGATCAGATGGCAAAACGGCAAAAAGCAGACGCTGAAAAATATTAAAGTTGACCAGGTTTTAAAGGTTAACATACAGGATGCCCATGATAATTATTCATTCAATCATCCGCCGGTAAATAATAAGTCGTTATTTAAAGAAGTAACGCGGTCGGTGGGTGTAACTTACAAACACCAGGAGGATGATTTTGTGGATTTTAACATTCAAAAACTGCTTCCGCATAAACTTTCACAGTACACGCCCGCTATTGCAGTAGGCGATATTGACGGTAACGGATATGATGATATGGTGATAGGCGGTACGTCCAAGTTCCCGGCGCAGGTGCTGTTGCAGCAAGCCAACGGCAAATTCATCCAGCGGCCATTGGTGCCCGGCGCTCAGCCTACAGCTGACGACCAGTATAAGGATGAAGGCATATTATTATTCGATGCCGATGGTGATGGTGACCTTGATCTTTATATCGCGAGCGGGGGGTATATCAAAGAAGCGAATTCACCGTTCTATCAGGACCGGTTTTATGTAAATGACGGTAAAGGCAACTTTAAGCTGGACGAGGATGCATTGCCGAAAAATTATACGAGCAAGCTTTGCGTGAAAGCGGTCGATTTTAACAAGGACGGTAAGCTTGACCTTTTTGTTTCGGGCAGGGTACAGCCATGGGCTTATCCGAAGCCGGTTTCGAGTTTGATACTCAGGAATGACAGCAAGGACGGCCATATCAAATTTACAGACGTGACCGCTACCAACGGAAAGGCCCTGGAAAATATCGGGTTGGTTTGTGATGCGGTTTTCAGTGATTTTGATAACGACGGCTGGCCGGATCTTATCCTTTCGGGCGAATGGATGCCGGTTACCTTCCTTAAAAACGATCATGGCGTATTTAAGAATGTAACAGCCAATACAGGCGTCGCAAGCCAGTTAGGCTGGTGGGGTTCGATTGCCGCCGGTGATTTTAATAAAGACGGCCGGATGGATTATATTGTAGGGAACACGGGGCTGAATACTTTTTATAAGGCTTCGCAGCAATATCCGGTTTATATTACAGCCAAGGATTTTGACAATAACGGCAGTTATGATGCGTTCCCGTCGGTATTTCTTAAAGATCAGGATGGGAAATTGAAAGAGTTCCCCGCCGAAACGCGTGATGATATCGTTAAACAGATGATCAGTATGCGCGTGCGGTTCCAGAATTATAAGTCGTTTGCGACCGCCACGATGGATTCGGTGATCACACCTGTCATGCGCAAAGGGGCCGTGAGACTGAAGGCCACAACACTGGAGTCGTGCTATCTGCAAAATGAAGGTAACGGGAAATTTAAGTTAACGCCTTTGCCCATAGCCGCACAGATTTCGCAGCTTGACGGGTTCGTCGTGGATGACTTTGACGGAGACGGCAATCTTGATATCGCGATCAGCGGGAACGATTTTGGGACGGACGTTGCGACCGGAAGATATGACGCTTTTAATGGCCTGATATTAAAGGGCGACGGGAGGGGGCATTTTAAACCTTTGACCTTGCAGCAAAGCGGTTTATATATCCCCGGCGACGGGAAGGCCCTGGTTAAACTAAAAGGGGCGAAAGGGGACTATATGATCGCGGCATCACAGAATAAGGGACTGTTGAAAATATTTGAGCTGAAGCATACGGTCAGAACGGTTGATTTAAAGCCACTGGATATGTTTGCCACCGTAAAATACAAAGACGGAAAAACGGGTAAAACAGAATTTTATAACGGATCGTCGTTCCTGTCGCAATCTGCAAGATTTTTCATTATTGATGACAGTATGGAATCAGTGACGGTGACGGATAGTAACGGGCATACAAGAAATATTCCGCTTAAATAACACGAAGTGTCATGAAACATCTAAGATTATTATCCGTAGCGATAATTGCATTATTTGTGGCAAGCTGTGTGCAGCGCCAGTCAAATGGAAAGATAACTGCCGATGCGACGGTCTTACATAACAATGAAGCCCAACTGACCAAGGTGATCATTTATGACGTTTTTACGCCGCCGGTTGCGAGTCGCATTTATGGTTATACTTCGCTTGCATCATACGAAGCCATGCGTTATGCCAATCCTGCATATCACTCGCTGATAACGCAGTTGAAAGGTTTTGGCAAACCACCCGAGCCGCAAAAAGGCAAGCAGTACAATTTTGCACTTGCTGCCACAAAAGCTTTTTTTACTGTGGCACATAAGATAACCTTCTCTATCGATACCCTCAAGAAATATGAGGACAAGGTATTTGGTATGTATAAGGATAACCTCGACGATTCTACCTATGCGCGGTCAGTTGCCTTTGGCGAACAGATCGGCAACCTGGTGCTGAAAAGAGCCGCTGTTGACAACTACCCGCAAACGCGTGGTAAGCCGCAATATCTTGGCAGTAACGGCCCGGCAAAATGGCGCCCTACGCCGCCGGACTATCTGGATGGTGTTGAATATTGCTGGGGAACGATGAAAGAATTTGCTATCGATTCATCTTCGCAATTCTCGCCACCGCCGCCACCGCCCTACAGCGATGATAAAAACAGCGATTTTGTAAAGCAGTACATGCAGGTGTATGAAACCCAGAAGGATGTTGACAGCACCAAAAAGTTGATAGCGAGATACTGGGATGATAACCCGATCAATATTATGCATAACGGGCACCTGATGTTCATTGATAAAAAGATCACACCAGGAGGACATTGGATCGGGATAACCGAAATAGCCTGTAAAAAATCAAACGCAGATGCGGTAAAGTCCTCGCTGGCCTATGCGCTCACTTCAGTCGCGCTGTATGACGCATTTATTTGCTGCTGGGACGTTAAATACAAGTACAGTTATGTGCGCCCGGTAACCATGATCGAGGAAAAAATAGATCCGCACTGGCTGCCGACATTGCAGACCCCGCCATTCCCGGAATATACCGCAGGCCACTCAACCATCAGCGCTGCTTCGGCGACTATGCTTACGCACCTGTTCGGCGATAATTTTGCCTTTCAGGATACCAGCGAGGTGCGTTACATCGGCATGCAGCGTCATTTTAACTCATTTATACAGGCCTCAGACGAAACAGCGATGAGCCGTTTTTACGGGGGAATCCATTACCTGAACAGCTCACTGAAGGGGGCAGAGCAAGGAAAGAAAATGGCAAATTTTATCTGGGGAAAACTGAAATTAACCGATTAAAAACTGAACGTAACATCAACATGAACCGCAAAAGAACTTTTTTGTTCACTTCGTTTTTATTTTCAATGGTAGCAGTAATATCTGCTGCGACCTTACTTAACGGCTGCAAAGAACACGCTGCCAGCCAGCGATACACTTTGACCGGGGACACTTTGGTTGACGGCAAGAATCTCGTGCAGATCAACTGCACGAAATGCCATTCATTAGTGCCGGTTAATGCGCTGACCAAGGATGTCTGGAAATTTCATGTACTCCCGGATATGGGGCCATATCTTGGAATGACGCCGTATCTGAACGGTTATTTTAAGAAAGACACGTCGGGACTTTCGCTGCTGGAGTGGAAAAATATAACATCATACTACCAAAAGGCCGCACCCGACTCCCTGTTGCCTGCTAAACCGCCTGTTGCACCGGTGAATGATATGGCGGGATTTGCAGTGAAGACCCCCAAAGAGCAACACGAGATTGCATACACTACGATGGTTGCCGTAAATCCGTATAATCATAAAATATACACCTCCGATGCCGTTTCATCAACGCTGACCGAATGGAACAGCAACCTGAGCGAAGGCCGGACTTTAACGCTGCCCTCAACAGCGGTTGATGCCAGTTTTGAAAAGAATGAAGACGGCAGCATAAAGGGTGTATTTTCATGCATCGGGCAGCTTGAGCCAATGGATTTCCCGAACGGGAAGGTGGTAACGCTGGATATCAGTGATCAGAGGTTAAAGCCTGCCGTGTTTGCATCGGAGCTTTTCCGTCCGGTACAGGCCATTCCCCTCGATTTTAATAAAGATGATTTAGAAGACTGGCTGGTATGCGCTCCCGGGAAATATAAAGGAGGGGTGTATGTTTTTAAGCAAAACTACGGGCATACGGTCAGCCAGGTTAACGTCAGCGATAAGGCGGGCGCAGTAAAGGCAGTAACAGGCGACTTTAACAAGGATGGATGGCCTGACGTGATGGTTCTGTACGGAAGGGGAGATGAAGGATTAACCATGTTCCTGAATGACCAGCACGGCAGCTTTAAAAAGAAAGAACTGCTGAAATTTCCGCCGGTATATGGCTCAACTGATTTTGAACTGACTGATCTGGATAATGATGGCAACCCTGACCTGATCCTGAGCTGCGGTTATAACTACAATGATTCGCGGATATTGAAGCCATATCATGGCTTGTACATCTATAAAAATACCGGTGACTGGAATTTTAAACAGCAATGGTTCTATCCGATAAATGGCTGCACCAAATTTGTGACCGCTGACTTTAACGGGGACGGGAAATTAGATATCGTTACATCGGCTTTCTTTGCCGATTTGAAGGGCCACCCCGGCGAAGGCTGCATTTACTTTGAACAGGACAAGCCGTTCAGCTTTACGCCGCATGAATTGCCGGTGGGCAAATACGGCAGGTGGATGACAATGGATACAGGCGATGTAAACAATGACGGCAAACCAGATATTATTCTGGGAAATTATGCTGCCGGGTTTAACTTCCAGATCGGTCTGAAACAGAACTGGAATAAAAAGCTACCGTTTATTGTGCTGGAAAATCATTTCAAGAAATAGCCCGGATCAATTAAATCCGGCGATCTTTATCTTGAGATAGGCCAGTACTTTTTGTGCCTCTTCGGGATAAACATCTATATGATGGGTATGTACTAATGCGCCCTGTTGCCCCGCTACGATGGTATGCGAAGAAAAGGCAGGCATGTGGCACGATATACAGTTGTTTGCCAACAGCGTTGTACTCAGTTTCCCTGCCATTTTGCATTGCGTGTGTTTTTCAGGCTGGTGACAGCTCATGCATTTATCGGCATATAGCATAAGTTTATCGCGATCGTTGATATGCGTATCGTGGCAGGTGGAACAATCCATGCTCGTTTTCATAAAGCATTTGCTGCTTTCCAGCAAAGCCTTTTGATTGCCGTGAACGTCAAGATATTTATAGTCGATCTTATCTGCAATTTTATTCTCAACAAGGTAATTTGATAAAGTGTCGCCGGGCTTGAAACCGAAAGTCGGCTTTACAATGGTGTTTCGGGAACCGGAATGGCATACGGCACACATGTTGATCCTTTGTTCGCGTGTTAATGAATTGAACGCGACGATGAATTTTGCCTTTTTTTCGTCCGGGTTTTCGGTGTGGAACTTGACATGTTGGGCCGCAGGACCGTGACAGCGTTCGCAATCGACACTATAAACCAGTGATGCCTTTTTAAAGCCCTCTATGCCGGAATAAAAGTTGGGCAGGTCGGGTGCTTCCTGCTTTGCAAACGACATGTGGCAATCCAGGCAACGGGTATTCACTGCCCGCTCAAAGACGGCACGTGTTGAATCATACCCAGGGCTGTTTACCCACATATTACGATCGCTGACGTAGGAGATGGGCAGCTGAAACAGCTCGTTAGCCAGCCAGTAGGCATAGGTTTGCCCTTTTACACCGCCAAAGATCACATCAAAACGCTCCGATTGCTCCCTTTTGCCATTTACATAACTTGTCTGGTAAAAACCGCTATCCGTCTTCTGCATCATAACCTTTGCGTGCGGGTTAAAATGAAATTCGTTGGCACCCTGCGCAAAGCTCCCCTGGATGAGGCTGTCCACAGCGGGTTGTGATGCCATAAAGTGGGCGGTGTGCAGATAAGAGCTATAAATGTCTTTATGGCAACTGGCGCAGGAAAGCGACCCGGCATATTGCGCACCCCGCGGATCATCCTTTTGCCCGTTCCCGTTAAAACATTGAATGAGAAAGAAAGGCAGCGGAATTAAAAACACCAGAAACCGAAAGGCTTTATTTTTAGTCATCAATAATTTATTAAATAGCTATTATTTGATATTAATGTGTCATTGTGACACATATTTTCAGGTTCATCATAAGGCATGGAAAATAATGCTGACACCCAAAGATTTAGTTAAAAATGGTGTAAACATGTTTAAAACCCGCCTTTCTTAAAATTATTTAATTCAGAAAAAAAACAAATTTGACAAAAGAGAGGAAGTTGGTGGAGAAGCGGGTTTAGGAATATTTTTATTGAAAAACGCTGTTTGTTTATAGGGAAAAACGTTTAAATTAGTCCAATGGTAAAAATTGTGATACATTGTAATAATTTCGCTACCCTTAAAAATATTATTTTTTAATTATCTTATTAAATAATAGAAAAATATTTTAGTGGTATCGCCTAATATTTATAAAATAGCTATTTTAACCAACGGACGCACTGCGGTCAGGCGCATGAGCCGATAAACCTTTATAAACTATTTAATAACCTTAGACTAAAGCATATTCTGCCGAACAGGGAAGAATAGGTGCTGCGGAAATATCGCTGGGCGACTGGTATGGGCAAATTATTTAAGAAAAAGCGAACGCTGCTAATGCTGTTTTTCATAGCAGCCATCGCGGTTATGGATCTGAGATGTACCGGAAGCCTTCAATCGACCAGCAAGGATGATAAACCCAGCGGAAACGGAGAGGCGCTGGCAAAACTCTATTGTGCGAGTTGCCATCAGTATCCGGCGCCATCGCTGATCGATAAAAATACGTGGATCACCCATGTTTTGCCTAAAATGGCTGAGCGGCTAAACCTTGAGAATTTTAACGGGCATTACGGGCTTACCGTAAAATCGATGATCTCGATACCCGACTTCGATTCAATCGTTGCGTTTTACAAACGGAGCGCACCAAAGGAACTGACTATTCCGAAACCCCGCTATGTATCGGATTGGGCGATCTTCAGCCTGCAAAAACCAACTGACGTGAGCACACAGCCGGGAAATGAAGCCAATACGGTGATGGTTACCTATGACCGGGATAACCGTAAGCTCTACAGCAGCGACCTTCGCAATGATGTTTACAGCTGGAGCAAGGATCTGAAACCAACAATTGTGACCACAACGCCGTCTCCGGCGGTGAGCGCGAGTTTTTATAAAGACAGCGCCGCCAGGAATAAAATGGTGATCACCTGTATCGGTTTGCTTAACCCCAATGACCTTTTGAAGGGGGCGTTGGTGGAAACGGATGCCGATGCAGGACATAGCGGAACCCCGGTGGTGCTTATGGACAGCCTGTCGCGCCCGGTGCAAACGGTGCCTGGCGATTTTAACAGGGATGGCCTTACAGATTACGTGATTTGCGGTTTTGGTAATAACCGGGGAAACCTTTACCTGTTGACGCAGCAACCAGGGCATAAGTTCAAAAAAAGTGTGATCAGTGCGGTGCCGGGCAGCGAAAATGTTATTACCGGCGATTTTAATCATGACGGCTATACCGATCTGATGTGTCTGTTCGCACAAGCCGATGAAGGGATATGGATGTTCCTGAATGATAAGAAGGGTGGTTTTGAAACACAGAACATTATGCGGTTCCCGCCGATCTACGGATCGAGCAGTTTTCAGTTGGTTGATTTTAATCACGACGGTAAACCGGACATTGTTTATACCTGCGGCGATAACAGTGACCTTTCCCCCGTTTTAAAGCCTTATCATGGCGTATATATTTTTATCAATCAGGGCAACTGGCGGTTTAAGCAGGAATACTTTTATCATATCGACGGCGCCACCAAGGCAATAGCCAATGACTTTGATCACGACGGGGATATGGATGTTGCGATCATCGCATACTTTCCCAACTTTAAGGATAATCCACAGCAGGGATTCACCTATCTGGAACAGACAAGCGCGGGAAAGTTTCTGGCGCACGAACTGCCCATCAGTGATGAGGGGCGCTGGCTGACAATGGAAGCCGCCGATATTGACGGCGATGGTTACCGGGACCTGATACTGGGTAATTTTTCGGTAGAGGGTCGTGATCTGTTTAACCAGAAAGGCGTAAAAAAGGAATGGAACAGATTTACGCCCATTATCGTTTTGAAGAATATCGCCGGGAAACAGGCAAAATCATCTCCCATCAATTCAAAATAATATAATAAAAGGATAAATTAGTATAGTTTACCCTTAGCCTAAGTTACTTAGATTTACAGCTGTTAATTTTACCTTGAAAACAGCGCGCTGTCCTGTTTGCCTGTAAATACCTCTGCGGTACCGGATAGCCGGTATCCGGCCTGAAACCAATGATGATGAAAAAACTAACATTTGCTGCAGCACTGGGGATTGCTGCCTTTATTGTCCCTGTTTTTACTTTTGCACAAAGGGCACCTGTAAAACAGGTTAAACTTACTGATTTTGACTTACAGTCGTCGGCGGTGATCAATGCTGACGGAGCAGAACTTTCCAATGTGCAATATAAATCACCGGTTTATTGGATGCCGGTCAAGGTTCCGGTAACGGTGCTCGGCGGACTGGTTGCCAATCATATTTATCCGGACCCTTACCAGGGACTGAACAATATGCTTATCCCGGACGCATCAGATCAGTTTAATAAGGAGTATAACCTGGAGCAATACAGTCATTTGCCAAACGATCCCAATCCCTGGAAAAAACCCTACTGGTACCGCACAACCTTTAAGGTTCCGGCTGGTGATAAGGGGAAACACTTTCAGCTGATATTTAAAGGGATCAACTACCGTGCTGCTGTTTGGGTGAATGGAAAGCAAATTGCAGACTCTACCCAGATGGTGGGTATGTTTGCCGACTATAATCTTGATGTAACCTCAGCGATCAATGCAGGCGGAGAGAACGCTTTGGCGGTTAAGATCTATCCGCTGGATTACCCGGGATACCCGGCTAAAGAACAATTGAAGGCGCTGGGCCCATTCTATGAAAACGGCGGCCCCACGGGAGATATCGGAAAGAATGTGACCATGCTCTGCTCGGTCGGCTGGGACTGGATCCCGCCGGTACGCGACAGGAACATGGGTATATGGCAGCCTGTTTACCTGCGTACTACAGGCGCGGTGACCATTGTTCATCCCAAATTGGTGACGGAGTTGCCGCGTCTTCCGGATACCAGCCTCGCCAAGCTCTCGCTTGACCTTACGCTGGCCAACTACAGCAATACGGCACAAAAGGGTAAGTTGACGGTAACGATAAGCCCTGAAAACTTTAAGGGCGTACCCGTTCAGTTCTCAAAAAGCGTGAGCGTTGCCGCGGGTGGTTCTTCGGCTGTTAACCTGACTGCCGCCAACACCGGACAACTGGCGATCAGTAAACCGCACTTGTGGTGGCCAAACGGTTACGGCAGGGCCAATTTGTACCGTATTCATCTTCAATATGCCGATGCACAGGGAGCGGCGGATGATACCTCATTTGTATTTGGCATCCGGACGGTAAGCTCAAAGGCTACGATGGTCAATAAATTTTTGCGGAGGGAATTTTATGTCAACGGGAAACGTGTACACCTTAACGGTGGTGCCTGGGTGCCGGATATGATGGTAAACCGCGATTCGGCCCGTTACGACTACGAAATGCATCTGTGCCGCAACGCAAATGTGAACCTGGTAAGAATATGGGGCGGAGGTGTTACCCCGCCGGATGCGTTCTGGAATGCGGCAGACCGCTACGGGGAAATGGTGTGGTCGGATTTCTGGGTGACAGGAGACACGCAGGGTGAGTTTAAGGGATCGCCAGACTGGCCGCTGGAAGGGAACGTGTTTGTAAAGAACGTGGTAAGCACCATCTACCGCGTTCGTAACCACCCAAGTCTGTTAGTTTGGACAGGCGGTAACGAGGGGCATGCAAGAAAGGAACTATATGACCAGATGCGTGACAACATCATTAAGCTGGATGGCACACGTCCTTACATTCCAAGCTCGTCAGGCTTTGCGAAACTGCCCGCAGGATGGAAAGGCGCATGGCCCGATGACCAGGCATCCGGCGTTTACAGCGGCGGACCATACCGTTGGGAAGACCCGAAGGTTTATTATAAAAAGGCCGATTTTGGCGGCGACTGGGTATTTAAAGACGAAACCGGCCTGCCATCGCAGCCGCCATACACCACGCTTGCCAAAATCATCCCTAACCTGGTTTGGGATACTCAATTGCCATTTCCGCTAAATAACAGCTGGGGGTACCATGATGCAGCAACCGGCGCAGCGCAATATGATAAATATATCAGCGAGATGGTAAAAAGATACGGGCAACCATCAACCATGCAGAATTTTTCGGACAAAATGCAGCTGATGAACTATGTGGGCTATCAGGGAATTTTTGAAGCTGCCGGGCATAAGCTAACGGAAACGGGCGGGGTGATGCTGTGGAAACTTAATGCAGCGCTGCCCAGCGTGGTTTGGCAGATATACGACTGGTATCTGGAACCCAATGCCGGTTACTATGCTATGCAAAACGCTGTTGAACCGCTGCATATACAATTTAACCAGGACGATTCTACTGCGGCAGTAATCAACCGGAGGCATCATGCCAGTGGTCTATTAACTGCCAAGGCAGAGATTTTTGATATCAACAGCAAGCGGCTAAATTCATTCACTATCGGTCATATTGGTTTGGCAGATGAGGGCACGCAGGAAGTGATCAAAATGAAAGATGCGCTTTTGGCTGCCAAAGGGGCAAGCTTTGTTGTGCTGAATTTAACTGACGCGGCAGGGAAAATGGTTTCGCATAATGTGTACTGGCTGGCGCCTGAAAACAACCTGACTGCCCTGAATGACCTGCCCGCTACGCAGGTAGAGGTAAAGGTGCTGCGATCGGAAAAGGGACGGACCGAAAGTAAATGGACAATGCAATTTACCAACAACAGCAATAAAATAGCCTTTTTTGTACGTCCGCAACTGATGAAAAACGGAGAGGAAGTGATGCCGAGTTACTGGAGCGGTAACTATTTTACGCTTGCACCGCATGAAAGCATGACGGTATCTGTAAGCGCTCCGGCTGCTAAGATTGGAAGCGCTCATCCAAATGTGCTGGTAGAGGGCTGGAATTTGAAAAAACAATGGTTAAGCTTACCTCAGGGCAGGTAAAAGTTCGCAAGACTATATAATACAGATTTTGCAGCTTGCCGGAGGGGCGGGCGCAAAAAGATGTACATTTGTAGTTCTGTGCCTGTTTTTTCAATGTCAGTCAATTTGTGGTCGGTATTACTTGTCGCCTTTCTTGTTTTGGATGTTTGTCTTATCATCCGGCTGTTTATCAGGCGGGATATAAACCAGGATGCAAGGCAGCTGCTGACTTTTTTGTTATGCCTGATCTTTTGTATCCAGTTCAGCAGTTTCAGCGAGGCGGCGGGTTTGTACCGCAACGTGCGCGGGATCACCAACCTTAGCCGGGGGATGATATTGCTTACCGGGCCTGTACTGTATCTGTATAGCCTGTCGGTACTGATGCCGGATTTCCGTTTCAGGTATCGGCATATCCTGCATTTTATACCTTACCTGGCCGCACTGATCACTATCTGGATACAGGACTATCCTTTTGACAATCATGAGCTTGTTCTTACCCTTGACGCGGAAATGCAGGGTTTGCTGCCGCTGACGGCTAAAACGCTGACCTGGTTTATGATCGGGTTTGCCCATTTTTCATTGTATTTTTTTCTTGTACGGCGTTTTTTGCTTCACACCATACCAAGCTCATCAGGATATTTTAACCTGTCCATCGAAGAACGCCTGAACTGGTTAAACAGACTGACCACCGCGTTTATCGTTATTGCCGCGGTATTTGTGATCGTAATCATTCACCTTTTTATGACCGGGCTTTATACAGCGGCAGACAGGTTTGTATATTCGATGGCATTGGGGCTGGTCGTTTACGTCCCGTTATTCCCCGAGCTATTATTTTGGTGGAAGAGCGCTGTTACTTCAGATAATGAAGAGGAAGGAAATGCGGCACCGCATACCGAAGAACAGCTTTTAACCACTATACTTTATTTTTTTGAAGAAGAACAGCTGTTTATGAATCCAGGCTTGCGTGTTGGCCTCCTGGCGCGAAAGGCAAAAACTACGCCGAGGGTGATCTCGCGCATTATCAACAAAAGATTAGGCAAAAGTTTTACGGAACTGGTGAGTTTTTACAGGATTGAGGAAGTAAAAAAGCGAATGGCTGACCCCGCTTACCGGCATTATTCGGCTACGGGTATTGCGATGGAGGTTGGCTTTACCAGTAAATCGGCCTTTAATGAAGCATTTAAACGGCAGAGCGGCATGACGCCGTCGGAGTATCTGAAATGGCTGGAGATGCAGTGAAGACAAGATGTTTTGAGTACCAGCACCGACGCATTATTTTCCGGAAAAGCAGCGGGTTAAGATACGCCATTTTTAGAGAAAAATCCCCCAATTTAATGTGATTTTGTTTTACTATCTTTGCCGCTTCAAAGCACACGTCCGTGTGCATTGTGATAAGGTTTAGGTTAAAATCCCCGAGCAGCGAGTGTAAGGGGATTTTTATTTTACGGCGGTTGATGTTATATTGCATTCAATTCTTTCCGGCCGCTTCGCCTTAAATCAATATCAGACATGCCCGGTTTTGCCGGATCATTCAACAGATCAGCCGGTTATACAAAATTTGTTTAAATCCCGTTTAATAAACAGAACCTGAAATTTTATTGCCTATGCATAAATTAAAAAAACTATTTGTAAGTCCCTCAAGGCTTTATGGATGGAGCTTTGCCGGTTTTTTACTGCTCATGTTCATTGGGATTCCTGCATTGAACTTTGGTCACAAAGGGCGGGTTCCCCTCGGCGATATTATTATCGCGATCGCGATCTACGCGGTTATTTTATTCCTTATCAGCCTGATCACTACCATCGTTTACTGGCAGTGGTTCAAAAAATACTGGTACGTTAACCTGCTGGTGGCTGCCGGATCGGGCTATGTAATCAATATCTATCTTTTAAGCGGTCTTATTGCCTGACGACGACCGGAGATTTATTTAAACAGGTTGCTGCTTCGTCTGTACCAACTTGTTCCAACATGTACATGCGTTGATTCGCTTATTGCTCATGCTCCTGCGACATTTGATGGGAATAATCTTTGTGATCAATGAAATTACTTACAAACGCAGGCCGGATATTTTATGGCTCAATGCTTGTTGGCCTTGCAGGTCAGCAGATTTTTTACGGGGACTTTCGTCCGGTGATTTTGCCGGGCTGGTCGGCTCAACTTCCCTTTGTGGCTTATGTAGCTTATCCCGTCAGCCTTTTAATGATCGTTGCCGGGACGGCGATTGTTCTGAACCGGAAAGCCCTTGAAGCGGCGCTGTTTACGGGAGCGGTTTTCCTCATATTGTTTCTTTTCGGACAGGTATCTTATGAGTTGTTGGTCGATCCGTACCCAAAACACCTTGGCGTGTGGACAAACGCCTTAAAGGAATTAGCTTTGGCGGGCGGCGCATTTGCTGTAGCAGGAACAGTGGGACCGATTACACAAAAGTCTCCTTTGTTTCAAGGTGTGTATTATCTCGTACCCTTTGCCGGTGTTTTTTTCTCGGTCACGATGGCCCTGTTTGGGATCGATCACTTTTTGTATCCGGATTTTGTGGCCTCCCTGGTTCCTGACTGGATTCCCGGACATTATTTCTGGACTTATTTTGCGGGAGTGGCACTGATTGGTTCCGGTCTGGCCATAATTATTAACGTACAGGCGAAACCTGCCGCGCTGCTATTGGGATTGATGATATTTATATGGTTGATTGTGCTGCATATTCCGCGTGTGTTGAACGCACCCGTAACAGATAGGGGTAACGAGCTTACCAGTGTATTTGAAGCATTGGGATTTAGCGGAACAGCTTGGATGATCGCTTACGTCCGGAAAAGATGAAGTGCAAAATAAATGCCCGCGCAATATGGACACTGCCATGTTGCGCGGGCGTATGCGGTTAAGCCACTCAGGCTTTCTTTTCAGACTGGCTTACGTAGTAGAATACGATACCCACAAAGGTAAAGATAATGCCGATGAACAGCGGCCATTCAGATACCTGGCTTCCGCTGCGGCTGATCGTCATGGCGTCTGAATCTACAGGGTTAACAACCGATCTGAAATAGATCACTAAACCAATGATCAGGATCACTCCTACAACGATAAGAACTAAGCTAATTTTTTTCATACTTTTTTTGTTAAACAGAACTGTTGAACAGCGTCGGTAAAGTTAGGATTATTTTGAATTTTTAGGGATATTTTTTTGAAACCCTTATAGAGATGATGCGTATAAAAAGGCTGTAATTGATAAACGCCATGAATATGCATCCAGAAATTGAAGATATCCTGAACAACCGCAATCCGGAGTTATTTGCTCCGAACCGGGTGATGCTGAAAAATGCTGAAGCGATTCTGAATTACATCGACGACATCAACCTTGAACGGGCAGACAGGTTCGAACTGACTCCGGCCGACAGCCTTTGCCTGTTGTGGGACACCGAAGATCTTGAATTTCACCTTGAATGCCTTAAAGATGGCCGCATCCTATACACCTTCAGAAAGGGCGGTTATGGCAAAGCAAATGGCTGTGTCAGTCTCGATAAGTTTATACCCCTCCTACAAGACTACCTGCTGATGAGTATCTGGTAGAACTCCGGCTTTATTTTCAAAAACAGTAATAAGCGACGCGGAAGTCAAAATGTTCTACGTGGAACATTTGTATCGGTCGGTTATTTTGTATTCCATTTAAACCATTTTATCCCCATTCCGGCGCAAACTACGGCATATCCGATGGTTACCAGCAAGGCCATGGAAGCGTCGTTGTTCCATTTGGAAGGCTCCATCCCGGCGGCGAGTATCGTCCGCACCGTGCCGTAAGGCGACCACTCCACTATTGCCTTTACCTGGGCGTTGTTGTAAAACTGACCGACCATACCCACCATAATGAACACGAAATATACCAGACGCACAGTAGAGTTTACCGTTTCCGGGTTGTTTATCCGCCCGACGATCATCTGTCCAAGCCCCAGATAAAGCGCACCTCCCATTACTGCGGTAATGTAGGTCAGGATATAGCCAACGGGAGTCAGCGTAATATGGTCATAAGAGTTCCCTACAACAAAAACTGCAGTAGTGACCATCAGGATCATCGCGATCTGCACCAGCAGCCTGCTGGCCATGATAGACCAGGCGGAGATGGGTGCAACGCGCAGCCGCTGGAAAATGCCTTTATCGCGGTCGCGGGCGATGGCGTTGGAATAACCCATCAACCCGATAGCGATCAGGCCGATCACTATACTGTTGGAAAGAACAAAGGGCCCGCCCATGGCGGCTGCCAGGGGTTTCCAGGTAGTAAGGATAATAACAGGTACCACCAGCGTCAGGATGGTTGCGCGGCGGTTGCGCCATTGTGTAGTAAAATCGGCACGCAGGAGCGTTTTAAGTATCAAAGATGTTTTTGGTATAGAAGTTTCCATCAGATTTTTCTAAGCTAAAAGGTACATAGATAATTGTTTCAGCCGCGGATAGCTTTGCCGGTTAAAGCAATAAACACGTCTTCGAGGGTGATTTTGCCCCTGCGCGAAACGGCGATAACCTCCGGATCATTACGATGCTTATCGATCATGGCCTGCGGGGTATCAACGGCAATCACCCTTCCGTGGTCGATGATGGCAATGCGGTCGCAAACGGCCTCTGCTTCTTCCATCGAGTGGGTGGTCAGTAACACAGCGTGGCCGCGTTCGCGGATGGCTTCTATCCGTTCCCACAACTGCCTGCGCGACTGCGGGTCAAGTCCGGTGGTCGGTTCATCCAGCAGGACAAGTTTTGGGTTGTGAATGGTTGCAATCACCAGCGATACCCGCTGCTGCTGTCCGCCGGAAAGTTCACCGTATTTTTTCATGGCGGACTCCGCAAGATTGATGCTTTTGAGGATACCCATCAGGTCGTCGCGGGTAGCCTGAACGCCATACACGCCTGCGTAAAGCTGCAGCACCTCGATCACATACAATTCGGGTTGAAAACTGGTTGACTGCAGCTGAACACCCAGCGATGCCCTTGCGTGAAGTGGTTTGGAAACCGTGTCGAATCCGTCAACGACGATTGTGCCCGACTGCGGTTTTAGCAAACCCTCGATGGCGCTTAAAGAACTGGTTTTGCCTGCACCATTGGGTCCGAGCAGACCAAATATTTCTCCTTTTTTTACGGTAAACGAAACCTCCTTCACGGCGTTGAAGCTGCCATAGCTCACGCTAAGACCTTCGACGGTTAAGATATTTTCTTCTTTCATTAAGTATGGGTAGGGGATTTATAATAATTAAAGATTTACATCGTTTTTCACTTCTTCTGCATCGGGGACTTCACGCTCAACCGTGATGGTGCACTCGGTAACGAGTGCGGCTACTGCGCCAACTGCGGCGAACATGGGTGCCACCAGTGCGCCTACCACGCCCAGGGTGAGCGGGAAATGCAGCAGTTCCTTACCCATCTTATCGCTGATGATAATACGGGTAACGTTACCTTCTTTTATCAGTTCCTTTATTTTATCCAGCAGGCCTGTGCCGTTTATGGAAAATGATTCTCTTGTGGTCATGATCGGGATTGTTGAGGGTGATATGGTGCTTTTATTATTTGGAGATCGGCAGGTAACGGAATGTTACAAGAAAAATACAAAATATTTTTGCCAAAGAAGATGCTTCGCAGCAATTTAATACGCGCCAACAATCACCGGAACAACATCAGAAGCTGAAAAATCTCCTACAATTTTACTCCCCTTAAAAACGACTCGATGTCCATTTGTTTTTTACCCTCCAGTTGTACCTCGGTCAGCAGGACATACCCATCCTGCGCGGCAAATTTCAGATATGTTTTATTGTCGGTTAAAAATCCACCGGGTTGTATTCCGGGTTCGGTGTTTTCAAAAGTTGCCCGGTATATTTTCAGCGTTTTATCATTGAATGTAGTATAGGCAGCGGGCGAGGGGCTAAGGCCGCGTATCTTATTGTATATGGCCTCAGCAGGTTGTTGCCAGTCGATCAGGCAGTCATCTTTAAATATCTTTGGTGCGTGTTTCAGTTCAAGGCCCTCCATCAATAACGACTGCGGATTCTCCTTGTATCTGCCGCTTTCAATGCCTTTTACGGTTTTTACCAATAATCCTGCTCCCTTATTCATCAACCGGTCGTGTAATCCTCCGGCGGTTTCGTCTCCGGTTAGCGTGATCTTTTCTGTGAACAGGATATCGCCGGTATCAATTTCGTGTTTTAAAAAGAAGGTGGTTACGCCGCTTTCCTTCTCGCCGTTTATCAGCACCCAGTTGATGGGGGCAGCGCCGCGGTATTGCGGCAAAAGCGAAGCGTGCAGGTTCACGGTTCCCTTTGGTGGCATGGTCCATACAGCTTCCGGCAGCATCCGGAAGGCCACTACAACCTGCAGGTCGGCCTTTAGTGCCTTCAGTTCTTCTAAAAAGTGCGGGTCCTTAAGTTTTGCGGGTTGCAATACTTTTAGTCCGTTTTCAACGGCGTATTGCTTAACGGCAGATTCATTCAGCTTTTTTCCCCGTCCGGCGGGTTTGTCAGGAGCGGTTACTACGGCTACAACGTCACACCCTGCTTTGATCAGGGCATCAAGCGACGCGACCGCAAACTGGGGCGTGCCCATAAAAATGATTTTCATATATAGATAAAAAGCTGATTCTCTAAAATTATCAAAAATCCCCGTTGTTTACAAACTTTACCAAACCATCTGACAGCAGCAACGGAAACAATATCAAAACGGATCAGGGATACAACAGATACCTGGCTCGTATGTTTTTATATCGCTGTAATTCCGGTTCCCATTCTGCCCTGATCTCCGCCTCTGTTTTTCCCGCTTCAATATCCTTCTTTAGCTGGGCTGTCCCCGCGAGTTTCGTAAAATAGGCGTTGAAAAAGTGCGCTTTATCCGGAAAGGCCTTGTACATCTCAAGCAGCCATTGCAGATTTAGCTTACCGGCTTTGTAAATGGCATCAGTATCGTAATTTTTCAGGTCTATCCCGTAACATACTTTATTTTTCTGCGGCGGTTCTTCGCTCATGCCCGGAATGCTCACCGGTTTGAAAGAATAACTGTATTTGCCCGCGAGCGACGGATGGCCGATCTGCAAAAACGGCGACATGGTGCCGCGTCCGAGACTAAGTATCGTACCCTCAAAAAGACATACCGACGGGTACAGTAGGACTGACTTGGCAGTATTCAGATTCGGTGAAGGAATGACAGGAAGTTCGTAATGTGAGCGATGCGTGTAATTAGCAACTTTGATGATCTTCAGCCTGCATTTTTCATGGTCTTTAAGCCAGCCCTCGCCGTTCAGCATTTTGGCGTATTCGGCAGTGGTCAATCCATGAACGATCGGAATAGGGTTCATCCCGACAAACGATCGGTATGCGGTGTCAAGTACAGGGCCGTCCACATAAAAACCGTTTGGGTTGGGCCGGTCGAGGATCATCAGTTCGATGTTGTTTTCCGCGCAGGCCTCCATAACATATTGCAGGGTGCTGAGGTAGGTGTAAAATCTTGCCCCCACATCCTGAATGTCGTATATCATCAGGTCAATGTCTTTCAGGTCTTCCGGTGTGGGCTTAAAGTGTTTATTGCCATAGATCGAGATCACCGGCAACCCTGTTTTCTGATCAATGCTGTTGGCAACATCGGCGCCATTGCTCGCATCGCCCCGGAAACCGTGTTCCGGCCCGTATATCTTTTTAACATGGATGCCGAGCTTCAGCAGGCTGTCAACGGTCAGCGTATGATTATCGCCCATGACGGAGGTTTGGTTGATGACCATACCGACGTTCTTTCCCTTTAAATAGCTGAGGTAAAGACTGGTTTGGTCTGCCCCGGTGATAATGGCGGATTCTTTCGTTGCCTTGCCTGCCGGGGCCGCTCCGCCGCCTTTTCCGGCCGAAACGGCGCATGAAACGGAGCAGGCGATCAGCGAAACCTGAATAAAATATTTTATCGTCATCATAAATAAACCCGCGCTATTGGTTAAAGTTTGCCGGTTTTTAACCGCAAAACCGCATATTTGCGAAGGTACAAAAAATCCATATTGCATTGAGTTTTGCCTATTTCATAGCTAACCGGATAACATTCAAGTCGAAGCGTACATTTTCGAAGCTGATCGTGCGTATCGCTATCGTCGGTATTATGCTGGGTTTGGGTGTCATGATCCTTTCACTGGCCGTTGTGCGCGGGTTTAAGCAGGAGATCAGGGAAAAGATACGTGGTTTTTCCGGTGATATACAGGTGGTAAAGTTCGATCTGAACAATTCTTACGAGAACTCCCCGGTCATGATCGATCGCGATTTTATCAAATCGGCAAAAAATGTACCCAACGTCGCATCAATTGCGCCCTTTGCCATCAAGCCGGGCATTATCAAAACAGGGACGGACATTGAGGGCGTCGTGCTTAAAGGGGTGGATAAAAGCTATAACTGGAATTTTTTTAAAAAGAATATGATCAGCGGTAAGGTGCTTGATTTTACCGATTCGGTTAAATCAAAGCAGCAACTGATGATCTCGCAGATCACCGCCAACCGCCTGCGGCTGAAGGTAGGCGACAGGATACAGATGTTTTTTGTGCAGGAACCGTTGCGCCGCCGTCCGTTCACCATTACCGGGATTTTCAGTACGGGAATAGAAGAGGTTGACAAAACCTATGTGGTTGGTGATCTCTCGCTGATCAACCGCCTGAACGACTGGAAGCCGGACGAGATTGGCGGTTATGAAATACAGGTAAAGAACTTTGATTACATTAACCGCTCGGCCGATGACATAGATAATGTTTTACCTACGCATCTCAAATCGTACACCGTCATGGAGAGCTACCCGACTATTTTCAGCTGGCTTAGTCTGCTGGACGGGAATACGTTCGTAGTACTTGCACTGATGATACTGGTCGCCCTGATCAACATGATATCAGCGCTTTTGATCATGATCGTTGAACGGACGGCCACGATCGGGATTCTGAAGGCTATGGGCGCCAATAACTGGACGATACAGAAAGTCTTTTTATATAACGCCTTTTATCTCATCGGTCTGGGTATGCTGTTCGGTAATGTATTTGGTTTCGGGATCGGTATATTCCAGACATACACGCACTTTTTCAAACTCGATCAGGCTTCGTATTATATGAGCTTTGTGCCGATACAATTCAATTGGGTCGAAATACTGGCGCTAAACGCAGGTACATTGGTGGTTTGTTTGCTGGTAATGATCGTGCCTTCCATGCTGGTAAGCCGCATACAGCCCGTTAAGGCCATACAGTTTAAATAGGGGACAGGTTGTTGTGTCGAATCCGGCCGCACGACTGTCTGCGGATCATCTTTCATTTCTTTGAAGACAAAAAGTTGAATTTAAGATTCAGGCCGCCCGCGCCGAACTTCAGGTTTTGTGTTCCCAGTCCGTCAAGCGGATATTTCAGGAAGGGTTCAATCACCAAACGGTTCCTGCCGAACGGATACCCTATCCCGAATGCGACGTTCAGCGTTTTTGCAAAATAAAAACCGTTGAAATTCGAGCCGGTTGTCTGGTCCCGCGTCTCCTTCAGCGATGACGACAATAACGACGGATAATTGTATTTATACGTGTATGACTCGTCGATAAATGTTCCTGAACTCAGTCCTAACGAAACATAGGCGTCTGTTTTATCGGGGTTGAAGGCATAGGTTATACTGATCGGCACTTCAAGCCCGATGAGACTGGCGTTATAATTACGGATAGTAGGCGCCGACGCTACCGAAGCCATGGCGTTTACGCCATAGGCTGCCGGGGCTACAAGGTTGCTCTTTGCCGATGCCGTAACGGTAGGAATTTCCTGGTAGCTTAATGAGTTTTGTGCGATGGTGATCCCGGTCACCAGTTTTATCTTTTTACTCAGCCGGATGTCCGAAGTTACGCCGCCGCCTACGTTCACTTCATTATCACTTCCCTTGGCATAGTTAAAGTAAGTCCCTGCATACACACCGAAGCGGATCTTCTTGTCAGTATGGTCTTCAACGTCTTTAGGCGGTTGCTGTCCTTTGTCCTCTTTAAACATGTCGGTTATGGACTTTTCAGGTTTCTTTTGCTGCGCAATTACCGGCGTGTTGCCGTTGTTAACAGGGGCTGTTTGCGTTTTGTCGGTAACAGGTTCATCTTTGCCGACCTCCGGCTTATCAGCTTGAAACGCGATCATCTTTTCCGCCTGAACGCTGTCTGTTCCCGAATCCTTTTTAGGGTTTTTGACGCCGGAGTGGTCCACAGGCGCGATATGAGTATTTGACGCAAGCGTGCTGGCCCGGTATTTAGCTGTCCGGTTTGCCTGATCGTTGTTGCTTAGGCCAGGTGTTTTAGCGGCAGCTTTTGCAGGCGCCTGAACAACGGCAGTTTGGTTTGCGGCTTCCGGCGTGATTTTTTTTGCTGATTCATTCTTTCGTTGTGGTTGGCGTTGTATGCTTTTTACCAGCGTGTTATCAGCCTTTTTAGGGGTATTTGCTTTCCATAAAATTGCGCCGAGTGTCAATAGTAATACGGCTGCTGCGCTCCACCAAAGCAGGGGAGCGACGCGCTGTTTTGCTTTTTGCGGATATTTCTCACGCAGCAGCAACCAGCCCTCGTCGGCGGTGGTGTCCTCGTAACGGTCAAACACCTCCTTTATGCGGTTCTTTATATCATTATCCAACTGATCGTCCATCGTTGTGTGCTTCTTTCTTCAAAATATTTCTTAGTTTCTCCTTTGCCCGGCTCAGGTAAACCCGCGACGAGCTTTCAGGAATTGACAGTATCTTCGATATTTCATCATGGCTGTAGCCATCAATCTCATATAAGTTAAAAATGGTGAGTTGTATGGGCGGGAGCTGCTGCATCAGCTTTAAAATGTCCTGCGCGTTTAAACTTTCCACGGCATTCACACTCACGCCGACAGGTGCAGCATGATCTATTTCAACATGCAGCTGAAATTTCAGTTCCCTGCGTCTGCGGTCGATAGCGGTATTCACCAGGATAGTGCGCAGCCACGCTTTGAAAGGCCGTTCGCTGTTATAACTTTTGATGCTGTTGAATACCTTTATAAAAGCATCGTTCACAACCTCTAACGCATCGTCGCGGTTAACGGAGTAACGCAGGCTGATACCCATGGCATAGCCATAGAAGTGCTTATAAAGCAATTCCTGGTACTTTAAGCTACCTGTTTTACACTTGCTGATTATCTCATCTTCAGCAACGCCCCGCGGTTGATGCATTAAATTTGTTTAAATCAGCTCAAATTTATTGTCCATTTATTTCCCATACGAGGGGTTTGTCAAATTCGCTACAATAAACTGGAAATTTGTTTGGAGGAAATGTGCTGTCAGAAAAGGGGGAGAAGGGCTAAGGCATCAGCCTTAACCCCTGACTGTCAGTCGGCTTAATTGCCGGTCTTTTTAAGATCGTATTGTAATACCAGTGTGTCGAGCGCGCCAAAAGCCACCATTTGAAGCGCCGACGAGCCGTCATATTTATAGGCGTATGCGCCTACAAGGTGCGTTTTGGTTACGGGCGCCGTTTTCGAGTATGTTTTATCATCAAAAATGATGGTATGGTTGGGTCCATCGGCTTTGAACGTTCCCTTGCTGCCCGCATGCACGGTAGAGGTATCGCCTGTCACCATGTAAGTCCCGGTAGAAACGGGGGCAAAATAAACCGAGATATTGGCCTTTACCGTATCGATGATACTGGTGTTATCAGGGTGAATGTGTAACAACCTGAACTCGCCTGAATAGGTACCATCAGGTATAGGCTGTACATCGGCTTGTGACTTTCCGAAGCATCCGTACAGCACCATGGCGCAAAGCACTAATAAATAAGGTAATTTTTGTTTCATATCAGATTTATGTTTAATTGGTTACGCTGATTGTTGTATCAACGCTACATTAGTGCGCTTATTTTATATCTTTTTAGCCTCTTCCCAAAAAACATCCATTTCCGCCAGGCTCATGCTTTGTAAAGCCTTTCCGTTTTCAGCTGCTTTGGCCTCAAGATACTGAAATCGCCTGATAAATTTACGATTTGTTTTTTCAAGGGCATCTTCAGGATTGATGTTAATGAACCGCGCATAATTGATCAGCGAAAACAGCAGGTCGCCAAACTCCCCCTCTGCCTTTTCATGGTCTATGGGCGTTCCATCATCGGCATTAAATTCATTTTTAAATTCGCGCATTTCCTCTTCCACCTTTGCCCAAACCTGCTTTTTTTCTTCCCAGTCAAAGCCTACGCCGCGCGCCTTCTCCTGTATGCGCGATGCCTTTACCAACGCCGGTAACGATACAGGCACACCACCTAATACCGAACGGTTACCCTCCTTTAATTTTATCTGCTCCCAGTTACGCTTCACGTCGCTTTCGTCCTGTACCTCTACATCGCTGTAAATATGGGGGTGCCGGTTGATCAGCTTATCGCAAATGCCATTCAACACGCCGGTAATATTAAAATGATCGGTTTCCGAAGCAATACGCGCGTAGAATACGAGATGCAGCATAATATCGCCCAGTTCCTTTTTTATCTCCTGCATATCGCCGCTTAAAATAGCGTCCGACAGTTCGTAGGTTTCCTCTATGGTCAGATGGCGCAGGCTTTCCAGGGTTTGTTTTTTGTCCCAGGGGCAGTTCAGGCGCAGGTCGTCCATAATGGTCAGCAACCGCGTAAAGGCGGTTTCAGGAGTGGGGGCGTAAGCGGGCGGCGTTAAAGGCATAATTCCAATTTGTTGTAAAAATAGATTTTTTAGTTTAAAAAGGCGGTGAACGTTTGTCGCAGATCGCCGGACTTTGTTTAATAAAAATTGAATAACTTTATTCAGCCGGTTAAACATATTATGCCCGATCAGAATCAATTGCTTTATGACATCGAAGTTCATTCCGTTGAGGGAATAAGGAAATATTTTGAAGAAGGCGGCGATCCAAATGACACATTGCCCGACGGTGTTCCGGTCTTTACTATGATGGTAGAGATGTACACCCGTTCGCCCAGGTTTAAAAAATGTGTGCAGGCATTTATTGACGCCGGCCTCAAATTCCATGATCATGCGTTGCTGGCCGTTTTAATTGATGATGCAGATGCTCTGCGCCTGTTGCTTGCCGCGAATCCGGGAATCGTGTCAAAGACATACAATTTATATCGCAACACCTACACGCCGCTGACCGGCGGAACCCTGCTGCACTTTTGCGCCGAATATAACAGTGTTGGCTGCGCAAGGATATTAATAGAGCAGGGGGCGGATGTAAATGCCAAAGCGGCTACCGATGAATTTGGCTTCGGCGGTCATACGCCGGTCTTCCATACCGTAAATCAGAACGGAAATAACTCGGCGGATATGCTGAACCTGCTGATTGAAAATGGCGTTGATCTGTTATACAACGTCAAAGGTCTGATCTGGGGCAAGGGCTACGAATGGGAAACTTTTGTCCCGGCGGTTAACCCCATAAGCTATGCCATGATGGGCCTGTTGCCGCAATTTCATCGCTGCGAGCAAACCATCTCCGGGGTGGTGTCGCTGCTGATCAAACATGCTTATGGTATCGGTTACGCTCCGCCAAATATTCCGAACCGGTATTTAAGTCGGTAAAAATTTTGATGCAAATAGCAGCACATTCGGCTAAAACGGGTTATTCATCCCATTTTAATATATAGTTAATTTAAAAACCCGTATTTAGCGAAAAGTTAAACCAAAAGAATCCGATCCATGATTAAAAGACTTTTACTCTCCTTGTTTGTTATTTCCGCAGTCCTTTCCGCGCAGGCGCAAACCATTAATCCTCAGTTGCCAGGCGGTTCTGCCAGTCAGCCGCAACCTTTTATGTTTACCATCAATGCACTTAATCCGGCGGCACGCGGCTGGAGCCTCAATTACTCAGGAGGCTATGGGCAGCACACGGTAACGCCATTGGGATTCGACGGCGTGGATCAGAATCTTGCGGTTAAAGGATATTTGGGCGCTAAGTTTACATTGATCGCCTCATTGGGAGTAGGTTTTGGCAACAACGGCACAGTAAACAGCATACAGCAGGCTGAGGTATTGCGCGATTTTATCGGTGGTAATCGTCCTGAAGGCATCAGAGTAGGAGCAAGCCTCGGCTTCCGCCGCGAATTTAACAGCGACAAGGTTGCCCTGAGCAGGATCACGGCAGCATTTGAAAACCTGGCATGGAAGGTTGGCGGTAACGTACGGTTCGAAAAGGCATTTGATAAGGAACGCGACAATATCGATATCATCAGCAGCGTTGGCGTTCATCATAAGATCGCCGGACAGCTTTTTGGCGGAGTTGAAGCAGTAGGCCAGGATCTGGAAGGCTTCTGGGAAGCTGACGAGGCCGAGGGTGGCGCAAGGCTGCTGGTTGGTCCGTCGCTGAACTTTGCTCCGGTGGCATCGCGTTTTTCGTTCACGTTGTGTGGCGGCCCTATTATTTATGCTACCCGCAGCACAGGGGTTTTAAATCAGTTTCCGGTTCGTGAGCTGCCCTCAAATAATGGTTTTACCATGAAGTTTAACGTCGGGTTCAGGCTTTAGTGAGTGCTGCGTCGTTGATCTTCGTCGCCCGCAGCATTTCCCTTTTTCCCGGAGCGCCGCGCGCTTTTTCAACCCGGCAGCCCATTTCTTTTATCATCCGCTTTAAATCGCCGGTAATGGCATAGGTAACAAATACGCCTCCGGGTTTCAAAAAACCAATGGTATGGCCTATGGCTTCCCTGTTCCACATCTCCGGCTGGTGAACAGAAGCAAAGGCATCAAAATAAATGAGGTCATACCGCAGCTCCGAGCAGAAGTCTGTCAGTTTACAATTTGCAATATATAGCGTACAGTTATCACCCAGCGGCGTTTCAGTACCTAATGCCTTCGGATAGTGCTCGTTAAATTGTTGCCAGAGTTCCTGCGGGGTATATTCCCCGTAACCGGTATTGCCGGTCATTTCGGGTGTTAAGGGGTAGGCCTCAATGCCCGTATAATGCAACCGGATTTTTTCCCTGGCGCAAAAATCAGCGGTCAGCAAAAAGTTCAGGCCGGTACCAAAACCGACCTCAAGTATCGAAACGGATTTTTGTCCGGGATGGAGGCTTAGAAAATGTTCAAGACCTGATTTTAAAAAAACATGGCGGCTTTCCTGTAATGCGCCGTGCCGGGAATGATAATTCTCACCAACCTGCGGATTGTAGATCGTGTTGGAGCCATCAGCAGTGGCGACAATGGTGAGATTCTGATTCATATGCCCGGAAAATAATGGATATTTTTCTGCAAAGGTAAGGTATCCGGCGTTAATCGCCCGCTTTCCATCACTGCCATTTGATGGCCCTATACTCAGCTAATTATATTTCCTCCCTTTTTACCAATAAAAATTCGTCATTATCCAGCGGCAGATAGCCGTATTCATAACAAAACTGGTAGGTCTTGCCATTGTGGGTCAGGTAACTGCGCGTATGATAATCAAAATCAAAGCCCTTCGAAAGCAGTTTTTTCCGGGTGGTTTTCGTTTTGCCGCCGGGGTTCAGTTCTTCAAGTATCCGCCGGTTTCGCCGCAATATATTATTAATGTTCCTGACCAGGTTATAGGTATTGCCGTTCAGTTGGTTGTTGTAATTGTTACGGCAAAGGTCGTTGCAAAACTTTTTGTCGGCCCTGCCGTGCAAGGGCGCTCCGCAATCAAGGCAAATTCTTTCTTCATTCATAAGCTAAAGATATACAATTAATTATCCGTTTGCAAACGTTTACAAACGGAAATTGTCGATTGTAAGCGTATAACAACCGGCTAATTTTTTTAGCAGTCCCAATCTTTGTCCTGTCAATATCAAACAAAATTAAAAGCAAAATGAACGCATTAAGAAACAGTGTACGGCTGGTCGGCAACCTGGGGGCCGATCCGGAAGTGAAAAGCTTCGAGCATAATAAGCAGCTCGCGAAGTTTTCACTGGCAATCAATGAAACTTATAAGAACGACAAGGGAGAGCGGATCTCTGAAACACAATGGCACAACCTCGTCGCCTGGGGAAGTCAGGCACGCTTTATCGGCGATTACCTGAAAAAAGGGGATGAAGTCGCCATCGAGGGGAAGCTTTCTAATAAAAGCTGGATAGACAAGGAGGGTAACAGACGTTACGCCACCGAAATAATTATCAATGATCTTATTAAACTTAAAGGATAACAAAAATGAAAAAGTACATTTTAATGGCTGCTATGGCAGTAATCACGCTGAGTGCAAGCGCTCAGAAACTTGAAAAACCGGATATCGATAAAATTAGCGGTGATACGACATACACCGTAAAAGAACAGATGCTGGCGAATCCCTTTCAGGTAAGGGGCCATTACCTGGGCGGTAACATGGTAAAAGGTAAAAGATATTATATGATCCGCTTCCATGTAAAGGAAGGGCTTGGCGACTATTATTCTGTTTACAAGGGCGACAAGGCGGTCATTAAATTTGCCGACGGAACGATCATCAATATTTTTGCCACATTTGATGAACATGCTTCGATGACGGGCAGCGGCCTCGCCGAAATGTCAGAAAGCTTTTTGTATTATGATCTCACCGACGACGATGTAAAATACCTGACTGAAAAGAAATTAGCAGTAGTCAGAATAATAACCAGCAAAGACTTCTACGATTTCGAGATTAAGGACAAGCATGCCGATGTGATACAAAAACAGATGCTTTTACTGGCAGGTAAATAGGCACCCCCAAAAAGCAACAGCACAGGTCGGAGAAGGTCTGTGCTGTTGCTTTTATAGCGATGATACTCCGGATATTTAATTATCCTCTTCTTCTTTCAGATAAATGGTCTTTTCTACAATGGTATGGATAACCACGTCAAGCTCCCGCGCGGTACTGTCTATATGTTTTATAATTTCAATGTTCATGGGGTTATCCATGTTTTCAGGGTCAAACAGGTTGGTGAGCCCTAATATGGTTGCTACGGGCCGCCGTATCTCGTGTGAACTGATCGAGGCAATTTCCTGCAGCCGTCTGTTCTGATCTTTGACATGGTCGCGTGAGCGTTTGTTTTCAATCAGTACGCGCAAAATGTTTGCCGTCCGCTCGATCATTTGAAGTTCTTCAGGCTTGGGTTCGCGTTTGGCGGTATAATAAACCGCAAATGTGGCCAGTACCCGTGTAGTGTTTGAGCTGATTATGGGCGTTGACCAGCAGGCTTTTAGTCCATGAGGCAGTACCAGTTGTTTGTAGTTGCTCCATAAAGGATCATTTTCTATGTCGCTTACAATGATTTGTGTCCGGTGATAGGCGGCGGTTCCGCATGATCCGGTTTGCGGGCCGATCCGGCTACCATCGATAGCCATGCAATACTCTATAGGCAATCTTGGCGCCGCCAGATGATAGAGTTTTTCCTGGGCATCATCCATCTCCAGCACCGAGCAGATCATGTCCGGAAATATTTCTTCGATACCCTTAAGCAGTTGGTTTACCGTCTGCGATAGCGTATGCTGGGCAGAGGCATTTAACTCCAGTATGTTTTTTTCAAGCGCCAGCGTCAGCTGCTGGTTTTTAATATTGGTGATATCCCGGATAAAAATAGCCGCCTCTCCGTTATAGGGGAAAATATTTACCCGGAGCCATCTCTTAAAATGTGTATTAAAATATTGCACCTGGCTGGATATACTTTTGCTGAAAGCCGTCGCAAATTCGTTCAGCAGCTGCTCTGTGAGGCCGAGGTTGGATAATTGCCGCAGATTTATGCTAACCAGCTCATCGCTTGACATACCCGTTATTGCCTGGAAGGCCGGGTTGAACGAAATGACTTGCCAATCGGCATCGATGATGCAAAATCCTTCGTTAAAGCTCTGTATGATATGATGAATGTTGTCGATCCCCTTTTCCGCCTTGGGGGCGATGCCGCTGGTAAGATTTATCCCGGTCGCATAAATAAGCTGATCCTGCGGATTGCAAAAAACCGTCCATCTGATATTGTAGTATCTTCCGTTTTTTGCTCTGATACGGCTTTCCTGTGTTGCTGTCTGCTCTCCGTTTGCTGACAGTTGTTTAAAAAGTTCCTCTCTTCTTTTGATGTCTGCCGGATGGGAAAAACTGTTAGCCTTTTTTCCGTTCACGTCTTCCTCGTCATATCCAAGCGTATCTCTCAGGGCGGCATTGGTTTTTATGATGAACCCGTCGTTGCTCAGGAGGCAGAAAAAGTCGCTGGATTGCTCGAACAGAAAAGCCAAATTTGACTCCATATTTTTATGGGGTAAGGAGATTTGTGAAAGGAAATTAAAATTAAGCAAATTTTGCCGACACTTCCAAATCTTCGGTCAAACGAATACTGATGTTCTTTGCCGTTTTTTGCTGGTCGGTTGTTCTTCAAGGTGTGGTAACCGCTACCGGCAGCACCTTTCCGTTAAAAAATTTATGGCCGGTCACAGAAAAGTCGGCCACATATTTCCCCATTTCAAAAGCAAGCACAGGCGATTGGTAGCCCGGAAAGGCATGCTCTAACATTTCGGTCTGCGCCGACCCTAAGGCCAGGCAGTTCACCTTTACCTCGTTTTCCGCAAGTTCAAAGGCGAGGCATTCCGTTAAAGTATGCAACGCTGCTTTTGAGGCAGAATAAGCCGCCAGGCCAGGGAATTTTGCGCTTCCCTGAAAACCACCCATACTGCCGATATTCAGGATATGCGACCCCTTGGGCATAATGGGCAAGAGCGCCTGTATGATGCGTACATGACCCATAAAGTTGCTTTGCAGCATTTCCACAAAATCACCTTCCAGCAATTGCATAAAGGGTTTGTTTATCAGCACACCGGCGTTGTTGATCAGAACGTCAACACGGTTATCAAAATTACCGGCAATGAATTGCTGTAACCCTGCATAATCATCATGTACAACGTCGAATGCAAGCGCAAATATTTCCGCATCCGGATTGAGGCCGTGGGCTATTTCCAGTAATTTTTCAAGTTTCTGCTGTGAGCGCGATAGCGCGATCACTTTATGTTTTCCGGTCAGGATCAGTTCGAGCACAGCCTCAAAACCTATTCCGCTGCTGGCGCCTGTTACAATAATGTTCATTTGCGTCCTACATCCCCATAAAGGAATTTTTGTTTTAAAAGGTAGTTATCAATTGCCGCTATATTACAAATATATTCCTTACAGTACTAATTTTTGTGCTACGGGATGCTTAATTAAATTCAGGCCGTCGGTTATCAGCTTTTTATAGGCGGGTTGTTTTTCAGCTTTCTTTATTAAAAATTCACCGATCTCATTTGCAAGTGCAGGTTCCTTTTCCTCATGTTCCAGTATTTCCAGTATTTCAAGTGCACACAGCCAGTCGTCATGATGTTGCTTTTGCAGCATCCGCCACACATTACCTAAAAAGCCATAATCGCCGCCGTTTTGCCGGCGGTCGCGCACCTGCTGGTAAAGCTTGTGGAGTTCTTTAGTGCGCTGATCATATTGAACATGATGCGTTGTCATCGGCGATTTATAAGCGATCTCCAGAAATGCGTCCTTGTCAGCTGCACCGCAGTAAACCGAAACAATTTTTTCGCCTACGGCCATGTCATAAGTACCCCACGACGGATCGAAAAGCAGCTCCCCCTCAGCGCCGGTTACGGTGCAATCTGTAAAAGTTATCAGCTGCGTTTTGCCGTTTCCAACATAAATATTCTTTACCTGTCCGGATATGGTTATACCACTCTCAAATGCCAGCCGGGCCTCCTTTCCGGGCATTATTCCCAAGCGTCCCAAATCTTCCAGGCTCAAATTTTCAATAGGTTCTTCCTGTCCTTTCAGCTTGCCAACAGGCGAACTAAACCCATCCTTATGGTAATCTTTTCCATGGCCCTTTAGCTGTTTGTTATTAACCGACAAAGCCGACGCTCCGGTTGTCCGGATAAAGGCGGGTTTGCCGCCTGATAATTTATAATCGATAAATGTTCCCGATACCTGCAACCCTGAACTGTAAACCGCTGTACAGGTATTTTTACTTTCTACAGCTTTTTGCAGTCCGTAACTACCTCCGCGCCTGAACGCCATGGTATCGGCAAATTTCTCCAATACGTCGATCAGGTTCTGGAATGTCGGGGTGACGAATAGTTGCGGCTGGGCTTTGGTAATGTCATAAGTATAATTTACTGCATCGATGGTATAAGGGATTTTCTTCACACTGTTCTCCATACAGCTTGCGCTCTCACCGATGGATGATAACAATCCGGCGCCATATATCTTTGGGTCTTTCAGATCACCGATCAATCCGTATTCCACCGTCCACCAGTGTAATCTGCTCAGCAGCGCCATTTCCGATGGTTCACCCATATTCTCCTGTCGGTGCGTCAGTACCTGCTCAGCCCTGGCAATTTCGCTCTCGTCGGCATCGGGCATTTCCTTTAGGATTGACAGCGCGCGGATAGCTTCATACAGTTCAAAATCTTCCGCCGAAAACATGGCTTTTGCACCTATCGAACCAAAATAGCTCAGGTATTCATGGTAGTCCTTGTCTGCAATGATGGGGGCATGCCCTGCGGATTCATGAATAATATCCGGCGCGGGCGTGTATTCAATATGCTTCAGCTGACGAATATCCGCCGCTATCACCAGTACGCGGTAAGCCTGGTATTCCATAAAGGCGGCTGGAGGGATAAACCCATCAACCGTTACCGCTCCCCAGCCAATTTTAGCCAGGGCATCATTCATTTCCTGCAGACTCGGAATTTTTTCGATGGTCAGTCCCGCCTTTTCAAGGCCGGGTATATAGGGATAATAAGCTACATCCTTCAGATAGCTGTAGTTTTGCCGCATCACATAGCGCCACACGGCATGGTCCACCGGCGTATAGTGCTCATAATGCTGATCTACAATAAATTGCTTTAAATGCGCAGGCAGTGCCGCTACCTGCGGGTTGTTAAAATCATTAAAACTTGCCATTAATTACGGTCAATTGGAAAAAGCAAAATTAACAATAATGTTGACTTGCTTAAATAAGGCAGCGCGGGGCACAGGAAATTAGTTATTGTTGTCGCTGGTTTCGGTCACCTGCTCTTTGGGTAAGCCTTCCTGTAAACGGCTCGGTCTGATCACATAATAAATACCAAGCAAAGCTACCAATAGCGAAATAAGATAGAATGAAACGCTTAAAAACACCGCCAGCCCTACATTCATGTTGAATATGCCCGACAATATTTTGAAAATATATTCACGTACCCCTGCGCCGCCAACGGAGATAGGTACCACCGCAGCTAATGCCGACAGCAGGAACGAAAGCAGGTACGGCGCGAACTTGCCGTCAAAATGCTGCCCCATCAGTACACAGATGATACAGATCACCTGGCATGATTGTACAATAACGGCTTTGGCATGCCCTTTAAAAAAGTGAAGGGTAAAGTCTTTAAAGAATATTTTAACGATGGTGTAATAGATCGCGCTGCCGAATACGAAGATTGCGAGTGGGATGGCAATATGAATATCGATCTGCGGGATGAATATTTTTAACGATACGACGATCAGCCCGATAGCCCAAAGCCCGCTGAGCCTGTCGAACAAAACCGCCCGGAACACCCTTTTTGCAGGCAGGTTATATGTTTTTTGCAGCAGGTAAATTTTATAGCCATCGCCGCCTATTCCGCCGGGTAAAAGCAGGTTGTAAAATATACCAAGCAGGTACAGCCTGAAATTAAAGCGCGGATCGAGCCTTAAATTGATCGACTTGAAGAAGCTTAACAGCCGCCACGCCGACGCTACCATTGAGAAGAAGTAGAAGATCACCGCTGCGAGCATCCACCAGTAATTTGCATGAAGCAAACGGTCTTTAACCTCACTGAACGGAACTTTGCTGAATACCCAGTAAAGCAGCATTCCGGTCACTGCAAATTTTAAGACAGTCTTGACGATGTTCCACAGCCTTTGTTTGGCGGTTTTGGGTTTTATTTCGTCGTCAACCTCTGCGGCTGCTTCTTCAATGGTGGTCATGGGCCGCAAAAATAGTAAAAAGGAGTTATTTGTTAATTTACAGGTGAATAAATAACAATTCTTTGAAGAAGTCAGACTCTCTTTAATGGTAGTTTAATGCACTGTTCAGATTATCTTAATCTTTATCCATCTTTTTTAGCAGCGCCAGTATTTTATCCAGCTTGTCCACCTCGATGGAATTAAGCTTTTGCAGCAACTGCTCTATCTCTGCTTTGGCTTCGCAGTTTGTTTTATAATCGGCATCGGCCTGCGCCCGGTCGCGCTCGCTTTGCCGGTTTTGCGACATCATGATGATCGGTGCGGCATAAGCTGCCTGTGTCGAAAAAAGCAGGTTAAGTAAAATGTAAGGGTAGGGGTCCCAGTGCCCGATGTAGGCTACCACGTTCAGCATCATCCATGCCGCGACGATCAGGGTTTGAATGATAATGAACCGCCATGAACCCATTCCCTTGGCTACCTGGTCTGCAAGTCGCTGGCCAAATCCTAACGATGCCCGGTGGATTTCGTGCCATGTTTTAGCGTGTGACATATAAGGCTGATTTAAATAAAATTCGGTTTATAAATATAACGAAACCGGCAATCAAAAACGCAGGTCAGGAAAAGTTTATCGGCTTGTTAATGAATTGATGGGCAGTGTTTTATACAACTTCAGCCACTACGAATGTACTCCCACCGACAAAAACCAAGTCATCTTCGGTGGCGTGCAGCTGCGCGGCCGATAAAGCGTCTTTGACCGAGGGGTAAGCCTCTCCCCGCAATCCGAATCCTTCAGCCTTGAGCCAAAGGTTTGTGGCGTCCAGCCCCCGCGGAATATCGGGTCTGCAAAAATAGTAATGGGCATTTACCGGCAGGATCGTCAGTATCTTGCTGATGTCCTTATCGTTTACCATACCCAGCACAAAATGCAGCTTACGGTAAGCTATTCCTGCAATATTCTGCAGCACCTGCTCCATTCCCTCCGGGTTGTGCCCGGTATCGCAAATGGTTAGGGGCTGTCTGCTCAGCACTTCCCAGCGCCCGCGAAGACCTGTTAACTGCTTAACCTGGCTCAGCGCCGTTTCTATATGCTCATCACTGATCGCAAAACCCTGCGCCCGTAATTCTTCTACCGCGCAGAGTACGGCTTTGATGTTCTTAAGCTGATACGATCCGGTAAGGTCGATAGTCAGCTGTTGGGGCGAAAATACTGTCTCAGTCGTTGCCGGGGTAATTTTTACATTTATACTTTCTCCTATGCCGGGTTTTACAATGGAGTTAATTTCAGTCTCTTTCTCCGTCATTTCCGAATGAAGCAGTGCTGATGCAAAGCTTATTTTCGCGGAAACGGCGCGGGCTTTCTGCTCGAAGATCTCCGCTACTTCCTGCTGGTACTCCCCGATGATCACCGGTACCCCGGTTTTAATTATCCCCGCTTTTTCGGCGGCAATAAGTTTCAGGGTATCACCTAAGATGTTCATGTGGTCCCAGCCGATATTGGTAATGACCGACAGCAACGGATTAATCACATTGGTGGAATCCAGCCTGCCGCCAAGCCCTACCTCTACAACCGCGATGTCAACTCTTTCTTTCGCGAAAACATCAAACGCCAGCGCGACGGTCATTTCAAAGAATGAGGGGTGTATTGCTTCAAAATCAGTACGATGCTGTGCTACGAAATTAACGACCTGCTGTTCGCTTATCATCTGGCCGTTTATACGGATGCGCTCCCTGAAATCCTTAAGGTGGGGGGAAGTGTACAGCCCTGTTTTATAGCCCGCTGTTTGCAGAATGGCTGCCAGCATATGCGAGGTTGATCCCTTGCCGTTGGTACCACCCACATGGATGCTTTTAAAACGGTTATGCGGGTTATCCAGGCGGCTTAACAGTTCAATGGTATTGGTCAAATCCGCTTTATAGGCAGAAACGCCGTCACGGGTAAACAAGGGAAGCTGACTGTACAGGTAGTGAATGGTCTCTTCGTAGTTCATGTGTAATGGCTCATAGACCATCGTCCACAGAGCAGCGCAAAGGTAGCTTCAATATTTTATTTAAGAAATAAAAATATGGTAACCGGGCGATTGCCCCACGTTGATTAATCAACCTTGAACCGGAAGGTGTACTGGCCCCGCTGATTGCCCGAAGCAGGCGTTGACGAAGTGAACTTCGTGGCTTTGATCGCATCGATACAGCTTTGTATCAGGCTCAGTTCAGCCCTTGTTTTGCTTCGGTTATATTGTGCCGAAATTACGTTTCCGTTCGGATCCACTACGAAATCCACTACCACAACACCGGGAACGCGGTGTATATTCTGCGGATCAGGGGCGCTTACAAAGGTCCAGTTCGGCATGTTCAGACCATTGCCTGAGCCGCCCGGCCCGTAATTGTCACTCAGGGTTGAGCCGTTCTTGCTTCCCTGGTTACCCGGTTTATCTGTCGTGCCGTCACCCTCTCCATTGCCCTTGTTGGTAGCACCCTTGTAAAGCGCATTCTGGTTCACTGTAGGTTTTTGCGTGGGCTTGGGTTCGGTCGAAACTTCCTTGCTCGGCTTTTTTGAATTGGCAGCCACGGTAGGCGCGTCCTCCATATCCTGGGTCACTATTTTTTTGTCGCTTGCGTCTTCCTGGGTTTTCTGCTCGGTATTTGGCGCCGTGTTAACCTTGTTGGGCTGCTGTTTATTCGCTTTTTCAGCAACCGAGGGTTCCTCCGTACTCGCCTGGTTGGTGCCGGTACCCTCGTCAACCGTTCCGTAGTTTACCAGGATACCGCCAGTCCCGTCAGGTGGCGGAGGAGGTTCTCTGAAGACGATAAAATAGCACAAAGCCATCACCACCCCAAGTATGATACCTGTGGCCAGAAATGCCTTCGGATAATTATTTTCCTCCTCCTGATAATTCATTCTCAATCCTTGGTTCATAGCGGAATGTAAATGGCAGATTGACAGGCAAATGGTTTTGCCTGGCGACCGTCCGTATAATTTATTTTGGCTCGGTAGCTAAAACCAGTTTGATATTTAATTTTTGTGCAACATCCATTACAGATACCACATCCTGTATGGCGACAGTCCTGTCAACACTTAAGATGATCGTCAGTTCCGATGCCAGCTGTTTATAACCGGCCAGAACAGTTGGCAGGTCATTTACATTTACCGGCTTTTTATCAACGGTGTATTGCAGATCCTTACTGATGGCAACGGCAATGGTCTTTTTGGATATCGACTTGCCCGACGAAGATTTCGGCAGCATCAGCTTTACTACGTTCGGGTTGGTTACCGTCGAGGCGATAAGAAAAAACAAAAGCAGGAAAAACATGATGTCATTCATTGCGGAGGTATGCACCTCTGCCGAAACGCCTCTTTGTTTTTTTCTTAAATTCATTTGCTTGGTTCCTCCAACAGGTCGATAAATTCTATGGCATCAGTTTCCAGCCGGAGGATCACCTTGTCCACCATCATGTTCAGAATATGGTAACATACGTAAGCGACGATACCTACGAACAGTCCGGCTGCCGAGGTCACCATCTTTACATACAAACCTCCTGATATAACGCCCATACTGATGTTATCCGTCTTTGATATATCATAAAATATCTTGATAACCCCCGCGATCGTACCCAAAAAGCCGAACATCGGGGCGATACCGGCAACAATTCCTAAGATGCCGATGTTCTTTTCAAGTTTCGATACTTCCAGCTTGCCGACGTTCTCAATAGCGCCCTCAATATCTTTTATCGGGCGGCCAATGCGCAGCAGGCCTTTTTGCAGCATCCGTCCAAGCGGCGAATTATTGTTCCTGCAAATGGCTACTGCCGATTCAAGGTTACCCGATACGATGCTTGAACGAACCTGCATCATCAGGTTGCCTTCGTTTTTCGATGCCTTGCGGATGGTGAAATACCTTTCAAAGAATATTACCAGCCCCAATATTGCCAGGATACCGATAGGCACCATCACCCAGCCACCTTTGATTAACAGGTCGCCAAAGCGCAGCTCTTCCTGCGGAGCGTTTACTTGCTGGCCTGCCATAGCGGCGGAATCAATTATTCGATGTGCGGTATCTACCGCCTGAAGAAAAAGTAGAGTCATTGCTAATTGTTAATTTTTTCCGGGTTTACATTCCCTGTTATCTTGCCTTGCTTTTTCAGGCTGGCAATTTCAGCCTGGGCCGCCTCGTAGGTAGGAAACGATCCTACCGATATTTTTAACCGCGGTCCCGGAGCATCGGTCACTATCTTTGCGTCAAGCCCTTTCGCTTTCAAACGCTTAACTTCGTTGTTAGCGTATCCCAGACTTTTAAAAGAGCTTACAATAATTTCATACCGGAAAGTCCTGATGGTGTCGGGAGGCTGAACGGCTGCTGGCGTTGTGGCTTTTAATGTTGTATCATTCGTCCGGGGCTGGGCAGAACGGGCGGAGCTGTCTGGTTTAGCTTCACGCCGGTAAACCGGAACCTCGGTATCTTTTTTCCCGGTTATCCTGTGATAGGCGTCCGATATTTTGTCGAAAGCCGTTGGATAAAATTTGTAAACGCCGAATACGCCAAGCGCAAGTACCGTGATTGCGATCAGCACGATCAGCCATACATTTATGCCCCGTCTTCTTTCCGCTTCTTCCTCGAAATACGGCTCGTCGATAACGGGCTGGTTCAGCTGCGCCGGTGTAACGGGCTTAGCCGACGGTGCGGAGAATGATGGCCTTGAATATTGCTCATTTAACGGAGCGCCCTGTTTATAAACGCTCAGCGCCGGGTAGCCGTAAAATGCAGGGTCATCGGGGATCACATCATTCGGCTTAAAAACAAGCTGATCGTTTTCTGTGTAGAACAGCCCCAGGTCGGCGAAGAGGTATTTTCCGGTCAGGGCCTGTTCCCTGAGCTTGCTTACAAATTTCTCTGCAAAATATTTTGATGAGGCCAGCGATATATTTTTCTTATCGGCGACATATTGGGTAAAAAGGTCGTCGTCTTTCGGTCTGGGTACGAATTTTACCTTATGGTGCGGTGGATAAAACCGTGCTTCCTTGTCGTTATAATATCCGTTTATCCGTTCACGTACGAAATAGCCGAGGCCAGGTACGCTTACTTCTTCGTACTGTCCTAAAAGTTCACTTAAATAGTCAGCTAAATTCATCCCGCTAAAAGTACACTTTATTATAAAATTTCAAAAACAGGCAATGCTGCAGGTCCGCTTAAAAGCTGTATCCAACGCCGCCAAATATATTAAACCCGTATTCCGGATAATATAACCACGTTTGGTTATTACTGTTTAAAATATTATTCGCATGTACAAATACCGTAAACTGGCTGGTCACTTTATAATCAACAGCGCCGCTCAGATCGGTGAATGAATCTAATGAACGTGGCAATTCGTATCCAGGCGATTGCGTGGTTTGCAGTGTGCTCACGGCTCCTCTGATCATTAATGTTCCGGATACGCTGATCTTGTTATTGATATTAAAGTTGGTTCCTCCTTTAAACAAAAACTTGGGCAGGTTCCAGGCTTCGGCGGCTGTCGCCATCTGGTAGTCCCTGAACTCCACGCGGCCAAAGATATCTACATCTTCCGAAATTTTATAATCCAGTTCGCCGGTTAATCCGCTTACACGCGATTTGCCCTCGTCATAAACCACCTTGAAACGGTTATACCCGCTGGCAATGTCAAAGTCGCTAACAAACATCGGCAGGTTTTTTATTTCGTTGCGGAAAACCGTTGCCTTGAATCCGAGGCCCGGCGCTATCGTGCCTTTTAAACCTGCGGCAATATCCAGCTGATCAACCGAGTTCTTTATCTCGATATTCTGACCGATGAATGGATTGGCCATGGCGAAATCATGCAGCGAGGAGCGATTAACATCGCCTTTTGCTTCCACAAAGAGGCGTACATATTTTGGAATGACCTGTAACTCGGCCCTTGCTGCCGGGAATATATAAAATGCCGATTTATAACCAAACTGGTCAACAATGTTGATACCGGCGTCAATCTTGTAATTGTCTCCCTGGAATTTTATGTAAGGGTTAAGCCTGATCAGGCTGTTATTATAATTATATAGGCTGTCTTTCTGCGTGGCAAGATCAATTGACGCCGCTAAACCTGCATAAAACTGGTTAATCGTCTGGTTCAGGAAGCCGGAAAGAACAAGGTTGTTTTCCTTCGCCTGAAAAGCATTGCTGAATACATAACCTTTCAGCTTTAGTGCGTAGGTAAAGTCGTTCTCAACATCTTCGTAATTTTTCGCGATCTCGCCCTCTGCGCCCAGGGTACTGAAGTGCTGTTTATCGATCTGAACATCAGCAGGAGGCAAAAACTGTCCGAACCCGTAAAAATAATTGCTGTTGTAATTATAAGTGATTCGTCCGCTCACATTATTCAGCTCGCCGATGCTTTTACCAAATACGCCTGCTTCTTCCTGTGCGCTGTTCTGTTTGGTAAGGTTTCCGTTTTGGGCAAAGTGTTTTAAATAACCTCCAACCTGCAGGGCCTGATCGCGGCCATTGGCAAAATAAGCTTCCCCGTAGGTCGTCTTTAAATTACCCAAACCAACCTTTACGTAATTATTGGTTGGCACAGAATCCTGCTCTGCGGGCCTTTTCATCGGCTCCAGCTGTTTAATGCTGGTGTTCAGCTCCAGTCGTTTGTCAATCGGGTTATAGGAAAGCGGAGCTTTAAATGGTGTCTTATCCGAAAGGTCCGGGTTGCGCCGTATCTTAACCGCGTCGGCAAGTACCGGTTTGTAGGCCGTTGTAACAACAATCTCTTCCGACAAGTTTCCGTTCGCGATAGCATCGTTCCCGTTGCCGCCTTTTTTTGTAGTGTCGGCTGCCGCTTTTGCTACCGCATCACCTAAGCTCGCCGCATTTTTTTGCTTCGGGGTTTGTTTCGGCGCGGGCTTTTTTGCAGGCTTTGTTTGCGCTGCAGCAGGAGCAAAGTATAAAACTATGGTTAAGGTAAGCAGCGCGGATATATATTTTAATTTCATTGCTTGTCTCATTTTTATTCTTTGTTATCCTGTTTTTTATTATCCGTGTCTGCCGGCTTATCGTCAGTCTTTCCGCCCGACAGTCCCTCCAGCCGCTGTTTGGCCGTTGGTAATATGTCGTCATCGCCTTTATAATTATCAATAACACTTTGAAGCGTTGCCTTCGCCTGGAACACGTCTTTTAGCGCCTCATAGTCATCTGCCAGCAGAATGAACGATCTGGCTACCCAGTAGTCGTAATTCGGGAGGTCCTTTATCAGTTCAAAGCAGGTTTTTTGCGAAGCCTTGTATTTGCCCTGCTCAAACTGAACTTCGGCGATATTATATTTTGCTTCAGCCGCTGCCACCGTTTTGGTATTGGTGATGGTATAGTTAAACTCTTTTATCGCGGTAGTCGTGTCGTTTTTTTGCAGATAGGCTTTTCCTGCATACAGCCCGGTCTTGAACTTGTCCTCCTGTGCTGTCTTTTCGTTCGACCTTACTAAGTTGACATAATTCAGCGCGTCGTCAGGCATTTCCATCTGCGAGTAACAGATCAGCAGGTTGTTGATCGCCCAGGTATAATCGGCTTTATATTCTGAATTAGTTTCCAGCTTTTTCAGGAACGGAATGGCTTCATTATACTTTTTCTGCGCGATGTACAGTTTCGCCATGCTGATCAGGGATTGCTCGGTGTAAGGGCTTGTCCAGTCGTTAAGTATGGCATTGTAATCGTTAACGGCATCGTCAAGCCTGTTCAAGTGTACCAGGCTTTGCGCACGAATGAACCGCGCCTGCTTTTCGTAGATCGGCTTGTTCGGGAATTTATCGTAATAAGCATTCACTGCGCCTACTGCACCCTGCCAGTCACCCCGTTCATACAGGTTATTGGCTGCCGTTATCATAATACTTTCCTGATCGGCTGTGGTATAATTGGCTATTGGTGTAGTGGCTGCATAGTTAATAAAGCTCTGGGCGTCACCTTTGTCGGTGTATATTTTTTCCACCTGTTTTAACGCCATTTTTGCCTCATCGCTTGACGAATAGTCCTTTATCACCGTTTTGAACGATTCAACCGCAGCCGTGTCATTGTCAGCATTGTAATCGATCACCCCTACGGTAACTAATGCACGGGGCACATAACTACTGCTCGGATACTTTTTGATCATGTTCTGAAGCAGGTTTTTGGCTGTATCGCCTTCATTTTTCAGAAAATAAGTATAAGCGATCTCAAACGAAGCGTCGTCAGCATAGTCTGAATTGGGGTAGATGCTCAGCAGATTATTCAGCGTACTGATCTTAACGTCAGGCGCGCCCTGCAGGCCCTGGATCATACCCCGCTGAAAGAGCGCATAGTCCTGACCGGGTGAGTGCTGTGCGATGATCCGGTTGTAATAATCCATCGCGCGGTTGTAGTCCTTCATCACAAAGTAGCTGTCGCCCAGTCGGGTCACCGCATCGTTTATTGTATTAGGGTCGGTTTCGTCGCCTTGCAGGAATTTCTGGAAGTAAGCGGCTGCTTTTTTATACTGCTCGCCATAGAATGCTGCGTAAGCAAGAGCATAGTTGGCATAGTTGTAAACATCTGTTTCGCGGGCTCCGTCAAAATCAAGGAATCTCTCAAAATTCCGGACTGATTCAGCATATTTCCGTACCTCATACATGGCTTCTGCCATCCAGTAGGTGGTCATGATCTGTATTTTGGAATCTACAGGGTATTTTAAGGAGCGTAAAAATATCCCGATAGCATTTTCAAAAGCGCGTTCGTTATAAAATTCCAGCCCGCGGTAATAAGTTACTTTCTGATAGGCGGCCTGTGCGCTCGGCGATTTGTTTGGCAGCGGTTCAAGTATCTCTACCGCTTCTTTGTAGTTGTGCGAATTAAGCAACTCTTCGCCAAGCAGCGTTTTCATCTCGTTGCTTCGCGTTGAATTGGGGTAGTTTTTAAGATATAGCCTTGTTGCACCGAGTGCCTGGGTGTTAAAGTCAAGTTCATACGAAAGTTTGGCATATTCATACAATGCGTCTTCCTGAAGTTGTTTGTCAAAATCCAGTTTTGATGCAGCAAAAAATGCGCTCCGTGCATTTTGCTTGTTATTCATTTTCAGAAATACGTTACCGAGCGTATAGTTGCCGTTCTGACTGAAAATATCGTCAGCCTGCTGCAGATTTTCAAGTTCGCTTGCCGACTTTGCAAAATTACCCACCTTATAATAGGTATATCCCATCTGGTAGCTGTCCTGCGTATTTTGTGTTTTACCCTGATCCTCGTCTTCAAAGCGACCGTAATATTCTGCGGCTTTGTCGTAGTTGGCCTTTGCAAAATAAGAGGCTGCAATAATGCGCAGCATTTCGGTTTCGTGCTGCTGATGCGTGTTCTTCACGATCGGAACCGCATAATTCAGCACATCGTCATATCGTTTATCCAGAAAATAAACTGCCGAAATATAATAGGGGTAGCTGTCTTCAAATTTCTTTTTCCCTTTCAGCCGTTCAAAATTGATCAGTGCCAGATGGTAATCCTTGTTCAGATAGGCTATGTAGGCAAAGTAATAAACGGCGTCGTCGGTAAACGGCGAATGGGTGTTCTTTACTTCACTAAAAAGCTGCTGCGCTTTTGCATAGTCATTCAGCTCAAAATAAGCGTATCCCTTTCTGAATTTATATTCAGTGTTTTGCCGGCCGCTGAGGTCGCCTGCATCTACCTTGTTAAACCATTTTAACGCCTCGGTATATTTTTCCTGTCGTGCGTATGAGCGTCCGATCTGAAAATAAGCCAGTTTGGTGAGCGGATTTTCCGGATGTTCTTTAATAAATCTGAGGAACATGCTTTCCGCATCATCATTACCCAGCTCAAGCGCACACAGGGCCTCATAATACTGGGAATTTTCCTTGATGAGCGATACCTCCGACTCAAATTTCGGCTGGTTGGTTGTCTTTATGCGGAATGTCTCCACCATTCTGAACTGTTCCGTAGCTGCAACAAATTTACCTTTGTCAAGTAGTTCGACGGCGGTATGATAAGTGCGGAGCACATCGAAGGAAGGACTTTGCTGTGCGCCTGCCGTCAGGACAAACAACATAAAAGCAAGGAACGAAGTGTATTTAAGTTTTGTCATAGGAGCAAACTATCGATTTGCAAAAATAGCGAAACCCGAAAAGGTATTCCACATTAGTAATTCACATCATGTGGAGAACACCATCTTAAACGCCCTATAAAATAAGGATGGTATAGGTGTGGAAAACTTTAAGCATTGCTGTATATCGCGCGAACCGGAAATGCGATAAACCACTGTTGATATCGTCAGAATATACTACTGCGACCGCTGTGACGTTTCCTTTTATCATGCTTACTAACATTACTGGCAGCCGGTTATTTTATTGTATCGTCTTTATCCTATTACTGATCTCATCTGCGAAGACGACGATGGGGCAACCGGACCGGATAGTTTTACAGGATGAGGCAATAAACGTCCGTCCCGCTGGATTTTACATTTCCGGAGTAACCGACGAGCGGGTTGTAAAGGGGGCCTTCGCCTCAATTATGGTCGCATCCGCCAAATCCGGAAGCGAATTACATCCGGCTGATCTGGATGGCGGACTATTGCCAGCAGTCCGTAAATTTATTTATCGGAATTTTTCCCGCGATACTCTTTTGCGTCCCGTGCTACTGACGTTGAAGTCGGTCAGCCTAAAGGAAGTGTCACAGCCTGATCACCGGGTTGACGGGCACGTTAATCTTTCCTTTTCATTTTATCTGCTAAAAGCAAACGGCGACAAGGTTTATCTGTCAGATTATACCGGCAGTGCCCGGTACAACCGGGATATTTCCCGGACGGAGAATATTGAACCGGCGTGCCGGCGTGTGCTTGTTAACGGATTGTTGTTTGTCAACGAGTGGATGAACGTGCAGGTAAAAAGCAATATCAAACTGGCCAACCGGGTGAAGATCGGTTTTACAGATTACACGGAGAAACCCGAGGGTGATAGTATTTATTACAGACCGGAACGACCACTTACCTGGGATGATTTTCAGGGGAAGATTCCGGTCAGCAGATATGCTGCCCAGGTTTTCCCGGGTTTTGGTTATGATGAAAAAACGGCTTTTTCCGATGGCGTGATCAGTGTACAGCTTTTACTAAAGGTTTATCTGCCGAAAAGCGCGGCGTGGGTCCGTCCCGGTGAACGTAACAGTTACGCTCTTAATCACGAGCAGCGTCATTTTGATATCGCAAAAATAGCCGCGTTATATTTCGAACAAAGCATTAGCGCCGCAAAATTACAGGTAGATAATTATGAAGCAACGATAAATAGTTTGTACCTGGAAGCCTATCGAGAAATGAGCCGTATGCAAATACAATATGATGATGAGACAAATCATGGCACTGGCAACATCAGCCAGAAAAAATGGAATCTTAAGATTGAGGATGAACTTGCCCGGCTTGGGGTGAAAGGCAAAGACTGAAAAACTATTTACGCAGCCAGTTGCCCTTTAATCACATTGAGCAGGTCGTCAATGTCAAACGGTTTTGCAATAAAGGCATCAGGGGCACCGGACTGGCCCGGAGACCCTGCAACATGACTCGCCGAAATAAGAACGACCGGAATGTCATGGGTTTTAGCGGCTGTCTTAACTTCGCGGCAAAGATCACGCCCGTCAAGGTTACCGAGCATGATATCAAGCAGGATCAGATCGGGGGTGTGTGCATTTATCTTTTCAAACAGATAATGTCCGTCAGATAAAGTCTCCACCTCGTAACCCGAGTCTTCAAGAATGTATTGTAGAATATCCAATATATCCTTATCGTCATCCACCGCTAAAATCCGTCTCATTTATTTGGTAAAAAAAATCCGGCAAAAACATTAAATTGATCGTACATCCTGATAAACAATTATCTAACCGTCATATAGTCAATTACTGTACCATGTTTTTTTACGGGGATGGATTGATTTATCCACACGAGGGAGTTTTGGTAAAACCGTGAATATTTTACCTTAACATAGCGCCTCTTTTTTGTTAATAATTAAATTGGCGAGGAGAAGAAAAGAATAATAGGGAGCCGGAAAAAGCATATAGTGTTCACTTTAGTAAACTCTTTGACCCGGAAACTACTACGGTTGAGAAATAATAATTAATAATATTATTTTATAAAAACATAGGAAGCTTTTTTGCACTTGGCACAAAAAAACTTTTGCAGCGGAAAGAAATAAGATACCAGTTTCATAAAACGGCTTCTGCGTACTTTAAAATGGAACGGTGTTCCGCACCGGCGGCAGCGGTAATTTTCTGCCCTGACTTTTATTGCCAAAATCTGATCAGTTAAACTTCTTAAAAATAACTGATTTTCAATTAAGTTGAAATTTTTTTACAAAAAATCAGATCTATTCGCCCATAATATAAGGTCTGCGTTTACAGGCATGGCAATAGAACCTTTTTACAGGCATCCAGAACAAAAATGTTTTGACCAGAAGGCTCCGGTGCGCACGGTCGGTTAGTTCTGAATTGCATTTTGGGCACCGGTAAGTCCTTCTTGCGGCCTTTACGGGCTGTTTCGTTTCTTCCGTAGCGGTCATATCGGTAAAATTAAAGTGTCGGCAGATAGGGTACGCAGATAAATATACGAACTTAAAAACAAAAAGGAACGGAAAATCGAAAACTAAAAATACAGTTAAATGTCTCTATGCCAGAAGATTGTTGACTTTTTCCACAAGCTCGGTCAGGTCAAAGGGTTTATTGATGATGGCATCGCAACCATACGCCAGCAGGTCGGTATTTTTGCTGATATAAGCGGAGTAAATGATAACAGGAACGTCCTTAAACCGTGGATGGGATTTTATCTGCAGGCACAGATCACCACCGTTTACCCCTGCTACGCGGAAATCAAGAATAACAAGGTCGGGGTTGAAAGATTCGGCAAGAGCGATCACCTCATTACTCTTCGAGGTACTCTTTACCTCGAAGTCTTCATAGGTAAGGGTTTCCTGAACTATGTCCAGTATATCTTGATTGTCATCCAGTACTAAAATGCGTTTTGACATTAGGTGCTTTAAAAATTAATACTTAAATGAGGATGACGAAAAACAAAGATCGGATCAGCTAATTTTTAACTCAGCTAAATTAAGGTATTTTTTATTACTAATTATATATTTTACTATTGTGATAAAAATATTACTTAGAAGGCTTCGCCAAGACCGATAATCAAACCATTGTATCCTTTGCTGAAACCGTAATCCAGCGCAATATTGGTATTCGACCGTTTATTGAACTTTATGCGTAAACCGGCTCCGGCGGCGGGGGTTATATAAGCAAATCTGCGGGAGTTGAGTTCACTCGCACTGTTAAAATTGGTAAATATCACAAAGCCGAACAATCCGTTGGTGGTGATGTCCCGGCGGTATTCAGCCTCGAAATAGATCAGGCTCTCGCCCCGGTAACGGTTCTGCTCAATTCCACGCCCCGACCGCTGATAAGGATCATTGCCAATACCCGGCAGACTGAGATAAGGCGTGCCGTTGGAGATGGTTGTCCAATAGTAGCTCCACAACGCCAGCACGTTTTTATGAACGGTGTTATCTCCAAGGGCAATGTATTTCCTGAAATCAAGATACAGCGATTGCGCATTATTATCGCTTCCGAGAAAACCTGCATTGTGGCGATAGATAATATTGGCAAAGATACCCGGAAACGGGTTGATGGAGTTTTGACGGGTATCATAAACTGCATTTAAGGTAAGGCCCGACGAAAAGGAATTTTCTTCGTCAGTACCGTAAGGATACTTGGTATAATCCCTCAGCGTAGTGGCCGGATCGGGCGTGCTGATACTGAAATAATAGTCCAGGTTATAGCCCACTCCCACATAGAAGAAAGGCTGTATTCTTTTTAACACGCTTTGATAAAACCGTATGTAGTTGAAATCGACCAGAAGTTTTTGATCTTCGGAGCGTTTTCCGCCCAATCCCCAGGTGTATTGCGGATAGACCAGAAAACGGGTGTCACCCTGAATATTATATTCATTGTCTTTAGTCCACACGCTGGAATGGATCGGCAGGCCGTATCTGCCTTTTAAATTAAAGTAAGGCGCAAATGTTACGCTGGACAGGTAAGTGGTTTTTCGGTTGCCCATGTAAAAGCCTGCCGTGGTCGAAGTTACCAGCGCTTTGCTGCCACCCGGAACGGATGTTGACAATGGCAGAATAGAGAAGAATATTTGCTTCTTTTCGGTTTGTTTTGGTCTCGGCCTAAACTTGAACAGTTTAGTACCGATATCAATCAAGTCCTTTTGCCCGGTGGTGTCAATGTCCATATTGGCCGTATCGGTCGGCGTTTGCGCCAGTAGCACGGCGGGCAGTAAACAACAAAGTGCGCTCAAAAGGAGTTTGTTCATATTCTCCTTTAAAGAAAAAGGAAATAGAATTGTTTTATCTCCTGCTTAATAAAAATCGGCCGGTCTGCCGCAAGGCTTGGCTTGGAAGGCTATCCCTTTAAAAAACTGGTTACAGCATCGCTGAACTGCCTGTTTTTACTGGCTGTATTATGATTTCCCGGAACATAGGTCAATTTTGATTTCGGTATCAGTTTTTGAAGTCCCGTTTCGGAACCGTTTTCCTTGTCTTCCGTTCCTCTGATGATCAGTACAGGTATCCGTACAGCCGCAAGTTCCTTTTTGCTGGTGGAGGGCTGCCATTTCTGCTGATAAGCAAGTGCGAGTTCATCAAAGGGCTGCGAATGGATATATTTTACCATGTCGTCCACATCATGCAGGGTAGTGTCGCCCATCAGGGCCTTGTAGGCATGTATCCTGCGCGGCCATTCCGGGTTGGTATAAGCCTCGCCCATGCCGCCCATTACCGCTTTATGCAGACGTTTGTCCAGCACCAGCAGCCGCGAAAGAATGATCGATCCCCGCGAATAACCCACCGCGTCGTAATTTTTAAGATTAAGGTGAGTTACTAAACCCATGATGTCCTTCGCCTCCGCATCGTTATTATAACCTGCATCCGTATGCGGTTTGTCCGATTTGCCGTTGCCACGCAGGTCAAGCAGGATGACCTTGTATCCGGCATCGAGCAGGTCTTGGTAAAGAAGTCCTGTCTTCCAGCCCTGCGACGTGCCGGAAAATCCATGTATCAGTACAACGGGATACCCCTTACCTGCAACTTCATAATAAATCTTTGTTCCATCGAACGAAGAATAATATCCCGTCTCTGCACTGGTTTGCGAAAAAGCAGGGTAACAGAACAATGACAGAATGCAAAACAGAAAAGTAATTTTCAACTGAGGTTTCATGCGGATTGGGTAATTTAGCGGGTTTATTGCGCATAAATTTAACAGATAAAAGTCAGACTACAGATATGACCGGAAATAAAAGCTCTTGAACGGCAAGAGCCGTCTATTCGTCTTTCATATACTTGTCCATTCCGGCAGGGGGCTGCCACTTATCGGCAGGTTCAAAATAGTGCCACAGCAGGGCCGATATTTTGCGTATCAATACAACGGCTTCGTTATCTTCCGTCCACCGCTGGTCTTTGTTATGATTGGTGATGACCGAAAAAACATAATCGCCGTGCGGTGCATTTACCATCACTGTTTCCGATTTCGATTCATCCAGCGCACCTTGTTTTGATGCCGTTTGTATATAAGGAGGTATTTCCGACAAGGCCTTGTCGTCCCAGAATATCCGCCCCATATTGCGGTACATACGTTCGCTTGCCGCAGGGCTCACGGCTTCGCCCTTGCGGATCATGGTGAATAAGCGGCACATTTCAAATGGCGTGGTTACTCCCCAGCCATATCGGGAGCGCATCGCTTCGCGTCCGGGAACCCTTGAATTTACCCGCATGACCTTGAATCCGTTGCTGTCAAGCCAGTGATTGATATATTCGCCGCCGACCAGTTTTTGCAGCCAAACGCTGGCGGTATTATCGCTCATGGTGATCATCAGCAGCGCAACCTTGCTTACTTCAATGGTGTCGCCGTCCTTAAACGAACCTAAAATATCTTCACCCGGATACAGCAGCGAGTCCCGGTAACACAGCTTTTGGTTATATTGCATGATGCCTTTTTCGATCTTATCCATCAGGCCGCATTGTATGCTCACTTTGATCATGCTTGCCGTCGGGAAAAGTGTGTCGGCGTTGATAGCGGCTGTTCTGCCTGTTTTCAGGTTGTGTACATAAATACCAACCTGTCCGTTAAAGCCCCTGATCGTCTCCTGTAACCTTTCCGTCAGTTTCCGGTCTGTTTGCGCCAGCGTCAATGTGGTGAAGAAAAGCAATATTGCCAGTAGTTTATATTTCATATTCCTAAGTTAACAACTATTGCTCAAACCAGGGCAGCCTCACCTGATTTACCTCAACAGGCTGCAAAACAGCCATCCACACAAGGCATAAACGAACATCCGTTGTATCAAAACCGAACACGATTGATTTATTTTTAACCCGTAATTATTTGATATGCAATATTTTATTTATTTGGCATCTTCTTGGACGTTTTTGGGACGTTGTATATATCGAATTTCTTAACGTAGTCTCATGAGCAAATAATTATGTTAAAAAGTTATTTAAAAACCGCCTTCCGGTTTCTGTTGAAAAACAAAACCTTCAGTTTTATCAACATTTTCGGATTAGCCACCGGCACGCTTTGCTGCCTGTATATCCTGCTATATGTGCAGGATCAATACAGCTATGACAAGTATCATAAAGATGTAAAGGACATTTACCGGGTGACCACGACACTGGGGCTGCCCGGCGATCTGCACAAAATGTCATCCGCATCGCCGCCCATCGGCCCGGCAATGAAGAACGACTTCCCCGAAGTATTACAATATACCCGCGTACTGACCACCGATAAGCTTGGTGCAAAGGAGCATCTGTTGCGGTATAAGGAGCAATCCTTTTATGAAAAAGATGCTGTTTTCGTAGATTCTACCTTTTTTGATATCTTCTCCTATCATTTTGTAAACGGTACCGGAAAAAACGCGCTTACGGAACCCTATTCTGTGGTCCTGGTAAAATCTACCGCCGACAAGTTGTTCGGAAAAGAAAACCCGGTTGACAAACTGATAACCATCGATGACTCGTACGGAAAGCACGACTTTAAGGTGACAGGTGTGGTGGACGGAAGCCTGGGTAAGTCTCACCTATACGCCAGCATGTACATCACCATGAACAGCGGGGGCATTGGTCAGTATGTACGCAATAACAACGAATGGGCAGGTAATAATTTTACATTTACCTATGTAAAACTGCGGCCTGATGCGAGCGCCGAGGCGCTGGACAAAAAGTTCCCGGCGTTTTTAGATAAATATGCCGGGAAAAAGATGAAGGCGGTGGGAATGACAAAAAACCTTCATCTGCAAAATGTGGCCACCATCCATACTACCACCGGATTTGACTTTGATATCACCAAGTCGGTCGATCCTTCATTTCTTTTTATTCTTGTGCTGATCGCCGTGCTTATCCAGGTAATTGCCTGTATTAATTTCATGAACCTGTCCACTGCGCGGGCCTCAAAACGCGCCAAGGAGGTGGGGGTGCGAAAGGTTATCGGTGCCGGAAAATATGATTTGGTTAAGCAATTCCTTGGCGAATCGTTCTTTTTGTCGTTCATCGGTGTGGTCATTGCTCTGCCGCTGCTTTGGCTGGTGCTGCCGTACCTGAACGATATTACAAGTTCCGACATCCGGCTGACTTTCTTCAGCGATTACCGCCTCTGGCTGATGCTTGCCGGGCTGGTGCTGGTTACCGGCTTTGTTGCGGGGAGTTATCCGGCGTTTTACCTTTCCGCATTTGAAGCGATCAAGGTTATCAAAGGGAATTTTACCAGTCATATTTCGGCGGCGGGTATCCGCAGATCACTGGTGGTATTCCAGTTTGTGTTATCCATCGTGCTGATCACGGGTATTATTGTTATCTACAGCCAGCTCAACTTTATAAAAAATAAGGATCTCGGTTTTGATAAGGATCAGAAACTGATATTTAATTTTTATACCGGCGATACGCAGAGCAAAATGGGCCCTCTTGCTAATGATCTGCGGCAGCTTGCCGATGTAAAGGCAGTGAGCAATGCTGATAACTACCTGAGCCAGTTTATACTCCACGATCATGGCGTATTTCCTCCGGGCGGCAATATGCAAACGGCGATAGATGCACAGAACATTGCCTGCGATAAATACTTTGTCAAAGCCAACGGGATCAGCATTATCAAAGGGCGGGATTTTATGGAAGGCGACTCCGGAAAGGTATTGATCAACGAGACACTGGAAAAGCGGTTGGGCCTCAAACCGGATAATGCTGTCGGTACAAAGCTTTATACGCAGTACGATCAGAATCCGATGACCTTTGTTACCGTTGTAGGGGTAATGAAGGATTTTAACTACAATTCACTTCATGACGATGTACGGCCTTTCATGCTGATTTATGATAAGGACATGGGCGACTTCGCGAGTATGACCGTATCGGTAAGCAGCAACAATTATCAGGATCTGCTGCAAAAAATGAGCGCTATTTGGCAAAAAGATCTGCCTGCGGTTCCGTTTACCTATTCTTTTATGGATGCGGAAGTTGAAAAACAATATGCGACTGAGATAACACTCTCCCAGATCATTAATTCATTTACCCTGGTGGCAATTTTAATATCTTGTCTCGGGTTGTTTGGCCTTGCTGCATTCAGCGCCGAGCAGCGGAGCAAGGAGATAGGCATACGCAAGGTGCTTGGGGCAAGTGTGACAGGTATTGTACGCTTGCTGTCGAAGGATTTTTTACTGCTGGTAATCATCTCTTTTGCCATCGCGACACCGATTGCGCTGTATGGCATGAATAAATGGCTCCAGGCTTTTGCCTACCGCATTACCCTTAGCTGGTGGATGTTCGCGCTTGCCGGAATGCTTGCTTTGATCATCGCCTTGCTGACAGTGAGCTTTCAGGCTGTTAAGGCCGCTTTGATGAATCCTGTAAAAAGTTTAAAAACCGAATAATACCATAGCAAAATAAAAAATGTTAAGAAACTATCTGAAGGTCGCCTGGCGAAACATCACCAACAACAAAGTTTATAGCGCCCTGAATATCGTCGGACTGGCTGCGGGTATGGCAGTAGCATTGCTTATCGGATTGTGGGTTAATTATCAGTATTCGTTCGATAGTTTCCTGCCTGATGGCGACAGCCTGTATCAGGTACGCCGTAACTTTAACAGCAATGGCGATACCCTCACTTTCAGCACCACTTCGTTAAGGCTTGCAGATGCGTTGCGAAACAACATTCCTGAAATAGCACAGGTGGCCGAAACGGATCAGATCGGGGCGCATGGTTTGAAGGTTGGAGAGACCAGGCTATATCTCAACGGTTTGCAGGCAGCCAGCAGTTTTTTAACAATGTTCAGGTATCCGCTGGTGAGCGGAAACGCAACGTCGGCACTCAGCGATCCTTATTCCATCGTTTTAACCGAATCCACCGCCAAAGCCTTATTTGGCAACGCTGACCCCGTCGGCAGAATGGTAAGGGTTGATAACCGCGATAACCTGAAGGTGACAGGGGTTTTAAAGGATATTCCGGCAAACGCTACATTACAGTTTAAATATATCCTGCCGTTCAGTTATTACGAGTACGCTCAAAACTGGGTGAAAACGGCGCGCGCAGGCAACTTCGGTGATAATGCCTTCTGGATATTTGTACAACTGAAACCAGGTATTTCGTACAGCCAGGTAGCCCCGAAAATACGTGACATCGAAAAAAGCGAAACTACCAATGTAAACGCCATCAATTCCAATGTCATCCTCCAGCCCATGCACGAATGGCATCTGTTCGCTGATTATAAGAATGGCAAAGCTGTTGGCGGATTTATCGAATACGTCCGGATCTTCAGTGTAATAGGCGCATTGGTGCTGCTGATCGCCTGTATTAACTTTATCAACCTTTCCACTGCGCGTTCTGCAAAAAGGGCGAAAGAGGTGGGTGTCCGCAAGGCGATCGGTTCATTAAAGAAAGACCTTGTTCTTCAGTTTCTGACGGAATCTGCCCTGATAACTTTCCTGTCATTCCTGCTGTCGCTGATGCTCGTCAGGCTGACCTTACCTGTGTTTAATTCCCTTACCGGCACGACGATTGCCTTGCCGCTTGGAAGCCCCGTTTTCTGGCTGCTGATGACAGGTTTTATATTTTTTATAACCTTGCTGGCTGGCAGCAGACCGGCATTTTATCTGTCCTCGTTCAACCCGGTGAAAGTTTTAAAGGGAACATTCAGCGCGGGGAGGTCGGCCGCATTTTCAAGAAGGGTGCTGGTCGTTACACAATTCAGCTGTTCTATCGCCCTCATCATCAGTACTATCATTATTTATCAGCAGATACAACACGCCAAAGACCGGCCAACCGGTTATCAGATCAGCCGGTTAATGACGACTGATCTGAATGAAGATCTGAGCCGCAATTATACGCCGCTTAAAAACGAACTGCTGCAAAGCGGATTGGTTGATGCCGTTACCCAAGCCTCGAGCCCGGCCACCGGGGTGTACTCTCACGGAAATATCGACCGCTGGCCGGGTAAATATGCCGGGGAGACTATCGAGATGGGGTATATTTTTGTGGGTAGCGATTACTTCAAAACCTTAGGGATGAAAATGAAGCTCGGCAGGGAATTTATGAATTCCGGCGCGGATACATCCAGTGTGATCTTTAATGAAGCGGCCATTAAACGCATGAGGCTTAAAAATCCTATCAACCAGGTCATCACTAAAAGCGGCAAACAATACCGGATCGTCGGCGTGGTGAAGGATGCATTGATGGCGTCGCCTTATCAATCAGCCGACCCGACAGCATTTGTTTACGGCGGCGGCTGGAATATGATATACCGTCTGTCGCCGAGCACCGATCCGCACAAAGCCGTCGAAAAATTAACACAGATGTTCAACAAATACAATCCTGCATACCCGTATTCCTATCGTTTTGTTGACGATGATTATAACAAGAAGTTCAGCGAAGAAATGCTGGTCGGCAAATTGTCCGGAATTTTTGCGGGTCTGGCAGTGTTAATTTCGTGCCTGGGGCTGTTCGGACTTGCGGCTTTCGTTGCAGAGCAGCGAACCAGGGAGATTGGTATAAGAAAGGTTTTGGGAGCAACGGTAGGCCAGATGTGGTTACTGCTTTCGCAGGATTTTTTATTGCTGGTTTTCCTGAGTTGCCTGATAGCCTCTCCGGTGGCGCTTTATTTTTTACAGCACTGGCTGCAAAAGTACGAGTACCGCATAACCATTGGTCCGGGGGTATTCATCATTTCCGCGGGAGTGGCTCTGGCTGTAACATTGATAACCATCAGCACCCAGGCAATCAAGGCAGCTGCGGCAAACCCTGCAAAGAGCTTAAAGACAGAATAAAGTTGCAATGTTTTTAAAGTACCCGGTCATGCGTTGCAACAGCCGAATGACCGGGTACTGGTTTACCATAAAAACAGCGGGAGCATCCACACCGGCGAAATATAATAAGGATCATAATAGGGCTGATAATAGGGGATGGTCTCTTCTACTATTACTTCCTCATCATAGGCGTTGTTGCCGTTATTGTTCTGATTTTCTTCCTCTTCCATGAGCTGGATCATCAGTTCCGCCCCCTGGCTGATCATATCTGTCATGGCATCGTTTCCCAGTTCTTCGGGTTTGATCGCCGTCGCACATATTTCTTCAATTTCGTTCCATTCATTGTCAGAAACCAGATCGATCTGCCAGCCCGGTGAAGCGGTATCAAATCGGTTCTCGTTAATGAACGACATAAATACGATTTCGGCAGGGTTTATTTTCTTGAATATAGCCACCGCAATACGCAGGTCTTCAAAACGCTCGTCGTTGGTAAAATCAAACCATGCCTCGTCGGTATCAAAATCAAAATAACGGGCGAAGGCAAATTCGCCCCGGTCAAGATCGACGAAGGAAAAAATATCATACACCTTGAGGAATTCGGTATAACGTTTCATAAAGGTATCGAATACCTTCCTTCCGCTGTCGGTAACGTCATAAAATGCTCCGCTGATCTGAATATATCCCTTTGCCATCAGTTCAATGAATAGTGGCTCCAGCACGCTGTCGTCGCCGTTGGCAACGGTTTGAAAACGGTGTGTGCCGTTGATCATCTCATTAAGGAGGATAATGGCGCGGTACGTTTTTTTATCATCTGTTGTTAAGTACATGGCTTAGCTGTAGTTATTGAAAAGCGACGCCCGGTCAGCATTCAGGCCGAACAGGCAGGTGAGCCGGGCGTCGCATGGTTGTATCATATCAGTTTAAAAGTTTCTGCCTTTTGGCTTTTATTGTCTCAAGGGCATTGGAAGGCGACCCTGTACCAAGTACCTTGTTGATCTCCTGCTCCGTCGAAAGGGTCGAGTCGTCGATCTGCGCATACGCGGCAGCCCGGAATTCCTGTGCCGATGCTTTCTGATCCATGCGGTTCAGGGTGGCCATCAGCCCGTCCGTATCCACGCTGGACAAGGTCTTGTTGATTCGCTCAGAAACTTCAGCGGTCTTGGCCCGCGAGTTAATGAGTTGTGCGCGGCTTTCAGTTTCCGCTATCTGGTCCTTGATCTGTTTTATTTTCAGATCAAGCACGGCAACGGCGCTTTCTTCCTTTTCCGCCATCCGGGCGTACTGATCTGCTTCGTTTGTTGCTGACTGGTGCGCTTCGGCTGCTTTTACAGCCAGCTCGTTGCCTTTAGCCTCGTCAAGCTGTTTGCTTTCTATCCGGTCTAAAAGCTCATTGGCCTTTTTCTCCCACTCATCGGCGGTGTTACGGCATTTTAGCTCACTTGCACGGTGCTGCAGGGCCAGCGCCTTTATTTCTGCTTCGCCCTGTATAGCCTGCTGGTAATTAGCCCTTAGTTCGCGCAGGATCTGTTCGGCCATTTTAGCCGGGTCTTCTAATTTGTCAATTGCGGCATTGGCTTCTGCTGCGCCGATGCGGAATAATCTGTCGAATATACTCATGGTATTAAATTTTTATTTTTAGTATGCTTGTTAATTGCTTTAAATGATCTTAGTGCCTCTTCGTTACCTTCTCCGCCCGAAACCGCGGCTTCTTCCAAAACCGCTGCGCCCGAAGCTGCTTCTTCGTCCGAAACCGCTGCTTTTGAAACTGCGCGAGCTGCGGATGCCGAACGATCGCTGTGACCTGCCGGAGCTGAAAAAGCCGCTGCGCCTGCTGACCCGTGACGACATGTGTGATGACATAGAAGGCCGGAAGGTGCGGTAGGTACGTACGTGAGTGTAATATGACGGGTAATAGCCGTAATGATATACCGGAACATAGTACCTGTGCGGCCGCATGATATAGCTCAGCAGTAAAAAATCAGCGAATGAAAATGACGAATGGTAATAATTATTGTACCCCACATAATTGGGATTGCCCTGAATACTCAGATCAGCAGCGGTATTGCCTTCGTCCGGGTCTATTTTTATGCTTGCTACCGTAACCGACTCAGCGTTGCTCACGTCGTCAACTACTTTCAGCCTGTTGTTGTCGCTTTCCTCAACCTTCAGATAGTCTATGTTGCCGTCCTTGTCCAGATCAAGATTATTAATATGGTTGTCGGGGTTGTTGATCGCTTTTTCAAGTGTTTCCGGGTCGGTGCTTGACCTTACAAACTGGGCAAGACGGTTCACGTCGAAACCAGCGGTTGTATTGTTTTCTATGGTTACGTTGTTTTGCTCGCGGCGATTTTGACTGCACGCGGAAGCCATTACCACTAACATAGTTAGTGCTATGAATATCTTTTTCATGATGTTGTCAGTGAGTTATTTCTGCCGGCTTTAGCAGCATTGATCGGGTGTTGTTTGTGCCGGGGTGCTGTGTTGTTTTCTTAATTACGATATTTAGATATTGGGATATGAACAGATGTTACAGGTTTTCGCGAAAATATTTGGAAGATCGCCAGCGTTCCGGTTTAATGATCCCTTCAATTATCAGATAATAAATGCAGACAGAGCCCCTTACGATAATTGATCTTGGTCAGTGCGCCGCTCAATTTAAAAACGTTTATTCCAACATCCCCGTTGCTCTCGTGAACAACCATGTCATCAGACTGAGCGTGATGACGGAACCCTACTTCTGGCACAGGCATCCAAACTCAGACGAAAGCTTTCTCGTGGTCGAAGGTTCGGTATTTATCGATCTGGATGATCAAACGGTGGAACTTTTGCCCGGTCAGCTTTTTACCATACCCAGAAATGTAAACCACCGAACGCGGCCAAATGGCAGCAGGTCGGTCAATATCACGTTTGAGTTGGAAAATATGGAGACGGTTAGAACAGGTTTTGATTGAAGTTATCATACCGGCTTAGATGTGCTGAACAAATCCGTTTCCTATCTTTGCCAGCGATATGAAATACCTGCGCTGGTTGTTGCTGCCTTTTTCATTGCTGTACGGTCTGGTTGTGATCGTTCGCAACTGGCTGTACGATGCAGGTTTGTTTAAAAGTTACAGTTTTAAGAAGCCGGTGATTGTTGTCGGTAATCTCGAAGCGGGGGGAGCCGGAAAAAGCCCCATGACCGAATATCTGATCCGTCTGTTGCAAAAGCAATACCAGATCGCAACGTTAAGTCGCGGATATGGGCGAAAAACCCGAGGCTTTATAAAGGCCGGAACGACGGAAGCAGCCGGTCAGGCAATAACACCCGGTTTAAATCTGTCAGCCACCATTGGCGACGAACCCGCACAATTTCACCGGAAATTTCCTGACCTTACGGTTGCGGTTTGCGAAGACCGTGTTTTCGGCCTAAAAAAACTTTTTCCTGAACATGACCTGGTGTTAATGGACGATGCGTACCAGCACCGCGCTGTCGAGCCGGGTTTGAGTATTTTATTGTTTGATTATAACCGGTTGAATGAGCCGCATTTTTTGCTGCCTGCGGGAAACTTCCGCGAACCATTCAGCGGCAGATGGCGTGCGCAGGTTATCGTCGTAGCCAAATGTCCTGTAGGTATTGGTTTAGACGAATTTAACAATATTGCAGAGCGCATAAGACCACTTCCGTATCAGGCGCTCTTCTTTTCGGCGATAAACTATCAACCCCTGCATGACTTATATGGAAACCAGGCCAAGGTAGTTATTGACGGTGATACAACGGTTTTCCTGTTGACGGGGATTGCCAATCCTAAGCCGCTTTTACGGCATGTACGACGTAGCACAGATCGGATCATTCATCATAATTATCCCGATCATCATCCGTTTACCTTAAAAAATATCACTAAACTTGTTGCTGAATACAATGCCTGTCCATCAGAAAAAAAGATAATCATCACAACAGAAAAGGATGCCCAGCGTTTAGAAGAATCCTGGTTTGGCCCGGTCCAGCATCCTGACGCATCTTTTCCGGTATTTGTGATACCCATCCGCGTCGGATTTTTGAACGATGGCGGCGATAATTTTAATAAAATAGTTACTGATTATGTTAGAGAGCATACAACGAACAACAGCTTACATTAAGAGTCGTACAGATGATTTTGAACCCGAAGTAGGTATTATATTGGGTACCGGTTTGGGGGCTTTGGTTGATGAGATAAAAGTTGAAAAACAGCTGATGTATGCCAATATTCCTGATTTTCCCATTTCCACCCTTGAATTTCATTCCGGCAAGCTCATATTCGGTACGTTAAATGGTGTAAAGGTGGTGGCCATGCAGGGGCGTTTGCATTTTTATGAAGGTTATTCCATGCAGCAGATCACCTTCCCGGTACGGGTGTTGAAGATGCTGGGTATTAAAACCCTGTTCGTATCGAATGCAAGCGGTTCGCTGAATCCGGATATAAAAAAAGGTCACCTGATGGTCATTGAAGATCACATCAACCTGCAGCCGCAGAACCCGCTCACCGGACGGAACGAGGAGGAGCTTGGTCCGCGTTTTCCGGACATGAGTCAGCCTTATAAAAAGGAACTGATCGATAAGGCGCTGAATATTGCAAAGGATAACAATATTGTTTGTCATAAGGGAGTTTATGTTGCGGTGACCGGGCCGAATCTGGAAACGAGAGCGGAATATAGGTACCTGCGCATCATCGGTGGTGATGCAGTAGGAATGAGTACCGTGCCCGAAATAATCGTTGCCCGGCACATGGGCCTGACAGTATTCGCCATATCGGTAATAACTGACGAAGGATTTACAGAGGTACTCCAGCCGGTTTCGCTTGAGGAAATCCTTGCCGTTGCCAGCGAGGCCGAGCCAAAAATGACGTTGATACTTAAAGAACTGATAGCCGGTTGTTAATGCCCAAATTATTAATATACATTATCACGTTGCTTGCGTTTTTCGGCGCGCAAACCGCTGTGGCGCAAATACAGCGTGGAAATCAAAATTATCCCGGGGCGGCGCAGCGGCGCATCGGCCTGAGGGATACCGCTACGACGAACGGTAAGCCGCTTACTGCGGATCAGCAACTGGACTCGTTACGTAAAAGACAGAACAGAAATAAGGACAGTGTAGTTTTTAATTCTAAATACATCAGGGTTACAAGCGAAAGATTTTTGAGAGACAGCACTGTTTTGTTTCCGTTGGATACCGGCCTGTATAATTTTGAAAATTACAGCCCGCTTTTGCAGCCGCGGACACCGATGATAAGCCTGGGTAACACCGGATTGCCTGCCCGGAGCCTGTTGTTTGAACCTTCAAATACCATCGGTTTTGAAACCGGCCTGCATGAACTGGACCCATACAAACTAAGACCAGCGGATATCAACTACTACAGGGCAAGGGTGCCCTTCACGCAGCTTTACCTCATTGGCTATACTGGCGTAAAGGAGCAGATTTTTAAGATCACCCATAGTCAGAACGTAAACCCGCAGCTTAATATCGGGTTCAATCTGAACTTTATCGGATCACGCGGATTTTACGGTTACCAGACCCTTGCCCAAAATGTAAGCGATGTTAATGCTGCGGCATTCAGCTGGTACGAATCGAAAAGCAAACGATATAATTTGCTGGCAAACCTAATCTATAACAATCTCAAATCGCCGATCACCGGCTCCATCCAGAACGACTCAATATTTGTTACGGGATCGATAAGTAAAGCCGCTGAGCTTGTGCGGCTTCCATCTTCTTTTGAAAACTGGGGCGGTGCCTCCTTTTACCTGAAGCAGTTCTATTACATCGGACACATTGATACCGCTGGAAATGGTAAGAACAAGGCGACAATACTCCCGACGCAGCGCGTTGCTTACACCCTGCACTACGAAAGCAGTAAATATGAGTTCCTGCAAAACGGAAATGATGCTTATAGAGTGTTCCCGGATTATTACTTCGGTTCGAACAGATCGCGGGACTCGCTATCGGTGAAACATCTGCAAAATGATTTTTCCTATAGTTTCTATTTGCGCAGCAAAGCCGAGAAGGCGGTGAAAAATGAATTAAAGCTCGACGTCGGACTTACACAGGACATTTTTAGTTACGGTCAGTTTGTGAGCGACACTACCCTCGATCAGTATGGCAGCAAGGTGGTCAAATCGATCAGGCAGCAGAACAACTCCTTTCAGGATCTGACGGTAAAGGGAAAACTGAGCTATAAATTAAGCGATCGCGCTTTCCTGGAAGGTAACGTGCAGCAGATTGTGCAGGGACGTGATTTTGGTGATTTCCGGTATGATGCCAAACTCACGCTGGCCGGAAACGACAGGGCCGGGAAGATAATTCTGGAAGGCTATACACAAAGCAGCTCCGCACCGCTCGTTTATACCAGCTGGATAACCAATCACTTTATCTTTCACAACAAATTCAGTAATCAGAAAACCAACAGCGTTGCGTTTAACTACATCAACAATCCGTTAAAACTCGATCTGAAAGCTCAATATTTCCTGATATCCGATTACCTGTATTTTACTGCGCAACCAAACGGAATTGACGCACATCCGGCGCAATTGGGGAATCCGATAAACCTCATCAAATTAAGCGTGGGCAAAACCATCGCCTGGCGCAGGTGGCATCTGGACGACTATCTGGTCTATCAGAAAACCGATTATCAAAGTACCCTGCGCACGCCGCAGTTTTATAATTATTTCCGCGTTTATTACAAGGCGCTGCTGTTCAATGTGCTTTATTCTAATTTTGGCCTCAATGTCCGGTATAATTCTCCGTTCACCGCGCCTTCCTATGCTCCCGGGCTGGGCGAATTTTATAACGGGCAGGATATTACCTTCTCGTCTTATCCGGTCGCTACATTGTATTTAAAGGCCACATTGCAACGCACCAATATCTTTGTTATGTATGACTACGCGAACCAGGGACTTTTCAGCAAGGGTTATTATACCGTGAATCGTTACCCGCAGCAGGATTCAATGTTGAAGATCGGCATATCCTGGACGTTCTACAATTGATCCGTCGCGCTTTCAGACTTAGGTTTTCTGTTTCTTCTTTTTTGCTGCCGGGAAAAGCACATTATTCAGGATCAGCCGGTAGCCCGGTGAATTGGGGTGTAATTTAAGATCGGTAGGCGGATCACCAACGATGTGCTGATAATCCTCAGGATCGTGCCCACCGTAGAACGTCCATTGTCCTTTTCCATACTCTCCATGGATATAACGGGCCTCGTTATTGCTTTTCATTTCGCCCATAATGGTAACTCCCGGCTTCAGCAGTTTTTTGTTAAACGCAGTGGTAAGGCCCATAAAACCTTTGATCACTTTGTCATGATCCTGGGTAAGCATGCTTGGTACAACATCCCATTTGGCCGAAAAATCAAATAGAGTAAAGAAATCCCTTGAACGCTCCACCTGACGTGTCGCCGTTACGTCGATGTTACTGAACTGGTGCGACATGGGGTTCATGTCAAGCGTAAAGTTCTGAAAGGCAAAGGTCTGGCTGAAATCAAGCTTTGATTGTGCAGCCGGGTCTGCGGCGTCACCGTCGAACATTTGCTCACAGATGTCGGTGTTTGCGGCGGCCAGTGCTATATCGAAGGTGTCTGTTCCTGAGCACATGGCGAACAGGAAGCCGCCACCTGCACAAAAGTCACGGATGCGTTCAGCCACTGCCAGTTTCATTTTTGATACCTTGTTAAAACCAAGTTTATGCGCAGTAGCTTCCTGTATGCGTATATCGTCATTATACCATTGTTCGTACCGGAAGGCTCCGTAAAATTTGCTGTACTGTCCGGTGAAATCTTCGTGATGCAGGTGCAGCCAGTCGTATTTAGGCAGGTCGCCCCGGATAACTTCCTCGTCATACACCACCACGTAAGGGATCTCTGCGTATTTCAGTACCATGGTAACGGCGTCATCCCATGGTAGTTTATTTTTTGGAGAATACACCGCTATTTTGGGCGCCTTTTCCAGCTTCACCACATCCATATTTACGGAAGGATCCGCAATCTGGGTTAGGATCTGATTCACTTTGGCATCCGGCAGCACCTCATAGCTCACGCCGCGTATTTTACATTCGTCCTCAATGTTTTTGTCATAGTTCATCAGAAAGCTGCCACCGCGATAATTAAGCAGCCAGTCAACCTGTTCGCCGTTTTTTAAGGTCCAGAAGGCGATACCGTAGGACTTGAGGTGATCCTTCTGCTCTTCATCCATAGGGATCAGTATAGAGGCCGCCCGGGAGAAAACCGGAAAAAGAATAATGCAGATGAATAGCAGCAATTTCGGCGGGATGCGGCGGGTAGGGGACGGATGTTTTAACATTTTTAAAATACGCTCAGCTTTACTTGGATATCAAATGTAACGAATAATTGCTGAAGCTATTATTTTAAAACAAGCCTGAATTATTTAGCAGGGCAAACAGCAGGTAAATACCAACAGCCTTTTCAGCTTTTACCTTTTTTGTTACTTTTGCCTACTATTTTAAGAAAAAAATGAGCAAAGCAATTATCAGAACTGAAAAAGGCGATATGACCGTCGAGTTTTTTGACAAGGACGCGCCGAATACCGTAGCCAATTTTCTTGGTCTGGCCAAGTCAGGATTTTATGACAACGTGACCTTTCACCGTGTTATCCCAAACTTTGTGATCCAGGGCGGTGATCCGACAGGTACAGGAGCAGGTGGTTCGGGCAAAAGAATAGATTGTGAACTTACAGGCGACAATCAGTATCATGACCGTGGCGTGCTGTCAATGGCTCACGCAGGCCGCAATACCGGTAGCTCGCAGTTCTTTATCTGCCATAGCCGAGAAAACACTGCACATCTCGACCGCAACCACACGGTATTTGGCAAGGTTGTGGAAAACGTTGAAGTGGTGGACGCTATCCGTCAGGGAGACAAAATTTTAGGTATAGACGTTATTGAAGAATAGGCTGGTAAAAGACAGCCTTTCCGGGCTGTCATTATACCGCCACTTACATCATAATTTTTTAAATGAATTTACAGGGAATTGTAGCCGTATCGGGCAAGCCGGGACTATGGAAGGCTATCGCGCAGAATAAAACAGGATATATTTTAGAAAGTCTGGACGCTCAGAAAATCAAACTCGTCGCAAATTTATCGACAGCCAAGCTGGCTGCTTTGCATGAGATTACGATTTTTGGACTGGAAGACGATATCAAGCTGACTGACGTTCTGGAGCGGATGAAAACAGCCGGGAGCATTCCCGATGCAAAAGCCGACGGGAAAACGCTGCGCACCTTTTTCAGGGAAGTTGCGCCGGATCATGACGAGGAAAAAGTGTATGCCTCTGATATGAAAAAGATCATCAGCTGGTACCAGATCATGAAGGAATATCCGTTTTTTAATGAGCCGGATCCTGCTGCAGCACCTGTGTCCGAAGTGACGCCGGAGCCTGTAAAGGAAGAAACCGCTGCAGCGCCAGCTGCTGAAACAGCAGAACCTGTGGCGAAGCCCAAGGCAAAAAAGACCGCTGCAAAAAAGCCTTGAAAATAAAGGATTTCGGAGATGTCCTTTAATCTATATTGAATATGCAAAGAGCCGGAATTTCCGGCTCTTTGTCATAAAATCGTTGGTCAGTCGCAATTTAACTGTTTGCACTCCTCATTTTCAACTTCGGGCTCAAACGTTGCATGATTGATGTCCATGTGTTGCAGCCTGTGGCGCAGGTCTTTTTTAATCGTGTTAAAATCAGGCAATAGATCAGGAGGGATGACCAGGTGTGCTGTAAGCGCATTTTCTGTTGTGCTTAGCGCCCATACATGCATGTGGTGCACATCAAGGATTCCCTTGCATTTCATTAATTCGGCTTTAATCTTTTCAAGATCCATTTCCTTTGGAACGCCGTCCATTTCAAGACGGAGGCTGTCGGTAAGCAGGCTCCAGGTCCCTTTTAATATCACGATGGCAATGATAAGCGAAACAACGCTGTCGATCCAGTACAGGTTGGTAAAGTAAATGATGACACCTGATACAACCACACCCAGCGAGACGATGGCATCAACGGCCATGTGCAGGTAGGCGCCCTTTACATTCAGATCGGTGTCTTTATCCTTTACAAACAAGTATGCCGTGAACGCGTTGATTGCAATACCAACGAATGCCACCCAGGCCATTGTACCACCGGCCACCGTTTGCGGATTCATAAAACGGATGATCGCCTCATAAATGATAAATCCAACCGCAACAAAAAGAATGAGCGCGTTAAAAAAAGATACAATAATGGTTGACCGTTTGTAACCGTAAGTATATTTATCAGTTGCGTTTACTTTTGAAAGCTTAAAGGCAAGCAAGGCCAGTGCAAGGCTTGCCACATCGCTGAGGTTATGCCCGGCATCTGTCAAGAGGGAAAGGGAGTGGGTGATAATCCCCGCAACCACCTCGATTAAAACAAATGCTGAGTTCAGAATAATGCCCCATATGAATGCGACATTAAGATGATCAAGCTTTGGGGCATGATCATGGTGGTGATGATGTGAATGATCGTGACCTGCTGACATATCCCAAAAATAGTCAAAAGTGCGGACGTGTGAAAATTACAGGCGTTTCTCTGGTGATAATCGCTTTAAAAATCTTTTGTCATCTTGAGCGATAGCGAAAGATCTTCCGCGGCCGCAATGTCGCCTAACTTACAGCGCGAAGAAGATGTTTCACCGCGTTTAACATGCAATTTGTTTTTTTAGAGAATGAATATTCTTTGATTTCAAGCCCATCGCATAGAAAAAACATTTACAAAATGTTAAAAGCGATTTCCCTTGCGTTGCTCTGGTTGAAGGCTGATTAAAAGAAGATCAGGTATAAAATACCGAGCATCAGCAGGTATTTTACCGCATAATACAGGTTGCGGTTGTAAGCCTTGATACGCTTACCCAGCAGCCTGATGGAATAAACATAACGGAATGCCTTGTTGATGTTGCCGGTCTTGTCCTCGCCCATATTGGGCGATACTGCGGCGGCCATGATAAACCAGCCGAAAAATTTATTCCAGCCGCGCGCAAACATGTTTTTTACCGGTCGTTGGATATCACAGAAAAGTATGATGCGGTCTTTATCGGTTTTGTTCTCGGCATAGTGAATGTAAGTCTCATCAAACAATACATGCTCACCATCGTGCCATGCATAGCTTTCACCATCAACCACGATATGGCACTGTTCTGAGTTCGGGGTGATCAATCCTAAATGATATCGCAGCGAACCTGCATATGGGTCGCGGTGCATCAGCAGTTCGCTTCCCGCAGGTAAAACGGCAAACATAGCGGCCTTTACCTCAGGGATGCCCTTGATCAGTTCGATGGTTTGCGGGCAGTATTTTTTTGCTGATGGATGAAAGTCGTCGTACCATTTTAAGTAAAAGCGTTTCCATCCCCTGCGGAAAAAAGAATTGAACCCCATATCATTGTATTTGTCCGATCCTTTAATAAGTTCCTCACGCTCCAGTTGCAGCGCTTCGTCGCGTATGGTTTCCCAGTTGTTTTTCAGTTCGTTAAGCTGCGGGAAATTATCGGCATCGATATACGGTTTATTTTCCACACCCGAGAAAGCGTACATGGGCATATTGATCGGCGCCATAAAGGTGGAATGATCGGTAAGCTGCCTGAAAAATTTGAATCTGACCTTTCCCCTGTAATGGACGATTACCGTCGATACAATTAATATGTAGAACAGGATGAATTTGAATGAGATAAGTTCTAAGAGCAACTGATGCATACGGTAACACTTTTTTTACCAAAAATAATCTTAAGCGTTATTCAGGTGGCATGTTTTCCGCCGTAGTCGGATATTTTACAATTTACTGACTAATTTTGTGCTTCGGTCAGGAATGATGGTAAGGTTCGCCTTTGATGATGGTAAAGGCGCGGTAAAGTTGTTCGATAAAAAACAGCCGCACCATCTGGTGGGAGAACGTCATAGGCGAGAGGGATATCTTATCATTGGCGCGACTGTATATGGATGGGTCGAATCCGTATGGCCCGCCCACAATAAAGATCATACTCGATACAGAACCAATAGCCTTTTTGTCTAAATAGGCGGCAAATTTTTCAGAAGTAAGCGACATACCGTTTTCGTCTAACAGGATCACATAGTCCGTCGGAGCTATCTTTTTTAGGATAAGCTCCGCTTCCCGAAACTTTTGTTGTTCCTGTGTCAGGGCTTTGGTGTTTTTTAACTCATCGAGTTCAATGATATTCAGTCTGGCATAATGTTTCAGCCGCTTTACATATTTTTCTATGCCATCTTTCAGATATGTGTCCTCTGTTTTTCCGACCGTAAGAAAGGTTATTTTCATCTGGTGCAAAATTGTTAAAAAGCGTCAAGGTAAAAAAGCGGTAATGTCATATCTTGCGCCTTCACCCTGATCACAGTGAATTCCGGAAGTATTATCAGGCAACCCGGAACTCAATGTGCCCGACATTAAAAGATGGATATATTAAACACCTACCGGCAACGCGCCGAAGCAGCGCAGGCAGCGATCCTAAAATACGAAAAGCTCGTCAACAATTACTCATTGTTAAGGCTGGTGGTATTCGCGCTTGTGGTTGTCGCCATCTATCTGTCGGTCAAAACCATCGGATTCGGCCTGCTCGTCATTCTGTTCATTGTTTTAATGTTTTGCTTTGCCCGGCTGGTATCGCGCCAAAGTTTCTTTCAGGAGCGAAAGAATTATTTTACCGCGCTGAAAACAGTGATCGAAAACGAAATGGGCAGTATAGCAAATGGTTCGAATCTTTATGACGACGGAAGCAGCAGGGCGAATGAGAAACATTTTTATGTGTCCGATCTCGATATTTTTGGCAAAGGATCCTTGTTTCAATTGATTAACCGTGCCGCTACCTCTTACGGTAAAGGCCTGTTATCTGCGTGGCTGCTCGCTCCTTCCGACAAGGCGACCATCCTGAAAAGACAGGAATCAGTAAAGGAGCTCACCTTTAGAAATCATTGGAAGCTGGACTTTCAGGCGAAACTTTTATTTGCCAATAAAGCTGATTCGGGCGGTCTTGACACGCTGTTTTCTTATTTACGCCTGCCGCTCGTCCTTGATGGCGAAGCTTTGGTGCGGCGCTACATCACGTTTGCTCCTTTTCTGCTGACTGCTGCCATCGTTACTTCGTTATTTTATTCCATAGCATGGCTGGCGGTCATCGCGCTGGGGATTCTGAACATGAGCATACTGACAGCGAAGGCAGGTTTTATCGTAAAATCGGGAAGTATAGCCGGAAAGGTTGGCAGTATCCTGTCCGGTTATACCCACGTCTTTAAAACGATAGAGGATGATGAGTGGTCGTCTGAACATTGCCGTGAGATGGCCGCACAACTGCGTAACGCAGGCGCCTTTGAAAAAGCGGGAGAACTGGCAAGGCTGATCAATAAACTTGATTACAATACGATCATGATCATCGGGTTTATCCTGAATATATTTTTTCTATGGGCTTTAAAGCAGGTGATCGCCATTGAAGACTGGAAACGCCGCAATCATCAGGATCTGGAAGCCGCAGTTAAGATCGCGGCAGAATTTGAGGCGCTGATAAGTATTTCTTCCCTTAAAATTAACTACCCCGAATGGTGTTTTCCTGAAATCGCCGATGGCGAGGGCTATACGCTGATCACCCGGGATATAGCCCACCCTTTGATCGGAAGAGATAACCGCATTGCTAATGATTATCAGCTTGATGAGGCGTTTAAGATCGATATTATCACAGGATCGAATATGGCCGGGAAAAGCACTTTTCTGCGCACTATTGGCATTAATACCGTTCTGGCGCTTTGCGGCGCACCGGTCTGTGCCGCCGAAATGAAGGTATCCGTGGTTACCATAATTACCTATATGCGTATTAAAGACTCACTGAACGAAAGTACGTCCACCTTTAAGGCTGAACTTGACCGCCTCCAAATGTTACTTACGGCGGTTGATACAGAGAGTAAGGTTTTCTTTTTAATAGACGAGATGCTGCGGGGAACGAACTCGGTTGATAAATATCGCGGTTCGAAGGCAGTGATCGAGCAGCTCATCCATAAAAGGGGGGTAGGTATGGTTGCCACACATGACCTGCAAATTGCGGATCTCGAAAAAAGATATCCCGACTATGTGCGTAATTTCTATTTCGATATACAGGTAAAGGATGGTGAGATGCTCTTTGATTATAAGATCAAACCTGGTGAATGCAAGACCTTTAACGCCTCGCTCTTATTGAAACAGATCGGTATTGAAGTAAAAGATTAGGTTCGGGATAACATAATAATCAGATTCTGCTGGCCTGCAGAATCTGATTACGAATGCTGATGGATTAACTACTTCAGCTTTTGAACAAGTACGTTAAAATCAACCCCGGCAACCGACATTTTTTTCCATATTCCGTTTTCAAAATGATAAGAGCCGCCATTGAACAGGCCGATCGCAAAATGATTGTCGGTATGGTAAGTCTTCAGCCATTCGATCGCTACCAGGATATGACCTTTGGCAACGATATGATACGAGGAAAGATCGACTGATACTTCATTCTTTCCGGGAGGTATGGCGCCCGGAATTTCTGTTTCTGCAAGGTTCTTGCCGGGCGTCACTTCGTCAAATTCATAAATATTTACCTTGAATTTCAGGCTGTCTTTGCTCACATTATCCACGTCAAAGTTGAACCGGAGCAGCTGAACGGGCTTATGGCCTGCATTCATTCTTATACCTATCTGATTGCCCTTGGTCATGTCAAAACTGCTGCTCGCCGAACCCGAGCGCGGTTTATTGCCTATTCTTTTGGTGCCTTGCTGCGCCTGTGCAGCACAAATGGTCAGGAGGGTAAATGCGGTTGCCAGGGCAACGCGTTTTATTTGTAATAAGTTGTTCATGTTGAATATTTTAACCGATAGACGATCATACAGGCGTATGGGTTGCAATGAGGTTAAAATAAATATGTGTAATAAAAAGGGCCGGAACATTCATTCCGGCCCCTGGTTCTTGTCAATAAGATGAAGCGCGATATTAACGACCGCCGGCAGGCGCGCCGCCACCGCCACCCATGCCGCCCTGATCACCTTGTTTCAGGTCATCATTAAGGCCCTTTTTCTGTGTTGGGTTGCTGAAGTTTAATTTACCAAAGCTATAGCTGAATGTTAAACCGTAAGAACGGAACGGTAACTGGAAGTTGCTATACTGGCTGTAGCCGGGACTGTTCAGCCTGGTAGTAAAACTCTTGTTTTCTTTAAATGGTTCGATGATATTAACCCCGATCGACATTCTCTTCTGCATAAACTGTTTTTTTGCGCCAATGCCAAAAATGCTGAAGTTTGAGGTTGTTCCCTGCAGCGTATGCCGTGGCGAGTTGCCGAAAGCAAACGATTCAACCACGTAATCTTTTGGCAGGTTAAGACTCGCTCTTAAAAAGCCGCCATACTGTATGTAAGTGCCGTTTTGCGATTTATCATTGCTATATAAGCCTGTTGGGTCTGGCTTGTATGTGTAAGCATTAATGCTCATGATGATTGTAAGTGCCTTGATCGGGTTAATGGTTCCGAATATATTACCGCCGAATGAATTATTTGTACCAATATTTTGGAACCTTGTTAACGATATGGTGGTAGAGTCGGGGCCGTATGGCTGGTATGGTGTACCGATACCTTCAATCAAACCTGTGGTACGTTTGTAATAAACAGACGCATTTAATATCGAAGTACCGATAAATGAATTATAGTCTAATTCGATAGTCTGCGAAACTTCCGGACTTAACTGAGGGTTACCTACGCTCCAAGCCTGTGTATTGCTTTTGTTCACAAATGGATTCAGGTATTGCAGACTTGGGCGTGTAATACGTTTGCTGTATGCCACCTTAATTGTTTGTGTAGCAGTAAGCTGTTTTTGAACAGTTAAGCTTGGTACAACAGTAAGATAGGTCTGGTCAAACGGTTGTACCTCCTGGGTTTCAGTAACCGGATCACCATGTATGCTGGTGTTTTCTAACCTCATACCCGCCAATACCGACCATTGTTTTGGCAATGTAATGGTGAATACCGAATATCCGGCAGCAACGTTCTGTTTATAATTGTAAAGATTTGAAAGAATGTTATCAAAATAAAAGTCGTTTGTCGAATAATCGTACTGATAATAATCCGAAGTACTGTTTATCTTTCTGAAGATACCTTTACCACCGGCTTCCAGCTTTAACACCTTGCTTATTGGCAGCGTATAGTCAGCCTGAATAGTATATTCATTATTTAACCCGGCGATGTTGTTTTTAACATTCGGGTTTTGAGCCGTATAAAGGTTGGTGTAATTGGTTGTACCTGTACCATGGCTCCACTGGGTGGCAAGGTCCAGTTCTTCACCTGTCTTTTTAAATTTGTGGGTATAATCGAAGTTCCAGTCAAAGTTGCTGAACTCATTATGTCCCTTTGAGGTCGCATCGTACGAATAAGCGCCCTGGAACGGATTTGTACCGCTGGTATGCGTGTTGCCGTCTGTGTTAAAGTTAAAATCGAGCAGCTTAAAGGTGGTGTTGATGCTGTTGAAGGCGTTGAACTCGTAGTTAGCGCCTATTGAACTGTTGCTGGCGTGCCGGGTAACACGGCTTGTGCCATGCGATGTTGAGTTGGTTTCGCCGAGTATCAATTCCTGGTCGATTGTTGACGTTTGAGGCCAGGTCAGGTTGCCGCCAAGGTTCGCATTTAAGCTAAAGCGGTTTTTGTTATAACCCAGATTGATATTGCCGTTATTCTGTCTTGTACCAACGCCGCCGCTTACCGAGCCGCTTATACCTGATACATTTTTTTGTTTGGTAATGATGTTAATGATACCGCCCGAACCTTCTGCATCATATTTTGCTGAAGGCGAAGTGATCACTTCAACACTTTTTATCTGATCGGCAGGAATGGCCTTCAAAACGTCTGAAAGACTGGTCGAAGTAGCTCCCGAAGGCTTACCATTGATCAGCACTTTAACGTTTTGATCGCCGCGTACCGACACGTTACCGTTAATGTCAACGGTAACCAGCGGAACCTTGCCCAGGATGTCTGTGGCATTTCCGCCACCGGCGGTAACATCTTTTTCAGCGTTATAAACGATCTTGTCGATCTTGTTTTCTATCAAGGCCGCCTGTCCGGTAACCTTAACTTCTTTAAGCGCCTGCGCACCAGGCGATACCATTATCGTCCCGATGTTGTTGTCAGGTTTTGATGCAGTGGTGGTAACCGGGTCGATGGTTTTGCTGGGGTAGCCGATAAAGGTGATCACGATCTTGTAATTTCCGGCCTTTATATTGTCCAGCTTAAAGTTTCCGTTATCGTCCGTGATCACACCGGTGATCGGCGCTTTACCACCGCTGTGGTACAGGCCAACTGACGCATAATCCAAAGGTTTTTTGGTGAGCGAATCGATCACTGTACCGGAAATTTTTCCGACAATTGAGGGGCCACCGCCACCCAAACCGATCTGGGCATTCGCGACGGTAAAAAACGAGCATATAATTGCTATAATTATGTAAAAACGTTTCATTTCTTGAAGATTTTTGTAATTGGAGGCGAAAATAGATGAAATGTTACAGCCGTACGCCGAATAATTTGCAACTAAGAGTGATTGTAACACATAAGTTGCAGGAACAAGAAAAAATGGTGTAATTGTGACACCGAAGCAGCGAGGCAGTGTGATTTTTACACTGCCTCGTCGCCGGACTTATTTGCGGAAATTTTGCGGTACGATCCGTATTTTCTGATCGTTATATCACGATATTGACGATGCGTCCTTTAACCACGATCACCTTTTTAGGTGTTTTACCGTCAAGATATTTTTGTACGTCGGCACTTGCTAAAACCATGTCTTCAACCTCTTTACCTTCAAGGCTCAGCGGGATGCTGAGGTTCAGTTTGGTCTTTCCATTAACCGAAATCGGATAGGCAAATTCATCTTCGATCAGAAAATCCGGGTTGAATTTCGGATACGGCGCATACGACAAAGTGCCGGATTCATTGCCAAGTATTTCCCAAAGTTCCTCGCAGATATGAGGCGCATACGGCGAAAGAATGATCACCATATCCTGCAATATAGCTTTGTTATTGCATTTAAGATCGGTAAGCTCATTCACCGCGATCATAAAACTGGATACCGAGGTATTGAATGAAAACCGTTCGATGTCTTCCTCAACCTTGCGGATGATCTTGTGTAACGATTTCAATTCCGCCTTTGACGGCTCTTTTTCGGATACCTTAAACTCCCACGCATCGTTATGAAATAAACGCCAGAATTTACGCAGGAACTTGAAAACCCCCTCAATCCCGTTGGTGTTCCAGGGCTTGCTTTGCTCCAGCGGACCGAGGAACATCTCGTACATACGCAGGGTATCTGCTCCGTACTGGGTCGCGATGTCGTCTGGATTCACGACATTGTAGTAGCGTTTCGACATTTTCTCTACTTCTGTACCACAGATATATTTACCTTGATCAAGAATGAATTCTGCATCTGCAAACTCTGGACGCCAGCTCTTGAATTTATCCAAATCGAGAATGTCATTTTTTACAATATTCACATCTACATGCAGCGCAGAGGTTTTATAGTCTTTACGTAATCCGCTTGAAACAAAGGTGTTGGTTCCACGTCCCTCATCATCAATAATTCTGTACACAAAATTTGACCTTCCCTGGATCATCCCCTGGTTGATCAGCTTTTTGAAGGGTTCTTCCTCAACCACTTCACCCATGTCCTTCAAAAACTTATTCCAGAATCTGCTGTACAGCAGGTGACCGGTAGCATGTTCGCTGCCGCCAATGTACAGGTCAACATCTTTCCAATATTCTATGGCCTCTTTCGATGCAAATGCTTTATTGTTATGCGCATCCATATAGCGGTACCAGTACCAGCTGCTGCCTGCCCAGCCCGGCATGGTGCTTAACTCATATTCGCTGCCGTTATAGTTCCAGCCCGTTGCCCTCGCTAACGGCGGTTCGCCGGTTTCAGTCGGCAGGTATTTATCAACTTCGGGCAATACTAATGGCAGGTCACTTTCGCTGATCAAATGTGGCAGATCATCCTTAAAATATACCGGAACGGGCTCGCCCCAATAACGCTGACGGCCAAAAATGGCGTCGCGCATCCTGAAGTTCACCTTAGCCTTACCAGCACCAATCTCTTCAAGCTTAGCGACCGTTGCAGCAACAGCATCTTTGTAGGTCAATCCGTTGATGAAGTCAGAATTAATATACCGGCCTTCCTTGGTCGGATCGGCCTCGGTGTCAATTTTTTGGATGTCGATGATCTGTATGATCGGCAGGTCGAAATGTTTGGCAAACAGGTAGTCGCGCTGGTCGCCCGACGGCACGGCCATTACCGCACCGGTACCGTAACCGGCCAGTACATAATCAGCGATCCATACGGGTATCTTTTCGCCATTCAGCGGATTAACCGCATAGCTGCCGGTAAATGCACCTGAAACAGTTTTGGCATCGGCCATACGCTCCAGTTCTGATTTCTTTTTGGTTTGGGTGATATAATTGTCGATATCTGCTTTCTGTTCAGGCGCCGTTAGTGATGCAACCAGCTCATGTTCGGGTGCCAGCACGAGGAATGATACGCCGAATATCGTATCCACACGAGTGGTAAAAACCTCGATAAAGTCAGAAGGTAGAGCTTTGTTGGCGTTAATCGAAGTGTCTTCTAACTTAAAGCGTACGCTCGCGCCAACACTTTTGCCGATCCAGTTGCGCTGCATTTCCTTGAGGGGCTCCGGCCAGTCAATGGTGTCAAGGCCCTTCAATAACCGGTCTGCATAGGCGGTGATGCGCATACTCCACTGCATCATTTTTTTCTGCTCAACCGGGTAGCCTCCACGCTCGCTGAAACCATCTTTTACTTCGTCGTTTGCAAGCACCGTACCTAATGCCGGGCACCAGTTAACCGTACTTTCGCGCAAATAAGTTAGGCGGTATTTCAGTAATTCTTCCTGCTGATCGTGGTTACTCATAGCTTTCCACTCATCAGCAGTAAAAGTCAAAACATCATCATCACAAACCGCGTTGATGCCTTTTGATCCGCTGTTTTCAAAGTGCTGTACCAGCGTTGTAATGCTTTCGGCTTTATCAGCATCTTTGTTATACCAGCTGTTAAACAGCTGCATAAAGATCCACTGCGTCCATTTATAATAATCGGGCGAACTGGTACGTACCTCACGGCTCCAGTCGAACGAAAAACCGATCTGATCTAACTGACGGCGGTAGGTATTGATATTGGCCTCGGTGGTGATAGCCGGATGCTGCCCGGTTTGTATGGCGTATTGCTCGGCCGGTAAGCCAAAACTGTCATATCCCATCGGGTGCAGAACGTTAAAGCCTTTCAGCCTTTTATAACGCGAAAAAATATCAGAGGCAATGTAGCCCAGCGGATGGCCGACATGCAGCCCGGCTCCTGACGGATAGGGGAACATATCCAGCACATAATACTTTGGCTTGGTGGTTTTGTCTTCCGCTTTAAAGGTTTGATGATCAGCCCAGAACTGCTGCCATTTTTTTTCGATATCCTTAAATTGATAGTCCATTTTATTCTCTTTCGCCTGTGAGGCTGCGAAATTAAGAAAATCTCTATAAGTATGGTAGTGTATAGGCGTATTAGTGGTTAGCGCTGCGAATTTATGTGGATAAAAAGGCTTTCCGGCATCATGCCGTCCGAGGGCATTCCGGTAATTAATTCCACAGTTTTATGTCGTTTGGGGAATTATCTGCGGCGTTCAGTTTTGCTTTGCAGTTAAATGTAAAAAGAACACCTTGATTAATATCGTATGTTTTTTAATTAGTTGATTTACTGATTTTTATATGTAGTATCTTGCTATTTGAGCTTCCCTTTTCACCCTTTGATTAGTCGCCGTGGTATGCTTATTGCAAAATTTTAACTGTCATTATTAGTAAACCAAATAATAATAATTATGAAATTGAATTTACAACGCGCCTTGCCCGTTATGCTTGCCGCAAGCCTGTTTTATTCCGCATGTAAAAAAACAGATAATAATAAACCAGCGTCCGGACCGAGCAACGATGAGGTCGGCGCTGCCATTGCAAAAAACCTTGTCCAGTCGCTTGCAGGCGCCTATGGCGGAGCCAGTATAAAAGATGGTGTCGGCGCATCTGCTGCCATTACGGCTTCTTCCTCAAAACTTAAAACCCAGTCGCTTGTACAATGCGGTTTCTTTACCGATAACGGTTTGGATGTCACCTATACTCAGGGCGACTCCGTAAAAACGCATACTACAGGCAGCGTCAATTATTTCTTTATCTGTAATGACAGCAACGGAAGTACTGTTGGTTATGATCTGACAGATTCACTGAATTCCAGCGGGAAAGCACCGGGTTATACATTTAATTATGCGCTCGTACAGGATTACAAAGTACGCGGCCTGAATGTGAACAATTCAAACTTTACACTGAATGGTCGCCTTAAATCATGGGTTGATTTTAATTATACCATAGCGCCTAAAAGCAAATCATCCGTTCACAACGTGTTTCATTTCCTTGATGCTGAAGTTCATGCCGACGATAATTACGACATCGTAGCGGGTGATGCAACGTTCGAATCGCAGGGAGTAACCAGTACCGGGTCATGGGATTATAGCGGCACGATACATTTCCTTGGAAATCATAAAGCCAAATTAACCTTCCTGAGCAAGGTTTATCTGATCGATCTTACTACCGGAACAGTTACACCGGCATAATAAACGAATAATAAGATAATGAGGCCCTCCTGATCGTCGTATCAGTGAGGGCTTTTTTGAAGATCAAAATTTAAGATGCTCCGCATTTTGGGGAATTTTTAATTTTTTAGGGCGATAATTCCCCAAAGTTTTATGTTTGCGCGGAGTTTTCCGGGCTAAAAGCCTATCCTGGTTCTTAAAAAAACGGTATTTGATTAAGGTTAAGGTAATATTTTAAATCCAGCTGAAAATATCCGGTGCACATTGCAGTAAAAGTTGAATTTTTTTACAGACGTCGAAAATTAGCACGCTAATTGCCTTATATTTAGCTCGATAAAGCTATATGAAACTAAAATCTTTACTTATCCTGATCACAGCATGTATTTTATTCGTTTTTAACGAAGGCTGTAAAAAAAATCAGATTAAAGCAAACACACCCAAGAGTGTCGATTTCAAGAGCCTTAGCAGCAAGGTTGCTTTAAATTTCATGCAGGCGGTAAGCGGAAAGATTGGCGGAGCAAATATCAACGATGGTATTAAAGCGCCTTCGGGCATTACGATGAACGTTAAGGGACTGCGGCTGTTCAGCGTAAATCCGCTGTGTGGCTATGCGATAGATACGGCCTATAATTTCAGCGTTGTATCCGGTGATTCTACCAAAGCTTATAAGGGGGATTTTCATTTTACCTACACCTGCAGCACTGATAATGTTGACGGTTATACCGTTCGGGATAGCTTGACCAATACTGAGGTCGGAGCGCTGTTCAACAATACTTACACGCTTGGTCAAAATTACGTTGTTAAGGCGCTCGACAATACCTACACGTTTGTCTCCATGGATGGTTATGTCGCTTCTACGGTTTTCGACCGGGTATTAAACGCTGGCGGTGCAACCGTTGAATACCATTATCTGGCGGGGCAATACAATCTGACAGGCTTAACGGTTAAGATAACCAACGGTGTAGCCGACATTACATCAGGAACTTCGAAGTTTTTTGTTTTTATAACCAATCTGGATCCGACAACGTCCATTGATGGTTCATTTTACGGGTATGCAGGAACAATCACCTTCCTGGGTAATCATAAGGCAAAGCTGACGATCGAAAGCCCATCGCAATCGTACATGGTTGACCTGTTAACCGGAGAAGTTACGCCGCTGTGAGGTGTTGCTTGGTAATAATTGTTGGAAAAATAACATAAATATTAAATAAAAACTGATCATCAGCTAATTGAATAAGGAGCTGATACCAAAAAGATATCAGATGGTAAATGAATACTAAAGCCAAAATCTTACTTCCTTTCTTATCGCTGGTAATGGCGTCGTCTGCATTTGCTCAAACCGTTCCGGTGGGTTCTCTGTCGATAGAGGATGCATACCGCAGACAGCAGCTGTTGGGTAAGATCGATTCGAGCGTTTCCTTTACCATCCGTCCCCTGTACCCTGCAGCAGCGTTCGAAAAAGATAATGTTTTTGATCCTGACGGGAACTTGCCCGATGCCGGATTATTAAACAATAACGGAATTTATAAAACGTGGAATGACAAGGGGCTGCTGCAGATCCTTCCCGTTACATGGATGCAGCAGTACAATACACATAATCCTTATGGCTGGAATGACGGGGCGATGATACCTGCCGCAGGTTATCAGACTTTGCTGAGCGCAGGTGTTTACTTTAAATATCGTTTTTTTAGCATCCAGTTTGCTCCCGAATTTGTTTTTGCGCAAAACAAAAACTTCGATGGTTTTACACAGGCCGACAATGGCTCTGCAGCTTTTAAAGCCTGGTATAAGGTATATAATTATACCGATCTGCCGGAAAGGTTTGGTACTGGTGCTTACAACAAGCTATTGCCCGGCCAAAGCAGTATCCGTTTTACTTTTGACCCCGTATCATTCGGTTTGTCAACGGAAAATCTGTGGTGGGGGCCGGGTATCCAGAATTCGCTGACCATGAGCAATACCGCACAGGGTTTTGCCCATTTAACGCTGAATACTACCAGACCGGTAAAAACACCGATAGGTTCATTTGAAACGCAGATAATTGCAGGTAAACTAACGAGTTCAGGACACAGTCCGCTGGTGCTTGGCCAGCCCGGTAACATGGATGCACTTTATCAACCTAAATCTGACGATTGGCGGTATCTTTCGGGATGGGTGTTTTCCTATCAGCCAAAATGGGTTCCCGGCTTGTTCCTGGGGATTTCCCGTACTTTCACCGTCTATCATAATAATCTTCAGCACACGTTGAAGGGGTATATTCCGGTACTTACATCATTCTTCAAAGATAATTATTATGATCCAGTTACCGGCATTAACCAGGAGGATGCTTCTCAGCGTGACCAGATCGCGTCCCTGTTTGCGAGATGGTTATGGACAGGTGCTAATGCAGAAATTTATGTAGAGTATGGACGGGAGGATCACAACTGGGATCCCCGCGATCTTTTGCTGGATCCCGAACATTCAAGAGCTTACATAATCGGTTTTAAAAAATTATTTAAAACCGGAAGTTCGGCTGACGAATACATCCAGGTAGGTGTGGAAGAGACACAGTTAGCCAAACCAACCGACGACCTGATCAACCGTAACACCACGCCGGGATGGTATGCCAGCAGCCAGGTAAGGGCGGGTTATACCAACAATGGCGAAGTGCTTGGTGCGGGAATAGGACCGGGCGGCGGTTTACAGACGCTAGATGTAAGCTGGTTGAAAGGGGCAAAACGCCTTGGGATACAGATAGGACGGTATGAACACAACCAGGATTATTATTGGGCTGCATTTCCGGCGGGAGAGGTGAGAAGGCATTGGGTGGATTATACCTTCGGCCTTTCAGGCGAATGTAACTATAATCACTTTATATTTTCGGCCGGTTTACTTTATGCCCGTGAGCTGAACTATCAGTGGAAGTTTAAAAATGACCCCGATCAGTTTTATTTTGACCAGATAAATTACGACGCAAATAATTTTAAGCTGAATGTGGGCGTAATGTACAGGTTTTAGTTTTTCAGAGGGGTAAAAGTGCCCAAAATGGCCTACTTAACCATTAGGACACCGAAATTTAAACGAGAGATAAAAAGTTATAATTATTAAGCATTAATATATTTTTTTTTCTATTTCTTTAAAAAAATAACGATTCGATGCTTATCTTTAGAGAAGATAAATTATTGGAAATAAATAAAATAAACACTCGAGGTATGAAATACTTTTACAAAGCATCCGCTATTGTTTTAATTTGTGTGTTGTTTGTTTACGCCGGTTGTAAAAAAAGCGGTTTAAACAAATCCTCAAAAACAGCAAGCGAGAAGGTAGTCGCCGGCATTGTGGTGTCGAACCTTACAAAGTCGTTAGCCGGTACCTATGGCGGCGTTAGTATTAAAGACGGAATAAACCCGCCGTCACAGATCACGGCATCATCCAGCAAACTGAAATTAAACAGCTTAAGTTCACTTTGCGGTTACACCATAGATACAACCGTGACCTACACCAGCAATTTGGGTGATTCGGTAAAATCGAAAGTTACCGGAAAGTTTAGTTTTACCTTTACCTGTTCTGGAAGCTATCCTGACGGATACAAGGTAAAAACCAAAGTGGTAAGCAAAGGAAAAGCGCCGGGCTATGCCTTTATATATTCAATCGTTCAGAATTACAAGGTACAGGCATTGAACGCTGAATACTCATTAGTATCACTTGACGGCATTTTAAAATCATACGGAGATTTCAGCGACAATCCGAGCGCTTATGTTGATACCAACTATGTGTCAAACAATTATCAGCATCAGGATTATGTGCTTTCGAACTTAAAGATCGACGTGGCACATGGCTACGATATAACCAGCGGAACGGCATCATTCACTTCTGTTGGCGCTAACGCATACGGTAGCTGGAACTATGTGGGGACGATTGAATACGTTGGTAACCATAAAGCGATTATCACTATTAACGGTCATGTTTACAACGCCGACCTGTTAACAGGTGTGATAACGCCCGCGTGATGATATAGGTACAGATTAAGATTAAACGAAACATACAACAACCTTCACTGTGACAGTGAGGGTTGTTCTGTTTTAAAGGATTTTTTTCAAAAACGGGAATGTTTTAGCTTTAAAATTATATACCGTCAAACGGTTTGTTATTTATTTTTATATGAGCAGTTTAAACTAAACTTACCGCAGGGAAAAGTCGTATAAGATCGCCAAATAATAGTATTTAAGAAATTAAGAATTGATCACTGATATTAAAACTTATGTGTATGAAATTTAAAGCTTTACTTTCCGCTTTACTGATAACAGGTATCGCCGTTATCTACACTGCCTGTAAAAAATCAGAAAACGCGCCGGCGACGGGGCCAGCGTTAACGGAACGCGACGTAACAAGTCAGGTTGCGCTTGAACTGACGCAAAACTTATTCGGAGGATATGGCGGCATCAATTTATACGATGGCCTCAGCGCGCCCTCTGAATTTGCAGAGAAACACCTGCGGGGGCCTGTGTTGCATGATCTGGCGAATCCGTTTTGCGGCCTTGTAGTGGATACGACCCTGAATGATTCCGTTACTCCGGGTGCCGATACAACCATATCGGTCTCCGGGCATATAAAATTCGGATTTAGCTGCACCAATGACAACATTACCGGATTTAACCTGAATGAAGACCTTAACATTGCTGTTTCGACACCGATTCTGGCGCTTGTATCGAAAGTGCAGCAGAATCTTAACCTGACGGCCATCAATCCGGACGATGAGAATTCACAGCTTTCCTTAAGCGGCACGCTCAGCACTTCGGGAAATTATAAGTATAACGATGGATCAAATAAAAGCGGCACCCGCAGTTTTAATTTTGTATTGACATCTCTTGTACTTGACGCCGGAGGAGAAGGCGATATCGTAAGCGGATCGGCAACGTTCAGCACCAAAGGCACAGGCGCAAACGGTTCATGGAGTTACAGCGGTACGATCACATTTTTAGGAAACCATGAAGCCAAGATCACGATCAACAATAAAACCTATAATGTTGATTTAAAAACAGGCGCGATAATATAAAAGTATAAACACAAAATGAATATTGGAAAGCTCCTTCAGATGTTCTGGAGGAGCTTTCTGTATTCAGCGAATTTGTAATGATGATGACCGCTCCCATTTTTTAAAAGTCTTTCATCCATTGAATATTCGTATAATTGATTGATGAAAAAGGTACTCTTCAATTTGAATTTCCAGGTAATAGCCGGTATTATCTTAGGTGTCATCGTCGGATTTTGCTTTAAGTCCTTCGGCCCGGCGGCAAATACCATCAGTAAAATGTTTATCAGTCTGATCACGATGCTGATCGCTCCGATCATTTTTTTTACCATTGTATTGGGCATTGCCGGAATGAACGACATGAAAAAAGTGGGGCGGGTTGGCGGCAAGGCACTGCTCTACTTCGAGATCGTTACCACGTTTGCACTCGTGATCGGTATTATCATTGCCAATGTCGTGCGGCCGGGCGACGGCCTTGTAAACCATACCATAACCGACGCTGATAAACTTGAATCGTACCAAAAGGCCGCTGCGGAGATGCATTGGGCAGATTTTATAACGCACATTATACCTTCTAATATTTTTGATGCTTTTGCCAAAGGGGATATCCTGCAGATATTATTTTTTGCGATCTTATTTGGCTTTGGTCTCAGCAAAATGGGCGAGAAAGGGCAGGGAGTCATCACGCTTTTTGAGAAGATATCCAAGGTGTTCTTTAATATTATGCACATGGTGATGCGGCTCGCACCGATCGGCGCGTTCGGCGGGATGGCCTATACCGTAAGCACCTATGGTGTTAAATCACTCGAACCTCTCGCCAAGCTGATGGGTTCGGTTTATCTCACTATGTTTCTTTTCATTTTTGTGGTACTCAATATAGTTTGCCGCCTATTTAAATTCAGCCTCTGGGAGTATTTGAAATTTATAAAGGACGAGATATTGGTCGTGCTTGGCACTTCATCATCGGAGACGGTTTTACCTGCGATGATGGAGAAGATGGAGAAGTTCGGCTGCTCGCGGTCGGTTGTTGGCCTGGTAATACCTACCGGATACTCTTTTAATCTTGATGGTACCACCATTTATCTTTCGATGGCGGTGATATTTCTGGCGCAGGTTTTTCACGTTCCGCTGACCATCGGGCAACAGGTGATGTTGATCGGGATATTGATGATCACCTCAAAGGGCGCGGCAGCGGTAACCGGCGGCGGCTTCATTATTTTGACCTCGACCCTCGCTGCAATTAAGATCATACCGGTTGAAGGAATGGCAATATTATTTGGCGTGGACAGGTTTATGTCCGAAGCCCGGGCGATCACCAATATGATCGGCAACGGGATCGCTACCATTGTGATCTCAAAAAGCGAAGGTGAGTTCAGTAAGGCTGGCGACGAAATGGAATAACGGGATCGTCAGTGCTTTCACGTTGGTCAATTGTAAAATTGTTCTGCGTTTAAAGCTTTAGGGGGCAATTTTTTTTTTAGCTTTGCGCTACAAATCAAAAAAATCCAATGAGTGTACTCGTAAATAAAGATTCCAAAGTTATAGTTCAGGGTTTTACAGGTAAAGAGGGCAGTTTCCATGCTTCGCAGATGATTGAGTACGGAACGAATGTTGTAGGCGGCGTAACCCCTGGCAAAGGAGGGCAGCAGCATTTAGACCGTCCGGTGTTCAATACGGTGGAGGATGCGGTAAAAACAACCGGCGCCAATGTATCGATTATATTTGTACCGCCTGCGTTCGCAGCTGATTCGATAATGGAGGCAGCTGAGGCTGGCATCAAGGTTATTGTTTGTATTACTGAAGGTATCCCGACGAAGGATATGATCAAGGTAAAAGAGTATATTAAAGGTCGCGACACCCGTTTGATCGGTCCTAACTGTCCCGGTATTATCACTGCCGACGAGGCAAAGATCGGCATCATGCCGGGCTTCATATTTAAGAAAGGCCATGTAGGTGTGGTTTCAAAATCGGGTACCTTAACTTACGAGGCGGTGGATCAGGTGGTGAAAGCTGGTTTAGGTATTACTACGGCAATTGGCATCGGCGGTGACCCGATCATCGGCACTACTACTAAGGAAGCTGTGGAGCTGCTGATGAACGATCCGGAAACTCACGGCATCATTATGATAGGCGAGATCGGCGGCGGTATGGAAGCCGAAGCAGCCCGCTGGATAAAAGAAAACGGCACCAAGCCTGTTGTAGGGTTCATCGCAGGGCAAACTGCGCCTCCGGGCCGCAGAATGGGTCACGCGGGAGCAATCGTAGGTGGTGCGGATGATACGGCCGCAGCAAAAATGAAAATCATGGCTGAATGCGGTATCCGCGTGGTAGAATCACCGGCGGAGATCGGCGCTGCACTTGCTGAAGAGTTAGCTAAATAAGGATTAAAGCGAAAAGCTGAAAGGTATTCTCTCTTCAAATAAGAAATCCTGGTCAATTCGGCCGGGATTTTTTTATGCGGAGTAGCTCTTTTCTTTTGTATTTTGATTTTTATAAGAAGCCACCTTTTTAGATATTTCACGATGTGTCCGCACCTTTATTCACTTCGTCAAACCTCTGTCAAGTCTGACGTCGAAACAAAATAAACACCGTCTTTGTCGTATATTTATGTAAGCCGCCCGGACTGAATAGTTTGAACTGCGCGGCAAGACAAAAACGGAAAATCATGAAATATAATGCACTCACACCCGATGAAGAATGGGTGATCTTACATAAGGGCACTGAGCGCCCTTTTACCGGAGAATTGCTGAACAATAAGGCACAGGGCCTGTATGTTTGCAAACGCTGCGATACCCCACTCTATACCTCTGAGTATAAGTTTGAATCGCACTGTGGATGGCCGAGCTTTGACGACGAAATTCCGGGAGCAGTGAAGCGTGTTCCGGATGCGGACGGACGCCGTACAGAGATCGTTTGTGCCAACTGCGGCGCACACCTCGGGCATGTTTTTGAAGGCGAATACCTGACCCCAAAAAACGTGCGTCATTGCGTAAATTCACTCTCCATGAAATTTGTTCCGCAAGCGGATTGAACACTCCCCGGAAGGGCGGAAACCGGGTGCCGGAAATTTTTTTTAACACCCGGTTTCAACACCCTTTATGCAGTACATTTAATGTAATCTTAATGTTACCTGTCGTTTTGTGTATAACTCATAGGGGGTGTTAAAAACTTAGACTAAAATCTTAAACCCTCACGCCCTATATTTGGTTATAAGTTCGTTCAACACTATCTATTATTGCGGGCGGTTCAGTCCGGCAATAAAAAAATAAAACCACGTTAAACAGTGGTTTTGCATATAAATATAATATAGTTCGGGAGCGATTAGTGAGCTGGTAATTAAGTTGTTAGGAGGGGGATCGGTGAATCCGGTTGTCCAACGGTAAACTAACGCTACAGGCTTTTTGTCGGCTACAGTCAACGGGAAAGAAACAACGAAAAGGTGCAGAAAGGATCTTGTAAATAAATGGAGCGCATGGAACAGGAAACAGAATTATTACTAAAGGAAAACAAAGACCGTTTTGTTATTCTTCCGATCAAGTATCCCGCAATCTGGGAAATGTACAAAAAGTGCGAGGCGAGCTTTTGGACTGCTGAAGAAATCGACCTCGGCGATGATTTGAAGCATTGGGAAAATATGAACGACGGCGAGCGTCATTTTATATCTCATGTGCTTGCATTTTTTGCCGCCAGTGACGGCATTGTTAACGAGAATCTTGCGATCAACTTTATGAGTGAGGTTCAGTTACCAGAGGCCCGCTGCTTTTATGGGTTTCAGATCATGATGGAGAACATCCACTCCGAAACTTATGCGCTGCTGATTGATACCTACATCAAGGATTCGGCAGAGAAAGACCGCCTGTTTCACGCTATTGACACTGTACCCTGCGTGGGTAAAAAGGCACAATGGGCATTGCGCTGGATAAATAACGGAACTTTTGCAGAACGCCTTGTGGCCTTTGCTGCGGTGGAAGGTATTTTCTTTTCCGGTAGTTTCTGTTCCATCTTCTGGCTAAAAAAACGCGGCCTGATGCCGGGACTGACATTCAGCAATGAGCTGATCTCCCGCGATGAGGGGATGCACTGCGAATTCGCGTGCCTGCTGTATAAAATGCTGCAAAACAGACTATCGAAAGAAGCTGCTACCAAAATAATTACTGATGCGGTGGAGATTGAAAAGGAGTTTGTTACCGATGCGCTGCCGGTTAACCTGATCGGTATGAATGCCAAACTCATGAGCCAGTATATTGAGTTCGTGGCTGACAGGTGGCTTTCGGAACTTGGTTATGACAAGGTATATAACGCTACCAATCCGTTTGACTTTATGGAAATGATTTCGCTGCAGGGGAAGACAAATTTCTTTGAAAAGCGGGTGGGTGATTATCAGAAAAGCGGCGTGCTAAACTCGCAGGACAGCAAGTCGTTTTCGCTCGACGAGGATTTTTAAATCCGTACAAGAAAGGCAAATAGTAACTAATCAATAATTTCTGCTTCGGCAGACAGTAAAAAAAGGGGGGAAAAACATGTACGTAATTAAAAGAGACGGACGCAGGGAGTCGGTGAAGTTTGATAAGATCACGGCGAGAATTGAAAAGCTGTGCTACGGACTAAATCCGGCTTTGGTCGATCCGATTGATGTCGCCAAAAAGGTAATTGAAGGTTTGTTTGACGGGGTAACCACATCTGAGCTGGATAACCTCGCCGCTGAAACCGCAGCATCGTTAACGACCAAGCATCCGGATTATGCCTTACTGGCATCGCGGATAGCGGTATCTAACCTGCACAAAAACACGGTAAAGTCGTTTTCTGAAACGATGCGAATGCTGCATGAGTACAAGGATCCCAAAACGGGCAAGGATGCGTCGCTCATCGCAGGAGATGTATGGGAGGTGATCCAGAAGAATGCCGAACTTTTAGACAGTACTATTATTTACGACCGCGATTTTGGTTTTGACTACTTCGGTTTCAAAACACTTGAAAAATCGTACCTGCTGAAATTGAATGGAAAAATAGCCGAACGGCCGCAGCATTTGTTTATGCGCGTATCGATCGGTATTCATAAAGACGATATTGAGAGCGCGATCAAAACATATCACCTGATGAGCGAGCGCTGGTTCACCCATGCGACCCCGACGCTTTTCAATGCCGGCACGCCGAAGCCCCAGATGTCTTCATGCTTTTTGCTGACCATGAAGGACGACAGCATCGACGGTATTTACGATACGCTGAAGCAAACTGCCAAGATCTCACAGAGTGCAGGCGGTATTGGTCTGAGCATCCACAATGTAAGGGCTACTGGCTCATACATCAGCGGTACCAACGGTACCAGCAACGGCATCATCCCGATGCTGCGGGTATTCAATGATACCGCACGTTACGTTGATCAGGGTGGCGGTAAGCGCAAGGGCGCCTTTGCCGTTTACCTTGAACCATGGCACGCCGATATCTTCGAGTTTTTAGATCTCCGCAAAAACCACGGTAAGGAGGAAATGCGCGCACGCGACCTTTTCTACGCATTATGGGTGTCTGACCTGTTTATGCAACGTGTTGAGGCCAACGAGGACTGGAGCCTTTTCTGTCCGCACGAAGCTCCCGGATTAGCTGAATGCTGGGGAAAGGACTTTGAAAAGTTATACAAGAAATACGAAAAGGAGGGCCGCGCCCGCAAGGTGGTGAAGGCGCAGGAACTATGGTTTGCCGTGCTGGACGCGCAGGTAGAAACAGGTACCCCTTACCTGCTATACAAAGACGCTGCGAATGGCAAATCAAATCAGCAAAACCTCGGTACCATAAAAAGCTCGAACCTTTGTACAGAAATTATTGAATATACCTCGGCCGATGAAATTGCGGTTTGCAACCTGGCGTCGCTTGCCTTGCCCCGCTTTATCCGCGATGGAATATTCGACCACGATAAATTATACGAGGTAACCTATCAGGCAACCGTGAACCTGAACAAGATCATTGATGGTAATTATTATCCGGTTGAAGAAGCAGAACGCTCAAACCTGAGACACCGTCCGATCGGTTTGGGAGTACAGGGTCTGGCTGATGCGTTTATCCAGCTTCGCCTGCCTTTTGAAAGCGAAGATGCCAAGAAGCTGAACAAGGAGATTTTTGAAACCATCTATTTTGCAGCGATGACTGCTTCAAAAGACCTGGCGATAAAAGAAGGTCCTTATCAAACCTTTAAAGGTTCACCATTGTCGGAAGGAAAATTCCAGTTCGATCTGTGGGGTGTAAAACCGGAAAGTGGTCGTTGGGATTGGGAAAATCTTCGTTTGGATGTGATGAACTACGGCGTGCGCAACTCGTTACTGGTTGCACCGATGCCTACAGCTTCAACCAGCCAGATATTGGGTAACAACGAATGTTTTGAGCCATACACATCAAACATCTATACCCGCCGCGTACTGAGCGGAGAGTTCATCATTGTGAACAAACACCTGCTGCGCGATCTGGTTGATCTTGGATTGTGGACCAATACCATGAAGGACAAGATCATCACCGCAAACGGCTCTATACAGGACATTCCTGAAATTCCACAGGATATTAAGGACCTGTACAAGACCGTGTGGGAGATCAAGATGCGGAACATTATTGATATGGCAGCCGACAGGGGCGCGTATATCTGCCAGTCGCAGTCGCTGAACCTGTTCATCAACTCACCGAACGCCAGCAAGCTTACTTCGATGCATTTTTATGCCTGGAAGAAAGGACTTAAAACCGGTATGTACTATCTGCGCACGCAGGCAGCATCTCAGGCGGTTAAATTCACTGTTGAGAACCAGGGCGGCAAGAATATGGATGCAGTAATACCTGAAGTAGTTGCAGAGATCAGCAACGACGTTCCAGCCGGGCCAACCTGCTCGATGGAAGAAGGTTGTGTGACCTGCTCCGCGTAAATATTAAAGTCCGAAATCTACGGACGAAAGACCATAGCTACATCTCTTTTCAGCGGAGACTGGCTATGGTCTTTTCATTTTAGGAATAAACGGATAAATTGCGGCAGCTATAAACTGTGGATTAGTCTGTGAACAATCAACTATTTAAATGACCAAGCACGAGATCATCGGTTGTGAAAGATGCGGTGTACGCATGGAGTGCAAGGCGAACGCCTACACCAAATGCGATTGCAGCAAGGTTCAGCTAAACCTGAACGAGGTGCAGTATATTGCTGAAAGATACGAGGGCTGCATGTGTCCAAACTGTCTTCAGGAATTGCAGCAGGAATACAGGCTTACCCTTAGTCTTTCGAACTAATATTCTTTTGATTATTTGTTTTGTTGCGGTATTGTATATCAATAGTTATTGTTTTCTAACATCTGAGCAGCTTTTGTAACAAATTGACTAATAAAACGAATACTAAGATGAAAATTATCAGCAGGTCAGTCCTCCGCTTCTTTAATTGAAAAGCTACAAAAAAAGATATAACTGCACCCGCTAAAGTTGTTGTTAATGTACCCGCGAAAAAATGGAATAGCTTATCATTGTTATAGGTAAAGGATAATACCGTTTGAAACGGCAGTTCCATAAAAAAGCAAATGGCCGTTCCGGTCAGTATTAATTGCATAATGTTTAAAGCAGGATTTTTTCTCAAAGCCTCTTTAAGCGAAAAAATGATAATGGTAATCATAAAGGCAATGAAACATAAACCATAAATTTTGACAGGAGTATGAGGTATGTATTCTGGAAGATCTAATAATGGCGACCATTCTATTGTCCACCAGAGTAACAATATCCATATCAATAAAATGGCGCTATATTTTGCTACAACAATAACAATTGATTTCACGATTTTTAGACGGCATTATAGTCTTAGTTCAAAAATAGAAAAATAACTGATCCCGGGTGTTTCGAGAGAAGGATGTTCATCGGTAAAAGATGCTGCTTATCTGCTATCCTGCCGTTCCATTGTTACAATCAGCGCTTTATCTTTTCAATAAAAATAAGTACGTTTGGAAAACTGATTTACATTATTTAACTGATCTGATTAATTAACATGAAATTATTTGTAAAGAAACCGATAGCGCAGCTAATGGCTGCATCAAAGGAAACGGAAAAAACGCTTAAACGAACGCTCGGTGTAGGTTCGCTCATCGCTTTGGGTATTGGTGCAATCATAGGGGCTGGTATATTTGTTCGTACAGCTGCGGCTGCAGGCGAACACGCAGGTCCGGCTGTTACTATCTCGTTTTTGATCGCTGCTTCAGGTTGTGCGCTGGCTGGTTTATGTTATGCCGAATTTGCCAGTATGATCCCTATTGCCGGTTCCGCTTACACCTATTCATACGCTACCATGGGCGAGTTTATTGCATGGATAATCGGGTGGGACCTTGTACTTGAATATGCGCTTGGTGCAGCAACAGTAGCTATCGGATGGTCGCAATATTTCAACGAATTTTTAAATACATTTTTTCACGTCCATCTGCCGTTCGTTTGGTCGCATTCGCCATGGGAAACCAATATTTCCAAAACCGGGATGTATATCAACGAAGCGCACGGGCACGGCATCGTTAATCTCCCGGCTATATTTATTATACTGGCGCTTACCATGTTGCTCATCAGGGGTATGGCAGAGTCTGCTTTGGTAAACAATATCATCGTGATCGTTAAGGTGGCCATCGTGCTCATGATCATCGGTTTGGGCTGGCAGTTCATTAACCCTGCTTTCCATACGCCTTATATGATCCCTGCTGATGCAGGAAGCGTTAAGGTAAGTACCGGGGTGGTCAACTACGCAGACACATTTAATCATGGCTGGCTTGGCGTACTGCGCGGGGCAAGTGTGGTGTTCTTTGCTTTCATCGGTTTTGACGCGGTATCTACTGCTGCCCAGGAGGCCAAAAATCCTCAGAAAGATATGCCAAAAGGTATCCTGATATCACTGGTGTTCTGTACCATTCTTTACATACTGTTCTCGCACGTGTTAACCGGGTTGGTATCGTTCAAAGACTTTTTGATCCAGGGTAAGGAAGCATCAGTAACTTACGCTATTCAGGCTGCAATGCCGGGATATAAATGGCTGGCAGATTTTGTGACAATCGCGATACTTGCAGGCTTTTCATCTGTGATCCTGGTGATGCTGATGGGCCAGACCCGTGTGTTCTACACCATGAGTACCGATGGTTTGATCCCTAAGATATTTTCAAAACTTCATCCGAAGTTCCGTACCCCTTACAAATCGCAGTGGCTGTTCTTCGTGTTCGTGTCAATATTTGCAGGTTTTATTCCTGATCGTATCGTGGGCGACATGGTAAGTATCGGTACTTTGTTTGCCTTCGTGCTGGTATGTATCGGTATATTTATCTTGCGCCGCACCGACCCGAAACTTCCAAGGCCTTTCAAAACCCCGGCTTATAAAATCGTCTGCCTGCTTGGTGCTGTCATTTGTGCTTGTATGATTGCCAGTGAAGGCTGGGAAAACTGGGCAAGGCTTATTGTATGGCTGCTGATCGGCTTTATAATTTATTTTGGTTATTCAACAAAGAAGTCGCATGTGCGTCATGGTGTTGTCGAAATGCCAGAAGATCCGCTGAATCCTAATTATATGGAATAATAACATCATAATTGTTAGAAGTAAAAGGTTCCGATAACTCGGAACCTTTTTTTATACCATAAAGCTAACAGGCCGTTAAACTATGAACCTGAGAGGTTGTTTAAGATAGTATCTAACTGTATCAAACAATCGGGTTATAAATCTGAAGAAACGTACTTTTTTAATGAGAGCCGGTAAAAACCTCTGGATTTTAGTATTTGTATGTATTATCAATTCGCTTGGTTTTGGTATAATCGTACCGGTGCTGTACCAATATGGCAAGACTTTCGGACTTACCGGAACGACCCTCGGCGCATTAACAGCCTCATTTTCTATCGCGCAATTTTTTGCTACACCTGTATTAGGCTCGCTATCTGACAGATGGGGGAGAAAGCCGCTGCTGGTGATCAGTCTGCTCGGAACCTGTATCTCGTTTCTGCTGTTTGCCCGGGCAACAAGCCTGTTCGTGCTGTTTGCAGCAAGGATATTAGACGGGCTGACCGGAGGGAATGTTTCGGTGGCGCAAGCTATGGTGGCCGATACCGCTACACCTGAGAACAGGGCTCGTCACTTTGGGTATTTGGGTTCGTCGCTGGCGTTTGGCTTTGTGATCGGACCTTTTGTGGGCGGAGTGTTCACCACGCTGAGCCCTCAAGCGCCATTTTATTTCGCCGCCTGTATATCGCTTGTAGGGACGCTGATCGCGTTGTTGTTTTTAAAGGAAACCAACCCCGCCGAAAAACGAAACAAGGCATCAGGTAATGAAAAGTTCAGGTTTGCGGCACTCATCACGACGTTAAAAAGGCACACCATCGGCACCGCAGTATTTACGGGCTTATTGCTGACGATGGCCCAGTTTACCATGATCATAGGCTTTCAGACATTCAGCGTTGATATATTGAAGATATCTGCCACCCAGATCGGGTTGTTTCTGGCCGGTTTCGGCGTTTGCGGCATCATTATGCAATTGTGCGTTCCACTATTTACCAGGCTTTTTTCTTCAAAGTCGGTGATCCTGATGCTATCGACGGTTTTATGCTTTGCCGCAATGTTGCTTTCCGGATTTACCAGTACATTTTTACCCTACGCACTTTGCATGTTTGTTTACGGGTTGTTTAACGGATTGCGTAATCCTATGCTAAATGCCATCATCGCCGAACATGCAAATCCAGCGGAACAGGGTAAAATACTGGGCATCAACCAGTCGTATGCATCCATCGGGCAAACACTTGGCCCGGTCACCGCCGGACTGGTTACGGTAATTTCCATACACAGTGTATTCTTTTTATCTTCACTCTATATTTTAATCGCATTTTTGCTGAGTTTTCGTTTAAAGAGAAAAGAATAAAATCATAAGGCTATGCATCCGTTAATTTTCAGAGAGATTGTGTCGGTAACAATGATCCTGTTCGCGATCATTGATATTCTGGGAGCTATACCCGTTATTATTCAGCTTCGGCAGAAGGCCGGCCACATCGAATCAGAAAAGGCAAGCGTTGCCGTACTCGTCCTGATGGTAGCATTTTTATTTGCCGGTGAAGGTCTGCTGAATGTGATCGGGCTGGATATTTCCTCATTCGCCATCGCTGGTTCGCTGGTGATCTTCATTATCGCGATGGAGATGGTACTTGGCGTTACCTTTTTTAAGGAAGATATGCCGGAAGCTGTTTCCATTGTGCCGCTGGCTTTTCCGCTCATTGCGGGTGCTGGCACCATGACAACGCTGCTGTCATTGAAGTCACAATATCAGACACAGAATATCATCGTTGGCATCGTGCTCAACACGCTCGTCGTATATCTGGTGCTTAAAAATGTAAAGTGGCTGGAAAAACTTCTTGGAAAGACTGGTCTGGCCATTTTGCGTAAGGCATTTGGTATTATTTTGCTGGCGATCGCTATAAAGCTTTTCCGCACCAATACGCATTTGTAGCCTTTGCTACGATTTCTGAAGCGAAAATTTTAAGCGAAATGTTAAATTTTGTTATCGCCCGGAAAAGTAATATGCATTGGATTATATTTACGAATGATCAAAAAGCTACTTGTCATTTGCGGCTGTATTTTAGCTACGCTGACCGCCCGCAGCCAGTCGGTTTTCAGCGGAAGGGTACTTGAAAATAAAACACATATCGTATTGCATGCAGTCCGGATTGAAAACCTGAACAATAGGGTCAGGACAATTACCGGAGATGACGGCCAGTTTGCTATTGTAGCTAAGGTGGGTGATCTGCTGGTGTTCAACTCATTTGCTTATAAGCCCGATACCGTACTGATCACTGATATGCACGCGCGGGAAATTTTTTTAGAACCCAAAAATACCATGCTGAATGGGGTTACCGTTACAGATACGAGCGGAATGGCAACGGCAAACCCCAATGCCATTCAGTATTACGACCCGCAATTTCATGGTCAGCCTGTAGTCTATACGCGCGATTCTAAAATGAATTATACCGGTGGGATCACCATAAGGCTTCATTACTGGTCTAAAGATGAGAAGCGGAGGCGGAAAGCGGCACAGTCGGCGAAGGAACGGCAGATCAGCGAGCATATCAGCACTATTTTCACACCGCTGAACATTAGTAAATACGTCCCCTTAAAAGGTGACGACATGAAGGACTTTCTGCTGCTGTACACGCCTGAAGTCAGGGAATATACCGAGAAACACTTTAGCCTGGTGCCATACCTGAGCGCCTGTTACGAGAACTGGCAGACACTCACGCCTGAACAACGAAAGGCGGGAGAAATATTTGATAAATAGCTGTTATCGCTCTTTTCGGTTACAGTCTATTTTTTATTGGCTTTTTTTGCGCTGTCTGCCTTTGCCTTAGCCCTGTCCTTAAAGAAACCTTTTAATAAGAAATTATGCTGTGCCGCTTCAAGATCATCGTTCAGCTTTATAGAGCTTTGCTGAAGATAATTTAAAGTACTGCGCAGCTGTTCCGCTGCTTTGGGGTCATTAAGAAGTACACCTACGGCGTTATCTGTTGCATTAAACCTGCTGGTCGCTTTGTTCAGATTGTCTGTTATGGTCGAGGCGTTAGCCGCGGCCTGCTGCAACTGAGTAACAGATGCTTTAATGCGGCTGAAAGTAACCGTATCAGTCAGTATCTGATCCGCAAAGCCTCCTTTCGTATTCACCTTTTTACCGAACACCTCCAATTGTGTTGCCAGATGAGCGGCACTTGCAGTTGCCGTTTGCAGGTTTTTCATAGATGCACGCAGCTGCTCGCCCATCAGGCTGTCGGCCAGCAGCGTACCTACCGTTCCCTTACCCTGTAATATTTTGTGGCTTAACTGTTTAAAATCGTTGGTGATAGCCAGCAGATTCTCATTGTTGCTTTGCAGCGTCTTCATAATGTCGTCGGTTGACAATAACTTCTCAGCCTGCAGCACGTCACCATCCTCAACCACGGGCGCCTGCGGGCTGCCGCCGTCGATCACAATGATCTTGTTGCCGATGAACCCGTCCGTACTGATACGTACGCCGGCATTGCGGTGGATAAACTGCTGAACATTCTGATCTACCTTCATCTCCACGTTCACCTTGGAAGTACCCACGAATTTGATGCTGGTGATGGTACCTACTTTTACACCCGAGAACCAGACGTCATTACCCTTTTTTAGACCGGCGATGTCGTCAAACACGGCGCTGACCTGTATGTTGCGGGCAAAGGTTTTTTGCTGGCCTCCGAGCGTAAACACGCCGACCATGAATATAATGAGGCCGAGCGATAAAAATATGCCGACCATTATTGATTTTCTATTTTCTGTTGCAGCCATAATATGCTATAGATTCTATTGTATAAAGTTGTAGTCAAAAAATGGTTTTACCCGTTCGTCATTGGTGTCAAACACCTCGTTGAATGTCCCCACCCGCTGAAACTGCCCATCAAGCAGCATGGCAATGCGGTCGCCGGTTTCTTTAGCGCAGGTCAGGTCATGGGTAATGATGATGGATGACGTATGATATTGTTGCTGAACCTGATTGATCAGTTCATTTATTTCGGTACAGGTTATGGGATCGAGGCCCGCCGTCGGCTCATCGTAAAGCATGATCTCAGGGTTGAGTATCAGCGTCCTTGCGATACCGATACGTTTACGTTGCCCGCCGGAAAGTTCCGCTGGCATCTGGTTAATAGTATGTGAAAGGCCGACTGAATCGAGCACTTCGTCAACCGCTTTGTTAATTTCTTTACGGGTAATGCCTTTGCGATTGCGCACCAGCGGAAACTCAAGGTTTTTCCGCACGGTCATACTGTCGTACAGCGCGCTGTTCTGAAAGGAGAAACCTATCCTTATTCGTAGTTCCTGGAGCTGCCGGTCGTCAATTTCCGTTACCTCGTGCCCCAACACGTTGATGGTGCCGGTGTCTGGTTTCAGCAAACCGGAGATCAGTTTTATCAATACGGACTTGCCGGTACCTGAACGACCGAGCACGACCAGGTTTTCACCCTGATACAGATCGATATCGATGCCGCGCAGTACGGCATAATCTTCAAACGCCTTTGCCACACCTCGAATGCTGATGACCGGATGAGAATAGTCGATATGTACTTTTTGTTTCTGCATAAATTTTAACGGAAGTTACCCGTTATCTGCACAATTATTACTTCTTCAATAAAAACCAGGAACATGGCTGTTACCACCGCGCCGTTCGCGGCCTTACCTACGCCCTCGGTGCCCTTGTTTGAAAAATACCCCTGATAACAACCTACAATCCCAATGGTAAAGCCAAATACGATTGATTTTATCAGCGATGCTGTAAAGTCAAGGAAAACCAGCGGTTTAAAAACCTCTTCCATAAAGGCGCTGTAGCTGGTGCCTTCGTTCTGTGCTACGTTCAGATAGCCGCCGAGCAGGGCGATAAAACCAGTGTAAGTGGCAAGGATTGGTATAGTTAAGGTGGTTGCCAGCACGCGCGTACAAACCAGGAACTTAAATGGTTTGGTGCCGGATACTTCCATCGCGTCGATCTGTTCGGTTACCCGCATGGAACCAAGCTCTGCGCCAATGCTCGAGCCTACCTTACCCGATGCGATGAGCGCGGTAACCAAAGGTGCCAGCGCCCGCATAATGGCAATTGACACTAACTTTGGTATCCAGGAGGTTGCGCCAAATTCGAGCAGTGACGGGCGCGACTGTTTGGTGAAAATGAACCCGACGATAAATCCCGTTACGGTGATCAGTGTGAATGATCGCACGCCTACTTCATAGCATTGCCTTACGATCTCCTTAAATTCAAAAGGAGGGACGAATGCTTCTTTAAAAAAACGGATGATAAATAAGTGGATATTATAAACGCTGGTAAAGAAGCCGGAAAGCTTTTGCCTGAATTTTGATGGCTTTTTATATTCAGGAGGTGTTGTGCTGCCTAAGGGATCCATTAACTGGGTAATAACTGCGAAATTTTATAAAATTACAAACATTACTGCCGGATGTTTGCCTGTCCTCCGGGCCGGCCCTCTGCATTTAAAAGCCGTCACACTTTTATTTATTAACCCGGAAACAATACTCTATTATATTATACTATAACTTAAAAGTAATCTGTTCAAATAAGTGTAAATTACGACATTCAATAATATACACGGGTTAATTTTAAATTAAGAAATGTGAAGCAAAAATGCTACGGGCATTTCTTGATGACCTGTGTTTTGATGAATAAAGTCCTTACTATATCCTCGTCCAGCCTTGCTGCCAGACTTATTCAGGCTCACCGCATCAAAAGTTTTGCTGGTGCAAACCTAAGTTTATTAGCGCAAAAAAGGATGACATAATGCCAAAAATTACATCCATAAAATGTAAAATTTTGCAGCAGGACAATAAATACGCAATATGCCTTTGGGTGATAAACACTAAAAAACAGATTGCCCGCAAATGCCAGTTTATGGGAATCAATCACTTTTATAAATTTAAATGTTAAATTCGTATCAGTTTTATAACCGATTTTAGATACTAAATTATTTCATCATGACGAGCAGTGTAATGCGGGAAATTACCCCGCTGACTCCGAGCGATTGCTTTACCATTTTCTCAAGGGTAAAAAAGAAATTTGATTTCCCGCTGCATTACCATGATGAATATGAATTGAACCTGATCCTGAATGCAAAAGGGGCGAAACGCGTGGTTGGCGGTCATATCGAAATGATAGACGATTTGGAGCTGGCACTGATCGGGCCAAACCTGTATCATGCCTGGTTTACTCATCAATGCCAGAGCGAGGCAATAACAGAGGTTACCATACAGTTTCATAAGGACCTCTTCGATGAGAAATTCCTGAAAAGAAACCAGTTGAGCTTTTTAAAAAGTATGCTGGAACGATCACAACGCGGAATTTCCTTTGCCCAGGAAACTGTCGCGCTGCTTAAAGAACGTCTGCTGAACCTCGATAAGAAAAGTGGATTCGATTCGGTTCTGGAATTATTGTCCATCCTTCATGACCTCTCCACCTCGCGGAATATGAAGACCTTATCCGATCCGAGCTTTACGAATGAGAAGTTTCATTACAACAGCAGGAGGATTGAAAAGGTATTTGAGCACATGAACAATAACTACCATAAGCAGGTAACCCTGGCTGAGGTGGCTCGTATTGCCAATATGCCCGAAGCTTCGTTCAGCAGGTTTATAAAAAAACGTACAGGAAAGACCTTTATAGACAGCCTGAACGAGATCAGGCTTGGCCACGCCTCACGTATGCTGATCGACTCTACCGCAACCATCGCAGAAATTGCCTATAAATGCGGCTTTAATAATATCTCCAATTTCAATCGCATTTTTAAACGGAAGAAGATGTGTATCCCGAAGGAATTCAGAGAGACTTATACCGGCAACCGTGTTTTTATATAATAAAGCGACTGTTTTTGGTGTCGTTCGTTAAAAAATGTAGTAAATAACGGTAAAATAGTATTATAAAAAAGCTGCTGACACAGCTACTTTAGTCCAACCAGTTTTAACCATAAATTTTTATCTGCATTGCCGCGGAGTTGTCCGCGGTTCTTAGCCTTTTAAGTATGAAGCTTAGCCCGGTTGACATCGCAATAATAGCACTATATCTGTTGAGTACCATTTTTATCGGGCTGTGGTACCGCAAAAAGGCAAAGCAAAACAAAGAAAGTTATATGCTTGGCGGCAAATCGCTGCCCTGGTATAAACTGGGTTTAAGCGATGCCTCGGACATGTTCGACATCAGCGGCACCATGTGGATGGTGAGCCTCTGCTTTGTATATGGCATGAAAAGCATCTGGATCCCCTGGCTGTGGCCGGTCTTTAACCAGGTGTTCCTGATGATGTACCTGTCACGTTGGCTGAGACGTTCAAACGCCACCACAGGCGCGGAATGGCTGGCGACAAGGTTTGGCAAGACCGGCGCGGGTGTACAGGCCTCGCATATTGTGGTAATCATCTTCGCGTTACTGAGCTGCCTGGCATTTATGGCCTACGGCTTTATCGGGTTGGGCAAGTTTATAGAGATTTTTGTACCCTGGGATGTGATCAGGGGGTATATCCCGTTTGATGTCGCCCCGCAATATGTTCCGCATGTATATGGCATTATTTTCACGCTGTTTGCCATGTTTTATTCCATTCTTGGCGGGATGCACAGTATCGTCGTGGGTGATATGGTGAAGTACGGTATCATGACCGTCGCCTGCGTGTGGATCGGTTTTATAGCGGCAGCACACATGCAGGGAAACCCGCTGCATGTGCCGCAAGGTTGGTATAGTCCGTTTTTTGGCAGTCATTTGGGTCTTGACTGGACGAAAATCATCCCCGAAGTGAACGCGAAAATAAAAAGCGACGGTTATTCGCTTTTCGGTATCTTTTTTATGATGATGACCTTTAAGGGTTTTTTTGCCGCGCTTGCCGGGCCTGCGCCAAACTACGATATGCAAAAAATACTCTCTACGCGGTCGCCGGAGGAAGCCAGCAAAATGAGCGGATTTGTCAATATCATCCTGCTGCCGATCCGCTACACCCTAATCATCAGCCTTACTGTACTTGGCTTGTTGTTTTATCACGAAATGAATCTGAAAGACGCTACAGGCGCAATTGATTTCGAGCGCATACTGCCTGCGGTGATCAACAATTTTCTGCCTGTCGGCTTGGTGGGGTTGCTGCTTGCCGGTCTGCTCGGGGCGTTTATGAGCACTTTCAGCGGCACCATGAACGCGGCACAGGCTTATATTGTAAACGATATTTACTTAAAGTATGTCCACCCGGGGGCGTCTGCAAAAAGAACGATTGCGATGAATTATATCGTAGGCATGGCAGTGGTGGCTGTAGGGGTTATGTTTGGTTTTTTTGTAAGAGATGTAAACAGCGCCCTGCAATGGATCGTATCCGCATTGTACGGCGGCTATATCGCGTCCAACGTGCTTAAATGGCACTGGTGGCGTTTCAATGCAAACGGCTTTTTCTGGGGGATGCTGACTGGTATTATCACAGCGATGGTTTTTTCGCGGCTGGTTCCCAACGACGAACTGCTGTACTGGTTCCCGGTATTGTTTGCGCTTTCAATGGCAGGGTCGGTAATCGGATCATATGCTGCGCCGCCGACCGACATCGCCGTCTTAAAATCGTTTTATGCCAATGTGCGACCCTGGGGATTCTGGGAGCCCGTAAAACAACAGGTAATTGCTGACGATCCATCCTTTCAACCCAATCGCAATTTTAAGATCAATATGTTCAACGTGATTATCGGAACGATGACACAGTGCTGCCTCACCATTTTGCCGATGTACCTGGTGCTAAGGCAACGAATGCCGCTGCTGGTCACCATAGCTGTACTGGCGGTAATGGTGGCGATACTGAAGAAAACGTGGTGGGACAGGCTGAAGGAATATTGACCAGCTGTTACAAGAATGAAAAATCTGCCAAACCTCAAAAATATATATGACGAAAGAGTTTGAAAAACGCCTGAACCTGCTGGAGATAGCTCACCGGCAATTGATTACAAAGCCCAATGAAATAGCCGGTTTAGGAAACGGCATTTTCGACAGGTATGTAAACCCCGTCCTCACAGGCGCCCATACCCCGCTTTACTGGCGATATGACCTGAACCGGGAAAGCAATCCATATTTAATGGAACGATTCGGGATAAATGCCGCCTTTAATGCAGGGGCAATAAAGCTGAACGGTAAATACCTGATGATTGCTCGTGTGGAGGGAGCAGACCGCAAATCTTTTTTTGCCGTCGCCGAAAGCCCGGACGGTGTGAGTAACTTTACCTTTTGGGATTACCCGATAACATTGCCCGAAACCAGCGATCCTGATGTAAACGTATATGATATGCGCCTGACGGCACACGAAGACGGCTGGATATATGGTTTGTTTTGTACCGAGCGCCGCGATCCGGAGGCTCCGCCTCATGACCAGAGCCTGGCCGTAGCGGCCTGCGGCATTGCGCGGACTAAAGACCTTAAACAATGGGAGCGTATGCCCGACCTGATCACCAACTCGCCACAGCAGCGGAACGTGGTTTTGCATCCCGAATTTGTAGCGGGTAAATATGCTTTATACACCCGTCCGCAGGATGGCTTTATCAGCGCCGGGAAAGGTGGCGGCATTGGTTTTGGGTTATGCGATACCATGGAAAATGCTCAGGTTGCGGAGCAGGTGATCATCGACAATAAGAGCTATCATACCGTTTACGAAGCCAAGAACGGGCAGGGGCCTGCGCCGATCAAAACGGAAAAAGGCTGGCTGCATCTCGCGCATGGTGTGCGGAATACCGCAGCTGGTCTGCGCTATGTGTTGTATATGTTTATGACCGATCTGACCGATCTGACCAAAGTTTTATATAAACCTGCCGGGTATTTCCTTGCGCCGGAAGGAGAGGAGCGGGTGGGCGACGTGTCCAACGTGGTATTCTGCAACGGCTGGATTAAAGACGACGACGAACGGGTGTTTATTTATTATGCATCATCGGATACACGGATGCATGTAGCCACTACTACAGTTGATAAACTGCTGGACTATGTAATGCATACGGCCAGCGACGGGCTGCGGTCGGCGTTATCCGTAAACACTCTTTGCCGGTTGATCGATAGTAACATGAATTTACGCTGATGAGCTTATTGCGGAATGATTCCATGCAAAATACAACAGATCAACTGCTTGCGGTTTTTAAAAAAGAGCTGCAGGACGAGCTGCAAAATATACTTCGTTACTGGTCTGATATAACTCCGGATAACGAAAACGGTGGCTTTTATGGGAAAATAGATAACGGTAATCGTGTCACCGCCGGTGCGCCTAAAGGTGCCGTGTTGAATGCGCGTATTTTGTGGTCGTTCTCCGCTGCCTTCAACCATGCCCCACAGCATCTATACCGGGCAATGGCCGACAGGGCATACCAATATCTGACCGATCATTTTGCAGACAACGAGTATGGCGGTGTTTACTGGCAGCTTGATTATGCCGGTAAACCGCTGGATACAAAAAAACAGGTTTATGCCATTGCCTTTACGATTTATGCCCTCGGTGAATACTATCGCGCAACTAAAATCGAAGCGGTAAAACAACAGGCGATCAGCCTTTTCAATTTATTGGAAGAAAAAGCATACGACCCCGTGCATACAGGGTATTTCGAGGCTTTTACAAAAGACTGGAAGCCGATTGATGACTTGCGCCTGAGTGCAAAGGACGAGAACGAGAAAAAGACCATGAACACCCACCTTCATGTGCTGGAAGCCTACACCAGCTTGTATGGAATTTGGCCTGATGAAAAGCCCGCGCAGCAGATCCGGTTATTATTAGCAAATTTCTCGGATCATTTTATCGAAGAAAAGAGCGGCCATTTGAGGTTGTTTTTTGATGAAAACTGGAACAGCAAATCGGGGCTGATATCATACGGACATGATATTGAGGCATCCTGGCTGCTGCTGGAAGCTGCAAGGGCAATAGGGGATGAAACGTTGATAGCACAGGTTGAAAATATCGCCATTCCGGTTGCAGAAGCAACCATACAAGCCCTTGATACCGATGGGGGACTGTTTTACGAGTACGATGCAGACAGCGACCGTCTTATTGATGAAAAACACTGGTGGGTACAGGCGGAGGCGATGGTAGGATTCTTTAACGCCTGGGAGGTATCCGGTGACCGCAGATACCTGGATATTGCCTTGCGAAACTGGGAGTTTATTAAGGAAAAAATTCTGGACAAGGAAAATGGCGAGTGGTTCTGGGGGATTGGGGCTGACGGGAAGGTTATGCAGCATGAGGATAAGGCTGGCTTCTGGAAATGCCCGTACCACAACAGTCGCGCCTGTCTCGAAATAATCAAAAGGATTGGCTGATCACTTACAGTTCCGGTCTGGTTCAGTAGTTTGTCAACATGCCGACTATGCAGAATCATATATTGAAAAGTCAGTGCAAAAAAAATCGCCGTCAATTTGTTCACGAGGCGAAACGATAATCATTCGGAATTTTTAAGTTTATCTTTTATTTTTGCCCGGTAATTAAACATCAAACCTTGAATTATAATGTGTCCAAACGAAAATTACGGTTCACCCGCTACCGACGAATTGTACAAGAGCCTGCTTGAAGGTAATAAAGAATTTGTGGCAGGCTGTCTAAATCAAGATCCTGAGTTTTTTGAAAAGCTCGCCGCAGGACAATCGCCCCCGGTTTTATGGATAGGATGTGCCGATAGCCGCGTACCCGCGAACCAGATCACCAATATGCCTCCCGGAGAGATATTTGTTCACCGTAATATCGCCAATATGGTGATCCATTCCGATATGAACATGCTCTCGGTATTGGACTACGCCGTTAATGTACTGAAAGTAAAGCACGTGATCGTGACCGGGCATTATGGCTGCGGCGGTGTAATGGCTTCGATCAGCAACCAGCAGTTCGGTTTGATCGACAACTGGCTGAGTCACATTAAAGATGTTTACCGGATCTATGCAAAGGAACTGGATGCGATTGCCGACGTTAACGAACGTTGCGACAGGTTAGTAGAGTACAACGTGATTGAAAACGTTCATAACCTGTGCAAAACGACCATCGTTCAGAATGCGTGGAAGAGCGGACAGTCCTTAGGTGTTCACGGGTGGGTGTACAGCCTGAAAACAGGCATCATCAATGATATGAAGGTGAGCGCTTACGACAATGCCAATATGGCCAGCGTATTCCGTTTTCAATAAAAAAGGCCGGTATTTACCAGCCAGGTCACTTATATTTTACAGCCGGTGATGCAATTTTTGCGTCACCGGCTGTTTATTTTCAGACCTCTTTAGCGAGGAACGGATAACGGTAATCCTTCGGCGGATCGAATGTCTCCTTGATCGTACGCGGAGATACCCAGCGCAACAGGTTGATCATTGAGCCTGCCTTGTCGTTAGTGCCCGAACCACGCGCACCGCCAAATGGTTGCTGACCAACAACGGCGCCCGTTGGCTTATCGTTGATGTAAAAATTTCCGGCGGCGTTGCGCAGGCGTTGTGTAGCCTTTGCAATGGCATACCTGTCCTGAGAAATGATCGAGCCGGTAAGCGCGTAGATAGAGGTTTTGTCAACGATCTCCAATATGTCGTCAAATTTATCATCCTCATAAACGTACACACTGAGAATAGGGCCAAATAATTCTTCGCACATCGTTACATAATACGGGTCATCAACCTTGATCACTGTCGGCTCAACAAACCAGCCTTTGGTCTTATCATAATTTCCACCGGCAATAATTTCAGCCCCATCATCTTTTTTTGCAGCATCAATATATTTCGCCAGTTTATCAAACGATACCTCGGTGATGACGGCATTGATAAAGTTCTCAAAATCCTCGACAGGGCCCATTTTAAAGGAGTTGAGATCGCGGATGATATTTGCCTTTACTGCAGGCCATATCGACGCAGGGATGTACGCACGGGAGGCCGCAGAGCATTTTTGGCCCTGATATTCAAAAGCGCCACGTACCAGCGCAGTGCTAACCACATCAGCGTTAGCGCTTGGATGGGCGAGAACAAAGTCTTTACCTCCGGTTTCGCCAACAATGCGGGGATAGGTCTTGTATTTATGGATATTGGTACCGATGGTTTGCCAGATATTCTGGAATACACCGGTAGAGCCTGTAAAATGAATGCCTGCAAAATCAGGGTGGTTAAAAATTACCTCGCCTGCTACCGGGCCGTCAACATAGATCAGGTTGATGACGCCTGCAGGTACGCCAGCTTCCATAAAAACCTGCATCAATACGTTGGCGGCATAAATCTGTGTATAAGCCGGTTTCCAAACCACGACGTTGCCCATCATGGCGGCAGATGTTGGCAGGTTGCCTGCGATGGCTGTAAAGTTAAATGGCGTTAGTGCGAACACAAACCCTTCGAGCGGGCGTTGTTCCACACGATTCCAGGTGCCTTTTCCGGATATGGGAGGCTGCTGTTTATAGATCTCCGTCATATATTCCACGTTGAACCGCAGGAAGTCGATCAACTCACAGGCAGAGTCGATTTCGGCCTGATAAGCGTTCTTTGACTGACCCAGCATGGTGGCTGCGTTTATCTTTGCACGGTAAGGCCCGGCAAGCAGTTCGGCAGCTTTCAGAAATATCGCCGCGCGTTGTTCCCATGGCAGGTTTTCCCAGTCGGCCTTTGCTGCTAATGCAGCATCAATGGCAGTTGTTACGTGCCCGGCATCACCTTCCGAGAAAGTGGCCAGCAGGTGCTGATGATCATGAGGGGGGCGAATTTCTTTCTTGTTACCGGTACGGACCTCTTTTCCGCCGATATACATCGGAATGTCAATCTGTTGTGCGCGTGCTTCCTCTAAAGCAGCTTTGAGCGTTGCGCGCTCCACGCTCCGCGGGCCGTAATTCAATACCGGCTCGTTCTGCGGCGCAGGAACGTTGAAAAATCCTTTAAGCATAATTTGTCAGTTACTAAGGTGCAAAGATAGGGATTTTGACGGGGATGATTTTTGACGAATTGTCAAAAACGCGGCAGCGTGCCGGTCAAATCGTGCGGCGGGTGCAAAACCAAATCAGCGCCGGAGCTATGTGACTGTACCGGGGCTATCTACTGTGGTAAAAAAGGCATAAAACTCAGCGGGATAACGACATAAAACGAACGCTATCCCGCATCTGTTAGCGCTTCTTATTCTTCCTGTCGTTTTTGGGGTAACCCTCTTCATCCAGGTCGGGGCGGTCATCTTCAGGTGTATGACTGAGCGCACGATCTGCTGCATCAAGTTCCACAATATCACCGCCATCAACGTGCATGCCGAGTTTATCCACGTCTGTTTCAAGCGATTCGTTCGGGATATATTCATCCCCGGCATCGTAGGGGTTTGACTCGTCGTAAGTGGAGTTCATATCCTCGCCGTTCTTTACCGAGGTATTGTAAGGATCGGCGTGCTGGTAATCGGGATCATCGCTTTTTACGTCATATTCAAAGCTGTCATCATCCTCATTAAAATTCAGGTCTTCCTTATCAATGGTTTCGCCCAGCTCATCTTTCAATTTGCGGTCCCGGTCTTCGTTTTCACTATCAAAAACCGGATCAAAAATTTTCTTGCTCATAGGTTTGCATTTATCTGATCATGGTAACCGGGCAGCTGTGTTGATCGACGGCTGGTACGGCTTCCGTTTATCAATTACAACCTGCCTAATAAGTAATTTGTTTGCGGTAGGATATCGCTGCCGATCCTAAGGCGAATTTTACTCCTGCGGTAAACTGCGTATAAAAATCTTTTTTGTTGCCTGCCGTAAAACCGTCAAGTCCGTCGCCTAATACATAGTTGTAGCCGTAGCCAAAATCTATCTTAACACTTGGCTCCGAATAACGGTTGTACAGCTTCAGTTCATACCCGATACGCAGCGGGATGAACGGCTCGCGGCTTTTGTTCTCGCCATCGGTATAATATCCGGGTAATTGGGCAGACGTTCGGCTTACCTGCGTAATATGATTACGTACAAATCCGACCCCTGCCGACACATATAAATTTTTAAGGGCATTTTTGAAAGGACTATGCGAATAATCCATGATCTCGCCCATTTGCAGCTGCCCCCTGAAAATGAAGGCGCTGAAATCATTGTTAAAATAACGCCCCGATTTGGTCAGTACGGAATCGCCGCCACGCAGTTTTCCTAACTGAGCCTCGAATACAAAGTTGACGAACGGCGTGGTGTTATAGGTAAAATTGAAATGGATGGACTGCGTTCCGGTAACTGTTTCGGCATCCCCGTAAGTTTTGTCGAAACCGACTGCCGTGCCTACGTCATAGGCCGCAAAGTTATAACCCAGCTGAGCCTTTGCGATCAATGTAAAAGAACAAACAGATATAGTAAGGAGTATAGTTTTAAGGAAATGTCTCGTCATAGTTCGCATCAGCTCTTTGTAAAAGTTAACCAAGGGTTGATTTATATTTTATAAAAATAGCATCTAAGTTTATAAAAACAGCAAACCTGTTAAATAAAAGTTTACCGGACGGAGCGATCAGCCGTCAAAATACAGGGTAACACGGACGGCGTGGTTTGTCTTTTTGAAGTAAATTCTGCCTGTCAAACCCACCGTTCAGCGGCGTTGCCGGGCTGAAACTAATAAACCATTTTTATATATTTGGAGCCATTAAAACAATAATAGTATCAAAATGTCGAAAATTAAAGTAGAAAATCCTGTAGTCGAGCTTGACGGGGACGAAATGACCCGCATTATATGGAAGTTTATCAAAGACAAACTGATATTCCCTTACCTGGATCTGGATATTAAGTACTATGACCTGGGCATCGAGTATCGTGATCAAACTGACGACCAGGTAACTATTGATGCAGCCAACGCGATAAAAAAATATGGTGTAGGCATTAAATGCGCTACCATCACCCCGGACGAAGCACGCGTAAAAGAATTTGACTTAAAACAAATGTGGAAGTCGCCAAACGGAACGATCCGTAATATTCTGGATGGTACCGTTTTCCGTGAGCCTATTGTGATGTCGAACGTTCCGCGCCTGGTTCCGAACTGGACTGCCCCGATCTGTATCGGCCGTCATGCATTTGGCGACCAGTACCGTGCGACCGACTTTGTGACTAAAGGAAAAGGAAAGTTGACTATCACCTTTACACCGGAAGAAGGCGGCGAAGAGCAGTCGTTTGAGGTGTATAACTTTAAAGGCGACGGCGTTGCTTTGGCTATGTATAACACCGACGAATCGATCAAAGGATTTGCAAGAGCCTGCTTTAACCAGGCTTTGTTAAAGAAATGGCCTTTATATCTTTCGACAAAAAATACTATTCTTAAAAAATACGACGGACGGTTTAAGGACATTTTCCAGGAGATCTACGAAAATGAATTTAAACTGGAGTTCGAGGCTAACCAGCTAACCTACGAACACCGCCTAATCGACGACATGGTTGCTTCGGCACTTAAATGGCATGGTAACTTTGTATGGGCCTGCAAAAACTATGACGGCGACGTACAGAGCGATACTGTAGCACAGGGTTTCGGATCATTAGGACTGATGACCTCAACACTGGTTACACCTGACGGTACTGTTATGGAAGCAGAAGCAGCGCACGGAACCGTAACCCGTCACTACCGCGACCATCAGGCTGGTAAACCTACATCCACCAATCCAATCGCTTCTATCTTTGCATGGACACGTGGTCTGGAATTCCGTGGTATGCTGGATAACAACCAGGAGCTGATAAAATTCTGTAAAACGCTGGAAGAGGTTTGTATTGAAACCGTTGAAAGCGGCAAGATGACCAAGGACCTTGCGATAACCATTAAACCAAAGGTAGAACATGGCACAGACTATCTGTACACCGAAGAGTTTTTGGCCGCGATCGATGAAAATCTGAAAGCCCGTTTAGGTAAGTAATTAAACGCTATAAAATAAGAGAAGCTCATCTTTTTCAAGATGGGCTTTTTTTTGTAACCGGACCCATCTGCATGTAGTCATATCCGGCAAAATATATGCAGATAAAAATTACGTTCGTTTACATCGTGGCCTTTATGGCCTTTGTCTTTGTGTTCGGCCAGCTGCATGAATTGGCACACCTATCCGTTGCCCGACTGATTTGCGGTTCCCCCGGCAAGCAGACAGATTTTAATCTGTGGACACTTTGCGACGGATGCGAAGCCCGGGAAAATGCTTATCTGGCCACGCTGGCCGGTCCGGTATTTAGCTTTGCGATGATCTGGTCGGGTTATTTTATATCGCGATGCGCAGGAAGGCGTTACTGGCCGACCGCATTCGTGCTGATCATGGGTAATCTTCCTTTCGCCCGTATATTTACCGCCGCAATAGGCAAAGGAGACGAAACCACGGTTTTAAAGACCTTGCTGAACGGAGAGCCCTCATGGCTTATTAAATCGATAAGCTTTTTTATAGTTGCTGCCCTGTCAATTCCTCCTTTGACGATGATCCTCAAGTGTATGGATAACAGGAGGAAACTGTTAACGCTGGCTGCATTCTGCATAGGGCCACTGTTAATCATGATGCTGTATGAATTTATATTGCTCGGTAAGGTATTGAAAGCTGGCTTTTTGGTTGGACAGCATTTTTTGGGCGTCGCCGATTTTATCTATCTGCACACGCTGCTGATGGTTTTAGTGGTTTTAATTTTCAGAAAAAGCTTGTTTAATGCTTATCCAAAAGTGATAACTTAGCGGCCTAAACATTTATTTATGTCAGCGTTGTATCCTCTAAAATTCAAAACCATATATAAAGACAAGATCTGGGGCGGCCAGAAAATAAAAACCTATCTGCATAAAGATTTCGGCCAGTTGCCAAACTGCGGCGAAACCTGGGAGATATCCGGCGTGAAATCGGACGTTTCGGTCGTTGCCAACGGCGAACTGGAAGGCGCATCGCTCGCCGATCTGCTGGAGCAGTTTAAAGGCGAGCTGGTAGGCGAAAAGGTTTATGCCCACTTTGGCAATATTTTTCCGCTGCTGGTAAAATTTATCGATGCCAACGACGACCTTTCCATACAGGTGCATCCCAACGATGAACTCGCCAAAAAGCGGCACAACTCGTTCGGAAAAACGGAAATGTGGTATGTGATAGAGGCAGACCCGGGTTCAACCCTTATCGCCGGATTTAACCGCGAACTTACCGAGCAGGAATACCTTGATAAATTTAACAGTGGCCATCTTACTGATGTGCTGAACAAGGAAGATGTAAGCGCCGGAGATGTGTTCTTTTTACCGGCCGGCCGGGTGCATACCATAGGCAAAGGGCTGCTGATCGCCGAGATACAGCAAACCTCGGATATCACCTACCGTATTTATGATTTTGACCGCGTTGACGACAAGGGAAACAAACGCGAACTGCATACCGAGGAAGCCCTTGCAGCAATTGACTACAAACATTACCCGGAATATAAAACCAGATACCAGCCGCAGCAAAACGAACCCGTTGAACTGGTTAGCTGTCCGTATTTTACTACTAACCTTCTTGATTTTACCACCGGAACGGAACGGGACTACAGCGCACTGGATTCGTTTGTGATCTACGTTTGCGTGGAGGGGGAATTTACGGTAAACTACGACGGAAGCAGCTATCCTGTTAAAATGGGGGACTGTATCCTGCTGCCAAAAGTTACCGGGAAAGTGCAGCTGGAAACAGCAGGAGGCTTTAAAATTCTGGAAAGTTATATTCAGTAAGACCGAGCCGGGAATGGACTTCCGGAGGGGATCAGATCAGCCGGATGGTAAATTTGGTGCCGACGTTAACGGTGCTATCCACCTTGATGGTGCCGCCCATTGATTCGATCTGGTTTCGGGTGATAAACAGTCCAATGCCTTTGGCGTCGCTGTTCTGATGGAAGGTTTTGTACATACCGAATACCTTGTCGCCGTAACGCTCCATATCGATACCTACGCCATTGTCTTCAAAAAGCATATAAACATGGTTATTATCTTTCAGGGTGCGGCAGGTGATGACAGGACGCCTGTCCGGATGGCGGTACTTCAGCGCATTGGTCAGCAGGTTCTGGAAGATACTTTCAAGATAAGCCGGGATATATTCGATGGCCGGACATTGGGTGAAATCGTACTCTATCCTGGCGTCTGTTGAATCGATGTTGCTTTGCAGCGCCGACATCACATTTTTAAACACCTGCTCAAATTCAAGGGTTTTACGTTCCTTGTCGATGTCGGTATGGATCATAACGATCTCGTTCAGGTGTTCAACGGTTGTTGCAAGGCTGGCGCTGATCGATTTAATATGTGCAAATACTTCCGCACGATCTTCGGCCGATTCGCTTTCTTCGTGCAGGTTTACCATGAACTGAAGATTGCCGGAATGCGAACGCAGGTTATGCGATACGATGTAAGCGAAATTCTGCAACCTTTTATTCTGATCGTTCAGGGTGTTGATGGATGTCTGCAGGGCAAGCCCCTTCTTTTTAATATTGTCAATATCCTGCAGAATGCCCCTGATCTTTATGCACTTGCCATAATCATCGATAATGGGCAACCCCTTGGCCCTGACCCATATCAGGTTGTTTTTTGCTGACCGGAAAAGCAGTTCCAGATCATATGGCTTACAGAATTTAATGGCATTATCGATCGCCTCATTGATGAGCGGACGATATTGGGGTTCAAAAAAGCTGACTGATTCTTCGATACTTAGTTTCAACTGATTGTTGAGCTCGTAAATGTCGTATGCCTCTTTCGAGAGCCAGAGGCTCATGGTCGGAACGTCTATTTCAAAGCTGCTTATTTTGGCAATAGTTCCGGTCTCATTAAAAAGCAGGTCATTTTGGGCAGCACGTAGTCCCAGTATCTTGGCTTTATTGATATTTACCAGTGAGCCGGTGAACCGGGTTACGCCTTCGTCCTCCCATTTTTTGGTAACACTTTCAAACCACTGATAACCGGATGATTTGGTTAAGAGCCTGATCTGTACGGTGTTGGTCTGGTCGGGAGTTCGGGTGTGGATGGCTTTCAGAAATACAGGTCTGTCGTAATGGTAGAGCAGTTCTTCGAGGAAATAATTATAGGAACAGGGTATCTCCCCGGGCATATATCCCAGAATCGTGTAAAATCCGGCTGACCATTTAACTTCTTTCGTCGTGACGTTAAACTCCCAGATACCCGCATTTAATTGATCAATTATCTGAGCGAGGTGGGATGCATCATCAGAATAAAAGTCGTTCCCATCTGCCATACTCATATTAATATCCAGCTCATTTTGTAATAATCAACAGCTTTGGTGTTATTAACAGAAAATTTTATGCCAAAAATGACACAGGCCAAAACAGTGAGCGTACCTAATACGGAAACCACCATAAAATGGTTGGCAATTATATGGAAAATGTTACCAGGATAAATAATTCAAACTACGAAAACAACGAAAATTAATTATTAATTAGTGATGTTTTGCTTGATAGTTCATTTAGCGCATTTGATGCTATCCATCTGGCTGCCTTGTGGTTTTGCGTCGCAATCCGGTGTGCGGTATGGATTGCCGCAAGCATTAAAGGGTGATTTTTCTTGCCAATCTGCCGCAGCGACCAACTGATGGCTTTTTTAACAAAATTGCGATTGTCCCATGCTTCCCTTTCCATTACGGGGAAAAAGGAAAGAAAGAAATCATCAGCCTCCGACTTTTTGTGAATGGCAAATTCCGCCATCAAAACAAAACCCGCACGCTTCACAAATTCTTCTTGCGCCGCGGCATATTCAAGGGATTTCTGATGTGCAAAGGGTGTTTTATAAAGAATGTTTCCGCAAACCTGATCACAGATATCCCAGGAATTAAAATCGGCAACCCACTCATCCGCTTGCTTTTCGGTTAATTGTTTTTCGTCAGCTATCATGGACGCAAGCATCCGCGCTTCATGGATTTTAGTTTTCCACAGGGCTGTTGCCAAATCGTGATCGGTTTTGATACGCTTCGCTAACTTCCTCAAATCGGGGAGGGGGATACCCATTGCATATTCATCGCTGATACCGAACCTTTTCATCCCGTCGAGGTAGCGCGGACTTGACTTTAGCCTAAGCTGGGTGAGGGTTTCTTCGACGGTCATACTGAACAAAATAAGCCGGGGCAAGGCCCGGCTTAAAATTAAACAATGTGCGGCGGTATCAGCCGTTGTATCTGAAAAAAGTGTTTTAAAGATTTCCTCTTGATTCCTGTTCTCTTTCGATTGCTTCAAAAAGTGCTTTAAAGTTACCTGCGCCGAATGACTTTGCTCCCTTACGCTGAATGATCTCAAAAAACAGCGTTGGCCGGTCTTCAACCGGTTTGGTGAATATCTGCAGCAGGTAGCCCTCGTCATCGCGGTCAACCAGTATGCCCAGTTTTTTCAGTGGTTCAAGGTCTTCATCAATGTGTCCAACGCGGCTGATCAGGTCATCATAATAGGTGGTTGGAACGGTAAGGAACTCGATCCCGCGTTCCTGCAGGGTGGTCACCGTTTTCACTATGTCATTGGTTGCCAGCGCGAGATGCTGCACACCCTCGTCTTCATAAAACTCGAGATACTCTTCGATCTGAGACTTTTTCTTTCCCTCGGCCGGTTCGTTTATCGGGAACTTTACAAAACCGTTGCCGTTGCTCATCACCTTGCTCATCAAGGCAGAGTATTCGGTCGAGATCATTTTATCGTCAAACGTCAGGATGTTTCGGAAACCCATAATGTCCTCATAAAAGTTCACCCATTCGTTCATTTTGTGCCAGCCCACATTTCCTACGCAGTGATCGATATACAGTAATCCGGTTGTTGACGGATTGTATCCAGACTCAAGCTTTTCGTACCCGGGTAAAAATGCGCCTTTGTAGTTTTTTCTTTCAATAAAGAGATGGACCGTTTCCCCATATAGCTTTATTCCGCTGACGCGCACTTCACCAAATTCGTCTGAAAGCGTTTGAGGTTCCTGATAAGGAACTGCCCCGCGCCGGGTTGTCTGATAAAAAGCGTCATAAGCATCGTCAACGGACAAGGCGAGAACCTTTACCCCGTCGCCATGTTTTTTGATGTGTTCGGAAATAGGGTGATCTGAATGCAGCGGGGTTGTAAGAATCAGCCGGATCTTTCCCTGCTGCAACACATAAGATGCGCGGTCGCGAACGCCGGTTTCGGGTCCGGCGTAGGCCATATCCTGAAATCCAAAGGCAGTTTTATAGTAGTAGGCGGCCTGTTTGGCGTTGCCTACATAAAATTCAACATAATCGGTGCCGTTGAGGGGCAGAAAGTCCGTTGATTTTTGTTGTTTATCTATTGTTAATGTTTCCATTGTTTATTTTTTTATTCGCCTTGTTTTGTAAAATCAACAAGGTCGGAAATTTCAAAATATATTTTTAAATATCTTATATACAGCATTTTATGTGATTATCCCTGCCAGCTTTTATAATAATTTTCATCCTCGATTTTCAATGCATCTTCGGTCAGCATCAGCGGCCGGAACGGATCGATCATAACAGCCAGTTCATCGGTTGCTTCCTTACCGATTGATTTTTCTACCGCGCCCGGATGCGGCCCGTGCGGAATACCACCGGGATGCAGGGTGATCTGTCCTTTTACCACGCTTTTGCGACTCATAAAGTCGCCATCCACATAATACAACACCTCGTCGCTATCGACATTGCTGTGGTTGTACGGAGCAGGGATGGAAAGCGGGTGATAATCAAACTTGCGCGGCACAAATGAACAGATGACAAAGTTGTGTCCCTCAAACGTCTGATGAACCGGAGGCGGCTGGTGCAGGCGTCCGGTGATGGGCTCAAAGTCATGGATGGAAAATGCCCAGGGATAATGGAACCCGTCCCATCCCGCGAAATCAAAAGGATGCGTGCCATATACATAAGGGTATATCAGTCCCTGCTTTTTTATCAGTATTTTGAAGTCGCCCTTTTCATCGTAGGTTTTAAGATCCGCAGGGCGCCTTATGTCGCGTTCGCAGTATGGGGCCTGTTCCGTCAGCTGTCCGTATGCGTTGGTGTATCGCCTGGGTATGCGGATAGGACTGAAGCTTTCGACGATGAACAGCCGGTTTCCCGGAGTATCGAACTCCATCTGATAAATTGTTCCACGGGGAACAATCAGATAATCGCCGTAGGTGAACCGGATATTGCCGTAACCCGTTTTTAAAGTACCCGAACCCTCGTGGACAAAGATCACCTCATCGGCCTGACTGTTTTTATAAAAATAGTCGGTCATGGATTTACGGGGTGCGGCCAGCGAGATATGCAGATCGCTATTCACCAGTACCGGCCTGCGGCTTTGCAGATAATCGTCAGCAGCTTCCGTGTTAAACCCGATGAGACTGGTGTGTTTTAAGTGCTTTTCACGTGCTATGCGCGGTTCGACGGAATAAGGTTCGCCCAATTCTTTTACGATCGTTGGCGGATAAACGTGATATACCAGCGAGTACAGGCTACTGAAGCCTTCTGTTGAGACCAATTCCTCGGCGTACAGCGATCCATCCGGCTTGCGGAACTGCGTATGCCGTTTGGGTGGAATACTTCCTAAAGTGTGGTAAACAGGCATTGTTTTTAAATTGAGAAGTTTGAATGCTGAAGGCGTCGAAAGAGACCAGCCTACAGCAAATAATCGGTTTAATAACAAAACGTTTGAAAAAGAGGAATAGTTTTAGGCGACGGTTACGACCGTTGTTCTATTTGCCTGAAAACTTTCTGCCAATTAGTACTGGGCGAAGATGATCCTGGAGAGCACGGCTTTCCTGAATGCAGCAGACCTGCTCATTGAAGTGAGGCCGAGGGAAAACAGAAAATGTCTTTGTATGCTCATAACCGGATATGCAAATTTAGGGCAAATTTTTTAAAAGATGCAAGATCGCTTATCATCTTGTGTTACAAATGAGGCAGTCGTAAAAAATCCTTAGCTTTGGAGACAACCAATTTTTAGAGACCTATGAAGTTAGTATCCTATAAAACGGAAGATCAGGAGCATCTGGGCGTTTTTATAAAGGGACATATCTATAACCTAAATTCCTGCGATAAGCTCATTCCTGATAATATGAATGAATTTTTGTGGGGAGGTGACGAGCTGATGGAGCGGGCGCAACGGGTAAATACCGCCATTGCCTCTGGCAAAATGGCCGCAAAGGAAGAATCTTTTTTTGAATTGCTGGCCCCCGTGCCGCATCCGACCTCATGCCGCGACGGCTATGCCTTTCGGCAACACGTGGCATCGGCGCGGAGAAACCGTGGCGTGGAGATGATACCGGAGTTTGACCAATATCCCATCTTTTATTTTACCAATCACAACGCCATACAAGGGACCGGTGAAATAAGTTGCATGCCCGATCATTTTGAAAAGCTTGACTTCGAGCTTGAGGTCGCAGTCGTGCTGAATAAGAAAGCAAGAAATATAAAGGCTGCCGAGGCTGACGGCCTGATCGCAGGATACATGATCATGAACGACATGAGCGCCCGTACACTGCAAATGGAGGAAATGAAGCTTAATCTCGGTCCCGCAAAAGGGAAAGACTTTAGTACCGTTATCGGACCCTGGCTGGTGACCCCCGACGAACTGGAACAATATAAAGTTGCGGCAAAGGACGGTCACACAGGGAATGCGTTTAACCTCGAAATGAAATGTTCGGTGAATGGTAAGCAGGTTTCCGCGGGCAATATGGCTGATATGGACTGGACTTTCGCTGAAATCATTGAACGCTGCGCATACGGATGTGATGTGTTGCCCGGCGATGTGATTGGCTCCGGAACGGTTGGTACCGGTTGTTTCCTGGAGCTTAACGGGACAGGCTTGCTGAACGATCCGGGGTATCAACCTCAATGGCTGCAACCCGGCGATCTGGTGGAGATGGAGATCACCGGCCTGGGCGTTCTGGGAAATATTATCAAGAAGGCCGACGACGATTTTTCGATCTTAAAGCTTAAAAAGAAATAACGCCGTTAATGCTGACGTTAAAAACATCCGACCTTTCGCCCGCTGAGGTTCAGGGCATTCTTAATTATGCCGTGGCGCCACGACCGATTTGTCTGGCCTCTTCCATCGACAAGGCTGGGAATATTAACCTGAGCCCCTTTAGCTATTTTAATATCTTCAGCGTAAACCCTCCCGTTTGTGTGTTTTCGCCGTCGCGCAGGGTTAGAGATAATACAACCAAACATACGCTTGAAAATATCCGGGAGGTTCCTGAATGCGTCATCAATATTGTTAATTATGACATCGTTCAGCAGATCTCGCTCTCCAGTGTAGAATATCCCAAAGGCGTCAACGAGTTTATAAAATCTGGGCTAACCATGCTTCCGTCTGAATGGGTACAGCCGCCGCGCGTGGTGGAGTCACCCATACAACTTGAATGTGTCATAAAAGATGAGATTTCGCTTGGTAGCGGCAACGGTGCAGGAAATCTACTCATTGCCGAGATCAAAATTATACATATCAGCGAAACCATACTTGGAGAGGACGGGAAGATTGATCAGCAGAAAACTGATCTGGTTGCCCGGTTAGGAGGCGACTGGTATTGCCGTGTCACACCTGCTAATCTTTTCAGGGTAACCAAGCCCGTAAGAACCATTGGTATCGGGGTTGACGCAATTCCCTTTACAATACGTAACTCAAAAATACTGACGGGAAATCACTTAGGCAGATTAGGTAACGTGGAAACGCTGCCCGACGGCGACGAGATAATGGCCTATCGTGAATCTCCGGTGATGCAGGGATTGTTAAAAAAGATGAATGGAAATCCGTCGGATGATGAACTTCAGATACATCTGGCCGCAAAAATGTTGCTTGATGAAGAAAATGTTGCTGATGCCTGGAAGCTGCTGTTGCTCGGTACGCAGGGGATATCCGGTGCTTAGATCAGCTTTAACTCCTGTAGTTTTTCCTTCAACGCTCCGGCAGATGTAAAATGTACGGACCTGATGCCTTCCTTTTCCGCCGCCAGAATATTGCGGAGGTTGTCGTCGATGAACAAGGCTTCCCCGGCCTTTACGTTGTAGCGGTTTAGCAGAATGTGATAAAATTCGGGTGTGGGTTTCCGCATTTTTTCTGCGCCCGAAACAACAATGCCGTCAAACCAGTGCAAGAAGTCGAATTTTGCCAGCGCCTTTGGGAAGGTTTCAGCAGACCAGTTGGTCAGCGCATAGATTCTGTATTTTTCGGTCGCTTTTAATTCTTTAAATATTTCGACCGTACCCCCGAAAGCATCTCCCAGCATTTCGTCCCAGCGGTCATAAAAAGCACGTATATTTGCCTCATGCTCAGGAAACTGACTGACAAGTAGTTTCGTGCCCTCCTGCAGTGATCTTCCCGCATCCTGCTCCTCATTCCAGTCCGGCGTACAAACGTTTGCAAGAAATTCTATCATTTTCTGTTCGTCTTCAAAAATGGTCCGGTACATGTAATGTGGGTTCCAGTCTATCAGAACCGCGCCAAGATCGAAAATGATGGTATTGATCATGAGGGGATGTAATTTGGCCCAAAGATACAAGTATCCGGCAAATAGCTATTGTCAACCTGAGCGCGGCACGGCGATCCCCTTGTAAATCATCAGGTTGTTTTAGCAAACCGCGGATTATGGCTTGAAAATACCACGAAATCAGCCTTTTTGCCACAAAATATTCACCGCAGACAAAAGTTCGTTTTCCAGACGCAAATCATTATTCACGGTAAAGCCGTTTTTCAGATAGAAGGCAATCGGCGAGGGATAGCGGGTGCCGTCAAGTTTAAAATCCTGGTCGTGGTCTATCGCCCATGCAAAAAGTTTATGGTTATCTTTTTTAATTTGATTCAGGAGCAGTGTTCCGTAGCCTTTTCCCTGATAACTGCCATCAACCATGATAAAGAAACTGCGAACGGGCCCTGCCATAAATGCTGCCGCCCAGCCAGCAATTTCCCTGTGCCCGGTCAGTAACAGATAATGCGTTTTATCGGTGATCGAATCCAGGAACTCATCGAACGGTTCCATTGCGGACATAACCAGCCTTTGCGGATATTCCTTATTCCATATCCGTAGAGCGGCTTCCTTTTGCAGGGGCGACAAGTGATCTTGTGTGATGATCGTCATAAGCAAATTTATGTAAACATCAGTGGCCAATTACAGGATCAGACAAACTGCGCCTTATGAAAGCCGTGCAACTAATTGTTTTTCAATAGATAATCTTTAAATCCTGCAAAGTCCTTTCCCAGCAAAGTGACCCGTTTTTGTTTTTTATCAAGCTTTTCAACCTGTTCAGGTATCTCGATTTTTTTTGCGATGCTTTCAGGAAAAACATCCGGGAATTTGCAGGGATGGGCGGTTGACAAAAACACTCCCGCGGTGCCGGGCTGATAGTTGTCCTGCTGCCAGTCGCGCAGCGCCTGCCAGGCGATCGCTGTATGCGGACAGGCTACATAATTGTAATTGTCATTGATGAATTTGATCGCCGCCATGGTTTCCTCATCATTGTAACTATATCCGCTGACCACCGATCTCAGCGCCGCCGTATCCTCTTTAAACAGGTCTGCAATGCGCACCCAGTTACTCGGATCACCCACATCCATGGCGTTGCTCAAGGTTGCGACAGATGGCTTGGGCTGATAGTTCCCTGTTCTGAGAAATGCCGGAATCGTATCGTTAACGTTGGTGGCCGCAATAAAATGCTCAACGGGCAAACCCATTTTCCAGGCGAGCAGGCCTGCGCCGATATTACCGAAATTACCGCTCGGAACGGAAAATACCACCTTGCTGATCCCCTGCTTCAGCAGTTGCGCATAAGCATTAAAATAGTAAAAAGTCTGCGGTATCAGCCGGGCGATGTTGATGGAGTTAGCTGATGTCAGCCGGAATGCAGCGTTCAGTTCCGGGTCGGTAAAAGCCTGTTTTACCAGCGCCTGGCAGTCATCAAACGTTCCGTCAATTTCTATAGCGCGTATATTTTGACCATTCGTGGTTAGCTGCAGTTCCTGAATACCGCTCACTTTTCCCTTAGGATAGAGGATCGTTACACGAGTGTCCGGTACGCCTAAAAAACCCTGCGCCACCGCGCCGCCGGTATCACCCGAAGTAGCTACCAGGACATCAAGCTGTTTTTCTCCCCTTTCCAGAAAATAGCTCATTACCCGGCTCATAAAGCGTGCGCCAAAGTCCTTGAAGGCCAGTGAGGGGCCGTGCCACAGTTCCAGCACAAAAACATCCTGCTCCAGTTTTACCACCGGGGCAAGGAAGCTGATCGCGTCATAAATGATCGCTTTTAGATCCTGTCCGGGGATATCGTCACCGATAAGGCTTTGTGCCACATGCAGGGCAATTTCAGGCAGGGTATATTCATCAAGATGGCTTAGAAATTTATCGTCGAGGCGCGGAATACTCACCGGCATATAAAGGCCCCTGTCCTGTGGCATACTGTTAAAAACAGCTTCTTTGAACGGCACCTGATTTGCCGGGTTCCTGGTACTGTAAAAGTTCAATTGAAATATAAATTAGATTTAAGAATTAGTTTTATCGTATCTATTTAACCAGCCTCAGCCGGTTACCCTGGGACCTGCATCATTTATAGTCGAGACATAGGTGTTGCAGCCAATGCTCAGATCATTTAAATGTTGTTTTAATTTTTGCGTTATCAGTTTTGCGGTCTCCTCATCTTTTGTGAACGCAAACACCGACGGCCCGGAGCCGGATATACCGAAGCTCACCGCGCCGAGATTTAGCGCCATGCCGCGCATTTTGTAAAAGTCCGGGATAAGCATAGACCGTACGGGTTCGACGAGAATGTCCTTCATACTTCGGCCGATCAGGTCAACGTCGTTCATAAACAGACCGCTCACCAGCCCGGCAATGTTGCCCCATTGGGTAACGGCATCTTTCATGTTGATCTTGTTGCGGATGATCTGTCTTGCTTCGCGCGTCGGTACATCAACATCCGGAAAAACGATAGCGCACCAAAGTCCTTCAGGATGCGGCAAACGCACCACATCCAGCGGATCATAACTACGTATCAGTACAAAACCGCCAAGCAGGGCAGGGGCGACGTTGTCGGCATGACCATGTCCACAGGCCATTTCTTCCCCTTTCATCGCGAACGGAAGCAGGTTAACCGGGTCGGTATCATCGCCTAATAAAGTCTTGATGGCATACAGCCCGGCAACCGTACTGGCTGAACTGGAGCCAAGGCCGCTGCCGATGGGCATTTTTTTATGCAGTTCAATATCCAGACCGATGTCATTTCTGTTCACGCTGTTCAGGTAATGCTGTACGCTTACGCTTACCGTATTTTTTGCCGGATCAAGCGGCAGGCGACCGTTGTCGCCGGTAATTTTACTGATCGTAATACCCGGTTTTCCGGTCACGCGCATGACGACTTCGTCGCCCGGTTCATTTAGGGCAAAACCGAGAACATCGAATCCGCAAACTACATTGGCCACGGTCGCCGGGGCAAAAACAGAGACCGATGCTCCCGGCTGCGGAGAAACTGTCGTTGCCGGTTTGTTTAATTCTTCTATATTATTTTCCATGTTGATATACAATTGAACTATGCGCCGACGTTAATCAGATCGGCAAATACGCCCGCGGCGGTTACCTCGGCGCCTGCGCCCGGCCCTTTCACTACCAATGGCCGCTCACGGTACCGATCGGTGGTGAAAGAGATAATATTGTCGCTTCCCGATAAGGTGAAGAACGGATGACTTTGATCTACCATCTGCAGCGTGATGCTGGCCTCGCCGTTCTCCAGCTTGCCGATGTAACGCAACACTTTCCCTTCAGATAATGCATTTTTTGTCAGATCATTAAAATAAGCGTCCTCGGCTTTTAGCGATTCATAAAAGTCATGAACGGTTTTGGCGGCGAGACAGGGGGCAGGAAGGATGTTTTCAATCCTTACGTCGGCTTCTTCCAGGGCATATCCGGCATCGCGTGCAAGGATCAGCATTTTGCGCATAAAATCTTTTCCGCCAAGGTCATCGCGCGGATCGGGTTCAGTGTATCCTTTCTCCTGCGCTTCCTTTACCACGTCATGAAAGCTCACGCCGGCCTTAAAATTATTAAAGATGAATGAGATCGTGCCCGACAGGATGGCCTCGATTTTAGCGATCCGGTCACCGCTGTTCATCAGGTCTTTTAATGTGCGGATGATCGGCAGGCCCGCACCGACGTTGGTTTCATAAAAGAAATCGACGCCATGCCGGTGCGCAGCATCGCGGAAAGCTTTGTATTGACCGTATGCAGCAGAGTTGCCGATTTTGTTACAGGTCACTACAGATATATTTGATCTAAAAACGTCTTCATAATGTCCCACAGGTTCGGGGCTGGCGGTATTATCAATAAATACGCAGTTAGGCAGGTTAAAGCTTTTCATTTTCGCGATAAACGCGTCCAGATCGGCAGGCTGGTGCGAAGCTTCAAGTTCTTCCTGCCAGCTGTCGAGCGATATGCCGTCTGTATTGAAAATCATTTTCCGGGTATTGCTGATGCCCGCGATTTTTACCTGTATGCCATTATTTTCTTCCAGATAGCCGCTATGAGCGTTGAGCTGGTTAAACAACGTTTTACCGATGTTACCCGTGCCGAGACAGAAGGCATGCAGCGTTTTGGTGAGCTGAGTAAAAAAGCCATCGTGCACGGCGTTTAGTGCTTTGGCAAGATCGCCGGCAGAAATAATAACTGAAATATTGTACTCCGACGACCCTTGTGCGATAGCCCGTACGTTGATACCATTGCGTCCAAGCGCATGAAAAAGCTTTCCAGAAACACCCGGTGTTTGCTTCATGTTCTCGCCGACAATAGCCAGGATGGCAAGGTTTTGCTCAATAGTAACCTGCTCCAGTTTTTTGGCAAGCAATTCCAGCTCAAATTCCTGTTCTATCAGGCGTTGCGCCTTATCAGTGTCATCCGGGTGAACGGCGAAAGTTATGCTGTGCTCCGAAGAGGATTGTGTGATCAGGATCACGTTGATCTGCTCGCGTGCAAGCAACGAAAACAACCGGCCGCTAAAACCGGATTTGCCTACCATGCCGCTGCCTTCAAGGTTGAGGACACTGATGTTGTTAATGGAGGAAATGCCTTTGATCGTGAGATTCGACGGCTTGCAGTCATGCCGGATAACGGTACCTTCAAAATCGGGCTCAAACGTGTTTTTAATAACGATGGGGATCTTCTTCAGGAATGCGGGGATCATTGTCGGCGGATAGATCACCTTCGCGCCGAAATACGACAATTCCATTGCTTCGGTATAGCTAAGTTCGGGAAGCGGGAAGGCCTTTTTCACCATTCGCGGATCGGCGGTCATCATACCGTTCACATCGGTCCATATCTGTATTTCCCGCGCATTCAGCGCCGAGCCGAAGATCGCTGCGGTGTAATCGCTTCCGCCGCGACCGAGCGTGGTTAGCTGCCCTGCATCGTTGGAGGCAATAAAGCCGGTCACAAATATCACTTTACCCTTGTTATTCTCATAAAAGTTCCGGATCAGCAACTCGGTGAGTTCAGTGTTTACCCTGGCGTTACCAAAGGCGCTGTCGGTCTTTATCAGTTCCGATGCGTCGGCGCATACGGCATCCCTAAAGTGTTGGGCAGCAATTTTGCAGATCATCAGCGCCGAGCAGCGCTCCCCGAAGCTAAGTACCTGATCGCGGGTCTTCGGCGTTAGTTCGCGCAGGGTCAGGACACCCTGTAGCAGGTCTTCCAGCTGGTTGAATAATATCTTTAAACGTGTAAACGCCGGGTTTTGATTTTGAACGGTAAGCAGGCTTTTAACCACATCAAAGTGGCGCGTTTCAAGTTCGGCAAGTGACTGGGTGAAGTCCGTTCCTCTGGCGGCACTTTCTGCCATCGAAAGCAGCTGGTTGGTCACCCCGCTCATGGCTGACAAAACCACGACCGGGCGTTCGCCGTCTTTTATTTCGGCATCTAAAATGTTTAAAATGGTTTGGATGCTTTGAACTGATCCTACGGAAGTACCGCCAAATTTTAAGACTTTCATTTTACGTTAAAAAAAAGCGCCTTCCTCTTTTTCGGAGGAAGGCGCTCATTGGTTTTTTATGCTTTTATACCATACGACTATCTTCCTCCGTCTTTTAACCCGGTGGTGGTAATGGTGGTCGATGTGGTGTGGTTAAGTATCATTTATATAATGTCGGTAAAGTAAGTAGATATTTTTTTAATTAGCAAGCGATATTTAAAAAATGTTTAAATCATTTCTGATCTGATTTTTTCGTTCAAACTCGGCAAAAACAGCAAGAGTGTTTATTTTTCTGTTTCTCAGTATCGTAAAAGCGCCCCCATATCGTGTAAATAAACGTTTTAACAAGTGCCAAATTTGGTACCTTTGAAACTTTTAAACATGCAGGGATTAATCACCAAATCGACCGGAAGCTGGTACCAGGTACGCCTGCCCGACGGGCAGCGTATAGATTGCCGGATTAAGGGTAAGTTCCGTATCAAGGGTATCGTGACCACCAACCCGCTTGCTGTGGGTGATATGGTTGATATAGAAATGGAACCCGATCAGGAAACGGGCGTCGTTACCAACCTGCATCCGCGTAAGAATTATATCATCCGGAAGTCGATCAACCTTTCCCGTCAGGGACAGATCATTGCAGCAAACCTTGATCTGGCTTTGCTGGTGGTTACGCTGGCATCTCCGCGCACCTCACTCGGATTTATCGACCGTTTTCTGGTTACTGCCGAAGCTTATGACATCCCTGCCATTTTGGTATTCAACAAGCTTGACCTTTTCAGCGACGAGGGTTTGGAAATACTGGCAGATTATAAGTCCATTTATGAAGATGTAGGTTATCCATGTTATGAGGTGTCGGCATTGAAAGGTACCAACATACCGGAGGTGCAGGCGCTGCTCGAAAATAAGGTAACGCTTATTTCCGGGCATTCCGGGGTAGGGAAATCCAGCATGATCAATGCGCTGCTGCCTGAGCTTTTGCTGCGTACCCAGCAAGTGTCCGACTGGAGCGATAAGGGTATGCATACCACTACATTTGCCGAGATGTTTGAGCTGCCTCACGGCGGATTTATCATCGATACGCCCGGTATTCGCGAACTCGGGGTGATCGATATCGAAAAACAGGAACTGAGCCATTTTTTTCCGGAAATGCGGGAACGTATGCACGACTGCCGCTTTAACAACTGCCGTCATATCAACGAACCCGGCTGCGCCGTACTTGCTGCTGTAGAGGATGGCGACATCGCTATTACCCGTTATGAAAGCTATCTGAGTATTTATAACGGAAACGATACACGGGCATAAGTTGTTTTACCGATGATCTTCTATCCGGTTACAGTCCTGACGCCAGGGTGTAGGAGGTTATAAATATGCTTTGGTTATTTCTTTTTCCTTAGTGTCCTTTCGAACGCCGGTAAAAAAAACGTTACCCCAGCGCGTTCTTAAAGTCTTCGATCAGATCATCGAGGTCCTCAATACCGACTGACAGCCTGATCATGGAATCTGAAATTCCCATTTCCGCTCTTTTTGCGGCGCCTAATTCATTGAAAATGGTGTGCGCAACGGGGATGGCAAGTGTTCGTGTGTCGCCAAGGTTGCTTGACTTGATAACAAGTTTCAGCTTGTTTAAAAAGGCAAAACAATCAATGCTGTTATCCAGCTCAATGCTCATCAGTCCGCCGTATTTAAGAAAAAGTTCCTCGGCAAGCAAATGCTGAGGATGCGATTTCAGCCCCGGATAATAAACTTTCTTTATTAATGGATGCGCGTCAAAAAAGGTCGCGAGCGCCAGTGCGTTGGTGCAGGCGCGTTCAAGACGAAGGGCAAGTGTTTCTGAACCGACAGAGATCGAATGCGCGGCCTCCGGCGATAAAGTACCGCCCGCGTCGCGTAAGCCTTTCTTACGGATCTGGGTCATCCCAAGCACTTCAGGTTTTACCTGTGTTTTAAAAGTTGGGAAGATATTCGGAAAATTGCTCCAGTCAAAAAGTCCGGTATCGGTAACGCTGCCTCCGAGCGCGTTGCCATGCCCGCCGATATATTTTGTCATGGAGTTAATGACAAGGGAAGCTTTTACCGTAACAGGGTTAAAAAGGTAAGGAGAGGTCATGGTATTATCAACTACATAGATAACGCCCTTCTCCTGGCAAAAGTCTCCGATCTTTACGAGGTCAGCTATTTGTGTAGCCGGATTGGCTATAGTTTCCACAAAGATCAGCCGTGTATTTTCACGTGTTTCAGCTTTAATATTATCAACGGATGTGGCGTCAGTATAGGTAATATCCAGTCCCATATCCGCAAACGACTGAAATACGCTGCGGGTATTACCGAACAGAAACGAACTCGCCAATACATGATCGCCTTGTTTCATCAGCGATAGGATCGTCGATGATATAGCGGCCATCCCGGTCGAAAACGCGATCGTTGCCATTCCCTTCTCCATCTGGGTGATCTTTTGCTCCAGCGCCGAAACCGTCGGGTTACCCTGACGTGAATAAGCATAGCCTTTTTTCTTATTCTGAAAAATATCGACAAGATCCTGTACATCGTCAAATCCATAGGTAACTGCGGTATGAATGGGTTTGTGCAGTGCGCCGTGTTCGGGTTTGCCAAGACGATCGGAATGGAGTATGGTAGTTGTAAAGCCTTTATGGGTAGTCATAGCAGTAAAAAACAAATAGTTCGCGAACTTAACGAAATAGGCACAAAATGTGGATTAATTTTCAAATTGATTGGCTATTTTGACCGGGTTGACTATGTTTGACGTCCGGACATTCGGCGTGATCCAATAAATTGACGCAATGAGAGCAATAATACAACGCGTGTCGCAGGCAAGCTGCACGGTTGATGATAAAATAACAGGCGAGATAAAAAACGGCTTCCTGGTTTTACTCGGTATTGAAGATACCGATACCAGCGACGATATCCAGTGGCTGGCACAAAAGATCGTAAATCTGCGTGTATTTGGCGATGAGAACGGTATGATGAATAAGGCCCTTGCGGATATTGATGGTAATATCCTGCTGATATCGCAGTTTACGCTGTTCGCGCAGACCAAAAAGGGTAATCGTCCCTCATTTATCCGGGCAGCCCGACCCGATAAGGCAATCCCCGTCTATGAGGAAATGATCCGTACGCTTACCGGACTAACCGGAAAAGAGATCCAAACCGGAGTTTTTGGCGCGGACATGAAGATCAGCCTGCTGAACGATGGCCCTGTCACCATCATAATGAACACAAAGGATAAAGACAATTATTAAATCACCGGCTATGGAAATCAAAGAGGCCCAGGATCTGGTAGATCACTGGATAAAGACGACTGGCATCCGTTACTTTAATGAACTGACCAATACGGCCATCCTGATGGAGGAAGTAGGGGAAGTGGCCCGCATTATGGCGAGGCGGTACGGTGAGCAATCATTCAAAAAATCGGACGAAGCGGTCAACCTTGCGGACGAAATGGCCGATGTGCTTTTTGTGCTGATCTGCCTTGCAAATCAGACCGGTATTGATCTGACCGATGCGCTCCGGAAAAACCTGGAGAAAAAAAGTATCCGTGACGCGGAGAGGCATCTGAACAATGATAAGCTAAAGTAACATCGGCTTATTTAAAGGGATCAAACTTGTAGTTTTACCAGTTTTTCACCGTCGAGCACAGGTATAGCCGTCGTCAGGTCAACCTGCAGGCAAAATTCAATGTCTTTTTCGATGCCGAGTTTCTTCAGCCGTTCACTGTGCGAGGTCTTTTTCAGGTACAGGCTGATATCGTCCTTTCCGGTCTGGTACAGGTCATTTGCCGCAATAGCAGCGTCGTCCAGCTTAAATCCGTTATTTTTCAGTTGTTCAACTACAGCACCGGCAAACAGCGTATCTTCCAGATTGAAATTATTTTTCCAACCGGCACAAACCAGCAGAATGTTGTCGTGCTGTATTTTAAGCCATTTACACAGCGACGTAAGGTTCAGGAAAGAGCCGATCACCACCTTTTTTGCACTCCGTGATAGATGCAGCGCCTGTGTTCCGTTGGTCGTTGTCAGCACAATAGTTTTCCCTTCCACTTTTTTCCGGGTATAGGAAAAAGGAGAATTTCCAAAGTCAAATCCTGCCACTACTTCTCCGTTGCGTTCCGCAGCGAGCAGATGTCCGTGCGGACGATAGCCCTCACATTCCTCAACTTCAGATACCGGAATGATGGCTTCTGCACCGTTCTCTATGCCGTAGCAGATGGATGATGTCGCCCGGAAAATATCGATCACGACCACAATGTGCTCTTCAACCGGAAAAAGAGGGATCAGCAATGGTGTAAGGCAAACGTTTAATTCAGTCATAGGCGCTTGTAGGATGAAGGACTCTCTGTCAGATGTAGCGGACACCCACTATTTAATAAATGGTGGTTTAACTATTTTCGCCTTGATCTTGTTATCCCTTATGCTGATGAATATTTCGGTACCTTCCTTGGCAAATGCCGTATCGACGTAGCCCATGCCAATGGCCTTCTGAAGCGAAGGGGATTGCGTGCCCGAAGTCACACGTCCAATGGTATTGCCGTTCGCATCGGTGATCGGGTAGTCGTGGCGGGGGATGCCCCGGTCTATCATTTCAAATCCCACTAACCTGTGTTTAATTCCGTCAGCTTTTTGCTGCTGAAGTGCGGCAGAATTGTTAAATTCCTTGGTAAACTTGGTGACCCAGCCGAGGCCCGCTTCCAGAGGCGAGGTGGTGTCGTCAATGTCATTCCCGTAAAGGCAAAAACCCATTTCCAGGCGCAGCGTATCGCGCGCACCCAATCCTATGGGTTTGATCCCGAATGGTTTTCCCGCCTCAAATATTGCATTCCACATATCTTCGGCGTGGCTGTTTTCAAAATATACTTCAAAGCCGCCCGCGCCGGTATAACCTGTTGCGGATACCACTACATTATCGATACCTGCAAAGGTGCCTTTTTTAAAGGTGTAATATTCCATTGATGCCAGGTCGATGTCCGTAAGGCTTTGCAGCGCCGCTGCAGCTTTCGGCCCCTGAATGGCCAGTAAGGATGTACGGTCCGAAATGTTCTTCATTTCGGCGCCCATGGTATTAAATTTGGTGATCCAGTCCCAGTCCTTGTCAATGTTGGATGCATTCACCACCAGCATATAGGTTTTATCGTCAATGCGGTAAACCAACAGGTCGTCAACAATACCGCCGTCGAGGTTAGGGAGGCAGGAATACTGCACTTTGCCATCATATAGTTTGGCGGCATCGTTGCTTGTTACTTTTTGTATCAGATCCAGCGCGTGGTCGCCTTTAATGATGAACTCACCCATGTGGCTTACATCGAACACACCTACGCCGTTCCGTACGGTTTCGTGTTCGGCGTTGATCCCGGCATATTGTACGGGCATATTGTAACCAGCAAACGGAACCATCTTGGCGCCCTCTTTTATATGAATATCGGTTAAAGCAGTATTTTTCATTTTGAATGATTAAGCGGCAAAATTAGCAATGATTTACAATTTACGAACGGCGATTTTTTGGCTTGTACAAATAATAACGGTGACGCCCCGTGAATCCGTTCAGGCTACGGATTCGTAAAATTTGACGAGCATCTCCGTAACCTGGTTTACGGTATGCTGCTGCTCGATCAGCGTGCGGGCGTTAGTGCCTATGTTTTTACAGTATTCCTCGTCAGAAATGCAGGTCTTTATCGCGCGGTAGAACTCGTCGTAATTATTGGCGATCAGAATATTTACTCCGTGCTGATAGTTGATCCCCTCGGCGCCGAGCGAGGTTGAAATGATGCACTTTTGCATAGCCATCCCCTCGACGATCTTTACGCGCATACCACCGCCAGACATCAGCGGAACGATCATGATCGATTTGCTGTTCAGAAATTCCAGCGCGTCATCTACCTCGCCCTGTATAAAGATCTTGCCCATTACATCATACTCGTCAAAGCTTTCGGGTATATCGTTTCCGGCCACATAAAACTTAACCCGGAGATCACCGTCGGTAAGCTCTTTGGCAAAATTTTCGATGAACCACTCAATGCCTTCACGGTTAGGGAGCCAGTCCAGCGAGCCGAGAAAGAAAAGGCTTGGAAATTCCGTCTTGCTGAAGTCTGGTTTGTATCGATCCATATTCAGCCCAACGGGTAATACCTCAATCGGGATGCTGGTACCATATTCGAGCAGGGTGTTTCTGTCCTGCTGCGTAAAAACGGCTATCGCGTTAAAGTTGTTCAGCTGTTGAAGTTCATAATTCTTTATCCGTCTGGCATGCAATTTAAGATACGATTTTTTAAAAGGATCGGTCTTTTGCTCCGACATTCGCTGCCATACCTGATTCTCGATATTGTGAAGGCGATAGATCAATTTGGCTTTTGACACCTTCCGCACAGCCGATAGGTAAAGCGAAACCAGCAGCCCCTCGAACTGGATGATGTCATAATCTTTTTCCTTCAGGCTGCTGATGAGCATTTTCTCAAAATCAGCGTCGTAATACCGGTTAAGATTGAACGAGGTTTTACTGAATAGATTAGCTGCAACGTCAAATACGGAAACGCTGATGTCGATATCATACGACCGGTAATCAATTTTGGAAAGTAAAAACTCGTCGTCCTCATTGTTTTCGTGATGGATTTTCCTGGCATTGAGGGCGATCAGCGAAACATCGTGACCAAGGTTTACTAACCCGCGTATGGTGTTACAGACCACAATCGGGTAACCGCCATTTTGCGGAAATGGTACACGATGTGTTAAGATCAGAATCCTCAATGTTTTTTCGGGTTTTAACAAAAATATAAAAAATGAGCAACCGCAAAGCCCTGTATTACATTTAGCTCTTTTTTTTAGCTTAAAAATTACAATAGTTACAAAAAGTAAGATAGCAACGTAGGCTCAAAACAATTCCAGCTGCGGGTCGGTAACGCGGAAGGTACGCCTGTGGTAGCGGGTGTAGCCTATTTTCAATACCATCTCACGATGCTTAATTGTCGGGTAGCCCTTGTTTTTGTGCCAGTCATATTCCGGATGCTCGGCGGCTATCTGTTTCATGTAATCATCACGATAGGTTTTGGCAAGTATGGATGCCGCGGCAATACTGAAGTATTTACCGTCGCCTTCAACAATACACTGATGCGGAATATCCCGGTACCGGTTAAAGCGGTTTCCGTCGATGATGAGGAATTGCGGTGCAAGGTGTAGTTTTTCTATCGCCCGGTGCATGGCCAGAAAGGATGCGTTCAGGATATTGATCGCATCAATTTCCTCATTATCGACCACCCCCACTGCATGGGCGATGGCCTGTGCTTCAATTTCAGCCCTGAGTTCATAACGAACGCTTTCGGGCAGTTGCTTGGAATCGTTAAGCAGCTGGTGATCAAAATCGTCAGGCAGTATCACTGCGGCGGCAAAAACCGGCCCGGCAAGGCATCCGCGGCCTGCCTCATCGCAGCCTGCTTCCAGAAACTCAAACTGATAACGTGGCAATAACATCTAAGTAGGAAAACGCGGCAGGGCCGGTGTTGTTATAATTGTTGAAAATATTCAGATATGTTAAAAATGGTTTTCTTCCTTAAAAAATACGCAGGGTAAGGAGGGTAACGTCATCTATCGGCTTCCCTTTGATCACCAGGTTGATATGATTCATCATCATCTCATTAAAATCATTTGGCGGCAGGTGACCATTTGCCTTTATAAACTCAAGCAGCTTCTCCTCTGTCCAGTTTTTATTCGGGTGCTCATGATCCATCAGCCCGTCGGTATAGTTTACAATCGTTGATCCCGGTTCAATATCCACTTCACCCTGGTTAATAAACGGCAGATCCTCAAAGACACCGATCATCGTTGTACCGAGTTTCAGCGGGATGTTCTCTCCGTCAAAATGGAGTACGGTAGCGTTATGACCTGCGTTAATATAAGTGAGCTTTCGTGTCCTTTCGTTGTATTTGGCAATGAATAGCGTTATAAAACGTTCGCCCTTGGTGTTATTGATCACGATCTTGTTGAGCCTGTCCACAATGTTGGTCAGATCCTCCTCAACCGCCGACCATGCATGCAGGCTGGCCTGAAAGTTTGCCATCAGCAAAGCGGCCGAAATACCTTTTCCGGATACGTCGGCGATGCACCATAAAAATTCATGTTCGTTCAGCCGTATAAAATCAAAATAGTCGCCGCCGATGTTCTGATGGGGAATATAGCGTGCACTCACCTCAACGCGCTCGTCCTTGTAGGCCTTTATCGGGATAAGCATATTCTGCACTTCCACAGCCAGTTCCATCTCCCGTTGAAAACGCTCCGATTGCAGCCTCGCCTTAAAAAGTTTTTTATTTTCCAGCGCCACCACAATTACATTGATAACCGTCTGAATAAAGTTCAGATCATTGTTAAGCAGTTCGTTCGAGGTGTTGAAGTCGCCGATCAGGGCATAGGCCAGCGCCTTTTTTTTATGATAGATCGGTATAAAATAGTCGTACCCGGCAAGTAATTCATCCTCATGGTTGGCCAGCGGGGTTGGCCATTTGAATTTTTTTAGTTTCAGGCATGCCTTATGCAGCTCGCTTACCGGCTCGATGTTGCCCCCGTATTTCGACAGTAAAACGTATGAGCCGTTCTTTTCGATCAGAAACCTTAGTTTGCCCACCTGCAGATAACTCTTTAATATTACCTGAAGCATTTGCAGCAGGGTGGAGGTAGCGGTATCTTTATTGATGGCCTGTGTGACTTCAAGCAGGGCATTTAACTCCGTTTGCCTTTTAAGCAATAAGCGGATCAAATCGTCTTCAGCCGAAATTTCGTCAAAATTATCCATCAGTTAATTGGAAGGGGCAGCCTAAAATAACGATTTTTTTTAAAACCGGGTACTTTGCGATTTTATATCGAAGGCATCTCTCAGCCCGACGGTAACCAGGTTGAACGCGTAAACCATTAACATGATGGCTACTCCGGGAATAATGGCAAGATATGCTGAATCCATTACGATGTAGCCATAATGCTCTTTGATCATGCTGCCCCAGGTAGGAACGGGTGGCTGTGCGCCAAAACCCAGAAAGCTGAGACCAGCCTCCAGCAGGATGGCTGAGGCAAAGTTGGACGATGCCAGCACGAGAACCGGGCCGACGATATTCGGCAGGATATGCCTGCGGATGATCCGCCAGTTTCCGAAGCCGAGGGCGCGTGCGGCCTCTACATACTCTACATGCTTGATGGCGATCACCTGACCGCGAACCAGCCTTGCAACCTCCACCCACATAGACAGTCCTACTGCGATGAATATTTGCCAGAGGCCCTTACCCAGCGCAAATGAAATGGCGATAACCAGCAGCAATGCCGGCAGCGCCCATAAAATATTCATCAGCCAGCTTAACGCGGCGTCTGCCCAGCCGCCGAAATAACCGGCTATGGCGCCGACGGACACACCGAGCAGCATACTAATAATTACGGACATCAGGCCAACTGACAGTGAAATTCGGGTGCCGAGAATAAGCCGGCTCAGCAGATCGCGGCCATAAATATCCGTGCCAAGCCAATACGTACGTTGGATAACCTGCCAGTCGCCTTGGGGCGGCAACACATAAGCTCTGCGTTCAGGTTTATCTTCCGCACCAATGTACTCATCTGCAATAATAGAATCTTTTTTTATGCGGTAGCCGGTGATGGGAACTTCCTTATAAAACGACGGTTGTCCGAACAGCATTTTCGAAAAAAATCCCACCGTGTCAACCGGTTCCGGTTTCCGGAGGCGCAATATCGTAAACTCCGATCCCGGTTTTTTTACGCTCAACTGTATTGTCATATTGTTGGCCTGTGGGGTGGAGTCGGGCATAACGAGATAGCCAAGTACGGCCAGCGCCAGCGCGATCGCGATAAAGGCCAGACCGGCCATAGCAATTTTATTGCGTTTAAATAATATCCAGGTACGCTTCGCGGGGCTGAGATCAGTCAATTCTTTATTCGTGAAGCTAAATATAGCAAGTAGTTTGGTAATCGGTATTGCGGTAGTGTAAGGCAGCGGTCATTTTTAGCTGTTCCGCACTGTTCTATCTCACCAATCTGTCCTTCCACATATATTTTCCCTTATTGCCCAGTAAGCCGATATATGCAAAGTAAAGCACATAGACCGGTATAAACACCGGGAGCAGCCACATCAGGCTGCGCCGCCTGAAGAAAGACGTCACCGGAAGCAACAGCGCGGTCTCAGCCAGCAGGACGATTAAATATTGCAGGCCGAACAACTCCAGAAAATGAATATTGAAAATGCCCGCGATGAGGTTAAGCAGCACCGAAACATTAAACAGCCAGAGACCTACCACAAAGCCGACAACCTTTTTATCCTTATACTTAACAGACTTTGATGCCCAGCGGCGGCGTTGCTGCATAAAGCTTTTCAGGTTATGCTTCGCATGGGTAAATACTATTGCATCGTACCATTTTAAAAATCCGATCCTGCCCGGATAACGGGCTGCCACTTTTTGCAGCAGGAGTTCATCATCGCCGGACGCAAGGTCGTCAATGCCCGAAAACCCGCCAACCTCATAAAATATATCCTTCCTGTAGGCCAGGTTCGCGCCGTTGCAGGTGGATGCATGGCCATGACCGATGAAGGCGCCACCCGTTGCGATAAGTGAGGAAAACTCGAGCGCCTGTAACCGTTCAAACAACGACTTTTCTTCAAAATAGCCCACGGGTGAAGAGATCATCACGGGCTGCTGCTTTTCATAATAGCCCACCACAGAGCTTAGCCATTTGCTGTTCATAAGGCAGTCGGCGTCGGTAGCTACCATCAGTTCGCCCGATGATAGTTTAATCGCCTCCGCAATAGCCTTTTTCTTGTACGAGTTTAATGGCTTGTCTTCATTCAATTTCAGCAGTTTTACGCCGCGCTCAGCGTAACTGCCGATAATTTGCGACGTCCGGTCGGTGGAGTGGTCGTCAACAATAATGATCTCCGTTAATGCTTTCGGATAATCCTGGGCCAGAATAGCATCGATGGTTAAATGGATACGTTCTTCTTCGTTGCGTGCAGCTATAAGCACGGTTACCCGGGTAGTAAAGTCCGAAGTCTTAAATTGCGGCCGTTTAATTTTAATCCAGCCGGAAACCACGAAAACTGCTGAGACGATATACAGAACCGAGAGCAGCAGGCATATAATGTCAAGAATTGCGATCAAAAAACTTTAATTTAAAAACAAATATAGAACCTAAAACAGCAGGAACGATCAGATTGACGATATAGATAATGGAAACGGCCGCCACTATAGCGAGGTGCTGATCGGTTACATAACCGAAGAGCGTATCCGCAGTGATGCTGCGTACGCCGATATCCAGCAGATCAAGCGATGGTATGGCTGATTGTACAAAAAAGAAAGTAAACATCAGCAGCGATAACTCGTACAGGGGAATCTCCGGCACAAGCAGGTGAATAACCAGGTAATACTGAAAGGTGAAGGTGCAGAACCTTGCCAGGCAAAACCACATGATGTTCAGCAACTGCCGGGGCTTATAGGTACCCATAATATCAAAGAAGCGGTGGTATTTGTGCAGGAACCTGATGCGGTTCAGTACCGATACCATCCATTTGATATTGAAATAAAAGGTAAGCATCACGGCTATCACAAAGGCAGCTATCAGAATAATACCCAGCATCAGCCAGTCGTTCGGGTGCAAAAAGGTAAAAATAAACCATACCGATGCGGCAGAACCAAGTACATTGGTGATCACATTCTGCCCAAAGGCCCCGACTGCCATGGCGAACACACCGTGAATACGCTTTCGCAACGGCAGGAACATAACACGGCCGCCATACTCCCCGATACGGTTGGGGGTGAATATCGCCCAGGTTAGTCCGCAAAAAACTGCCTCTATAGCTTTCCAGACACTCATTGGGGCAAGGCGCCTGGTTAAGTGCCACCATTTAAGCGATTCAAGCACCCAGTTAACGCACATCAGCAATACTACCCCAATCATCGTGAAAAGCACTTTTCTGTAGGTGATGTGTGCTGTAAGCGACTCGAATTTTTGAATATTATCGTCGTTTTTAATAATTCGGTGATAAATAAACCACGCTGCCAGAACTAAGATGACGAATTTTAAAAGATAGGAGAGTAGTTTTTTACCGCGTGCAGTCAAAGGGCAGAATGTTTTTGCAATGTTATGGAATGATTTTGAATTTCGGCACCGCCGGTATGGATTTATTTACCACCCCAAAGCTGTCCGTCATTGGGGTGACGGGGAAAATATGGTGAAAAAAGCCCTATTTTAATCGTTGCTTTAAAAAGGTAATGGTCTTTGCATAAGCTTCTTTTGTGGCCGCGCTGTTATACGCCGGATTACTCGGATTAGCAAAGCCGTGGTCGGCATCATAGCGGTTCACATAAAGTTTTTTTCCGGCAAGCTTCATGTCAGCTACGAATTTTGCTACTACCTTTTTATTGATCCACTGGTCTTTATTGGCGAAGTTGGCCAGCACTTCGCAGTTAAGCGTCTTTAAACGGGCAATATCCTGCTCGGGCATACCATAATACATCACACAGGCCGCCGCCTGCTTTCCCGACAGCAATGCGGTCTGCAGGCTCCATCCGCCGCCAAAACACCAGCCGATGGTATAAATATGCGCCTTAGTGCCTATGTAAGCTATCGCGCCCTGAATGATCGCTTTCGCACGGTCATCCGAAACCGACTGCATTAATTTCCCCGCATCTTGTGGTGTGGTGGCGATTTTTCCGTCATAAAGATCGAGGTCAATCACGGTGATATTGCCCAGGTCGTTGTATATTTTTTCCGACTCTTTTTTTACCCAGTCATTCAGTCCCCACCATTCATGCACTACCAGCAGATAGTTGTTGGTCGGTTTTTTCGCTCTCAGCTCATAGGCGTTTGCCGTTTTCCCATCAGGCGTTTTGTAAGTGATATTGCGTCCTATATCGCTGTGAAACCGTAAGGGTAATGGTTTCAGATGAGCGATCCTGAATTCCTTTTTTGAGGCAAGCATCGCAAATTGCTGTGTTGCCGAAGGGTCTTTGCAGCAGGCCATCCTGCTTTGGCCGAAAGTAAGGCAGCCGGAAAAGATAAGGAGTGTGAAAAACAGCAGCTTTTTCATTTTATTTTGAGGTTGATCCGGTAAGAATTCAATAGATGTTTGTCTCAACCAATATAGCAGGAATTTTGTTTGAAAATACCCGGATGATTTTTTTTAACTAATTTGTGAGACGGAAATTACCTTATTGCTTCTATGGAACCCGAATTCATAACCTATCAGAAATTTAATGACCAGGCGCTGGCCGATGAGCTTGCGGAGTTTTTACGCGGGCACGGCGTTGAATATTTTATAGAAGAGGATTCGCTTACTTTTAATCCGTCATTTGCCCTGAACGACGAATTTGCAAAGGAATACGCCATCAAGATCAAATCGACCGATTTTGAACTCGTGAACAGGCTGTTGAATCAGGAAGCAGATAAAGATATTGAGAATGTGGATAAAGATCATTACCTCTTCACCTTCTCCGATGCGGAATTGATGGATGTTATAAAAAAGGCGGACGAGTGGAATGCTTTTGACGTTCGGCTTGCCCGCAAGATACTTGCCGACAGGGGTGTGGCAATGAGTGATGAAGAGATAGCCGAAATAAAAAGGGAGCGGATTGATGAGTTGAAAAAGCCTGAGTCATCACAATTGGGATGGATTATTACCGGCTATGTGATAGCTGTCGGCTGTATTGCAATGCCTTTTTTCATCAGTATTGTCGGCCTTTTCATCGGATGGCATCTGTCACGCTTTAAGAAAACCCTGCCTGATGGCAGTCGCGTTTATGCTTATAATGATACGGATCGCAGGCATGGCAGGATCATCTTTTTTATTGGTGGGGCGATATTTCTGTTGAAATTGGTGATCTATATTTACCGGAACGTGTTTTCGGGAAATTATTAATGTCAGATTATCCCAGTATCTCCCTGATATCGTCCACCGAGAGCGATTTAATGAAGCTTTCTTCCGTCGTGATCAGCGAACGGGCTACGCTTAGCTTGCGTTGCTGCAGGGCAAGTATCTTTTCCTCCACGGTGTCTTTGGTTATAAATTTATAGATAAACACATTTTTGGTCTGGCCTATTCGGTGTGTCCGGTCAATAGCCTGTTGTTCAACGGCAGGGTTCCACCAGGGATCCAGAATAAATACATAATCGGCTTCTGTAAGGTTAAGACCCACTCCTCCGGCTTTTATCGAGATCAGGAACACCCTTGTTTTTTCGTCCTCCTGAAATTGTTTTACCACGTCGCCGCGGTTTTGTGTTGCACCGTCGAGGTAAGCATACGCGATTTTTTCGCGGTCGAAATATTCGCGGTAAATGTTCAGCTGTTTTACGAACTGCGAGAAGATAAGCACTTTGTGTTTCCCTTCCAGCACGTTGGCAAGGGTATGCACCACGTTTTCAAATTTTCCCGAGTCGCCCTCATAATCCTGATCGATCATAATAGGATGGTTGGCAATTTGCCGCAGTTTGATCAGGCCCTGCAAAACCTGCATCTGTTTTTGCGCAAACGTTCCGTCCTCAAGACTTTTCAGTAACTCATTACGATAGCCCGATTTAACGTCTTCATAAACAGCAGCCTGTTCCTCGCTCATCTGGCAATAGAAAAGATTCTCAATTTTTGGCGGAAGTTCGGTAGCCACCTGTTCCTTGGTGCGGCGAAGCACAAAGGGCTTGATCAGGGCCTGCAGCTTGCGGGCTTTTTCTTCATCTTTCTTTTTTTCGATCGGTGTTACAAACTCGTTGATGAAGTATTGTTGTGCGCCCAGCAGTCCGGGATTGATGAATGACATCTGCGTCCACAGGTCATTGACGGAGTTTTCAACCGGGGTTCCGCTCAATATCAGTTTAAATCTCGATTTCAGCTGACGTACGGACTGGAATGATTTGGACGATGGGTTTTTGATGTTCTGGCTTTCGTCAAGAATTACATAGTCAAAAAAGAACGAACTCAGCAGATCAATGTCTATACGGCTGATGCCATAGGTGGTGATCACTACATCATAGTTCGTGAACACATCCGGCGATTTATACCGGAATGCGCCGGTATGCACCATCAGGCTCAGGGTTGGGGTGAATTTTTTTGCCTCATTAAGCCAGTTATAGATCAGTGAGGTTGGCATAATCACCAATGAAGTAGCTTTGCCCCCGGCAGCGGCGGTATCTTCCTTGTGTTTTTGTAATAATGCCAGTGTCTGAATGGTCTTGCCTAATCCCATGTCGTCAGCAAGGCAGCCGCCGAAATGATAATCCTTCAAAAAGTGGAACCAGTTGTAACCGGCCTGCTGATAAGGTCTTAAATAGCCGTTAAAATCCTGCGGCAGTGCGATATCCTGCGGTTCTTCAAAATCAAGCAGTTTCTGCAGTTTGCGGTTCATGGTAACGCTGGCCATTTCTCCTTCAGCAAGGTTGTTGACAAGCCCTACATGATGCTTTTTTAGTTTGATCTCGCTGCCGCCTTCCGCAAAATGAAACAGGCTGCCGTATTGCGAAAACCAGTTTTCGGGGATAATGGCAATTTCGCCGGAGGGGAGCAGAAACTCTTTTTTCCGGTTAAGGATGTGGTTGCGCAGTTGCAGGAACGGAAAGCTGTACGACCCAAAATGCACCATCGCATGGATGTCGAACCAGTCGTTGCTTTCTTTCACTTCCAGATTTATTTTGCTCACTCCGAATACGTAACGTTTCTGATTGCCCGAATCCGGTTGCTCAATCTCAAATCCCTCGTGGATAAGTTCATTATAGTGCTGGTTTATCCATTCGAAAATGGAGAACGAGTTGCTGGTATCCTCATTCCCCGCGGCAACCTCCAGGTTTTTAAAAAGTGACGAGGCGGTCTTCAGTCCGAGCGATTCCAGGTAAGTAAATTTGCCTTTTTCCCAGGTGACAGACCTTTTAATGCGGTGAAAAGTATAATTTCCGTCCGAATGCTCCATCCGAACCGAGATCACGCGCTCATCGCCATACGGAAAAATGTAGCCCGCATACCGGAAATAAAGCTGCAGTTGCGAGGTTCCGCCTTCAACATAAATGGGTTTGATCACAGGGCGTGCATCATATTTTTCGGTATTGATGGTAAACCCTTCGGCGTACACATGATGTTTTTCGATCAGCGGCGCGACAAATTTCTCGAAGTATGAATGCTCGGATGATTTTGGTATGGCGATATAACGCTTGTTCAGAAACGGAACCAGCTTTTTGCCTTCTATCTCTTTTTCAAAATAATAAAGGGTGTCATCAAGCAGCATCCAGGCAGGGTGGTTGCATATCACCTCGGCATTTTTAAACATAAACTCTATGCGCATCCCCTGGTATTTTATGGTTGGAAAATACCTGATCTCCTCGTCATTACGCCTGAAATGGAATAGCACAGTTGCCGCTTCCGTTGCGATCTGCAGCTCACGTTCGGCAGGGTAGCCCTCTTTCGACATCAGGAACAATGGCTTGGCCGGAAGCAGCGCCAGTGCGTCGGCCATTTTTTTCTCCATTTTGGGTCTGATCGTATTGAAAAGCTGCTCGTTGAATATTTTAGTAAAAAACTCGAACGGTCGTATCGGTTTTTTATAGAAACGTTTTATCAGGTTTCCCTGCTCAATTTCTTCAAGGATCTTTATCAGTTTAACGTCAACCTCATCTAAGAACTGCGAAAACTCCTTAGCAGTGTTGGAGAACAGCCGCTGGTAGGTTAGGGAAAATTCTCCGTTGGGATTTAGCTGAACGATGTGTGGCTCAATAACATACGATAGGTATTCATGCTTTGCAATGGCATAAATAATACGACAAGGTTTGCTGCTATCGACGCGTAACATTCTTCTTAAGTAAAAAATTAAGAGAAGTTACCTAAAGAAAAAATTCAAACGTAATCAGAATTTGCAGGAACTGGAAGCGTTTTATGTTAAATATTTTTTAACATAACCGGCAACTGCAATTGTTGAAATTATGAAACAGGAAGATCAACTGAACTTTATCAGCCTTTGCTCAGATCAACCTCGCCTTCAAAAACCTTTACAGCAGGGCCTTCTAAAAATATTCCGGTGAACTTTTTGCCATCATAATTAAAACGGATGTTCAGGTTGCCACCCAATACTTTTACAGGAGTATTGATGATTCCTGTTTGTTCATTATGTTTTGCCATGGCAAGCGCAACGGCTGTTACGCCCGTGCCGCAGGCAAAGGTTTCATCCTCAACGCCACGCTCAAAGGTGCGTACAAAATATCCGTCATCAGCAGGCTCCACAAAGTTTATATTGATGCCGTCCTCACGATAGGTGTCATTGTTCCGGATGGCGTACCCCTCGCGGTAAACATTTTTATCCTTCAGATTTTCCGTCAGCGTAACGTAGTGAGGCGATCCGGTATTTAACACATAGGCCTCATTATCCCGGCTGATGGTGTCCACGTCGATCATCTGGAGGCTTACCCAGTCACCGCTGTCTGAAATTTTGGCATAATGCGGGCCGTCAACTGCCAGAAAGTTAGTTTCTGAGCCGATGATCCCCAGGTGTTTCGCAAATGCAACGATACAGCGGCCGCCGTTACCGCACATGCTGCTTGGCTGCCCGTCTGCATTATAATATACCATTTCGAAGTCGTACCCTTCAATGTCCTGTAAAAACATCATGCCGTCCCCGCCGATACCAAAACGGCGGTCGCACAGGCGCGCGATCATTTTCGGCTGATGATGATCGACGGCATTGTTCCGGTTGTCTATCAGGATGAAATCGTTCCCTGCTCCCTGGTATTTATAAAAATGTATCATGCCTGTGTATTATTCATATATGTTGCAATTGCTGCTGCAAAGGTGCATAACATTCTGTTTTTATCAAATCATTTGCAGGTCAATACATTTTTTTAAAACAGCAGACTGTTTTGACTTAAGTATGGGATTTAACAATTTTTAACAAAATAATATATACCTAAATATAGGTTAACACGTCTATATGGTATTAAATTTGTTTTACGAAAGTATAATCGCAACAGACAAGTGAAAAACAATATGAGTTTATCACGAGTTTCAGCTGGACCCCTATTTAAATACTCGTGGTACCTTCATTTTATTAAAAACAATTAAAAAAAATGAAAAAGTTTGGTTTAACATTATTAACCGCCTTCGTCGGCGGAGCCATGGCTTTAGGAGCTTACAAGGTTATCGAAAATAAATACGCCGATAACATGAGCTTCGAAGACAAGCAAAAAGTTTATTATGCAACAAGTAATCATTTAACTCCTTCCCCTAATTCTATAGTATCGTCAGCTGGACAGGTTGACTTTACACAGGCTGCTGCAGCGGTGACGCCCGCGGTGGTTTATATTCGTACTACCTACTCGAACGACAGCGGCAACGATCAGCAGAGCGAACTTCAGCGTATGTTTGGCGATATGTTCGGTCAGCGTATGCGTCCGTCTGGTCCGCAGATGGCTTCAGGTTCCGGCGTGATCATCTCTCCCGACGGTTACATCGTTACCAATAACCACGTGGTTGAAAAAGCCACCAAAATTGATATCGTAACCAATGATCACCGTAACTACAGCGCTAAGGTGATCGGAACCGACCCAAGCACTGACCTTGCGCTGATCAAGATCGACGCGCACAACCTGCCAATCGTGAAACTCGGTAACTCGGACGCCGTAAAGGTGGGTGAGTGGGTGCTTGCCGTAGGTAATCCTTTCAAATTAACTTCGACTGTTACCGCCGGTATCGTGAGTGCAAAGGGTCGTGGTATTGGTATCATCGGTACCGAAGATCAGGATCAGAATCCTTTCGGTCGCACGCAATATCAAAGCAATCAGCCTAAGCTGAATAAAGCTATCGAATCATTTATTCAGACAGACGCTGCTATTAATCCGGGCAACAGCGGTGGCGCATTGGTAAATACCAACGGTGAGCTGATCGGTATTAACTCTGCCATAGCTTCACATACTGGTTCATACGAAGGTTACGGTTTCGCTATTCCGATCAATCTTGCTAAAAAGGTACTGGATGATATTGAAAAATACGGTGCGGTAAAACGCGGTTATGTAGGTATTAGCTTTGCTGAGCTTAACCAGGATAACGCAAAGGAACTTAACATAAACAGAACTTACGGGTTATACGTGAACAGCGTGATGCCGAACAGTGGTGCTTCGCAAGCAGGCCTGAAAGAGGGTGATATCATCACCAAGGTTGAAGGCAATACGGTTTATGAGTCTTCTGATCTGCAGGAACGTGTCGGCAGAATGCGTCCGGGTGATAAGATAGACCTGACCGTGCTTCGCGATGGCAAAGAAAAGAACTTTACCGTTACGCTTAAAGCAGATGCACCTACTCCGAAAGTTGCTTCTACCCGCTCGGCTGAAGAGCTTTATAACCGCATTGGCGCAAGCTTTATGCCGCTGAATGCTTCACAAAAGGCTAAATTCCATATCAATAGTGGTGTGGTTGTAACTCAGGTACGCAACGGTGGCTTATTTGACAATACTGAGATTCCGGTCGGTTCTGTAATCAACAAAGTTAACCGCGAAAACATCGCAAGCGTTGATGACCTTGATCATGCACTGAGCAATCCGCAGAATGGCTTCCTGGTTATTTCAGGCCTTTATCCGGATGGCACCCGGTTAAGGGTAGCGCTGGAAGTACAGTAAAAATTCCAAACATATATATAACCGACAGACCCGGCTTTTTGCCGGGTTTGTTATTTTATACAGATCCGTAAATAGACCGTCGACCAGCTTGTCAAAATGTATCATTCTTCCCTACTTATGTATAAATCCGTCTGATCAACGCCCGGTACCTTTGTCTCAATAATATAAATAAATAAGACAATGAAAAAGACAATTTTTATTACCGGCGCTTCGAGAGGATTTGGAAAGATCTGGGCTGAGGCTTTTTTAAAACGCGGCGATAATGTAGTTGCTACCGCCAGAAATACAGACACACTTGCTGACCTTGTGCAGCAGTACGGCAGTAAAATACTCCTGTTGCAGCTGGATGTAAACAGCAGGGAACAAAGCTTTGCGGCAATAGAAAAGGCAACGCAGCATTTCGGGAGGATAGATGTCCTGATCAACAACGCCGGATATGGTTTGTTTGGCACCATTGAGGAAACTACCGAGCAGGAAGCACGCGAACAGATCGAAACCAACGTGTTCGGCTTGTTGTGGCTTACACAGGCGGTGCTACCGGTTATGCGCGCCCAGCGCTCGGGCCACATTATCCAGGTATCCAGCGTACTGGGCGTGGTAACATTACCCGTTCTCGGTCTTTACAATGCCAGTAAATTTGCAGTGGAAGGATTGAGCGAAACGCTGGCAACAGAGGTTAAGGACTTTGGAATTAAAGTTACGCTGGTTGAACCTAATGGTTTTGCAACCGACTGGGCCGGGGCTTCAGCGGTGAATACAGAACCGATGGCTGTTTATGACGGCGTGAGGGTAGCATTCCAGGCCGGATTGACTGATGATATATTCGGTATTCCTGATGCTACTACCGACGCTATATTAAAATTAGTGGATACACAAAACCCGCCGTTGCGCCTGTTTCTTGGCAAGGTGGCGTTACCCTGGGTAAAGCAGGTTTATGAAAGCCGTCTGTCTGAATGGGAAGAATGGAATGATGTTGCCGCCGCAGCTCATGGCAAATAACATAGAAAACTTATATTGACAATCTTGTTAAACTGTCCTGACAAAAGTCGCGCTGATTTTAGCGCGACTTTTGCTAAAATTGTATAAAAATGAAACACTTTAAAAGTCTTTCGGAATTACATCGCGCCAACGGGTTCCCGCCCCCTGAAAATCCGCTGCTGAGCCTGTTTATATGTAATAACTCCTGCTCTATAGGTGAAACTGAATTTACAGGCGACTTTTATATGATCGGTTTTAAAAAGATTAAGTCCGGTATGTTTCTTTATGGCCGCACCCACTACGACCACGACTCCGGCTCCATGTCCTTTGTGAAACCCCGGCAGGTAATTCAGCTTAAAGACCTCGAATTTGAAGAGAATGGTTTTGTCATTTATATACACGAGGATTTCCTGAATGGCCATCCGCTGCATAATGATATCCGGAAGTACAGCTTTTTTGAATACGAAGCAAACGAAGCGCTGCATCTTTCACCAAAGGAAGAACAGATCATTTGGGAGTTATACCGTAAAATAGAGACAGAATATTACAACAACCAGGACGAATACAGCAGGGACATCATACTCGGTCATATCGACTCGATTCTTAAATATTCGCAACGTTTCTACAAACGCCAGTTTATAAACCGGGCAAATATCTCAGGAGCTACCGTCTCGAAGTTTAATGATGCATTATCCCGGTATTTTGAAAAAGGTATTTTTCATCAGCAGGGGCTGCCTACGGTAAAAGTACTGGCAGACAATCTTAATCTTTCTGCCCGGTACCTGAGCGACCTGCTGAAACAGGAAACCGGAAAGACAGCGATGGAGTTGATCCATATTTATTTAATATCGGAGGCAAAGAATCTTTTAGCTAGCCCGGGAAATAATATCGCTGAAACCGCCTATTCTTTAGGTTTTGATAATCTTCCCTATTTCTCAAGACTGTTTAAAAAGGAAGTAGGGGTTAGCCCCAACCAGTTCAGAAAACAGCTGGTGAATTAAACTGTATGCGCGGGTTCTGAAAATTAGTTACGAAAGTAAGGCTTTTATTACTTTTGCGGCATGAGCTCGGGTGGCGGAATCAATTTTAAATTATTAGATCAGGACCTTTTATTGCTGCCGCAGAAAGCAATTTACTGGATACAGGAACGTGCTCTGATCGTTGCAGACGTACATCTGGGTAAGGTGGGGCATTTCCGTAAAGCTGGTATTGCCGTACCGCGCGACATGGAGCAGAACGAGCTTTCAGAACTCTCCGATCTTGTTTTTGAGCACAAACCTGAAAAGCTGATCTTCCTTGGCGATTTTTTTCATAGCGATATAAATTCCGACTGGGACTGGTTTATTCTTTGGCGCTCCCAGTTTCCTAAGCTGGAGATCATACTGATAAGAGGCAATCATGATATAATTGACGATAGCTACTATCATCGGTTGAACATACACTTGTATGATCGCCTTTTTATTGCGCCCTTTTTATTGCTGCACGCCCCGTTGGATACAGAAGAACTGCAACTGGAAGAAGGATATGTGTTTTGCGGCCATATTCACCCAGGCATCCGGTTGATGGGGCGGGGCCGTCAGAATATTACTTTGGCTTGTTTTGCGTTCGGTCAGCATCAGGCTATTTTGCCCTCATTCGGTAAATTTACCGGCAGGGTAGCCGTCCGAAGCAATAAAACCGACAGGATATTCGCGATCGCGCAGGATAAGGTTGTGGCAATCAGTTAGGATGCTTCTTTAAATAATCGGTTATTTCGAAACCGATATTTTTCAGCGGTACGCGCGGAACGACAACTTTCCAATTGCCATCTACAATAAAGTAGGTTGGTATCTCCGTGATATTATAGTTTGACGCATTGGGCGAGTCGTTGCCTTTCAGGTCAGATACCTGTATCCAGTTCAGGTGATCGTCATGAAGCGCGGTTTGCCACCAGTCTTCTTTTGAGTCCAGCGAAACACTGATGAATGCCACATTTTTCCCGACTTCCGGTTGAGCCAGCAGCGACTTGATCTGATCATGATTTGTCCGGCTCAGTTCATTGGCTGCCTTCCAGAAATCAATAACGATCAGTTTTTTGTGAATGGATGCAGCATCGAATGGTCTTCCATCCGGTGTATTTCCTTCCGGTGCCGGGATTTTCTTTCCGGTCGCTGTTTTCATCAGGTTGGCAAGATTTTCGCCGACTTCCTGTCCGTCTTCGCTTTGCTGTGCCGCGGGTGCCAGCTGCTTAAAAATAGCATAGTAGTTTTCCGGGTCATCCTCATAATTTATTTTGGCGAGCAGATGCGCGCTTATTTCGCTGTTCGGATACTTTTTCAGGAACCGCTTAAGCACAACGGCGTCTAAATTATTTAGTTTATCCATGTTTTCCTGAAATTTTGCCATCAAGCTGTTATATTCTTCCCGCGAAAGGCTGGAGTAATCTTTATCCATTTTCGCCTTGATGCGCTTTACCTCCTGATGCGCTGTTGCGCCCAGGCTATCAGAAAGTGTATAAAAGTCCGAAAGTTGCTGCTGTTTCTCGGATGTGGAAATGATCTTCGGATATTTGTATAGCTCCGTAGCTTTGGCTTCAATGGTATAGTTCCCGTCTTCCAGATAAACTTCAAAGGGACTATGGTCATCACTTTGATCAGCGCTGGTAATGTTAAGTTTATAGTAACCCGGATGCATAAGCCGGTGAGGGGGGATGGAAAACTTGCCGTCTTTAATGTTCTCGCCAAAGATCGTACTGTCACTGGTTGTCTTGATCGTGAACACACCGTTCTTCAATCCGGTGATATTTCCGCTGAAAGCTACTTTTGTTTCTTTTTTACAACCTGCGATCAGGATGACCATCAAAAAAATAGAGAAAAATCTCATGTAATAAGAATTTAGTTTTCCGCTAAGATAGACGGATGTACCGATTCGCCAAAATTAAAATCCTTTCTTTTTAGATTGTTTCTAAATAACTAAATCATACTTATTACACCGAATCCATTTATATCTTTTGGCATATATTAAATACTTTTGCGGAAAAATAAATCTTAACATATAATGAGCGAATTTAAACAAACCTTTAACTCATCGTTGGGGAAAAAGCTGATCATGGCTTTAACGGGCTTGTTTTTGTGTACCTTCCTGATCGTGCACCTTGGCGGCAACCTGTTGCTGTTCAGAAACGACAACGGTTACGGCTTTAACCTGTACGCTAATTTTCTGACCCACTTCCCGCCGATCGAGGTAATTGCGTACCTGCTTTATCTTGCAATTCTGGTGCATACAATTTATGCGCTGATCCTCACTATCAAAAACCGTAAAGCAAGGCCGGTTTCCTACGCGGCAGTAAACAAATCACCTGCTTCTTGGTCGTCAAAAAACATGGGCCTGCTGGGATCGATCCTGTTTTTATTTATTGTGATACACATGAGCGATTTCTGGTTCGCTTACAAATACAGTCATAAAGTTCCTTACAAAGAGTACCGCACCGATCTTTCGACAGGCATTACCACCGCCGCTGATTTTGTTCCTGCATCTGCTGATTTCGAAAAATCGGTAACGACAGAAAATAACACCGAAATTGTCCGGGTTAAAGATCTGCACGCACGTGTGGCAAGCAGTTTCAGTAACCTGATATATGTTATTTTTTATGTGATTGCCATGTTTGCCGTATCGTTTCACCTGCTTCATGGTTTTCAGAGTGCCTTCCGCACGTTGGGCTGGGTACACCGTAAGTACACGCCGATTGTTTATTTTATTGGTACCGGGCTTTTTGCGGTGATCATTCCTTTAGGTTTCGCGGCCATGCCGGTAGTTTATTATCTGCAAAGCGTGGCAAAATAGTTGATTTAACAGATTAAGACAACATGAGTTGTTTACAGCGGCTCAGACATTCAAAATAGATAAAGAGCAATGAATTTAGATGCTAAAATTCCAGCGGGTCCATTAGCCGAAAAATGGAGCAAGCATAAGTTTGACTTAAAGCTGGTTAACCCGGCCAACAAACGTAAGTACGATGTTATCGTTGTCGGTACTGGTCTGGCTGGCGGAGCGGCGGCAGCATCACTTGCCGAACTTGGGTATAACGTTAAGGCGTTCTGCTTTCAGGACAGCCCCCGCCGTGCTCACTCTATAGCAGCACAAGGCGGTATCAATGCCGCAAAAAATTATCAGAACGATGGCGACAGCGTTTACCGACTGTTTTACGATACCATTAAAGGCGGTGACTACCGTGCGCGGGAAGGAAATGTTTACCGTTTGGCCGAAGTTTCCGTAAATATCATAGATCAATGCGTAGCGCAGGGTGTTCCTTTTGCCCGTGAATATGGCGGCCTGCTTGATAACCGTTCATTTGGCGGAGCGCAGGTATCGCGTACGTTTTATGCGAGGGGACAGACCGGACAGCAGTTGTTGCTCGGTGCATATTCGGCCCTTAACCGCCAGATTCATCTGGGTAAGGTAAAAATGTACACCCGTACCGAAATGCTGGATGTGGTGATGATTGATGGTCATGCAAAGGGTATTATTACCCGCAACCTGATCACCGGAAAGATCGAGACGCACAGCGGTCATGCGGTATTGCTGGCTACAGGCGGGTATGGGAACGTGTTCTACCTGTCCACTAACGCGATGGGATCAAACGTTACCGCAGCCTGGAGAGCACATAAACGCGGCGCTTTTTTCGCCAATCCGTGTTATACACAGATCCACCCGACCTGCATCCCGGTTACCGGCGACCATCAGTCTAAGCTGACGCTGATGTCGGAATCGTTGCGTAACGATGGCCGTGTATGGGCGCCAAAAACACAGGAGATCGCTCAAAAACTCCGTAAAAAGGAAATTACCGCCGCACAGGTTAAAGAGGAAGACCGCGATTATTACCTCGAAAGAAAATACCCGTCGTTTGGTAACCTGGTTCCGCGTGACGTGGCCTCACGTAATGCAAAGGAAATGGTAGATGATGGCCGTGGTGTTGGTAGTTCCGGCATTGCTGTTTACCTTGATTTTGCAGATGCGATCAACCGTTTGGGAAAGGATGCCGTTTCGGCCAAGTATGGTAACCTGTTCGATATGTATTATCAGATAACGGACGAAGATCCATATAAACAGCCAATGCGTATTTATCCGGCGGTGCATTATACCATGGGCGGTCTGTGGGTTGATTACAACCTCAGTACCAATGTGCCCGGGCTGTATGCTTTGGGCGAGTGTAATTTTTCGGATCACGGCGCTAATCGTCTTGGAGCTTCTGCCCTGATGCAGGGCCTGGCCGATGGCTATTTTGTGATTCCTTACACACTCGGTGATTATCTGGCTAAGATCGGTCCGAAACCGGTTGACGCAAACCACCCCGCGTTTGAGCAGACTAAAAAGGAAGTAACCGACCGCATCAATAAACTACTGGCGCTGAAGGGTTCCAGGACAGTTGACGAATATCACCGTGAACTTGGCCACATTATGTGGGAATATTGCGGAATGGCGCGTACCGAAGAGGGTTTGACTAAAGCCAAAGGAATGATCAGCGAACTGCGGGCCGATTTCTGGAAGAACGCCAAAGTGGTGGGCGAGAATGAAGAAGTGAATCCTGCACTTGAAAAAGCCGGCAGAGTAGCCGATTTTCTGGAACTTGGCGAACTGATGGTTGATGATGCGCTGATGCGCAGAGAGTCGTGCGGTGGGCATTTTCGCCTGGAATCGCAGACACCGGAAGGGGAGGCGCTGCGCGACGATGAAAACTTTGCATTTGTTGCAGCATGGGAATATCAGGGAGATAATCAGCCCGAAAAATTAAATAAGGAAATACTCGATTTCGAGTTTGTTCATCTTACACAACGTAGTTATAAATAAGCCTGCTGGTTTAGTCTTTTTGATCAGACGACGGTCGGAAGGCAGACAAAAGGAACTCAAGATTTAAAAATATGAGTAACGGAAATATGAATTTGACACTCAAAGTGTGGCGGCAAAAAAATGCGGATGCCAAAGGCGCTTTTGTAACCTATAAAGCTGAGAATATTTCTCCGGATATGTCGTTTCTTGAAATGCTGGATGTGGTAAACGAAAGCCTGGTTCATAAAGGAGAGGAGCCAATACATTTTGATCACGATTGCCGCGAAGGTATTTGCGGAATGTGTTCATTGTATATCAATGGTCACCCGCACGGTCCTAAGCAGGCCATCACAACCTGTCAGCTGCACATGCGCAGTTTCCATGATGGTGAGATCATTGTTATTGAACCCTGGAGGGCAGCAGCATTCCCGGTAATTAAGGATCTTGCTGTTGACCGTTCGGCATTTGACAGGATACAGCAGGCAGGCGGTTATGTTTCGGTAAATACCGGTGTAACCGTGGATGCCAATGCTACGCCGATTCCGAAGGTCATCGCAGACGAAGCGTTTAATTCGGCCACCTGTATAGGCTGTGGCGCCTGTGTTGCGGCTTGCAAAAATGCATCGGCGATGCTGTTCGTTTCAGCAAAGGTGAGCCAGCTTGGTATGTTGCCGCAGGGACAGCCAGAGCGGTACAGCCGTGTGCAGGCTATGGTGGCCCAGATGGATGCCGAAGGTTTTGGTAACTGCACCAATACCGGTGCTTGCGAAGCGGAATGTCCTAAAGAAATTAAAATGACTAATATATCGCGCATGAATAACGACTACTTCAGCGCCAAGTTGTTCCGCGAGGAAGCTACACACAGCTATACTTCCGGCGAATAAAATAAAACAATGTTTAACTGTAAGGCTCTGCAGGCGACTGCAGCGCCTTTTTTATTTTATTGATGTTACGTTTATTGAGGAGGAGCCGTAAATAAGATTAAAAAACAAAACCCATGATAACTTCAAAATCGTCTGTTTTTCTTTTGATCGGCGTCGCCTTTTTGGCGGCATGTATTACCGGCTGCGACTCAAAAAGCCCGGATAAATGCACACCCTGCCCTGCCATTTTACAGCTGGCGCCAAATCTTAATTTCCGGGTAGTGGATAAAGCCACCAATACCGATCTGTTTTTTAATGATCCGGCAGAATATGCTATCAGCGATTTGAAAATGCATCAGTTGATCAATGGTCATCCTGATACCGTGTTCTTATCAGTGGACACGGAGAACAAGCGTTTTAATGTAAGGGTCAACCCCGTAGGACAGATAGATACGGTTATCATGAAAGTCGGCAACAAAAGCCAGGACACCTTACTGTTCTCCATAGCAACGACAAAGGGGTGCTGTTCAACCACGTATCTGAATACAGTCAGTTATAACGGCGTAGTGGTGTACACACACGATAAAGGCCCCGAAGTAGCGGTGCTGGCAAAATAAACTATTTCTTCTTTCTGGCGAGCGCAAGCGCTTCAACCTCTTTTACCCGATGTTGTATAATTTTTATAATAAGGGCTTCGGGGAGGGTTTCACATGGTGTAAAATGAATGGTGCCGCCGGAGGGTTTAAATTCTTTTAATTCAGTTTTCATGTTTTTTACCAGCGAAGGACTCATGGTATAAAGGCTGCAGCTGTCTGATGTTACGCCAATACCCGCAAGCATATAAAGATATTTAAAACAATGCGCCTGGTAGCTGAAGGTCTCTGTCGCCTGGGGTACCACAGATAAGATAATGCGGCGCAGTTCGGTGAGGCAGGGCGCAAAATGAGCATCCTGCTTCTCGAGATAATTATTAAATACTTCTTCCCCGGTCATTGGTCTGTATTAAGATGCATTTAAAAAATCGGTTACGTCCTGTTCGGTTCCGGAAAACGGGCCGGAGGTTTCCATTTTAAGGCTGGCCATCGCCGCGGCAAACTTACCGGAAGGTTCCAGATCGTATCCCTTTATGCGCCGGTATAAATATGCGGCCATATAAGTGTCGCCGCATCCGGTCGCGTCAATGAGCGTACGCGGCGGGTAGGCGGGTATCTTGTAGAAAATACGATCCCTGTAGATCACCGAACCTTTGCTGGCATTGGTGATCACCACCTCCTTTAAGCCCCAGTCTGCCAGCAGCTTTAACCCGGCTTCAACGGTCGGAAGTCCGGTTAAGGCCTTTAATTCGGCTACGTCAGCTTTCAGGACATCGACATATTGCAGGGCTTCCCGCTTTTCCGGCCAATCAGTTGGATATACTTTATTATTTTCCACTTTTCGCAGGAATCCCTGAATATCCACGCTCACAATCCCTTTCTTTTTAAGAGCTTTTATGACTTCAACGCTGAAATCATCAGGTAAAAGCGGGCCGAGGTGAAATACTTTTGCCTCGAGCGATTCGATCTGAGCCAGCTGGAAAGGATCAGCGGTTGCCAGTACATTTTGTGTACGCTCGTCCTGATTTTCGGCATAAATATTTTCGAATATTACGGTATGGGTACTGGGGCGTAAATTCACATCAATACCTTCTTTGCGTAAAGCGTTTACGTAATGATCTTCTGCCGGAGCGACCGAAGTCGCCAGCAAATAATCAATGTCGATTTTGCTTAGTGCCTTTGAGAAATAATACGCGGTGCCACCAGGCATGTGCGAGGTGTTTTGAGCGGTAACTACTTTATCCGAAGTAATGTGTCCTATACAACAAAGATCATGCATAAATGGGTATAAGGCTTTAATTAGTCTGGCAAGATAATCATTTGCCGGTTATAGACGCCGGCTGGCTGCAAAATCTGGGGCTGCAATAATTAGATGAACCTGTAACAACCGGCTTTTGTTGGCGTCAAATATTTCACAAATCCTTTGCCATGAACTGGAAACAATTTTTTGCCAAAAAGCAAATAACCCCAAAAAAGAAAAAATCAAAAGCCCGTGAATGGGTTGATGCCATTTTATTTGCACTGATAGCCTCAACCATAATTCGCGGCCTGTTATTTTCAGCTTATGCCATTCCTTCCGGATCGATGGAAGGCACCCTGTTTGCAGGTGATTATTTGTTTGTAAGTAAGATCAGCTATGGGCCACGGATGCCTTTCACACCGGTCTCTATACCTTTTCTGGAGTCAACCGTTACGAAATATAATATCAAGACCTACTGGGATGGCATTGAACTGCCTTATTTCCGTTTGCCCGGACTAACGGAAGTAAAAAAAGGAGATGTCGTTGTTTTTAATAAACCGGAAGAGGCAGATCCATCATATAACCGGCCGGTTGATGCCCGCACAAACCTCATCAAGCGGTGTCAGGCTGCGCCCGGCGACAAGCTGCTAATTAAGGATGCCCGGGTTTATGTAAATGGTAAGCTCGTGCCAAATTCCACTAAGGCGCAAACTTCGTACACCGTCGTTACCAATGGCACCGATATTAATCCGCAGCTTTACCACGATATGAAAATCGAATTGATCGGCCAAAGCGATGCAAATACTTACGAAATGATCATTCCTGCCGAGTATGTCGAAACCATCAGGGGCTATTCAAACATAAAAAGTGTAACTCCGGTAATACAGGCTGCCGGAGCCTATGATGACCGGGTATTTCCGCACAATGAGAATTTTAGGTGGAATGAAGACAACTTTGGACCGCTGGTGATGCCGAAACGGGGCATGACCATCAGCCTGAATGATTCGACCATGACGCTTTACCGCAGAGCTATTGAACTTTACGAACATAATAAGGTGGATGTAAAGAACGGAGATGTGTTCATCAACGGTAAAAAGACGGATAGTTATACCTTTAAGATGAATTATTACTGGATGATGGGCGACAATCGCCATAATTCCCTTGATTCCCGTTTCTGGGGGTATGTACCGGAAGATCACATTATAGGTAAGGCAATGATCACCTGGATGAGCATAGATTCTACCGGAACGTTCCTGAACAAAATAAGATGGAGCAGGATATTTAAGCCTATCCGGTAGGCCCTGAAAAAAGATTGTTTTTTAGTGGCGATCATCCGAGGGGCACTATAATATTTTATGAGAGATTGGGCTATTGCGGTAGCTTAAAGTTTTATTATTTTTGACCCATAAAATAAAAGAACATGGAATTTCCGGAAGGGTTAAAATACACTAAAGACCACGAGTGGATTAAAATTGATGGCGATATCGCCTATGTGGGGATTACTGATTTTGCGCAGCGCGAATTAGGAGATATTGTTTATATCGATATAAGCTCGCTGGGCCAGGAAGTGGCGAAAGATGAGGTTTTCGGCACAGTTGAAGCTGTAAAAACGGTATCTGATCTTTTTATGCCGGTCAGCGGCACGATCAACGAAGTGAATCCTGCGCTTGACAAGCAGCCGGAACTGGTTAACTCTGATCCTTTTGGTGAGGGTTGGATGGTGAAAATAACACCATCGGACGCTGCCTCCATTGACGCGCTGCTTTCAGCCGATGAATATAAATCGCTTGTTGGCGCATAAATGAGTACGTCATTTAGATATTACTGGCCCGCAATTTTGTGGGCCTTATTTATTTTAATTATCTGCAGCATAAAACTTGGAGAGGTTGCTGAGTCTCCACTGTTTTTTGCAGGATTTGACAAACTCGTCCATTGCGGACTCTTCTTCGTTATTGCCCTTTTTATGGCAACCGGTTATACCAGAAAGAAAGCACAGCCGTTTGTATCAATAACTGCTTTAATTACTGCTGTCATTATTGCAACAATTTATGGCGGAACGATCGAATTGTTGCAGCGTTACTTTTTTCCGTGGCGCAGCGCTGACTGGAATGATCTGTTTGCTGACATCATCGGAATTTTAATGGCTGTATTCAGTATATTTATAACCTCTAAAGCATTAGGCCATGAAAAAAAATAAACTCTTGTTGCTTGGATTATCTGCGCTGTTTGCCTTTTCATCCTGCGGAATTTTTCATAAGGACTGCGGTTGTCCAAAATTTGGGAAGGTCAACCCGCCTAAGCACGGAAAGATAATTCTACACCACGCCTGATCCTGCCCGCCGGTACTTTATAACCTCTATTTCAGTTTCCTTTCTGCTTTTTTGTTAAAAAGTGTTAAATCAGTGCTTTATATCTACGAATATTTCGTAGATATACGAAATATTCGTAATTTTGAGTAATTGTTAATGGCACCGTAAGCAATTGTGCAAAACGGATTTTAAAACTAAAAAATTAGTTATATTTTTGAACTACTCACAATTTTGACTATGAAGAAAAACCTACATTGCTGTATTTTCCTGATGTTTTTTCTTATGTGCTGCTCGACGGTTTTTGCACAATCTGCAAAAAGACAAATAAGGGGAACCCTGATAGATAGCGCGGGAAAGCCTGTTGATTATGCTACGGTATCTGTTATTAACAGCGCTGACTCAACATTTGAAAAGGGTTCGGTTTCAGACAAGGATGGTCGTTTTGAAATAAATGATCTGAAAAACGGCAGCTATAAACTGATCGTGTCGCAACTGGGATTAAAAACGTTTATTCGCCCGTTTTCCATCAGCACCAATAAACCTGCTGTTGATTTTGGAAGGCTATTAATGTCCAATGCGGTTCGCAATCTGAAGGAGGTTGCCGTAAATGGCGAAAAGCTGCCCTTAAAGGTAAAGAAGGATACAGTTGAGTTTAACGCTGGTTCCTTTAAAACCCAGGCAAATGATAACGTGGAGCAATTGCTGAAGAAGATACCCGGCATGGACGTGGATAAGGATGGTAAACTAACAGCGAATGGAAAAGACGTTAAAAAGGTACTGGTTGACGGTCGCGAATTTTTCGGAGGCGACCCCAAAGCAGCAACAAAAAACCTGCCTGCCGATGCCATTGACAAGGTACAGGTAATTGACGATAAGACGGATAAAGCAAAAAATACGGGTATTGACGACGGTCAGCGGGATAAAGTCGTAAACCTGACCTTAAAGGCCGACAAGAAAAAGGGCTGGTTTGGCAATGCGTCAGCGGAAGGAGGTTCGCATGACCGTTATCTTGGTCAATTTAATCTAAATCATTTTGATAATAAAAAGCAGTTGTCGTTTTTATTCCTGAGCAATAACGTTAATGAATCGGGCTTTAGCTTTGAAGATCTGAACAACTTCTCCGGCGGCGATATTTTCGGTGCCTTTTCGTCGGGTACCGGGGGTATCTCTATTTCTGTAAATAACAATGGACGTGCGAACATAAACGGCATATTCTCCGGCGTAAACGATGGATTGATCACTAATCACAGTGGCGGTATCAATTACTCCGATATCTACGGAAAAAAAGAGCAATTGAAGTTTAATGTCAATTTTATTACCAATATTTCATCGAATGTGCTGCAAAAGACCTCCGATTTGCAGGATAAACCTAACAGCTTATTTACACGGCAACGCTCCGGAGGGAATAATACCAATGACAGCTACCGGCTAAATTTTAGTTTTGACTATAAAATGGACAGTCTTACAAATATTAAATTCAAGCCAAGCATAAGCACCACGGTAGCCAGAAACAATTCTTCATTATTCTCAAATACCATAAACGGCGCAATGGACAGCGTTAATAATATCAGCCAGTCGCTGAATGGAAATAAGAACAGTCCTGCTTTCGGCGGTCAGCTTTCACTGAATCATAAACTTCACCAGGGTAAGGGGTCGGTAAACCTTTTTGTTAACGGAAATTACTCCAAGTCCGATTATGATTACACCAACATCTCATCCACCCGGTATTTTTCTGCCGGACAGTCGGGCACAGATATCAATCAGCAGGCCAGTCAGGATAATCATGCTACATTTTTAAACAGTACGGCTTCGTACGTGCGGGAACTGAGCCGAAAGCACAAGTTGAATCTGACACTAAGCCAGAGCTTTGATTTCCGTAAGCAGATTGCTGATCAGTACACGCTTGATTATAACGGCGTCACCGGTAAGTATGAGATCATCGATCCATTGACTACAGGTAATTTTAATAACCGCAACTGGCGTTACACTACAACGGCGGGTCTGAATAAGACGGGGGAGACTGCCACTGTAACAATGAATCTGGCGGTTGCCGATCTCGGTTTACAGGGTGATTTTACCAATAACAATAAGTTCAATACGGTAAAAAGAAACGCTTTTGCTTTTGTGCCTAACATTAGTCTTTCGTTACGAAAAAAAAATGGCCCCAATTTTTTTCTGAACGTGGGAACGGACGTTTCGCTGCCATCGGCGACGGACCTCCAACCGGTGTTTAATAACACCGACCCGCTTTACATCAAGCAGGGAAACCCGGATCTGGCCATGTCCCGTTCGTTGAATATCAGCTTTAATTATAATTATTTTGATATGAAGAGCAATTCCTTTCTGAACGTGTACGGCAATGTTTCACCAACATGGAATGGCTTTTCGACAGAAAGTACCGTAGATGCTAATGGTATTACCACTTCAAGACCGATAAATACGGATGGAAATTATACCACCAACTTTGGGTTCAATTTCGGAAAACCTACAAAGATAAAGGGGCTGCGGTTTTCGACCGGGATGAACGGAAGTATTAACCGCTATGTGAATTTTATAAACGGGAATAAAAATGCCGTAACAAGAATGTCGCCAGGTTTGAGCCTGCGCGCAAGTTATGACAACGACATTGTGCAAACCTCAATAAGCGGATACGGCACTTACAATAATGCCAAAAACTCTTACCAGTCGCTGGCCGATCAGCAGTATTACACCTTTTCGAACCAAGCCAGCCTGAGTGTAAAACCAATAAAGAACTGGCGAATATTCAGCGATGTGAACCAGCGTCTCTTCCGCGGTACGCCGTCAAGCGCCAATACCTCGTTTTACATCTGGAACGCCGGGATTGAACGTACATTCCTGAGCAAGCAGAATCTGACATTTTCAGTAAATGCTTTTGATATTCTTGACCAGAATTCTGGTATTCAGCGCAATATTTCAACTACGGGTATCATTGAAAATGATCAGACAAATACCATCGGACGGTATTTTTATCTTAAACTGATCTATAAAATTACTAAAGTGGGCGGCGCAAAAAATACGCCGGGCATCGTGATTATGCGATAGCCAGAATCTTTAAAAGGCTTCGGGGATATCTGAAACAGGTATCCCCTTTTTGTGCAACATAACCGTCAGCCAATTCGTAAAAAAAAGAGTTGTTCCTTCAAGGATCGTAGTAAAAATTTCCGCCACGTTTCGAGTTGAAATAACAAAACGGGCATAAGTGTTTCCTGTGTAATTTTTCACTTTTCTTATTTGGATTTAATTTAAATAAGCAATACCTTTGACCTAACGTTTTAAACACATAATATGACGCTTTCAGAACTCGAACCAGGCGAATTTGGGATTGTAAAGGAGTTTACCGATCTTGAAATGTCGGTAAAGTTAATGGAGATGGGGTGTTTGCCCGGTGAGCCGGTTACTGTTTCGCGTGTCGCGCCGCTTGGTGATCCTATTGCAATTAATGTATCCGGTTACCAGCTCAGCCTGCGTAAGTTCGAAGCCTCTACCATTATTTTGCAGTAGCATTAAAATTGAAAGCCGATATAAGAGTTGCACTCGTTGGAAATCCAAACACCGGTAAATCAACCCTCTTTAACATACTAACCGGTTTAAACCAGAAGATAGGAAATTTTCCGGGCGTTACCGTAGATAAAAAAACGGGCTATTGTGCCCTTCCCGACGGTCGCACGGCCGAAATTGTTGACCTTCCCGGAACATACAGCCTGTATCCAAAAAGCCAGGACGAATCTATTGTATTTTCAGTACTCGCAGACCGCGCGAACTCCCACAGTCCTGATCTCGTTGTCGTTATTATCGACGCCACCAATCTCAAACGTAACTTATTGCTTTATACACAGGTTGCCGATCTGAAGTTACCCGTAATTGTGGCGCTGAACATGATCGACCTGTCAAAAAAGGCAGGAATGACCATCGATGTGGATTTGTTCTCGCGGAAACTGGGTGTACCTGTTATCCCTATTTCTGCACGCAAGGGGGAGGGGATTGATAAACTTAAAACTGCAATTGGATATGCGAATAAGGTTCCTTTGCAGGAGCCAACCATCGACGTTGAAGTCCTCGCCCCGCAATTGATCGGAAAGATAAACGATGAGCTGAAACTTGATAATCCCTACTTTGCGCTTCAACTGGCTCATCAGCACGAAACGGTCCGGTTTTTAACCGCGACGGAAAGCGATAGAATAGAAGAGCTGGAAAAAGAGTTTTCATTCCATTCTCAAAAGGCACAGGGAGCTGAAACAATTGCCCGTTACAGTTTTATCAATGACCTGCTTTACGATACCGTTAAAATTCCCGAAACCGCAAAGGACGAAAGCCTGAGCAATAAGATTGATAAAATACTTACACACAGAATATTCGGGTTTGTTATATTTCTGGCTGTTCTTTTATTCATGTTCCAGTCTATTTTTTCCTGGTCGGCTTACCCGATGGAAATAATCGGCGACCTTTTTGTTTGGGTGCAGAATAGTCTTCATCAGTTTTTACCTGACGGACCGCTGACGGGATTGCTGGTTGACGGCGTGATCGGCGGTTTAAGCGGCGTCATGGTATTTATCCCACAGATCGCTATACTTTTTGCCTTTATATCCATACTTGAAGATACGGGCTACATGTCCCGGGTTACGTTCATGATGGATAAGCTGATGCGAAAGGTCGGCCTTAACGGCAAATCGGTTGTGCCGCTGATCGGCGGGTTCGCCTGTGCTGTGCCGTCAATTATGAGTACGCGGACAATAGAGAACTGGAAAGACAGGATGATTACCATTATGGTGACGCCCTTGGTTACCTGTTCTGCCCGCCTGCCAATTTATGTGTTACTGATCGGGCTGGTAGTGCCTGACCGGAATGTATGGTGGGTATTTAACATGCGGGGGCTGGCGCTTACGGGAATGTACATCTTTAGTCTTATTTCGGCAGTGATTGTCGCCTTTGTTTTCAAACTCATACTAAAAGGACGCGAGAGAGGGTATTTCATTATGGAGCTACCAGTTTACCGGATGCCCCGCTGGAATAATGTGGCATTCAGCATGTATGATCGCTCAAAGGCGTTTGTACTTCAGGCCGGGAAAGTGATCATCGCGATCTCGGTTATTCTTTGGGTGTTGGCTTCCTATGGGCCCGGAGACCGCTTTACCCGCATCGAACAAAAATATAGGCAGCCGCAGTATGTCAATCACCTGCCCCCTGATGAACTGGAACGAGCGGTTAACTCCGAAAAGCTGGAAAACTCGTATGCAGGCGCACTTGGACATTTTATTGAGCCCGTGATCAGGCCGCTGGGTTTTGACTGGAAGATCGGCATAGCGCTGATCACATCCTTCGCGGCTCGCGAAGTATTTGTGGGTACCATGGCTACTATTTACAGTGTGGATGGAAACGCTGATAAGATTGAGACCGTGCAGAAAAAAATGGCCTCCGCAATAAATCCCGAGACAGGTAAGCCTGTATTTTCGCTGGCAGTAGCGTTTTCGCTGATGATGTTTTATGCCTTTGCTATGCAGTGTGCAAGTACGGTTGCCGTAGTTTATCGTGAAACAAAGAACTGGCGCTGGCCGGCAATTCAATTTGTGTATATGACCTCGCTGGCCTACTGTGTCAGCCTGCTGGCTTACAACCTTTTAAAATAACTGTCCGTCATCCGGTTTAAAACCATGACGATAGCCTTGGTGCTTTTTGCTATCTTTGCGGAGAGGTGAAAATTGGATAAAGTAAAAATTCTTGAAAGGTATCTCCCAGCTGATGCAGCGCCCCTTATAGGCCGCTGGATCGACTACTTCAATTGCGAATTTAAGATATCCCGAAACCGTAACTCCAAGTTTGGAGATTATCGCCCGCCGCATGGGGGTAAGGGGCATCGTATTTCGGTTAACTTTGATTTAAACCCATACGCCTTTTTGGTAACGACTGTCCACGAGTTTGCACATCTGCATACCTGGAATGAGCATAAGCATAAGGCAAAGCCACATGGAGCCGAATGGAAAGCGAACTTTAAGCGTATGATGCAGCCTTTTTTTGAAAAGGAGATTTTTCCAGCCGATGTGAAGCACGCTATCATAAGCTATCTGAATAATCCGGCCGCTTCAAGCTGTTCAGACCTGCCCCTTTACCGGTCATTGAGAAAATATGACGCACCAAATGAATCTGTAGTTACGGTAGAAAAGCTCCCACTGAAGGCAATTTTCAGATTAAAAGACGGTCGCGTATTCAGCAAGGAAGAAAAACTGCGCAAGCGGTATAAATGCATCGAAATAAATTCAAAACGGGTCTATTTATTCAGTCCGGTGGCAGAAGTGGAATTAATTAGCAGCTAAAAATCTATGAAGAATGATAATGTTATTGCTGAAACGGAAGCATTTGTCCGGCAGACACTGGAAAACGCCGAAGGCGGTCATGATTGGTGGCACATTTACCGGGTTTGGCAGAATGCTAAGCGTATAGCGGAAACTGAACAGGTGGACATGCGCGTTGTGGAGCTTGCGGCCTTGCTTCATGATATTGCCGATGCAAAGTTTCATGACGGTGATGAGGAGATCGGGCCGCGCGTCGCAGGAGAGTTTCTTACCAGCAAGCAAGTTGAGCCTGGGATTATTCACCATGTGCAGCAGGTCATCAGGCATATATCGTTTAAATCAGGCTTTGGCAATGAGGCTTTCCGCTCGGCTGAACTTGATGTGGTGCAGGACGCAGACCGCCTTGATGCCATTGGGGCCATCGGCATAGCGCGGGCATTTAATTACGGTGGATTTAAGGGAAGGGAAATTTACAATCCTGGCATTAAACCCAACCTGAATTTGACTAAAGAACAATATAAAAATTCCACCGCGCCGACGATAAATCATTTCTACGAAAAACTTTTACTATTAAAGGATAAAATGAACACCGCTACCGGAAGGAAGCTTGCTGCACAGCGTCATGAGTTTATGCTGGCTTATCTTGATCAGTTTTTTTCCGAATGTTAAAAAAATACCTTAACTTATAATCATTCTAAATAAAATACGTTTATAAAATACATGAAGAAATTTTTGCTGCCCGTATCCCTGATTTTTATAATTTGTACTGCTTTCACACGCATAAACAGTACCGTTGTTCGTTCGGCTATCACCTTTAAGATCCGGAATCTTGGCATTAATGTGGATGGCTCGTTCAGCGGACTACAAGCCGATGTGCACTTTGATCCGTCCGATCCGTCTTCCGCAACGATCGAGGCATCTGTTGATGCTTCAACAGTAAACACGGGCAACTCAAGCCGCGACGAGCATCTGCGCAGCGAAGATTATTTTGATGCCGCTCACTATCCTAAAATAACACTGAAGTCCGTATCAATTAAACACCGCAGCGGCGATAAATATACCGGCCAGTTCAATCTGACCATCAAGGGGAACACCCAATCGGTTGAAATACCGTTCACCTTCTCCCGGTCCGGCGATAACTCAGCTTTTAAAGGCAGCTTTAAGATCAATCGCCGCGATTTCAGTGTTGGAGGCAGCAGCCTTATACTTTCCGATGATGTGACGGTAAACATTGATGCTGAGGTTAAGGATTAATCTGCGTATTGGCTTTTATTTTTCCATTTAACAATATAATAACCAATCGTTAAGCGTTATCCTACGGGCACTAATCGTATATTTACGATTATGAAATTCCGCATACTTGTATTGATTAATGCCACTGCTGTTGCCGTAACGCTGTCGGTGGTTAATTTCTATTTCCAGCATAGCTGGTATAACGTGGCCATCACTTTTTTTATCACGATAATCACCAGTTTTCTTGTTTTTTATTACCTGATAGAAAAATATGTTTACTCAAAAATAAAGCTCATTTATAAGCTTATTCATAACTTGAAGCTTGGCCGCGATCTGCGCGATGCGCTCGGCGAACACGTTAGTGCTGACCCAATCAACGACGTGGAGATGGAGGTTAAGGAATGGGCGAGGGAAAAAAAGACCGAAATTGACGAACTGCGCAGGCAGGAAAAATTTCGCCGGGACTTTTTGTCGAACATTTCGCATGAATTTAAAACACCGCTTTTTGCAATACAGGGTTACCTTGACGCTTTGCAGGATGATGATTTTGAAGATAAGGACATGGCACGCCAGTTTTTAACAAAGGCTTCAAAAAACGTGGACAGGCTGAGTTATCTGATCAAAGACCTTGACGAAATATCGAAACTGGAGTCCGGAGAAATTCCTATTAACCTCACTCGCTTTAAGCTGAACGATCTGATCAAAGAAGTATTTGAGTCGCTTGAACTTAAAGCCAGACAGCATAACATCAAGCTGGTGTTTAAGCAGAAATATGATGAACCTATCCTTGTAAACGCTGATCGTGAAAAAATAAGACAGGTGCTCGTCAATCTGATCGACAATTCCTTTAAATATGGAAATGAGGAAGGTACGACTGCGGTCAGCCTGTTTGAGTTGCATGATCAGGTATTGGTGGAAGTTACGGATGACGGTATCGGTATTGAGGAAAAATACCTTCCACGGCTGTTTGAGCGCTTTTTCAGAACGGACAGCAGCCGCTCACGGCAGATCGGAGGGTCCGGGCTCGGTCTGGCTATTGTTAAGCACATTATTGAGGCGCATGAACAAACCATCAATGTGCGCAGCACGGAAGGATTGGGTTCCACCTTTGGTTTTACGCTGCAGCTTTCCAAGCAGAGTTTACATTTACCTAACATTCCTGTTCTTAAAAATTAACATTAATTTAACATTGCAAAGTTACCTTTGCCGAAATTCACTCAAATTATGTCTCTTAGCAGCTTTTTCCGATATTTTGTTCCGAAGGATAAAAAGATATTTTCCCCGTTATTTGAGCAGGCCGCGAGTAATGTTGTCGTAATGGCTACCTTGCTGGTGGAAGCTGTCAACTCTGCTAACCCCGGCACCCGTGAAGAACTTTTTAAGCAGATCGATAAGCTGGAGAATAAGGGAGATGAGTTTACCCACCAGATTCACCTTGAACTTGGTAAAAATTTTATCACTCCGTTTGACCGTGAAGATATTCATGCACTTGCATCGGCAATTGATGATGTGGCTGATTATATTCAGGGTGCGGCTAACAGGATGAGCCTTTATCGCATAGATGACTATACCGAACACATCAGGAAATTAAGCGATCTTACCTTGCAGGCATGTATTGATCTGGAGAAGGCTGTGCGCGAATTAAAGGATCTTAAAAATGTGCGTGCCATTGCCGACTCATGCATCAGGATCAACAGCGCTGAAAACCAGGCTGATTTTGTGTTTGACCGTGCGGTTGCCGACCTTTTTCTTTATGAAAAAGATGCGATCCGTCTGATAAAGTATAAGGAAATACTGTCTGCCTTGGAGACGGCAACTGATATGTGCGAAGATGCAGCGGATGTGATGGAATCTATTTTAGTTAAAAACGCCTGAAAGCCGAATGGTTACACCCGTACTTATTATAATCGTCTGTCTTGCATTAATATTTGATTACACCAACGGTTTTCATGACGCGGCTAATTCCATCGCGACTATTGTATCCACGAAGGTTTTAACCCCGTTTCAGGCAGTGTTATGGGCTGCAGCATTCAACTTCCTTGTCTATTTCTTTGTTAAAGAGCACAGGGTAGCCAATACCATTTCAAAGATCGTACAGGAGCATTTTATTACCTTGAATGTAATCCTTGCCGGATTGATCGCTGCCATCTCATGGAACCTGATCACGTGGTGGTTTGGAATCCCTTCCAGTTCGTCGCATACGCTCATTGGCGGCTTTGCGGGTGCAGGCATCACCAATGCGCTTTACATGGGCTCAGGGGCTATAAGTGCGGTAAATACATCATACATCGTCACGATACTTGCCTATATCGTCCTTGCTCCGGTTATTGGTCTTATCGTGGCCTATATAGTCACGGTTATTATTCTCCATATATGCAAAAACGTCAGGCCTGCTGCAGCAGAGCGCTGGTTCAAACGTTTACAGTTAGTTTCTTCCGCTGCGCTGAGTTTCGCTCATGGCGGCAATGATGCACAAAAAGTAATGGGTATCCTCTATGTAGCGACCTTTACGGCCCATATCATCAAGGCCGGAGACCCGATGCCTGACTGGATTCCGTTGGCGTGTTATACAGCTATAGCTTTGGGAACCATGTCGGGAGGGTGGCGCATCGTAAAGACAATGGGTTCAAAGATCACCAAGATAACCCCGCTTGAAGGTGTGAGCGCTGAAACTGCCGGAGCTATCACGTTGTTTTTTACGGAACATTTTGGCATTCCGGTATCAACCACGCATACTATTACCGGATCGATCATCGGGGTGGGGCTTACCAAACGTCTGTCAGCTGTGCGCTGGGGGCTTACTATCAACATTATCTGGGCCTGGATTATTACCATACCTATTTCCGGCCTGATCGCCGCAGGTGTATTTTCATTGTTACGCTTGTTCGTAAAGTAAATTTATCTGCCAAAATGCGTATTTTGGTACCACGAAATATGCTTTCTTAACACACCTTCACTATGAAAAAAACTATTTTTATTATTCCCGCATTAATAATAGCTATCATGCTTGGCGGCTGCGACTCACTCAACCAGATTTCGCAGGCGGGCGTTGCCCAGTTGTCTAACCCTTCAAATGCAGAGATCGGTAATGCTTTAAAGGAGGCCTTGCAGATAGGAACATCTAAAAGCTCGGATCAGCTTTCGGCTGTCGATGGTTTTTTTAAAAATGCTGCCGTAAAGATATTGTTCCCGCCTGAAGCTCAAAAAGCCGAAAGTACCCTGCGCAGCATTGGCTTGGGAAAACTCTGCGACAATGTGATCTTATCGCTGAACAGAGCAGCGGAGGATGCGGCTAAACAGGCTGAGCCGATATTTTTGAACTCGATAAAGCAGATGACCTTGCAGGATGTAACCAATATTTTGCTCGGCAGCCAGGACGCAGCCACCCAGTATTTTAAAAGAACTACCACCAATCAACTTACAGATGCTTTTAAACCTGTGGTTCAAAACAGCTTGAGTAAGGTAGGGGCAACCAAATATTACAGTGATGCAGCGACCGCTTACAATAAAATACCGCTGGTGACTAAGATCAATCCTGACATCAGCAGTTATGTTACCCAAAAGGCTATTGATGGCCTGTTTTACGAGATCGCCCAGGAGGAATTGAATATACGTAAAAACATCAGCGCCCGGACAACGCCGTTACTGCAAAAGGTATTTGCCTTTGCTGATCGTAATAAAAAATAAAAACAAGGTCGGATAGGTTAGAACTTAATGGTGAGTTTCACCTTTTCAGGCTTGCCATTGGTATTGCCAAACCATGAAGGGCCATCGGTTATCAGATCGATGGCTTTTTTATTTGTCGCATCGCTCAGACCGTGAACGATTTGAAGGTTGCTTATTGTGCCTCCGGCACTTACCAAAAACGTCAGCTTAACATTTCCGGTCCTGCCGTCCGGTGATACAGCATTTTCCTTCAGATAGTTCTTAAATTGCTGCCATCCAGTTTGCGGACGGGCCGCTGCGGGCTGTCGTCTTACCACAACCACTTCGCTTAGCGAATTATTTGCCGGACTTAAGCTAATCGATGCTAAGGAATCGTTTTTCTTAGGTTTAACTTTCCGTGTGTTATAACCAAGCATGCTGACGGTAACACCGTCCTTTATACTGTCTGCCGGGATGGAAAATTTGCCGTTCTTGTCGGTAACGGCTCCATACCTGCTGCCGTTTGCTCTGACGGTGACATTTTGCAGCGGGCGACCGTCAACTTTGTCGACTATCATTCCGTTTACGATCGCTTTTTGTGAACTCCTGTCGCTGAACGGAGATAACGCAGGAGTTTTGGAAACACCGGTTGCTTTGCTTTGTAAAGTCTGCTGAACTGTTGCCGGTGGGCGCACTTCGGCAATTATATTGTCTGCTGTTGCGGCTGTGTCGGGTTTTTCCTTTTTCTTTTCGCCGGTGTAATTCATAACGACCATTTCGTTCAGCGGAGTGCTGTCGGCCTCGTCGCTGTTTGCCGACGGAGTATTTGCCTGCGCAATAACTGTATTGTCAGCTGTAATCACGGGCGAAGTAACAGTATCCCGGAGAGCTAACTTTTTTAAGTTTCCGGTATGGCGGTGTTTAATTGGAGGAGCGCTTTCTGACGAAGCAATGTCTGCAACTGCATTGGTATCAATTTTTATCGCAGGTGCTGCTGCCGGCGATGCGACCGGTTTGGTAACGATGTTATCGACGAGTTTATCGGCAGCAGGTTTCTTATTGATCAGTAATAACCAGCCTATGGTCAATACAACCAATACGGACGCGGCAATGGAAATTACACGCAGCGATATGATCTTTCCTTGTTTCTTTTGGGAAATGCGCTGCTCCAGCCGTTCGGAAAGTTCCGAAATAGCGTCCTGCTGATCGCGATTAGCGCTTTCGTAGCCATCGATTGCATCCATTAAAAACGGATCGTCCTGAGCGCGGGCCTCTAATTGATGCATGGCGCGGGCGTCAAGCTCTCCGTTGAGATACTTCCGGATCAATGATATGTCGGTATCTTTTTTAGGCATTGTTCTTTTCCAAACAATTTTTAAGGTTTCGCTTTCCGTTCTGAATATAGCTTTTCACTTCGTTAAGCGTAAATCCTGTTAATTCCGCTATCTCTTTGTAACACTTTTCCTTTAAATAGAAGAGACTAACGCTTTGTTTTTGATTTCCGGGCAGCTTTTTCATGCAGTTTTCCAACGCCTGCATATCGGCTTCCGGGTTACTCTCATCAGGATGCAGCACAAGCGGAAATTCCATAAATCCGTCCAGGCTTATTGTCTCCATTTTTTTCCCGGCACGCAACTGCATCAGACAGTAATTTCTGCTCAAGGTGTAAAGCCAGCCCCTGAACTGTTTTACCTCATGTTGTTTCGCCTTGGTAACCAGCTCTTCAAAAATCCCCATAACAGCATCTTTGGCCGTCTCCTCATCTTGCAGATATTTCAGGCACACGCCATAAACCAAAGGCATTTGTCTTTCAAAAAGCCTGCCCAAAAGTTGCAGATCACCGCTTCGGCGGTAATTAGCCAGCAGTTTTTCGTCGTCTTCAGGGATAACTGGTTTATAAAAAAATTTCATTATGGGGCGTCTAAAATAATTTTTTTAAATGGTTTATGGAAATATATCGGCTGACGCATCATAACTAAAAACTAAACGATACAATTATGAAAAAGCTTATGTTAATTATTCTGCTGCTTCCCGGCTTATTGGGGTTTCAGCGAGGCAATTTGCGTACCATAACCGGTACGGTAACTGCTAAGGACGATCATTTACCTTTACCTGGGGTATCCGTAATTGTTAAAGGAACCCGGATCGGTATTCAAACCGACAGCACCGGAAAATATACCATCAAGGTGCCCGACGGATATCATGTGCTATCCTTTGTTTGTGTAGGATTTAAACGGCAGGATGTAAATTTAGGTAAACACAATGTAATGAATGTTGAACTCGAAGCAAGCACAAATGAACTCAGGGAAGTAGTGATCACCGGCTATCAAACGCAGCGGAAAAGGAACGTTATGGAAAGTGTGGCTGTTGTGAGTGTTCCGGACGCAAGCAATGCATTGGCTGGCAGAGCGGCTGGGGTGCAAGTACAGTCACAAAACACTTCTGTATTAAACAATGTCGGCGCTCCAGGTGCAGCGAGCCAGATTATGATCCGCGGCGCATCAAGTTTCGCTGCTGCTCCGGTTCCCAATACGGAGAGCTATTCGCCTATTGCAGAAAATGGTTTTGCGACGGTTAGTGATGTGCCGCTTTCTACTTTTTCTATCGATGTGGATGCGGCTTCCTACAGTAATGTACGGCGCTTCATCAATAACGGACAGATGCCTCCGGCCGATGCCGTCAGAATTGAGGAAATGATAAATTACTTTAAATATGATCTCGCCGGGCCAACGAATAATAGTCCGGTGGCAATACATACCGAGCTTTCATCGGCGCCATGGAACAGTAAACACCGTTTGCTGCGTATCGGATTAAAGGCAAAAACTATTGAACCAAAAAATTTGCCGCCGTCAAATCTTGTCTTCCTGATCGACGTTTCAGGCTCGATGGATGAGCCGAATAAGCTGCCGCTGGTGAAATCTTCCATGAAAATGCTCGTGGAACAGTTAAGGGCACAGGATAAGGTTGCTATTGTAGTATATGCGGGCAACGCCGGGCTGGTGCTTCCGTCAACTTCCGGCGACAAAAAAATAACCATTGATGATGCAATTGACAACCTGAGTGCAGGTGGCTCGACAGCAGGAGGTGAGGGACTCATTCTTGCCTATAAAATTGCGAGAGAAAATTTTATAGCGAAGGGAAATAACCGCATTGTGATGGCAACCGACGGCGATTTTAACGTTGGCCCGGCAAGCGACGGGGATATGGAGCATTTGATTACGAAAGAGCGGGAAAGCAATGTCGCCATATCGATCATGGGATTCGGAATGGGAAATTACAAAGACAGCAAAATGGAAACGCTTGCAGATAAAGGCAACGGGAATTACGCCTATATCGATAATATCACAGAAGCGCATAAAGCTTTGGTATCCGAATTTGGCGGCACACTTTTCACCGTCGCGAAGGATGTAAAAATTCAGATCGAGTTTAATCCGGCTAAGGTACAAGCCTACCGCCTGTTGGGATACGAAGACCGCTTGCTGGCAAAAGAGGATTTTAATAACGACAAAAAAGATGCAGGGGATATGGGTTCCGGACATACGGTAACAGCTTTATACGAGATCGTTCCTGCGGGAATTAAGGACGACTATTCAGGTAGTGTCGATCCGCTTAAATACCAGCAAACAGCATCTGTACGTCCTCGTAATTCTTCAGACGAAATGATGACCATTAAATTTCGCTATAAGCAACCTGAATCCTCTGTCAGCAAGATGAGCAAAGTAGTGGTTATGGATAGGCCTGAAGAAATAGGCAATACATCAGCTGATTTTAAGTTTGCCGCAGCGGTAGCTGAGTTCGGGATGTTGTTGCGCGATTCGCAATTCAAACAGCAATCAACCTACGCACAGGTGATAGACATGGCTAAAGAAGGAAAGGGAGAAGATCAGGAAGGTTACCGCTCAGAATTTATCCGTTTGGTAAAAAGCGCGCGACTGCTCACTAAAAGCGAACTCGCCGTTAAATAACAAAAAATTTCCGGCTTCGGTATGGTTCTTTCTTTCCGCTTAAAACATAACAGCGTAAAGGAGGAATGCCGAAGCCGGGTGTTTATACTTGTAAATCATAAATTTTGGCACGGTAGATATTTGCTTTTCAGGAAATAGGGCGTTAATTCCGCGCCCCAAAAATTCCACAACATTTGCCCCAGGTTTTTCCCATTTTGAAAGGTTGTATTAACCAATGGTAAAATAAGTTTTTTCAAACAATAACACCGGGAGTGTAGTTTGATAAAAATACATGGCATAACAATTGCCTTTTATTATGTATCTATGATATAGATATTTTTTGTAACTGTATTATTACATAAATCAAATATTAATAATGTCTTAGGCTTAAAATATCTATATTAGTAAATATTTAAACTATCTATTATGTGCAAGCTTGTAGTAATTGACGACAATCCTACCGATCATTATATCATGCAAAGGTTATTGCATAATAACTATAATTGTGAGCAGGCAACCTACACTTTCGACGGGAGATTAGTTTTAGATTATTTGGAAGAAAATAAGGATAGTGACGCTATGCCGGATGTAATCCTTCTTGACCTTGACATGCCGCAACTTACCGGCTGGGAATTTTTAGATAAACTGGAAAGTTTTAATGCAGATGCAAAAAAGAACGTAAGAGTTCATATCATGAGTTCGTCCATACGCACGGCTGACGTATTTCAATCAAAAAAATATAACTGCGTCAATTCATTCATGACCAAACCTTTATCGCGCGACCTTGTAAATCAGGTTTGCGAACAGGCAAGTCCTTATAAAGATCACCGGTTTTAACAAGCATCAAAAAAATATATTTTGGTAATTTGATTTGCCGGGGGCGCGCAATCAATAATTTACAAGGTGTCTGATCAGGCGCCTTTTTTATTTTTAATTACTCAATAATCCCCGTAACTATTAATAGTTTATTTTTACGCCGGAAATGACAATACGCGACAAACTTTATTTTGCTTCTGATTTTCATCTGGGCACCGGGACCTATGCGTCAAGCCGCGAAAGAGAAGATTGCCTTGTACGTTGGCTGGATATGATCAAAGAGGATGCGGCTGAAGTTTTTTTGATGGGCGACGTTTTCGATTTCTGGTTTGAATATAAGACCGTTGTGCCCAAGGGATATATCCGTTTTTTAGGTAAACTGGCCGAACTGGCTGACGCGGGCATAAAGCTTTGGTTTTTTAGAGGCAACCATGATATGTGGATGTTTGACTATTTTGAGCGAGAACTCGGGGCAACCATTATCAGTAATGAGATGGTGATGGTCCGTGGTGGCAAAAAGTTCTACCTTCATCATGGCGACGGTCTTGGTCCGGGAGACAGGCTTTACAAGTTTTTGAAAAGAATTTTCAGAAGCAGGCTTTGTCAATGGCTTTTTGCACGAATTCATCCTAACCTCGGTGTCGGCGTAGCCAATTATTGGTCATCGCATAGCAGGGCCGTAAATCTAAGCAAGGAAGATGCAAAACCCGGCGAACAGGAGTGGCTGGTAACTTTTTGCAATGAACTCCTTGAAACCCATTTTTACGATTGTCTGATCTTCGGCCACCGGCATTTACCGCTCGATATTCAGTTAAATGAAAAAAGTCGTTATGTAAATCTCGGTGAATGGGTATTTGCGCGTACATATGCCGTTTTCGATGGAACAAATGTGTCGCTCAAGCATTTTGAACAATAAGATTTAGACAACGCAACTTGATGCCTGACTAATGGTATATGGTTATTCGACCTTGTATCTGAATACCTGTCTTCCGAGATTGCCTTCTGCGTCAATTCCTTCAACCTCAACGCGGTAAGTTCCTTTACTATCGGCATTATAGTACGCTATTGTAGCTTTTCCATTCCTGTCAGTAATAAATTCTGGGTTCCAGTAAATGGTGCTTCTCAGATCCGGCTTGCTATCGGCAATATCAAGATGTTCATATTTTGGTGCGTAAAAATCCCTTGCCTTATAAAAACCATTTGCCTTGAAGGTTATCACACCGGGTGCCTCCTTGTAATAATGGTCTATTTGCCTGCCTCTTTTGGTCGTTACGATGATGGCTCCGCCGCTCGCCTGGCTGCCGTATATAGCAGCGCCATGGGTGCCAAGCAGCACTTCTACACTTTCAATGTCGCTGGCCTCAAAATCATCTAAAACACCATGATAAAGACCATCCGGGCTAAGCGTGTTAAAAAAAGGAGTGCCGTCAACAATAACAAGCATATAATCTGGCTTGATGCCTTTGAAAGTTATCGGAAGAGTTGAGCGACTTGAGCGGATCCGGTGATTGTCGGTAAATGTAACTTCTCTGATTTTTGATTTTAAAGCATCGTATAAATTGGTGTAACCTGATTTTTCGAGATCATCGGCAGTAAGTACCTGATCGGCATTGCCCTTACCGTTCAAATTGTCGGAATGTTCGAATTTGCTTACCTTTTTTTCCTTAATAACTACTTCTTTCAATAATTGTCCTTCAGGCTTAAAATTCAGATCTTTTTCTTTTTCATCCAGAAAAGTTTTATCACTCCCTAAATAATTTGCCAGCTTAATATTTATATCAGGCTGAAGCGCATATTTACCGGGATTAATCTCTGGTAAAGAGACGAGTGTATCTGGTTTTACATCTACGTCTTTTTTACCTTTTGATGTTCTGGCCTGCAAAACGAATTTGGTGCTATCCGTAAAGTCGAGGTTATCGAAAATAAACCTGCCATCATGATCAGATAGCGTATCCAGCATTAGGCCATTGGCTCCTTTGCTGAATAATTTTACTGTACCATTTATAACTGGTTTTCCGCCGTCTATAACCCGGCCGCTAATGCTTAATCCTTTTTCAACCTTATAAGCAGGAAGCTTATCGTCTTTTCCAAGTATTTTTTTCCAATCGAATTTTCTGTAACCATGCGTAAGCATTACAAGGTCAAGGTCTGCATTGGTTTTGTCCGTAATATTTGTAAAATAATAATTTGGCTGTTCAATATATCCTTTCAAATCGGAGGTAAGTAGCAGGTTGTTAACCAAAGTTGATGCTGAATTCTCATCGACAGGAACTTTGGTTTCATCGATCACAGCAACGGAGAAATGTCCTGCTGCAGGACCGTTCTCGCCGGTTATGGCGTCCAGTGTAAGGGCGGTTTTTGAACGGATGGCGTATGCAGATTTATCGCTTTTAATATCGAGTGCAAGCAGATCATTGGTACGAACAAAAAGCAGGCGTTCGCATAAAGGCTCGCCTTCGGATGAAAAAAGAGTGGCTGTCGCAATTCCTGTGTGCAGGTCGTTTTTTACGATGTCGAAAGTTATTTCCGGATCGGTTAGTTTAAATGTTTCGCTTTGCGGCACACTGTCTGAATAAACGATCAGCGTATAATTTTTGTCTTTATTTTGCTGGAACCACTGCTTACTGCAATTGACCTTTACCGCGTAGGAGCGGGTAAGATCAGTAAATGCAAAATTTATCCCGTTTTCTGATATTTCAGGAATAGGAATGACATCGTGCTTGCCATCGGGATAATCGATTTTGGCGGTATAGGTCTTTCCGGTTTCAGGCGTCAGGTAAAAAAATCCCATTCCCAGATGAGAGGCGGCAAATGATACAATATGTTTGTTATTGCCATCGAAGACCTCGCCTTTCACAGCAACGCCAAGTCCGTTGCTGCCAATTGCCTTAAAGGCAATTTTTGAGCGGCAACCCGCAATCAGGCTGCCCCCTTCGGGCATAAACTGCGTGTCATACGCTGTGTCGGTTATGGATGGAGCGGGCGCTGCGCTTTCAGGTATCCGATCCTTTAAAGGCGAACCGATTGCTATAGTCTTATCGAAAAAGCTCTCATTTCCGGCGTTTCGCATCCATTGTGTATAAGCCCGCACACGATAGCTTCCGTTTCCCATATTTCTTGGCAAGGCGAAGTCACCCCAGGCCACACCGTCTATAATTAACATTCGTATGGAATTACTGACCCTGTTATGTGGATTGATCAGATCCGCATAAAGCACACCGCTCAGATGCGATAGCTGATGTGTTTCTCCAGTGGTAACATACGCCTTAAAATACATAGTATCACCGGCTGCGTAGTACGGCTTGTCAAATTGCAGATAGGCCTTTTCCGTCAGATGCTTGCTCTGGTAGGCATTTACCCTTGCCGTAACTTTATTTACCAGTGCCGAATCTAACTGCTGCAAATTATCATCATGTGGTTCATAATCAAGCGGAAGTAATGCGGCCACTCTTCCACGTACCCAGATGCCGTCATAAACAAGTCCTTCCGGATTAATAACCGATCCATTTTTGTCAAAAAACAATTTGGAGTGCGCAAAACTGACAAGTGTATTATCCTGATTTTCTTCTGATGACAGCTTGCTTCTGGCGCTGCGGTTAAAGTGTTTATATTTATTATAGGTAATAAAAAAAGAATTGCCAGTAAAATTGAAAGCATAAAGACCAGACTTGTCAGGTCCGGTAATAAAATCGTCTTTTTTTAACGGGTCCTGATCTACCTTGTCCAGGGTTTTGGGAAGAGCGGCCTTTTTCTCCCAATACTTTAAAGAATCGCGGAAGGTTTTATCATCTTTGAGTAAACGGTAAACTCTTAATTTTTCCTGAACAATACTGTCCGCTGGTCGTTCGGGATTTGCAGGAACCTTCAATATTCTGAATCCTTCCTCGTCAAGGTTTCCGGCAATAGCCGCCCGCAAAAAATGCATCTGCGAATTTTGATATACATCCAGTCTGTGCTGTGCCCATCGTTTTTCTTCCTCCGGCGTTCCCTTCATCGGCTCAAACTGTACCGAGCCGGAATAGCTGAAAATATGATTCTCATCGTAGTCAAATGTGAGGCGGAAGTTTTTGAGCAGGTATTTTATTTTATAGCCTAAGGCATCATTTTCTACAATCAGAAAATCAGCGGAGGTCGCGGTCAGTACATTATTTGCGTTATCGTAATTGAAATCCAAAAGTTCAGGGTTCAATATTTTGCACTCCCTGGAGAGATCCGACATTCCCAGAAATTCTCCTTTAAACCATTCCATATATCTTGGCCTCTCCGGATCGGCCGACCGGTTGGCGGTGATTTTTACTCCCTGCAGCGCAATGGATTTTGGGAACAGGGTTATGGTTTGCAGGTCGATATTGCCATTAGTCACGGTAATGGTCTTACTGTAGGTATCAAAGCCGACAAACGTAATTACTAAATCGTACTTACCCGGTTTAATGTTGTTTAATGTAAACGTACCATTGTTTATGGTGGCACTTGCAATCGTTGTATTACTTAAAAAGACATTAGCGCCTGTGATGGGTTTGGTATCTGTTTGACCGATAACGCGACCGGTAATGGTGGATTGTGCCAGGCAATAAGTTGAAAATAGAAGAAAAAATAAGGTTAAGTGTATTTTCATATACTAAATATAAGAAAATATGCCGCTAATGCCACGTTATGGCATTATAACAGATAAGAAATGCATTAAAATGCACGTTTTTGCACTTTTTTTATAAAAAGGATTAAATATTACCGATTTAAAGGCAAAATGACAGGGTCTTTTAAATTAGAGCCCTGGAAGATGATTTACATGGCATAAAAAAAGCAGACACCGTAAGATATCTGCTTTTTTTATGCCATGTTTTAAACTAAAAACTAAAGACGTTGTTCTTAATGGCTGCTTCTAAAATTTTGGATGAAATACTCACATTAGCACCTTTGGTTTTTAATTCCTCGGTTGAAACGCCATATTTTTTTGACCAATATTCATCGGCTGAATTAGCCTGAATTTGCGTTATTTCAAACGCGGGATTTTCATTTTTGATGTTGTTTTTCATTGCTTGATTGATTTTAGCGGACACAATTAAAAAGATGATTAATTTTTAAATAATGCTCTACGCTATGATTGCAATTTACGGACTTACAACCGGCTGTTTTTATAACTTCCTGTTTTATAATAACTTGTTAAAAAATATTAACTAAATTGAACAGGATGCCAAAACAGTTAGCGGCTGTGTAAAGATAAAGTTAACACCGTTAAGAGATTATTATTCTTATGTTAATTTAATGTTAACCGATGTCATGGTTTTTGTATAAAAGCAAAAAGTGTATAAGATAATCGTTAGGTTTCCGATCAATCGTTTTGAAAGAAGATAATTTTGGCCGGGTACAGTAGATCTGAATCAGAAACAATTAAATTTTGTTGTTATTATAAAAATTAGGAAATAATTATTGCATTTAATTATGAGTTTTTGGACTTTTTATTTAAAGTGTTAAAAATTTGATAAAATATATTTTAAATTACACCAATTAATACAAAAACAGTTTATAAATTACGTTTTTAAAAGTTGATTCTGGTCGGTTTTTGGGTTTTCTTTAATTTTTGTTATGCAGGAGCCAGGTTATTTTGATAAATACTGCCCGATAAGCGGTGTTTGGGACGAAATGTACGGTACGGACGCCAATATCCGTACGCATTATCGTAAGGTGATCGAATATGTTTCCGGTGAATCTGCAGAAGACCTGAATAAAAAGGAAGAGCTGGCCAAGCGTCTTTTTATGAGCCAGGGTATTACTTTTACCGTTTACAACAGCGGTGAGGGAATTGAAAAGATTTTCCCTTTTGATATTATACCACGTATCATTACCGCTGATGAATGGGCGTTTGTGGAACGCGGCATTAAACAGCGATTGACTGCTCTTAACCTGTTCTTAAAGGACGTTTACCATAACCAGTTTATCATCAATGACGGGGTCGTCCCTATCGACATGATTTACTCATGTCCACATTTTCTGCGGGAGATGTACCACTTGCAGGTTCCGTTTGATATTTATGTGCATATCAGCGGCATCGACATCATCCGTGATTTTGACGGAACTTTTTATGTGCTTGAGGACAATCTCCGCACGCCGAGTGGTGTAAGTTATATGCTGGAGAACAGGGAAATTACCAAGCGTTTGTTTCCTGATCTTTTACCGCAGTGCGGTGTCCGCAGCGTTACGGAATATCCCAACATATTGTATAAAAACCTGCTGGCGTTATCGCCGCGGCAAATTTCCAATCCGACTATTGTATTGTTGAGTCCGGGAATATACAATTCCGCTTATTTTGAACATACGACGCTGGCCCGTTTGATGGGGGTGGAACTTGTAGAGGGACGCGATCTGGTGGTGAATAATCATAAGGTTTATATGAAAACAACCACGGGATTGCAACAGGTTGATGTAATCTACCGTAGAGTAGATGACGAATATCTTGATCCGCTGGTGTTCAATCCTTCGAGTATGTTGGGTGTTGCGGGAATTATGGGTGCATACCGAAAAGGTAATGTCGCGATAGTTAACGCCGTAGGCACCGGCGTGGCTGATGATAAAGCAATTTACAGTTATGTGCCGGAAATGATCAAATATTACCTGAATGAAGAACCTATATTAAAGAACGTTCCTACGCATCAACTGGGTAACGAAGATGAAAGGAAGCACGTTTTTAGTAATATCAACAGCATGGTAATTAAAAAGACCAACGGCAGCGGCGGCTATGGTATGCTGATGGGACATGCGGCAACTGAAAAAGAGATTGAAGAATACAAACGGGAGATCATGAAAGACCCGCGGAATTTTATAGCGCAGCCAACGATAAACTTATCGGCGGCACCTTGTTATATGCAGGGGGAATTACAGCCGCGCCGGATCGATCTTCGGCCTTATGCGCTGTTCGGCCCCGATGGCATAGAGATTGTACCGGGTGGGTTGACCCGCGTTGCTTTAAAAGAAGGGTCGCTGGTGGTCAACAGCTCACAGGGCGGCGGCAGTAAGGATACCTGGGTGCTGGCCTGATAAGACTGTCAGAATAAACTATTAATTAGATTCAAACATAAGCCGGGACACAAAAAATGTTAAGCAGGGTAGCAGCAAGTTTTTATTGGTTGAGCAGGTATATTGAAAGAAGCGACGGTATGCTGCGTATGCTGAAGATAAATTACGCATCGAGCCAGGACACCATTCAGGAATTTACGTGGGCACCCGTCATCCGGATATTTGCCGGTCCGGTGGAGGAGGATGCAGAAAGTCTGGAAAATAACAGCCGTGCCGTGCTTAAATATATGGTGACTGGCAAGAATAATCCCAATTCCATCCTTAACATTATTACACTTGCCCGCGAAAACGCCCGGGGGGTGCAGGAGCATATTCCCAAAGACCTGTGGCAATGCCTGAATGAATATTATCACACCGTAAAGGATGCGCGTGTTGAAAAGGCGCTGCAACGGGAAGACCCGATAGGTGTGCTTGACGTCCTGATAAAACAGGTGATGCTTTACTACGGAACGGCTGAGATCACGATGGAACGAGGAGAGGGGCGAAGTTTTATGAACATCGGCAAATACCTCGAAAGGGCGATCCAGTCGGTGGATATTCTGGATACTAAATTTGGTTCGGTGAGCGATAATCCTGACCTGCTTACCGATACCAGTTACTGGAAGCACCTGCTGTTGTCACTTGGCGGTTATGAGTTATATTTAAAAACTTACAGGGAAGGCTTTGAAGCAAGCAATATTCTGGAACAGGTGGTATTGAATAATGACTTTCCCCGCTCAGTTATTTATTCGGTAAATAACATTCAGCGTTATTTTGACCGGTTAAAAAACAACAGCAATGTGGAGGATTACCGTGAACTTTCTTTTCAGATAGGACGTTTGCAAAGCCGGATTAAGTACAGTTCGGTTAAAAGTATTGAACAGGATGGTCTTCACTTATACCTTACCCAGGTACGGAAAGATCTTTATGGCATAGGTAATGCCCTGAATGAACATTATTTTGCACACTCCTGATAGCAAGGTTTATATTATACAGCAGTTAAAAAAAGACAAATGCCTGAATTTGAGATACAGCATATAACCCGGTATATTTATGAGGGGCCTGTACGCGATAGCGCTAATCAGATCATTCTTTATCCTATCAAGGATCAATACCAGGATGTGATAAAGCAGGAACTGATCATTACCGGCAATCCGCCGGTAGAAGTGTACGTGGATTACTATGGTAACGAGGTTGGTAGTTTTACCTACAGCGACCCACACACTGTACTTACGATCAACTCAAAAATACTGGTCGCCACCAAACACCGTCCGTTGCCCGTCAGCGATATCTTTCCTTCGCAGCAATGGGAAGACCTGAAGCGGCTCCGGTATGTGGTGCCTTTTATTGATTTTCTGCGGCAGGAATATTTTGATGGAATAGAGGAACTTAAGGTAATCGTTGAAGAACAGAAACAGCAGGAAGATACACCTTACCATGTTGCGCTGCGGTTTTGTCAGTACGTGTATGATAATTTCAGTTATATCAAAGGCGTCACAACCGTTGAAACTACACTGGATGAGATATGGAAGATCAAAGCGGGGGTTTGCCAGGATTTTGCACATATCCTGATGGAGATGCTGCGTATGGTACAAATCCCTGCGCGTTATGTAAGCGGCTATATCTGTACCAGCAGGAACAATATGCGGGGAGAAGGGGCTACACATGCGTGGACGGAAGCTTACATCCCGGATTACGGTTGGCTCGGCCTGGATCCTACCAATAATTGTGTTGCCAACGAAACCCACGTGCGGCTGGCCGTCGGGCGTAATTTTACAGATTGCTCTCCTGTAAAGGGGGTATATAAGGGATCTTCTAATCACAGGCTGGAGGTCGCTGTTTCCGTGGATGACGAAAATGTACTTAATAACAGCGATCATACCGAAGCCGTTCCGTCTGCCGCTGCAACGCCTTCACACTTGAAGAACAGTTACCAACGTTACCTGGAAATGCAGCAGCAACAACAGCAGCAATAATACCACCCACTTTTTTAAAGAAATATTTTTAGTAGGTATTTGAAATATAAAAACATATTTAGACATTTGTCTAAATATTTAAATATAAAGGTTTTTGAATTCGTTATTTAAGGCACTTAATGACTCCACGAGGAGAGAAATACTGGAGCTGCTAAAGGAGAAAGACCTTACAGCGGGGGAGATAGCCGACCAGTTTGATATATCCAAGCCAAGCATTTCTCACCATCTTGATCTTTTGCGTCAGGCTGGACTGGTGGTGTCTGTCAAAGAGGGGCAGTTTATTTACTATTCTTTGAATACGACGGTAATGGACGAAATGCTTAAATGGATCATCAGCCTTCAATCATCAAAAAATCACGCTAAATAAAATGAAGAAGTTTAATTACATAGATATTGCAGCGATGCTGATATGGCTTTTACCTGCCATGTACCTCTGGGTTGTTTATTCCTCCCTGCCTGCCACCGTTCCGCTTCATTACGGAATTGATGGGAAGGTAAACCGCTATGGAAACAAGTCGGAACTCATCTCGATGACGGCACTCTTGCTGTCCATTAATTTGTTGGTCTATCTTTTAATGAAGTTTTTGCCGTCTATCGATCCAAAAAGACAGGTTAAGTATGGCGAGGAAACTTTTCGGAAAATAGCCTTCGGGATCGTGTTTTTTATCTCAGCTTTAAATATAGCGATCTTATTTACCACAGCACACAGGGGGATGCCTGCAACAAAACTGATATTGCCGATAGCAGGTATTTTGTTTGCGTTTATAGGCAATTTGATGAATAACATCAAGCCGAATTATTTTGCAGGCGTGCGCACACCCTGGACGCTGGAAAATGAAGACAACTGGCGGGCAACACACCGGCTGGCAGGCAGGTTATGGTTTATTGGCGGTATTGCCGTTACGATCATTACTCTTTTGCTGCCGTCATCACTGGCAACTATTGCGTTTACCTGCGGTGTTGCCGCACTGTCGTTCACGCCGGTTATTTACTCTTACGTTTATTTTAAGAAACATCAGCCTGTCAACAACCCATGAAAAAGATACTTTTTTGCGCCCTCGCATTTATCACCCTGAATCACTTAAAAGCACAGGATATTACCGGGAGCTGGCTCGGTTCCATCACCGCTGGCAGTGTGAATCTTCATCTTGTTTTTAATATAAGCGCAACTAATAACGGTTATACAGCGACTTTTGACAGTCCTGATCAGAACGCATTCGGGATAGGGTGCAGCAAAACAACCTTACATGGTGACAGCCTTTTGATTGAAATTGCTGCAATAGGAGCTTCCTACAACGGGGTATGGGATGGAAAGGACGCAATAACCGGGACATACAAACAAGGGGGCGGGCACCGGCCAATAAATTTAAAGCGGATTACCGCGGAAGAGAAGGCCGCGCTGTCGAAAAGTCCGGTTCATCCGCAGACCCCCAAACCACCGTTTAACTACTTTAGCGAGGATGTGGAATATGACAACGCCGATAAAAGTGTGCATTACGGTGCAACATTTACACGTCCTGAAGGTAACGGAAAATATCCGGCCGTGATCATCATCAGCGGAAGCGGTACGCAGGATAGGGACGGTACTATTTTCGGTCATAAATTGTACTGGGTATTGGCCGATTACCTGACACGAAACGGCATTGCCGTGTTAAGGGTTGACGACAGGGGGGCTGGGAAAAGCTCGCTTGGTCCGGATATAAAAGATGCGACCAGCCTTACTTTCTCCTATGACATAGAAGCCAGCCTGAATTACCTGGAGACCCGGTCCGATGTTGACAAAAAGCACATAGGTCTTATCGGTCACAGCGAAGGCGGCATGATCGCGTCAATGGTCGCCGCACGCCGGAAAGACGTAAACTTTGTTGTCATGTGGGGCGCGTCAGTGGTCGGAGGTGCGAAGATCAATACGGAGCAAAATGCTCATTCATTAAAAATGGCAGGTGTCGATAGTGTGTCGATAGCGGCTTTTTCGGATTTGAATATGGGCATTTTAAATCTGTTTGCGTCTTCGCCGACAGTGGCAGATCTTGACGAAAAAATAACGCCGGTATTTGATAATTGGAAGAAAAAGCAAACTCCTGAAACACTTGATGCCCTGCATGCGACTAACATTCATGCCTCCGATCTTTTTAAACAATATAACGGGCTGTATAACCTGCCCTGGATGCGCTACTTTATTACGTATGATCCGAAGCCCGACCTGCGCAAGGTGAAATGTCCGGTACTGGCGATCAACGGTGAGAAAGACACCCAGGTAAACGCCACAGAAAATCTCAGTCTGATAAAGGCGGTATTAACCAAAAGCGGTAACAAGAATGTAGAAGTGAAGCCCTTACCGGGATTGAATCATCTGATGCAAACGGCTAAGACCGGAGATGTGTCAGAATATAAGGAAATTGAAGAAACGATGTCGCCGGCAGCCATGAAAATAATTGCCGACTGGATTAAAATTCATACAAAATAATAGCGTTAATATTGTGTATGAAAAAATCGATCTTATTAAAGATAATAATTCCTGTTTTTCTAATTCCGTTAAGTTTAAAAGCACAACAAAATGATTTGCGTCAGCAGATTGAGTCGATCGTTAAACCTGCAAAGGCTATTGTCGGCGTTTCAATCCTGGTGCCTGAAACCGGCGACACCCTGTCAGTCAATGGAGATGCGCGGCTGGTGCTGCACAGTGTAATGAAGTTCCCCATCGCGCTGACAGTTCTGCACTGGGTAGATTCCGGCGCGTTCAAGCTTGACCAGACCGTTCATTTCAAAAAACGGGATATGGTTAAAGATACTTACAGCCCTCTGCGCGATAAATTTCCTAAAGGTGACGTGGATGTCTCGGTAGCTGATTTGCTGGGTTACATGGTTTCGCAAAGCGACAATATTGCCTGTGATATGCTACTGAAGAAACTCGGCGGACCCGAAACGGTTCAAAACTATATGCTGAAGCTTGGCATCAGGGGGATAGCAGTAAGAGCGACAGAAGCGGATATGGCATCGTCCTGGGCATTGCAGTTTACCAACTGGTGTAAGCCGGTTGAAATGACCGTCTTGCTTGACAGATTTTATAAGGGTCAGATATTGTCAAAGGCAAGCACCGATTTCCTGTACAAACTTTTAACGGAAACTACTACCGGGCCTAAACGCCTGAAAACGCTGCTTCCGTCCGGAACCGTCGTTGCGCACAAAACAGGCACATCGCCTACAAATGCCGAAGGGGTTTCTCCGGCAACGAACGACGTAGGCATTGTCACCCTACCTGGTGGAAAACATTTAATCATATCGGTTTTTGTATGCAATTCTAAAGATGACGAGGCAACGAGAGAGGGGATTATCGCCAAAATCTCAAAGGCCGCGTATGACTATTACACCAAATAGGACGGTAGAAAAGACGGTCCTGAAGAATTAATCCAGTGCATCAGCAATTTCAGCATAACCCTTTTCCCGGGCCAAATCTGCGGCAAGTTTACCCCCTTCCATCCTGGAGGTAACGTCAGCACCGTGTTCGAGCAGAAGGATCAGCAGATCGATGTTGCCGTTTTGGGCAGCGGAATGAAGGGCTGTAGCTCCAGCCTGCTGCTTTACGTTTACGAGGGCATTGTTTTCAATTAGCATACGCGCAATCTGAGTGTAGTTTCCTGCGGCAGCGGAATGAAGGGGATAAACCCGGAACCCGTTATTGGAAGGCATATTTACATCAGCTCCTTTAAGTACAAGGTGCCGGGCTATTTCAAAATGCCCGAAATAACAGGCGAGTCCAAGCGGTGTAAAACCGTCTTCTGCATAAAAATTAATGGCTTCGGGGTGGGCGTTAACGAGGTTGGCGACTACATCAAGCCGTCCGACCGCAGACGCCTCAAACAGGTTGATCTCATCCAGGTATTTTAAGATAACAGCAGTAACTTCGGGCTTTTTATAGTAGCAGGACAGCATGAGCGGGGAAACCTGATGACTGGTCCGGTTTTTTGCCAGCGAAGGATTTTCTTTCAGCAAAGCATCAAGATTATCCAGGTCGCAATGAGTTATATATTGTTCGAGTTTCTCAACACTCATTCTTATGTTTTTCTGAAGGTAAATAAAGGTAAATTGAATTACCCGTAGAATTTATTAACCTAATTTAAGGTTTATTTAGCTATGGCTTTTCAATATTACTAAAAAATTAAAAAACGAAGCTAAATAATGTTTAATCTAATTAACTTTATATTTGTAGCAAGAAGGGTTACATCAGGATGCCGGTAAAAGGAAATCAATTTAAATCAAATAATCTCAAACAGGAAAACCAACCCCGACAGCAAAATTCAAAGGCTGAGAGGGAACGCCCCGTTAAGCAAAAAGCCGAAAAAACATATTCGCCTGAACTGCTTAATAGTAAACTTATAAAGATTGCCGGATTGTTCTTTTTGCTGCTGTCTGTATATTTTTTTGTTGCATTTACGTCGTATCTTTTTACCTGGCAGGAAGACCAGAGCTACGTTTCCGCCACTAACGGTGGCTGGCATAACCTGTTCCGCACCACACAGGAACTGATGGAAAACGGCGTTAAAAACCCTGTAGTTGAAAACTGGGCCGGCAAGCTCGGCGCGCTCGTCGCCAATCAGTTTATTTTCGAATGGTTTGGCCTGGCATCATTTGTTTTTGTATTTGCGTTTTTTGTGGCGGGTTACCGTTTATTATTTAAGGTACGGCTGTTTTCATTAACCAAAACGCTCGCCTACGGCTTTTTCTCTTTGATATTCATTTCGGTTGCCATAGGCTTTTTTCATGCTTTTTTAACCGATACCCCCAACTATCTTGAAGGTAATTTTGGGTACTGGACGAACAGACTACTTGATGCTCAGATCGGTCAGGCAGGTACGGGTGGGATTCTCGTTTTCCTGGCGCTGACCATTTTGATCGTCGCTTATAATATTGACTTTAAAATACCGCAGCGTTCTGTCAAATCGGTGGTAGCTACGCCGTCGGATGATATCGTTCCGCAACCGGTAGAACTTGAAGATGAAGAGATATCGCTGCCTGTTGAATGGCCGGGCGCCCGGGCTAACAGACAAAAAGAAAAAGCGCAGAACTCGGAAAAAATGACAAATCCGGAGCCGGTTGCTGAACAAGCTTTTGTGCAGAATCCGATTTTTCACGAGCCTGTTGTATTGACACCCGATGCGGATAGTGAGGAATCAAAGGACGGCGATATCCCACTCAGCGTGGGCGTGAGCAGGCCGACACCGGTGTTGAATATCGAGCAGTCTGACGACCAGAAGGCGCAGGGCCTGCTTGATCAGTTTGGTAAATATGACCACAAACTTGATCTGTCTTCATACAAGTATCCGCCGCTGGATCTGCTGGAGAATTATGGCAGTAACAAAATAAACGTTAATGCAGAGGAACTGGAAGCCAACAAGAACAAGATTGTTGAAACCCTTAATCATTACAATATCGAAATTGACAAGATAAAGGCGACGATCGGTCCGACAGTGACTTTGTATGAAATAATTCCTGCACCCGGTGTGAGAATATCGAAAATAAAGAATCTGGAAGATGATATCGCTTTGAGCCTTGCGGCGCTTGGTATCCGTATTATCGCGCCGATGCCGGGCAAAGGAACCATCGGTATCGAAGTGCCAAACCAGCATCCGGAAATGGTGTCGATGCGTTCTGTACTTTCAACAGAAAAATACCAGAATACCACCATGGATCTCCCGGTGGCTTTGGGTAAAACCATCAGTAATGAGGTCTTTATAGCTGACTTGGCCAAAATGCCGCACCTTTTGGTTGCCGGTGCTACCGGTCAGGGTAAGTCGGTGGGTATTAACGCGCTGCTCGTGTCGTTGCTTTATAAAAAACATCCCGCCGAGCTGAAGTTCGTATTGGTCGATCCGAAAAAAGTGGAGCTTACGCTTTTCCGTAAGATAGAACGCCATTTCCTGGCAAAATTACCGGACGAGGCCGATGCGATCATCACGGACACCAAAAAAGTAGTCAATACGCTTAATTCGTTGTGTATCGAGATGGATCAGCGTTATGACCTGTTGAAGGATGCACAGGTGCGCAATATCAAGGAATATAATGAAAAGTTCATTCACCGGAAGATCAGCAATCCTGAAACGCACCGTTATCTGCCCTTCATCGTTTTGGTGATCGATGAGTTTGCAGACCTGATGATGACGGCAGGAAAAGAAGTTGAAGTTCCTATTGCCCGTATCGCGCAACTTGCCCGTGCGGTAGGCATACACCTGGTGATTGCTACGCAGCGCCCGTCGGTTAATATCATCACCGGTACAATAAAAGCCAACTTTCCTTCGCGACTGGCTTTCAGGGTGCTGTCAAAGATCGACTCACGTACCATCCTCGATTCAGGTGGTGCCGATCAGCTGATAGGCCGGGGTGATATGCTCCTGTCAACCGGAAGTGACCTGATACGCCTGCAATGTGCTTTTGTGGATACGCACGAAGTGGAGCGGATATCGGATTATATCGGTAATCAAAAAGGCTACCCGTCGGCAATGTTGCTACCTGAATATGTTGGAGAAGGGGAGGCCAGCAGCGCGAAAGAATATGACCCCGATAACCGCGACCCAATGTTCGAGGATGCTGCAAGACTGATCGTATTGCATCAGCAGGGCTCCACTTCGCTCATCCAGCGAAAGATGAAATTAGGCTATAACCGCGCAGGCAGAATAATTGACCAGCTGGAAGCTGCGGGCATTGTTGGTCCGTTTGAAGGAAGCAAAGCCCGCGACGTGCTATACCCGGACGAATATAGTCTTGAGCGTTATCTTGAAACGCTTCAAAAGGGTGGAGATTAAACCTTCGCAGCTGATATGTATCTCACTAAAAAGAGAAATTGATAACCGTTTGCAGTATTTGCTATGCTGCGTACAAATTAATAGGCGATTAAAAGACGTTCGATACGTCAGGAATTAAACATGAAAAAACTACTGATAACCGCTATACTTTCTGTGATGTTTATTGGCTACAGCTATGCGCAAAAAGATGCAGATGCCAGAGCTATATTAAATAAAGTAAGTGCAAAATATAAGTCATATAATGTGGTAAAGACCGATTTTACCTTTCAGCTGGACAATCAGCAGGCTGGTATTAAAGAAACACAGAGCGGAACGCTTATAGCCAAATCCAAACAAAACAAATTTAAGGTTAGTCTTTATGGAAAAGCCGCAGGCGCTGTTCCGCAACAAGAAATTATCAGCGACGGAAAGACGCAATGGACCTACCTGCGGAAAGACAACGAAGTGCAGGTAAATAATTTTGATAACAGCGGAGACGGACTGAATCCGGCAAAAATATTTACGATCTACGAAAAGGGATATAAGTACGTTTATACCGGCGAGAAAAGAATTGCCGGGCGTATTTATCAGGAAATCGATCTCACACCGGAGAATGACAGCAAAGGATTTTATAAGGTAAGATTAGAGATTGATAAGATAAAAAGGCAATTATACAGCGCGCTGATATTTGACAAAAACGGCAACAGGTACACTTATACCATTAAGAACTTTTCACCAAATGTATCAGTGCCCGAAAGTACTTTTACTTTCGATCCAAAAGCACATAAAGGTGTCGAGGTAGTTGATTTGCGGTAGTATCAAATTATCACGTTACTCAGTATTACCCGCTTTTATTCTCCGTTGCATCACTTCGCGCCAAGTGGTCAGGATAAATCCGTTATCTTTCAGGAATCTGCGAAGACGCGGGTCAAGCATGGCCATCAGGTCGCCCTTCCGTTTTTTGCCTTCGTTGCAAATGTATTTAAATGATTCCGAAGGGTTGGTACAATGCATGATCACCATTGTAAGCCCCGGGCTTAACCTGCCGATACTTTCGATATAGTGATCGGTATAGAATTTCTGTATTTCCTTATCTGTTTTTTTATCTATATCTGGCATTACCCAGTCATAGCTGGAATTATGAAGATCATCCAGAACCGGTAAACCTGCCTTCCACAACATCGCGCCGGTTTCTTTTGCCTTAGCCAGTGGCGCGGGGTCGGGAATGTTCATTCCTTCAGTATATTTTCCCTGCTTTTTCAACTCGGCTATCGTGGCTGCTTTTGCTTCCGAACGATAGAAATAGTCGTTTCCACCCGGAAACATCACCGGGATTTGTTTTTCAATGCCCAACTGTAAGTATTTTTCGAGAAAGACCGGCTTGGCAAATAGCGTTCCCATGTGCGAATCCAGGTGGGTCGGTTTAAAGCCCATACTTAAGGCGCGGTCGAGCTGTGCGCGAATCTCCTTATCCACTTCTTCAGACGTAGCTTTAAAATAAACGGCAGTAACGGTTGACGGCAGGCATCCTTCTTTGTCCACCAAACCGGGAACAGCAGCTTTACCCGCCACAGGCCCCCAGCGGTAATTGTCCCATTCAGAAGTTAAGGTCAGATGCAGACCGGCATCCGTTTCCGGATGTTGGTCGAGGTATTTCTTAAAATCGGAAACCCAGGGACAGGGCATCATAACGCTGGTCGAGGTAGCTACGCCTTTGCCAATCGCCATTTCTGCACCCTCATTCGAGTCGTGCGACATGCCGGCATCATCAACGTGTAAAATGAGCACCCGCGCGCCTTTGGGCCATCCCAGTTTTTCGGCGTAGGTTTTGGTATCCTGACTCCGACCTGTAAATGCGATGCCAAGAATGAGTGCTGTAATTATGATCTTTTTCATATTTTGATCTTATCAAATAAACGGTTTAGTCCGATGGTTTTTCCCTTTATACGCGTAAGTAAAGTTTGTTCTTATCGAGTATCTTACCAAAACACCAGCATATCAGCATATAGAAGATGGCGAATAGCAATGAACCTATGGCACCCGGAGCAATTATCTGAAAAAGAACCTTGTTGATCCATCCGTATGCATTGCTGTCAGGAGTGACCTGTATAAGGAGCAGGCAAATGATAAACAATTCGGAAAACAGGTAAACGGGGAGAGGATTTTTGCCAACGGTAGTGAAAAATGCAGTCCAGTTTGCTTTATTCCAGGATCGTATTTCAATGATATACACAAGGATGGATATGAGGATCAGGTCGATGCCCACGGTCAGCAGGACAAACGGGCTCGACCATAGCTTTTTGGCAATCGGGAAGCTCATATTCCAGCAAAGTGCAATAAAAATAAATAAAGCACCCCACATCATCAGCTTCGCGATGGTCTCATATCTTTTGCCTTTTTCCTGAATAAATTTCCCTGCAAAATAGCCGCATATTACGTTGACAATAGCAGGGAGGGTGCTTAATATCCCTTCCGGATCAAAAGGCACGCCTTCGCCGTGATAAAGGTGATCGTCACCCATTGCCCATTTGTCGAGATAAGTGCCGGCATTGGTGAGCATGCCGTAAGGCTGCGCATGATCGCCGAAAATGAGCAGGATAAACCAATAGCCAAACAACAAAAGGATGGAAATGACAACAATAGCCGTTGTCGATTTTATATACCGTATCATCAGTGCGGCAAATAAATAACACAACGCAATACGCTGCAATACACCTAAGATTCGGGTGTGGCTAATGGGAGACAGTTTAAAATGCCATCCATCGGCGTCGTGCAGGAAGAAGGGAAACCATGACATCAGGTATCCGAACAGAAAGATGAGCGCCGCCCTTTTTATTATCTTCCAGATGACCGAAGCATCCTGCTGCCCGGCAAACTTCTTCATTGAAAAACTCATAGCATTACCGACTGCAAACAAGAATGACGGGAATACAAGATCGGTAGGGGTAAAGCCAAACCATGCCGCATGTTCAAGCGGCGGAAACGGTGCGGCCCCGCTTCCTGGGGTATTGACGATGATCATAAAGCAGATGGTCATTCCGCGAAATACATCAAGCGAAATGAAACGTTCAGAACCAGAAGCCATTTTTTAAGGGGTTTAATTAGTCAGGTAATTGAAGTACAATATAATCCGAAAGTATCATAATCCGGTAGCAGGAGTTAAAAATTTTTAGAACAAGGCCGGATCGCAACCCCTTTTCCACACTTCCGCACTTTTTCCTTACTTTTGGATTCGATGCTGACGATAACTACCCATACGCTTGAAAAACTCGAAATGCTGCTGAAAGCTGCGGGTTATCGCGTCCGTTATGAGAAGGGGAACTTTAAGACCGGCGCATGTTTATTACAGAACAGTAAGGTGATCGTGGTGAATAAATTTTCAGGATTGGAAAGCAAAATATTGTCGATAAGTGAACTTGCACGCGATCTGGAAATAGATTATAATTTGCTTGACGACAAACAGATCGCTTTCCATCAGCAGCTGAAACAAATTAAACTGCAACTGTGAAGATAACTTTTTTGGGAACCGGAACGTCGCAGGGGGTGCCCGTTATTGCCTGCAATTGCCAGGTGTGTACCTCCACAGACGCGCATGACAAGCGGTTGCGTACCTCCATCCTGATTGAGGGACAGGGAAAGGTTATTGTCGTTGATTCAGGCCCAGACTTCAGGCAGCAGATGCTCAGAGCCAATGTACAGCGTCTGGATGCAATTATCTTTACTCACGAGCATAAAGACCACATAGCAGGGCTTGACGATATACGGGCTTTTAATTACCGGCAGCAGGGGCCGGTGGATGTATATGCAGACCTGCGCGTACAGGCAGCACTCCGGCGCGAGTTCCATTATATTTTTGAAGAATTTAAATATCCGGGGATTCCGCAGCTCAACTTCCACACCATCAGTTCTGATCCGTTCGATATTGGCAATATTCAGTTCACGCCGATAGAGGTGCTGCATTATAAGCTGCCGGTTTTGGGGTTCCGGGTGAAAGACTTTACCTACATTACCGACGCAAAGACGGTTGCTGATGAAGAGAAGGAAAAAATAAAGGGCAGCCGTGTTTTAGTGATCAATGCCTTGCAAAAGCAAAGTCATATTTCGCATTTCACACTCGACGAAGCCGTTTCCTTCGCTCAGGAAATCGGCGCCGAAACCACCTACCTTACACACATCAGTCACCGTATGGGTAGATATGAGGATATTACGAAAGAACTCCCACCAGGTATCAGGCTTGCTTATGACGGAATGGTACTGGACCTCGATAATTGACCCTTTCGGTTTACTAAAGTTCCACCAGGCTGATCCTGTCAATCGTGGCTGCGTATTGCCGGAGATGCCCGTGGTTATGAAGATCTATTTTGCCGCGAATCCTGATCTTTTTATTATTGATCGGCGTAAACTCTCCGTTGTTAGGTTCGAATAAACCTTTATGTGTGCCTTTAAGGTAAAGCGGGCAATCCTGGCTGAAATTTACCCAGAGGGCATGCTTTGGCGAGTGATCGGTAAAAAGGCTGTCGTTGTAAAGCGCGGATTGTTCTTTTGCTTCGACATATTTTCCTGATACTTCCACGTATTGCTGATCGTACTTTTGAATATGCCTGATCAGCTCGCTGAATTCAACTTTCCTGAATATTATTCCATTGCTGCAGTTGCTGCTGTACACCCAATGTGTTTTGTGGCATGATGACAACACGGGCGCAGCAAGGCAGATCAGGATCAACTTGCTCCATAATGTTCTACGAACCCTCATTAAATGAACGGTTGTCATTTTCATGCTCTTTTGGAAATTTCCTGCGACTTTTGACGTCAGCGCCACAGGATAGTTTAATTGTTACAAATTGCGATTTACAATTTCAGCATTCTGTTTGGCATAAGCTCAAAAAAAATGTTTAATTGCGCAGATTAATACCTTTTAATTAAAATACCTACTATGAACAAATTATTTTTTTCGGCAGCATTGGTCTTTTTTGCCATAAGCGTACGTGCGCAGCAGGATAAGAAAAGAGAAGATTGGGCGAACATTGGAAGATACGAAGAAGCCAACAGTAAGCTGTCTGCCCAGAAAGCCAACGAGAATCGCGTGGTGTACATGGGAGATTCCATCACTGATTTCTGGATTGCCAACGATAGCGCCTTCTTTGCCGGCAACCCTTATATCGACAGGGGGATCAGCGGACAAACTACCGGACAGATGCTGGTGCGTTTCCGCGAAGATGTCATTAATCTTCATCCAAAAGTTGTGGTCATCCTGGCCGGTATCAATGATATCGCTGAAAATAACGGCCCGTCAAAAATTCAGGACGTTTTCGGAAACATTGTGTCGATGGCAGAGCTGGCCCGTGTAAACAACATCAAAGTTGTTATTTCATCAGTTTTGCCTGCAAGTGCGCTCCCGTGGCGTCCTGCGATCAATCCCGTAGAAAAGGTTAAAATCCTGAACGATATGTTAAAAGCATATACAGAAAAAAACAACATCGTTTATTTGGATTATTTTTCTGCAATGGCTAATGATCAGAGGGGGCTTTCTCCCGACCTGGCAAAAGACGGCGTTCACCCTACGCTCAAGGGATACAGAATAATGGAACCAATGGCTGTAAAGGCGATTAACGAGGCATTAGATAAATAAAATCAGGTTTTGCCGCCGCTTAGTCGTTTTTGAGGGTGTCGCTTGTATTTGGCGCGCCCTGACTTTTTGTGCTTGCCCCACCAGATGATAAAGCCGGTGACCGGCAAACTGGCACAGATAAGGCTGGCTACAAAGGCTATGATCTTGCCGGGAAGTCCTAAAATCTGGCCGACGTGAATATCATAATTCATATCATTCAGTTTCATGCCCGGGCTTTTTTTACCGTGCGGTAGCGATTTAAGCAGCTTGCCTGAATATTTATCGAAGCTATAAACATCGCTTTTATAAAAATGAAGTGATTTATAATAGGCGGTAACCTCAACAGTACCCGCCTGGCTATCATCCATATAAATTAAAAACATCATGGCTTCAGGTGATCTTGCTTTTGCCGTCAATAAAGCAAAGTCAGCGACCGGCTGCTTTGTTTTTGCCGATCTGAAGGCTGTATCAGATTTTGGCTGTATTTTTTCAGATGGATAATTACTACCGAAGTTTGCGGCCTTGTAAAGACCCCGGTTTACCCAGCTAAACGCAATCGATAACCCTGTGACAGCGAGTATGATCGCGATAGCAGTGGCATAAAATCCAAGCACATTATGCAGATCATAATTCACCCTTCGCCAGCGCCCTTTCCATTTTATAGTAAAGCTGCGCCTGCGATCGGTCTTCCGCTTTGGCCACCATAGCACGATGCCGGTGATCATCAGCACCAGAAAGATGATAACTGAAATGCCAACTACCGGCGTGCCAATCTTTGGGGGAAGCAGCAGATACAGGTGTATGTATTCGACAATTACAAAAAAGTTCCTCGCCGGATTTTCTACATGTGTGATATTTCCGGTATAGGGATTAAAGAAAACATATCTGAACCCCTGTTTCGGATCGTTAGCGAACGCCGCTGCCGGTCGGTCAGGTCCATAGTAGTAAATGTAATTAACTGTAGCATCGGGAAATTGTAACGAAGCCTGCCTTTTTAGCACGGAAGGTGAAATATAGGGCTTGTTTTGCACCTTAACCTTACGGTAGCTGTAAAGTGCGTCCTGTATTTCGTCCTGAAAACAGAAAATACACCCGGTAATGCTCACGATAAACACCACCAGCCCGGTTATAAAGCCGAGCCAGCGGTGTATAAAAAGTATCTTTTTTTTGAATCCTGTCATCAATTAAAGTTTGTAGGACGCGCTTAAAACAAACTGACGCAGTTTTTGAGGGTTAACCGTAGTATAGCCGGTATAATAATGCTTATTGGTAAGATTATTGGCGCTCAAGCCGAAGTGATATTTCGGCCTGTCGAAAAACAGGCTTGCGTTCAGCAGTGTGTATGATGGTAAGGAGAATGTCCCCTGGCTGACGCTGTTTACAATTTTGTTATCGCTTGCATAGTTTCCGCCAAAGCCCAGCCCCAATCCTTTAAGTGCTGTTTGCGGCAGGCGATAACTGATATAAAGATTTGCGAGATAGGGGGAACCTGCCGTAACAGGACGCAAGCCCAGCACATCCGCGTCACCCCTGGTATATTTTGAATCGTTATAGGAAAATCCTCCCACTACATTGACGCCGTTCACCGGGTTGGCAATGATCTCAGCCTCGAATCCTTTGCTGGTTTGCGTACCATCCTGCACCTGTCCGTACACCGGCGAATTTGGAATAGAACGCAGCATGTTTGACAAGCGGATATGATAATAGCTGATGGTTCCGCTTAACCGGCCGTTAAATAAGGCCAATTTAACGCCGCCTTCAATCTGGTTCGCATTTTGCAGATCGGCGACCGTCGGCTGATTATCTCCATTGGTGTAAACTCCGGGATTTACAAACCCGTTCTGGTAATTACCGAAAAGCGAAAGTCCGTCTTTGATCACCTCGTAGATCAAGCCAAATTTCGGCGAAAACGCTGTCTGGCTGAATGGTTTGGTGAGTTGTACATTATCGAGGTTATAGGTACCCTTATGTTTGTAATGATCTACGCGCACACCTGCCGATGCAATCAGCCTGTCGGTAATGTTGAGTACATCGGACACATAACTACTGTAGGTGTCTGTTTTATAAAAGTAAGGGTAAGTGTTTGCCGAAGTAAGTGGATTGGCTGCATTGGTAGCGTTAACCAGTTGCTGATTAAATGCGCCGTAATCAAATGAGGGATCGTTGATTGGTGCTGCGCCATAAAAGTTTCCGTAATACAACTGGTGAGAGTTCTCGTGTTGCCAGTCTAACCCGATGACCACACGATTGCGCAGCGAGCCAATCTTAAAATCGCCGTTTATGTTTTCCTGTATCTCCGTTGCATTCAGCTTGCTGTTTTTAGTCGATTGGTCATATCGCAGGATATAATTGTTTTCTCCCGGTAGATCGGTAGCGCCAAAACTCGCCGCAACCGCATCAGTCACGAGGTAGTAATATGGATTTGCACCGTTTGAGAAGCTGTTTGACGATGTGAACAGCGTTTGAGAGGTAAATTGGTCAGAAATTTTATAGGTAGCCTTTGCAAAGTAATTCGTACTGCGCGCATATTGCCTGATGTCATCATTCGAGTAGGCCTCGTTATAATTTATTTTTAACTGAGAGGCGTTTTTTACTCCCATATCCTTCGGTGACGAATAAAAAAAGAAGAAGGGTTTGGCGGAGTTTTTCCCATAGAACAATTCGGCCTGTGCCAGAAATGACAGCTTATCGCTCGCCTTTATGGATAAGCTTGGCGCCGCGACGAAACTTCTGTTCATACCATAATTTTGAAAGCTGCCCTCATAGCTATAGGCCGAATTCAAGCGGAATAATATGGTTTTATCAGCGGACAGCGGCGTATTAAAGTCAAGGCTGGTGCGGCTCAGATCATAATTTCCTACGGTATAACTGATCTCGACACCAAGCGTGTCATAAGGCTTTTTGGTCACCCGGTTTACCAGTCCGCCGAACGAAGTTAGCGTGCTGCCGAACAGGGTGGCAGATGGGCCCTTGATCACTTCAATTTTGTCGATGTTTACCGCATCGATACTGCTGGTCACCAACCCTGCAACGCCGTCGCGCAGACGGGTCTGGGTCGGAAATCCGCGGAGCGTAAAATATCCGCCGCCATCTCCTGCACGCCCGGTCGGATCCCACATTTTTTGCAGACCAGGAGCATTCTTAAGAGCATCATCAACCGTATATAACTGTTGTTCCCGGAGCAATTCAGCGGTGATGGTTGTGTAACTTTGAGAATTTTCAATATTACTCAAGGGTATCTTGCCTACGTCAGTGCTTATTGTTCTGGTAAATCTGTTTGCCCGGCTGGCTATCACATTAACCTCATTCAATTGGGCAATTGACGCCTTTAGTTTTATAGCGGAAACCGTCAACGTTTGGTTCGCTGTGATCGTAACCGGAATTTCTACCGGGTCCACACCGACATACGAGATAATCAGGGTATAGGTACCCGCGGGCGCCTTGAAGGAGAAGTAACCCTTATCGTTTGTAGTGGTTCCATAAGCTGTGCCCATCAAGCCGATAGAAATATTATACGCCGGTTCGTCGCTTGATGTAGTTACTCTTCCATTTATTGTTCCGGATGATCGTTGGGCGCTGACTTTGTCGAGGCCCGTCAGGATCATGATGAGAAGGAGTCCTAATTTAAAAAAGGTAGGTTGCGATTTTTTCATTTCTTTTATTTAGACTAATTAAAAATAATATCGCAAAGATATAATCGGGCTCCATACCATCAAAGCTTTTGAAGGAATTATTTAGAATAATTCTTAATAACTAAAATCGAGGCACAACGACCTTAAACGGTTGATTCCGTTGAGAAGAGAATACCACCTGTTTGTCCACACCCGGGAATGCAGCGAGATCCGAAGTTATTTTATTTTAAGACGGGAAGAATAATTTTTGATTGGTTAAGATAAATGTTGATGGTCTCTTTTACAAAGTCAGAATCTTTAGCATGATATATATCGACAAATTGCTGCGGATTGCGGTCGGCAAGCGGGAACCAGCTGCTTTGTACCTGCACCATAATGCGATGCCCCTTTTTAAAAGTATGCGCAACGTCAGGCATGGTAAATTTCACGCGTGCAGGCTTACCGGGAACAAAGGCTTCAGGCTTGCTGAAGCTGTTGCGATATCTGCCGCGCATAATATCTCCGCGAACGAGCATCTGATAGCCGCCCATCGGATATTTTGTAAGCGGATTTTTTGAGGCTTTGTCCGGAAAGACATCAATTAGCTTTACAACAAAGTCGGCATCGGTTTTTGAGATACTTACCAGCAGATCTGCAATAACAGGACCTGCTAATGTCATATCATTATTCAACGTATCTGTTTCATAAACCAGCACATCGGTTCTGCGGGAAGCAAAACGCTGATCGTCTGTCATGTACTCACGCGTACGGTTAAAATGAACCGGCTCTGCATAAGGTACGGGTTTTGCCGGATCGCTGATGTAGGTGTCAGTAACAGGTTTCAGATTCGTTTGAGGGGTGAACGAAAGCTTGCCGTCTGGTTCAAGATAGACAGGCGTGGATTCGGCATCCTTCGGCGGCCATTCTTTAAATTTTCGCCATTTATCCTCGCCGGAAAAGAATATTGTTGCTTTACTGATATCGTCGAGTGATCCTTCTCCTTTCAGGTAATAATTGAAGAACGGTATTTCAATATTGTTTTGATACCATTCGGACGTATTGCTGCCAAAGTTAATGTTACCTAAATGAGTGCCGTCATTACTGGCCCATTGACCGTGATACCAGGGACCCATGACCAACTTACTGTTAGTTTGCGGACTTTTGCTTACTAACGCCTTGTAAGTGTTCCATGCGCCATAGCCGTCCTCGGCGTCAAACAGGCCGCCTACCACCAGCATGGCGGGTTTTACGTCTTTAAAGCCTGACCGGGCATCGCGTGCTTTCCACCAGGCGTCAAGATTAGGGTGTTTCATCATGTTGTCCCAGAATGCGACACTGTCGCCGCCAACCTTTGTAAAATTCGGCAAGGCGCCCATTTTCAGATACCAGGCATAGTTATCATCGCCGGGGATATGGAACGTTTTAGCCGGATGGGTGGTGGGTTCGGGCCGGGGCTGGCTAAAACCATACCCGATATGGAAATCGAAGGCGTCCATCAGGAACAGAACACCGTTATGATGATCGTCATCGCCAAAAAAGCGGTCGGTAACCGGGGCCTGCGGACTTACCGCCTTCAGCGCCGGGTGCCCGCTCAGCGCAGCCTCGGTTGCATAAAATCCTGGAAACGAAATGCCTGTTACGCCAACTTTACCGTTGTTGTTATCCACATTTTTTACCAGCCAGTCTATCGTATCATAGGTATCGCTGGCTTCATCAATATCCCTGTTCGTCTTCTTATCAGGATTGAACGGTCTTACCACTTCAAATGTACCTTCGCTCATCCACCGTCCACGAATATCCTGAATCACCAGGATATAGCCCTCTTTGCAATATTTCAACATAAAGCTTCTCCAGTAAGCGCGATAGCCCTTTCCATAGGGATAACAGGAGTAGGGGGTACGGGTAATGAGTATCGGGTGTTTCTCCGAATTGTCTTTCGGCATATAGATGGAAGTGAATAATTTAATCCCGTCGCGCATGGGGATGGTCACTTCTTTTTTATCGTAATTATTTACAAACCATGCCGAGTCAGGGTTTTGGGCGAAAGAAAATAAAGGAAAAAGAACAATAACGAGAAAATATAATTTTTTCATTGCAGGGATATTGAGGTCAGGCAGTAAATATGCTGATTTTTACACAAACACGCAAGACAGACTGACCGCCGAAACCTTTCAAATAGGGAAAGCCGTAGTTTCAGGGATAATTTAAATCTAAGGTTAAAAGTGAAGGGCAAAAAAATAGCCGGAAATTGCTTTTCGGCTATAAAACTCCATCCTTATAATTAACTATCTAAACTAAAAATTAAGCCCTGTAATTTATACATCATTGATTATATAAAAATTAATTTTTATATTAGAACCAATAAAAGGCTCCCGGCCTCGCGCCGGGAGTCTTTTTGATTTGATAAATTATTGATGAGCAGGGCGCTCAATGAGTGTTTTTATACGGTAACGGTTTTCTGAAAGTTTCAGTTTTTTTAATTTTTTTTAAGAATCCTGATTTTGGTAAAAAGCCGCCGGTAAAACCCTTAATTGAAATTGGATTGTCATCCCGTTGACACCGTCCGGGAACCCATATGATAGTTCACCTGTCATCAGGTCTTCAGGCGGATTCCTCTGCCTGAAGATTCTTTTTTCATTCAAACATTTAAACGGATTGGTTTAAAAAAAAAGCGCCGGACTTTCAGGTCCGGCGCTTAATATCTGCAACAGATCAGGTTGTTATTTCCTGAAATATTTAAAGTTCTTACCAATAAATTTGGCTGTATCACCCAATTCTTCCTCTATGCGAAGCAGTTGGTTGTATTTCGCGATCCTGTCGGAACGTGACGCTGAGCCGGTTTTGATCTGACCGCAATTAAGCGCTACCGCAAGATCCGCAATGGTTGAATCTTCTGTTTCGCCCGAACGGTGACTCATCACTGAAGTATAACCATGGGTTTGTGCGAGACTAACCGCATCGATGGTTTCGGTTAATGAACCGATCTGGTTAACTTTTACCAGGATCGAGTTTGCAGTATCGTCATCAATCCCTCTTTGCAGGCGTTTTACATTGGTTACAAATAAATCGTCGCCAACCAGCTGAACCTTGTCGCCAAGTTTTTCGGTCAGTATCTTCCAACCATCCCAGTCGTCTTCAGCCATGCCGTCTTCCACGGAGATAATAGGATATTTCTCTACCAGTGATGCCAGGTAATCAGCCTGCTCCGCGCTGGTACGTGTCGCACCTTTCGCACCTTCAAATTTGGTATAATCGTATTTGCCGTCAACATAAAATTCAGATGCGGCGCAGTCGAACGCAAGGCAGATATCTTCGCCGGGTTTGTAACCCGCTTTTTCAATCGCTTTTAAGATAGTTTCAACGCCATCTTCCGTTCCGTCAAAGGTTGGTGCAAAACCGCCTTCATCACCCACGGCTGTTGAAAGACCGCGATCATGCAGGATCTTTTTCAGGTTGTGGAATACTTCTGCACCCCAGCGCAATGCTTCCGAGAATGACGAAGCGCCAACCGGCATGATCATAAACTCCTGAAATGCGATAGGCGCATCGGAATGGGAACCACCGTTCACGATGTTCATCATCGGGATGGGCAGGGTGTTGGCGTTTACACCGCCGATATAGCGGTACAACGGCTGACGGCTTTCCTGTGCTGCCGCTTTAGCCACCGCCAGTGAGACGCCTAAAATAGCGTTTGCGCCTAATTTTCCTTTATTTTCTGTTCCGTCAAGATCGATCATCAGTTTATCGATGGCGTTTTGCTCAAACACATCAATTCCCTGTAGTTCTTTGGCTATTATATCGTTAACGTTTGCAACGGCTTTTAATACACCTTTGCCCATGTAAACAGCTTTGTCGTTATCGCGAAGTTCCACCGCTTCGTGAACACCGGTTGATGCGCCTGAAGGCACTGCAGCGCGGCCTAATGCGCCGTTCTCGGTTAAAACATCAACTTCAATGGTTGGATTACCGCGCGAATCAAGTATCTGGCGGGCGTGAACATCAATTATTAAGCTCATTTTGAAAAATTTAGTTTGACAGACGTGAATAGTGTACATTGTACACTATGTCATATATTCTTTTCAAATATACACTTTCAAATAAAATCAGCGAAAATATGTTGAATTTTAACGCTGGCTTAATATGACGGTAGGTATAAATATTAAGTGGACGATAAAAACACCAAAACAACATTCTGAGACGCGTTTTTAAAAGAAAGAAAAGGCAAGCGACTCAGTTTATTCCCACTTAAATGTTTTCACGGCAACCGCATACACCACGATGAACCAGATTCCGAGGATCATCAGCTGATGCGAAACCTCGCCTATACCGGCGCCTTCAAAAGCTACCTTACGCATGGCGTCGTTCAGATAGGTCAGCGGCAAAATATTACTGATATGCTGCAGCCATCCCGGAAATGCTGCGGTAGAAAAAAACGTGCCTGATAACAGGAACTGCGGCAGCGTTATGATGTTCGACAGTGGAGGGACCGTGCTCTCGTTTTTTGCAATGCCCGAAATGGTAAAGCCAAAGCCCATAAAAATAATGAGCCCGATAGCAGCCAGTATGAGCATGTTGATCACCGTGATAACGCCATGCACGAGGGTAAACCCAAAGAAGTAATGTCCGGCAAGAATAATGATCAATGCGCCGATCCATGAAGTGACCAGTCTGGCGATAGCTTCACCCAATACTATGCTGAACTTTTTTACAGGTGTGGCAAAGAACCTTTTGATCACCAGCGTAAGCCGCAGGCTCAGGAAGACAAAGGCAGTACCGAATACACCGCTGCCGAGCAATGAGAAGCCCAGCATGCCCGGCAGTATAAAGTCGATATAACGGTATTCGCGCCCCTTAACAGTGGTTTCTTTCAGTTCTGCTACTGGCTGTGTTACGGTATTGCCGTGGCTGTTGATATTAAAAAAAATGCTCTGCAGCATGGATTTAAAGATACCGCCCTTTTGCTGCGATGCCTCGGTGAACTGAACATTCAGTGTATAAGGCGTTGCCGAAGCGTTTTTTTGTATGTTGATGATTGCGTCGAGGTTGCCCTTTAAAAGACTTTTGTTCATTTCGTCGGTACTTTCATCTTTTATCAGGCGGACAATCTTGCTGCCTTTTAATGCCTTGTAAACCGGCCCGGTGGTATCGCAGGTTTTAGCAACGCCGACGTCAATGGTTACACCATTACCACCAATATTGGCAAATACGATAATAAAGATCAGTGGGAAAGCCAGGTTAAATACCACCGCCGAAGGGCTGCGGATGATGGAACGGAAACTGGCCTTTGCTATTGCAAACGTTGCTTTAAAATCGCTGTATTTCTTCATTTTGTGGTTATATCTTTAATTAATCTTGCCTTTAATACTATAGGCGTTCTTCTGTTCAGGCATTCCCCGTCAAGCGGGCATTCATTAACCTTCCCGCCATTCTTTTCCAGTCATGTTGATAAACACATCCTCAAGATTGGCCAGTTTTACCTGTTTTTTTCTTTCAAAGCCCGATTCGATCAGCTTGTCTATAAAGTTATTAGGTGTATCGATGCCAATGATATGACCGCCATCCACAAAGGCAACGCGGTCGCAAAGTTCTTCTGCCTCATCCATGTAATGAGTTGTTATCACTACGGTTGTACCGGCATCGCGTATTTCGCGGATCAGATCCCAAAGGTTACGGCGGGCCTGCGGATCAAGGCCGGTGGTTGGCTCATCCAGAAATATAATCCGCGGATTATTGATCAGCGTGGTGGCGATTGAAAAGCGTTGTTTTTGTCCGCCGGAAAGATCCTTATATTTTGCTTTGGCCTTTTCGGTAAGTGCTACCTTTTCCAGCATTTCTGCCGGTGACTTTTCAATGCCGTATAGTCCGCAAAATAACTCGATCAGCTCAGCAAGGTTAAGGTTAGGATAATATCCGGCAGATTGCAGTTGTACACCGATGCGCTGTTTTATACTGTCAGCATCGGTCTCAATATTAAAGCCGTCCACAGTTACCTCTCCTGAGGTCTTATCGCGGAGCGTTTCTATTATTTCCAGCGTGGTGGTCTTTCCAGCCCCGTTCGGACCGAGCAGGCCGAATATTTCGCCTTCATATACTTCAAAGCTGATGCCCTTAACGGCGCTGAAGTCGCCATAATTTTTTACCAGATTTTTTACGGTAATGATCGGTTTTTCTGCCATGCTTCAAAAATGCAACGGATTAATGAAATATCCATGAGTTTTTAAGGTAAAGTGCGTAATTATTACCAGGCTGGTAATATCGTATGTTCCGCTGCGGTCTTATCAGCTGATTAAATGACCGATGGAGTGTAGCACCGATTGAAGATGTTCAACTGCTTTTAAAGCAAAATGAATGATTTGAATTGCAAGTAAAGTTTTCATTGTAAGGATTGATTTATGCCCCAAATTTGCGCACAGACCACGTTTTTGCCTACTATTTTTAGGCGAAACCCCTGAAATTATCGGTGAAATATTGAGAGATAACGACCAAAACAGATTTTTTTATTTGTATGAATTTTACTTATCTTTAAGAAGGCAGGATCATTACTTTAAACAATCAAATTACAGTTTTATGAAGCTCATGTATGCGTTCTTTATCATGGCGGTAATATTTTCGTCATGCCATGTGTCTGTTAAAAAAACGATCGGCAGCGATGATTCGGTGTCATCCGGTAGCTATACCGTGCCGGACGACAGCGCGATCACCAAAGCCGTGCATGATGCCTACTATGCCATAAGTTTTAAAGAGGGCGAAAAACCCAGGTACGACAGTATAAAATACTATTTTATCCCTGAGGCTCAATTGATCAATTTCAGGACCGATACCGCGCAGGTTTTAGGAATTTCGCAGTTTGCAGGCTTTTATAAGCAGTTTCTTGAAGCCAATAAAGTAAAAATGTTTTATGAAGAAGAGCTTTTCGGTCGTACCGAACAATTCGGCAAAATAGCGCATCGTATCAGTACCTATGTTACTTATTTAAATACAAAAGATAAACCAGAGGAGCGGGGCGTAAACAGTTTTCAGCTTATTAAAACCAACGACGGGTGGAAAGTATCGAGCATTATCTGGGATGTAGAGAAACCGACACTCAAAATACCAGACTATTATCTGGGAAAATAAGCCTGGAAATTCTTTTAATGTGTATCTTATTCGCCTTCCATTAAATCATAAACCTGCTGCATACAGGCTGCCTCGTCCATTGCGGTATGAAAATCTTCCCACTGAACAGGTGTAAACGTAAGCTGAATATCATTTACAGGTGTTCGCATTACGATACGTTCTTCACCATCAGGAAACGGGAAGCAGTGTTGTTCGAAATTTAATTCCGATGCAAAATCACGGAATTGAATGAATTGATCGGTAGAAAAACTTAGTATAAGGCTGTTATGCCATATAAAAATACAACGGCATTCAGCACAGCGGCTGATCACCGATTCGCCTGCCTGGCTAATTACTTTTGTTTCGCACATATCGCTGAAAAATTTGTGCCTGCCCTGTACAATGTCATTTCACAGGAGCATTTTAAACAGGGCAGGACTTTATATTTTAGGCTTTTTTAAGATAACTTTTTATCACTTTTCTGGCTTCTCTTTTGTTCTTTTCAAAATCCCATTTATCATGTACGGACTGGTCGGCCATTTCAAAAAGCCAGTCATACAAATTTTTATCATTTACTCTTGCTTTCAGTTTTACCACCGGCTGTTCATTATAAATTTCATCCCATACCTGTCTTACTGCCGTCCAATAAGCCTGGTGACCTTTCCACCAGTTACGGGCATAAGTAAACTGTGCGCTGTCCACCCGGGTAAATTCTTCGTATCCTTTTTCTTGTACCAGCAGGCGGTCGCCAGCCGTACTTCGTATAATCTTTTTATTGTCCTGCTCAAACATCCAGCCGGAGGGGGTGAGATAGATCCGGTTGCCACGATGCAGTACGTTATAGTCTCCGCGTTTTGCAGCCTCTCTACGTGGCAGCGGTGAGTCGCAATCACTTTGCCACTGATGACGACCATCAGCATGTATCCAGGTTCCGATACTTTCGTAACGCGGACTATCATCTACCTGAAATACTTTCTGCACCCAGCGACCTTTAACTTCATCGGGTGTCAGTGTTATGGTATTCCACGTGTTGTCTTTTTCAAACTTCAGAATCTGAGGTTCTTCATAAACCCAATCTTCCCGCCAGTGTTTAATTACTGAGCTATCCCCGGTAAGCAGAATATGCTGGATCACAATCTTGTTTTTAGAATCCTGTTCCACAGCAGCCATCTCGTAACCGCGTGCATGATATTGCGGATGAAGCCTGTAGGCAGTATCCGCTGCGAATGTTTCTGCATAGTTGAAAGTTACTTTGTAGCAGCCGCCAAGGGCAAGAATCGCCTGCCTGTCTTCATCAAATTTCGACTGGGCATTAAGGAAAGAGGAGCAGGATGCAAGAAATATCAGTGTACATATCAAAAATTTCATGGAACAATTATTAGTGTTGCAAGCAAAGTAAATTATTATTTAGAATTAATCCAAATAAAAATAATAATTAAGGCAATAAAAAAGGCCCTGCGAAATGCAAGGCCTCGAATGCGTATTATTGCGTAGTTTTTTTACTACTTCATCATATTTACGAAATCATCGAACAGGTAACGGCTGTCGTGCGGGCCCGGAGACGACTCCGGGTGATATTGTACGGAAAAGGCCTTTTTGCCCTTTACACGGATGCCCTCAATCGACTGGTCGTTCAGGTTTACATGGGTGATCTCCACCTTATCCGAAGCTCTCACCGCTTCCTGAACCACACCAAACCCATGATTTTGCGAGGTTACCTCACAATGATTAATGATCACGTTCTTAACGGGGTGATTTAATCCGCGATGTCCATTGAACATCTTTTCGGTAGGAATATCATTGGCCAAAGCCAGCAACTGATGACCGAGGCAGATGCCGAATACAGGTTTGTCCGATTTCAGGATTTCCTTAACGGTATCAATAGCGTAAGGCATTGCAGCCGGATCGCCGGGTCCGTTGGAGATAAAATAACCGGTCGGCGAAAAATCCTTTTCCATTTCCTCGAAAGTGGTTCTGGCCGGATAAACCTTGGCATAAATGTCGCGGTTATCAAAATTACGAAGTATGTTTTTCTTTACGCCGAGATCAAGCACCGCCACACGATAGGCCGCATTTTCATCGCCAAAAGTATATGTTTTGGTGGTTGATACCTTTGAAGACAATTCCAGTCCATCCATTGATGGAACTTCGGCAAGCCGGGTTTTTAACTCTTCTATGTCGAGTATTTCCGAAGAGATGATCGCGTTCATCGCACCTTTGTCGCGGATGTGACGTACCAACTGCCGTGTATCAATATCTGATATGCCCACGATATTCTGCTCCTGGAAATAATCCTGGATGGATTCGTTAGCCTGTTTACGGGTATAATAAATGTTATAGTTTTTGCAGACAAGCCCTGCGATCTGGATACGACCCGACTCCACCTCATTGTCGGCAATACCATAGTTACCAATATGTGCATTGGTCGTCACCATGATCTGTCCGAAATACGAAGGATCGGTAAAAATTTCCTGATAGCCGGTCATCCCGGTATTGAAACAGATTTCGCCGGTGGTGGTTCCCATTTTTCCGGCAGCTTTGCCATGAAAAACAGTGCCGTCAGCCAGCAACAATACCGCAGGTAATTTGGTGAAATATGTCATTTTCGAAATAAATTGAATGATTTAAAAATCGGTTTTGCCGGACTTGGCGCTCCGTGAAAAAGGGTGGAAATATGGTAGTGAAAAACTTCCTGATTCACGCCGCAAAGGTAAGATTTTATTTGGGATTATGGAATGTGAATTTTGAATTTTTTAAAAGTAAGATAACCGTTATTTAATAACAGGTGGGAATATGCCCCACCCTTTAAAATGACGCTGAAAGAAATCCGAAACCGTACGTCCTAAATCCGGATTCAAAAACATTAACTTTGCACACACCAAAACACTGTCTATGTCAGTCCACAAAGAAGTAAAGAGAATTACCACGCATATTTTGCAGGAAATGAAAAATCGCGGCGAGAAGATAACGATGCTTACCGCGTACGATTATTCCATGGCTTCGATCGTCGATGAAGCCGGCATTGATGTCATTCTGGTAGGTGATTCCGCATCAAATGTAATGGCGGGGCATGAAACTACACTGCCCATCACGCTTGATCAGATGATCTATCATGCTTCCTCTGTTGTGCGCGCAGCAAAGCGGGCCCTTGTGATCGTCGATCTGCCCTTCGGGTCATACCAGGGAAATTCAAAGGAAGCATTGAACTCTGCTATTCGCATTATGAAAGAAGCAGGTGCACATGGAATTAAAATAGAAGGCGGCGTTGAAATTGCAGAATCTGTGACCCGGATCCTGACAGCCGGAATACCGGTTATGGGGCACCTGGGGTTAACACCGCAATCAATCTATAAATTTGGGACTTACACCGTAAGGGCAAAACAGGAAGCGGAGGCACAGAAACTACGTGAAGACGCTATCAAACTGCAGGAACTGGGCTGTTTTTCTATCGTACTTGAGAAAATTCCGGCTGCGCTTGCCAAAGAGGTGAGCGAGAGCATCAGCATTCCTACTATTGGGATCGGTGCCGGCCAGCATTGCGACGGACAGGTGCTGGTGGTGCATGATATGTTGGGTATTAATAAAGGTTTCTCGCCGCGGTTTTTGCGCAAGTATGCAGATTTACATGATATTATGAACAATGCGTTTCAAAATTATGTTAAGGATGTGAAAGCGAAGACTTTTCCCAACGAGAATGAAGAGTATTGATATTGTGTCAGATATACCAGGGATGGGGCCGCAGTTTTTAAAATGCGGAGCCGGACTATGAATGCGCCTATGCCGAAAGTAAATATTAAATATGTAAACCTTCCAGTGACGGACGATGATGTGCTTTTTGAAGATAATCATCTGATCGCGATAAATAAACGCGCCGGAGATATTGTACAGGTTGATGAAACAGGGGATGAGTCGCTGGAGGATAAGGTAAAAAAATATCTGGCGCAAAAGTATAATAAACCCAACGGCGCCTTTTTAGGTGTGGTGCATCGTCTGGACAGGCCTGTTACCGGTGTGATCCTTTTTGCAAAGACAAGCAAGGCGCTCGATCGCGTGAACAAAATGTTCAAGAGCCGCGAGATGCATAAAACTTATTATGCGGTCGTCCGGAATAAACCCAATCCGGAAAGCGGCAACCTTGTTCACTGGCTGGTGAAAAATCAGCAGAAAAACGTTACCAAAGCCCACAGCAACGAAGTACAGGGCGGGATGCGTTCTGAATTAAATTACAAACTGATCGCCGAACTTGGCGGATATTATCTTATCGAAGTAGATCCCATTACCGGGCGACCCCATCAGATCAGGGTTCAGCTCTCTACGTTAGGCTGCCCGATAGTGGGTGACAATAAATACGGGTACCCGCGCGGAAGCCTGCGCAAAAGTATTTCCCTTCATGCGCGGCGGCTTGAATTTATTCACCCGATAAAAAAAGAGCCGGTGGTGATTATTGCAGGCGTACCTAAAGATGGTTTCTGGGAGCGGTTTGAAGGTTTGATGAGAGCAAATTGACGGCTTGTTATAAAGACAACACCTTTTTCCATATCGCCTCATCAACCCAAACCCCTTCATTAAGACTCTTTTCCCGTGTCTTTAGTGCGTTTTCTCCGGGATACAATATGGTATTTCCCTCAGCGACTGGCTGACTTGCCTTTGTAAAGTTTATGATCTCGTCAAGCATTTGCTGTGTGTGTGCGCCATTCTGCGGCTTGATGCAGATAAATATCTGACAAACGCTGCTTTCTTTTTCATTTTCGGTGATCTTAGCGGTAGAGTTGCCGCCGCTTAATACGGAAGCCAGCATATCGAGGATAAGCGCCAGCCCCGATCCCTTCCAGAATCCGACCGGCAGCAAACGACCGGAATCAAGTATATTCGCTGAATTAGTCGTCAGCATCCCGTTCTCGTCGTAACCACCAGGTAGCGGCAGCTCTTGATTCAAGCTGCTGTACTGTCTTAATTTACCAACAGAATACTGAGAAATAGCCATATCCAGAACAACATGTCCGTTTTTTCGTGGCACGGCCAGCACTAAGGGATTATTTCCCAGTCGCCGGTCGATACCGCCCCAGGGAGGGAGATTGGCAATAGTGTTGGTAAAACACATCGCCATCATTCCCGCATCGGCGGCCTGCCAGCCGTAGGTTCCGCCCCGCATCCAATGATTGGTATTTTTAAGCGCCACACAGCCAATACCGTTCTTCGCAGCAATTTTAATTGCGCGATCCATACAAACCTGCGCGTTAAGCACACCGGGACCGAGATTGCCATTCCACTGCTCCAAAGCTCCAAAAGCAGATTCCTGTACAGGTTCTGCCGCCGGGTTAACCAATCCTTCCTTCACATATTGTACGAATAGGGGGAATCGATTTAAACCATGTGTATAAACGCCATCCCGGCTGTTTGTCGCAAAAATGTGAGCACATTTCGACGCCTTTTCGTCGGTAAAGTCAACGCTGAGCAAAACCCTTTTAAACTCAGCATGCATTTGGTCAAATGGAATACGCATCCTGTAAAGTTAGATTAATTGTTTTTTGTTTCGACTCTGATAAGCGATAGCCAGTAATAATCAGATTAAAAAAAAGTTATAATACGAGCCGCCGGTAATATACAGCCGGAATTTTTAATTTTGCGATGACCAAGATGAAAAGAAAATACGTACTGCTATTCTTATTTGCCCTTGCCTGCATCGCAGTAAATTCATGTAAAAAGGCAGAAAAAGCTTCAATAGCAACCTTATTTCCGGGAGGAACCTGGAAGTTGACATCGGTTGAAACCAAAAAGTATATTGGTAACCAGGGTATTTCTGATACCACCATTAATGACACCTGTTCGCAATATTTTACTTTTAAGAGTGATAAAACCTGCGCTTATACCAATTTTAACTGCGCATCTCAGGAAACGGCCACAGGTACCTGGTCGCTTTCGCAAAACCAGCTTTATCTCTATGCCGATATTACCCTGAAAGACACTTCGGGAAATGTCCGGCCTTTCCTAAACTCTCAGATACAAAGTCTGGGGCAATATTCAATGGTGCTGAACACCGGCGACATTGCACCTAATTACTCGCTTACACAGCCAAGGACGATCGTAGTTTATGGCTTTGTGCGGCAGATATCTGCCGCAAGCGAGTAGTCCAACACCAGCGAATTGGGGCAATTATCGGATTTAATTTTTAGTTAAAAAACCGTTTATTTCTGTTTTAACGCGGGATTATTACAACTAAAAGCCTTATATTTGAACCAGGATAAATATTGATTGTAACCGGATTGTTACCTTCAAAAATCAAAGTTGAATGTTTTGGTTATGCGCGATAACCATCGATCTTTTAACGACACGAATTTTAATGAAAAAAAGAATTGCCATTTTTGCTTCAGGATCGGGGTCGAATGCTCAAAAAATTATGGAGCATTTTAAACGTAATGCCGAAGCTGAAGTTGTACTGATACTTACCAACAATCCACAGGCTTACGTACTGCAACGTGCCGATAATTTTGAAATCCCTTCGCATATTTTTGGCCGTCACGAATTCTACGAAACAGACGAGGTGATTCGCTTGCTTAAAAACCTTGAGGTTGATCTGATCGTTCTCGCGGGGTTCCTGTGGCTGGTGCCTGCGTCGTTGTTAAAGGCGTTTCCCAATAAAATCATTAACCTTCATCCTGCACTGCTGCCGAAATACGGGGGCAAGGGGATGTATGGCGACCACGTACACCGGGCGGTGTTGGCTGCTAAGGACGAAGAATCGGGCATTACCATCCACTTTGTTAGCGACGAGTACGATGAGGGCGAGGTTATTCATCAGTCGCGTTTTAAAATTGAACCTGACGACAATCTGGAAATTATAAAATTTAAAGGTCAGCAGCTGGAACATCAGCATTTCCCCCGGGTGATCGAGAGCCTTTTGAAGAAAATGAAAAGTTAAGCTCTCAATCCGCCCCATAAACCTGCTTACCAAGTGTAGCCCGCGGCTATCAGGATGCTTAACTTTTAGTATTAAAAATTAATTAAAAAAATCAGGTTCAGGGTTCCGAACTCTGATCACAAATCCCTACCTTTGCGGCTCAAAAAACTTCCTGTAAATGAGCGAGTCAGTGCAAATTAAAAACGCTTTAATTTCTGTTTACTACAAAGATAATTTAGAGCCTATCATCCACGAATTAAACCGTCTTGGCGTTAATATATACTCAACCGGCGGCACCGAAACTTTTATCCGTAATTTAGGAGTTAATGTAATTCCTGTTGAGGATCTGACCTCCTATCCGTCGATACTTGGCGGAAGGGTAAAGACCCTTCATCCCAAGATTTTTGGTGGCATACTGGCTCGCCGAAAATTTGAAGGCGATGAACAGCAATTGTCGGAATATGAGATTCCGGAGATCGACCTGGTGATCGTCGATCTTTATCCTTTTGAGGAGACCGTAAAGTCGAATGCAGAGGAGGACGAGATCATTGAAAAGATCGACATCGGCGGCATATCCCTTATCCGCGCAGCAGCAAAAAATTATAAGGATGTGACGATCATCGCGTCCAAGGCGGATTACCCTGTGCTGGAAGAAATACTGAAAACGCAGGAAGGGGCGACAACTTTAAGTCAGCGCCGTTCCTTTGCACAAAAGGCATTTAACATATCGTCAAATTACGACACGGCGATCTTTAAATATTTTAATCAGGAGGAACCTATTCCGGCATTTAAGGAAAGCATTCAAACCAGTCAGGTTTTACGTTACGGAGAAAATCCGCATCAGAAAGGTGTTTTTTACGGAGAACTTGACCGTATGTTTACCAAACTGCATGGTAAGGAGCTTTCGTACAATAACCTGGTTGACGTTGATGCTGCCGTTGCGCTTATTGACGAGTTTACCGAACCGACCATTGCGATTTTAAAACATACCAACGCCTGTGGTGTGGCTTCGCGGAATTTTATGAAGGAAGCATGGATAGATGCACTTGCCTGTGATCCGGTATCGGCTTTTGGCGGGGTTATTATTGCTAATGAAGAGATTGACGCAGATACGGCTACCGAAATCAGCAAAATATTTTACGAAGTTTTGATCGCTCCAGCATTTACTGACGAAGCTATCGCTATACTAAAAGAGAAAAAGAACCGTATTATACTGATCCGCCAGGTAGTTGAGCTACCAGCCAAGCAGTTTAAAACATTGCTGAACGGTGTGATTGAACAGGATAAGGACGCAACTGTTGAGGGGCCTGACCAGATGACGGCTGTTACCAAAAGAACGCCAACTGAGGATGAATTGAAGGATCTGTATTTTGCTAATAAAATTGTTAAGCACACCAAGTCGAACACGATCGTTTTTGCAAAAAACAACCAGCTGATGGCAAGCGGGGTAGGGCAGACGTCGAGGGTCGATTCCCTTAAACAGGCTGTTATCAAAGCGCACAGTTTTGGGTTTGACCTTAACGGCGCTGTTATGGCATCGGATGCTTTCTTCCCGTTCCCTGATTGCGTGGAACTTGCTGCAGAAGCGGGAATTGTGGCGGTTTTACAGCCGGGTGGTTCAATAAATGATAAACTTTCGGTAGCTATGTGCGATGAAAAGAATATCTCGATGGTAACGACCGGCGTACGTCATTTTAAACACTAAGCGTGCCGCATAAAGGCAACGCAGGGAAGTGGTTTTTGAATGTTAATATATTGATTAACTAACTGAAATGGTTTTAACTGAAATTAATTTAATTAGCCTATTTTAGTGAAATTGGCACGGGTAAATATTAGTTTTGCAACATATTTTTTGAAATAACACCAAATGGGTCTATTTAATTTTTTCACACAGGAAATCGCTATCGATTTAGGTACCGCAAATACCCTCATTATACATAACGACAAGGTGGTAGTTGATGAACCATCCATCGTCGCTTTTGACCGTTCAACCAACAAAGTAATAGCCATCGGCCGCCAGGCGATGCAGATGGAAGGAAAAACACATGATAATATCCGTACGGTCCGTCCGTTGAAGGATGGCGTGATTGCGGATTTTAACGCCGCTGAACACATGATACGCGGCATGATCAAGATGATCAACCAAGGTAAGGGATGGTTTTTCCCTTCATTGCGGATGGTGATCTGTATTCCTTCCGGAATTACCGAGGTTGAGAAGCGTGCAGTGCGTGACTCGGCCGAAATTGCAGGAGCTAAGGAGGTCTATCTTATCCACGAGCCTATGGCTGCTGCGGTGGGTATCGGCATCGATGTGGAAGAACCGATGGGTAACATGATAATCGATATAGGCGGTGGTACCACCGAGATTGCCGTTATCGCTTTGTCAGGTATCGTATGCGATCAGTCTATCCGCGTTGCCGGAGATAATTTTGATTCTGATATCGTTCAATATATCCGTCGTCAGCATAACATTATGATCGGCGACAGGACCGCTGAAAAGATCAAGATCGAAGTCGGTGCGGCATTGCCTGAACTCGCAGATCCACCGACCGACTATGCGGTGCAGGGCCGGGACCTGATGACGGGTGTGCCTAAGCAAATAATGGTTTCTTATTCAGAGATTGCGCATTGCCTCGATAAATCCATATCCAAAATTGAAGAAGCTATTCTTAAAGCACTGGAAATAACCCCGCCTGAACTTTCAGCGGATATTTATCAGACAGGCATTTATCTGACAGGTGGCGGCGCTTTGCTTCGCGGTCTGGATAAACGTATAGCAGCAAAGACCAAACTTCCGGTGCACGTAGCGGAAGACCCGCTTCGCGCTGTAGTGCGCGGTACCGGAACGGCACTGAAAAACATCGGTAATTTTAAATTTTTAATGCAATAAGACCGCCGCTTCTGTAAAGAACGGATCGCCGGGAGATTTTATATGATTGCTGACGATCTGTCCGGTGATTTGATCGGCGTTTTATTCCTCTTATTCTGAAAAAGCATGCGTAACCTCCTGATATTTATCACTAAGTATAACGCATTTTTTTTATTTATAATTTTTGAGGTAGGGTCGCTGATCATTTACATCAAGTACAATTCTTTCCAGAAAGCTTCTTTTATTAATTCGGCCAATGAGGTTACCGGTAATTTATACGCGAAGGTAAGTGAGTTTAATAGCTATCTTTCACTAAAGAATACCAACGATAGTCTTGCAAAGGAGAATGCGCGTCTGCGGAATGAACTTAGGTCATCGTTTTATATCGATACGGTTAAAAAGCACAAGGTTGATGACACGGTTTACAAAAAGCAATACGAATATATCGTTGCCCGGGTGGTCAACAATTCTACAAATACGAGTTATAACTACATTACCATTAACAAGGGAAGTAAACAGGGAGTAGGCAAAGGTATGGGGGTGATATGTAACCTGGGTATTGTGGGCAAGGTGGTGTATGTCTCACCCAATTTTGCAGTAGTGCAGTCGCTGTTGCATAAGGACTCGCGGTTCAGCGCCATGCTGGCTGACAATAAAGAAATAGGATATGTAGAGTGGGGTGACGATCTTAATCCCCGCATGGGCGTTATGAAAGACGTTTCGAACAATGCTTTGCCAAAAATTGGTGAAAGTGTTGTAACTTCGGGATATTCGCTTTTTCCTGAAGGTATTCCTATCGGTAAGATCAGCAACCTCCACACGCGGACCGGGGGCTATACGCTGAACATGGAAATTGTACTTGCGGTTGATTATAATAAACTACAGTATGTTGATGTAGTTGAAAACAAATTTGCGCAGGAGCAGGAGGGGCTGGAGGCACAGCAAAAAACAGATGAGTAGAACTATTTTAGTTAACCTTTTACGGTTTGTGGTTTTGGTTTTTATACAGGTTTTTCTGTTAAAGAATATCAACCTGTATAATTTATCCACCCCCTACTTTTATATTCTCTTTATCCTGCTGTTACCATTCGAAACACCTAACCTGCTACTTTTTATACTCGCCTTTATTATGGGTATCACTATCGATGCCTTTTATGATACGCCGGGACTGCATGCTTCGGCCTGCGTTCTGCTGGCTTTCGTCCGTATATTGTTCATCAGCATTACCGTTCAGAAGGACGGTTTTGACAATGAGCCTGAACCTACCTTGGGCATCATGGGGTTCCGGTGGTTTTTTGCTTATGCCGCTTTTTTAACCTTAATTCATCATTTTTTCCTTTTCAACCTCGAAGCTTTTAACCTTTCACAAATTGAATCTACAATAAGCCGTGTGTTATTCAGTTCATTATTTACAGTGTTATTAATGTTAATTTCGGGTTTGTTATTTTTCAAGAGGAAAGAACGTAAATGAATAGTTTTTTCGAGCGTCGCTATGTTATTGCCGGTATTTTTATCACTATTATCATCATTATACTTGCGCGGCTCTTTTTTATCCAGATTGTTGATAACAGGTACGCCGTTTACGCCAGTAATAATGTAAGACGGCAGATCATTCAATATCCGGCCAGGGGGCCTATCCTCGACCGTAATGGTAAAATTCTGGTGCAGAACGAGGCGTTTTATGATATCATGGTCGTGCCGAAGGATGTTAAACCGTTTGATACGGTTGAGTTCTGCAAGTTGCTGGGAATCGACCGCGACGGGTTTGACAAACGCTGGGAGAAAGCCATTAAATATTCCCGTTATCTTGCTTCGCCTTTTGAAAAACAGCTCACGGCACAGGCATACGCCTCTATCCAGGAAAGGCTTTCAGAATTTCCCGGATTTTATTCCGTGCCGCGTTACCTGCGTAATTATCCGGATTCGGTAGCTGCGCAATTTCTCGGTTATATCGGTGAGGTACAGGACCGCGACATTAAACGCTCTAACGGGTACTATCATCAGGGTGACTTCATCGGCATTACCGGCGTTGAAAAATCGTATGAAAAAATACTGAGGGGGCAGCGCGGCGTGCAGAACTGGTTGTATGACTCGCACAATAAGCGACAGGGGCATTACGCGAACGGCATGTATGATACCGCCGCCGTGGCAGGTCAGCGTTTAACTTCTTCACTTGATCTCACTATTCAGAAGTTCGGCGAAAAGCTGATGCAAAATAAGGTGGGCAGCATTGTAGCTATTGAACCTTCAACCGGTGAAATTTTGTGCTACGTAAGCAGCCCTACTTACGATCCTAACCTGATGGTTGGGCGTGAGCGGGGAAATAATGCTGCGAAAATGTGGGCTGATCCTTACAATCCGTTCTTTGTAAGGCCAATACAGGCCCGTTATCCGCCTGGCTCGTCATTCAAGCCGCTTAGTGCGCTTATTGCCCTGCAGGAAGGGATCATCACCCCACAGACCACCTACAATTGTCCCGGATATTATATGGCAGGGAACCAGCGGATCAAATGTACGCATGTGCATGGCGTGGTAAACCTGAGCGGAGCGGTAGCAGGCTCGTGTAATGGCTATTTCGACATGGTGTTCCAGCGAATAATGGACAGGTTAGGGCCGAGAAAAGCGGAGCAAACATTCGCGGAGTGGCGCAAGAATGTGATGAAATTCGGATTAGGTAACAAGCTTGACCTGGATATATCGGGCGAGAGTCGGGGAAACGTTCCTACACCGTTGTATTATGATAACAAGTATCAAAAGGGTGCCTGGCGGTCAAGTACGATCATATCGCTGGCCATTGGACAGGGCGAATTGCTGGCGACCCCATTACAGCTTGCCAATATTGAATGTACTATAGCCAATCACGGGTTCTTTTATAAACCACACCTGATAAAAGCCATAGGAGCAAAGAACGTTATTGAAAAGGAATATCTGGAGCGGAATTATGTAGGTATCGATTCCCAATATTTTGAGCCGGTGATAGACGGTATGCAGGCAGTGGTCGATCACGGTACAGGGATACAATCAAAAATACCCGGCATCGTAATGTGTGGCAAAACCGGTACGGCGCAAAACCCCGGGGGCGAGAATCACTCGGTTTTTGTAGCGTTTGCACCACGCGAGCATCCAAAAATTGCCATAGCTGTTGTAGTGGAAAATTCGGGCGAGGGCGCGCACTGGGCGGCTCCGATCGCAAGCTTCATTGTTGAAAAATATTTGCGCGGGTATGTATCACCGCGTGCATCAGGTATTACGCCGGAGCATTTTGAAAACGCTAACCGTCTCCCTGATCTTGAATATGAGCTAAAACTCCGCGCGCGGCGGTTGCATTACGACAGCATCAGGAAGGCGCGCCGGGATTCACTGGCAAAGATCAAAGCCCTGAAAAGCGCAGAAGAGAAAAAAAAGGAAGAATAAAAGAAAAATTACACGGACAGGAAATTTAAACAGATGAGCAACCAGCGCCGTTTCTTTTTTAATGTTGATTGGGTAACCGTATTTATTTACCTGGCTCTGTGTACTATAGGTTTGCTTAATATCTATTCGGCTGTTTACGACGAGAGACATGCAAGCCTGCTTGACACACATGCCACTTACGGGCGTCAGTTTATTTTTATTATCGTCGCGTTTGTGGTGGCGGGTATTATCTTATTGCTGGAAAGCCGTTTTATCACCGCTCTGGCGCCGGTGTTTTATGTGATGACGGTGCTTCTGCTGTTGTTGGTGCTCGTCATCGGTCATAACATCGGTGGTAATCAGGCATGGATAAATCTTGGCGGCGGGTTTAAGCTTCAGCCTTCGGAGTTTGCGAAATTTACCACCTGCCTGCTGCTGGCGCGATACCTGAGCGGCCCGAATGTGCGGGTAACAGAGTTGCGTTCGTTCGGGATTGCAGCGCTGATCATAGGCGTACCGATGTTTCTGATATTGCGCCAGCCCGATGTGGGTTCCACGCTGGTTTTTGTATCGCTGATCTTTGTGCTGTACCGGGAAGGACTTTCACCCTATTTCCTGATCATCGGCTTTTTGCTGATCGTATTGTTCATCACATCTATTTTGTATAACCCGGTTTGGGTAATGGTGATCATCGCCGCAGCGGGGTCGCTCATTATCTGGATGTTCCGTCGAAAGAAACGCTTTGTTTATACTATCGCCGCCGGGGCAGCCATTTGTATCGCTTTTGTGTTCAGTGTAAAGTTCATTTACAATAAGGTTTTGCAGCCCCATCAAAAAGTGCGCATCGATATCGTTTTGGGCATCAAAAGCGACCCGAAAGGCAAGGGATACAATGTCAATCAGTCTAAAATTGCTATTGGTTCAGGGAAGCTTTGGGGTAAAGGATATATGCACGGAACGCAGACCAAGTATTCCTTCGTTCCGGAACAGAGCACCGATTTTATTTTCTGTACCGTAGGCGAGGAGTGGGGTTTTGCCGGGTCTGTCACTGTCATCGGATTATTTTTATTCATGGTTCTGCGGTTGATCATGATCGCTGAGCGACAACGATCGCCTTTTTCACGGATATACGGATATGGCGTAGCCTCCGTGATATTTTTTCACGTGATGATCAATATCGGTATGGCAATCGGCCTTGTTCCGGTAATTGGTATCCCGTTGCCGTTTATTAGTTACGGGGGATCTTCGTTACTCAGTTTTACTATATTGCTATTTGTCCTGATAAAACTGGATTCAAACAGGATGGGTATTGTTTAAAAGTTGCTGCCGGGTCAGGCGTATCTTCTTTTCAGCAGGGCATAAAACTTTTCGGCAGTAGCGGCCTTGCCTTCCCAGTTGTTTTTAGTTACGTAATTGGTTTTCAAAAAACGCTGTGCTTCTTCGAACGTGGTGAAACGGTTCAGTATTTCAATGGCTTCGCTGTAGGCAAGATTATAACCATTAAAAAGATCTTTTACATAAAGAAGCTTATCGTTTAGGGTGATAGCGAGCTTAATATCGCTGATCGGCTTGATGTTAACCTGTTCGGCTTTTGAATTTCCCTTATCGGTAAGCTGCGATGAAATCCGTTGGTTTCTGGTAACGATTTCTTCTTCCGATTTGGAAGGCGCTTTTTCAGATGACTCAACCTCTGCAGATGGCGCTGCTTCTTCAGTTTTACTTTCTGTTTCTGCAACTGCTGTTTCCGGTTCAGCCATAATAGTTTCCTCCGGTACAACGGTTTCTTCGGTTACCGCATCCGGTTTAGCATCCTCAACGACCGGTATTTCTTCAGTTTCGGTTGCCTGAATTTCAGTTTCAGGTTCTGTTTTAGCTGGTTCTTCAATTTTTTCTGCAACAGGCTCCGTAAGTGGTTCCTCCTCAAATGAATCAGCTTCGGTCAATACAAGTTCATGCCGTATAGGCTCGGGCTGTTCGCGTACAACGCTATAGCTATCTTCGGGTGTCTGCGCTATAAAATCGAATTTTGGTTCTGATGTTTCCTCTTTTGGCGCTTCCTTTTCGGTTCTTGCCGGTTGTACTGCCGCTTCTTCCGGAGCCGGATCTATCGATTTGCTTTCTTCCGCCGGGGGTAAGGGTAAAGGCTTTGATGTCTTTGATTCTTTTACATCCGAACCCGGTTTCATTTGCTGAACTACCGGCTCAAAGAATTTTTGCTGGTAGGTTATTTCAGGGCGTTGTTCAGCAACAGGCCGTTTCGGACGGTTTTGAAGGTTCAGCTTACAAAGTATCTCGATATGGTCGGTCAGGAAATGCGCATTGGCGACAAACAGTTCTAACTCAAGATCATTCAGATTGTCCGAAACCGTTTGCAGGTACTCGTATTGTTCACTCAGCTCCTGTATAATGCCACCTATCTTATTAAAAACGTCCTTTTGCTTCATGTATCAATGTTGGTAAAATGCCAATCAAAAATAAGATTTAATTCTGATATTTGGGGTTGCGGTTAATTTAACGCCAAAACATCGGAAGCATTGTGCCTTTGGGCAAAGATGTTAAAATGAAGACCGGCATGGAAGGAAATCAACTGCACTCATCAAATTTTTGATCTCATAAAACAACAGGTTTGCTATTTACTGAAGACGTTTTCAGAAGGAGAAATGAACTGGGAGGAAGCATTGAAGTGGTATGCGGTTCGATGTTTTCAGGTAAGACAGAGGAACTCATCAGGCGGCTGAACCGCGCAAGGATTGCGAGGCTGAAAGTGGAAATATTCAGTCCGAAGGCTGATACACGCTACGACGAAAATGCTATCGTTTCGCATAATTCAACCTCGATACCTTCAACGCCTGTCGAAAACGCGTCGTCCATTTTGCTGCTGGCCAGCGATGTACACGTCATCGGTATCGATGAAGCACAATTTTTTGATGCAGAACTGCCGGACGTTTGCAATGCGCTGGCTAACAAAGGAATCAGGGTCATCGTTGCCGGACTTGACATGGATTTTAAAGGCAGACCATTCGGGCCGATGCCGGAGATCATGGCAATGGCAGAATCAGTTACCAAGCTTCATGCAGTTTGTGTACGGTGCGGTAACCCTGCATTGTATTCGTACCGCCTGGTACCGGACGGCGGCAGGATATTGTTAGGAGAAAAGGAAAGCTACGAACCGCGCTGCAGGATCTGCTATCATCTGGATGATAAGCAGCTACCCGCAGTTTGAAACGTTTCTATAAAAGATGAATTTTTTCTGAAAAATAAGCGGTCGGCCTAAAACAAAACATATAGTCCTGATTGTTGTAACCATAAAGCAGCTTTAAGGTCATGGCCAGGAAAATATTGGTTATCGAGGATGACAAGGACATCAGGGATACCATCGTTTATATTTTAGAGGAGGAGGGGTACGATGTGGTATCATCCGGCGACTCTAAAATATTGAAACGTGTCACTGAACATGACCCTGCGCTCATCCTTATGGACAATTGGCTGACCGAATGGAAAAGCGACGCCAATGGTCAGCAACTGAGCAGGGAACTGAAGACAAATCCCAAAACCCAACATATTCCTGTTATCATCATTTCGGCTGTAAGTAATATTAAGCAGATCGCTGAGGAGGGGCTTGCTGATTCCTATCTTAAAAAACCGTTCGATATGCATGAGCTTACGGCGTTGGTGAAGAAATACGCTAAATAACACCATCGCCGCCTGTCACCCTTCGCAAATTTTACGTGTTTTCCAATAACCAGAAAACGAATCCTGCAATTTCGTATTTCCGGTTTAATTAATAGTAAAATACAGCCATCTGAACGACCTCTAAACTAAATTTCACTTTTTCGCAGAACGAATCAATTTTATTTTAAATTTGAAATGCGGGCGGTTGCACAACCGGCGCCGCGTCCAATTATATACCGGTTAGATCCTGATATGAAAAAGTTAGTTTTTTTTATGGCCTGCTGCCAGTTTATGGCGTTTGGGTCGTTCGCACAAGTTCCGGCGCTTGACCGCGTGGAACCAATGTTTTGGTGGGTTGGAATGCACAATCCAAACGTTCAGCTTATGGTACACGGAAACAATATCGCTGCTCGGAAAGTTGAGTTAAGCTATCCCGGCGTTAAGGTACTCGCTGTACATAAAGTTGAAAATCCGAATTATTTATTCATCGATCTGCGCATTTTTTCAGCGGCTTCACCGGGAACGTTCCCGATAAAATTTATTAAAACCGGTGAAAAGCCATTAATTTATAGTTACACGCTGAAAGCGCGCAACCGATCGGCGAGCCGCATACAGGGTGTAACAGATAAGGATCTGATCTATCTGATCATGCCTGACCGTTTTTCGAACGGAGACACATCAAACGATTCATTTTCGAATCTGCGGGAACAGGGTATCCATCGGGATTCCATGTTCAGCCGACATGGTGGAGATTTGCAAGGGATCATGAATCACCTGGACTATCTGAAAGACCTTGGAGTGACCGCCATCTGGCTGACGCCGGCAATAGAAAATGACGAACCAGCAGCGTCGTATCATGGTTATGCTGTTACGGATCATTATAAGATCGACCCGCGATACGGAACTAACGAATTGTACAAAAAATTTGTTGAAAAATGCCACAGCATGGGGATGAAAGTGGTTATGGATTTAGTGCATAATCATTCCGGTACGGAAGGTTATACGATTCAGGACATGCCGATGAAAAACTGGGTTCATCAATGGCCGACATACACGCGGTCGAACTTCAAATATGAGGCGGTGATGGATCCGCATGGATCAGCTGCCGACCGCAAACAAATGCTTGACGGTTGGTTCGACCATCGCATGGCCGATATGAATGAAAATAATCCCTATGTGCAGCATTTCCTGACACAAAATCACATCTGGTGGATCGAATATGCCGGTGTGGATGGGTTAAGACTGGACACCTATCCGTATAACGATCCGCAATATATGGCGGACTGGGCCGTGGATGTAAAAGCAGAGTTCCCGCATCTTACCATATTCGGAGAGGTATTAAGTCCGCTGCCTTATACACAAGCCTATTTTACACAGGGGAATACCGTTAACCGCGGTTTTGATACACATCTTCCGGCCGTGACCGACGCTGCGTTAAAAGACGCCATTTACGAAGCGCTGAACGGCAAAGACGGGTGGGACAGCGGTGTAACGCATTTGTACGATGTAGTATCACAGGACTTTTTGTACCAGGATGTTACCCGTAACACCATCTTTTTAGATAATCATGATATGAGCCGGGTGCTTTCGATGGTGGACGAAGATATCAACCGCTATAAATCGGCGATGGCTATGCTGATGACCATGCGCGGCGTTCCGCAACTTTATTATGGTGACGAGATTCTGATGAAGAATTACAGTAATCCCGACGGATTGGTGAGGGAGGATTTTCCTGGCGGGTGGAAGGGCGATAAAAAGGACAAGTTTGTGGCTGCAGACCGGAGTAACAAGGAAAATGAAGCTTTTGATTATGTACGGAAACTGGCGAATTACCGTAAGGCTACCCCTGCGCTTCAAACCGGTAAAATGATGCAATACCTGCCTCAGGGCGGAATTTATGTTTATTTCCGGTATGACGCTGATAAAACCATAATGGTGGTTTATAATAGCAATGATAAGGAAGTGACAACACGGACGGCCCGCTACGACGAACGGATTAAAGGAACAGGAAAAGCCAAAAACGTTATGACGGACGAAACTGTCGATCTGTCAAAGCTAACGATAGGGCCAAAATCTACGCTTGTACTGGAATTGCTGAATAAATAAATTTGATTCCGTTAAGCAAAGAAATTTCAGGCTGCAAAAAAATGATAAAATCAGGCCTTGAATGTAAAACAGGTAACGATCTGTTACCTAATTGATTAAATTTGTAAACTAAATGAGCAATATTAAAGCCTGCATTTTTGACCTCGACGGAGTGATCGTGGATACGGCTGTCTATCACTATAAGGCGTGGAAGCGCCTGGCAAACGAACTCGGGTTTGACTTTACAGAACATGACAATGAGCAACTGAAGGGCGTAAGCCGGGTACGGTCGCTTGAGATCATTCTGGAAATAGGAGGGATCACTAAAACGCCTGCCGAACGGGAAGAATTGGCCAGCAGAAAAAATAACTGGTACGTCGAAATGATCAATCAGATGACGCCCGCTGAGATACTGCCAGGTGCAAAGGAGTTTTTAGAAAGCTGCCGCAGTGCAGGGATAAAAACTGCGCTGGGCTCGGCAAGCAAAAATTCCACAACTATTTTAAATAAAATTGATTTGGCTGACCTTTTTGACGTCATTATCGACGGCAATCATGTCAGCAAGGCTAAACCCGATCCTGAAGTGTTTTTAAAAGGGGCAGAAGCGCTCGGCGTTTCACCTTCCGCATGTATAGTATTTGAAGACGCTATTGCAGGGGTTGAGGCGGCCATAAACGGCGGGATGAAGGTAGTGGGTATAGGTTCGCCGGAAGTATTAAACCGGGCAAATATCGTGGTGAGCGGACTGGATAAGATAAATCTCGAAATGTTGGAGGCTCTTTAAACGGTAGCCGCGGGCAGCCGCAAGATGGCAGCTCATGACTCATCACTGAACAAACAGAAAAATATCAGCACAGCAAGACATTATTACAATATAGAATGAAGGACTACATTGAAGTTGATGAGTGGAAGATCATAGAAAACGGCTTTAATCCGCATTATAACAAAATTTCCGAAAGTATATTCAGCCTGGGTAACGGCCGTATGGGGCAGCGGGCAAATTTTGAAGAGGCCTACAGCGGCGAGACTTTGCAGGGCAATTACGTCGCGGGTGTTTATTACCCCGATAAAACCCGCGTGGGCTGGTGGAAGATTGGATATCCTGAATATTTTGCCAAGGTATTGAACGCAGCTAACTGGATCGGCATCGATATTTGGATTGAAGGGGGGCAGCTTGATCTTGCCAAATGTGAGGTAATGCATTTCAGGCGCGAACTGAATATGCAGGAGGGCTATTTAAAGAGAACGTTTACCGCGAAAAATGCCAGCGGCAAGATTGTAGAAGTGGAAGCTATCCGGTTTTGCAGCATGGCAGATGATGAAACTGGCGTTATAAAATACACCATTACTCCGGTTAATTTCAGCGGCTCGCTGACGATCACGCCCTTTATAGACGGCGACGTAATTAACAAGGATTCCAACTACGATGAAAAGTTTTGGGATGAGATAAAAAAGGAAAGCTGGAACGACGGCGGTTTTTTGCAGATGCGGACAAAAAAAACCGGGTTTGAGGTTGCTACGGGGATGCGCATCAGCGTTTTTAAGAATGACGGCATCGTAAAGCTGAATACCCAGGCCATAAGCCGTGAAAAGTATGTAGCTGCGCGATTTAAGGCGGATGTAAAGGAAGGAGAAAAGCTATCAGTCATAAAATATGCTGCCAATCTTTCTTCCCAAAATCATCCGGCGGCTGGTCTGTCAGAGCGTTTAAAAATCACTCTCGATGACATCTGCCAGAAAGGGTTCGACAAAATGTTGCAGGAGCAGGCCGATGCCTGGGCCCGTAAGTGGCAACACAATGACATCATCATAGAAGGTGATATTTCAGCGCAACAGGCTATCCGTTTTAATATATTCCAGTTGAATCAAACTTATACCGGAGAGGATGACCGCCTGAACATCGGCCCCAAAGGGTTTACCGGCGAGAAATACGGAGGCTCGACTTATTGGGATACCGAGGCTTACTGTGTACCTTTTTATCTCGCAACAGCCGATCAGAACGTTACCCGTAACCTGTTGTTATATCGTTACAAGCAATTGGGAAAAGCTATAGAAAATGCAAAACTGCTTGGCTTTAACAATGGGGCAGCTTTGTATCCTATGGTAACTATGGATGGTACAGAATGCCACAACGAGTGGGAAATTACTTTTGAGGAAATACACCGCAACGGCGCCATAGCCTATGCCATTTTTAACTATGTGCGTTACACCGGCGATGAGGCTTATCTGGCGGATTACGGGCTTGAAGTGTTGATCGCAATCGCACGTTTTTGGTCGCAGCGGGTTAACTGGTCAGAAGGCAAGCAGCAGTATGTGATGCTCGGCGTAACAGGGCCCAACGAATACGAGAACAATGTGAACAACAACTGGTACACCAGCACGCTCGCGACATGGTGTATGCAATATACTATCGATGTTGTCGGGAGCGTTAAGCAATCGGCACCGGAGAAATATGAATCCCTCATGCTCAAGACCGGCTTTAATGAAGAAGCGGAAACAAGCCGATTTAAAGATATTATCTCCAAAATGTATTATCCGTATGATGAGAAGAACGGCGTGTTTTTACAGCAGGACGGCTATATGGATAAAGAACAGATCCTGGTTAAAGATCTGCCCGCCTCTCAGCGTCCGATCAACCAAAAGTGGAGCTGGGACCGGATATTGCGCTCTTGTTATATCAAACAGGCGGATGTTTTGCAGGGGATATATTTCTTTGAAGATCAGTACGATATAGATACGATCCGGCGCAATTTTGATTTCTATGAGCCGCGTACTGTTCATGAGTCTTCCTTATCGCCTTGTGTTCACAATATCCTGGCGGCGAAATTGGGAGACGAGGCGCGTGCTTATGAATTTTACCTGCGCACGGCGCGGCTTGATCTCGATGACTATAACAACGACACCGAGGATGGCTGTCATATTACCTCGATGGCTGGAACCTGGATGTCGGTTGTGGAGGGTTTTGGCGGCATGCGCGTGAAAGACGGCAAGCTGTCGTTCAGCCCCTTCCTGCCTGAAAAGTGGAAATCATTCTCATTTAATGTGGGATTCAGGGGAACCGTGGTAAAGATCACCATATCGAAGGATACAACGCGGATAAAACATTTATCAGGTCCGGAAATTACCGTGCTGGTTAGAGGGCTTGAAGTGAATGTTCGTGAAAGTGCCGACGGCGTGGTGAAAACGACCCGTATGGTGTTGGAGCCGCCGCCCATAGCCTGATACGCAAAGCATAGATATTTAAAAGCACAAAAATGAAGAAGCTGGTTTTAATCATAGTCGTATCGACGCTTTTTTTAAACGATAGCTTCGCGCAACGCCCTACGAAAAAAACAGGAATGGAGTCATCCGAAAAAAATAATAAATTAATTATCTACCAGTTACTGCCCCGGTTGTTCGGCAATACCAAAACAGTTAATCATTTCAACGGCTCTGTTGAAGAGAACGGTGTGGGCAAGTTTAATGATATTAGTAATAAAGCGCTTGCTGGGATCAGAAAAATGGGTTTTACCCATGTATGGTTTACCGGCGTTATTGAACACGCAACCATGACGGATTACTCGGCGTATGGCATAAAGCCGGATGATCCGGATATTGTTAAAGGTCGTGCGGGATCACCTTACGCTATAAAAGACTATTACGACGTGGATCCCGATCTGGCAGTTGACGTAAAAAACAGAATGGCCGAATATGAGGCGCTCATCAGCCGTACCCACGCCAGTGGTCTAAAGGTGATCATGGATTTTGTTCCCAATCATGTTGCCCGTACCTATGCATCAGATGTTAAGCCGGAAGGTGTGAGGGATTTTGGACAGGACGATGATACGACACAGGCATTTAGCCCTAAAAATGATTTTTACTATATCCCAGATCAACATTTTATTGTACCGCAGGGATATAATCCGGGTGGCGGCAACTTTACCAGCCCGCTGAAAGACGGAAGGTTTGATGAGCATCCCGCTAAAGCCACGGGTAACGATGTGTTTAGTGCCACACCATCTATTAATGATTGGTTTGAAACCATAAAGCTGAATTATGGGGTGGACTACCTGAATAACCGTACGCAGCATTTTGACCCGATACCCCCGCTATGGAACAAGATGTACGATATCCTGCATTTCTGGGCTGCAAAGGGGATAGACGGTTTTCGCTGCGATATGGTGGAAATGGTACCATTTGAATTCTGGGGATGGGTGATCCCGAAGTTAAAGTCAGCATATCCGAATCTGGTTTTTATCGGCGAAGCCTATAACAGTGGTTTGTACCGAAAATATATCAATGAAGGTAAGTTTGACTACCTGTATGACAAGGTGGGTTTATATGAGGCTATCAGGCGGCTGATCACAAATGATGAAAAAGCAACCACCTGGGACATTAACCATGTTTGGCATAACGACAGTAAAGATATTGACGAACACATGCTCCGGTTTATGGAGAACCATGATGAACAACGTATCGCTTCGAAGGATTTTGCGGGTAATCCGTGGTATGCGATACCGGGAATGATCGTTTCGGCAACCCTTTCTATCGGGCCGGTAATGGTTTATTTCGGGCAGGAAGTGGGCGAGCCAGGGGCAGGTGCCGAAGGCTTTGGCAGTGATGACGGGCGCACGAGCATTTTTGATTATTGGGGCGTGCCTGAGCATCAAAAATGGCTGGACAACGGCAAATTTGACGGTGGCGAGTTATCAGAAAATCAGAAAAATCTGCGTGGTTTTTACAGCAAGCTGCTTAATGCCGTAAAAAATAATAAGGCACTGAATTCAGGCGCTTTTTACGAATTGATGATAGCCAACGAACATCAACCCGGCTTTAATACACGGCTGTATATTTTCGTACGATATACTGATAAACAACGTATATTAGTTATAACCAATTTTAACCGGAATGAGCAGACAGTTCAGGTGAAATTCCCGGATGATCTGCTTAAGCAATTTAAGTTAAACGGTAGCAAAAAGTTTAAAGACCTGTTAAGCGGAGCCGTTTACAATACTGATGATATAGGCGCTGGTATCAGGTTGACATTGCCTGCAACAAGCGGTATGCTGCTGGAGTTTTGACAGGGACATATTATGTTTTTGAGTAAAAGCGATCTGCAGCATTCCGGCAATTGCCTTTATGCATGAACCGATTAATAAACTATTGATAAAATTATGACGACCAAGAGTATCACCCCAAGGCCACGACTAAGTTTCTGGCAGATATGGAACATGAGCTTCGGCTTTTTAGGGATACAATTCGGCTGGGCGCTGCAGATGGCCAACATGGGGGCTATTTATGAGTACCTGGGCGCCAAGCCTGACAAAATACCCTTACTGTTCCTGGCGGCTCCCCTAACAGGTCTGATCGTACAGCCTATCGTCGGCTATATGAGCGATCATACCTGGCACCGGACGCTTGGGCGTCGTCGTCCGTATTTTTTGGTCGGCGCCATTGTCAGTTCCGTTTGCCTGGTCTTTATGCCACAATCATCCACGCTGTGGATGGCCGCAGGTTTACTCTGGATCATGGATACCTCGATCAATGTAAGTATGGAGCCTTTCCGCGCGTTTATTACCGATAAACTCCCGGACGAGCAGCGCACACGTGGATTTGCCATGCAGAGTTTGTTTATCGGGCTTGGTTCGATAGTCGCTTCTGCGTTACCCTGGATGATGGCGCATTGGTTTAATGTGACTAACACCCTGACAAGCGGTGCTATTCCACTCAGTGTTAAATATTCCTTTTATATCGGTGCGTTTGCCTTTATTACTGCAGTTTTATATACCGTTTTTACCAGCACCGAATACCCACCGGCTGATCTGACCGAACGCCTCAAAAAAAAGGAGGAAAAAAAAGGTTTTGGTGCGGGCGCTGCAGAGATATTTCACTCGATAAGGAATATGCCCAGGCGGATGCGCAAACTTGCACTGGTTCAGTTCTTTACCTGGCCCGGCCTGTTTTTAATGTGGTTTTATTATTCGCCTGCTGTAGCTCGAAATGTTTTTGGCGCAGTTAGTGAAAAGGATGTTTTATACACGCAGGGGATAGAGTTTGCGGGTTTAACGCTTTCCTACTATAACCTGGTGACTTTTGTGTTTGCCTTCTTCCTGCCCTTTCTTGCAACAAGGTTAGGCCGTAAATATACCCACATGCTTTGCCTGTTTTGCGGTGCAGCAGGGTTAATATCGGTGGCGTTTATTCATGTGCCGGCAATGCTTTATCTTTCCATGACCGGGGTCGGCATAGCCTGGGCCAGCATATTGTCCATGCCGTACGCCATGCTGGGCGGATGTCTGCCCGAGGATAAGGTGGGTATTTATATGGGTATCTTCAACTTTTTCATCGTTCTTCCCGAAATTTTGGCTTCTTTGTTCTTCGGATGGATAATGTCACATTTATTAAACAATAATCGCCTGCTTGCTGTTGAAATTGGCGGCTGTCTGATGATTCTGGCAGGTTTATTGACCTTGCTGATCAGAGAAGACGAATAAATTTGCCATTGTTGGTAAATCTTCAATTATTATATTGCGTATTCCATACACATTGGGCATATTTGGGTAAGAGACTAAAATTTTTTGATGGAAGATAACATACTAAACGAGGAATTGGTAACCAACAAGTTGATAGAGGAAGAGGAAGAAGAGTTTCATCATCTTAATAATCCTGCTGAAGGGATAAAACCCATTATAAAAAAATATCTCGGCGTACCCAATCACGTCGATCAGTTGGACAATAAATTTTATTTTTCGGATGGGGACGCGAAGGTCGAGGTAACGGTTGTTTCTGATGAAATTATAAGGGTCAGACTGGCGCCGCATGGCGTTTTTCTCGAAGAATTTTCGTACGCTGTTCCAAAGGTAGAACAGAAAACAGTGTTATTTGCGCTTGACGAGGACGTAAACGAATTTCGCGTTTCAACCAATGTAATTAACTGTCATATTCGTAAGTCGGATTTCTTTATTTCATTTTCCGACAGGCAGAACCATGTTACCAGTACCGACGCGGTGCCGATGCACTGGGAAGAGAATGTGAAATTTGGTGGTTATTATGTTTATTGTACAAAGACCTGCCACCAGGAGGAAAGCTTTTTTGGCCTGGGAGACAAACCGACTGAATTGAATCTTCGTGGTAAGCGCCTGAAAAACTGGAACACGGACGCCTACTCGTTTGCCTGGAACCAAGACCCGCTTTATCGCAGTATTCCCTTTTATATCAGCGTAAACGAGGGAATTGCACACGGTATTTTCTTTGATAATACCTTTAAGGCTCATTTCGATTTTGGTGCGGAGGATCCTTCCAAAACAAGTTTCTGGGCAGATGGCGGTGAGCTGCAATATTATTATATCCACGGTCCGCATATGATGGATGTGGTAAAAAGCTATCATACCCTTACCGGCACACATCCCATGCCGCCGCTTTGGGCGCTTGGCTATCACCAGTGCCGCTGGAGCTATTACCCTGAATCAAAGGTAAGAAAGATTGCCAACGGCTTCCGCGAGAACAAGATCCCCTGCGACGGTATCTACCTCGATATCGACTATATGGACGGCTACCGATGTTTCACCTGGAACAAAAAGTATTTCCCCGATCCGAAGAAGATGATCAGGGAACTTGCTGCTGACGGCTTTAAAACAGTGGTGATCATCGATCCGGGTATCCGGGTAGATGATAATTACTCGGTTTTTAAGGAAGGAAAGGAAAACCGTTATTTCTGCCGCCGTTGCGACGATTACTTTATGGAAGGGCACGTTTGGCCAGGTCGCTGTCAGTTTCCGGATTTTACAAACCCTGAAGTTCGGGAATGGTGGGGAGGATTGTTTGACGAGCTGGTACAATTGGGCGTAGCAGGTGTATGGAACGATATGAACGAACCTGCCGTATTTGGGACAGGTACATTTCCCGATGACGTACGTCATCAATACGACGGCTTCAGAGGGTCTCACCGTAAAGCCCATAACGTTTACGGCATGCAGATGGTGCGCGCAACATACGAGGGTCTGAGGAAACTGATGAAGAACAAGCGGCCGTTTACGATTACCCGTGCGGGTTATTCCGGCGTGCAGCGTTTCACTTCCGTATGGACGGGTGATAATGTGGCCTCTTGGGAGCACCTTAAACTGGGTAATATTCAATGTCAACGCTTGTCTATTTCGGGTGTTCCTTTTTGCGGAACTGACATCGGCGGTTTTAGCGGCGAACCCGACGGCGAATTATTTACACGTTGGATACAGATGGGAGCCTTTTCACCGTTTATGCGTGCGCATTCTGCGGGGGATACCAAAGAGCGCGAGCCCTGGAGTTTTGGCGAGCCTTTTACTGCTATCAACCGCAAGTTTATAGAACTGCGGTATCGCTTGCTGCCTTACTTGTATTCTACCTTCTGGGAGCACCATCGTTACGGCTTCCCGATATTAAGGCCGGTGGTCATGCAGGAGCAGGAGGAAATGAGCAATCATTTCCGTCAGGACGAGTTTATCTATGGGGACAAAATACTGGTTTGCCCGGTGTTAGGTCCGGGGCAGCAGAGCCGGAATGTATATCTTCCGAAAGGCAAATGGTATAATTACTGGACAAACGAGACGCTTGACGGCGGACAGGAGGTAACAGTACCAACGCCGCTGGAAACGATCCCCGTTTTTATAAAGGCAGGATCGGTTATCCCGGAATATCCGGTGATGCAATATGTAGGCGAGAGCGAAATTACCGAGGTTAAACTGAATGTTTATTTCAGCAATTATGAGGTAAATTCCTTCCTGTTCGAGGATCACGGCGAATCATTTGCATATGAGCAGGATATTTACCTGGAAAAGAAATTCATCGTAAACGGTAAAAGCACAGTGTTAACCATACAACAACAAATGGACGGGCTTTATACCCCCCGGTATGAAACCTACTGGTTTAATATCATCGGGTTGCCTTTTGCTCCAGCGAAAATTCTGGCAGACGGAAAAGATGTGCCTTTCAGCATTGACGACGACCAGCGCGTTGAATTTGGCTTCACCAAGAATTTTAAAAATATCGAAATTGTTAAGTAGATGTTTTCAGACCAACAAAAAAGGCCTTGAGAATTGTTCTCAAGGCCTTTTTTGTTGAACGCTAACCCGAGGGGCTATCAGATATCTTATTTATAGCTGGTGTGCAAATTCAAGGTGATACTTAACAAGACTATCTATAGGTGAGCGGATGATATTTCCAACGGTCATGCCGTTTTCAACCACTAATTCTTCCAGCACGTTACGGAAGTTATAACCTACAGAACCGATACAGTTAAAAGAATATTTCTGATAGTCAGGATAGTGAGTAACCAGGTTGCGGAAGAAATCTTCAAACGAGGTGCGTACCAGGTTACGCGAGTACTCTATATGTACGTTATTGTCATAAACAAATTTGCTGAAACTTGCGCAAAAGCGGTTGGCGCGGGGCTGGGTGTAAACCTTTTCATTTACGTCATCGGGTGTCAGTTTGTAAGTTTCCCAGAAAAGCTTGCGAACGGCCTCAGGCATATATCCGCGCAGGTAATCGGTCAGCAGTTTTTTGCCGATATAGCAGCCGCTTCCCTCATCTCCCAGAATGTATGCGCCGGAGTCGATGTTCATTACAACATCCTTGCCATCATAGATACAAGTGTTTGTGCCGGTGCCTAATATCGCGGCGAAACCCTCATTGTTGCCAAGCAGTGCACGCGCAGCCGCCAGCAGGTCATGGCCGATATAAACCTTCGATTTTGTAAAAACTGCCTGCATGGCCTCTTTAACAACGTTTCGCATTTCATCGGTCGAGCAGCCAGCGCCGTAATAGTTAACTTCAGTTATATCGTCTTTTTCCAAATCTGTAGGCAGGCTTTCCCTCAGCGACTGAATAATATACTCTGTACCCGAAAAATAAGGATTATACCCTTCTGTATTGAAGTACACTTTCTTTCCTTCCCCGGTAACCAGGCACCAATTGGTTTTGGTGGAGCCGCCGTCAGCAATGATGATCATAAAATAAGTTTATATAAAAAAATCCGGTTAAAAGTATGATTTACTTATTGTAAATAAAACACTTTAGCTTTTAAAAAGTAAAAATCTTTAGTTCAAACGGGCCCCGAAATTTATCACTGTCTGCCCGGTACTTATAAATCAACTGGTTATATCATTAAATAAACTGGCTATATGGCGCAATTGGTTTATAATAGTTTGCAATTATATATATAATTTAACAAATATCGGTAAGCAGGTATCTGATTTTCTCATCGTGGAAGGCATTTTTCCGGCGGTGCGGACAGCCGGATAATCAGGGTTGATTTAAAAAGTTTATCCTTAATTGCTAACACGGACGGAGGAATTAATAAGCATTACGAATCGTTTGAATTTTTGGACAGTTTTTTGCATCTTTGCACCGCAAAAAATTGCAAACGGTCCCGTAGCTCAGCTGGATAGAGCAACTGCCTTCTAAGCAGTAGGTCTTTGGTTCGAATCCAAACGGGATCACGATCAGCGCTGATAATACACAGCGAGAATTTACGAATCGCCTCTGACGCTATCAGGAAGCGGTTTTTCTACTCCGAAAGTTGGATGAATGATGTCTTCCCATTCTAACATTATTCCAACAAAATTTTTATGTCAAATTTTCAAAGCATTAACATGCCGGAATGTACTGTGCAGCTGTGGTACAATAAGCAGTGCGTTAAAAGGAATGGGAATGCTTCCTTGTATCTGCAGATCATGATCTGCGGGGAACACCAGGAAGTGCGTTTAAAAAGACTACAATGGATCGAACAAAATTTAGCTGGGGTCGCTGCACGTTTTACAAACGTCCAATCGGTTTAAACAGCTTTTTCTCTATATATTTTTTATTCATTGCTAATTACATGTCAAATAGCAGCTACAACCTGTGTGTTTAAATCGTAAATTGGAGAGCAATTTAACGATCGAGCAGACATGACCCAACCACCGCCTTATCCCGGCATGCCGACCGGTCCAGCACCGGGCTGGGTATTCCCCGTTTTTGAGTTGGCAATGTATATACTTTTCCTGTTTTGCCTGATCCATGCCTGGCGGCAGGGTTCCCGTTCCGTTGCTTACCTGTTGGGCGGCTTGTGCTTCGGCGTGTTACTGGAATACATGGAGGTGGCGATGTACAGCTATTCCTACGGGAATTTTTGGGTGATGATCGGTAAATTCCCCATCACTGTGCCACTTTGTATCGGGGTAGGCTGGGGGATCATCATGTATTCGGCGCGACAGTTTACCGATCGCCTGGGACTGGCTTTGTGGGTTTGCGCAGCACTCGATACCCTGCTGGCGATCAATATAGACCTGAGTATGGATACGGTCGCCTGCCGCCTGCACATGTGGAACTGGAATTGGGGCGATCCGAAGATCAATACGCTGACCAAACAATGGTTTGGTATTCCCTACGCCAACTTTGTCGGCTGGCAAACGGTCGTATTCTGCTTTTCCGCTTTCAGCAGATTGTTTGAACGAACGAAATTAAAAGCCGTTCTGATCGCCGTATTAGCGTTGCTCAGCTCACTTTTTGTATTGTATGCTACCGAGGAATGGTTATTCCCGGTACTGAATAAAACCGGCATCACTTCAGGCTATCGCTTTTCCGGACTGACCGTCATTTTTGTCATCATCGTCCTCTTTGGATGGCGCAAAAGGTTGTCGACTAAAAGTGTGATGCCTGCCGTCGCGTGGTGGGTGCCCGGCTGGTTTCACCTGTTCTTTTTTATTTGTTTCTGGATATTTGGTTTTTATACCGGACAACCCTGGATGACGATCGCCGCCTGTATGAACCTGTTGATAGGTGTTTTGCTACATTATCGCCCACTGTTTAGCGGTTTTAATGAAAAACGAAGTAAAGGAGAAAGGTAAGGATCGCCCCTGTTTCAATACCCGGTAGCGATCCCATGCTGTGTATATTTTAGTTTAATGATTTGTCGTAAACCTGATAGGTCAGCCGACCTTTTCCGCCGATGGATTCCGCAAACCCTCTGGACGTCGCATTACTTTCATTCACCGGGAAATAAAAACTGCTGTTCAATCCCAATGACTCATGGTAGGCATATATTTTCATAGCCATAGCTTTGGCTAACCCCTTTCCTTTGTAAGCATCAGTGACGCCTATGCCTAAAATCCCGGCCCTTTTGAATTTGCCGGCCGCTCCGGTTATCAATTTAAATATAGCGACCAGGCCGATACTGCCCTTAAAGCTCCGAAAGAGCGGAGTAAGGTCGGGAACGGCAAAACAAAATCCAACAGCTTTTCCGTCAGCTTCCGCTATCAGTATCTGTTGCGGTGCGAGAACTGGTTTCATTGGGGCAAAAAACTCCTTCATTTCAGCATGGCTCATTTTAGTAAATTCCCATTCATGCACGAAGGTTTCGTTAAGCATATCGGTTACGGTTTCAATGTCTTTATCCCAGTTCTTTTTTGATATGGGCCGAATAACCGCCGCCTCATAGTTTGCATATTTTTGCCTGGCAGCTTTGTATTTGCCGCTGTTAAAATCTACGTCGTAATACCACATAGGGTATGTAGGCTGATAGTTTAAATTTTCAATATACGCTGGATAATACGGAGCGCTCCAGGGAAAAGGAAACATCGGGTCTTCGTCGAATCCTGCTACCAGAAAACCCATTGGGTTTGGAGCGCCTCCGTTTGCAGGAGCAATTACTTTGGTTACGCCCTTCTTTTTCAGCCAGTCCTCTGCTTGCCCCATCATTTCTGACACTTCCCGTTCGCACCCCGCAGCCGCAGCGAAGAACCCTATAAAGCCTGCACCGGGCTGTTTTTGCTCCTGAAATCTTTTGTTGATGATCGCAGCACAGCGGCCGACATCCTGCCCGGATTTTGACACTACGAAAAGTGCAAATTCCATCTCCTTAGTCATCAGGATTTTTCCCGTTAAAAACTTCGCAACATCATCGTCTATTTCAGAGATGTAATAGGGATGGTCTTTCATTAGTTTTCGCTCTAACGAAATAAATCTTTTCAAAGCTGATTTATCAGCAAGATCGATGGCAGTAACGTTACTTGTACTCATTTTTTATTGGTTTTTGTGATATGTATGTTTCGGCTATAAATTGTTAGTATAGGTTTTCGTCGTTTTTTGCAACCAATCGGCGGTTGTGCATCCCATCACAGTGCATAACAAATAAATATAAGTAACTATTTGAAATATTGAGGTATAGGCAACCGACGCCTTGGATAAAATATTATCGGGCGTGGTTTATTATCTTGCTCCGTTTAGGTAAGCGTAAGACAGGGATCGCTAACTTTTTCGGGTCAGAGCGTTAATTTCCATTCATGGGTATCGTTATATCAGCTTGTAAATAAATTCCTTTATCTCCGTCTGCCGCGCATTTGCAAAACCTTTATCCTCCCCGGTTTTTACAAAGCCGCATTTTTCCAGAACACGCTGCGATCCAAAATTGTCAAAAGCAACCCTGCCGAAGATTGGCCTTGTGCGCTCGATATCCAGAAAATTTTTTAACGCAGTCGTCGCAATGCCTTTTCCCCAAAGTGCCTTGTCCAGCCAATAGGTAATTTCTGCATCTCCCCTCATTTCAAATTTTGCGATACTGCCTGCTATGACTCCGTCAACCAAAATTGTCTGTGTGTTTATGGTAGGGTCGGCAATGTGTTTTGAGTATTTTTCAATATAGGCTTCTTTATCAGCCGGATTTTTCGGGGTAAATGCCGCCAAGTAAATGGCGTGTTCGTCAAGTTGAAATTGAAAAAGAAAATCTAAATCAGACTTTATGGTTTTCCGCAGACTTATCTGTGTATTCAGCATGAGTGATATTTTAGCTTACCGGTCTAAAACCGGCGGGATGAAATGCAAGTTACTCAGCGGTATTGATAAATTTTCAAATGTTGAAAAGTGAATATTGCCGTTTCGTATAGTAACATTTGTTTCTGCATAGAAATAAACTTAGCTTTAAAAAGAGAATATATTAACTATGAATTACCATATTGACATTGAGAATCTCAAGATAGAACACTTCAAGCAGCTGCTGGAAACCATGCGTGCCGCTTATAAAAACTGGCAGGGTAGCTTTTGGAGTGCGAGCTCCATCGAAAAGCTGATCGCCAAATTCCCGGAAGGTCAGATTGTGGTACTCGCAGATCAGAAGGTTGTTGGCTGTGCGCTGTCAATCGTAGTCAAATACGATGACTACGGCGACGATCATACTTACCAGGAGATCACGAGCAATTTTACCTTTTCCTCACATGACAATAAAGGCGATGTGCTGTACGGTATCGAGATATTTATCCATCCCGATTTTCGCGGATTAAGACTCGGGCGCCGGTTGTATGATGCGCGGAAGGCTCTTTGCGAAAAACTGAATTTAAGAGCCGTTATTTTCGGCGGCCGTATTCCTAATTTCCATCTCCACGCCGATCAGATGGGTCCGAAGGAATATATTCTGAAAGTGAAACATCGTGAAATTTATGATCCGGTGCTTACCTTTCAGCTAAGTAATGACTTTCACGTAAAAAAGGTATTGAGCAATTATATGCCGGATGACGAGCAAAGTCATGAATATGCTACGCTGCTTCAATGGGACAACGTGTATTACCGTCCTGAATTCAAGGTTAAGAACCGGATACGGAAAAATGTGCGCATCGGACTGGTGCAATGGAAGATGAGGCTTTATCAGGGTATCGATGAGCTTTTTCAGCAGGCGGAGTATTTTGTGGATTCAATATCAAATTACAAGGCGGATTTTGCCGTATTTCCGGAATATTTTAACGGGCCTTTAATGGCCGAGTTTGATGATATGCCGGAGTCTGATGCCATGCGAGCCGTAGCTCAATACACCCAAGCCATTGCCGATAAATTCAGCGAACTGGCCATACGCTATAACGTTAATATTATTGCGGGGAGTATGCCGGTTTATGAGGATGGCGTACTGAAGAACGCAGGATATCTTTGCCATCGTGACGGTACGGTGGAAAAATATGAAAAGCTGCATGTTACCCCCGATGAAGAAAAATTCTGGGGATTAAAAGGCGGTGATCTGCTGAAAACCTATGATACTGATGCAGGCAAAATAGGCATACTCATTTGTTATGATGTCGAATTTCCGGAATTGTCGCGTTTGTTGGCAGATGATGGTATGCAGATCCTTTTTGTCCCTTATCTTACAGATACCCATAATGCATATATGCGCGTTAAGCTATGTGCCCAGGCGCGGGCGATAGAGAATGAATGTTTCGTGGCGATAACAGGCAGTGTGGGGAATTTACCCAAGATCGAAAACTTTGACATTCAGTACTCGCAATCAGCTGTTTTTACCCCGAGCGATTTTGCTTTCCCGTCAAACGCCATTAAAAGTGAGGCTACTGCGAATACCGAAATGGTGCTGATCGCCGATGTTGATCTTAAACTGCTGGATCAACTACACGCCTATGGCAGCGTGAGGAACCTGAAAGACCGCCGCACCGATTTTTATGAACTGAAACAGTTGAAGAAATAAAGGACGTTTGTCAGCCAGTGATTTAAAGAACGGCCCGTTATCTCAAAATGAGTTAGCAGGCCGTTTTTCATGAATTGCGTATTAATTCCATTCATCTGCGCTGATCACGTCAGCCTGACGGGGGAAGATTTTGGTGGTAAGCACACGATGTACTTCTTCGTCACCGTCCGCGCAGCAATCGGCCAATACGGTCAGTTGATAGTCTTTATCAGCCGCCTCCCGGATAGTGGAGAGTACGACACCGCTGGTAGCTACTCCAGTAAGCACAAGGTGTTTTATGTTCTTTGCTCTCAGGATCACTTCCAGATCGCTGCCGGTAAAGGCACTGATCCTCCGTTTCACTACTACCAGTTCATCTTCGCCGGGCGCCACGGCTGGATGTATTTTCAAAAAGTCATTCATATCCACACTCGCGAACCGCTCCCGGCTTGCCGAGAAGGTCTTGTTGCTGGCGCTGATTTCGGGCATACCCGGGCGAAACCCCACCGTTACATAAATAACCGGGATGCCGTTTTTACGGGCACGGGCAATCGCTAACGAAACATTGTTGAGAAGTTGTTCTGCGGAAGGGAGTGAACCGAGGATCGCAGTTTGCATATCCATTACCAAGAGCGCTGTGTTCTGTTCCATAGATTTTTGTTTTGATAGTTTATTTATAAGTCATTCATTTGTTTTGTCTTAGTGTTCGATTCTTCAACCGTTTCCGCCACAACTGACTTAAGCTTCATCGATCCTTTTTCACTGCGCAATAAAAACCTGCTGAAACAAGCGGCGATAATCAGCGCGATAAAACCCTGGCAGCACACGGTCAGAGGTGCGCCAATATGCTGTGAAATCGCGCCTACAAGCAGGCTCCCCAGCGGCATCATGCCAAAAATGGCCATCAGCAGGATACTGATTGCGCGACCACGCATGGATGGTTCCGCGGCTGACTGAACAGTGATATTGCTGATGGTGAATTGCGCGATCGCGCCAAATCCTGTCATGGCTGCAAAGATCATTGCGACCGGGAAATCCGTTATCTGCGAAAAACCGATCAAACCTGCACCCATAACAAGCGTAGCGAAAAACAGTATTTTTTTTAGCGGCGTTCCTTCTTTTCGCGATGCCAGGAAAATAGTGCCCAACACAGCGCCAATGCCGACAAAACTGGTAATATATCCAAACGTGGATGCATTTCCCCTGAAGATCACTTTAGCGAATACGGGAAGCACAGTATTATAAGGAAGTACCAGCAGGCTGGTAAGCGCAAGCATCACGATTATCAGACCAATTTCCGGCGTGTTTTTTAAGTAAGTAAACCCTTCGGCCAGTTCCCGCGTGATCTTCTTTCCGGTGGGTGTTTTGGTATGCCGGGGAAGTTTCATCAGCATAAGAGAGACGATCACACCGCCAAAACTGGCTGCATTGATCAGGAAGCATACACCTGCGCCAAATTCATTTAACACGATGCCAGACAGCGCAGGGCCAAGCAACTGCGCCAAACTGGCCATCGCGGTTGTAAGTGCCAGCGCGTTGGGGAGATCGGCTTTGTCCGCCACCACATCATGTACCAGTGCTTGCCGGGCCGGAACGTCGAATGCATTGATCACGCCAAGGATTATGCTTAGTACGATGATAGCCCAAATGATCACATGGCCGGTAATAATCAGTATTGCCAGCAATACTGCCTGCGCCATCGATGCGATCTGTGTTATTTTTATTACCTGATACCGGTCGTATCTGTCAGCGGCAACACCACCCATCATCGAAAAAAGGAAGGATGGAAATGTCTCGGCAAAAACGGTAACGCCGATCAAAAATGCGGAATGTGTGATAGAATAAACAACCCATACTACAGCTGTACGCTGCATCCAGGTGCCGAACTGAGAAACCGATCTACCGGTGAAGTATAACGCATAGTTACGGCTTCTGAACGCGCGGAATAAATTATAATCGCTGATCTTTTTCATGTAGATATTTTTTGACAAAAAATAATATTATGTCAAAATTTGAGTAAAAAAATTAATCGGTGATCCATTTAGCGATCATACCCGTAAGCAGATCGAAAGCACTTTTGACGTCGTGCGGGTCGTTTCTGTCAAAAAATTCGTTTCGCAAACCGCGAACGCAGCTTGACAAAACGAAGGCAAGCATGTCCTGTTCCGCCGGACCGATCGCTCTTATTTCTTTATTGCCAATCGCTTCGGCCAGGATCTCTTTCACTATGATTCCCTCGTTATACACCAGCTTGGTGTGCAGGGTGCTCATCGCACGCGTGTGTTTTGTTTTTTCCTCCGCATTCATTGAGGCCCACATCTCCTGAAGCACCTTTCGCCAATTTTCCGAGGTTTTGATCTTTGAAAGACAAAAAGCACGTATTTTTTCTTTAACACCTTCGGCAGCTGAAATGGCACGTTTCATCTCCTTTACGATATCATCGACGATGGTATCCAGAACTGCCTGAAAAATTTCATCCCGGTTTTTGTAATAATAATAAAGGGAAGTTCTGCTTCGGCCGGTCGCGTGGGCAACCTCGTCCATGGTGACTTTATTCGGGCCAAATTTCCGGTACAGACGGATGCCTGCCCTTAAAATTTCTTCCTGTACCATGTCATCTGTTTTTACCGCTGTCATAACAGATGCAAAGGTATTTGATTTTTCGACAAAAAATTATTTAATGTCAAAAAAGGAATACCCTGCACAAAAAAAGCCGCACCGTTTTACCGGCACAGCCTTTCTTAATCAACTAAAATCTGTTCTGCCTTTAACGTTTGTAGCCCGTAAAGGCCAGACGTTGCCCCATTTCCATATAGTCTTCATTGGCCTGCGGCGCCCAGGTACCCAGGCCGTCAACATAACGGTTATACATGCAAAAGGCGGCAGCAATTAATACGGTGTCATGTATCTCAATATCTGTGGCGCCTTGCTTTCTTGCAGCAGCAATATCCTCATCCGTTACCTGTTTTCCTCCGCGTTGCACTTGGTGAGCAATATGCAGCAGTTCACGTAATTTGTCGGATATGGGCATATCCGGCAGTCCCGCTTTTATTTGGTCAATAAAGCTTGCTCCCTGTTTTAAATGCGCTGCAGCTGCTGCGCCATGCGAAGTATGACAAAAGTGGCATTGATTCCAATAGGAAACGGAGGATGCGATGATCTCCCGTTCGCCGCTGCTAAGGGTAGAAGGGCCGCGCAGTAATGTTTCTGCCAGTTCAAGCAGCGGTTTTGCTGTTTCCGGGCGATAGTCCAGCAATCCGGAGATGCCGGGTAAGTTTTCGTTTTTAAGCGTAATATGTGCCATAACTTAATTTTTTTTGATCAGTTAAAATGATTTGATTAATCAGTTTGTCTTTCTTCCGCGGTTACATACACCGGTATTTCGCGCAACTGCTGTTCTGTAATTTCTTCCAGTTTGCGTTTCCGCGTTTCAAGGCCAAAAAATGTAATGGCGATAGCTGCCAGCACTAACGGTATTGCGCCAATGATTGCCGTTGCCGCTATGGACGGCGGAGCAATTGCGAGTACGACGAGGGCGATTACCAGTACGCCACCAAATTTCGTAAAACCGGCAATGAGGCCGCTCCCGCGTGAGCGTACCCGGGTAGGGTAGATCTCCGCTGCATAAACGGAAAGGATGGATATTACCGAACTGATACCCCAGATAGGGATGATCAGCAGGACGTAGAGCAGCACTTTGTGTTGTACGATGGTATTTCCGGCGAACATAAAGCCGCACATCGACGCAGCGGTAAGCAGCGTAAGCGCAATAATTGTACGTTTACTGCTCCAGAATCCGTATAGCCACGCAACGGCAAAATTTAGCGGAAAGCCGATAAGTGCAACATTCCTCAATAATGCGAATGAATCAGCCTGCGAATAGCCGAGATGCTGCAGGTTAGACGGGATCCACAGCTCAAAGCCGAATTCCACAAAACCACCGCCAAGCGCCAGTAAGGCAAGCGTCGCCGTAATACCGCCAAACGGGTGGCGAAACAGCTGCCGGAACCGGTCATTGATCTTGGTTTCGTCTAAATCAGGCTCAATATTCTCTTTTACGGCCACCGCGCCGAACCTTTTCATAACACCTATAGCCTCTTTAATCCGGCCCTGGTTGATAAGGTATCGCGGCGATTCCGGAATCCACCTGTTTAGTATGATCAGCATGAACCCTGTCGGGAATCCGATAAGCCATAGGATACGCCAGGTATAATGGGGAACCAGCCACGAAGCCAGCGCACTGGTAATGATATATGCCCCGGCAATGTCGCCACCGATGAGTACCATGAGCCAGCCACGATGCCGGGCCGGAATACTTTCAGCCATCAGGGTGAACAGGATTGGTAGCATCCCACCAACTCCATAACCCATTAACAGGCACATTACGCAGTTCATCCAGAAAGAAGGCATCGACCCGCACGGACTTGTTGCGATAAAGGTAATGCCCGCCATTAGGATAGACGATCTCCGGCCAATCTTGTCGCCCAGCCATCCCCATAAAAATGATCCGATAACCGTTCCTGTGATGCCTGACAAAGGCAGCAAGGCGACCGGGATTTTGGCGGTTGGGTTCAACGGCGATTTCAGACCGTATTCCCGTGCCATTCCGGGCACCACAAAGCTCAGGATGGTCGGCTTCATTACATCAAGTGTGATCGCTATGGCCATCACAATGAGCAATCCGATGTGCGTGGCATTGATGGGAGCGTCATCCAGCGCACGCACCCTGATGCTTTCGTTGCCGCTTTCACGTTCTCCTTTGGGTGGCCAAAGGCTGTAAAGTGTAGTCAGCAGCCCGATGACGACCAATACCATCCCCATGTCCATCGTCGTACTCATGCGCATTCCCACCAGTCGGTAACCCATCCCTGCCGCGTTAATGTACATGGGCAGTTGTAAGGCAACGCCCGCCGCCACGCATGAAAAACCGATCCAGAATGCTCCCTTGCTTCGGAATGCTATCTTACCGTTACTGTTATCTTTTTTTAAAGTTTCCATGTAATATGTTGTTTCCGGTATATATTTTACCGGTAATTTTCTGCTAATAGTTGCGCCCGGAAGCATTGCCATTTGTCAGGCATACCCGGAACTGAATTTTTATAAAATTTTGTTGCTTGTGATTACATGACATGAAGAACATCACGCCGGACGTTAGCATAATTAAACGCATATCCTGAATGCACAAAGCTTTATTCTGCCTGGCTGGTTGCATTCATTTGTAATCTTGAAGTTATCAGCAGTGGTTTTGAGGAGGCTGCTCCGGAATATCCGGACTTTGCCAGGCCGTTTTTGGAACGGAAACAAAGGTAAGCGGTTTTACGTCAATCACCGGGGTATTAAAGGCGAAACGTGTAAAGCTGTATTGAAATATCTGTGTTGTCGCTATTCTGTCTGCAGGAACATGGTCTTTTTTGGGAACAGGGATATCCTTAACACCTTTGGCGTGAATAATATTTTCACCGATCAGTTGCGTGTGGTCGTAATTGGGCACACACATCAGGTACATAAAATGAGGCGTCAGTTTCATCCTGACATAATTATAGCACTCATCCTGGAACTGAATTTGCCCGCTGATATTTTCATATTCCGACCAACCTGTAATTCCGGGCATATTGATGGGAAGCTTGATCTCCACAAGGTCATGGATGTTGTATTTACCTTTGGCCGACTGCTCGTTAAAAAAACTTTCGGTTTTATATTCCAGGTAGGTGTGCAACAGCAGGTGGCCTCCTGTCTGAAACAGGAAAAGGGATAATAATAATATAGCGATCAGCCTTTTCAAATCAGGTTTGGTAACTGGACAGATCAAATATGGGGCTATTTAATTTGATTTCAAAATTACCTGATAAAGTTCGGTCTGATAAAAATGCCCCGGGCGATTTACTGCCCGGGGCTAAAAAAAGTTGTCAGGGAACGATTACCAGCCGCTTACCGGCCAGATCATCACGCTGCCAGGCATCGGCTATATCGGCCAGCGGAACTTCTTCTATGTCCATGTATAAGCGTCCTTGCCTTATCCAGTTCCATATGAGGTCGAGTTCATTCATCAGAATTTCGTCGGATATCTGGCCGATCCCCATTAGCTGCAGCCCTGACGTTCGCAAAGCCGAACCGGGCAGCTTTATATCTAAGCCCGCTTTTGCGCCGATCTGCACATAACGGATATTTCTTTTGGCGAAACCGGCCTCGCGCGGTATAAACGTACTGATCAGTACTTCCGCAGGATGTCCCCAGATAAAGTCGAGCACAACATCATATTTCCTGATAGCCTCGGCGCTGCGGAATGCCCCGGCAAGGTCTTCTTCGCTTTGATTCAGATCTATTACTTCATCAGCGCCGAGTTGTAAGATCGCTTCAAGTGACTGTTTATTTCTGCCGGTGCCTGTTATCCTTCCTGCGCCGAGCATTTTTGCAATTTGTATAGCGATCCTGCCCGAAACGCCCGTAGCTCCGTTGATCAGCACATTTTCGCCAGGCTTAAGTTTAGCGGAATATTTCAAGGGAAGTAATGAAGTTAGTGCTGATGGCGGAATCGCGGTGGCCTGAGCCGCGCTGATGCCTTCCGGAACAGGAACAACGCGTTCGGCCACTGTCTTTTCGGCAAAGGCGCCGTGAGGGGTGGGGATATCGCGAAACATGACTAACTGCCCGTCAGGTGTTAGTCCCACGCCGTCGTTTCCGACAACAGCCGGGAACGATGGGAATAGCTTATGGCTCGAATAGTGTTTACCGGATGCCGTTCCCTTATCGAAGTTTTCCAATACGGCGGCTTTTACCGTAATGAGGATGTTGTTTTGATTTGCCATCGGATCGGGAAAATTCCCATAGTGCGGCACTTCACCGAAGCCGTTAATAATTGCTGCTTTCATGTCTTATTTTTTTAAAACAAAATTGGGCCGCAGCATAACTGAACGACGATAACATTTGTTAAGAAATGGTTCAGCGGATGTTTTCCCTTGCGATCTTGTTCCGGATGCGGCTCAGATGAACGGATGTTATGCCGAGATAAGAGGCGATATAATGTTGGGGGATGCGCTGTACAACGTGTGGTTTATCACGCAACAGATTAAGATAGCGCTGCTGTGGCGTGTCCCGTATAAAAGACATAAACTCGCGCATGTAATGTATTTGCCGGTCGAAAATGATCTCTACCATTTCCTGTAAGAATGCCTTATCCTCATTCAGGTCGGCCATCAGGGTATCATAGTCTTTTTTATAAAGCACATGAATGATGGAAGGCTCTATTGCTTCAATGGTAAAGCTGCTCGGGATGTTTCTTTTAAAGCTATCCGCCGAGGAGACCACCTGTCCCTCAAACATAAACTGGCACGTTACATCCCTGCCGTTATTATTGAACCATACCCGTAGGCAGCCTTTTTCTACGTAAAATGATCGCCGGGATATATCCCCTTCATGCAGCAAAATGGTCCTGGCCGGAACTTCCATACGCTGATAGAGTTCGGTATATTTTTCTATGCGTTCTTTAAGGTGCGGTAACCGCGCAATGAGCTGCTCGAACATTTAGCCAAGATACAAAATGTTCAGAAGCCTTCCGGTCAGCGTTTGGCTGTTTTCCTGATTGACCGGTGTTTATCTGCTCAATTTCCATTCGTGATAATATTTGTTCAGTTCACTGATTGAGCTAATGCTCTCTACCGGAACGTTGTTATCGGCGATAAGCTTTTGATATTTTTCCCGGTTACGGGGATACGTAAACAGAATGAACGGAATCATGCCAAAGTTAAAATCTCCTGTCGCAGCGTCCAGACGGCCCGGCCGCGTTTTGTCTGCCTTCAGCGACCTTGCGATGTAACGCCGGACGCAGCCCCAGGTATTAAAATCGAGCCAGATCACATAACTCGCGCGTTTAAACCGCTGCGCCATACAAAAGCTGTAATTGCCTTCAATTATCCATGAATTTTCTTCAATAAAACGGTCGTGCTCAGACACCCAATCCTCCTTTTTGCGCGGCATCCAGTTCGTTCCGGGAACGTGGGCGAATTGATCGAGATGATAAACCGGGAGGCTAAGTTTTTCTCCCAGCTTTTGCGCAAGCGTGGATTTGCCGCTGTTGCTCGGCCCGATAATGCATATCCTGTCCCCGAGCCGTGAGAGTGATAGCGGTTCACTGTTCATGTTTTTGAAGATAAAAAAGTATGGGATATTATGCCATAACGGCGATAAGGTTCAGCGCTACCCGTGCAAGACGGAGGTCGCCAATAAGTTCTACCCCCTGTATCGCAGTTTCGGGCGAAATGCCTTTGGTAAATAATTTCCACGATATCTCAGGTGTCATCATAATGGTTGCAGCTGGATCGTGTGAATTGTTTTTGCTCATATTCCAGCGTCCGCCCTCATATTTAAGATACCAGTCGCCGCCGATATCGGTGGTGACACTTATTTTAACTATTGTTCCCTCGTCGGCAACGGTGTGCCGGTAGGTATGCGGCAATCCGTACATAAAAGTATCGATACACGGATAAAATAATTCTCTTGTCATAATGCCGGGCCGCCCTGTCGCATCACGTATCTGCTGCTGATGATGCCATTTTTCGGTGTACTCGCGCGCAACATGGAACCACATCGCCGACTGCTCCTCACCAGCCCAGGCAACAGCGTACGGAGCTTCAGCATAGGGATCGACTGAGGCCATATATTCGCTGTGTTTTTTGCCGGTTATATCGATCAATTCTGTCAGTACACCAGGGCTTATTCTTTTAGCAGCAGAAACCCACTCATTATTCAGGTGATTCAGATAAGCCACAAGCCCGTTGTAAGATGCAATATCCCTGTCCGGCTTTAAGCTATGGTTTTCACAAAGCGCAAGCGTTCGCAGGTTTACGTCCAGCAGGTGTGCGGCAACATCTTTAACCGTCCATAATTTTGCAATTGTGGGCTTATGCCAGTCTTCATCGGAAAGTGTGGTTAATAGTCCGATCAGCTTTTGATGTAATATCGGAAAAAGTGCCGCGGTCTGGATCATAAGCAAATTTAGGATAAAACTGAAAACCGAAAGAAACCCGATGAGGATATTATCCTACATTTGTTCCAGTACTTTTGGAAGTTTTTTCTTCAACTGTTTTTTCCATCCCATTTGCATAATGAGACTGATGATGACGAGCTTTAATCCTTTGTAACCTGAATGTTCCATGGATAAGATCGTTCCTCCGCAGGTTGGCGTTAGCCTGAAACTTAAAACAGTGTCCAATTCCGTGAATATGCCTTTAGTTATATTGTCTGCCGTATCGGAATGAATACCGGCGCAGGCCAGTGCTTTTTCCCCGGTAGCTGTGCCGCGGTAAGTGTAAGCTATATATTCCTGCGGCTCCACAGCAATGATCTCGCAATATGTGATGCCATCCCATCCCTTCTGCGGCGCCATCCGGAAGGTGAAGTGATGCCCGGCTGTTGGTTCAATGTCGTTTGCCATAAACCATTCACCCAAAAGCTTCGGGTCTGTCAGCGCCTGCCATATCTTATCTGGCGGGTAGGGTAAAACGGTCTTTAACTTAATGGTCCGTGTCATTTCGCAGCTTTCGAGTTTATTGAAAACAGCTAAAGATACTAACTATTTAAGAACGGCGGCTTCCGGAAATTCAGTATCCCGCAGCATTGTTATCAATGTATCTATTTTCAACGGCTTTGAGATATAGTCGTTCATGCCTGCTTTGATGCAGATCTCGCGGTCTTCCACCATAGCATTGGCTGTCATGGCTATAATGATGGGTTGCTTTTGATTGTGTTCCCGGATGTATTTCGTGGCTTCCAGTCCGTCCATTTCCGGCATCTGGACATCCATTAAAATTAAGTCGAAATATTCTTCGTCAAGCATCGAGATCACTTCCCTGCCGTTCGTCGCCAGCGCTGCGTGGTAACCCAGTTTTTCCAGCACTTTCAATATCATCTTCTGGTTAATGGCATTGTCTTCAGCAACCAGAATATTCAACGGTTTTTGTTGTGCAAAAGTAGCGTTGAGCGCGGGCAGCGATTGAGCCTTGCTTTCGGCTTGCGGTTTTAAGGTTTGGAACTGGCCTGTAATGATCTTTTCCAGATGCAGCGGTTTAACCGGTTTGGTCAGCACCGCGGCGAATAGTCCTGGATATTTTTTCTGACTTTCGTCTCCAATCGAGCTAAGCAGAACGATCGGAATATTTTTGTTGTTCTTCCTGATCGCGGTGCTTAACGCCACGCCATCCATTTCCGGCATCTGCATATCGGTGATCACCAGATCTATTACGGTATCGGCGGCCAGGGTGCGTAATGCCTCGTTGCCGTCAGAGGCGAGCAACGGCACCAGTTGCATGTGTTCCATCTGCAATTGCAAAATGCGGCGGTTCGTCGCATTATCATCCACAATCAGCACCTTTCTGCCTTTAATGAGTTCGCGGTTGGCGGCATCAGCCTTTATTTCAACCGTATCGCTGATCTCGCATTTGATGGTAAAGGTAAAGGTAGTACCCGTTCCCTGAGCGCTGGATACGCTTATGTCGCCGCCCATCAGATTCACCAGCCGCTGACAGATGGCAAGGCCAAGTCCTGATCCGCCATATTTACGCGTGGTAGAGGAGTCAACCTGCGAAAATGCTTCGAACAGCTTGGGTAATTTGTCTTCGGGTATTCCTATTCCGGTGTCGCGCAGTTCAAATCCAAGCATGATCTCTTTATCCCCGAGCCGTTTTATAGGTTTTACGCCCAGATATATTTCGCCCTGATGGGTAAATTTGATGGCATTTCCAAGCAGATTCAGCAACACCTGGCGTAATCTCATGCCATCGCCGATCAACTCTAACGGGAGTGCCGGATCAATATAATAGATCAGATCCAGGCCGAGTTCAGCAGCTTTGCCTGAAAAAAGGTCAAGCACCTCTTCCAGACAGTTACGGAGGTTGAAGTTGTGAAAATCAATCTCCATTTTTCCTGATTCTATCTTTGAGAAATCAAGAATATCGTTAATCACATTTAGCAGTGCTTCACCACTGTGTAATATGGTCTGCGAAAATTCCCGCTGTTCCGCATCAAGGTTGGTTTCGTTAAGCAATGCTGCCATACCCAGCACACCGTTCATTGGCGTGCGGATCTCATGACTCATCGTAGCAAGAAAGATGCTCTTCGCCTGATTTGCCTGCATCGCTTCGAGCCCTGCTTTTTCTGCGGCTTCTTTTGCTTTTTCGGCTTCCTCGCGCGATTTCCGTTCGTCAATCGTCATCCGGGCAAGCATTTCTGTACGTTCTTCTACTTGCTTTTCAAGCTCCAGCTGGCGCATTTTAATTGCCTTTACCCGGTACCTGAATATCCCGTAAATTCCCCCTACAATGGCTATACCCAATAAGGTAAAAAACCACCAGGTATCCCAGAAGGGGGGTATAATGGTAATTTCAAGACAATTTTTTACCGGAGACCATAACCCGGCGCTGTTTTTATACTTCAGCTGAAAAGTATATTGTCCGGGTGGAAGATTGGTGTACGAGGCTGTGGTCTTGCTGCCTACGTAATTCCACTCGTCGTCAAAACCTTTTAGCTTATAGGCATATTGTTTTTTATCCGTTGAGCCATAATCCAGCGCTGCATATTCCAGCGAAATAACGGATTGCTTATGAGACAAGGTAATGGATTTGGTATCGGCGATGTCCTGTTTTAAAGGCGAAGCGTCCGTGCTGTCCTTTGCTATCGTTAATGGTTTGTTAAATAACTGGAAGGAAGTAATGACCAGCGGAGCGAACGGAAGCGGTTTTAGTATCTGCTTGGGATAAAAGGCGTTAAATCCGTTAATGCCGCCAAAATACATTCTCCCGTCGCTCGCCTTTAGCGCCGAATGCGGCTTAAATTCGTCGCTTTGAATGCCGTCTTCGGTAGTGTAGTTGACAAATTTACCTGTAGCACGATTATACGCCGACAACCCTCCATTGGTACTTATCCATAATTTACCCGAATTATCCTCCTCAATAGCATAGGTAATATCGCTGGGTAGTCCTTCGCGTTTGGTAAATACTGTAAACCGCCCTGTTTCCGGATCGAATTTGTCCAGTCCGGAAAGCGTACAAAGCCATATTTTTCCGTTCTCGTCTTCAAAAATATCGGTTACACCATTATTGCTGATGCTGTTTTTGGTTTCGCTATGGGGGTAATGTGTAAATTTTAATGTTTTGAGATCAAGTTTATCTACCCCTGCGTCCGAAGTCCCGATCCATAGGTTACCCTTCGAATCTTCGCACAGCGAATAGATGTAGTTACTGCTGAGTCCGTCCGGATTATTTACATCGAATTTAAAGTGCCTGAATTTTTTGGTCTTTTTGTCATAGCAGTCAAGGCCACCACCAAAGACGCTTATCCAGGTTTTCCCGTCCCTCGCATGGATAAGATTATACACATTATTGCCACTCAGGCTGTTAGTATCCGCCGGGTTAGGCGTGAGGTAAGTGAATTTTTGTGTTTTAGGATTCAGAATGCTTATGGCATTACCCCAGGTGCCAATCCAAATATCGCAGTCATTGTCTTGCTTAACCGCGAGTACGTAGTTACCCGAAATGCCGTTCTTTCCGCCGGGCTGCTGTTTATAACTTACAAAGGTTCCGGTCTCAGGGTTGAATTTGTTTAATCCGCCGCCATCAGTCCCCACCCAGATATGTTTGTCCCTGTCTTCATACAGCGCAAGTACAAAATTATTCGACAAGCTGCCTGGCGATGAATTATGACGGTAAAGCGTGAAACTGGCGGTTGTCTGTTTGTAAAGGTTCACCCCGCCGCTGAAAGCACCGAGCCACATGTTGCCAAGCCTGTCCTTGCAAATTGCGTAGATGGAATTACCATTGATGCTGTTATTATCAACTTCATCGTGGGTATAGGTATAAAATCTGCCTGATGCGGTATCGAGTATTGACAAACCTCCATTTTCCGTCCCGATCCATAGTTGCCCGTTGGTGTTTTTCTTCATGCAATAGATCGTATTACTCGAAATGGAGTTCGGCGAATTTTCCTGGTATGCATAGCGTTTAAAAGCCTTTGTGTTTTTATTATACAGAAAAAGCCCTTCTTCCTGCGTACCTACCCACAACTCGTTTTTATTGTTATCTATAATGCTGATAACATTTCTTGCGATGGCTTTTTTTGTCACCGGATCAATAAAAGGACAGTAAATGAATTTATCAGTCGCCGGATTATAGAGATTCAGCCCTCCCGACAGCGTCCCCGCCCAGATATTGTGTTCAGAATCTTCGAATACCGTACGTACATTATTGTCGGCTATACTGCCGCTGTCGGAGGCGTTATGCAAATGATGCCTGAAAGTTTTTTTCTGAATGTCAAAGCAGTCAAGACCGCCGTTTTGTGTAGCAATCCATAATTTCCCCTTTTGGTCAAAGGTTAGCCGGTTTAGTATATTATTGGATGGGGTATTGATGTTATGGTCGTCATGCATGTAGCGCACGAATACTCCTTTTCTGCGATCATACATATTCAGACCACTTTGCGTCGCGATCCAAATATTGCCATTGCGGTCTTCCGCAAGGTCAGTGATCATATTGTTGCTCAGTGTCTGCTCGTTTTTGGCATCATACCTGAATGAGATAAACTTATAACCGTCGTAGCGGTTCAGGCCGTTGCGGCTGCCTATCCACATAAAGCCGCGGCTATCCTGTATAATGCAGTTGATGTTAACTTGCGACAAGCCTTCCCTCGTCCCGAAATGCTCAAATTTCAGACTTGGATTTTGAGAAAAGCCAGTAAACGGAGAAAATAAAAAAATAAAAAGTGCTAATCGTCTTAACATGCTAACCACACAAACGCCTTTCGCCATTTAATTAAATTTAGGTTCAGTTTACCCGAGGCAGGTAAACTGATAATTGTTTGCGTCTTATACGTAAAGACCTCCGGAAAGTTATCTAAATGTTAAGTGCTAATATATTGGCGTATAGCTTATTCAGGGCTGTTTTTTGGTCTGTTTTTAAATTTGGTTCAAAAGAATTTAATCTGAGAAGATGCCATGTGACCGGGCCGTCAGAAAGTAGATAACCGGGTTGTTTTCCGGAGATTTTTGGTCAGTAAGGCTTCCAGTAATTTCCTGAGATGATGATCATGTTCAACAGCTTTATGGTGTTGTCATAATAATCGTAGTCTTTCAATTTAAAGGCCACCAGGTAGTCCCAGATATTGTTGAGCCAGGCCTGGTTTTTTTTATCAACCATTGCCGAAACGGCGAAAGGCGCTATGAAACTGAGTGCTTCAAAATACCGGTTTTTCAAATCATTCCCTGCCAGGGTATATCCGGCTGAGAGATTATACGTATCGTTATTGGTTGTTGTCCTTATCCACCGGTTTATTTTACCGGTGATCTTTTTTGAACGCATATCGCCTGTTTGTAAATAATCCGTGGCTAAACGCCAGGGGTCACGGCAGGCATTGTAATTATAGTACCCGTCATAGGTCGATTCAAGAAAACGCGAGGGTGCAGGCTTGGGTTTTTTATCGATGTTAACGATAAAATCCGGGATCAGTCCCGAATCGGGGCTATAGTTTATCTCCATGTAATCAAAAAGCCGGTAGCCCTCGTCAGTTATTTTAGTCCAGTTATTATCGTCTGTGGCGCTTTTAAATGCCTTAAAATGGGCGGGCATAAAGTCGGACGTACGGGTGTCAAAGTAATCCCTACTTTCAGATTCTATTGCATCGCTCAATAAAATTGTCCATGTTTTATGATTGATCTCATGCGCCATGATAGCGTTAATCGTGTTTTTTGCTTCGTTCAGGTAGTTTATCCCACCTTTGCTTCCCCATTGCTTATCTGCCAGCAGCAGAGAATAAGCGATGTCCATATCGCCGTCGGTGGCCGATGTGTTATCCACGTCTTTGCCATTGTTATATTGCGCCCAGGCCATCAGATACTTACTCTTGCCCGAAGGGTGGGCCCGTGCATACCGGAACAGGTTATCAAAAACGGCTTTTGCCGATCCGTCATAACCTGCCAACAACGCGACGATGATCATTCCATATCCCTGACCTTCAGACACGCACTGTTTTCTGTTTTTATTCTCAAACCAGATGTAGCTTTCTGCTTTTCCTGCCACGTTCCGGACAAACCGGCCTTTCCACCCGGTATAAAAACTGCGGACAGCATCATCGAGCTTTTCCTGCGAAAGATGCCCGGGCTTTATAGTCCCTTTAAAATATTTAACATGCTGCGGAAACGGTCTTAGCGGAGCTTGCGCCTGAAGTTGAAAAAAACAGGAAACCAGTATCAGGGAAAATATAAAGTTTTTCATGATTTACATTCGGTACCATTATTGCCGGGCGGGCTTTATCCCAGCACTTCCTCGAGTACCTCGTGTGACCGGATATTGCCAAATCCTTCCACGTGAAGCGCATAATAATCGAGTAGTTTGCCTATCAGATAACGCCTTTCGGCGTTGGATAGTTTAACACCGCCCATATCTTCAAATTTGCATTGGATCAATCTGACAAAATTTGAGGTGTGCGGTGGCGAAAGGTAAAATACGCTGTCAGGTTTAAACTTACTGAAAGTGCCATTTTTAAGGTCGAAATAATCTTCGCCTGCTACAGATCGGTCAGGAAAGAACCCCAGATATCTTGACAACCTTATTAAAAACAAAAGATGATAGTTTGATGGTGCGTTTTCCTGATGATCAAGCCACTCAATGGCAGTGAAAATAAAATCGAACAAGTTCTCGTCGGGCGACTGCTGCTTTACAGCTTTATAAAGTACCTCATTTAAAAACAGTGCCATACAGCTTTTTATAATATCATAAGGTACGGACAATAACACCGGTATGTTCTTTAATTCTTTTATCCGCTGGATACCGCCTGCTTCCTTATGATAAACAACCATTTCCAGCAAATGCAGAGGTTGCAGCATATTATATCCGATCTTTGCCTTGGGCTTTTTCGCACCGTTTACGAGATAAGCTTGCAGTCCGAATTTCTCGGTAAATACCTGCACCACTACACTGCTTTCACTGTAGTCGGTAGTTTTAAAAACGATGCCACGGGTTTTATGCAACACGGCCGGAGAGCAATAATATCTTGGGTAAAAAAATGATCAGTCCGGTGGTCAATGCAAATGCAGCCGCAATTACTACCGCTCCGGCAGCCATGTCTTTTACCCTGCCAGCCTTTTCGTTATAACCGGGTGAAACAAGATCGACGAGCGTCTCGATCATCGTATTGAATATTTCTGTCACCAGTACAATAGTGATACAGAGCATAATCCATTGCCATTCAGATTTGCTGATCTTCAAAAAATAGCCGAGCAGCACTGCTATTATCGTCGCGCCGAGATGAATGCGGAAATTCAACTGACTGGCGGTGGCATAGGCAATACCCTTAAAAGCATACCCGAAACTTCGGATCAATTTTTTCATTTTGGTCTTTTTTCAGAGGTAATTTGTCGGCAGATTTTCAACCGCCTCATCTTCAAATCCCTGCTGCAAATCTGCACATAATCTCGTAGTTTTGCCCTCCTGAATATCCCCAATATAAATGATTTGGAAAAAGCTTGCTGATTTTATTTTAAAAAACAGGCTGCCTGTGCTTATTGTCGTTATGCTCGGTGGCGGTTTTATGGCTTACCAGGCAAGTAAGGTGCGCATCACTTTTAATGGCGGGAAGGTGCTGCCGGTGACGGATTCGGCATATATCCGTTATATGGAGTTTAAAAAGCTTTTCGGTCAGGATGCCAATACTATGGTGATGGGTTTTAAGTCGCCGCGGGTTTTTGACAAGGATGTATATAATGACTGGCGCGGGATAGCAGACCAGATTAAAGGGATAAATGGCATCAAGGGCGTTGTATCGGTTGCCAATGTTTTTGATCTCGTAAAAGATACCGCGCAGCACAAATTTGTGCTGCAGCCGTTGCATCCCGGTATTGTAGCCAGCGATCAGGCGGCAGACAGCGTGAAAAGAAAGTTTCTTTCGCTGCCTTTTTATAAGGGGCTGGTCTTAAGCGAAGACGGACAGTCAACACTGATGGCTATTAGTTTTGACGGCAAAATATTAAATACGCCAAAACGTGTCCCTATATTAAAGACCATTCTGAAAGATGGAAGGGAGTTCAGTCAAAAGCACCGCATCGTCATGCATTACTCGGGGCTTCCGCTTATACGTACAGTAGTAGGCGACCTGATTAAAAATGAATTTGTGTTGTTTTTGGGTCTGTCCCTTTTTATTACACTTACCATCCTTACGCTGATATTCCGCTCTTTTTATGCCGTCTTTTTTCCGGCTTTGGTGGTTATGCTGGGTGTGACATGCAGCCTGGGCATACTTGTTTTAATGCATTACGAGATCACTATTCTCACAGGCATTATGCCATCACTCGTAGTGATTATCGGTATCCCAAACAGTGTGTTTATCCTAAATAAATATTATTTTGAGTACGGCCTCTCGTGTAATAAAACCGAAGCCCTCCGGATAACGATCGAAAAGGCGGGCATCACGACATTTGTTGCCAACATTACTACTGCGATAGGCTTCGCGGTACTTTGCCTTACCAACAGCGAACTTTTGGTGCAGTTTGGTGTGGTCGCTTCAACAAGCATTATTCTGACGTTTGCGCTGAGCATTATTTTAATCCCGATCATATTCAGTTATCTTCCCGTCCCAAAGGAACGTCAAAGAAAGATCAGCAACCGCAGACTGATGCAGTCTATGCTGGATAAGCTCGATTATGTTGTTCATCATCATCGCAGTGCGATCTATATCACTACCATTGTGTTGCTGGCAATTTGTAGTTACGGCGTAAGCAGAATAAATGTCAACAGCTATGTGGTCGATGATCTGCCGAAAATGAACAACACGCTGGAGGATATGCGCTTTTTTGAGTCTAACTTCAATGGGGTTCTGCCGCTCGAGGTAAGCATCGACACGAAACGCAAAAATGGTGTGATGAATAATACAGTGCTTCGGAAGGTGGAAAAACTGGAAAAACTTATATCGTCAAAGCCTGAATTCAGCCGTTCACTATCGCTGACCCAGGGACTTAAGTTTCTGACACAGTCTTTCTACGGAGGCAATCCCAGCTACTACAGACTCCCTGATGGTCTTGAACAGGGATTTATTTTGGGCTATGCCGGTAATTCCGGAAAGAGTACAGATATGCTGAGGAGTTATCTCGACAGCACCAGGCGTTATACCCGGGTGACCTTTGAAATGGTAGATGTGGGCTCAAAGAAGATGAACACGATACTTGAGGATCTGCAACCCGCTATTGATTCCATTTTTAACCCCAAAAAATATCACGTCGAGCTTACCGGGTCGAGCATCATATTTATAAAAGGAGCAAACTATATGGTGCGAAACCTTTACGAGAGCCTTGCCTGGGCAATATTTTTAATTGCAGGTGTGATGTGGATATTGTTCAGGGGAGTACGGATGATCGCTATATCGCTTTTGCCGAACCTGATACCCCTGGTGATCACAGCCGGAATTATGGGTTTTTTTGGCATTCCGCTTAAGCCGTCGAGTATCCTGATCTTCAGTATAGCCATGGGGATATCATCCGATCAGACCATCTATTTTATCACGCGCTACCGGCATGAACTGAGGTACACCAATAAAAGTATTTCCACTATCGTATCTGAAACCATTCGTGAAACGGGAGTGAGTATGATCAATATCGCAACCATTCTCTTTTTTGGCTTCGGGGTGTTTGCGGCATCAACGTTCGGTGGCACCCAGGCAATCGGAATCCTCATCTCCATCACGCTGCTGGTATCGATGATCAGTAACCTGACTCTCCTGCCTGCGTTTCTGCTCAGCGTGGAAAAAAGGACAAAACAGCAAATCAGCGGTTAAATTCTACAGCAGCTATAATAAACTGTTACCTATGGATCTGAAATTAAATCAAAAAGTGGCAATCGTTCTCGCAGCCAGTAAAGGGTTGGGAAAGGCGATAGCAACTACATTGTCAACAGAGGGGGCGCAAGTCATTATTGGTTCGCGCAATGAAGCTGAACTGAATAATGCGGCGACGGAAATAACTGCCCTTAGTGGTAAACATGTTACCGCAATTCCGGTTGATGTTTCAAACTTAGAAGCTGTAACAGATTTTATCGCCGGAGTGGCTGAAAAATTCGGACATATTGATATCCTTGTTAATAATGCAGGTGGCCCTCCGTTCAATAAGTTCAGTCATTTTGATGATGCCGCCTGGCAAAATGCTTTTGAACTGAACTTGCTTAGTGTGGTCCGTACCAGCAGACTGGTATTGCCGCACATGCAAAAAACCGGAAGCGGTCGTATCATCAATATTATCAGCGGTTCTGTTAAAGCAGTATTGGCCAATTCGGTATTGTCCACCAGTATGCGAATGGCTGTAGTAGGTACAGCAAAACTTATGGCCGACGAGTTTGGCGCCTATAACATTACCGTAAATAATGTTGCCCCCGGCATGATATTGACAGACAGGTTAAAACATACGTTCCCGCCTGGTGTTCCCGTTGATGATGCGTTGAAAGAGAAAGCAGCGAATATTCCACTTGGCCGAATCGGTCAGCCGGAAGAACTGGCCTCGCTTGTAGCTTTTTTAGCGTCTGATCAGGCATCTTATATCAGCGGAACCACGATACAGGTGGATGGCGGCGCTAACAGAAGCATATTTTAATTCGCAAAAAAAAATCAGGACTGAAAGCTCAGCCCTGATCCGTTCTCTGTTTATAAGTAATACTCGTTAGAGCAATCTGGGGTTAAGCGCAGAGTTTATCTCTGATCCGATTGGCACGCCCATGAGCCATTTTTCATGGTCATTTTTTTGCCAGTTATTTTTGTAGGGCGTAACGCGGGCTCCGTCAGCAACATAAATTACGGTCATTACTTCACGTCGTTTGTCTGAATTGTTTCCGTTGGCATGGTGCATGGTAAAACCTCTGTGCCAGGTAGTGTCTCCCGCTTTCATGGTTTTTGCCCTGCTTATCGGAAATTCCTGTTCTTTTACGTAATCCGCAAAGGCACTTTCTGACTCATCCGATATCTCAAAATTAAAAACCGAGCCCTTGCTGTAAGAGCAGGATGCAAATGTCAGCATTCCCATATCTACATCGATATCAACTAAAGGCATCCACATGGTCACAGTATTAAAAGTATCAATGGGCCAGTAATATTGGTCCTGATGCCAGGGCGTAGGGCCTCCCCCCGGTTCTTTAAAGAGTGCCTGGTCGTGATAGAGCCTTACATTACGAACTCCCATCAGGTCGGCTGCGATTTTAGCCATACGTTTTGACAGTACGAATTTCCGCACATCCTCATCGCACTGCCACAAATTCATGATCTGTAAAAACGCCTTACCATACGTGTCCCGGTCTTCCAGTTTGCGTTTTTCCGTATTATAACGGTCGGCTGCATCCACAATAACAGGACGAAAAGCTGCGATTTCATCGGCAGTGAGTACCTCCTCAACAAGGGTATGCCCCTTTTCCTGGAATTCTTCAATATTTTCCTTTGATATATTTTTAAAATTATTCAGATCGGGCAGCGTTATAATACTCATAAGTGCTAATGGTTTATACTCAAAGTAACCTATAGTTTTTTCAAAAAAAAATGGCTTTAATGGTTGAATAGTGGATTATTTTATCCGTATATTTAACATATCATAAAATTATATTAATATATACTATGTTAAAGGCGTCTTATGAGATACTGCAACCGGCAAATGGCCAGTCTTTCCTCTTTCGCAGGTTTGACAGCGCAGCTTTCGATGCGCCTTATCATTTTCATGCTGAATATGAGCTTACGAGCATATTAGACGGTGACGGAAAAAGATATGTCGGCAGTCACATGCAGAATTTCAGTAAAGGCGATCTGGTGCTGCTTGGCCCCAATCTGCCGCATTGCTGGAAACTGGAACCGCGAAAAGAGATTCAGGAAGGAGCGAGCGCTATTGTAGTGCAGTTTGACGGTGAATTTTTAGGGAGTGAATTTTTTAACAAAAACGAGTTGGGGCATATAAAACGGCTTTTTCAAAAAAGTTCGGGCGGCATCAGCTTTCAGGGAGACACGGCGGCGGCCGTCAATAAAGTTCTTTTGTCGCTTGGCGATGAAAAAAACAATTTTCGGCTACTGATTGGCCTGCTCGAAGCCTTGCAGCGACTGGCTCAGTCAGCTGAATATAAATTACTCGATCAGAACGGGATGGTCGGGGAACGCTCGCTGGCAGAGCAGGAACGGATAAATCCGGTGTTTGCCTATCTCGTTGAAAACTTCAGGAAGCCGGTTTCTCTTGATGTAGCGGCGGGTATAGCAAATATGACGACCAATGCGTTTTGCAAGTATTTTAAAAAGATCACCCGGAAAACGTTTATGGAAACCATCATCGAATACCGCCTTAACTATGCCATACAACAGCTTGTTCAAACGGATAAACCCGTTTCAGAAATAGCTTTTGAAAGTGGTTTCGGAGATGTATCACATTTTTATAAAATGTTTAAGGTGAAAATGCACATCAGCCCGCTGAATTACCGCAAGAAATTTATGCGCAGCTTTAACATACCCGGCGAAAAAAGCGTCGCCTGAAGGTAATGCCTGCCTTGTTTCGGTGGAATTATACTTGATAGGTTAGTGCGACAATACCACATTCGAAAGGTGTAGCGCTTACCAGCTTCAGGTTCAATTTTCCCTCAAGTTCTTTGAAAATAGCCATGCCGCTACCAATAGCAACCGGATTGATAAAAAGCAGATATTCATCGATCAGGTTGTTCTTTATAAGATTAGAAACAAAATTTGCTCCGCCGTAGGCGATAATATCGCCGCCATCCTTCTTTTTCAGACCATTTACTTCGGTAACGATGTCATCTTTTGCCACTACCGTATTTTCCCATTTGGATTCGCTGATGGTTGTAGAAAAAACAACTTTCGGTGTATCATACATTTTCTTTCCGAAGATGTAACCTTCATCCGATGGGTTTGCGGCCACATTTTTCCAGTGCCCGATAAATCCATCCGGCATGTGCCCTCCTAACAATATGGTATCTACCGGCGTAGTCAAATCCATCACGAATTTTTTGATGTCATCACCCCAGTTCCAGGTCATCCAATCCATTTCTCCGTTCGGTCCGCCGACAAACCCATCAACGGACAATTGCATTTGTAATTTTAATTTTCTCATTTTTTTGTTTAAGCTGACAATACAAATATAACTGAGATAATGGCATAATCCGGGGTGAGCAAACGACAATTACAAGGGGAAAAAAGGACAGCAGAGTTATTGGCGCTCGTGATGTGATTAGCTTTAAATCTAATCCACCTTCCAGACCTGTATTCCATAAGCGGGGAGGGTTACACTGATCGAACCGGCTGAAAGATTACTTTTTGCTCCACCATATATGGTGTTCAGTTTCCGTCCCGAGCTTTCAATAGGAATGGTATCATCTGCTTGCTGGTTGCTGAGATTTACCGCGACGATCAGCCGGTCGTGCCCGTTACTGCGCATAAAACAAAATACCTTGCCGTTGGTGTTTTTCAGGTTGCTGTAAGTTCCCTGCGAGATCACCGGGTTTTCTTTCCGGATAGCTATCATAGTGCGATAAAAGTTCCAGAGCGAAGTAGGATCATGCTCTTCCTCTTCCAGCGAAATACCGTCATTCGGTTTATCATTGTTAAATGTATCCTTATGCGGGCCCTTTAGTTTATACCAGTAAGCCATGCCCTTACCCTGATCCGTTTTATACCATTCAAAAGCTTCCCGGTCCGGAAGCTCATTGGCATCCGTTGGGCCTAAGCTGGCGCTGTTGCCGCTCATACCGAGTTCCTGACCATAATAGATCGACGGAATGCCACCCATCAGAAGATTAAGCGCGGCGCCAATCTTTAACTTATCCACATCCCCTTTCACGCCATAGGCAAAGCGTGGCGTATCATGATTTTCGATAAAAACGATCTGCTGTTTTCCTGCAGGAGTGGCGTTGAAAGTAGAATCGGCATTTTCCGTGAGCATTTTTTTGTCAAAAGCTCTGATGGAATATGCCAGCCTGAAAGCAAAAACACGGTCAACGCCGCCGCGCTCTAAATAATCCAGTCCCAGCGAAAGCCAGTTTGCCTGTTCGGCAATTATAGTTAAACGGGGATTGACTTTTTTCAGTTTGCCGATCAACGGCTTCCAGAATGTGTCGAACAAATGCGGGAGCAGATGTTTGTTATCCAGGTCATCCATCATGTGGTCAAGCCGGAATCCATCTGCACCATCGTCAAAATTTCCATCCCCATTTGGATCCATCCAGTATTTAAAAAGCTGATAATTATAGGTTAATACTTTCGGACTGTTCAGGTTGACGGTAGTTATCCTGCGATACACACCATCGTACCCTGTAAGGCCGCTTACACCAAAAACAATGCTTGTCGGTTTGGTGTGCAGACTGTCGTCGTACAAAATATAATCTGCGTAAGGCGATTTTAAATTTCCAATGCCGTCTTTCCACCAGATATGGTCTTCGGTCACATACTGTGTTTCCATGTCCATGTAAAACTTCATGCCACGTCGATGCAGCTCTTTGATCAATGCCAGATAGTCAGCCAGGGAGCCATATTTCGGGTCGATCTTTTTAAAATCGCTGCTAAAGTAATTATGATAAAATACCGATTCGTAAAGCGGGGTAAGTAAAATTGCCGTAACGCCAAGCTTTTGCAGATAACCGAGTTTGAGCCGGATACCATTCAGATCGCCGTGCTGATCGCCGTTACTATCGTAAAAACTCCGCTCAAAAATGTGATATATAACTTCCTGCGAATGCCTGTGAGGGCTACGCTGAAAAGCATAGCTCCCCGGCGCTATGGACACGCATAGCAAGACAGAAAGGAAAAACCGTACTAATCTCATTTGGTAACTAATTGGTATTTGCAATACTATGCATCATCCTGTCAAAAAACAACGCACATGTTATTATAAAAATGGCAAATTTTGCCCCTGGTTGTTAGAAACTTAATCAGCAGTTGGTGTACAAATTACGATAGTGAATAATATATGCCAGTTATCAGGTAAGATAACCATATTTTAAGACCAAAAATTAACATTCTTTTGCATCGTTATTTTTCTGCTTAAACTTTATCAACATGCGGCAATGATTTTCAACAATTGTAACGATTGGCTTAAAGATTACGTTACGGTCTGTTAAGAAAAGCTACCTGTTCTAAAAACAAATATTTTAAATGATCACATTCAGGATCAAGCCGGAGATCAAATTGCAACAAAAACGATTCAAAACTTTAGAGATCTCAGATCCATCCTACGAAAATAATAACCTGCGCTTTGTCACGGTAAAGACCCCCAATCTGAAAGGCAGGGGCGATATTTGTGTATATGTTCCGCCGGGTTCGGGGTTTGCGGGAACTTTGCCTGTTGTGATACTTTTGCATGGGGTATATGGCAGTGCCTGGAGTTGGCCTTTCAGTTCGGGTATCCATTTGACCGCCAACGGACTGATTGACAAGGGCGAGTTGCCGAAAATGGTTATAGCTATGCCTTCTGACGGGATGTGGGGTGATGGCTCAGCTTTTTTACCACTATCCGGTTATAATTTCGAAAAATGGATAGCGGAAGACGTGCCTGACGCGTTAGCGGAATGTATTAAGGGGGTTAATAAACAATCGCCGCTCTTTATTTCGGGTATGTCCATGGGGGGATTTGGCGCACTACGAATAGGCGCAAAATACGGAGATAAGTTCAGGGCGATATCTACTCATTCAGCGATTACCAGTCTGCCGCAGATCAAATTCTTTGCGGAGGAGTCGTTAAAGCATTACGCCCAGAACAACGTATGGGATGAGGATGTGTTCGAAACATTTTGCCATTACCGCCATCAGCTACCGCCTATCAGATTCGACTGCGGCACCAGCGATCTGCTGATCAACTATAACCGGAGCCTGCATAAAAAGATGGATAAAGAAGGTATGTTGCATATTTATGAGGAACATACCGGAGGCCACGAATGGTCTTACTGGTCGAAACACATTGTCGAATCGCTGCGTTTTTTTGCCCGTTATCTTTAAGATCGATATAGTAGGGTGGCAATAGATTCATCTCCAAGGCTATAGCTTTCGCAGGCTTCCACGGGTATAGATCGCATTGCGAAAAGTATTGAACATGCTTGAATTATATTTACGGTTTTTTAAATGCTTGTTCAAAAGGCGCAAATTCTTTTGACGCAATTATTCTTTTTTGCTATTTCAAATACGTCCCCAATCTTAGTGTCTTTCAGTTGACCGCTGTCCCTTCTGTATAGTAATATGTTTCCGGCTAACGGAGGATAATCACTTTTTGCAACTAAAAGAAGTTTCCTCTGCGTTCTCGCGATCATGCCGTATTATCATCATTAATTTCCTCATTAAAATTTTAAATAATGGTCAAACGAATTATCATAAAACGGTAAGTTTTTTTGACAAGCATAAAACAGATCGCAATTTATTTCGTTAGAGTTGCTGTAAATGCATTCCCGCATTTATAATTGTGATAAGGTTTAGGTTGAAAATCCCCAAGCAGCGAGTGCAAGGGGATTTTCGTTTTTTGACGTATTTCGTTTCTGAAACTGCCGGGCAATTTTTTATATTGGAAAAATTTTTTTAGTGCAGACTCATTCTTCATTTAATACGATTTCAATACAACTGGAACTGAAGCAGGCGCTTTATGATCAATGCGTCAACTATGTAAATAGCCGCATGGACGCCGCCATCGTAGCTATCGGGGAAGCGCAAAGGGCATCGAATGATGATACCAAGAGCAGTGCAGGCGATAAATATGAAACGGGTCGTGAAATGATGCAACAGGAAGCCAACCGTAACCAGCTACAACTGAACGAGGCAAATAAATTAAAGACCGCCTTAAACAAAATAAACCCTGCCGTTGTTGCAGCTAAAGCAGGTGTGGGAAGTGTGGTGCTGACTGATAACGGAAGTTTCTATATTGCAGTAGGAGCGGGAGTTATTACCATCGGAGATGAGAAATACGTTGCCATATCACCGGCATCGCCCATTGGTTTGAAGATTTTGGGGCTAAAAACGGGTGAAGGGTTTATATTGAACGAGAAAAAATATCAGATAAGGCAGATTTTTTAATATTTTTTAAAAATAAGTTCGGTGTATTTGCAAATTGTTGCAGTAAGTATGAAATATCTATTAGTATATTTGATATAAATAAAAAAGGGTGTGCAAAAGAGTGCCTGCCCGCTATAAATTTAATTTTAATGAACATATTCGCAGGAAGTCTTCCTTTTACATTACAGGAAGCCGATTTAAGACAGCTTTTCGAAGCCTACGGTGAAGTTACTACCGTGAAAATAATTAATGACAGAGAAACCGGCAGAAGTAAGGGTTTCGGCTTCGTGGAGATGCCCGATGATGAGGCGGCTCAGCAGGCTATTGACGCTTTGAATGGCTCTGAGGTAAAGGGCAGGTCGATTGCGGTAAGCCAGGCGGAAGAAAAAAAACGTGACGACCGCAGAGGCGGCGGCTACGGCGGTGGCGGTAACCGTGGCGGCGGCTATGGCGGCGGTAATCGCGGTGGCGGCGGAGGCGGTTATTCGCGCGATAATAACCGTGGTGGCGGCAGCCGCTGGCAATAATATTTAAACGAAAGGCCTGATCTTTGCTGGTTAGGCCTTTCGTTTTCATCTGCTTTTTAGTGAAAAGAATATTCTCAGGGCTTTTGGTTGCCTGCAGGTTTTTCTTTTAATCACTCTTTTTTAATAATACTTACTCATAGTAGGGCGGTTGCCTTCATGTCCGGATATGTTCTTTGCAGCCTGATGGTATTTACAGTTCCGGATGCTAATTGCTTTGTATTCTTTGTGCCTCTACAAATGCTCTACAATGCACTGTAATAATGCCATTAAGAGGTTACTGTCCATGGTCCGATTTCCTTTTTCCCGATTATAACATCATCGATACATAAATATCCGCGCAATCTGCTTTATATTTAAGGTCATAATCGCTTGTTAAAAACCTGATTTTAAACCTTCTTTATGACGCTTCAACCCAAACGCCTTTTGTCGATCGATGTTTTCCGGGCAATCAATATGTTCTTTATGATCTTTGTGAACGATCTTAGTGGCGTAAGGCATGTGCCCAAATGGATAGACCATGTAAAGGGCTATGAGGATGGGATGCATTTTGCGGATACTATTTTTCCGCTGTTCCTTTTTATTGCCGGGCTTTCTATCCCGCTGGCAATCGGTCGTCGTTTAGAGAAAGGTAACTCATTTAAATCTATAGCGGTATATATTCTTTTAAGGTCGTTTGCACTTATAATAATGGGTTTTTTTCATGTCAATATGGAAGATTACAGCAAACAGGCGTTGTTACCGCTACCTGTTTGGGAGTTGCTGCTCACTATCAGTTTCTTCCTCATCTGGCTGGATTATCCCGATACACTTGCCCGCACCAAACGGTACCTGTTAATGGGAAGTGGGATAGCGATACTGATAGTTCTCGGTTTATTGTATAAGGGTAATGCAGGCGGCGGCGGTACGAGATGGCTGGAGCCGTCATGGTGGGGTATCCTCGGTCTGATCGGTTGGGCGTACCTTATTTGCAGCGGGGCATACCTGCTCGCAAAAGGTAACTTTGCGGCTTTGGTTACGGCGCTACTGTTGCTTGTGCTCATCAACCTTATCTCTCATGGCAACACCTATCTTTTATTCCGCGACAGGATTTATAAGCTCAGTATCTGGGTGATAAAAGATGGCTCATGCGCCGCATTGATGATGTTTGGTGTGATTGTTTCGATGCTGTATTCCAGGATAATCGTAAACGGTGGTTATAAACGTTTATGGTCTGCATTTACCATGTTTGGCGTCGCCCTAATTTGCATTGGTTTTTTTGTCCGCCCTTATACACAAGGTATTTCCAAAATACACTCCACACCGGCCTGGATCTTTATTTGTACTGGAATAGGGATACTGGTATTCGAACTGATCATTTTTCTGGTTGATGTAAAAGGGAAAGCCGAATGGTTTAAAATTATTAAACCGGCAGGCACAAGTACGCTTACCTGTTATCTTATTCCTTATTTATTAGTGGCCCTGATGTCGCTTGTGCATTTCAATTATCCGCGGTTTTTAAACGAGGGTGTTGGAGGGATTTTCCGTTCGTTTGCGATTTCGTTCATCGTCATTTTCATCACCGCTGTACTTGAAAAAAAGAGATTAAGGTTGAAGATATGACACTGAGAATATCGTACTGATTATCGGAGTTCAAGAAGACTTTTAGATGTTATGTTTTTTTACAGGAGATCGTTCAGATTTACAAAGGCTATAAAACAAAAAAAGAGGAAGCGGGCGCTTACTCTTTTTTGTAGTAACTGACCTCATTATTCATCATAAAGAACTAATTGGTTAGGACGAAAATAATAATTACACAAATATATAATCTATAGGAGTAGCAGACTAATTTTTTAACCTTTTTTAACAAAAAAAATGCAGTTTTCTTTGAAAAAATATTAACAACGCCTTGTTTACTAACATTTGTAATGTATTTGTGGCTTTTTTGGCCATTTTTATACAGCCAATATACCATAAAAACCAATTATCGATCAATATTTGCCAAAAATGATGGTTTTCATAATTATAATGAAAGAAAATGGCATTTTATTGCGAATTTTATAATTAAACCCAAGCCAATTTGAAAATTAGATTTTTACTCCTATTCTGCCTGCTCACGGCTTCGCTTTTTGCCCAGAAAAAGAACAGCAACTACCAATATCACATACACCGCATATCATCCCCCATAAAAATTGATGGCGTAATGAACGATGCAGCCTGGCAAGGTGCGGAAGCGGCCCGGGATTTTCACATGGTACTGCCAATGGACACCAGCCTGGCCAATGTTCCGACGGAAGTCAGAATGGCTTATGATGACAAAAACATTTATATCATCGCAATCTGCTATAAGACTTCGTCGGGTCCGAGTATGGTTGAATCGCTGAAGCGGGATTTCGCTTTTCAGAAAAACGACAACTTTATATTCTTTATGGATACCTATAACGATCAGACAAATGGATATTCATTCGGAGCCAATGCGGTAGGGGCAGAGTGGGACGGGACAATGTACGAAGGCGGTAAAGTCGATCTGAACTGGACAAACAAATGGGAGTCGGCTGTCAGGGATTATCCCGATAAGTATATTTTTGAAGCGGCTATTCCATTTAAATCCATACGCTATAAAAAGGGAATAAAAGAATGGGGGATCAACTTCAGTCGTAACGATTTAAAAACGACCGAGAAATCGAGCTGGACACCGGTGCCGAGGCAATTTCCGACAGCATCGCTGGCTTATACCGGCACTCTGGTATGGGATATGCCGCCACCCGATCCCGGGCAGAACATTTCCATCATACCTTACCTGCTGACCGGCATCACAAAAGATTACGAAAATCATAAAAATGCTGCATTTCACATCGAGGCGGGCGGCGATGCGAAGATTGCGGTTTCATCTGCGCTTAATCTTGATATTACTGTTCACCCGGATTTTTCGCAGGTTGATGCAGATAAGCAGGTGACCAACCTAAGCCGTTACGAGCTCTTTTATCCGGAAACCCGGCAGTTCTTTTTAGAGAACGGTGATCAATTCAATAATTTTGGCTATTCAAGCATACGGCCTTTTTTTTCACGGCGTATAGGCCTTACCTCGAATATTATCGGCGGTGCGCGGCTGAGCGGAAAGCTGGATCAGAACTGGCGGATAGGGGTGATGGATATGCAGACGAACACCAATGCCGACAACGGCGTACCGGCGCAGAACTTTGCTGTGGTGGCTTTACAGCGCAAGGTGTTTGCACGGTCGAACGTCGGTTTTTTATTTGTTAACAAACAATCATTTAATTATCCGCCAGCTGCGGTTTATACAGGTGCGAACGAAAAATATAACAGCAATTTCGGCCTGGAATACAATCTGGCCTCGGCTGATAACCTTTTTACAGGCAAAGTCTTGCTGTTAAAGTCATTCAGCCCGGACAAAAAAGGTCACGATTTCACCCAGGCTGGTAATCTGCAGTATGCCGATAAATATTGGAACATTGGAGGGCAATACGAAGTGGTCGGAGCTAACTACGATGCCGGAGTTGGCTATGTCCCCCGGCGGGGATATATAAAGATCAATCCATATATAGGCAGATTGTTCTTTCCGAAAGAAGGCAGTATCCTAAGTCACGGTCCGCAATTGAATTTTACAGAGTATTACGACGGAGGATTTAATTCTACAGACTATCGCAATTTTTTGTCCTACCAGATCACTTTCAGGAATAAGAGTGTATTGACGGGGCTTGTTGAACGGGATTACGTAAAGCTTTTGCAGCCTTATGATCCCACCAATTATACCGGTGATTTTTTACCCGCAGGGCATGAGAGCCATTGGAACAACGCGGAGCTTTCCTTTTTTTCGGAGCCACAGAGTTTATTTACGTACGATTTCACGCTTGATTATGGCGGCTACTATGATAACGGGAAAAAAATAAGCGTCGCAAATGACGTTGGTTACCGCTTTCAGCCCTACGTTAATATACAAGTGGCAACCACATACAATAAACTGCAACTGCCGCAGCCCTGGGGCGACAAATCGTTCTGGCTTGTAGGGCCGAGGGTGGATGTCACGATGACCAATAAATTTTACCTGACAGGCTTTTTTCAGTATAATGAGCAGGGCAAGAACATCAATATCAATACCCGTTTACAATGGCGGTACCGTCCAGCATCTGATTTCTTTATTGTTTACACCGACAACTATCTGCCAAGCCCGTTTTTTGTTAAGAACCGCGGGCTTGTATTTAAGTTTACTTATTGGCTGAACAACTAACGGCGTTTATTTCCGGAACCTAACCACATCAGCGCGTCTATTACCATTTTGGCTTCCATTTTATTGCCGAATGTGTAAGAAAGTGTCTTATCCGTATTGTCATATTTATGTTCGTAGTCCATATCGTTATGACCCATGTTCATATAGATCATGCGATATTTGGTATTCGTCCACACGACCGGGTAAAAGCCGCTATGCCATATTTCTGACTGCTTTGGCCCGGTTCCGAGCGGAAAACTTGCCGAATCGATGGAGGCTAATATGCGTATGTCCGGATTTTTTCTTAAGTCATATTCCCAGCGATACCATTCGTTTGGAGCCGTTCTGAAAGTTTTGGGCATGTGCTTCATCGCCGGAAAACCGGTATCTACATCCAAAACGGCGGGCGACGGCCGCCAGATGTTGCTTACATACTGACCCGATCCGAGAAATTCCTTGTGATACCAATCCCAGTCCTGATTATATTTAGATGGCGTCAGTGCAAATGCCGAAAAGTGAAAGCCGAGCCACGCGCCGCCGTTCTTCATGTATCGCTCAAATGCAGCACGTTGCGCTGGGTTATCCGGTCTGGTATCCAAAAACACCACTACCTGATATTGTTTTAAAAATTCATCGTTCAGGTTATTCCAGTTTCGGGTCGAATCGTACGAGAAATGGTATTTATCAGCCATTTTGGGAAACCATGCATTGGCTTCATGTACAAAACTGATATGCGCTTTGTCCTCTTTGGCGGTATAGAAGGCTATTACTTTAAATTTGGATTTTTTTGTTTGGGCGTGAAGTGGTTTTACGCCCGACGTCAGTAAAATGATAAAACAAACGCCAAGAAGCGTGCGAAAGTTGAATGAAGACATTTCAATTGGGTTTATTTGGTGTGGATGTAAAATTATAAAACAAAATAATAAGAATAAGAGCATCGACCTTCAAAAAGTGCTCAAACGGGCTGATGTAGTAGGTTTGTAGAGGTATTTGGAATTGTGTTAAATAGATGTGGTCGTAAATTAGTATCTTTAATAAATAAAGATCGGTTATAAACCTGCCTGGCATTCCGTAAAAGGCTATCCTTATCATTCCGTTATCAGTATGACAAAATATCTTTTAAGAAGAACTCAATATTTTGTAACGCTTTTGAGTGTTTTTTTCTCTTTTCAAGTGTTAGGCCAGGGAGTGGGAAGTAATGTGAAATTGGAAAAATACCTAAGTGATCATCCCGCAGAACAAGCATACCTTCATTTTGACAGACCCTATTATGCAGCCGGCGACACCATCTACTTTAAAGCCTATGTCACTATGGGTGAACGGCACCTGCTTTCAAAAATAAGTGGGGTATTGCATGTCGATCTTATTAACATTCAGAACAAGATAGATCAATCGCTGCTACTCAAAATTCATGACGGTGTTGCATGGGGCGATTTTGCCTTACCCGACACCCTTCCGCAGGGCATATACAAGGTCAGGGCCTACACACGCTGGATGCGCAATAGCGGAGAAGCTGCCTTTTTCAAACATGCTTTCATGATCCGATCAATGGCGGGACCTCCGGTTTCTGAAAACGCGCATGCCCAGAAAAGAATCCGTAAGCCTGATTTTCAGTTTTTTCCTGAAGGAGGGGATCTGGTCGTAGGGTTGAAATCAAAAGTGGCGTTTAAGGCGGTTGCTCCGGATGGTTCAGGAATCAACGTAAAAGGTAAAATAACAGATAACACCGGAAAAACAGTTTCGACTTTTCAATCAACGCATTTGGGAATGGGCTATTTCGAACTAATGCCTGAGAAGGACAAGACCTATCGGGCTGATTTGACCTTTGCCGATGGGGCAGAAAGCGCAATATCACTGCCCGTTTCTTTAGCAGCCGGAATTTCGTTGACGGTTGATAACGACTCTCTGCAAAAAACATCGATCCTGGTCAGATCTAATGACGGTTATTTTCAACAAAACAAGGACAAGGCCTATCATTTGGTGGTTTTCTCGGGCGGACTTGTAATTAATATCAACTTTAAACTGGTCGGCAATGTGATGAACTTTGACCTGCCCAAACGTCGGCTAAAGACGGGTGTCAATACGGTGACCCTGTTTTCGGCGACCGATGAACCTTTATGTGAACGATTATTTTTTATTCAGAATTATGACGATCTCAGCCTGAAGGTAAGCACCGATAAGGTAAGTTATCTCCCCCGTGAAAAAGTCACTATTAAGATAAATTCAAAAAACCGTGCAGATTCAACTGTAACTGGGCATTTTTCAGTCTCAGTAACCGATGAAACAAAGGCGCCCTTCGATGAAAATAACGAAAGTACCATATTAAGCTATTTGCTGCTTACTGGTGATCTAAAGGGAGCTGTTGAGCAGCCGAACTATTATTTTTCAGGCAAAATAGTTGATAAACTTAAAGACCTCGACCTGGTTATGCTTACCCATGGTTATCGTCGTTTTGAATGGAAGTCTGTACTGACAACAAATGATGAACCTGCTATTTGGCAGCCAGAGCGCAATCTTGAGATCGCGGGGAATGCCCGGACGCTTACCGGACGCACGCTTGTTAATGGAAAGGTATCGTTGATAGCGCCTTTTACAGGTATGCCTGTTTTTAGTGGAAATGCAGATAAAAACGGGGATTTCCGTTTCGTAAATCTTGATTTTCCCGATTCATCCAAGTTTATTCTGCAGGCCGTGACTGCAAAGGGGAAAAATAATACAATGTTAAATTATACACCGGATAAACCAGTGCCGGTAACGATATCCGCTGATTATCATGTGGTGGGTTCAGACACGGACAGCAGCAGACAGAACCACGACAATTTTTATCAGCAGAGCCCAGTCTCAGGTAAGATGCTGAAAGAGGTGAAAATTAAAGCCCGCAAAATTACTCCTACCTTGATCAATGCCAGATACGGGTTAATAGAGCAGCAGGTAAATGGTTCTGATATAAAATACGGCGGACTTTTAGCTGACAGGTTGACGCAGAAATTGCGCGGAATACATTTTGCAACTAATCCGGATATGACCGTATCAGCATATACCAACAAGGCTATTTTTTTACAACTGACGCCGATGACTATAGTATTGGATGGCCAGGAAATGCCAAAAAGATTCGACATAAACTCTATCAACACGGGCTCTATTGATAATGTTGGTGTAATTACAGACCCGCTTGTTGGGGATGGCGGCGGAGTCATTATCATCAACACAATAAAGGGCGCGGCATTGAGGGATATTCAATCAACAGGAATTTTACCCATAACAGTGAAGGGGTATTATAAAGCAAGGGAATTTTATTCACCCAAATATGAAGACGCATACATGGGTAAAGTGGCTGATTCACGTTCAACCATTTACTGGAATCCGGAAGTTGTTCCGGATAGAGATGGAAATATGACTATCAGTTTTTATAACGCCGACGGGAGGGGCGTTTACAAGGTAGTAGTTGATGGGATGGATGAAAAGGGTAATCCGGGCAGACAGGTGTACCGGTATTCGGTTAAATAAAAAATCAGGATATTTTAGTCAGCATGCGGTTTATGATCAGCAAACCGGCATACAGAACCGGCGATATTAAAAACTCGTGCAGCGTTTTTGCCACATTTCTGATCTGCTGAGAAGCAGGGCCTAACGTCCAGTCATATAACCCGATCAGGATCAGCAATAAGACGACCACAAAATAGATGTAATTCCAGATCGCACTGATCCATTTTACGCCATACTTTTTTAAGGTATAATAACCTATGCCATAAACCAGCAGGATAGACACTAAACGGGCGATATGCCGTACTTTTCGCGGGATTTCGTTAAAGTAACTGACATAAACGAAGGCCATGTAATAAAGCGTATAGATCAGCAGTATCGCCAGTAGGCCAAGTACGATATACTTACGCCTGCTTTTCTGCATTGCTTTTTATATTTATTTTATTGGCAAAGACCATCCAAAGTGCAATAATCGTTGCATACACCACCAGTTCAAACAGGTAGTGATGAATAAACTCTGCGTGCTGCGGATAATAACGGATCGCGTAAACCACCCCGATACAACGCAATACGTTGACAATAAAAACGATTGCCAGTCCGCCGGTAATAAATATCCACTTTCGTTTTGCAGAAGCAGGAATGCAGATAATAAAACCTGCATACAGCACCATTAATTCCAGCGCATTGCAACTGTCATACACCCCGGCAACTTTTCTCCCTTCAAAATAGACGGATCGTTGCATAACGCTCCGGGCACTGGCGTCGATATCAAGCTCACGGCCCAATTCTTCCTTAGAGTAATAATCATTCGGGTGGGTAACTATATTCAATCCCCATACGGTCAGCTTTCCGACCGCGTTTGTGAGCGGCGCATCAATGATCCGGCCGGGGAATAAAAATCCAAGATAAATGATCTTCCATAAAGCCAGCATAATCACACCTTTTATCAGGAACTGTTTTACAGCCATGGGAATTTGCTGCCATTTGGAAAGATATGCGTTTATTGTTGTCATTATCAAAAATCTGATTTTTCCGGTCCCGCCAAATAAAAAACCCGTCAGGTTTTACACTTAACGGGTTTTAATAACTCAAGGTTACAGTTTTTTATAATTATTGCTTTGATGGTTTGGAGTTGATCTTGTCGGTAACCACTTTGCATCCAACTGCCGCACCAACGACCATTAAAAATACCAGGTGATCATTTACCGGGAGTCCTGGTGCGGAATTGCCGGACGATCCGCCATTCCCGTTCCCATTCCCATTTCCATTCCCTTTGCCGTTTCCGTTTCCGTTTCCATTTCCATTGCCGTTCCCATTGCCATTTCCGTTGTTCCAGTCATGCCATTTGTCGCTGGCACCACCGTAAAGACTATTGTCCTTTTGACCGAGAGCTTTGGCGGGCGAATAAGCTGCAAATAAAACTGATGTCAGTAAGCCAATAAATAATTGTTTAGATAATCTCATAATTTTTCGGTTATACATGTATTTATTTTACGGCGTTGTGAAGAGCGCACAAAAAAACCGTTAAGTGATGCTTAACGGTTTTTCCACAAAAAAGGTTGCGTTTTATGGAATATCTTATATTTTTTGGGGAGCCAGCTTTTTGCTGTTGCGTATGATCACTCTGGTTCCAACTACGGCGCCCGCTACTACAAGGTACCAAACATGAGTATCGATAGGTAAGCTGGTACCGCCGGAAGTGCTCCCTGATGTACTTCCTGAAGTATTATTGGTGTTATTGTTATTTCCGAAAAGACTGTTTAACCAATCACTCAGCCCTCCAAAAATGCCACTGCTTTGTGTGGTTTGAAACTGACTGGCGTGGGCTGTCGGAGTATAAATAAAAAATGAAAGCCCTAAGATGATGCCGGTGATTAATAATTTTGATCTTTTCATGATTGTTCTTTGTTTAGGTTTACCCTTGTCGTATGATAAAATAATTTGTTTAACTATTGCTTTTCTTTTACAACTTATTCAAAATGTGTACCGGATATTGACAAACCGGCCGGGATCGTTGTTTTACGTATAAAATAACGATTTTTAACTATAGATATCTAATTGCTAACCAATATTTCCTCAAAGTTAATCTGGAAAAAATTCCCTAACTGAGATTTAAATTCCCCAGTTTTCCCGGCTGTTAAACCTCATCTTGCCACGGGCTCATTAAATCGGGATAAAGAAATTTATTTAGCGTTTTGGGTATGAAAGCGCTTAAAATCGGAAGGGTTTTCACCGGTAAATTGCCTGAACAACTTGTTAAAATACGACAGGCTTTCTAGCCCGATGGCATAACAGGTTTCGCTGACATTGCTGTTTTGCATCAGGAGATTTTTTGCGCGCTCTATGCGATACTGGTTAACAAACTCCGTGAAGGTAATATTGGTCTGCTTTTTAAAATATCTGCAAAACGCAGGTGTTGTTAAGTTTACTTTAGCTGCAATCTCATTTACGTCAGGCCTTTGATGATATCGTGCATCTATGTATTCATAAATGGCACCCATTCTTATTTTGTCCCTCAGGATAAAGTTTTTGCTTGTGAGTTCGTGGTTCAGCGTTTCCGTTTCTGACGATTCTGCCAATAGCTGAAATATACTAATTAGCTGCAATAGCTGGCTGAGCGAATCTAAATCGCCGAGTTGCTTTAACATTGTACCGGCGCGTCGTTTGGTTTGGCCATTAAATGCGATTCCGTATTCAGCCCGCCTGAATAGCCTGTTTATTAAAGATAATTCCGGCGTCAGGCAGATTGCGCTCCCTAAAAAGTCAGTTCTTAACTGCACGACTACCTGGTGATATTCACTCCTTAGTCTGTAGTCAAAATTCAGGTGGGGAAGGTTGCCACCGATAAATACGAGGTCGCTTTGAGTGTAAGTTGAAATGTGCGTACCGACGTGACGTATCCCGGCATCAGCTTCTACATATACCAGTTCAACTTCAGGATGGTAATGCCAGAGAAAAGTGTTGCGCAGCCTTGGTGAAAATAGCTTAAACGATTTTCCGGGCTCGAACTCGACTTTTTCCAGCTGTATTTTGTTCATCTGTGTTGCTTTTATTTTTTAATCAAACTTATTGTAAATGTTAATACAGAACAAATATTGATCAATATACCATCTATTGGGTTGGCAATGTGGATTTACATTTGAATGGTTAAACCAATTATTATTATGGAAACAAAAACAACGAACGCTCACAAAGAAATACCCGGTAATCCTTCTACGGCCAAATCGAGCTATCTGAAACTTAACGACCGCAGTAATGGAGAGCCGCTCCGTGTGCTCAGCGAAGATGACTGGAAATTCTGGGTTACCAATGGTTATGTGGTGGTTAAAAATGCGGTGCCCGGGGAACAGGTAAAAAAACTGGCTGATTATCTGTGGCGATACGAAGGTAAAGATCCGGACGATAAAGAAAGCTGGTATGCCCGGCCTAATGCCGAAATGCAGATGAAGGAACTCAATAACACCGGGATGGTTGAAATTTACAATCATCAGTTTATGTGGGACAACCGGCAATGGCCGAGGGTACACGCAGCATTTGCGGATGTGTGGGGAACGGAGAAACTTTGGGTGACGATCGACCGGGCGAATCTCAATTTTCCTTTGCGGCCCGGATTCGAATACAAAGGTTTTATACACTGGGACTACGATCCGGAAACCAAGCCCCAAAACGTGCAGGGCGTTCTGGCCCTCGCAGACCAAACCGATGAAAATATGGGCGGCTTTCAGTGTGTTCCGGAACTTTACCGGTCTTACGAGACCTGGAAATTAACACAGCCTGCCGACCGTGATCATTACAAACCTGATACAACTGGCTTTGAAATTGTAAAGGTAAAATTAGAGGCGGGAGACCTGCTGATCTTTAACAGTCTTGAGCCTCATGGGATAAGGCCTAATACGAGCGGAGATAAAGTGCGTATTGCCCAGTACGTCGCCATGATGCCTGCGCAGGAAGAAAATGAGGACCTTAGACAATGGCGTATCAATAGCTGGAAAAATCGTGACGCGATGGAAGGTTATGCTTTCCCGGGTGATCCTATGAAAAGAGAAAAGCAAAACCCAGTTGCAGAATTAAGCGAGTTAGGAGAAAAATTGCTAGGCTTGAAAAGGTGGTAAGGAACAGCAAAGGCGGATTGCACAAAAAATAATGCAAACGCATTCCCTTTCATAAATACCGGAAGTTTATATTTATAAAGGCTGATGCACACATGTTATGCAACAGCGGTATTTAAATTATTGCCAGATAGCCTTGATGATCTGGATAGGGGTCAAGATGAATTTTTTATATAGGTATTCGGCATAACCTACGCTGATATAGTCGGGAAATTTCCAGTTCGGGAAATACTTTTTCTTTAAATATTTCAGGAAACTGAAGAAAATTACACCAACAAATAAGAGGGCGGCTATAAAAAGCAAAACTTTTACGGTTGTGATAAAAATTTCCATAAGATATAATTTGCCTTTTTATACGTATTAGCCATGGAATGGTTACTTATTAAACGGATATTTTTTGTACAAGCTGCTCATATTTTTTGCCAAATTATAATGGCGCAAGATCTGGCTTACTTGTCGCAGTAAAATTTAATAAGGGAAAAGGCAGCATTAAAAGAAAATTGTTAATCAAAGCTTAACTCAACTAAGCTCAAGTTAAAGCTAAAATTTAAATTTTTACAAATAGTTAAATTGTTATTTGTCAATTATTTACGATTGTTTTTTCAGGTTTTTTTTATATTAGCAGTTGATAAATTATTACAATTCATGACCTTTTTTCAATTTCTGCTCCTTGACGAGAATAAGCAAACCGATGCCGTTTTAAAAGGTATTTATCTCGACGCAAGGGAAAAGGATAACAATGTGGTCATATTGCATTACCTCGGCGGTTTTTATGTAGAGATGTATTATTCGTCAGATACTAATCAAATAATAAAATACCGCACTTTCAAATCAGACAAACTGCTGAAGCCTTATCTTGATGCTGACACAACTACACGGGAGCTTGATGCTTTTTACAGAAAAAAGACTTTCAGTTTGAATTGATTTATTAATAGCCCCAACATTCCATTAAGTTCATTTTAATGTTAATGAGTTTCACATCACGTGTTCATTAACGATAAGTATGCCGGTCAAAAAATTCCATTCGCAATAAATAGCAGATTGGTTGAAATTGCCCAAACTGCGATATTGCGTTTTGCAGTAAAGCAGTTTTTTGAGTAAATAAATTCAATGAGATGTTAAAATGTTGTTTTTTGTCCTTGGCTGTAGTTTTTTTTGTGTCAGGCTGCAGCAAGCATTCAGGCCCCGATCCTGCTAAAGATGAACTGGTGATTACGGATGGAAGTGCCTGTAAATTGCCGAACCTGAGCCAGTGGCATGATATCGGCCTCGGCTTTCCGCGTGATCCTAATCGCCAGAAGAGTACCGGTACAGTGAAAGTGGCCGTCATCTTTGTTGACTTTTCCGACGCGGTAGCTTCACGGACACCTCAGGAGGTGTTCAGCTATATTTCTCCAGCATCGGAAAATTTTCTCAATTCGGTATCTTACGGCGCTTTGAATGTTGTTTTCGAGCCAAAATTCAAATGGTACCGCATGAGTAAGCCCTCCAGTGCTTATGGCTGGGATCATTTAACTTTTCAGCTTCATCAGTTTTATATCCAGGAAGCGGTAAATCTCGCCGACCCGGAATATGATTTTTCAAAAACTGATGAGATCGTTGTCGTATCCAACCCGGATGGCGGTGTTTTGTTTAACGGGCCGACCTTTATGGGGATGCCAACCAATGGCATTTCGGCTGATGGCAGGATCATTTCAAATGCAATTACATCCGGCCGGGACTTACCTGTATTCACCGGTTTGTGGTTTCCTCATGAGTTTGGCCACTCTATGGGACTGCCTGATCTATACAGGTTCAGTGCGCCGCAGCAGGTTTTTGTAGGTGACTTCAGCCTGATGGCAAATATTCTGGGTACTGCCCCAAACCAAAATGCGTGGGAGAAATGGTTCCTGAGATGGTTCAGCGACAGTCAGGTGACTTGCGTCGACGGAAAAGGTACGGGTTCTCTGCAACTGACGCCTGTGGAGTTGAAGGATGGAATGAAATTATTGGTACTACCGATTGACGAAAGCAGGGCCGTGATCGTGGAAGACCGGCGGCCATTAGGCTATGATAACCGGTTGGTAAAGGCCGGTCCGCTTGTTTATGTGATCGATACGAAAATAGATAACGGCTTCGGTCCTTTGAGGTTATTACCCATCAATGAAAACGATCAGGCCCGGACAGACGCGCCATTAAGCGTGGGGCAATCCATAACTTATGGCAGTATCATCATTAAATGTACTACCTCCGATGCCGATGGCAGTACTGTTACCTATCAGCGGCAGTAGCCACTACCTGGCGTTCATGTAATTTTAATTAATAAAGTAAGTAATTGATTTTTTGGCAGAAACGCTATATCAGATCAAGCGCGATCAAACAGCAATTTTTATAGTTATTCGGCTTTATTTATGATGTACTTTTTTAAACCGCGCTTTAATATTTCTGTTAAATTATCGCCGCCAATTCTAATATTTTCAAAAGCATTTCACAAGAAGTTATAACAACTGTAAATTTATCAGCGCTGCGAATGCCGTCATTTTTTAGTGTTATGATATCGCCTCCGTTTCCAATTTTGACAAAAATATCTAAGATTTGTTGACTGTTGTAGTCAGTTTTGTGGTTGTGGTTAATATTGTAAAATATTCTCTCATCTCTTAGATTTTATTTATTTTTCTAAAATCTGCAAGTCGGCTATTCCTCCCGATAACTATAGTTGCAAAATAATACAATTGTATCAGAATTTAATTCACCATCTAAAGAGTAATGGCAAGGTGGGATATTTATCAAAGTAAGTTCTTTTCTCAATTGGATCTTGTTCATAAAACAAATGGCATTTTATAAGTTCTGTAATATCGTGTTTGGTAAAGCACTAATACTAACTAACTAACATGAAAAAATTGCATTTTTTTGTGTTACTTGGTAAATCTTCGGCGCTTGTAAATAAAAAAGCCTTTCAGATTATTTCTGAAAGGCTTTCGTCTAAGTGGGAGCAACAGGGTTCGAACCTGTGACCCTCTGCTTGTAAGGCAGATGCTCTGAACCAGCTGAGCTATGCTCCCTTTTCTCAAACTTTCCGGGATATGTTCCCTTCGTTTTGGGATTGCAAATATAGAACCTGCATCTTATTCCGCAAAAAAATATTTAACTTTTTTTTCAAAGCATTTTAACAGCAAGTAGTCTTGTTTGTAAAATTTTTATTATCAGTTGTTTATGTGCTGACGGCTATGCTATTAAGAGATTAAATAAGCTTAGGTACACAGGCAGTTTTTACTGTGTGTTACCTTAAATGGCAATATTGCGGTCACGGCGGGGGTCGTCAGGTAGTATCTCCATATCCGGAAAATCTATATAGTCGGCATACCATCGAATGGCGCTGACCACGTCGAGGGCGTCTTCCGCAGATATATTAATGGTTTCGAAAGCAAAAAGCTTTTTTTGCGCGTAACCATATAACTGGATTTCGTTGCTGTCAGGGTTGAAAGGTTCATCATTCAGACAAAACACCCTGATCTTTAAACGCGTATCCCTTGAATAAATAACGTCCCGGCACGGGTTTTTTGGGTCTGTGGCTAATAGATATACGTTGTAATCCATAATACTAAGTGTAACAACGTTAACTGGTTATGGTTTCTGAATAGTCATAATTGATGCCGGATATTTATGAAAAAACTGAATGGGAAAAATATTCCTAACAGATGTGAAATAAATTCCCCGCTTATTGCTTTTTAAGAAATAAAAATAGCGGTTTGAAGCAAAAAAATACATTGGCATTACTTTTGTAAATTAAGATATGCCCTTCCAAAAGGGTTGTTTTTCATAGGTAGATGTAGGGCCGTAAAACTGCGAGAGTTTTCCGGCCTTTTTTGTTTTTATCCCCGAGCAACCGGCTAAATTTATCACCTCTCAATTCAATTTTTTTTGACTCTTCTGAAGAAATTAAAAAAATTACCTAACTGTATCACAGGTATTTACATTGTTAATTTGGTGAAATTAATAGTTAATAATATTTACTATTTGTTATCTGTACTCCGCGTGGTTGTGAGTTTGTTTTCTTAATTGGAAAACAAATAACATTTTTTGAAAGTTGTCAGAGCATATCTTCAAAAATAAGCACTGTTTTTTCTCTATAGTTTAAAAAAAATAAAACCGTGCTTAAGCGATTTTACGTAACTAAAAGACAAATACAATTTTCTAACTAAATATCAACAACTTATGAAAACAGAAGAACAACAAGGTTTGGGTACCGCTAACATGGCACGGAGGTCATTTTTGCGTTACGCGGGCATCGGAGCTGCCTCTGTAGGCCTGCTTGCAACAGCCGCCTGCCACAAAGATCATTCGGTAAGACTTAACACCGGGGTGGATATCGGCTCGGGTGATTTCGGTATTCTTAACTATGCGTACGCGCTGGAACAACTGGAGGCGGCATTTTATACCCAGGTGGTTAAGACGCCTTACACCGGTATATCAGAAAAGGAAAAAAGCATCATGACTTCCATACGGGATCATGAGGTGTTGCACCGCGAATTTTTTAAGGCGGCGTTGTCTTCAAACGCTATTATTTCATTGACGCCGGATTTCAGCTCGATAGATTTTTCGAGCCGGACAAGCGTCCTGGGAGCAGCAAAGGCCTTTGAGGATCTGGGTGTGAGCGCCTATGACGGCGCCGGGTATCTGATCACCAACCCCGCTTATCTGACCATTGCGGGTAAAATTGTTTCGGTAGAGGCCAGACATGCGGCGCTGATCCGTGAGCTGATCTCCCCGGGAAGTTTTGCAGGTTCTGATGTGGTGGATTCGATGGGCTTAAATCAATCAAATGAAATTAAGGTTGTGCTGCCGATCGCCAATACCTATCTGAAAACCAAAGTGAGTGCGTCTAATTATGGATATATAGCTTAATCCCCAAGCCATGAATTTATTTAATGTAATTGAAGAAATAGAAAAAGTTGACCCGGAGGTTGTTGATCGTATGAGTCCGCGCCGGGCGGCAATTAAAAATATTACCAGTTTTGGTTCAAAGGTCGCTTTGGCAGCCATGCCAATGGCCCTCGCTACCATGTTTAAAAGAGCATACGGTGCAGATACACCCGTTGCGGTTAACGATGTGCTTAACTTTGCGTTAAAGCTTGAGTATCTGGAGTCTTATTTTTATAACCAGGGTGCAGCCCAGGCAGGATTGATCCCATCAAATAACAGCGGTTACTTCGCTGAGATACAATCTGACGAGAATCAGCACGTAGCGTTCCTGAAGTCAGTTTTAGGCTCCGCTGCGGTGGATATGCCTGCGTTCGACCTGACAGCAGGCGGCGCATTTCCGACCGTTCTGTCGAACTATGATACCTTCTTGGCTGTCTCGAATGTTTTTGAAGATACAGGTGTGCGTGCGTATAAAGGACAGGCGCCCAATTTGTTAGGAAACAAGGTGGTATTGGGTGCTGCATTGGCCATTCATGCGGTTGAGGCGCGCCACGCATCGGTAGTGCGCCAGATACGCGCTTCACGCGGCGTCGATATCAGTGCATGGATCACTGGGAGCGCAAGCGTTGCTAACGATACCGGTATCGGTGCGGCGGTTGACGGAAATTATAAGGACGAAAATAATGTGATGCAGGGCGGCGTTGACGTCACCAAACTGCCTTCAGCCACCGGCTCATCAACAGCTTATAATATCGCCGTTGAAGCGTTTGATGAACCGTTGGATATGGCTACCGTTTTGACATTGGTAGGTCCGTTTTTTAAGTAAGAACCGTTTATATTTAGCCGAATCTTTAAAGCCGGGTCGTTGTTTAACGATCCGGCTTTTTTTATTAACGATTGCAAAATTCCCGGATCAATGGCTTAACCCGTAATGTGGATGCGGTTTTTGATTCAAAAGCAAAAAAACGCCTGTAGTTGATACTACAGGCGCATAAGATGTTAAATATAATCGATTCCGGGTATTATTAATGATGTCCGGGATGCTGAGGCGCCTGACGATGTTCCTGCGGCTGATGCTGTTGTGCTTGTTGTTGCCTGCGCTGCTGATCCTGCTGCTGACGTTGCTGGGCTTGTTGTTGTCTGCGCTGCTGATCCTGCTGCTGGCGCTGCTGGGCTTGTTGTTGCCTGCGCTGCTGATCCTGCTGCTGGCGTTGTTGTGCTTGTTGTTGCCTGCGCTGCTGATCCTGCTGCTGGCGTTGTTGTGCTTGTTGTTGCCTGCGTTGCTGATCCTGCTGCTGGCGTTGTTGAGCCTGTTGTTGTCTGCGCTGCTGATCCTGCTGCTGGCGTTGTTGTGCTTGTTG
>DASZTX010000057.1:0-910987 GCA_035547875.1 Mucilaginibacter sp. | reverse complement strand
CCAGTCTGGCATCGAAAAGGTTTATAAGATTATTGCAATTTAATGGGCACTGGCGATTAATATGCCGACTTGTAGAAGTTAGAAACACCCGACTCTGACGTGATAGCTTACAGCTTAGCGAATTGATCAGAGTATTTTTTTATTGTCCTTAAGTCCTCCAAAAAGTTCGACATTTCGCTCGTTCCCTCTACTTGAAATCAGCCTGTTACGAATTATCGTGGCAGGCTTTTTATTTTTGGTACAAATTGACTTTAAAATCCTATATAAGAATTTAGAATAATTCTCCCCGCGCGGGTTAAAGTTTAGCCTTGCATAACTTCGACCTAAAATATTACAAAGGATTTTGCTTGCATATCCCCAAGGCACGAGTATGCCGCGTTAACTTTTCAACCGCAGACGGTACCGCTGCCGCAACCCCAGGTTGACGATTACTATGCCTTTGGCATGGAGATAAGCCGCACGCCGCCGGTTCCCGATCCGAAAAATGAGTACCTTTACAACAAAAAGGAGCTACAAGAGGAACTTAACCAATACGATTACGGGGCAAGATTTTATGACCCGGTGATTGCTAGGTGGCAGGTGGTTGATCCTATGGCGGAAGTAAGCAGGTTATGGTCACCATATAATTATGTGATGAATAATCCGATAAGGTTTATTGATCCCGATGGTATGAAAGTAACTTATAATGCATCGGGCAATGCGACTTATACAGGAGACGATGCGGTTAATTTGGGATGGGGATTAAAAATAGCTTCACAAACGACCAAAGAGGGAAAAGATAAAGATCGAGCCGAAGCCCAGCAATCTGATGTTAAGATTCACAAGAATGTTAAAACAAAAATTACAGATAAGACAAATCTTCAGCGTTTGTTTATAAACAACCTTGGCTATACGCTTTGAAGGATTTTATTTTTGGGCCACAATCTGCGAGTCTGTCAGGTATGCAATTACTTACGCCGGGAGGAGAGGAGGAAGCATTGGCAGAAGAGGTTGAGGAAGGATTGAATGCCGCTGAAGCAGCAAATCTCCTTAGAATAGAAGCATCAATTATTGAAGAGGCAAAAACTATTTTTAAGAATTCAGAAGTTTTAGACCATATCTTTTCGTCCGGCAAAGCAACAGAGCTAGAAATTGGCGGACGGACGATTTTAATTGAACCTGAATTGCTCTTTTCCGGAATGACACTATTCGAAGAAAACGGGTTTGTCCTAGGGAAAAGTAGCGTTTGAATCCAAAGAAGAAATGATTAAAACCGTGCTTCACGAGCTTTATAGGATTGAGAATTTCGCTCGGGGTGCTAATAGCACAGCAAGAGCTGCCGAAGAAACAAAGAACACTTACGATTTTGCTGAAAAGATTTACTCAAAATATTTTGATTTCAGAAATGAATAATTTAATACAAATTATAGAGTCATTTACAATTAGGTCTAGAAGTCTTTTTGTCATAAATTGCTCGTTGCTTTCGGGTCAGGTCAACAAAGGAATGCATATCGTTTGTGAAAATATATCATTAGAATTTGAAGTAAACGCAATAGAATATATCAGAAGTAATGATGAGGAGTCATTAGGCCTTACTTTCAAATTTGATAATAGTCAAACATTGGAGCAGTTGATAAACTTAGTAAATGAAAATCAAATTTTGGGACTTCGAAACTAAGGAATAGTATTGGTAGTGGGCAATGTAGTGTGGTAGTGTTATAATTGTAACCTGTTATGAAATTGATATTCATTTTACCAACAGCGTCGGAATTACCGCTATTAGGGTAGAGAATAAATAATTGGCCAGATACCGGAAAGTCGCTTATTAGACGAATAAAATTGTAGTCTATTTTGTTTTAGACGCATATTAATTGTAAACACTTGATTGATATCCTTTTTCAGCACTGCGGAGTGCACGATCCGAAAAATAAGTACCTTTACAATAAGAAAGAGCTACAGGAGGAGCTCGGGCGGTACGATTACGGCGCGAGGCTGTATGACCCGGTGATCGCCAGGTAGAACGTCGCCGATCCGATGGCTGAGGTCAGCAGAAGATGGTCACCATATAACTATGTGATGAATAATCCGATAAGATTTATTGATCCAGATGGTATGACACCTGAAGATGATTTACTTGATATTCATCAGAAATCGTCGCTTGAGAGGAAGTCCGATCTCAACGTAGCAATATCCCGGGCGTTGTCATCTTCCGGAAATACTACAAATGAAACCGGAAACGGAGAAAAAAGCAATTTAAAAGTAAAAAGGTCGCCGGCCCGAATGGTGTCGGGGTCAACGATAAAATAGACGTACCGGTGAACACGGAAGGGTTGCCGGAAATAGCGCTAGACAATGTTGTAAAGATAACACCCGATTATGGGTTCTTCGGGTTAAGTGGAAACCCCGCGACCGGCAATAATCCTTACATGTAAACTGGTAGTGAGCTTAACTCTGCTGCATGGACTGAGTTAGGTTTCGTAGGGGGAGAATTTATTGGACCAATTCTGGGATCAGGGGCTGGCGCTTTGGGTGGATTGTTTAAAGTGGCAGAAGTGACTGGAGAATTGAGTCTGGGAAGCAGATACGCTTTTGGGTTAAGGGGCGTGGTGGAACCATTTGCTGAAAAGATTGGAGCATCACATCTGATGGCGACCCAACTTGGCGTTATAGCCTTCAAAATATCATAAGAAATTCTTCAAATGAAATTCATTTTAATTTAAATGGAATAGATATAGCTCCAATGCAAATGATAAGAGACAATTTCAGATCTGGAATTAATTGGGAATTACATGAGCTCTATAATAGCCCAGCATTTGAAAATGCGATTTTTTATTTTGGTGAAATAAATACGTTGGTTTCGACCTGTTCAAAATAGCTCTTTAAACACTATGGCAATATTTTCTGATTTAACAAGTTCATACAAAATTCTTGATTTTTCTGCTACGCACAATCAACTCTTAATAAGAAGTGTACGCAATATTCATAGAAATTATAATATTGATATTTTTTTTAAGTCAGTATCTTTTCTTATTCTTCCAACAACTATAGAAGGAATCGAGATAGATTTACTACAAAACACGCAGAATAGGGAGTTATTTTCCAATAATTACACTTTTGACATAAAATATAGCAAAATTTTTTCTTTAAAAGACTCTGCCAGCAACTTTTATTTCATTAATGCATCTGCATTTGGGGTATTTCATAATAGCTTAGATATTTTAGAAAGTAGCATTGGTAGGTATGATTATGGTCTATTAGGTGAGTCCATTTTCTGGTATAAATAGTTCTAACCAACGGTCCTTTTATATGAGTCTAAAGAACGTGCGTCATTTAATTTATTATATATGGCACTTATGATAAACTGAACCATCGCATAACTGGCTGCAGGTATTTACAGTTATTAGCTATAGTTGTTTTGCGTCCATATAATAGACACCAGCAATAGATATTTCAACTGATCGAAGTTTGTAACATCTACTCCAATATATAATATAAGAGCTTATGGCTTAACGAATTGATCAGAGTATTTGTTTTTTTATTGTCCTTAAATCCTCCAAAAAGTTCGACATTTCGCTCGTTACCTCTGCTTGATTATCGGCTTGTTACATTTAAATGTGGCAGGCTTTTTCTTTTGGGTGCAAATTGACTTTAAAATCCTATATAAGAATTTAGAATAATTCTCCCCGCGCTGGTTAAAGTTAAGCCTTACATCACTTCGACTTGAAATATTACAAAGGATTTTGCTTGCATACCCAAAGACACGAGTATGCCGCGTTAACTTTTCAACCGCAGACGGTACCGCCGCTGCGACCCAGGTTGACGACTACTACCCTTTCAGTATGGAGATCAGCCGGACGCCCCCTACACCGGTATTGAAAAATGAGTATCTTTACAACAAAAAGGAGCTACAGGAGGAACTTCAACAATACGATTACGGCGCGAGGTTCTATGATCCGGTGATTGGGAGGTGGACGAGTGTGGATAAGCTTGCAGAACACCCGGATCAGATTGATAAATCACCATATGCCTATGTTTGGGACAATCCAGTTGTGCATGACGATCCCGACGGTAATTGCCCTATTTGTGTTGTCGCTGAACTTGTTGCTGAAGTATATGAGGCAGCTACTGCAACAGAAGTAGTTGCAACTGTAAGCGTGGTAGCAGTTGGCGCGGTTTCAATGCATCATTTGCATGATATGCATATTTCAAACCCTGTGATGCAACGTGATGCTATTCCGAATAGCAGTACTGTGCCTCAACGCCCGGCTATTATTCAAAGTAATAGTAACGCTAAGAACCTCGATGAACCTAAAACATCGACTCAGGCACGCAAGGATGTTATGCGTAAAGAAGGTATTCCTACAAGTCAACAGCCGACATCTCAAAAGAAATCACCGGCCGGTAATTCGCTCGAATATGATGTTCCAAAAAGTGGAGGTGGGACACAGAAAAAAGTAGTTCAAGATCAGAAAATGGATGAGAACCATGGGCCACATTGGGAGGCGGGTAAGCCAAAAGCAAATGGACAAACAGATCCCTCTGGACGTCCAAGATTGCAAAACGGTAAATCTAAGACGAATTATAATGAATAGAAAAGATTTGTTAATAAGACAGAATGTGGGTAGAAAGGAAATAGATAATTATATTTCAAAACTCAATAATATACTCCACATATCACTTCAAAAGTCTGACTTTTTGGACTTAGAGAAAACTGACGAAATCAAAAATCTGTTTTATGAAAGTTTCAATACGTCTACAATGGCTTTGAACAAGACCTACAACGATAGTGAGTCGATTGCCTTAACAAATGATATTGAAATATTAGCTCAGCAATTTCAGCATAAGGAAGTATATCTAATAACAAAGGAAAGCGAGGTATGTGGAGCCGTTAAGATCCCAAGTGTTAACGCCTTAAATAACTTTATGGCGGTGATAAAGTTAGATGGGGATTCATTAAATTTAATAACTACCGATTATTTAAGCTATATCTACTTAGATTATTATGAGGAATACGGCAAGTTCTTTTATCAACTATCAGTTTGGGGTAGTGTACCGCCGCTGTCTCAATCAGGCGCGAGTATCGGGGCCGGGAAATAGTGGTGGGGTACTCGTGACATGGAAACGAAAAGCAAGATAGAAAGACAGAGCCTCGCCATGCGCAGGGCTTGGTTGTATAGCTGTATATACAACTATATGCCTATCTGGTAACGGGTTTGTTTTACCCTTGCAAGTTGTGTTGCTTAATATGATCTTAGCATATTTTGAAGTTTTGGATAATTTGAAAATCCTCTAAAAAGTTCGACATTTCGCTCGTTCCCGCTACTTGAAAAACATTTAAATGTGGCAGGCTGTTTCTTTTTGGTACAGCATTGGGCTGAAAATATGTATTTTCAAACAAAATTATTTCTGTTCAGCGATTGTTGCAACGGCAAAGGCCCTTTAACAAATAACGCTCCGGACAGCTATTCTCGGGGGCTCATGGGCGGATTTTTTCCGGCTCCGCCAACTCAATCAAATAAAGGAGGCAAGACTAAGATACAACCAGCGAAAGCCAATCAGGGACCGGGAGCGAATGAAACTCCAGGCGTAAACGTCTATCACAATCTAACATTTGGTGGTAACTGGTCATATCCGGGATTAGGAATGCATCTGTATCCTAACCAACCATTATCTACTCGACAACATGAATACGGTCATTATTTACAGTACAAGCAGATGAACATAGTTAGTTACACCTGGTTTGTAGCCATTCCTAGTTCAATAAATAGGGGGCTAATAAATATGGGGTTACACACTAATGATCATGACAGGCAGCCTTATGAACTGGAAGCAAGTACGTTAGCTGATAAGTTTTATGGAAAGAATTCAAGAATGGGCTTACCAGATAATCCAACATTTCGTGATTATCCGGAACTTGCACCAAAAACATTTCAAGAGGGTTGGAACGATATAGTAAGAGAATTTAATAGATGGGTTAGTTGGGGTCATTAATCTCTAATCAATGAAAAAGATATATATATTAATTTTATGCGTATTGTTGACTTCTTGTTTGTTTGAGTCTCAAAGTGGTCTGAATGTAACAATCATTAATAATTCAAGATATAAAGTTTATGTGGGTGAAGCATTTTATAGTTGTGATTCTTGTGGAATCATGAAAGATGTAAGATTATATTGCATGCACGGAAATGATACCACATTTTTCCCCCGATTATTAAAAGCAGGAGAAAGCACGATAATGCGAACTAAGATACACGATGTTCAGAAGATAAATGTTATAGAGGCAGATTCCCTATCAGAATATTGTAAAAAAGGATTGGACTATAATATTATTAATGAACCTTGGGTGAAAGTATTAACCAAAAAGGTTGACTTGCAAAAGAAAACTTGTACAATAACAATTCAGTAAATCGTCACTGTATAATCAATATGTATTTTACATGTGCAAGTTGCTAATCAGGGGGGGATGATATTGTATTGGGCTTAACCGGCACGTCACTAGATGTAATGAGTCAAACCAAATCTTCAGTTGGAGTTTTTACACAAAGGATGGCTTTTGGGTATTATGGAAATGGCTGGGGGGTAACCAATATGTAAATACTTTCAAATTGGGAAAGGGTTTTGACAGACTTTCGACGGGGTTAAGTATTTATACGACTGGTAAATCTTATTACAATATTGCAAATGGAGACCATTCTGTATTAACTTATTCTGATGCAACAGTAGGAACGATTGGATTAGGGGCAAAATTTGCTTCGTATTTTTACGGTATTGAAATTCCTTATGTAGGAGAAGCAGTATCTATATATGGCACGGCTCGCACGATCTGGGATGTAGGAAACCTACTTAGACCGGGAATTGCCGAATATGAAGAATCTTCAAAACAAGAAGGCTGTAACATTTGCTTACTTCCACATTAATTATAAATTATGAAGAATTATTATTATTTATTTTGGAGCGACGCTATACAACGTTTTATTAAGCATAAGAGTAAAGGAAAAGGCTGGGAAAAGAAGAATTTAACTCTAATTTCTTGGACATTTACATTGGCTGTACTTAGCACGATGCTTTGGTTGAAATATTTCCATATTTATCAAAGTAAGTTTGGTGTATTTGGAATTTTTACAACATATGGAAAAAAAACACCCTTCCTTTTAGATATGGTTTTGGTATTCATAGTAATTTACATCATAAACTATGTTTTGATATTTTGGCGGAAAAGATACATCTTGCTCATTGAAAAGTATCCCTTGGGACGGTTTAACCTCAGCGGATTTGTTGGCTTATTTCTATTGTCATATTTTTTATTAACTATATTCCTATTTGGTTATTTAACTAGCTAGATGCTAGATGTAAAATAGCGTTTGTTAAGCATATAGTGACTGTCAGCAACAAAGCTAGTCTGGAGCCAATATTATATACTGCCGGTCTGGCATCGAAAATAATTTACAAGATTATTGCCACTTAATGGGCACGAGCGATTAATATGCCGACTTGTCGAAGCTAGAAACATCTGACCCTGACGTGATATGGTAGCTTGCGTCTTGACAATATGAATCAGGGTGTTTGATCGTTGATTGTCCTTAAATCTTCTAAGAAGTTCGACATTTCGCTTGTTCCCTCTACTTGAAATCAGCCTGTTACATTTAAATGTGGCAGGCTGATTCTTTTTGGTACAGCATTGGGCTGAAAATATGTATTTTCAAACAAAATTATTTCTGTTCCGCGATTGTTGCAACGGCAAAGGCCCTTTAACAAATGATACTTCCGGACAGTTATTACCGGGGGGCCATGGGCGGATTTTTTCCGGCTCCGCCAACTCAATCAAATAAAAGAGAGAAGGCTAAGACGCCGCCAGCGAAAGCCAATCAGGGAGGGAAAACTTTAAATACAGCTAATAATTGGTTGGGTTATGCCGGATATGGAGAAGCGGCCTTAAGGGCGACACAGATCGGGATGCTTGAGTATAGGCAGACGTTATCAATAAGCAGTAAAATAGGCACTTTTTCTAGGTTTAGCAGTACATACAGAGCTGTTGGTGTAACTGGTAAAGTATTAGGGGAGCAGCAAACCTATGTTGGGGCTCCGTTAAATACATATTTGGATTATAAATCAATGCAAAATGGAGAAATTGGAGCAGGGCGATTTTCATATCGAACTGCGGGTACCGCTGTAGGAATTGGTGTAGGCGCTTACTTCGGAGCACTTGTTAGTGGACTTGGTTGGGCATGAGAAAAGTCCTATGATGGTTTCATGACTTGGCTCGATGCGACAAGCAAATATGTATCAGATTTTTAATAGAGGCCTATCAAATGGATGGTATCCTGGTAGATAATATTATGGAATATAAAATCACATTTAAAAATCAATTCAAAGCCTTAGAGTTTTTGATTTACGGAAGTATATTATTTATTGGGTTAGTCTATTTTTTATATAGAACGGAAGGATTCGGTTGGGATTTGATAAATTTTTTTTCTATCTATTATATAGTATTGTTAATCCCAACAATTCTACTTCATTTTGAGTATTATCTAAGAAATAAAAATGATCTTGTTATGATAGATCTATACCAAAAGATTATTTCGTATAATACAAGCCCATCAATTCATTTTTCTGAAATAGAAAGAATAATATTATACGTGCCACCAGTTTGGCATAGGAAAGGCTTTATAAGATTGTTACCTTTTGAAGATTATCGTTATGCAACCATAGAATTAAAATCTGGAAAACAATATATAATTACCTGTTTGATGATGTACGATTTGGAAAAAGTTATGTCTACCATATCTGGGGTTACAATTGAAAAAAAGAAGAGGTTAATAGCAAGCCCATTGTTAGACCGATTGTTTTTTCAATAATTTGACCGCTAATTACATATTGAGTAATAAGCCAATCAGAGGGGAGGAACACAAGCGGTGTTTGTAGGAGGGGCATTATTATCAAGTGCTTGGGCTGCCGATGCTGTTGATCCGGAACCTTTTACAAAGGTAGGTGGCGCTCTTGTGTTGACGGGTGTTAGTGCTTATGTCTTGTATCAAAATAGAGCTGTTATAGCAAATTCTGCTGTTTCACTATATCATAGATGGCGCCCAATTCATTTTTCTGAAATGGCAAAAATAATATTATATATGCTGCCAGTCTGGCATCGAAAAGGTTTATAAGATTATTGTTATTTGTTTCCTCTACTTGAAGATGAGCCTGTTATATTTAAATGTGGTAGGCTTTTTCTTTTGGTACAACATGGCGACAATATGTTCGATTAGATAGGCTCTACCATATTGTCCCACTGGCTTTAGAACGCCGATTGGAGTGAGCGGCATTTAAATGTCTCTCTTTTCAGACAATAAATTAGCTTGGCTAAAATGTTACGAAATGGACTTATTGATTTTTCCCGAATAAGATGATAAATGGGTCCGTGGTTTCTATATTATTGATTTTTCAGGCAGCATGAATGGTATTGCAATAGCTCCCCGCATGGAATTGCTTTCAGCATAAGTAAAAACATAATTCAACCCGGCGGATCCCGTCAGCCGGGTTGAATTATGTTATATTTTAATGTGGGATTAATACCATTTTACAGAATTAAAAATAGGGGTTGATAATATATTTATTCCAAAGCTGGTCGAATGTTGAACCTGTAAGGTCTTCCCACGTTTTATCGTTATCATAAGTACCGTCGCGCATGGCTTTATCCAATGTTTGCACCATCGGTGTATTATATTTAGCTTCGGCCCAAAGTATAAACCTCGTCACTATTCCATAGCCGGTATGATAGTCGTCGCCCACGGCATAATCAGCTATATACCAGCCATCAAATCCATACGGAACGCCGAATTTATTTTTCGAATAATCAGCAATTCCCTCTGTCAGCCATGCTGGTTCGCCATCATAGTGATATTGCTGAATAACGTGTGTTACCTCATGTGTAATAACATTTAAATCGTGTGGATGGTCGAGAGAGTTTCCCGGATCAAAATGAATTACGTCTCCCCCGGTTGCAGCAATCCCGTCGTAAGCCGTATCCATTAACATGGTCACTGTATGGGGGGCATCTGGGTTAAAATAGGCCATTATCTGAGGATACACTATAAAAAATGTTTTTTCATAGTTTTTTCTCACACTGTCGCCTTTTATCTGAAATGCCGTGTCGGTGTTGATAAAAAGCAAGGTAATTCCGTCTTTGGTAATGGTGTCGTTTACCAGGGTTACGTGTTGTTGTTTTTCCGGAGTTACCCCGGTTTTTTTACAGGATAAACCCAGTAGAGTCATCCCTGCCATAAAAAGCAGGACCAGAAGCCTGATGTGTAAAAACTTTTTCATTGTAAATTTTTTTAATAGTTGATACTTAATTTTATTATTTTCTTCCGTAGCTATATTTTGTTAGTTCGTTGATAGATGGTCTTTTATAAAAGCATAAACGACTATGGCAGGTAAAGCAAGGGTGCTTACACGACTATACCGGGCGATGTTCAATCCGTAAAAATCTCCATTCATATCAAATACCGGTCCGCCGCACTGATAAGGCTTTATAATCGCGTCATGCGTAAACACCTTGTTAAAGCCATCCCGCCTCATGCTTTTCCCCCCGGCAAACATCTCGGCCGGATGATTAAAATGCCGTTGTGGCAGTGTGTCGAGCACAACCGTTTCAATGAAATCGTGTCCTTCTCTTTTAATTTTTACCTGCACGGTGTCGCCTGCCCAATAAGGGGTCAACAGGTGTAAAAAGCTTTCAAAATCAGTCACGGTGTCTTTGCCGATACCGGTAATCTCGTCCCCTGTTTTTATTTTATAAATGCTTTCATTCAGGTTGGGGAACACGTAGCCGACAAGCAGCGGCGCCAGTTTTGATTTGAATCCCAGTCCCAGGAAGCCTCCGCTCGTTATTTTGGGTAAGGAGAACGGGGCACTCCCCGATATGCTGACAATGCCTGTACGATCAGGCTGTGCCGAGATCAAAAAAACTCCTGCGCTGATCTTTAGAGAGTCTTCAAGGGCTGGAGTATAAATGATACCACCCGCTATTGCCGTTTCAGGCATCAGCAACACCAGGTCGGTCGATTTATCCCGGGCAATTACCGTTGCGTTTACTTTCCCTTCGTTTTTGTTTAGTATGACCGGATGCTCTCCAACCAACGAGCTTTTGCTGGCTATCACACAGCTCATCGTATGTTTAGTGGCCACCTTTTTAAGAGAGAATAAAGTTCCGGCGACCGTGGATTTTTTTCCAGCAGTGTCACTTTCAACAAAGAAACAATTGTTGTTATAAGCGTCTCTGGTGTGCTTAAAAAATTGACCATCTTTAAGGGCGGGAATGGTCATTATACTGCGGCTAAACGGATCTTTTGAAACCTCGTCCGTCATTTCCGGGAGCTTTGTGTAAACTTCCGGCTTTTTTAAGGCATCCCAATACTTGCGGTAGATATTTACAGGCACGTCGTAATTATCCGTTTCCGGGATTTCTATGGCACTGTGTATGCCAATTAAACGGCCCAGGTAATCAAATAACGGGCCTCCCGAATCGCCCGGTTCCATTTCACAGGTTGATTTAACAAACCCTCTTTCGTTTTGAGCAATTAATACATAGCCAAACCGCAGAATTGGTTTGGACTGCCGCAAACCTTCGGGATATGACAAACTGATGCATGGTTCAAATGTCCGTAAGGCATCTGAATTAGCCATCTCCGCATAGGGCCAGCTTCCGGCGGAAATGATCTTCAGCATTGCTGCGTCCGGCCTGGTTTTGTCTTCGGCAAACTCAATTTTGCCCAACCCTTTGACGAGGCAACTGCTTCCGTCCGGAAAAGTTGCTTTATAAACAACGCCGGGCGTCGCCACATGCGCGGCAGTAAGTATATAACCGTCTTTACTAACCACTACACCGCTAAACTGGCCGCCCGCCTGTTGCCTTGCAACAGTGTCGTATGCAAACAGCTCAACACATGCAGGGTAAACCTTTTTATATGCCGCATCGATCGTTTGCTCAAGTTTGTGAACTGATGATTGGCAATAGCCATCCAAATTCAACGAGAGGAATGCGATAAACAGACAAAAAACATATTTACTCATTATAAATTTAATATGGAATGCGGCGTTTGATGGATATAAGGATTTCACCTGAGTACCCCCATTATCTTCAAAGCATGCAGACTGTAACTTTTGTTAGTTGGTAAATAACTCGGAAAGTTTTTTATTTAAGGATGCACCCTGCATATTGGTATTGGCAATGATCTTTCCGCTGCGGTCGAGCAGGAAAAACGATGGCACTCCGCCAATACCATACGACTGCACAGCCTCACCCCGGTAGCCTTTCAAATCGGATACCTGAAGCCAGGTAAGCCCGTCATCTGCAATTGCTTTTAACCAGCTTTTTTTATCCGTATCAAGCGAGACAGAAATTATTTCAAAGCCCTTATTTTTATACAGCTTATACTGTTCCTTGAGGTTAGGCCCTTCGGCGCGGCAAGGTTCGCACCAACTGGCCCAAAAGTCGATCAGGACAATTTTACCCTTTAAACTTGCCAGCGAAACCGGTTTGCCTTCGGTATCGTTAAGTGTAAACAACGGAGCCTGATCGCCCACGCCGATCGCGCTGGCGGCTTTTATACGTTTTTCCATTTGCTTGCCTAACCCGGTCATCCTCCATTTTTCGTCTATGGCATCAAACAGCGGTTTCGCCTCGGCTACATCCAGCTTAGAACCTGCCGACTCCACAAGGGCGACAATTGCAAAAAATGAATGCGGGTTATCTTTCGCAAACTGGATCTGTTTTTGCCTCCTGTCCGCAATTTTGTTTCGGAACCAGGTGTCAACAGCTTTCACAAAGGCGGTGTCCTTTTTTTGCTCCTCTGTACCGCTATTGAATTTTGCGTTGGCTATTTTATCAATTTCCATGATAGAGCCGCCGATCATTTTATTATAAGCGGCATAATCATCATAAATTTTCGATCCGGTGACGCTGGCGTTAATTAGTGAGTCGGATGAATTGATTTTAATTGGCTCGTTGCTGAAGTAGAAATAAATATTATCGCCTCCTTTAAAGATTGACGCCTGTTTTCCTTCACCGGTATGGTCAAGGGTAATGCGTGCCATAGAGATGTCGGGACAATGTCCCGAAAAATGGAACGCACCGTTTACTAAAAACGCTGAGTCTGTGCCTCCAACGCCGTTGTCTGAGTAATCAAGATAAACCTTGGCCGGTTTGTTAAGGTTGCCGATTTTTCCTGATATGGTAAACGCTGTATCCTGCGCAGATCCAACAAAAGGGATGATTAGCGTGATTATTAATAATTTGACTTTCATTGTTTGTATATTTTGTTTTCAGATGATATAAAAAGGGTTAAAGCTGTTTATAGAAAAGACAAGGTATAAACGGGAGTCCGGCCGGAGCCGGCTCCCGGTTTATTCATTAACTATTAACATAAACTTTGAAAAACTGATGCTCTTGGATAACGGTACAACTATTTCAGCGTCACCATATCAACCGGTTCCCCGGGTATGCCTGTAATGGTCGGTTGGGTGGTTGTGCTACCGTCTTTACCTATACTGACATCCAGAAAATAAATGCTTCCTTTAATACCAACCGTCAGTTCATTGCCGTCGCTGCTTAATTTGAGCATGGTAATATCTCCGTTGAAGTTGGTATTTAAAGCTTTTAAACTCTGATTAATCGGATTGTACCGGTATATTACATTGTGTGATGAAAAGTAAAACACATCCACTACTGAGCGTTGCCACTTTGTTTCGGGCGTCACTAACGAAGCTCCGGCAAACGGACGTTTTACCAGCGGATCAATTGCCCGGTTATTATAATCGTCTATATCGAGCTTAAATGAGAGTTCAAAAATTGCTCCCTGACTGTCTTTCAAAAAGGCGTATGATGTACCCGACACCGCCTGCATAAACAATAGATTATGCAGACCCGTATTCGTCGGATCGAAGGCGTCGCCGGTCACCTGATAATCTGTGCCATTGTAATTGCCGCCGCCGTCAAACGAAATGAACGCCCCGGCCACTTCGTTGTAACCAAAGGTGTATCCGTAGGTTTGCGTAAAGTAAGGCGACATGGTATAATTACCCGGTTGCGGGTTGCCATATTTGCCATAATCCGGCGCGAATGGCGCGGTATTGGTGGTTCCGCGGTAAAATTTACCGTTGATCACACCATCTGCTACACCTGTACTGTCTTCTATATGCCCGGGAACTATGGTGTTCGGCGGGCTTAAAAACTGCTTCCCGAAATCGCTTACCTTAAGCATGGTTGTGGCATCAACAATCACGCTGCCTTTGGCAGGGTCGTTACACATTATCCAGTACTGCTGCAGGGTTAGCGGCCCATAATTGGCCGGTGAATGCTTTGCAAACAATTGAACCGGGTTGGATGGCAAATCCTCCTTGTTCAAAGTTGAATAGATATTGCTTTGTATGGTTTTGTTATCCGGCTGAACAAAAGACAACCGGGTAACACCGTTGTCAACACTTAAAACAGCATTCCCTAATGAATACTGGGTGCCGCCCAATATTTTAAAATTGTAAAAATACTGAACACCGGTAGCCTTAACGGTAATGGTCAGTCTTACCGGCCTTGATCCCGGGGGCAAGTTGTATATTATCCTGAGTGGATAACCGGTGTAATTTTCGGCAGTTTGCTTCTCCAGATAAGTTATTCGCCAGTTAAATGTCAGATCTTTTGACACATCACCGCCCGGATAGGTAATTGCGGGTTTAAGTATTAAACTGTCGCCCTCCACCGCCGGGAATGTCTTGCCGTCCAGGTCGCGCACATCAGGATCGGCCAATTGCCGGTAACTGTAATTACCCAGATCTTTCTTGCATCCGTAAGTGAATATGGCAAGAATAAAAAGGGGTAATAAAAATATTTTGTGAAATTTCATAGTTTTCAACTTTAAGGGTATTAATTTGTTATAACCTGTTTCCCATTTTCATCTATAAAAACATACTTATCTACCTGCTTAAAATATTGCAGATGGAATTTTTTGCCTGTAGAATTTGCCTGATAGAAATCGTAGTCGCCCGTACCGTCATTTCGCGGTGTCAGTACATATCCTTTATCCGGGTTCTGATTAACCCATGTGAAAGGGTCGGCTAAAAAAGCATCGAAATTGCTTATATAAAACAGGCACCGGGGAATATCTAAGTAGGCATTGGGGTTGCCCGAAACTCGAATCAGATCGACAGTACCTGAGGATATCAGGAACAACTGATGCTTTGTCCGGCTGTATTCGCCCAGTTCACCCTGCCAATCCGGCCACCATGAAGGCTCTTCCAGCCTGTTGGAAAATAAAATTTCCTTGGTGCGGATCCCTTCGCCGAGACTGCTGCCGAAATCCGTCCCACCTGATATACGTATTGTCAATATAACGGATTTTGAATTTAATGCCGTATCGATGTTTTTGATGATAACAGGTATATGTATAGTCCCGGAATCGGCAGGCATGGTATAGGATGGCTTTAAAGGCTCGTAATCCAGTTCGGGAACCGCAGTGGTCGAATCGGGGATTACAGCTACCTGAAACTTTCTGTCCTGGGTTGTTCTTTTCCCCATAACTATTACGGGTACCCAGATAGTGTCCTGACCAAGGCCCGGATTAAAGGCAAAAGAGTAGGCTAAGGTGTCCTTGGTAGCATAGTTGAAGTAAATATTATCTTTAGAATTATATAAGAGCTCTTTGTCCTTTTTACAGCCGAACAGCACTGCAAAAGCCAAAAGGACAATAAATATGTTTATTTTCATTTTCTTATAATTAATTGTTTCGGTAAGCTTCCTCGTCAATCGGCAACGGGAATACAAATATTTTGTCAGATGCAGGCTGCATATACGTTGACGTAATCGGGATACCGTGGTTCAGTCGTTTATACATATAAAATATCTGACTCTCTCCGTAGAACTCTTTCCTCGCCTCGGTCAGCAGCAGGTTATTAAATGTAGCTTTGTCAGCAACAGTGGTAACAGAATCGCCAATGCCGCGATTTTTGCGGACGGTATTAAAATAGCTGAGTGCCGATTGTGTATCGCCGCTGTTATAGCTCGATTCAGCTGCTATGTAATACATCTCGGATAAGCGCATTGCCGGTGCCACAAGCGGGTAAAGATTAGTGACAGGCGTTGTATTTTCTACATACTTCTGCAAAATAGCGCGTTCAGTTGCAGTTGCTCCTGATGAAGACGCAGCAGCAATAAACCATTGCTTATAACGCCAGTCATCTGCACCCGACTGGGCCGACTCATAAATTTCAGCAACCTGATCGGTAGTTGCACTTAAAACAGGCGGCGATGCGGTAAACAGGTTTTGCACCTCTTTGTTAATATCGGAATTGTCAACAAACCAGCAGGATATCAGTTCTTTGTAAAATATCCTGTCCCGCTGGGTAATATCTTTTGAAAAGAAATCAGCCTGATTCGTCCAGGGAAATATTTTAGATTTTATAATGATCTGTGCGTTGGCGAGCGCGTTTGCATAATCGTTTTTATACAGGTAAACGCGCGCAAGTTCTCCGCAAACGGTATAGAAATTCATGCGGTGCCTGCGGTTCTGATAAAACAAATCGGTATTGGCGTCCTCATTTTGACCAGTCTGACCGGGGTAGCCCACAGTGTAGCCTGCCAGAATCGGGTCAGAACTGTTTAATAATACCTTAGCAGCATTCAGGTCTTTTATACACGCGTCAAGCGCCTGCGTCACTGTTGAAAATGCCGTGCTTTTGGTACCAACAACGGTAACATAAGGGATACCTTTTGCAGCGGGATTGCTGGCGTATGATGGTGCAAACATCCGGAGCAAATCAAAATGGATATAAGCCCGGAGTGTTAAGGCCTCACCTTTTATTAATTCATAATCCCTTCCGGTAAACAAATTCTTTTTACCGTCAATAGCAGCCAAAATATAGTTGCAGTTGGTGATGGCACGGTAGGCAGTATTCCAGATATCCGTTGTGGTAGCCACAAAATAAGGCTGGGTATAATCAAAGTTTTCAATATCGCTGGAAATTGCATCGCTAAACTGATAGTTTTGAGCCAGCACATCAAGGCCCCCGGTAGCTACAAGCCCGTTGTAACTGCCAAATGTCAGATTACCGCCATACAAATCTGTTGAAGAACAAAGTGTATAAACTCCGTTCAGCGCTTCTTTAAATCCCTGCGCCGAACTGAATAACTGACTTTCGTCAATTTGAGACTGCGGCTTAACATCAAGATATTTTTTGCAGGATGTAAGCGCCAGCAGTCCAATAACTATTAATATATATTTTTTCATTTCATCAATTATTAAAAAGTGGCCTGTAAAGTGCATGTTAGGTTCCGTGCATAGGGGTAATAAATACCGCGCTCTATCTGTATGCTCGAACTGGTAAACACGTTATTAGCTATTAATGATAATCTCATGGTCTGAAGTCCCAGTTTCCTTGCAAGCTGTTTCTTTAAGCTATAGGTGAGGTTAACCGACTGCAGATCGATTTCGTTATTCTTTTGCACAAAACGCGATGAAGCGTAGGTAGTACCTAAGTCGGCTATGTTCTTGTAGAAGGTAATATCACCCGGCTTTTGCCACCGTTGAGCAAGCGCCCTTGCATCGACATTGTAACGGGGATCGGCATTTTCAACCCTGTCCACAATCGTTTGATTGTAATAATCGCCGCCGAACTGGTAATGGAAAGTAAAGCTCAGGAAGAACTGTTTGTAGGTGATGTTGCTGCCAAAGTTACCTTCGCCTTTCGGCTCGTAATTTCCTATTGGCTGTGTATCTTTAATATCGTACACAAAGGTGAGCGTGCCATCCTTTTTAACATAGATTTCCTTGCCGGTTTCGGGATCGATCCCTTCTGATTTTACACCATAAATGGTTTTGATGGACTGTCCTTCGGCATAACGGAGCAATGGGGTCGCCTGAACGCCATTTGCTGCATTTGACTGATAGGCATCCACACTGGCATTATATGCCTTTAACGCATCTGCAATATGTAATACGGCGTTATCGTTGCGGGCGAAATTTGCCACAATATTGATATTCAAATTTGATGTTTTAAAGGCATTCCAGGTAAGATATACCTCTTCCCCTTTATCCCTCATGTTGCCAAGGTTTTCCTCATAAGTAGTAAAACCGGTGGATGGCACAATATTTATCGGGGTAAGCAAGCCTTTGGTAAGCTTGTAATAATAATGCGGATTGATGATCAGCCGGTTGTTAAAAAGCCCCAGTTCGACTGCAAAGTCATAGTTGACCGTTTTTTGCCATTGCAGGTTGTCATTTCCGAAATTATTAACAATTGCCCCTACACCGGTTGAATACCAATTGGCCGTTTGATAAGTATAAATGGATTTCGATAGATAGGGCGGAAAATCTATCGATCCGGTTAAGCCGGTGGTTGCTGTAAGCTTAAGCGTGGAAATTGCAGGAAAGTTGTTTTTCATGAAGTCTTCCTTATGCACGTTCCAGCCTAAACCTGTTGACCAGAATGGCGCAAACAACTTATTGGTTCCAAAGCTTGATGAACCATTAAGATTGAATGTCGCATCCAGCAGATATTTGTTTTTATAGGAATAGTTACCGGTAATGAAATTACTGATAGACCTGGTGAGGGATACATCGCCACCCGGCGCCGCCTTAGGAAGATAGGTCCTTGCAAAATCTATATTGGTAAACTTTGCGTTGGAGAAGCCTACCGCTTCAAACGATTTATAATCTCCCTTGTCACTTATCACATCGGTACCCAGCGCGAAATTCAGAGAGTGGCTGCCAAATTGCTTATAGTAGTTAAGCTGCAACTGACCTTCGTATTGAAGATCGTTGGTAGAAGCATAGGTATAACTCCCCCTGTTTTGGATCTCGCTGGCCGGACCATAATAAAAGGTGTTACTTAATGGGGAAATAAACTGATCTGACGTTCCTTTATGGTCTGTAAGACTGATTTGACCCTTTAACCTAAGCGCAGGCGTGATATGCCAATCGGCCGATAACTGATCTACAAGTTCCAGATAAGCCGATTTGTCAAAATTGCCTACCTGTGCCTCGAATAATGGGTTGTAAACATTTTCAGTAGTGTATTGCCCGGGCCCTTCGGCGCCGGTATTAACATTCCAGTTGGCAAGCTCCCTTAGTAAGTTCCCGTTCTCATCTCTAAGCGGGTAATACGGGTTCATGGCTACATAGGTTGAAAAATTACCATACGGCGAAACCTTGCTGTTTTCCTGGGTGATGCTGATCTGGTTACGGAGAAGAAGGCTTTTGCTGGGGTTATAATAAAAGGTCATCCCGCCACTGTATGCATTTCGCGACGACCCGATCATTACACCGGGGTTGGTTTGAAAGCGGCCGAAAACGTCATAACGGAAGGTGCTGTCGCCACCTTCGGCCTGCAGGGTGTGTTTCATGCCATAGGCATTTTGCAATGGTTGCGATAACCAATACGTGTTAACACCACTTACTACATTTTTTAATATATGACTGTATTGCGCGTCAAGATCGTCCTGCGGTGTGCCGGTAGCAGCTCCTGTGGTATATAAACCTGCAAGTTTTTCATACTGTAATTTCTGTGCAGCATTTAAAACATGGTACGAAGAAAGGTCTGGTGCGGAAAAATCAAACTGCCCGTTGTAAGTTAACTGCAATTTGCCCGGTTTCGGTGTTTTTGTGGTGATAACAATAACACCGTTTGCTGCGCGCGAACCGTAAATAGCTGTTGCCGCGGCATCCTTTAAAATAGTTACACTGGCTATGCGGTCAATGTCGAGGTCAATGATCTGCTCCAAGCTGGCCTGAAAACCGTCGAGTACGTATGCTGGTTGATTGTATGTGCTCGAAAGATTATTACGGTCAACAATGGAACCATCGACCGAAGGTAGTGATGTTGATCCCCTTACCGTTACTTTGGGCAATGCATTGGGATCGGATCCTGTAAGGTTATTATCGCCTATGCGAAAAGACGGGTCGAAAGAAGCAATTGCTTTTACAACATTTGTCGGGTTGTTCTGTCGCAGGTCATCGCCGGAGACGGTTATGGCGTTACCGGTATAGGTGTCCTTTTTAATAGTTTGGTACCCGGTGATAACTACGCTGCTAATGGCATTTACCGACATTTCCATTTCAACCGTCAGTGCTTTTCCATTTTTAATGGTAACTTCCTTTGGCTTATAACCAATAAAATTGAACACAATTACATCCCCTGCATTAGCATCGATCGAGAATTTGCCGTCTTTATCCGTCAAACCGAGGAGTGACTTATTGGCCTTGAGTGCAATGTTGACACCGGGTAAGGGTTCCCGTGTCTGGTTATCAATTACCACTCCCTGCACTTTAAGTATATTGTCGGCAGGTTTGTCGGGGGGGACTGTTGGTTCAGGCGGGGTTTGCCGGATAACGATGGTCTTATTAATTATAGTGTACCCCAGCCCCTGGCCCTTCAGGCAATAATCAAGCGCATCGGCAAGCGGTACATTTTTCAGGTTAACATCTATCTTTTGCGCAGTGGTATTTACCTTTTCGGTATAAAAAAAGGTATAACCGGTTTGCGCTTTGATATCTTTAAATATCGTCTCAAGATTTGCATTGCGCCTTGAAATAGAAATATTTTGTGAATACACGGCAGCTGAGAGATTCATGATGCCGATAAACATGAGCATAGCGGTGAGTTTCATCACTATAAAAAGTTTATACTTTACCAGCCCCGTGGAGTGTACGGGATTGTAAAGAAATTTTAATTTCATACTTTTGAAGAAGATTGGGTTAATAAAAAACAGCACGTCGTCAAACTGTCGCTGTTGACCTTTTTTGCCGGAAGTGGTGACACACTTTCGGTTTTTTTATTGGCGGGAAGGCTTAGTGTACTTGTTTAGTCATAGAGGCGTTTTTTAAGAGTTAATATATTCAGTTAGTTAGTTAGTTAGTCTTTTCAGCCGATATCGTTACGGTCTTGTTTTGCACTTCAAAGTGTACACCATTCAGCTCTAATATTTTAAACACATCCGAAAGGTTACTGCTCCGCGGTATCTCTCCAAAATACCTTTCAGCAGGAAGTTTTCCGTCGTAGGCTACCTTGATATCATACCATCGGGCTACCTGCCTCATTACGTATTTGAGGTCGTCGTCTCTGAACGAAAAAAGGCCGTTTTTCCAGGCGGTCTCTTTATCCACATCAACAACGTGTTTTAAAATTCCGTTATCGCCATTCTTGCCGGTCACTGCCTGCTCGCCGGGGGCAATACGTATGGCATTTGAACCCGAACTTACTTTCACCGATCCCTCCAGCAGGGTGGTTTTTATTTCGGTCTCGTCCTTATAGGCGTTAATATTAAAATGCGTGCCCAGCACTTCTACTGTTTGTATGCCGGCAATTACCCGAAACGGCATTTTTTTATTCTTGGCAACTTCAAAGTAGGCTTCTCCGTCCAGATGTACCACGCGCTCGTTACCGCTAAAATCGACAGGGTAGCTGAGCGAAGAAGCTGCATTAAGCATTACTTTGGTGCCATCCGGCAGCACCAGCTGATACTGGCCCCCGTTGGGTGTAATAATGGTATTTTGCTGCTGATCGGCTGATTGCTGACCGGTAGTGGCCGATTTAGCATAGACAAGCTGATTCCCGCCTGTTTTTGTAATGTTGATGTTTGATTGTTTGGCAACCTGCCCGTTCTGCACGCTGTCTAACGTGATATGAGAACCATTGGCAAGCACCAAAATGGCTTTATTGCCGCCCGGATGGATATTCTGAGCCGTCTGCTGGCTTTGCTGTTGGTTATTGTGCTGATTTATTAAATAATACAGTGTGCCGGTGATCGAAAAAAAGATCACAACCGCAGCCGCATACCGCATGGCGGGTCTTAAATAAAAAGGCTGTTTTTTTTGATAACGATCAATGCGCTGATCGATAGTTTTTTTGATGGAAAACTTAACATCATCAAATTCTGCTTCATTCTCCGCTGTAACCAGATCATCCTTTAAATCAAATATACTATCATACGACTCAAGAAATTCCTTTTCCTCTTTAGTGGCGGTTCCTTTATTGTACTTGTTAATAATTTGAAGAAAATATCTCTTATATATGTTATCCATTTATGCGCCTATGTTATTAAGAGTACACAAATGATCAATCCGCCCAGTGATAAATAAATTTTTTTATTTTTTTTACCCATTTATGGGAAGGGGGGATTATTTCCGGCACAGTATTGCCAGTATCTGCAGCAGGATCAGTTCCTTTTTTAAGGTAATTAAAGCGCGTCCAATGTGGTTTCTAACTGTTTTAGGCGATATTTGAAGCTTCTCAGCAATTTGCTGGCTGCTCAACCCCTCGTTAAACCTGAATTTAAAAATAGCTTGCTGCTGACTTGGTAAAGATTCAATAAGTTCGGCAAATGCATTCAAAAACTCCTTATGTAATATATTGGCGTCAGTGCTGTCCAGCGAATTTTGTATGTCCTGCAACTCGTCGGTTAATTCGGTGTACCTATCTTCCTTTCCCATCCGTTTAAAAACGCCGTTCCGCGCGGCTATCGACAGATATGCTGATAGATTAGTTATAACAATATCCGTATTTCTGGTCCAAAGCTGAACAAAAACGTCCTGGGCGATATCTTCGGCAATTTCCCTGTCATTAGCCCGTTTATAAGCCGCATTAAATACTGTTTTCCAATATTTTTCGTACAAAATATCAAAAGCAAGCCTGCTGCCCTTACTCACTCCCGCAAGCAGTTCGATATCATCAGCAGTATTTAGATTTGTTTTTTGCACTTTTTAGTGTATTAATTTGTGAAATTAATTAAAAAACATCTAAATAGTTATTAATATGTAAATTAGAATGAATTATGCCGGATGATTTAATGGAATATTTTATGATTGTAAAACCTGATAACTATGACTTATCAATAAGCTATAACCAGCCAATTTATTGATTTCTCGGAATAAGGTGGTCAGGAGCTCCTGATTTCCACCTTTGCTGCAATAAAATATCGTTCTTACCCTTATGAATTTATTAAAGAATGAACGGAGGGGCAATTAAACGGCTTCTCAGTCCGCTTAACGAGTTGTTGCTTGGTCTTTAATAACAGATAAAATAAATCTTCGCTGGTTTGGTTTTTTAACCCTTATAATTGATTCATTTAAACTAACATATCCATGAGTTTAGAAAAAAAAGCTTTTCCGTTTTATAAATGGGACCGAAATCGGGGCAATAGTTATAATCTCTCAGTTTTTCATTACATCTGGATATTAGAAATTGTTAAAACGAAATAAAAAACCTGTTACGAATAATTTATTCATGAACATAATATCGAGATTAAAGTGGCCGATCCGATGGATAATACTTCAGATCGACATTCACTTGATCTCCATTTGCCGTGGGTACATGGTGTACCCGGAAGTACTGGTCAACCCACGCCGAAAGGCACAACTTATCAATGTTTTATATGGTACATAGAAAGAAAATAATCGTCAAAATCATATTCATTTTGGCTTTTCTGTTTATATTATTTTATGGTTGTCACCCTTTACAAAATAGTTTATATGGAACCTATGTTTCTAATGAGAAAAATGTAGTGGACAGTATCTTTTTATATAATGACTTCCATTATATTCATAAAGTCCTTGTACAAGATACCCTTAAAACACAAAAAGGAAGATGGGACTATTCTTATGGAACTATTCGACTTTATGATTTTAAATCTTTTGCACATGATTTGCCTATTGATTCTGGAACAAGAATCACAAATGTGAATATTTCTTATAAAGGAATCATAGAGATAGAAATTAATAGCGACAGTGATATTAATTATTTGAAGGTTAAATGATTATATCAATCAGGGCGGCTGGAAGTCGGGCTGCGTTTGTAGGCCGAGCATTGCTATCAGGTGCCCGGCCTGAATTATAGAGTCGCCGGAGCCGTTATTAATTATAATTTGAGGCTTAAGCAAAATAAATCCGGTGCATATATTGTAAGGGATAGTATCACAACCGAGATAATTCAAATTAGTGATAGAACAGCTTCCAGTTGGATTATCGACAGTTCAATTAGGATAAAACCGACTTTATAATAAAAGGATATGAATTATGAATAAAGTGGAATTATTATTTGGGGATAGGGGGTATGTAGATCAGGTACTTATATATCCTAAACAAGTTGCGATTGATCTTGTCATGCAGTACGCTTGCTGTGGGCCGGGGTAACGCTATAAAGGAAATGCAGCAAATATCGGACTCCGCCCTGCTAAGCATATTGCTTGGCCGAATAACGAGAAGAACCCATAAGAGACGAAGCCCGGTCAATAAGCGCCGGACTTTATTGTGTACTTAACAGGTTGCCATTAATCAGGGTGTTTTGTCTTTTATTGTCCTTAGTTCTTATAAGAAATCCGACATTTCGCTCATAAAGACAAACGCCTCAAACCTGAATTTGAGGCGTTTGATTTATACGAGTATGTTTAATTTTATCAGATGCTTATTCCTAAGGAAAGGCGTCGTTATTATTTAACCCGCAAATATTTTTCGATGATCGTCCGGTCTATGCCCGTACCTTCTACTGTTTCTATGCCTTTTTGTATCAGCGTGTCGCCGCTGAAGGTGATGGTAAAGGTAAATGGTTTTCCTTCCCAGGCCTTGTCCTTGTAATAATCCAGATGCTCGGTGTACTGATCGCCGTTCAGGGTATATCTGCCGCCGCCCGCGTCAAATTTGTTGGTAGAGTCTTTTGGCGTGTTGACGATATGGTTTAAAAAGGCAAAATGCGTGTCATTGATAATTTTTATCATCTCCTGGTCCTTTGGATAGCTGTTGGGCTGGGTTTCGCCTTTGGTGATGGTAGCGCCCGAAACAAGCCGCCAGGTCCCGACGATGGGATTTGAGGTCGATGCCGTTTTTTCTGCCGGGGCATTGCAGGCCATCATAGCCGCCACCAGCGATAGTGATAAAAGAGATGCAGGTTTAAATTTCATAATCTATTTTGGTTTATCTGCTAAAAATAAAAATTAAAAAGCACTTTACATCGCCGTCAGATCATAACCAAATACTTTAAAAAGACAAGTTGTAAACACCCGGCTAAAACTTATTTACGGTAATGGTTGGTTGTTTTGGTGTTGACGAGATCATTAACGATCAGTAATTTGCCGTTAGAACCGTTCATTGCGCTGATCCTGCCTTCCAGAATACTCTGCCCGGCGCATGCGGGATTATTCCCCTTGCCTAAGGGCCATTTTCCCTGGGCATCGCTGATCACAATACCTGCTTCTGCAGCCATTTCGAGACCGAAGTCGGTACAGTTGCGATGGCTTAGCTGGTATTTTTTGTGGTCGTACTTTTTGACGATTTCCAGCATACGGTTAAACCGGCGGCGCGAAATAAAGGTGCCGGATATTTCATCCCAGCTATGACGTTCATCGTTTTTGAATGTAGATGGCGAAGACGGGAAAAGCGGGGTGGCGGCGAGAAGAAAATCCTTTCTGGGATAAAAGCCAAAAGACCGGCTCACGATCGTGCTGTCGGTGTTGTACTTGATCAGGGTGATAAAAGTATGCCCCACATTATTGAGTACGTATATTTTCCGGCTGCCGGAGACAGGCTGCCGGACATGGATCAGCATGGCATAAGCCGCAGCCGTCTTACCATCTTCAAATGGATTGATGATTTCACCGGCAGCTATCCGCGGCGATCTTATTTCCGAATCTCCATTGTAAGCGGTACTGTCCTTATTGATCATACCGATGTCCGCATTATGAATGCTCATCACCCGCAGGGCAAGGCTGTCCTCTTTCATCAGCGAGTCCTGCATGCGGCTGAAGTTGTCAGCCATTAGTTGTTTGCTATCTATTGATGCTGTTAGCAGCAGGGGCTGATAATTCCCCGTATCGATGGCGCTTTCTACTGTCAGCGTCTTAAAATAACATTTCATGGCTAACGAATACAAGCGAAGTTTTGTAAATGCAACCGCAAGCCCATAGTAGAACCTTTCGCCGTGTCTTTTTTTCAGCCGCTTTTCCTGCGACCTCTCTTCTTTTAATAACTTAACGAGATAGCGCCGTTTTTTTACCGGGTCATGGATTTTTGCCTGAAGCAGGTCGAGTTTCAGGCTGTCTTTAATTTTTACCGGCAGGGAGTCCGGTAGCAATTCCTGACGCACTATGGATTCCTGCCAAAACGGAACCGCTGCTTTAACGCGATGGGTGGACAAAGCAAACAAAGCAACCAAAATTACCGACCGGAAACAGGCGCGCCGCCAAAAGACCTGCAAAAAATTTGTCAGCCAGGAGTTGAAAATAAAACTATACATTAAGGTAAAAGCTAAAAATTGCCGGACAACTGCAATTTATCATTAAAATTTAATTTAGTTAACATTTTGGTAACACGTGACTTGTGCCGGACAATGAGCGGATTGCGATATTCATCATTGCAGTGCTGCTGTGATAAACAGTTTTTTAGGTAAATGGAATAATATTTGTAGCATCTTTAGCGTTATAAAGCGATAATTATTGTCAGATCGACAATAGTTGCAAATTGTTTAGCATAATTATGCTAATGTTAAATATATAATAATAAATGCAGATTAAAGTTAAACACTTTGCAATTGTAGTTTAAACACGTATATTTGCAGCATTAAATGCAAGAGGCCGGATGGCGGCAGCGGGCACGTTCCCGGAATGGTTCGATTCCATGTTTGCAGCTCTTCTCATAATTTAGGTTTATAATTGGTTAGAACGCGCTCCTGCCCATCAGGAGCGCTTCTTTTTTTGTTCGGTTTTTTATCGCTGGTAAAGCAGTAATTGCATCATGAAAATACAGTCACAGGGAACTATAAAACAAAATATCCGGACCACCACAAGGAAGATCCGGATATAGATTTGTTAGCCGCAAAGGCTAATAAAATTCTTTATTGTGCAGACGGCGGCGGTATTTTGCTGCCCCATGCTTTGTTGGGTTTGTTGCCCATCACAAAAGTGAGTTTCCCGCCCTTCATTAATTCGTCGCGGTAAAGCCAGCAGTTGTTTAGTTTCCGGCCGTTAAATTCTGCCGACTGGATATAATAGTTCTGTTTTCCGTTATTTTTGGTGACAATCGTCAGTGTTTTATGGTCGCCTAAAGCTATTGTTGCTTTATCAAATATCGGACTGCCGATCTCGACAATAGGTCTGGAATCGGTAAAGCCCTTTACGTCGAACAAACCAAGCGCTGACATCACATACCACGACCCTAATTGCCCCTGGTCTTCGTCCTGCCCATAACCATAACCATGTATCGGCCCAATGCCGTAAAACTCGTTACAGATCAGCCTTGTCCATTTTTGGGTAAGCCATGGCGCACCTGAAAAGTTGAACAGCCAGCTGATGTGCAGGCTCGGCTCGTTTCCGTGATTGTAGATCGATTTAATGCCCGCAAATGCGTTGATGGTTTTTCCGCCGCCAAAATCCTCTTTTTCTGATATTTCAAAGATATTGTTGAGGTGACTGTTAAAGTAGTTCCTTCCCAGCGTCGATATCAGCGCAGCCGGATTCTGCGGTACATAAAACGTGTACTGCATCGCATTTCCCTCCTGATAACCGCGCCAGGGCTGATACGGATCAAATTTATCGATGAACTTTCCATTCGCTCTTTTGGGCTGTAACAGCTTATTGGCCGGATTGTACAGATACCGCCAGCCGTTGGCATATTTCATGAATTTTTTATAGTCAGCGGTTTTGCCCAGGTCCTTTGCCATCTGCGCTGCCGCAAAGGCGCTGAAGCTGTATTCCAATGTATGCGAAGCGGAGAAAAAAGCCCCGGTCGAGTCAGTTTTGTTGACATCATCGATAAAAGGGGAGTAGCCATATCTTAAAAAAGCCCGGGTATCCGTTTTTCCTGCGCCTGCAGGTCTGTTCTCAAAGCCAAGTTCGTTATGCTTCACCGCTTCGTAGGCAAGGTTTACATCGTAATCGCGGATGCCAACCTGGTATGCCGCCGCGACGGAAAGTCCTACAAGATTAGTCGCAACACCGGTTACAAATTCACTGTTGGCAATGCCATCGCCAAACCAGCCCCGGTCCTGATAGACGCGCAGCTGCGTACGTACAAAGTCGCTGTAGCTCTCCGGATACGACAAAGCCCAGAGCTGGGTCAGATCCCAGAAACCACCCCAGATGGCGTCGGTATTAATAAAGTTATAAGCCGGTCTGCCCGATGCGTTGAGTGGCAGCTGACCGACGTTGCCCCCGTGTGTCGGGTAGGTGCCGTTAACATCGTTGGCTACGCCGCGTCCAAGCAATGCATGGAATAACCCGGTATAGAATTTAATTTTCGCCGTGTCATCCCTTCCCTGCACGGTGATCTTGCTTAATTCTTTTCGCCACAGTTCCTGTGCCTTTTGTTTTGCCTGGTCAAAATTCAGACCGGCGGCTTCCGTTTCCAGGTTCAGTCTGGCGTTGGCTGCCGAGGTGTATGAGAGTCCGACCTTGATCTCTATTGCCTCATTATCAGCCGTTTTATAATTCAAATATAAACCTGCGCCCTTTCCGCTGGCAGCTGATGTGTTTGCAAATATTCCTTTTGCGGTAAATCCGCCTACACTTTCCGGCTTTTTGCTTAGCTCGCCGTAAAAATACATGGCGATCTTACCGCTGGGGTCATAATGCTGAACGTATTTAGGGTAGGTCGTTACAAAGCCCTCAAAATGCGTATCATCCAGCATTTTTATACCGGCATCCGTCACTTCGCCGCTTTCGCCCTGCTTGTTGCCGATATCGAGGATGATATGCGTCTGGTCGCTTTTAGGAAAGGTGTACCGATGGAAGCCCACGCGCTTGGTAGCTGTAAGTTCGGCGGTTATCCGGTAATCGTCTAAAAATACCTTGTAATAGCCGGGTTGTGCAAATTCATTTTTCCGGTCAAAGTGGGAGCGGTAGCCGCTGCCGGGTTTGTCCAGATCGCCGGGATGCACTTTTAATTCTCCTGTAGTGGGCATGAAGCTTACACCGCCGATCTGCCACTCATGAAAGTGTACAAATCCTTCTATTGAGTTTTGACGGGTATCATACCCGACCGCCTCCCAGCCTGAGGCATTCCCATAGTGTCCGTTGGTTGACGGGGCCAGCTTGGCCATTCCACCGGGAACCGCAGCAGGCGTGTAAAAGAACCACCGGCTGTGCGCGGTACCGATGTTAGGATTTACGTATTTTAAAATATCCTGGCTGTGCCCCTTGCCGGGCAGCAGCACAATGCCTGCTAAAAAAATTATATTAGCGATAAATGGCCTCATTTTCATATCTTATAAAATAAATATCCGGCCTGAGTATTATGCTCAGGCCGGTGGTGTTTTTCCTTAAATTGTATCAAGGTTCAAAATAATAACTGATGGTGCCGTTCGGCAGTATAGTTTGATCGCCGTTTATTTCGGCTATAGGCTTTTCGTCAGCCAGACACGAATATAGTTTATGCGGCTTCCCGTCTGTCCAGCTAAGATCAACTTTTTCCGGCTTGTCAGACATGGAGCGCAGGCGAAGTACCATCCCCTTGCCGTTATCACTTTGTTTCAATATCGATATAAGCACTTTAGGGTTTCCTATTTTCACCCAGCTGTTGGTTGCGGGTTTTTCTTTTACCGGAACGGCGAGCAGCGGACGGTTTTCTTCCAACCCGAAATGTTGGGCTGCGGTGGCATCATAAGCCTGATGTGGCATAATGGCATAATGCAGGTTAATAAGGCCGCCCTGTTCCAGCGGGAAATTGGTGTTCCAGTGATTGTTAAGCGCCCACGAGAATAAGGTCTGCGATTTGGGCAGCGTTTTGTACCAGTTAGCTGCCCCGTGCGCACCGCCGGGCAGGTTGGCTGTTATCGATCCCATCTCGATCAGTGGCGCTTCGATGGATGTCCAGGTAACGCCCGCGTTGGAATTGGAAATATCCACCCAATGCAGGTAGGTAAGCCAGTTACGGTTACCGCCGGGCAGTTGGTCGTATTCCGGTATCATCGTTCCCCAGGGAATATCCATGCGTGTTGTCCCGTTAGCAATGTCAAACGGAAAACTGAAATGAATGCCTTCCTTGGTACGGGTGCCGATCTTGTCAAACGAGTTGGTCAGATCAACCCAGGGCTGATTCAGCACCACTCTTACTTCCCTCGTAAGCCAGTTGCATCCTGGAGCTTTTGACTGAACCGCAATTGTTGTCACCAGCGGTCCTTTTTCTTTTATCTTCAGCACGATGTCGTATGCTGGCTGTGTTTTATCGCTGCTATCCTTTCCTAAAAGATACAAATAGCTGTTCATGCCGTATTGCGACTTGCTGTCCACAAACTCGTGGCCGGTCTTGAGATCGGTCAGGCTGGAAATATCCCCGCTTTTCGGATCGACCGTTACCGAGAATATACCGTTCGAAATGGTATTGCCATTCAGACGGCAGCCCCTTCCTTTCTTTGCCGCGCCAGCTTTAATGGCGTAGGTCTTTGTGCCGAGTGCCGGAATGTCCGATGCCCAGAATACCAGCTCACCGGTTGATAACCGCTGCGACATCACCGTTTTCCCTTTTTCATCAACAACCCGGTCTCCGGCTTTACTTTGTTCTTTGCTAAGTGTGATCAGACCGCTCCTGTTCCATGAAAGGGTGTTGAATATCGCTATCTTATTGCTTCCCGGATCTTCAACGGCGGCAAATGTCTTTTTAAGCAGCTCGTTACTGGTCTTGTAAGCGTTCTCAAAGTAGGATGCTTTGGTCTGCTCTATACCTTTAGCCATTGGTGCCGCCGGATTAGAGTATCCCCAGGTATGTTCTGCACCCAGTAAAGCATATCGCCACGATTCATTAACTAACTCTCGCGGAGCTGGTTGATTATGGTTGAGCATGGCCCAGGCGGTCTCTGACTGTACGATGTTTTCGGTGGCGACGCGGTTCAGGCCGACACGCTTCGCATCCGAGCCAAGGCCGTCTGTCCAGTACTCGCTGTAATCGCCCTTTATTTCGGGGAATATTGAACCATAACGGCTTTCAAAATCGTGCGCGATACGTTTCGCTCCGGCAATGATCAGTTTTGGATAGGCATATTTTTCATTCCACAGGCGTACGGCATCAGGCAGGTCGGTGTCGATATATGAATTATCCGCCAGCGCCCAGGGCATCACAAAAATATCGTAAGGCGAGCCGGCTTCTTCCAGCTTAGCTGTCTCATCGAAGATCAAAGGGTCCAAAAAATCAGCTGTCGGGTCTTTCGTGCTGATACGGTCAATGCCGGGAATTTGTCCCTGAACCCGGCCTATACCGATCTTTGAGCCCTTGACGGTGTAACCGTAACCATAAGGAAATGCCTGTATGAACAATATCTTCGTTTTGCCGTCAGGGGCGACCCAGTAAAAGGGATGATTTTCCCATGGTTTACGCACCGTACCTAGGTTGGAAAATTCGATAAAAGTGTGTATGCCGTTCTGAAAGGCCGCCTGGGTTATTCCCCATGAGGCACCCGGAACATCAAACTGCACCATCGTGCTTATGGGAACGCCGGTCAGTTGTTGAATTTCGTGTGATTTATGAAACAGATTCAGCAATTCCTCATCCGAGCAGGCGCTCGTGTTGGAGTTGTCGTAATCGCCGTCGAGGCATATCCATCCCTTTTTTACGGCTTCAATAAATTCTTTCTTCTTTTCCGGTGTAGCCTGTTTCAGGTAATTGTCCGTTACCCAGAGCGCTTCCGGGTTCCATATAAAACGCGAGCCTTCCGGATAATTCTGCGTTTTTTTTGCCAGCTCGATGCCTACTTCAATATCTTTATTGTGCAGGTTTTTAACAAATTGCTGGGTATTGGTGTATCCGATGTCAACATGTGAGTGCGGGTAGATATAAACCGTCCACTGGCGTTTTTGCGGAACGATAACCGATCTGTACAATTCATTTTCGGGGGTAATTACGGATATGCGCGCCTGGCAGTCATTGTCGAGACCTGCATTGGCAGGCAACAGCACAGAAAGCTCGCTGACGCCCGTAGTTTCGTTAACTTTTGTTTCCTCTTTAACCGAATTGCAATCCACCGTTATGGTAGCCGGTCCGTAAAGTTTTCCGCCGTTAAATTTCAGGGTGATCTCCCGGCCGGGTTTACCGTCTTTACGATACTTGTAATAGGGCTGTACCTTACAATCGAAGGATGTTGGCGAAGGCTGCCGGGCACCATACGAACGGTTAGCCATGCCGGTGAGCAGACCCGTCAGGATGAACAGGAAACACCACATCCGCCTTGTCGCGCCGATGGTCCTGTGATTGTCATATATTTTTTGTCGCATTTTAATAGTTGTTTGCTTGAAAATGATGGAAAAAAGAAAGGAGGCGGACGTAACTTCCGCCTCCTTTTCCTTTCGTTTCCGGTTATTTTACAGTTACAACCTTTACCTCGTTGTAGTTATACTGTTTCAGACCGTAATTAATCCTTGAGCCGATGCGCAGGTAGAGGTCCTTTTTGGGAAGGGCGCCACCCGATGTGGTAAGCGTGATGGTATTCCCTGTTATGGCATCGCCTGTGGTACCCGCATAAGCAACATGTGTTGAATAGCGCGGATCGTAATTGTTATTACCCACATACTCCGTAGGGCTTACAAATAACCACAGATCAGTAATGTCCTGCTGAAAATTGGGATCGGTTGTTCCCCTGTTTACTTTACACTGCACGGTGATGGTACCGTCGCTGTTTAAAACAGGTTCACCAACCCATTCCACTTCCAGAAAAGGATCGACCTTAAAATTAACCGTTGTTGTTCCTCCCTGTACCTTTACGATCTGGCTTTGATCAACAGTTGTCTGGCCGCTGCCGTCGGTTTGTACCATCGGTACAAAAGCACCCTCAGCCGTCATTTTGTAAGTGGCTGCAAATACCTTGGTATTGATGTAGGTGCCATCCTGCTTTCCCGAAAGATACAGGGGCGTAGGATTTGAACTCCAGCTGATCTCCAGCAATTTGATGCGGGTGCCGTTGCCGTTGTTGCCCGCCAGTTCGCTTTGTACATTTTTCCCCGTCCGGATGTTAACGATATTTCCTTGCAGCGTTTCGCTGGGAGCGGGATAGTTATCTATTTTATGGCATGAGCAGGTCACAATCGCCGCTATGCTCAATGCCATGCTGTAAATTATCTTTTTCATTGCTTTAAAATTTAATAACCGGGGTTCTGAACTAAATTTGTACTCTTTGCAATAGCCGATGCAGGTATCTGTTCGTAATACCATCTTGGGTCGAACGTATAGCGGCTGTTTCTTTCGTCATAGCGGTCATCAAAGAAGTATTTCCCTGCCGTTGCCGAATAGAAAGGGTTAAGTATCCGGTAGATGCGGCTGTTTTGCTCCTTGTCGCTGATGCGCCATCTTTTCATATCCCACCAGGTTTTGTTTTCAAAAGCGAGTTCTTTTCTTCTTTCGGTGCGGATAATGTCAACGCTGGTCATGTCACCCAGGGTAGCCGGTGTAGCGCCTGCCCGCTCGCGTATCAGGTTCAGGTCGGTAAGTGCTGTAGTTTCATAAGTAGCACCCTGTCCTGCTGAGAACAATTCGTATCCTGCTTCTGCCTGGTTCAGCAGCACTTCTGCATACCTGATCTCGATCCAGCTTTGCTCCGAATGGTTAGTGGTAACATTAGCGGTCGGAAGATTCGGATCAAGGTATTTACGAATGGTAAAGCCCGAAATACAACCCGCTACTCCTGAGCTGGTGAAATCGCCGCTCAATCCGGCTGGGTTCATTTTGGAACCATCCGGCAGGGTATATGCGGTCTGCGCATCTGTTGCTGATGTTACCAGATCGGTGGTCGGATAGGGCGAGGTAGAACCTTCAGGAACCAACTTGTCAATGCCGCCTGCCGAGCTGCCGGTATAAATACCTCGGCGTATATCAATTGCCTGGCCTTTAAATACGTCGCCGGGACAGATAACCGTACCCTTTAACCTTGGTTCGGCATTGGCAAATACGTCGGTAACATTGTTGTACAAAAGATAATGTCCGCTGGCGTCTGTTGTTTTAAAGGTACCGTCAGCATTTTTTGGCAGGCCTTCAAACATTTCTACAAAATCAAGCGTCGGGTTGGTCTCGGCTGAATAACCGCCGTTCCACAACTGGTGCGGGATCTGGTTAGCATCATACCAATGTGCTGCATCCGGATAGTGATATTGCCGGATAAAGATGTTTTCTGAACTTGATGGATCAAGGAACAGGTTGGCAAAGTTTTGGGCCTGTGCAGCTTTGTCGGTTGGCGACCAGCTGTTTTTATAGAGGCTGAATTTACCGTCCAGCAATGAGGCGGCGTCATAAGCGGCCTTAAAATAGTCGGTTGCTTTGGCAGCCGGAATACCACACAATCTGTCGGCGCCCGAGGTTAAATTAATGTTATTGTATTTGGCAATACTACCTGCAAAAAGCATCGCCCTTGACTTTAGCGCAGCAGCTGCATATTTGCTTGCGCGCCCCTTCTGGTTGGTTTCGGGAAGGTTGGCAAATGCATAATCCAGATCAGCGGCAATAAAGTCGTAGGTGGCCTGTTCCGAAGAACGCGGAACTTTATACTCTTCGATGCTTGCGGTAATGTCGTCTATGCTGGCGCCAGGCTTGGTAAGCACCTTATCGATCAATGGTACGCCGCCGTAACGTTTTGCAAGTGCGAAATAAGTGAACGCCCTGATAAAGCGCGCCTCGCCGAGCCAGTTCTTTACCTGTGTATCGCTAAAGTTGCTCGCGTAATTAGGCAGCGTTTCGCTGAAGTAGTTACATTCTCTGATCAGCGAATAGGCATCGGCCCAGTATCCGAAGGTTTCGGTACTGTTTTGCTGGTCGCGGCTGATGGCTTCGCCGGTGATAGCAGCAGGCGACCCGTAAAAGAAGTTTTTGAAACCTGTTGTCGGGCTCCATTTAAAGTCTTCCATGGGTATTTCGCTGTAAATACGTGCCAGATAGGCCATAATACCGCTGGTGCTGGTAAAAATATCCTTATCCTGTACAATATTGGGTGGTGGTACATCGAGGTTTTTCTTGCACGCCGGTACGATGGTACCGATGACAAGAAGCAACAGATATATTTTTCTTTTCATGTCTTTTAAGTTTAAAATTTCACATTTACACCAAATGAGTAGATCTTGTCGAGCGGATAAGCGTAACCGTATTGCTGGTCAACTGCCGAAACTGCCGACGGATGCTCAGGATCAAGGTATTTCAGATTTGTGAAGGTTAGCAGATTATATCCGTTGGCAAATATCCTCACCCCGCGTATGCCGGTACGTCCCATCCATTTTTCTGGAAGGCTGTAGCCGATCTCTGCACTCTTTAATCTTAAATAAGCTGCGCTGTGCAGGTTTTCAAGCGTGTTGGTATAGGCAACGGTACCGGTATAGGAGTAATAGCCCGGAACCCATACAGTGCTTGGGCTGTAAGGGTCGGCTTTCGGATCGGCCGGATGCCATCTGTCAAGGAATTGCGACAGGGCGTTACCGCCAGCCCACAGCGGAGTGCTCAGCTGCTCCAGGTATGAAGCATTTACCATAGCCGCTCCCTGGAACAGGAAGTTAAAATCGAAATTCTGATACGATCCGCCAAGGTTAAATCCGTAGGTGATCAGCGGCAGGCCGGTAGTGGCGATCGGATGACTGTCGGAAACGTCAACCTGGCCGTCACCGTTCCAGTCCTCATATTTATAGTCGCCTACAACCACGCTGCGGCTGGTAAACTGGTCGCTGTTCTCAATATCTTTATAGGATTGATACTGTCCGCTTGAACCATAGCCGAAATAAACATTGTTATTGCGGTTTGCGGTTCCATTCAGCCAGTTAAGGTAAGAGTTGCCTGCCTGAGCCTGTACCTGAGTGGTATTCATCGTGTTGGTCATGCCGAAGGTTGCCCTTACATTATAGGCAAGCTTGCCGATGTGATTGCGGTGCGTAATTTCAAAATCGAAACCCTGTGTGCGGTCGCCGTTAAGGTTTTGCTGCGGCAGGCTGGCGCCGACCACGTCAGGCAGGGTGAGCAACTGCGTTGCCAGCAAGCCTGAACGGTTGCGGATGAAATAATCAAAGGTTACATCGATCAGGCCATTCCAGCCTTCAATGTCTATACCTCCGTCAAACGTTTTTGAGGTGTACCAGGTGATGTTGGGGTTAGGAATGCCCTTGTTCTGAACACCGTTGATAAATGTACCGTCAAATACGGCGCCCGGCGGCTGGCCGGTAGCTGAACCGCTTGCCGGATAAGAATAACCGCCCTCAAACTGATAGGCCGAAGCGGAGTCGTCGCCGGTGATGCCGTAAGAACCGCGGATCTTTAAATTGTTGATAAAAGAAAGGGTCGAGCTATTTTTCCAGAAATTCTCCTCCGAAATCCGCCAGCCCAGTTCCACATCAGGGAAGAAGCCCCATTGTTTGTCGGTGCCGAAACGTGACGAACCGTCGTATCTGAAAGCGAACTTGGCCAGATATTTTGATTTGTAATCGTAGCTCAGATCGCCCACATAGGCGGCATTTTTATAGGTGTACAGTTGTCCGGTACTCATATTGCCCTGCTGATTAAGGCTGTTTCCGGCAAATAGCTGGTCAACCGGAATGGAAAGTTCGCGTTGCGCATAAAAGTTATCCGCATTCCGGGTGCTTTCTTCATAAAGCAACAACGCGCTTACGTTATGCACACCACCGAAGCTGTGATCGTAGTTTATAGAGAACCGCGCGAGATCGGTCGGATACTCATAATATTCCCTCCTGATCGTGCTCGGCGACTGATTAAGGCTTGGTGCGTAAGTGTCCGTTGCGCCATTGTAAGTGTATAAATAATAGGCTTTGTTGTATTTTTTATTGTCGTTTATAACGTCGTCAAAGCTGTATAAGGCTTTTACATTAAGACCTTTTACAAACGGGATGTCGTAGGTCAGGCTGGCCGCCGACTGAAACCATTTGTTATTGTATTGCTGGTAACCACTTACGTCTGCGTCTGCCTGTGCTACCGGATGCAGCGGGTTAGGCAGGTTATTGAGGTAAAGCGGGTTGTTGTTGGCATATACGGGGTTTGTTGGCGGCTGGTACCACATACTGCGGAATATCCAGTATGGCGACTGATATGGCTGGTTTTTCTCCTCCATTGTGCCCGATACGTTCAGGTCGAATTTCAGATTCTTGGTAACGCGCGTACTCAGGTTCGAGCGAAGGTTGTATTTTTTGTAGTCAAGATCGTTACTTTTCAGAATCCCGTCCTGTCCGGTCATTCCCAGGCTGACAAAGTAAGTCGAGTTATCCGATCCTCCGCTGGCGCTGAGATTTTGCTCCATCTGCGGTGCTGATTTGTTCACTGTAGCTGCATGCCAGTCGGTGCTTTGTTTTGTGCCGTTCTGGTAAGCCTCAAAATCAGCATCGGTGTAAGTCAGGTGACCGCCGTTAGCATTGTGCATGCTTTGTTCGTTCACCAGCGTCATGTAATCCACTGCATTCACCGATGAAGGGAATTTAGATGGTACCTGCCAGCCGAAGGTTCCGGTGTAATTCAGTTCCATTTTACCTTTTTTACCTTTTTTGGTAGTAACTAATATTACGCCGTTAGCTGCACGGACACCGTACACCGCTGCAGATGCGTCCTTCAGTACCGAGATGCTTTCTACATCGTTGGGGTCTATCCTGGCCAGATCGGGTCTTGGTATCCCGTCCACTACGATAAGGGGCGAACCCATGCCGCGTATATCAAATGAGTTGTTAAAGCTTCCGGGTTCGCTGGTATTTTGCACCACCCGTAATCCGGGCACCTTGCCGGTAAGCGTATTGACGATGTTCTCATTTTTGGTTGTGGTGATCTCCGATCCGCTGATCTGCGATACCGCGCTGGTCAGCGACCCCTTTTTCTGGGTGGTGTAACCTACTACGACCACTTCATTCAGCGATGAAGAGCTTGGTGTTAATTTCACCGTGATCGGCGTAAGGTTTTGAATGGCCACTTCGGTTGTTTTGTAGCCGATAAAGCTGAAGCTAAGCGTTTGGCCGATAGCAGCATTTAATGTAAAATGGCCGCTCACATCCGAAACCGTTCCGGTTGTGGTGCCTTTAATTTTTATGCTCACACCGGGTAGCGCAGCGCCGGTTTCATCATTCACGGTACCGTGAATAGCCGCTGTGCCCTGCGCAAAAACAGATAATGATAAGAAAATGCCTGTTAACAACGTTAGCTGTGCAGCGAAAAGCTTTTTAAACCTGTTATGTCCCGGATGCAGCAGTTTTTTGATATTATTAACCGCTGATGTAAGCAAACCGTCCGGTTCTCTGGATCCGGAGATATTTTGCGAAGCACCCGGAGGTGATACCTTTGCCGGGTTGGCGAAGCAATACGACAAAAAAATCTTCAGGGGCTTCTGCCCGTTCTTTTTGCTGTATCGTGGTAAAAAAAATCTCATAAAAATATTTTTTTAAATCAGTTATATTGGTGGTATGGTTAATTACTTGGTGTAGTTTTTAGGCTATCGGGTCAGGGTGGATGCCTCAGCCGGCGGGCTTGGCAGCTCGCCGTTAGGCCTTCCTGTTCATGTCTTTTTTGTTTCATAATGGTTTATTTTTGGTGATTGATTTTTCGTGTTTATAAGTTTCTTTCCAGTAGTTTTCGATCATTTCCAGCGATCTGCCCTTGGTTTCGGGTATCAGTTTCCAGGTGATCCATAAGGCAGGAGAGCAGCATACGGCGAAGATCCAGAAGGTAGCGGCGGAACCCAGTCCTTCAAGCAGGACTGGCGTAAGCTGACCAACGAGGAAGTTGCCAACCCAGAGTGATAATGTTGCCAGCGCCATTGCTTTCCCGCGTATGCCATTCGGGAATATCTCCCCGATGACGACCCAGCATACCGGCCCGAACGAAAATGCGAAGCAGGCGATGAATGCGAGGATAAAGAGGAGTATCCAGAAGCCGGAGGTAATGCCTAATGCAAACAGGAGCCCGATAATGATAAGCGCCGCAACAGCGCCGCCAATACCGATGAAAAGCAATGGCTTTCGTCCCCATTTATCAATGGTGAAAATGGCCACGAAAGTGAAGATCACGTTTACGAGGCCGATGGTTACCTGTCCGCCAAGTGCGTTATTCAGCGTAAAGCCTGCCTGTTCGAGTATTTTTGGGCCGTAGTAGATCACCGCATTAATACCGCATACCTGGGAAAGAAAGGGGAGCAGCAAGCCTATCCACAGCGGCTTGCGATAGACCGGGGTGAAAAGCTGCTTCAATGATACCGGCTCATCCATCTGCTGTAGCTTGAAGTCCTTCAGTTCACGATAGGCATTTTCTTCATTGTCTATCTTGATGAGTATGGCGGTCGCCTTTTTTTCTTCGCCCTGTAACAACAGCCAGCGAGGCGACTCCGGTACGGCAAAAAGTGCGAGCAGAAAGACCACAGCAGGTAAGGAGCCAAGGCCAAGCATGGCGCGCCAAACTTCCGTCGAAAATATTTTCTGCATTCCTGCACCCGAAAAGGTATCTCCGGTATGCCCGGCGAGGTAGGCGTTTGAAAAATATGCCAGCACGATGCCTATGGTCAGCGCCAGCTGATATAAGGAGACCATCATGCCGCGATAGCGCGATGGAGAAAATTCAGAGATATAAAGCGGCGACACCATTGACGCGACACCGATGCCAAGCCCGCCAACCAGTCTGAATGCTACCAGAATGGTAAACGAGCCTGAAAGCATGCAGCCCAGCGCCGATGCCAGAAATAACACCGCTGAAAGGATCAGCACGATTTTACGGCCATATTTGTCGCTCAGTTTGCCCGAAATACTTACACCGAGGATACAGCCCAGCAGCGCACAGCTGACAAACCACCCTTCGTGCAGCGCGTCGAGTTTAAAGTCGTGCTTTACCAACCCGACAGTGCCGGAAATTACCGCCGTATCGAAGCCGAATAAAAATCCCCCCAGCGCTGCTACCAGACAAACCAGATATAAATAGGTGCTTCTTTTTGTATGAGTTACATTTTCCATTGTCGTTTTTGTATTTATTTTAAAAACGCTTTGATAACTTTTGCCCGGCTCTTGCCCAGGTTCTTCAGCCGGTAGCTTTTCGCCGCTGCCGGTATCACAAACGTTTCAGCAAAGGCAAACACCTGGCTCGCGCCGTCGGCAGTTTCTAACAAAACCGACTCTCCTTCAACCAGCATCATTACATGGCAGCAGTTTTCGGTTTGCATTGTTGCCTCCCGGTCAAATTCAATGCGGTGAACATCATAAAAATGGTCAGCGTGGGTAGGCAGATGTACAAGCGTCTTTTCCGCATCCTGTTCAAGTACCCGTGGTTGTGAGATCAGTTCGTTCTTAACACGATCGCCCTTCCGGTCGAAGTTTAAATTTTTGAACGCATGATCGATGTTGATCGGTCGCGGGTTGCCGTCAAGGTCAAGCCGCAGCCAATCGTACATTTTAAAGGTGAAGATGTAGGGTGTCGCACTGATCTCCAGTACCAGGTTGTTAGCTCCGGCACTGTGTACGGTTCCGTTCGGTATCAGAAACAGATCATGTTTTTTGGCAGTGTGTTTCTGAACAAAATCCTCGATTTCTACCGGAACATTGTTATTCTGGCTGTTGGTCAGTTCTTTTTGAAATTTCTCCGGATCGATATTTTCCTGGAAGCCCAGATAAACGGTGGCGTCATCCTTGCAGTCCAGTATATAATAGGTCTCATCCTGTGTGATGGTTTCGCCAAAGACCTTGCGGATGTAGTCGAGCTGCGGATGGCACTGAATCGACAGGTTTCCGCCATCATAAGTATCAAGGAAGTCAAAACGGATGGGAAACTCATCGCCGAATTGCGTGGCATGTTTTCCTAATACCTGCTCGCGGTTATGGAACATTAAAAAATCGAATGTAACTTCGAGCAGGAGCCCGTTGCTTTCGAACACGAGGCCATTTTCAGGAACGATAAGCTCAAACGACCAGGCATAATTGACAACATCGCTGCTAAGGTTCGGAATATGTTCTTTTATCCATTGTCCGCCCCAGGCTCCGGGATCAAACCAGGGTCTTACCCTGAAAAAGGATTGGCTGACCTTGTTAAGTCCCGCCGCAAAATCCGCTTTTAGCATCCAGTTGATCTCGCTGGTCCACTGACCATCCGCTATAATGGCTATTTTATCGAGTATCTGCTTTTTATGCTCATTCAGCAATACCCAGTCCACAAAGTAGAATCTTTTGTACATTAAAAAGTTCTCGTCAGTGGTATCGCTGCCAAGGTTAACTATCGAACCCGCACGCATACGGTATTGCAGTTCGTTTTTGGGCAGGTCGATATAAACAATGGGCGCATCCCAGCCGGTAAGCGCCGCCGCCGGACCGATCACAATGTTAACCACTGAGTTACTGGCGGGCCGCTGCGCCGTAAGGACGTCCATATTATACAGGTCGCTAAGCTTAAGCTGGCATTTTGTACCCCACACAGAGTCGGCTGTGCCTAAAAACGGAGCGACCAGCTCGTTGACTTCGGCAGGCTTTTTCAAAAAATCAGCCGTCCGGATCCAGTTAACTGTCAGCCCCTCATTTACCATCAGTTGGTTGATGATCGCTTCAATCCTGTCCCAGAACAGCCCCTGATAACCATCAATGATCACGGTCTTTTGTTCGGTGATCCATTTTACCAGCGACTCATATCCGTTAAATATTTTTCCCTGCCCAAGCCTGCAAAACGGAAAAACATTATAAGTACCCTCTGTAATCGCGTCCTCATTTATTCTGGCGGGCATGATAAATTGGGGCGATTTACGCAGCTGTGCCAGCTCCGGTTCATTAATTAAAGCATCATTGTTAGTTAAATTCAAATTCATATATTGTAATAATGTAAGTACATATTAATAAACACTTAAAGGACAATTGCCTTGTAGGTCTATCTTTTAACGCGAAATGGTATTAGAGGTTTATATATAGTAATGTACAAACATATAAATAATTTCAGAAATGCAAACGAAATCTTCCAATTTTTATTTAATCTGCCTTACAATCGCTACCTTTATATGTTCCTACAAATGAACTAAAATTAGACGGAGCGTATATTAACACGGTATTATTTATAAATGAAGTATTCTATCGATCACAAAAGCCCGATTCCGTTACATGCGCAGGCGGAGGATTTGTTGAGACAATTGATTAAAGAGGAAGAGTATCAGAACGGCAAGATATTGCCAAACGAAGTGGAATTGGCAAAACAACTGGCGATATCGCGCACAACGCTGCGTCAGGCTATATCCAAACTGGTTTTTGAGGGGCTGCTGATCAGAAAGAAGAGGAACGGCACCAAGGTGGCGCCAGCCGCGGTGAGTTCAAAGTCAAATAACTGGCTGAGCTTTTCGCAGGAAATGAAGCTGCGGAACATCCCCATCAAGAATTTTGAATTGCACGTTACCTGGGTGACACCCGATGAACAACTGGCCAATTTTTTCGAAATAAAACAGGACCGTAAAATACTGAAGATGGAAAGGGTGCGCGGTAAACCTGATGAACCTTTTGTTTATTTTGCTTCTTACTTCCATCCCCGGGTTGGCCTTACAGGCGAAGAGGATTTTAAACGCCCTCTTTACGAAATGCTCGAAGGTGATCATTCTGTTATTGCAACATTATCAAAGGAGGAGATCAGCGCAACCGCTGCGGATGCCTTTATTGCGGGAAAACTTAAAATAGCGGTGGGCAGCCCCGTGTTGCTCCGCAAGCGATTTGTATTTGATCAGGGCGAAAGACCTATTGAATATAACCTTGGTTATTACAAGGCAGACAGCTTTGTTTATACGGTAGAAAGTACACGGTAACTAATAGTCTTTAATGCGGGCGGGGCGGCTAAAACAGCCCCGCTTTTTATTTTTCCAGCTGTTTTATAATATAAGGTTCGATCAGTTCCCGGCCGCTGCGTTCATCGGGGTGAATGCCATCCGGTACGTATTGCAGATATACATCTTTGCCTTTGTCCAGTATCTTTTTCCAGTAGTGTGAGTGATCGATCAGTAACAGTCCCCGCTTTTTAGCGACCTCACGGTACATTTGCATATAGGCCGCAAGATGTGGTCGCTGTTTCGCATTTTCATTTACCGGAAGATCCATCAGCTGCAAAATAACCTCACAGTGCGGATCGTATATTTTGATCCGGTCGATCATGTAATTCAGGTTAAGCTGTGCCAATGCAGGGCTGGTATGGTACGGAAGGAAAGCATCGTTCATGCTGAATTCCATTAAAACGGCATCCGGTTTTTTTGCGATCACGCTGTCCTCCAGGTGCTGCACGCCCCATGTTGACCACATTGCGCTTTTTGCCGCATTGATCACTTTCAGATTTCCATCAAATTGTCTGTTCAGGTCTTCCGAAAGCTTGTTTACCCACGCAGTGCCGCCCCTGTAAACAGAAAGACTGGTACCATATACTACCAGAGTTTGCTTTTTGCCGTCCCGCAGGTTTTTTATCAACTGGCTTTGAGCAAAACAGTTTTTGCAATAAAAACAGACCAGGGCAGAGAACAGGGTTAACATGATGCAATTTTTCATGACAAAAGGGGTACTTTTTTATAATAACGACAAATATTTGTTTTAATGTAATTATGTACAAACATATAAAATATTTTATCAATTGATCACTGTAGAATTGGTCAATAATTTCTACCACGCTTACAGGATAAGCTTTTTCCATTTCAGTTCTTTCCGCCAGGTTCCGGTAAAAATTAATTTAAAATAATTTATTTGTATATACGTACATACATATTAATTATCTATCTTCGCTGTTGAGAAACGGTTACTTTATGAGAATTGAGTTAAGTTGAGGTAATACTCCTGTCGCCGGGAGTATTACTTTTTATAATAATTCTTTATGAACACACCGTGCATTACTTAAGACCGTTAAAACTTAAATTATAATAACTTACTGTACAACATGAAAAAAATAAGCTTACTGGTTTGTCTGTTAATTTCCGCGATGACTCCGAAGTTATTTGCCCAGGGGCAGAAGGAGATCTGGAGTGTGGGAAAATCAGATAATTCAGCTTCGGAATTTGCACTCGCGCCAAATGGATTTAAGGATTTTGTAGGACACGATTTTGGTTACGAGGATAAATTCTTCCTGATAGGTTACTCCCACGAAAAAAGTGATTTTCCCTATGTTTTGCCGGGGCCGGTAGATACCTGGGGTGGAACCTGGCCAACTTCGGGCTGGCGTACCAACCAGGTAAATATTTTATTCGGTGTTGACAAAATGCCCGCGAATGGCCGCTACAAACTGGTGATCAGATTGCGGGATTATGCAAAAAAATTCCTGCCGCTGGTTAAGGTAAATATCAATAATCAGGAAAAGAAAGTTCAGCTTTCCGCGGCGGGCTATGATGTAAGCAAACAACCCTATCCAAGACAAAACGAGCCTTTTGTGGATACTGCGGCGCTAAAGGGCGATTTGACAGAAGCTACGCCGCAAACCATTGAGATACCCGTAGATGCAGGTGTCATCAAGAGCGGCGGCAATGAGATTACCATTACAGTGTTGCAGGGATCATGGATCATGTTTGATCAGGTGAGTCTTGAAGGTCCGTCCCCAACGGTACTTAAATCACCGTCAAAAGTATTTATCCGGGACGTAAAAGCCGCTGATTATGAGCTTAAAAATGGCCGGACGGCTGTTCAGCCTTTACTGGTCAATGCGCAGCATTTAAAGGGATCGCCTGAGCTTACGGTATTGCTGGATGGTAAAGCCATATTTAAACGGGCTGTTGAACAAGGCAATTATGTTTTCGAGGCGCCGATGCCTGCAATCACCGGAACCAAAAGAAGTACCTATAAAATTCTGGCTGACGGCAAGTTAATTGACGAGGGCTCCGTATTGCGGTCTGCGCAAAAGGTACAAACCCTCGCCGACTATGTGGATACCCGGATCGGTACGGCGCATTCAAGATGGATGATCGCTCCCGGACCGTGGATGCCGTTCAGTATGGTAAAGATGAGCCCGGATAATCAGAATGCAGGCTGGCAGGCAGGTTATCAGCCGTCATACGAAAGCGTGGGCACGTTCAGCCATATCCACGAATGGACACTCGCCGGATTGGGCATATTTGCGACCAACGGCAAACTGAAAACACATATAGGCGACGAACTGAAACCAGGTTCGGGTTACCGGTCGCGTATCGATAAAAAGACAGAAGAAGCCCCCATCGGCTACTACAAAGTTCAGCTTGCTGACTATAACATCAAGGCTGAGGTTACAGCCACTACGCGCTGCGGGTTTGAGCGGTTTACCTTTCCAAAAGACCGTGACAGTGCCCGTGTGCTTATTGATCTTCAAATACCTGCTGAATACAATTACCAGCTAAAGGAGATACACCTGAAAAAAGTAAGCGATTACCGCATAGAAGGATATGCACACGAATTTTCTCCGGGTATATGGAGTACGGATGCCGACCAGGACTATACCCTGCACTTTGTGGTGGAGTTTGACAAGCCTATGAAAAGCATGGGCGGCTGGATAAACGGAAAAATTGAGAACGGTGACACCTTTGATGCGAAGGATGCTAAAAATGCCGGTTTGTTTATACAGTTTGATGCAAAAAAGGATCCGGTAGTTCAGATTCGCTCGGGAATATCGCTGGTGAGTGTGGCCAACGCAGATGAAAATTTGAAAACGGAGATTACCCGACCCTTTGGATGGAGCTTTGACGCTGTCCGGCAAAATCAGGTAAATGCCTGGAACGACATTTTCAACAGGGTGAAGATAACAACGTCAAACCGTATGGAAAAGGTGCGTTTTTATAATTCGCTGTACCGGTCGATATGCAGCCGCAATACCTGGAGCGATATCAACGGGCAGTGGCGTGGAACAGACGGCAAGGTTCACCAGCTAAAAAATAAGGATGATGTTGCGCTCGGTTGTGACGCCTTCTGGAATACTTTCTGGAATCTTAACCAGGTCTGGAACCTGATCACCCCGGAGTGGAGCAACCGCTGGGTAAACTCGCAGCTTGCCATGTACGATGCCAACGGATGGCTTGCCAAAGGGCCTGCCGGAATGAATTATGTTCCGGTAATGGTCGCTGAACACGAAATTCCCCAAATGGTATCCGCTTATCAGATGGGTATCCGGAACTTTGATGCGGAAAAGGTATTGCAGGCGGCAGTTAAGATGCAAACCACTCCCGCCCAAAAGGTATTTAATGGTTTTGCAGGCAATAGGGACCTGGTTGAATATGAAAAGCATAAATATGTTCCTTCGGATAAGGGCCGCTTTTCCAACACGATGGAATATTCTTTTGACGACTGGAACGTGGGTCAGCTGGCAAAGGCATTGGGTAAGAAAGATATCTACCAAAAGTTTAATGATCGCGGTTATTGGTGGAAAAACGCCATTGACACTGCGGGCTATTGCCACATGAAGTTAAGCAACGGCGAATGGACAAAGAACTTTGACCCCTTCCGCAGCGGAGCCAACGAGCACTATGTAGAGGGGAACGCCTGGCAGCTGACATTTTTTGTGCCGCAGGATGTGCCGGCGCTGGTAAATATGATCGGCAGGAAAAAAACGGTCGATCGGCTGGAGTGGGGCTTTAAACGAAGCGAGCCGTGGCGTTACAATGGCATGAACGACCAATACTGGGATTACCCGGTGGTACAGGGTAATGAACAGTCTATGCATTTTGCGTTCCTGTTTAACTGGGCCGGAAAGCCATGGTCAACTCAAAAATGGAGCCGCTCGATATTAGACAGATTTTATGGTTACGAACCGGGTAACGCCTATTTAGGCGACGAAGACCAGGGTCAGATGAGCGCCTGGCTGGTCATGACGGCAATCGGTTTATTCCAGACCGATGGCGGCGGGCGTGTGAATCCGATTTATGAGATCGGCAGTCCGCTGTTTAGCAAGATCGAGATCAATCTTGGTCAGCGTTTCGGTCGCGGTAAAAAGTTCACCATTATTGCGAAAGGCGCGTCGCGAAAAAACATGTATGTGCAAAGTGCAGTATTGAATGGTAAACCTTTAAACTCTTTCAAATTTCCTGCCTCTGAGTTGTTAAAAGGCGGGTCGCTCGTGCTTCAGATGGGCGCATCACCCAATAAAAACTGGGGGATATCAAAATAGCAGTGTAAACGCTCCTCACGCAGCAATTATTTCGTTTTGCTGACGGGTATAAAAAAAAGCAGAGAAGGTTTGCCTTCTCTGCTTTTTGATTTTTATAACTAACCAAGCGCCTGATAGATCTCAGCGGCAAGGAGGCCGCTGCCCCCGCCATAATGCTGGATGATGACAACATCCGGGTTCACTGCCTTAAATGCTGCACGTAACGTGTCTTCGCTTTCCGGATCGATGCCGTTGCAAAGCAGCACCAGTTTAAAAGGTTGAGTACCGAACGCATTTATCGCATCGTTGTCGGTAGTGGCGCCTGTCGCCTCCCATTGATCGTTATTGTTTACCAACCGGACAACCGTTTGTAAAATCTCGGCATTTCTGCCGATAACCAGGATATGTGTTTTCATTTGCCTGTTAAATAAAAAAAGCCGAACCGAAGCGCCACAACCATCAATCACCTAATGTTTCGTTCCGGCTTTTATGTTGATCGTTAAAATTCCATCGGTACTTCCATCAGCAGAAATTCTGCATCGGTTTCCGCACTAATGGTAAATTTATCGGTATCCCAAATGCCATAGCCATCGCGGGTGTTAAGTACCTGATCGTTAACCTTAACATCGCCGGTTAGTACAAAAACGTAAACGCCGTTGCCTTTTGCCCTGATGTTATATGCTGTACTTACACCCTTATCGAATTTGCCAAGATGGAACCATGCATTCTGATGTACCCAAACCCCTTCATCCTCAGGGTCTGGAGAAAGCACTTGCTGCAGCTTGTTGTGACGGTCTTCCAGATTTAAAGAGATCTGGTCGTAACGGGGCTCCACATTCTTTTTATCCGGATATAACCAGATCTGCAAAAATTTAACCCGGTGTTCCCGGTTCTTGTTATACTCGCTGTGATAGATACCTGTTCCGGCGCTCATGGCCTGTATGTCGCCATTTTTAATAACGGCAACATTGTTCATGCTGTCCTTATGTTCAAGATCGCCTTCCAGCGGTATAGAGATAATTTCCATGTTATCATGCGGATGCTTGCCAAAACCCATTCCGGCCTCTACGGTGTCGTCATTCAAAACGCGCAGCGCGCCAAAGTGCATCCTTTCGGGATTATAATAACTGCCGAAACTGAAACTGTGGTAGCTGTTAAGCCATCCGTGGCTTGCATGTCCACGTGTAGCGGCTTTATGTAATACTGATTGTGTCATTGTGATTATCCTTTCCTTATTTACATAACAAAGTTACGTAGCTCCGCACCGCTGAAAGATGATGTAGGTTAAGAAATGAAAAAGTCCAGGTTCAAAAATGCATGATACGGCCTGCTATTTATATATCTTTGATAATCAATTAAGAACTTATGAAAAGGACAGTATTGCTGCTTATAATAGGTGTACTGATAGCGCAACTTTCAGCAGCACAGGTTATCACGAAATTTGGTGATAACGTAAGCACACTGGATGGTATTATAAAGGCTTATTACGATGTGGTGACCGTGAAAAAGGGAGGAAAGGTGTATTTTGAAAGGGATAGTTTGCTGCATTGGCCCGGTGCTATGGTTGGCGCAGTGAACGTACGAAAGAGCGGTAAGCCGTCGATCAGCTATATCACCTTAAAGGAATTTCATCGGCTGTCTGATCCGCTGCTGGAAAAGGAGGGATTTGATGAAAGGGAGATCAGCCGGAAGACGGAAAAATTCGGAGCGATATATCATGTATGGAGTACTTATGAATCAAGGAACGAAGCCAATGGTCCGGTAATTGAACGCGGAATAAACAGCATCGAGCTTTTTAATGATGGTACGCGTTTCTGGATTTTAGGCTGGTTTTACGACAATGAGCGAAAAGACAATCCTATCCCCGGTAAATATTTGAAGTGATAGGTTAATAAAAAACCGACCGGATTAACTACCCGATCGGCTTTTTTTGATGGTTTTAACCGTCACCCGTTAATGTGCGGGTGCACCCGGTGGGGGTGGAGGTGGTTTTAAGTGCCGGGGTGGTGCGCAGCTGGAACTTACTGCCGCATACATAACCGCAAGCAGTACAATGGTAATAAGTTTCTTTTTCATATCGGTAGTTTTATAGTTTAACCAACGACAGGCTAAAATTGTTTTTTTATCAGCCTCCGGTAAGCGGCTGCGGCTTTCGCTGATCAGGCGGGAGCGCCTTGTATTTTTTATAGCAGTCATTGATGTAAACCGCCAGTGATGTTCTGTTATTCGCTTTCACCTGGTCATAGGTCGGGCGGTACATCAGCATAAAATCCTCCAGTTCTATTCCCTTTAGCGGCACAATGCTGCCGACATACGCTTTGGTAAAAACGGCATCAACTTTACGCTCCTCCGCTTCGCGCTTAAAATAACGCTTTAGCCGACGGGCATCCCTTGCTTCTTTACCAAACCACGAAGTGGGTGATAGTACGTAAAACTTACTTTTGGTGTACACTTCAGGATACTCCTTTCGCGGGTCAAATGCAGGGCGTGTAGCGTTGATCCTTACTTCGCGCAGGGCAATGGTTTGTGCGACTAACCGGATTTTTTTAGGCCGCATATCGATCACATATAAAGTATCCGACACATAGCCCGGACATTGAAAGATCAGGAGGTTTCCCGTTTCCGCCGGGATGTCAAACCTGCCGTTTTTATCCGTAATACCTAATTGTTTGTTATTGATATTTCGGATAAATACATCGGGCATTTTACTTCCGCTGGCATCGTCAACAACGGAACCGGTGAGCTCCTGCCCGCGTACAATGGCCGCAGCAAGCAATAATAGCAAAGTAAAAATATGCCTCGTTTTCATTGCGGTAAAATTACTGTATATTAAACCTTAGTTGCACGACAATAGTTTTCGATTTAACATTTGATCACCACAAATGACATTAAAAATACCTGCGAACAAAGATTATAGGACTTTAGTGCATCACCTTCGGCCTGACACCGCTTATAGGCTGCAGGATGTTATTGTCCTCAAGCCAGTCGGCGAGCCGCTGCGGCCAGGAGTGGATGGTTTTAAGTTTTGACCGGTATCCCATATTGAAGCCATGCCCGCCCCTGGTGAACAGATGGGCTTCAACCGGAACTTTTGCATCCCGGTAGCGTTGCAGCAATTGCATTACTGATACCGCGCAGCATGGATCATCATTGGCCGCAAGCAGAAAGGCAGGCGGAGCGTCGGGTTGGATAGTTTCAGGAATAAACAGCGGGCCCGGGTAGATCTGAATAATAAATGCAGGCTTTGCACTTTCGCGGTCGATGGGGTCAGGGGCGTGGCTGTCGCCTTGTCCGCTGTCAAAGGCTACCATATCTACAACCTCGCCTCCGGCGGAAAAGCCCATCATGCCGATGCGGTTCGTGTCAATGCCAAATTCAGCAGCGCGGCTGCGAACCAGTCGCATGGCTCTGAAGCCGTCCTGTTTTGCATGTACCTCAACCTTGTAGGGCGATAAAGTATCGCGGCCCAAACGGTATTTTAATACAAATACCGCTACACCGAGGTCGTTCAGGTATTTTGCGGGATCGACCCCTTCGGCAGTATAAACCAGCAGGCGATGGCCGCCGCCCGGGCATACCACAACAGCGGCCCCGGTTGCCTTGTCCTTTGGTGGAAGAAAAACCGTAAGCGAGGGGTTGTGAATATTTTTTACCCAGTAGTCTTTGGCTTGTTCCGGTTCATTACGCCGGTTTTCAAAGCCGGGAGCTCCATTAGCCCAAAGCGGTATCACCACCGGTTCGGTTTGCGCCAATAATACGGCAGGAAAAAACAACGATAAGATTAAAAGTTTACGCATGGCTGATTGGTTTGACAGGTTTGATAAAGATAATTAATTACACCATCAGCCACAAACCGTATCCGGTATTATAGATCAGGGGGTAAACACCTCCAATGCAATACCGGCGTGATTTTCCGTGTTATTCCCCGGCGGTGGTCCCGGAGGCGGGCTTCCGGGCTGTTTCCCGGTTGGCGGCGGCCCGGCCGGACCGCCGCCCGCTCCGCCGGCAATATAAATTTTGTGACCGAGTACCGTTCCTCCAACGCCATTCCGCGCCCGGTTAAGGTCGGCAACTTTTTGCCAGGCTGCATCTGCCGCGGATGGATCGAGCCGGTAAACATCCTTTTGCGGCCCGTTGGGTTTCGTACTTGTAGCCCGTTCACCACCGATGTAATAGATAACGCCGTCGAGGTTTACAGCCGTGCCACCGCCCGTTCCCATCGGTAAGCGTGCGGCAAGTGTGCTCCATCTCCCGGTTTTGAAATCGTAACAATCAACATCCAACACCACCTTATCAAAAAACGACATAAAATTATCCGCGTCATGCAGGCTGGTATTGCGCCCGCCAATGGCATACAGTTTATCGCCGACGACAACCGCCATGCTATGGTCGCGGATATGCGGGGCATCAGGCAGTTTTGTCCATTTATTGGTTTCAGGGTCGTAACAATCAAACATGGCGTTGGTGCCGCTCCGGTGCCCATGCGTTATCCCGCACACCAGATACAGCTTTCCGTCGTAAACCGCTTCGCCTGCTCCGCCTCTTCTTCTGTCTTCAGGTATTTCGGCGAGTTTCTGCCAGACATCATTTTTTGTGTCATAGCAATAAACATTGGGCAGCGATAGCTGATCGGGATAAGCGCCTGTATAAAACGCGTCCAGTACATAAATCCTGTCACCCAGCGCGACAGCCTGAAAATGATGCATGTTAAAGGGCGCTATCGCCTTTGCCGTCCACAGGTTGGTTTTGGGGTCGTAAACCTCCACCGGCTTTGCTCCGCCATCGCCGCCGATCAAATACAACTTGTTATTTGCCGCAACCAAACTGCATTCGCCCCGGGCGGCTATTTGATTACGGCTTTGAACCAGTTCCCACCGCCCCGGTCTTTGTGCCGAGGCAGTTATCATCAGCAACGATAAAATAAGGACGCCAGTCAGCTTTTTCATGTCGATCAGATTTGCAAAAAATATTTAAGCCCGGTAAAGCTATCGCCGCAGTTGTTATTTCTCTGAACGATAGACAACCAGATCACTGTTGTCAACGCCATACACCTTGGCAATGGCCTTTACAGTTGAACCCGTCTTTAACTTAAATGGTTTTGAGTATTCATTTTCTTTTATAAAGGCGGGCGTCGTTCCGTCTGTGGTGTAATATATTTTACTGTTGTTAGTAGCGCTGCTAATGGTTACCGTGCCATTTTTAACAACGATTGCCGGTTTAATAACCCTGTTGACATATTTCGCTGTCCTGGCGTCCTTGATCACGCCCTTCCAGTTCATGCCGAACCCAAAATCGTAAGTGTGTCCGGCAGCGTCGCGATAGCATACCATATCATGCGGAATATCCTCGTCCTGTAGTTCTACCGTTTTCATATTGGCAGGCATCTGGAAAGGAAGCAGGCCCGATGGTTCGGCTGTGCCGGATAAAATATCAAGCACGGCCTGGTTCTGTACACCGAAACTGCCGATTATTGCATCTGCCAAAGGCTCAATTTCAGCCGGTACCATCGGTTTTGAAATAGCTACCGAAACAATAACCGGTTTGCCTTTCATCGCTTTCCGGGTGTCCTGAATTATTTTGAGATCCATAGCATTGGCAGCCGTAAAGCTCTTGTCCTTGTAGGAGCGGTTGGTAATTCCCGGTTCCGTAGGATCACCGGCCGCAATACTCTGTGCCCTTGCATAGGTGGCAGTATAAGGACTGTATTGCAAACTGATCGGCAAATATCCGTTACCGCCATTTTTGGCGTCTGCTATATCATAACCCGGTCCGCCTTCCGGACTGTTTACAAAAACAATGGCGCAATCAGCCTTGGAAGGGTCATCAGTTACGTTAAAATATTTTTTTAGCAGATCGGGGTTAACGGCATCCTCCCACCTTTCAGGCGTTGTTGTACCGAATATGCTTTTGCTGGCGGCCACATATTTTTTAGGGATATAAACCGTTGTGCCCTTTTTTACCGGAAGAACGCTGCCCTTGTTTTTCAGCATCACGATTGATTTTAACTGCGCTTTGTACCCTGCCGTCATAAATTCAGGCTTCCCAACGGTTTGTTTGGAATGTTCCGGATCGAGGTATGGGTTTTCAAAAAGACCCGTTCTGAAAATATTACGCAGCAGCCTTACTGCGGATTGTTCAAATCTTGCGCGCATAAAAGGCTCGCCATGTTCCTTAATGCCCATATTGTAGGCTTCAATCACTGGGCCTGCATCATTATTACCCCCAAACTGATCAACCCCTGCCATCAATATCTTGTAATGGCGTTCGGCCACTGTTTTATCTTCCATTCCCCATGACTTTCCTGCAAGAAAAACGTCCGGCGTTTTAGCTTCGTCAGCGGTAACCAGCCAGTCGGTACAAACCACGCCGTCGAATCCATATTTATGACGCAGCAGGTCGGTGATCAGATATTTACTGTAGCTATTGCCATCATTTTCTTTATTTTTTATGTCCCTTCCGTACGAAATCGTGTAATAAGGCATTACCGCTGCTGTCATCCTGGTTTTACCGTTCAACTTCAGTCCGCCATCCACAAATGACACGAGATGCTCGTCGAAATTATTGCCGGGATATACCGCATATTTACCATAGGCATAATGTGCATCCCTGCCGCCTTCTTCCGGGCCACCGCCGGGCCAGTGCTTCATCATGGCGTTAACGCTGTTAAAGCCCCATCCGTCACGTATTTCGGCATCGCCGGTTGATGTTTGAAAACCGTCGATATAGGCACGGGCCATGTCGGCGGCCAGCTGCGGATCTTCGCCAAAGGTGCCGTTTATGCGTACCCAGCGCGGTTCTGATCCTAAATCGATTTGCGGCGACAAGGCGGTGGTAATTCCCAATGCACGGTATTCCTTTGCTGCTATCGATCCGAATTCTTCCACGATCCCGGGATCGAATGTCGCGGCCAACCCCAACTGATCGGGCCATTGTGATATTTTACCGCCAGCACCCGCCGTATATTCCAGACCGGAAAATGCGCCATGCCTCGGATCGGAGCTGTTGTTGGCCGGTATGCCAAGCCCCACACCTTCAACCAGCGCCTGTATATTATTATTCCACCGGGCTGCTACTTCCGGACTTTGAACGGTGGTTACCAGCACGTGTCTCAAATTATCTTTTATCAGAAACTCCTTTTGCTGGTCGGTTACCCACGACGGGTCAACGCCACCGTCTTTAAATAATTTGCCGTTGTAGGTGCCGCGCCCGAAGGGACCGGCCAAAGCAGGAATTGCCTGATGAATACTATACAGCATCAGTCCTGCGATCTGATCAACCGACATTTTTGAAGCAAGGTCCTTAGCCCGCTCATCTACCTGCAATCGCCAGTCTTCATATTTATCGAGCTTACCGTTTTTATTGAGATCCTTAAAATGAAAGCCGTCCACCGTCAGTATTTTAACACCCGATGTGGCTGAATACCCAAGTGTTGGTCCGTTCGTGTTTTTTACCAGTATTATCCGGGCGGTGTCAGCCGGAGATTGCCCCGAAGCAGATAAGTGTGAGCCGGAGGTCATACCGGTTAATAAAAATGCTGCTGCAGACGCTATGCAAACAACTGCGGTAATAGTAAAGCCTTTCTTCATCATGTAGTTTGTTGGTATAATCGGTAATTGGTTCTTATGCTCAAAAGAGCATTGGTTCATTGTGTTTCTTTGACACAACTAAAAGTAAATATATAAATATATTATCACGAACACGAATAGATGAACGGCTTAATTATGCAGACCGGGAGCCTGTTATACCGGATGTAGCGCCTGTGAATGCTGCTGAAAAATTTAATTTGAACGATTGTAATGTTGCTGTTACAATTGTCGTAATTGCATATATTTAAGGCGTATTCGTTACCCTATATGAATAAACTATTGCCGCTGCTTTTACTGGCAGCATTGCTGGCCTCATGCCGGAAAGAAGACCCAAACCGGAAGCTTTTTATCTATAATTCCAACACCGTTAATGTTACCATCAGTTCCAATCATGCAGGGAATGTAATCCCGGAAACGTTTGAAGGACTGAGCTTTGAAAACAGCCTGCTTGGCGAGGATATTAGTTTTCTGAATGCTGACAATAAGGTGCTGGTGCAATTGCTGCGGAACCTCGGTCCGGGTATTATACGTATGGGCGGCGCGACCAGCGACTTTGTGACCTGGAGTGCGGTTCCGCGTGATGCAGCAACGCCTCTCAATACCATCACCCCGACAGATATCGACCGGTTGTCAGCATTATCCAATGCGGCAGGATGGCCCGTGATGTTCGGATTAAATCTCGGAGAAAATGATGCCCGTAAGGCAGCAGTCGAGGCAGCTTACATCAGGCAGCGCATGGGCGCAAATCTGTATGCCTTTCAGTTTGGAAACGAGCCGGATGCGTACGGACCATACGAACACCTGCGCTATGCGGGCTATTCCCCGGCTGATTTTATGGCTGAGTGGGAAAATTACCGTCAGGTTGTAGGTACGGCAGTTCCTGACGCCAGCTTTGCCGGGCCGGACATCGCGTCGAATAACAGTTGGATACAGGCTTTTGCCGGGCGAGAATACAGCAGGGTAAAACTGCTTGACGGCCATTATTACGAAACCGGCCCGGCTACAAGCCCGGCCATAACCTATAATTCTATTTTAAGCTACAATGGTAAGCTGTCTTCACTTATCCAATCGTTTAAAGCTGCACCCGGAATGCAGCAGCTCCCGTTCCGTGTTACGGAATGCAATAATGTTTACGGCGGCGGAAAGCAGGGCGTAAGTGATGTTTTTGCCTCGGCGCTCTGGGCGCTCGACACCATGTGGATCTTGGCAGACAACGGCTGTCAGGGAATAAACTTTCATAACGGGCTGCGGCTGCATTATTCCCCCATATTCAGCGAAAATGGCGTACTCACCGCCCGGCCCGAGTATTACGCCATGCTTGCCTTTAAATATGGCAGCTCGGGAGGGAGAACAGTGGCAGCGCAGGTTGACCAGGGGCAGTATTGCAGCGCGCATGCCTGTCTGATCAATGATATCTGTTCAGTAACCCTGATCAATAAGAGTATCGATAAGGATTTTGATTTCAACGTGATTCCGACGAGGCGGGTGTCTGCTGTTAATATACAGCGCCTGACGGCCCCTTCGATCACAGCTTTAACGGGAGTAAAATTTTCCGGAAGTTCGGTAAGCGCCGACGGTCGTTTTAACCCGGGTGATGCCGAATATGCGCCGGTTAACAAAAACAGCTTTATTGTTCATGTTCCTGCCGCAAGCGCCGCGGTGGTATTTGCCCGCTGATAGCCGATCGGTGTTTTATCGTATTCCCGTGCATTAATTCAGGACGGATAGCGTTATATTTGCCTGCGAATTTAAATGAGCCAGGTTAAAGAAATAAAATGCCCGCACTGCGGCAAATGGACGTTATGGGAAGGTCGTATTGATGACAGATGCCTTTACTGCGATGGTTTTTTAGAAACACGGCAGTTTTCGTATGAGGTGGAGCAAAGGGCGCGAAGACAGGCAATGCGGGAGGATGATTACTTTTTTGTACGTCCGGGCGATGGCCTGCTGAAGCGGTGGGGTAAGCGAATACTGAATACCCTGCGCTGGTGGACTATTTTTATGCAGGTGGCATTTTTTGTTATCGTTACCATTATCATTGTGCTGATTAGCCTGATCCCCGGCTGATGAAAACGTTGCTGAATAAGTGGTTCATTGCCGGTTGCCTGGTCTGGCTGCTTATATTCTTATCCCGGAAAACAGGGCACCCGATCCCTTATCTTAATGGCTACATTGATGATCTTTTCGCGGTGCCGGTTATCTGCAATCTTGCCTTATTTTCTCTCAGAAGACTTATCGTCAAAAGTGATCATTACACACTTTCACCCGGACATGTGATCTTTGTGGTCGTGTATGTTACGTTCGCGTTCGAAATACTGCTGCCGATGCTTTCAAAAACCTATACTGCCGACTGGCTTGACGTAGTCCTTTACGTCATCGGCGGGGTGTTTTTTTATAAGGTGATGAACCGCCCGGTCATAGAAGAGCGGTCAGTGCAATAATCTTATTTTGCGGCAATTCAGTCTTTCTTTTTAACACGCAATGCACCGGTGGGGCAATGGCTTATCTGCTTTTCAATATCGGCGCTGGTTGCGCCGTTCATATTTACCCAGGGCTTTTCGCCGGGTTTAAAAACACCCGGGAGCTGGGTTGCACAACGGGCGGAATGTTTGCACAACTCAGGCCGCCATTCAACAATGATCTCGCCGTTTGTATAGCTGTGCTTTAATTCAGTTTCCTCGCCGGTGTAAACAAAAGTGCGCACCTGTACTTCGCCCTCCAGTATTTTTGAAACCGGGCACGCCTTGGCAATCTGGGTCAGGCGTTCCCGCTGTTCATCCGTAACCGGGGTAATGAAATTCAGGTCGCGGTCAATAACGGTTATCTTTTTCTCTCCTTCGATTTTAAAGTACATATTTACAGCAACGGCGATCTGCGGAACATCCCATCCCTTACGGTCGATATACATCCGGAGGGTTGCCAGCGTACATGAACCCAAAGAAGATAACAGCAGGGTATAGGGGTCGGGCCCGGTATCCTTGCCACCTGCAATCTCCGGCTCGTCCGAAATAAATTTGCCATTTCTCCAGGTGATGGTGCATTGATATTTCTCCATGCCGATAGCGGCGGTAACGGGTTCGGTCAGAACGTATTCCATGATTAATTGATCAGCTTGCTGTTAAAAAATGTTTACTCTTAGAAAAGCACATCGGCATATTCAGGTGTCGCGGCGAAAACCTTTTTGGCATAAGGGCAATAGGGCAAAATTTTCATATTGTTTTCGCGGGCGTAGTCCACGCCTGCCTTCACCAGCATACGGCCAAACCCCCTGCCTTCGTGTGCTTCGTCAACCTCTGTATGGTCAATGATTAACTTGCCGGGTCCCGAAAAAATATAATGCATCAGGCCGATTTCTTTGCCATCTTCTTCAATAAAAAACGCGCCGCGCTTGCCGTCATTTTTATTTTGTACTGTATAGGTCATCTGTCAGAGGTTTTACCTGTTGCGGATTAAGGCTTTGGAAAAGCTTTCCGTCATAAAATTACGATATTTTGGTCATAGATGACAGGTGTGGCGCCGCAGATTGGTTTTTTAAAAAGCAATGCGCTAAATTCGGTGGTTCAGATATAAGCCTGACAAATAAATATGAGGGAGCCGATTACCGTTGCTACGCTGAAAAGTTTTGAGGCGTTACAAAATGTTCCGGATGAGCAGTTACAGTGGCTGATTGACAATTGTGAAGAAAGTGTATTACCTGAAGGTTCGTTGGTGATTAAACCGGGTGACGCGATGACCGGCCCGAACTTTATTGTAGAAGGCGAACTGGCGGCATTTATCATGCTGAACAATACCAAACGGGAGCTCGGGATCTTCGGGTCAGGTATTATCACCGGGTATCTGCCCTACTCACGCGGAAAAACATCGAACGTTTATATGAAAGCGCGCACGGAAGTCCGTGTGCTTTCGTATCCTACGGATCGCATCCGCGAAATGATCAAAGATCAGTTTGAGTTAACACAGGCACTTGTGCATGTAATGAGCAACCGTGTGCGGGAGTTTACGGCATTTCAGCAGCAGAACGAAAAAATGATGGCGCTCGGAAAGTTATCCGCAGGGCTGACCCACGAGCTTAATAATCCCGCATCAGCTATCGTTCGCGACTCTGTTTCGCTGCGCGAACACCTGCGCCTGGAACCCGAGACATTTAAAAAGCTCACGGCGATCAAGATGGACAGAAGCCAGGTCGATGCGGTGAACGATGCCTTGTTTGAAGTGCTGGCTGTTACCGACAGGCCAAAACTAACACTCCGGGAGCGGACCAAAAGGGAAGAAGAACTTTCGGACTGGCTCGATACGATGGGTGTGGATGACGCTTATGATATGGCCGAAAACTTTGTCGATTTCAATTTCAAAACGGAAGACCTCGATAATTTTAAAAAACATATTCCCGACGCTTTTATATCCCCGGTTTTTGGCTGGATAAATACGCTGCTGGTTACCGAAAAGATGGTCGAGGATATACAGGAGTCGGCAAGGAGGATCGCTGAACTGGTAAAATCGGTAAAAACCTTTACGCACATGGACCGCGGCGCCGATAAACAGTATGCCGACATTCATACCGGCATCCGGAACACACTGACCATGCTCGGTTACCGGAAAAAGAAAGGTAATATCACCCTTGTGGAAGATTTTGACTTTAAGTTACCACCAGTGAAAGCGCTGATCGGCGAACTTAACCAGGTCTGGACAAACCTGATCGACAATGCGTTTGACGCGATGGAGGCAAACGGAAAGGGCACGCTGACGATCAAAACCGAGCGAGACCGGGATTTTGTACAGGTTTCCATAATAGATGATGGCCCCGGTATTCCTGAAGAGCTCAGATCGCGGATATTTGATCCCTTTTTTACGACCAAAGAGATCGGTAAGGGTACGGGAATGGGGTTGGAGGTTACGCAGCGCATTGTTAACCAGCACCGGGGATCGATAAAGGTGAAGTCACAACCGGGACGCACCGAATTTATCGTTTGTTTCCCGATTAACGGCTGACCATTTAAACAGCTTTTTTTGGTAACTATATATAAGTTTACACTAAAAATAAATTTGTATTTGTGTAAATAACTTCTATATTTGTATTGTAATTCAATTGCGATATGATAAATATAGAGTTTAAATCAATCAGAGAGTTAATAAAAGCGTTCCCCGATGAACAAACTTGCATTAACCATTTAGAGCAATTACGTTGGAACGGCAATGTGATTAGCCCTTTCGATGAAACTTCTAAAGTTTACAAATGCGCTGGCAATAAGTATAAATGCCGCAATACAGGCAAATACTTCAATGTCCGTACCGCAACCCTATTCGATAATACCAAGATTGAATTACAGACTTGGTTTTTAGCTATCTTCTTAGTAACCGCACACAAAAAAGGCATCTCATCGCTCCAGTTAGGCAGGGACTTAAATGTAACACAGAAAACTGCTTGGTTCATGTTGCAGCGCATCCGTAATTGCTTCGGCATAGATGCCGCTGAAACCGATATTGACAATGATAATAAGCTTGGTGGTTCAGGTGTAATTGTTGAGGTTGATGAAACCGTAGTTGGCGGTAAGGTTAAGAATATGACCAACAAAAAGCGTAAAGTAATCGCTGAAAACAAAGCCGACAGGCATAATAATAAAACGGTTGTATTGGGCTTAATGGAACGCGGTAGCCGTTTGCGTATGCAAGTTGTAAAACCCGGCGATTTTGTGCCTAACATGGTTAGGGCTAATGTTGATAGCGAAAGCGTTTTAATGACTGACACAGCCAACACTTATGTAACCGTAGGCAAAGAATACGCACACCACGGTGTTGTAGATCATAGCAAAAAGGAATACGCCAACGGTGCTTATTATACTAATAGTATTGAGGGCTGTTTCTCTTTATTTGACCGCATGGTAATTGGCATTTATCATAACATATCACCTAAGCACATGCAAAAATATACTGACGAGTTTACATTCCGCTATAACAGTCGTAAAGCAACCGATTGCATCCGCTTCAATACATTATTGACAAATTGCACAAATCGTTTAACCTATGCACAATTGACTGGAAAATAGGGTGAGCCCTAATTGGGCATTTTATCATCAAATAATATATTAAAATATTGATTATGAAAGAATTAGAACTGGGCTCAAAAAACGTAAAAAACGATAATATTATCAAAGCTAAATACGAGGGGATATTAAAACTTTCGGAAGATGGCGAGCCCATAAACGTTGCTGTTCTTGAAGATGGAACTCGATTAATTGGTCGTAATGAAATATTTAGGGCTTTTGGAAGAACAAAAAGAGGGCGCGCATTAAATGAAAACAGAGCCGAAAATTTGCCAAGTTTTATTGACGCAAAGAACCTACAACCGTTTATTAAGCCTGAATTATATGATATATTATTAAACCCAATTAAATGCAAGACATTAGGGGGCCCTATCATAGATGGATATAAGGCAGAAATACTCCCATTGCTTTGTGATGCTTACTTAGATGCAGATAAAGATCATGCACTTATAGCATCACAAAAACCATTGGCGCGAATGTCATTAATAATAGTTAGGTCTTTATCAAAAATCGGCATCATTGCACTTATAGATGAAGCGACTGGATACCAATTTGACAGAGAGAAAGACGAACTTCAAAAAATATTAAGAGCATATATCGCAGAGGAGTTGCTACCGTGGCAAAAGCGTTTTCCCGATGAGTTTTATCAGGAAATTTTCAGACTTAACGGCTGGGATTACACCGTAAATGGAATACAAAATAGACCAGGCGTTATAGGAACTTGGACAAAAAAATTAATCTACAATTTATTGCCTAAGGGAGTATTGGAAGAGCTTGAAAAAAGAACGCCGGTGAGCGATTCAGGAAATAAAACTAAACGACTACACCAAAGTCTTACCTTGGATATTGGTGAACCCCATCTTGAAAAACAATTAATATCCGTAATAACATTGATGAATATTTCATCTGATTGGGATGAATTTTTAAGATTATTTGGGAAGAAATTTCAGAAAGATTTGATGCAGTTATCGGTACAACCTCAATTTAAAAAAAGCAGTCCCAAAGTATCTGCCAAACAATATTTAATGTTTGGGCAAAAGGATTTATTTGGCAATCCAGTAGCCTTTGATTCAAAAGGAAAAAGAATTGAAATCGTAGAGGAAAAAGAAGAAAAGCTATCGGACTTCAATACAAAACTTACAACCGCTCTTAACTACAACCCCAAAAATAAAGAGTAAAAAATATCACTTATTCATATATTTAAGCCACCTAATAAGTGGCTTTTTTATTTTACAATGTTCGGGTTAAATGCTTTTGAATTTTGGCTTCTTACAATTTTTGGCCCAATTATTATTTTTTTCATTTTGGCCTATGTAGCTCAACTGGGTAAAAAAATAAGTGTAGCGTTTAAATGTTCAGAAGAGGATAGTATTTATAATCTTATTGTTGGGTTATTGATTTGCTTAGTTACATATAGCGTAATAATTGCATTGCTAAAAAAATAGACTCAATTAGTGTAAACTGATATATACTTACCCTTTTTTTATGACATATACATATAGCTCGCTTCTGCCTGTAAAACCCAGTGAGCGGTAAAGACCGATCGCTCTTTCATTTGTCCGGAGAACGTGCAGAAATGGGATTCCGCCCGCAGCCTTGATCCGGTTTATCTGATAGCTCATCAGGTCTGCCGCATAACCTTTTCCCGTATGGTCGGGGTGGGTACAAACAGCGCTTATTTCCGCATAAGGAGTGGGGTTTAGCCGCTGTCCGGCCATGGCTATTAGTTCGCTGCCTTCAAAAATTCCGCGATAATGCCCGAATTCAATTGTCCGGGCTGAGAACGGGCCGGGATTGGTGAGTTTGGTCAATGCCAGCATAGCCGGGACGTGTTCCCCGCCCAGCGCCACGAGTTCATTATCAATACGGCGTTCCGAAGGCTTTACCTCATTGGTCATCTGCAGCACTTCCATCCGGTTAAGTATGGTCCAGCCTGCTGGAACATTTAATGTGTCCGGAGTGATCACACCAAAGGCGGCATTCCCGGGGCTGATGTTATGAAGCTGCTCAAAATCCTCCGCCGAATTTTCTTTCATTCCTGCAAATGGAGAGATATCAAGCGGGAGATACAAGGCCTGTTCATTCCCTGTCGCTAAATCTTTATTACCGGAGCGATAGGCGTTCCATGCGGGGTTATCGAGCAGATGTGGCATTTTAGTAAGTTATTTCGCTCGGCAAAGCTATCAATAATTAATTTCCTGCCAACGGTTAGGGTTTAACAAGCCGGTTAACAAAAAAGCGTTCCGTATCTCACCCCGGAACGCTTTTGTTACTAAAAAATCAATAACAATCAACTAAATCCAGACAGGGTATCTCACATCCTGTCTTTTCTCATGCCTGTTGAATGGCGATAAGATCATTATATCTGTTTGTTTTACAATATATTATGCTTTGTGCCTATGACGATGCCCGGTTAAGTGTTGTTACAACAGATTTTAGATATAAGCGCTTCATCATGATATTGTTACAATTTGTTTTTTAATCGCCACCCGGCCCATGATCGCCGGGGCCGTGACCACCCGGAGGCGGGCCAAATCTGCCCGGTCCCATCGGTGATTTTCCTGCCATCTTGTTAAACCGGAACGTAAACGTCAGCAAATAATATCTGCCCAGCTTGTTGGCATTGGTCTGGGTAACAAAGTTTCCGTTTTGTGTGCTGGAGTAGCCGGTATTTTCGTTAAACACATCATATACGCCTGCACGGATGGTTGCCATATTGTTTTTCAGGAAACGGCGCTCCACGTAGGTGTTAAATATGTTGGGGTTGGTTGCACCCTTGTAGCCATAGTAGAAGATCTTCTGGTAATCATAGCTGTAAGTCCAGTCCTTCCACACATAATTTTTACCATTAACGCCGATCTGCCAGCTGCGGAAGTTGTTGTTTAATCCGGGTTGTTCTATCGAATTTTTTGACGAATTGATGGTATATCCGGTGCTGACCTCTGCATCAATTACATCTGTAATATCGACCCTGAACCGTGTCGTTGGAGATATTACCCACGTTTTGGCGGTGTTTTGCTGCGTTACAAAGGCAAACGAATTAGGGTCAACATTGGTGATGTACGATATGTTATTGATATACGATACATTACCGATCAGGAACAGATTGTATTTGCGTTTTTCCCAGGGTTTGTTAAATACAAAGAAGCCTTGTGCCGCCGAATATCCGCCTGCATTTTGATAACGGGTTTCAATTGCGCCCGAAAGTTTTGGATCGGGTGTGTAGTCTCTCGGATAGGTTATCGTGTTGGATACGATCTTATCACTGGTTTTGGTGAATGAGAAATTACTGAAGAAAATGTTTCCTGTCTCAAAAATGAAGTTGTTGTACCTGAAGTCGATACGGTTGTTGTACTCCGGTTTCAGCTCCGGATTACCGGTAACCGGGTATAACGCGGTCGAAAAGTCGGTAACGGGCTGCAGCTCGGAGAAAGTTGGCTGCGTGCTGAAGCCGGTGTAGTTGGCGCTAAAGGATTGCGAACGCGAGAAGTTATATATAAAATGCGCGTTCGGCGACACGTTAAACGCCGTAGAATTGGTTGGCAAGCCTGTGGTTTGCGAATAACCGCGCAGAACGGACGGCTGCGCAGTTACACCCAATACATAGTTGTATTTCTTTTCGACAAACCGGTAGTTCAGGCCAAAGCGATTGGTAATGAACGTGAAATTATAGTTATTGCTTAACAGGGGATAATTATTAATGTCTGAGCCATTGCTTGCCAGCGTATCGGTTTGCTTGTCGGCGGCGGTATAGCTGTGACGATAGTTGTAATTGAGCTCGAGGTATGATCTTGAAGCGATCGGCTCAATGTACGACAATGTTGTCCCCACCGTATCCGTATGGCTGTTGGTGTTGATAAACTGATCAAGCGGTGCGTTGGCAGCGCCTGCAATATAATCGTAAACCGGATTTTGATATTGTCTGCTCGACGTGCGGCCGGTCCCGATATTGATGCTGAAGTTACGCCCGTGGCTGTTAAAACGGTGATTGAATAACGCGTTAATACCATAGTTTGGCGCAGACGAATTGCTTAACGAGGTAAAGTTATAGTTGGATATCGTCGCGTTGTCGTTGGTCAGCAGGTTTGAACCATCCTGAACGGTATTAAGTCCGGAGTAAGTGTATGTCGGGCTGACCTTTAAATAGTTCTTATCGTCAGGTTTATATTCGAGATTGAAATTCAGGCGGTGATTCTGCGACTTGTCGTTCTTTACGCTGTTCTGAGAGTTGGTACTCGGGTTTGTCAGCGATATATTGTCCTGAATGGTGGAACTGGTCGTATTTACTGCGTTATTGGTGTAGCTGTAGCTTCCATACACGGTAATCTTTTTGCCCCAGCTATCACGGTAATTCATACCTATGGAGCGTGCGGTGGTTATACCGCTGGAATTATTGTTTGATCCCGGAGGCCCCCCGCCGCCGCCCCGGCGACCGCCGCCAGGTCCGCCGAAGTTGAACAGGCTGGTATTGGTATTATTCAGGTTGGCGAGTACGGCAATCTGCTGCCCGTCGCTGAAGTTGAACATATTTGCCTGAGCAATATACCGTGCATCGTTCTTAGAACCTGCAACCTGCGGGATAGCATCGCTGCCGCCGCCGGCACTCACCTGGCCAAAATAGCCATGGTTACGGCTTGGTTTTATATTGATGTTCAGGACTGTTTCCGGATCGCCGGTTTTGATGCCGGTCAGGTTATTCTGGTCACCGTAGTCGTTCACCATCTGAACGTTCTGAACGGCATCGGCAGGCAGGTTTTGGGTGGCCGTTTTCAGGTCGCCGCCAAAAAAGTCTTTTCCGTTTACACGCACTTTGGTTACGCTTTTTCCCTGAAAGGTCATGTTGCCGTCTTTGTCCACATCGGCTCCGGGTATCTTTTTGATCAGATCCTCAACGGGTGCGCCATCGCGCACTTTATAGGCCGCCGCGTTAAACTCAATAGTGTCTTCCTTTATTTTTACCGGTATGGCATCGGTAATGGTTACGCCCGTCAGCATGGTTGTCTCAGGCTTTAACACAATGGGTCTTAAAAACACCGGATTGTTTGTATTGTCAAAGGTAAGCCGTATCCGTTTGGCTTCGTAGCCGATAGACTGCACCACCAGACTGATCTGGGTAGCTTTAACGCCGTTAAAAACGAAGGCGCCTTTGGCGTCGGTTATGGTTGTCAGGCTGTCTTTACCGGTAATGAGTTTAACGCTCGATCCGGGCAGGGTTGCCTTTGTTGAGTCGGTTATGGTGCCATGCACATCGCGTCCCGTTTGTGCAAAGCTGCTTGTTGCTGCAAACAGCAGAATGGCGAGGAAAAGGTATGTCAGTTTCATTGTTGTGTTTTCTTTTTAAGAATGGCGCAAATAAATATCAAAGAACAGAAACTATAAAACGCAATAGACAGAGGGCTGCCGAAAGTAGATTAAACCCCATTTTTCAGCAATAAAGGGTATGGTTTTATCCCGGTATGATCAAATGAGGTTTTTAAGGGTGGTTTTTACCTGCTTGTCGGTAAAGTATGGCCGCTCATAGATTTTGATTGTGTTTGTCTTGATTTGCTTTGTAATATTGTTGTTATAAACCCGCTGTGTAAGCAGTTGGTAATAAAACTTTTAACAAAATGATACTGACATCAAAAAGCAGACTGATCACGATCATCATTCATGTTTTAATATGGGGTGTGTTTGGGATGATCTATTTTTTCCAGCCGCTGTCATGGAGCATATCCGTCCCTTATCAACTATGGATAAAGCAAAGTATTATATTAAGCTTGCTGGTAATCGCCTTTTACCTGAACTCATTTATACTGGTACCCCAATTCCTGCTGAAGAACCGGACGGGCATTTACCTGCTGATCATTGCTGGTATCGTTGCTGCGGTGGTATTGATGAATATTAACCTGGATAGCTGGCTGAACATCAGGCAGCTGATGGATGCAGCCTTTCATAAAAAAGGGCCGCCAAAACATCATGGCGGTCGCGATCACAGCTGGGATTTTGCCATTATTGCTACCAGTGCGCTTGTGCTTGGCATCAGTACCAGCATTACCGCCATACAAAAATGGCAGAAAGACAAACAACTGCACCAGGATATGGAACAGGAAAAAGTAAGTTCCGAACTCTCCTTTTTAAAGGCACAGATAAACCCGCATTTCTTTTTCAACACCTTGAACAATATCTACGCGTTAACGCATGTAAATGCCGATGTATCGCGGAAGGCCATACACCAGCTGTCGCGCATGATGCGTTATGTACTGTACGATACCCAGAACAGCACGACGATGCTCAGCCAGGAGATCGCTTTTATAAAGGATTATATCAGCCTGATGGAGCTTCGCCTTACCGATGTGGTTAAAATTGATTTCAGTGCGCCGCCTGCGTTAAGGGATATGGCCATTGCGCCGATGATATTTCTGCCGTTTATTGAAAATGCGTTTAAACACGGCGTCAGTGCAACGCAGCCAAGTTATATCAACATCAGCGTAAACCAAAAGGATGCGATTATCGAATTAAATGTGGTGAATACCATTATTAAAGAACAAAATACTAATTTGGAGGAGGGTAAAGGCATCGGGCTGAACAATACCCGGCGGCGGCTCGACCTGTTATATCCCGGAAAGCATACTTTATTAATAAATGAAAGTACCGCCGAGAATGTTTATATGGTTCATTTAACGCTTGACCTGTCATGATGATAAATTGTATTGCCGTTGACGACGAACCGCTTGCGCTTGGGCTGGTATGCTCGTTTATTGAGCAAACGCCTTTTTTAAATCTGGTGGGACGGTATAACAGCGCTGTGGAGGCTTTGAAAGCCATCCATTCGCAAAAGGTTGATGTATTGTTCCTGGACATACAGATGCCGGATCTGAACGGCATTGAGCTTGCACGCGTACTCGATAACAGCAAGACCAATAAACCGCGCATAGTTTTCACAACGGCATATAACCAGTTTGCGCTGGAGGGATACCGGGTGGATGCACTGGACTACCTGTTAAAGCCCTTTAACTATGAGGAGTTCCTGAATGCTGCACATAAGGCATTGGCCTATGCACAACTCGTCGAAAAGTCGAACACGGTGCAAACCGTCGCTGCGCCGCAGGTACAGGCAGCGGAAGAGCCTGTTGAAGATGAGTACCTGTTTTTAAAAGTTGAATATCAGCTGGTGCGTCTTGCGCTGAATGACATTCTCTATATCGAAGGGCTGAAGGATTATGTAAAGGTATGGCTGCAGAGCGCCGAAAAACCTGTACTCTCATTAACAAGCCTCAAATCACTGGAAGAAAAGCTGCCGTCGAAACGGTTTATGCGCGTTCACCGCTCGTTTATTGTTTCGCTTGATAAGATCAATTCCATTACGCGCAATGCCCTGCAGATCGGTAAAGTAAATATTACTGTCGGCGATCAGTATAAGGAGGCGTTCGGTAAGTTTTTAAGCAGGTGGGTGTAACAAATATACCGACATTGCCAAAAAGTATAAAATAACCTGTAACACATCTGCCCGTCGCGCGTCATAAGCCGGACGCCTCTTATTATTAAAAATTCGCGGCAAACTGTTTAAAATAACGCCCGCCGGGTTGAAATAACTTTCTGCATTCCCCGATGTCGGTAAGTTTGCAGGCGGAAACGGGTAAATGTCTATGATGCATAACCGCTGGTGTCTGCCTCAATTGGAATGACTGCTGACTGTTAATAAAATAATGCTGCTATATTTGCTGGCTCCTGCAAAATGGGTCAAACTCTTTTAATAAACCATGAATATCCACACGTATTTATTCCATCCTTTCACGGGAAGCCGTTTTAATAAAATAATAAAAAGATCGCCGCTGATATTCAGTTTGCTTGCAATGATGTCCTGCGGTCATAAGGGCGGCCAGCAAGACGGACCGGGTGGGCCAAACACGGTTTCAGCCTATAAGGTCATCACGCTGGAGCCACGCTCCGCCACCCTGAATACGGATTATCCCGCCACCCTGCAAGGGTTACAGGATATTGAGATACGCCCCAAAGTGGATGGGTTTGTTGAGCATATTTATGTGGATGAAGGATCCATCGTTAAGAAAGGACAGTTATTGTTCAAGATAAATGCACCGCAATATGAGCAGGATGTCCGCACTGCTGAAGCAGGCGTTCAGACGGCGCTTGCCGATGTAAACACTGCCAGTTTACAGGTAAATAAAGTGAAACCTCTTGTAGAAAAGGATATCATCAGTCACTACGAACTTGAATCGGCACAGTTTGCGCTTCAAACCAAACAGGCGGCGCTGGCGCAGGCCAAAGCGGCTCTGGCTAATGCCAAAGTAAATCTCGGTTATACAACCATTACCAGCCCGGTTGACGGCGTGATCGGTTCCCTGCCCTATAAACTTGGCAGTCTGGTAAGCAGCACGACAGCCCAGCCGCTGACGACCGTATATAATACGGCAACCATCTATGCTTATTTTGCAATGAACGAAAAACAGCTGCTGGATTTCAGCCGCGACAGCTCGGGAACATCGTTGAAGGAAAAATTAAAAAATATGCCTAAAGTGTCGCTTATATTACCCGACGGAACGACCTATGAACATAAAGGCAGTATCGAGACGATCAACGGGCTGATCAACACCAATACCGGATCCGCAAATTTCAGAGCAGCCTTCGTAAATCCAAGTGGACTGCTGCGCAGCGGCGGGAGCGCAACGGTACGTATCCCTGCCGTGGTAAAAAATGCAGTTATCATACCGCAGGACGTGACTTACCAGTTGCAGGACAAGCGTTTTATTTACCTGATAGACAGTGCCAATAAGGTTAAAAATGTCGCGATCAATGTGAGGGAGAATACCCCTGGTCAATATTTTATCGTGACTGACGGCGTTAAAGCCGGTGACCGTGTTATTGCCGAAAGTGTGAATAACCTGCGGGACGGAACCGAAATAAAGCCGGTGCCGGTCAGTGCCGATGTGGTTTATAAAAACTTAAAGTAATACTGCTGACAGGTGTGCGCCGTCATCATCAATTGAAAATATTCGCTGACGCTATTGCCGCGTCTCCCATACAAAAGATATGTTAAAAACATTTATTGAACGCCCTGTATTATCAACCGTTATTTCAGTATTGCTGGTGATACTGGGTATAATAGGCCTGATAAACCTGCCCATTTCGCAATACCCGAACATTGCGCCGCCTACGGTATTTGTTTCGGCTAACTACAGCGGCGCCAATGCCGACGTGGTGCTGAAAAGCGTTATCGTTCCGCTTGAGGAACAGATAAACGGGGTGGAGAATATGACCTATATGACCTCGTCAGCAGGTAACGACGGTTCTGCGCAGATCACCATATTTTTTAAGGTAGGGACCAACCCTGATCTTGCAGCAGTAAACGTACAGAACCGGGTGTCGCGGGCTACCAGCTTGCTGCCCCAGGTGGTTACGCAGGCGGGTGTTACGGTAGGTAAAAGCCAGAATACCAACCTGCTTATATTTTCGCTGTATAGCGAAAACAAGGATTACGACGCTACCTTTTTACAGAATTATATTAAGATCAACCTGATACCTGCCATTCAGCGTGTTGACGGGGTTGGTAACGTGCAGGTTTTTACATCAAAGGATTATGCCATGCGCATCTGGCTTAAGCCGGATATGATGTCGCGCTACGGGCTTGTTCCGGATGATATTACCCAGGCTTTAAATGAGCAGAATATTGAGGCCGCTCCGGGTAAGTTCGGTGAGAATACCAACGAGTCCTTTCAGTATGTTATCCGTTATCCCGGCAGGCTTAAAACCGCTGAGCAATTCGGAAACATCATCCTCAAGTCTGACGGTAAAGGCCAATTACTTCACCTGAGCGACGTCGCGCGGATCGAGCTTGGCGCGTTGGATTATTCGGTCGATCTGAAGACCAACGGGCTGCCATCGGTAGGTGTGGGGATCACCCAGGCATCGGGATCAAACGCACGAAATGTAATCAACCAGGCTAAGGATATTCTGGAAACAGCGTCGCAGTCGTTTCCTAAAGGGGTAAAGCTGACTTATCTTGTTGATGCTAATGAATATCTGAATGCATCCATTGAGAAAGTGATCAGCACGCTTATCGAAGCGTTTATTCTCGTTTTCATCGTTGTATTTATCTTCCTGCAGGATTTCCGCTCTACGCTTATTCCCGCTATAGCCGTGCCGGTGGCCATTGTAGGTACATTCTTCTTTCTGGATCTTTTTGGTTTTACCATCAACCTGCTCACGCTTTTTGCGATGGTATTAGCTATCGGTATTGTGGTGGATGACGCCATCGTGGTGGTCGAGGCGGTTCATGCCAAGCTGGATAAAGGCTATCGTTCCGCAAGGAAGGCCTCGGTGGACGCCATGAGCGAAATTGCGGGCGCTATCGTATCCATTACGTTAGTAATGTCGGCGGTGTTCCTGCCCGTGACGTTTATAACGGGTTCCACAGGCGTGTTTTATAAGCAGTTCGGTATCACGCTGGCTGTAGCGATCTTATTATCGGCAGTGAATGCACTGACGCTAAGCCCGGCTTTGTGCGCACTGTTCCTTAAACCCCACTCTGAGGATCAAAAAAAGAAACGCTGGCTGAACTGGTTTTACTCGCGTTTTGATGCCGCCTTTACGACCGTTATTTCAAAATATAAAAAAGGCGTAGGATACCTGACCGGCAGAAGATGGATCGTAATTACAGCGATTGCCGTATTTATTATCGCGCTTGTCTTTATGATAAAGACCACGCCGTCGAGTTTTGTTCCCAGCGAGGATCAGGGGACGGTCTTTGCGAGCATAAGCCTGCCGCCTGCGTCCGGGGCGTTGCGCACGGCCGAAATTACCCGTGAGATAGACAGCCTTGCCCATACCATTCCCTCGGTACGGAATACCCTTCAGATCGACGGGTTCAGCTTTATAGCCGGAAGCGGCAGTGCGTACGGTATGGTGATCATCAAGTTAAAGACCTGGAAGGAACGTCCGAATGAAAGTATTCAGGATGTTATCGGCAAGCTGTACGGACTGACCAGCGGCATCCACGAGGCGAGTATCTTTTTCTTCTCGCCGCCGACAATTCAGGGCTTTGGCGCAGGCAGCGGATTTGATTTTGAGTTGCAGGACAAAGGCGGTCATACGCCCGCAGAGATGTACAAGGTAACGACAGATTTTCTGACGGCGCTTAACCAGCGTAAGGAGATACAGAATACCAACACCTCGTTCAATCCTAATTTTCCGCAATATCAGATCGATATAAATGTTGCAAAATGCAAAGAGGCAGGCATTTCGGTCAATTCGGTGGTCAGCACGATGCAGGGATATTACGGCGGTCTTTATGCATCCAACTTTAATGAATTTGGAAAGCAATACCGGGTAATGGTGCAGGCCGATTATGATTATCGCGCCAATCCGGAAGGACTAAGCAAAATATTTGTCCGCAGCGGCAACGGCACCATGGCGCCGATCACCGAGTTTGTAAAACTGTCACAGGTTTACGGCCCGGAATCTATATCAAGATTTAACCTGTTTACCTCTGTCGGCGTTACCGGACAACCTAAACCCGGCTACAGTACAGGTGACGCTATTACCGCGATAAAGGCGGTTGCAGCAGAAAAGCTCCCTCCGGGGTATGGCTATGACTTTTCGGGATTGACCCGCGAGGAAATATCCAGCGGAACGCAATCAGTTTATATTTTTATACTTTGCCTGGTGTTTGTGTACTTTTTGCTGAGCGCACAATACGAAAGTTATTTACTGCCTTTTGCAGTGCTACTGTCCTTACCGATAGGGCTTACCGGGACCTATGTGTTTGCCCGGATATTTGGCATCGACAGTAATATCTATGTGCAGATATCATTGATCATGCTGATCGGGCTGTTGTCAAAAAATGCCATTCTGATCGTTGAATTTGCGCTCGAAAGGAGGCGCGCCGGGATGGACCTGATACACGCAGCCATTGAGGGGGCGGAAGCGCGGCTAAGACCGATCTTGATGACCTCGTTTGCGTTTATTTTTGGTATTATGCCGCTGATGTTTGCTACGGGAGCAGGTGCGCTGGGTAACCGCTCAATAGGTACCGGCGCAGTAGGAGGAATGTTTATCGGGACTATATTTGGCTTGTTTGCCATACCGGTGCTGTTCGTGATCTTCCAGACCATACAGGAAAAGATAAGCAGTAAAAGAAAGGCGCGCCATGCGGAGGAAGAAAACGAGTTAGCTCACGATTGATAATAAAACGAATGACCAGATCATCTGTAAAATACTTTTTTTTGTTTGCCTTAACAGCGGGGGCATTGTCTTGCAAAATTACCAAACGCTACCAGCAACCCGACATCAATACAGCCGGACTCTATCGCGGGCAAACCGGAACGGATACCGCAACGATGGCTGCGTTACCATGGGACAGCCTGTTTACCGATACGGCGCTGAAGTCGCTGATCCGTGAGGGACTGAACAATAACCTTGACCTGAAGATTGCGGTTCAGAAAATTTATGAAGCACAGGCGGCACTCGGGCAAAGTAAAGCGGCCCTGTTACCCAGCCTGGGTGCAAATGCAGGGGTAAGCCGCTCAAAGCTGTCCGCTGCCAGTTTAAATTACCCGCCGGGTACAACGGTCAGCACCATAACCACACAATATCAGTTGGGTTTGAGTACCTCATGGGAAGCGGATGTATGGGGAAAGCTGAGCAGCGCAAAAAGGGCTGCCTTCAGTAATTTATTACAAACTGATGCCGCCAGACGCGCGGTGCAAACGCAGCTGATAGCCGATATAGCCAATAACTATTTTACCCTGCTGGCTCTTGATAAGGAACTGGATATCACCACCCATACCCTGCAGAACCGCGTAAAGGATGTGGAAACAATGAAAGCGCTGAAAGAAAGCGCCGTAGTGAACGGTGCGGCAGTAGTGCAAAGCGAAGCAAACCGCTATGCCGCTGAGGTTGCGATCCCTGACCTTAAACAACAGATACGGGAAACAGAGAACGCGATAAGTATTCTGGTGGGACGGGCTCCGGGAGCGCTTGTGCGCGGCAGCCTGGATACGCAAAAACAGATCGATACGGTGAGGACTGGCGTGGCGTCGCAATTATTAAAAAACAGACCCGACGTGCAGCAGGCTGAATACGCGTTTCACGCCGCCTTTGAAAACACTAACCTTGCACGGACTTATTTTTATCCCTCGCTGACCATAACCGCAAGCGGAGGCTGGTCGAATCTGCAATTAAAGGACTTCTTTGTAGGTTCCGTTTTTTATAACCTTGCCGCCGGACTGACCCAGCCTATCTTTAACCAGGGCATTAACAAGGCACGTTTACGCACGGCACAGGCACAGCAAATGGAAGCGCTGTATAACTTTCAGCAGACCATGCTGGTAGCGGGACAGGAGGTATCCAATGCCCTGTATGCCTGGCAGACCGCCGCTGAAAAGGAAGATGCCCGGAAAAAGCAGATCGCTGCGTTGACAAAAGCGGTTGACTATACCAATGAGTTGCTTCGCTACAGTTCAGCGACAAACTATACCGACGTGTTGACCTCCGAGCAAAATCTGCTTGCCGCGCAGCTGGATGGCGTTAATGATAAGCTTCAGCAGTTACAGGCTGTGGTAAACCTTTACCGGGCGCTTGGCGGCGGATGGAGATAGCATTTTTTTTCTGTGCGGTTTAACCGCCGGGTTTTCAAAAAATAACATAGCCTTAATATTCGCGTTTATTGCTGAATATTAACTTTGCCCGCGCACACAAAACTTTTATTTATATGAAAAAAGCAACCGGCCTGCTGTTGTTGTTAATGATGATTACCCTGTGCGGGTTTTCGCAAAAACGGGTAAAAAAAGCACTCTTTGTGATCGCAGATGGCATCCCTGCGGATGTGATCGAAAAACTGGATCTCCCGAACCTGAAAGCAATCGCTGCAAAAGGAGCTTACGTAAGGGCGCATGTGGGCGGGGAAAAAGGCGGCTATTCGCAGACACCCACTATCTCGGCAAACGGTTATAACAGTCTGCTGACCGCGACCTGGGTAAATAAACATAATGTATGGGGGAATGACATCAAGGCGCCTGACTATAATTACTGGACGGTATTTCGCATGATGAAGAACGCGGACGCAAATAAGAAAACCGCCATATTCTCCAGCTGGACGGATAACCGTACGAAACTGGTTGGCGAAGGTGCGGAAACGGGAGGATATAAATTTGACTACGCGTTTGACGGATACGAACTCGATACCGCGAAATTTCCGCATGACAAAGCCGGAAATTATATGCACCTGATCGACGAGCAGGTCGCTAATTCGGCAGCAGGCTGTGTTAAAGATAAGGGCCCTGATCTGAGCTGGGTCTATCTGGAATATACCGATGATATGGGTCACCGCTATGGCGACAGCCCGGAATATTATGATGCGATAAAAAAGATGGATGATCAGGTTGGACGGATATGGTCGGCTATACAATACCGCGAAAAACATTTTAACGAAGACTGGCTGATCTTCATTACTACGGATCATGGCCGCAGTGAAGAAAATGGCAGAAATCACGGCGGACAGTCTGAAAGACAAAGGAATACCTGGATGGTGACCAATTATCATCCCCTGAACAATTACGCGGAATATTATACCCCTGGGATAGTTGATATTACACCGACCATTACCAGGTTTATGGATATTAAAGTACCGCCCAGACAGCTGCGCGAACTTGACGGCATACCACTGATCGGTCAGGTTTCGGTTGCCGTGCCGCAGGCTGATTACATACAGGGATCGATAGATGTATCATGGAAGGCACTTAACAAGACAGGCAAGGCAAAGATATGGGTATCGGCAACCAACAATTTTAAAACCGGCGGCGAGGACAGCTATAAGCTGATGACAGAAGTGCCGGTGAGCGATCAGCACGCACTGATATCTGTTAAGGACATGCCCCCGGGTTTTTACAAGGTTTGCATAGAAGCGCCTTACAACACGGTTAACCGCTGGGTGATCGTTGATACCGCAAAGGCTAAATAATAGTCAGCCGTTTATTTCATTGTGGCCGGTTCGAACAGCGTCATATCAACCGGGGAATCGGCAACCAGATTGGTGTAAGTTTCCGTTTGCAGCAGCTTATCGTTGATGTAAAACTTACATTTGGTTTCGCTCCAGGCATTTTTAAGAGGCACCTGGTTTTTAAAGGTGCCTTCTTCCTTGGTGTTGTCGTCGTACTTTACAAACCGGACGGCCACCAGCTTTTCCTGATCTATCCAGAGCTGATTTACCTTTTCATCGTCTTTGTCTGCGCCTAAAACATATACCGGCTTTCCCTGCCAGACGCTGGCATGAAATTTTGAAAGATCGTAATGAAGTTCCGCAAAATGAGCAAGCACCTGATCGAATGTCTTGAAATACATCCCGCCGAGAAAAAAGATCAGTTCATTTTCGTCCTTTACGCCCCGCACAATTTTGTTATTGCGGAAAAGATAGGTGGAGTCACGTCTGAAAAGTATGCCGTTAGCACTTTTTTCGGAACCGATATCGATCCGCAGCAAATCAGGATAGACGATGGTCTCATACCATGTCGAGGTATTGATCAGGCTGTCATTTCTGAAACGTTCGGTCGTCTGTTTGAACTTTAAAGACTTATGCCAGGTTCCGTGATACCTTGCATACATGGTTTGCAATACCTCCTTAGAGGTTGAGTTGTTTTTTACCGGCGCCAAACACGCCAGAAAAAGTAAAGCGGGTATAAATTTCATAGGGTTTAAATTATCAATAGCAGCGCATCAGCCCATTAACTCCTCGTATGCGGCCTGTATGCCCCGCTGAATTCCATCTCCTTGCCATTCCGTTACCCCGGGGATACTGCTAACCTGCAATATCTCGTCTTTGGTTTTTCCGGCTTTAACGGCACCTGCCACATAAGCTTCCAGCTTTTCCATAAAATCCTGCATCAGTTTCACGTCCTCGATTGTGCCGGTAACCTTTTCCGGGTCGAAGGCATGGCCGAAAACAAACAGGGTATCCTTGTCAAACTTCTTTGTGGCCTGTTCCAGCGCCACCGGCCAGTGTTTTACCGATGCGCCTGCACTGTTATCTACAAAAGGATAACGGCGGTTAAAAACCAGGTCTCCGGTATGTACAATGTTCGCGTTCTCGAAATGGATCATGGCGTCGCCGTTGGTGTGCCCGGTTCCGAAATAATAAGCGCTGATATGTTCGTCGCCGATGTTCAGCTTCCAGGTATCGGTAAAAGTAGTATCAGGGTAAAGCTGCTGATCTTCCTTGTTGCTTTTTACCGCCACTGCTTTCTGGTTGACGAGCGAGTTGGCGTGTGCGGCAACATTTTTCACGATGCCCTTAAACGAGATATTACCGCTGGTATGATCACCATGATGGTGCGTATTGATCAGCCATTCAAAAGGCAGGTCCGAGCGCTTTTTTAACTCCGCGATGAGGTGTTTCGCCGGGTCGGGAAATTCGGCATCTACTACCACGATGCCTTCCTTGTTGACAAGCCAGGCTATGGTGCCGCCCTTTTCGGCAAAAATACCAACATTATTACGCAGGGTTTTAAACTGATAATCCGGATCGGCGAGCATGGCGGTAAAGCCTTTGGTTTTTGATAATGCGAGTGTTCCGGCTGTTAATGCACTGGTTCTTAAAAATTGGCGGCGTTTCATAATCGGTCTATTAGATCAGCGGTAGTGAATTTAAATAAAGATAAATAATTATAAGCAATAACGGCAATCACACACCTGCGGTTGCCTAATACTGATGAAAGGCCTGCGATACAAATTCGAGTACCGCCGGAAGCGATGCACGCCAATAAGTCCAGGTATGGCCACCGTCGCGGACCCTGAACTCATGCGGAATGTCCTTTTTGCGCATGGCGATGTGAACCAGGCAATTTCCTTCATACAAAAAGTCATCATCGCCGTCATCGATATACCAGCGCACGGCTTTTTTGAGGCTGTCAGGCATGTTGTTGATCAGCGTGAGTGCGCTGTGCTGGTTATAATAATTTACAATAACCGAATCGGCAATGCCAGGGTTTCGTTTTGATATGGATGCCCAGGCATCCTCGATGCTCAGCGGGCCGACCGCTGCGCTTAAGGGGCAGGCTGATGAAAACAGTTCAGGGTGATGCAGGGCGTACATAAAGGTACCGCCACCACCCATGGATAAACCGGCAACGGCGCGGTACCGCTTTTCACTTTTGATCCTGTACTTCTTTTCTACGTAAGGCATCAGTTCCTTAAAAAAGAAATCCTCGTAATTCCAATCGCCTTTGATGTCGTTGAAATATCCCCGGCGCCCTGTATTGGCGTCGGGCATAATGATGATCATTGGTGTTGCGGTGCCCTCTGCAATAGCCTTGTCGGTGATATTCAATACCTCACCAAACTGTACCCAGCCGGTCTGATCGTCGCCTGCACCATGCAATAGGTACAGCACCGGATAGCTCCGCTCGGAGGTTTCGTATCCCGGCGGCAGGTAAACCGCGTATTTGCGGTCGCTTTTTAGGATTTTGCTGGGTAAAGACAGGTTATCATAAACCTTGCCCGTCTGCTGGGCAAAAAGCAGAAAAGGACAAAATAAAAAAACAAGCAGTAGAAGGCGGCAGGAAGTTTTCATTATATAATTGGTTGGTGTAATCAATATCGGGATATATTGGCAATTCTGCTACTTTTACGGTAAAAAGTTGATACTTAACTTCTTTATTTTGGCAGCGGATAGCCAGCAATTCCTATTTTAGACCAATTAAAAAATCTTCAGAATACATGAATATGGACACACATTCACGCCGCCATTTTGTGAAAAATGCTGCCGCCGGCCTGGGGTTACTGACGCTTCCGGCACTGCTGAATGCATCGCCGGGCACACAGGGAACTAAAAAGAAGATCGTGTGTGTGGGCGCTCATCCCGACGATCCGGAAAGCGGCTGCGGCGGCACGCTTGCCAGGCTGGCCGCCGAGGGGCACGAGGTGACCATTATTTATCTTACGACAGGTGAAGCGGGAATTGCCAATGCAAGCCACCAGGATGCGGCAAATACCAGGAGGCAGGAAGCGATAAATGCGTGTAAAATCATCAATGCAAAACCCGTATTTGCCGGACAGATCGACGGCGCCACCATAGCAGATAATAATACACTCAGCCACCTGCACACCCTGATCACTTCGGAGCAGCCCGACGTGGTTTTTACACACTGGCCTGTCGATTCGCACAAAGACCACCAGATAGCCTCTTTGCTTACTATACAAACCTGGCTGCACGCCACACAAAAGTTCGCCCTGTATTTTTTTGAGGTATGCGCCGGTGAGCAGACAATGCTGTTCAATCCGACAGATTATGTCGATATCGGCGGCACGCAGGAGCAAAAAAAGAAGGCTGTTTATTGTCATGTCAGTCAGGATCCGCCGGGAATCTACGCATGCGGCCATACCGCGATGGAGGATTTCAGAGGACGGGAGGCAGGCGTGAGCGCTGCCGAGGCTTTTGTCAGGATGACGGGAAAAGGGATGGGAATGATCGCGTTGTAGTTAATGGGTTAAAATCAACTAAAATATTAGTTTTTTATTTAAAAGAAGTTATTTTAGCGTTCAGCAACAATAGTTGTTTGCGAACCTTTCATAATGCGGAAATTAATATTAATACCCCTTTTTTTCCTGTCTGCGCTCTGCACATTCGCACAGCGCAAAGGCGTTGTAAAAGCCGTCATACTCGACTCGCTGACCCACGACCCCGTGCAGTTAGCCACTGTATCTATATTACGTTACAGCGATACCTCGCTGATCTCCTACACCGTAACCGATAAAGCGGGAGCCTTTACGTTGCATAATCTGCGGGAGGAGCCTTCACGACTACTGATATCGCACGTGGGTTTTAAAGCGAGACTGATCCGGGTTGATTTTAAGAAAGGCGCTGTGGCGGACCTCGGAACCTTGTATCTGTCGGCAAGAACCCTGCAGGAAGTAGTGGTAAAAGGAGAGCGTATTCCGGTCCTGGTAAAAAAAGATACCATAGAATTTGACGCTATGGCTTTTAAGACCCGCCCGAACGCCATGGTTATCGACCTGCTTAAAAAACTGCCGGGTGTCCAGGTAAACCAGGACGGGATCAGCGTGATGGGCAAACCGGTATCCAAAATAAAGGTGAACGGGAAGGACTTTTTTAAAGGAGACCTGTCGGTGGCAACCAATAATCTTCCCGCAGAGATCATCTCGAAAGTTCAGGTATATGATGACCGCGAAGACGATCCTGACCATCTGCAGCCCGAATACCAGGTCAAGAAGATCATTAATTTAAAATTTAAGCACAACTTCAGTAAGGGAATACTCAGTTCTGTTGGGGGCGGGCCTGGTACGCAGGGTAAATATGTGGGGGCGGCTTTTGCCGCAAAGTTTCAGGATGACCTGCAGCTAAGCGGAAGACTGAACGCCGATAATGTAAGCGGAACACAGCTTTTCTTCGGTAATAGCGGCGGCTTCAGCGTGGTGCCTTATTCGAACGACGGATTCAAGAAAACAATAACCGGTAACTTCGATTTCTCTAAAGACTTAGGCAAAACAGCAAAAATTCATGCCGAATACCGGTTTAACAATACCATTGCAGACAACGGAAGCAACACTAAATACCAGCAGAACATCAGTGATACGATCTTTACTTCGCTCAGTAAAAATGCCAGTCACTCAAGACTGAACAACCAGAAGCTATACATCGAAACGGAATGGAAGCCCGACACCCTGACCATAATAAAATTTGTACCCAATGTTGAATATACCTACCACAGCAACACGACCAGCGGCAACAGTATAAACTCAAATACGTATGTTCCGCTACTGAATACGACCCTCAGCAACGACCACGGGCATAACAGCGAGCTTCTGTATGAACATAATTTTAACTATCACCGAAAACTCAATAGTAAAGGCGCCTCGCTGACATTGGGTAATGCAATTTCCGTTCATCCGGAAAACAGCATCGATTTCAATGCGAATGACCTGACATCATTTATTGCAGGGTTTCCCTCGGATACATTAAGGAGATCTGCAAAAAATACCAACCGTGATATTTCGGAAACCATTACGGCATCATATCATTATCCGCTGACTAAAAAGCTTTCGGCTGACATCGGGTTTACCGGGCTGCATGATATGAATAAAGGCGAGTTGCTAACCTATGACGAAGATTTTAAAACCGGGTTGTACACCATATTTGTGCAAAGCCAGAGCAATAATCTTACCCGCCGTTTGTGGGGCGAGAGCGTTGCCCCGCAGCTTAGTTACAATTTTAGCAGCAGTGTTTACATAAAGATAGGATTGAACGCCTTGTCGCAGCAGATCGGCAACCATTTTACCAACGATGTTGCAGATTTGAACCAAAACTTTTTTTACCTGTTCCCGACCGGAGAATTACATGTAAAATATTTTACAGCCAGTTATTCGGAGTCGGTTCAGCAGCCGTCGATCAACAGCCTGCAGCCCATAACCATCGTTTATGATCCGCTGCATACCTTTATCGGCAATCCTGCCTTAAAGCCGGTGTATTTAAAAAACATCTCGCTGAATTTTCAAAAGAATAATTTTCAGCAGGGATTTTATTTTTATGCGGGTTCGCGGTTAGTTATCGAAAAGAATACGATTGTAAATAAGCAGACCATTGATGCAGCCGGTGGGAGTATAACAACCCCCATAAATGGTTCCGGAAGGTTCACGACCTACCTGAACCTAAGCGCCAGTAAGCAGCTGAAAAAACGGGGAAAGTGGGAATTCGGCTCATCTGTAAATCTTAATGGCGCAATCGGGCATAATTTTTTTATTGTGAACGGGCAATCCGGATTTCAGAACACGCAGAACATTATTTTCCAGCCATCGTTCAACATCGACTGGAACAATCTGCTGCAACTAACGCCTTCCTACAGCATCGATTATGCCGTTACGCAGTATCAGCATGTTAATTATCCGTCCACCAGCTATACTTCGCAAAGCGCGGAGCTAAAGGCCGATATCAGCATGCCCGTAAACTTCAGGTGGTTTATCGATTATAAACACACCTATACGCCGCTGGTTTCACCCGGTTTTCAGCGATCCACTAATTTGCTGAACGCAGGGGTGTCAAGACGGATACAAAAAAACAAGGCTGAGATCGGGTTGGTGGGATACGATCTGCTGAACCAAAACATCAGTCAGCATCACTTTGTAAGCCTGAACAGCATTACCGATGTTCAGAACCAGATATTAAGGCGTTACATCCTGCTGACCTATACTTACCACTTTAACAAACTAAAATAGCAGTAACCGAAAATATCAATTGGTTTTTACGACCCTTTTCAGGGTTAGCAGGTTCTGGGCGTTCGTGCTGTATCCGGAAATATTGTTCTGATACAGATTGACCCGCTGATCGTAGTACAATACCACAACCGGCGATTGCTGCATCACCAGGTTATCCATTTCGCGGTAAAGCGCATAGCGCTTTTCATCGTTGACTTCGTGGTAAGCCTGCTCAAAAAGTTTATCAAATTGTTTGTTGTGAAACCCGGTGTAATTGGGGCCAAAAGGGATTTTATTTTTTGAATAAAATACGGATAGATAATTCTCACCGTCCGGGTAATCGGCGATCCATGAACCGTAAAAGAAGTTAACCCCGTTTTTTGCGAGCAGTTCGCGAAGACTTGCGCCCTGTGTGATCTCAATACTGGTCTTTATCCCCACACGATCGAGCTGACCCTGCACGTATTCGATCAGTCCCCGGTAACCGACGGTGGTATGCAGCACGATTTCGGGCAAACCGTCTCCGTTGGGATAACCGGCTTCTTTCAGCAGCTGGCGCGATCTGTCCGGATTATAGGTGTATCCAATCACTTTTTTATCGTCGTAACCCGGCATGCCTATGGGTATAAAGCCCGAAACGCCGGGAGTGCCCATGCTGTTCCGCAGGTATTTGATCATTTTTTGCTTATCGATAGCGTAATTGATCGCCTGCCTGATCTTTAAGTTGCGGAGCGGCGAGTGTTTCACGATGGCCAGATTGGTATCCACCAGCATCCCGAGATAAATGGTGTTTAGAAACGGACCGGTGCTTAACGTGAATTTACCTTTATATTTTTGTGTGATATGCCCCGACTTGGTTAAAATGTCATCGCGGTAGCTGCCGTCGATGTCATTCAGAAAATCAAGTTTCCTGCTTACAAATTCCATGAACGCGGTTTGCTTGTCACTGATAAAGGTTGCTTTGATCGCGTCAAGATGCGGAAGAGGAGTGCCGTTACTGTCCTTTTCCCAGTATTTTTCGTTCTTCAGCAAAACGAGCACTTCGCCTTCTTTCCAGTATCTGAATTTGAATGGCCCGGTGCCGACGGGGTGCTGGCGAAAATCCTTGCCGTAGTGCCCGACCACCTCACGCGGCACTACTGAGCAGTACTGAGCCGTAAGCAGGCTGAGCAAAGGGGGAAAGGGCTGCCGCAGGTTGATTTGAAATGTGCTGTCGTTTACGGCGATAAAAGGATGATCGCAAACCTTGTCGCTGAAGATCCACGAGCCGGAAGATGCGACCTTCGGATCGATGAGGCGGTGAAAGCTGTACACAAAGTCGGCAGCTGTAACTTTTCTGCCAACACCATCCTTAAACAAAGGATCGTCCTGAAAACGAACATCATTACGGAGATGAAAAACGTACGACAGGCCATCCGGCGATATCTCCCAGCTTTTTGCGATACACGGCCTTGTTTTCAGGCTGTCATCTATTTGTACAAGCCCGTTATAGATCTGGTTGTCCATCCAGATGCTGAACTGATTGCGCGCAAAGGCGGGGTCCAGCGAGCTAAGTCCCTCATCGAGGTTGATATTAAAAACGGTTTTGCCTGATTTTTGGGTAGAAGAACTACAGGAGATGAATAAAAAAAATAGCGCGAAATACAGGAATCCGGTCAGTTTATTCATCAGGCTAAATATACCGATAAAAGAAGCCCGGCTGATAATCACAAAGTCAAAATATTTGAAGCAGGAAAATGAGGCTTTCTATCCCAAATCACCTTAACCGGAGATGCGGGTATTCACCATACCGATTATTTCATTTTCCAGCATGATGGCCTTTTTTTCTATATCCGCTCCTTTTTTCAATATTTCGCCGGTAAAGGCTATGTCGTGACAGTCGGCGGAGTTGATCCTGACATTCATAAAGGCGCCGATAACGGCACTGCGTGCACAAAGGGCCGCAACCCCTGCATCAGAAACCGAATTTGGGTTTCCGGTCTCAGCCATTGCCTTAATTACTGAGAGGCTTTCCAAAGCGACCTGCATTACCTTGAAGGGAATTTCAATGGCGTACCGTGTAGCGTCCTGGATGGCTTTGTTCCTTGCGGTTTTTTCCTCTTCCGTCGATTTTGAAAGGCTGAACGCCTGCATGATCTTATTGAAAGCGGCAGTGTCTTCGTCAACTAACCGCAGCAGTTCGTCCTTGCAGCCCTGACCTTTTTCGGCCCAATCGCTGAACTCTTCCCAGCGGCTATCCCAACCCTTTTTGTGGGACGATAAATTAGCAACCATAGCAGCCAGCGATGCCCCCAGCGCACCCAGGTATGCGGAGACAGAACCTCCGCCCGGTGCGGGACTTTCACTGGCTGTTTCGTCAGCAAAATCTGACAGCGTCATCGATGACAGTCTTGCTGATGCCTTATCCCTGAGCAGATATTCAATGATCCTTTCTTCAGGAACGAATGGCGATAACTCAGACAATCCCATCGACTTCACCGCTATTTTTATCAGTTCCTGTTCACTCACGCCGACTGAACGCCGCTGTTTGCGCAGAAAATATTTCCCGGCCTCAAGCATGGATTTTAACGGAACCAATCCGACCAGTTCGCTGCCTGTCACGCGCATGCCGCGTTCGGCTGCTTTGGTACAGACCTCGTCAAAAGCAATATGTAATGGAGTTACCTCAATGTTGGTAAGGTTCATGGAAATCTGTGCGATCCCATATTCCTCGATATACCAGCCGATGGCCTTAACGGATTTGAGCGATCCGGGAACCGATTTAGGCTTACCGTGTTCATCCAGCACTATTTTGCCGTTGACCGGATCGCCCTCCCGCATTACCCGGCCTGCTTCGCGAACATCAAAGGCTACAGCATTTGCCCTGGGCGTGCTGGTGGTATTCAGGTTGACGTTGTAAGCGATCAAAAAATCACGCGCACCAATAACGGTAGCGCCGCGTTTAGCATCAAATTCCGCAGGGCCGAAGTCTGGTGCCCACTCCGGTAATCTGATCTTTTTAAAGAAACCTTCGTATTCGCCTGCGCGGATAACGGATAAGTTGTTTCTGTTTTTATCCGGCTGCGCATATTCGTATAAGTACACCGGGATATTCAGTTCCCGCCCTACCCTTTCCGCAAGCTTTCTGGCGTATTCTGCCGTTTCTTCCATGCTGATGCCTGCAACCGGTATCAACGGACAAACATCGGTAGCGCCCATGCGCGGGTGTTCTCCCTTTTGTTTGCTCATGTCGATCAACTCCCCCGCCTTTTTTATTGCGAGATAAGCTGCTTCAATCACATTTTCGGGTTCGCCTACAAAAGTTACTACCGTGCGGTTTGTGGCTTTCCCGGGATCAACATTCAGCAGCCGAACCCCCTCTACCGATTCAACTTCGTTCGTGATCTGTTTAATGATGTCAAGGTTTATACCCTCGCTGAAGTTAGGAACGCATTCTATCAGTTTAGTCATGGGGTTGTTGTTTCTGGTTGTTTTTTAATTCAGTTTGTCTTGATAAAATAAGGTTTAAGCATTCCCTGATGATACAGTATTTCGCGGTAGTCGCTGCACGGATAGCCCTGCATGTGCGCCATTTTGCCCGGCTCCAACGTGCCCCTGTCTGTCAAATTAAGAGCTTTGGCAGCACGCGATGTCAGTCCTGCGAAAACCTCCGCGGTAGTTATTTTTTCTGCGGCACTCATAACGGCAGCCTGCATGAGCAGTTCACCCATCGGCGCCGAACCTGGATTCCAGTCGCTGGCTATGGCTACACATGCGCCTGCATCCAGTAGTTTACGCGCAGGCGCATAAGGCAGGCCTAAGCCAAGCGAGGCCCCCGGCAAAACTACGGCAACGGTATCAGACTCCGACAATAATTTTATCTCCGTATCCGTACTGGCTTCAAGATGGTCGGCAGAAACGGCACCCATCTTTACTGCCACCGCGCTGCCGCCTGTTGTGAACTGGTCGGCATGAACCGTAAGGTCAAATCCCAGCTGTTTTGCCTTATTTAAATAGATCAGTGCGTCATAGGCCGAGAATGCGCTTTGTTCAATAAAAATATCCACCCGGTTTGCCAGTTTCCTGTTCCGTACGAGCGGTAACAGGTCATGGATGATATGGTCAAGATATTCCGGTTGTGACCCCACATAGTCGTGCGGTAGCATGTGCGCTGCAAGGCAGGTAGGAATGAGGTTGATGCCCGTTTGTCCGGACACTTTTTTTATGACGTCAAGCTGTTTTAATTCAGTTCCGGTTTCCAGCCCGTAGCCGCTCTTTACTTCGATGGTGGTAATACCCTGGCTCAGGTGCCGTTTAGCACGCTGAAGTAACAAACCGCTCAGCTCATCCTCCGAAGCGGCGCGGGTTTTGGTGACGGAATCCCATATTCCGCCGCCAGCGTTTGCTATTTCCAGATAACTCCTGCCTTGCAGCCGCAGGGCATAGTCATTGGCCCGGCTGCCTGCATAGCAGATATGTGTATGGCAGTCTATAAAGCCCGGCAATAAAAGATGGTCTCCCTGTATCTCATTAACCTCTGCCAGCGGATGCTGTTTTCTCAATACTTCAAAATCACCAACTGCGACGATGCTGTTACCTTCTGTCAGAATGCCGCCACCGGCAATGACCTGCAATTGATCATCCCTTAGCGGTCCTTTTAAGGCAAGGCCCGCGAGGGGTAATATCTGGGTAAACGGTCCGGTTAACTGCATTTTATATTCTGATAATTACCAAACTTTCAAATCAAACTTTTCGGCCCATTCCGCGGCTTTATCGTACCCGGCATCTGTATGACGGAAGATACCCATTGCCGGATCGTTGTACAACACCCGGCTCAGGCAAGCTGCCGCCCGTTCGGTCCCATCGGCGAGGACGACCATGCCCGCATGCTGGGAATATCCCATACCCACGCCGCCACCGTGATGAAAGGATACCCAGGTGGCGCCGCCTGCCGTGTTCGACATTAAGTTCAGTAGCGGCCAGTCCGATACCGCATCCGAACCGTCTTTCATAGACTCGGTTTCGCGGTTGGGTGACGCTACAGAGCCGCAGTCCAGATGATCGCGGCCGATCACGATCGGACCTTTTACTTTTCCCGTTCTCACCAGTTCGTTAAACAGCAGGCCTGCTTTTTCCCGGTCGCCCATGCCCAGCCAGCAGATACGAGCGGGCAGGCCCTGAAAGGCAATCTTTTCCCTCGCGTTGGTAAGCCACTTCGCTAATGGTTTATCATCCGGAAAGAGTTCCATCAGTGCCCGGTCGGTGGTAAAAATATCTTCCGGATCGCCGGACAAGGCTACCCACCTGAACGGGCCTTTGCCTTCGCAAAACAGCGGACGGATATAGGCCGGTGTAAACCCCGGAAAGTGGAAAGCGTCCGGCTCGCCACCCTGCCGCGCAAACTCGCGCAGGTTGTTGCCATAATCAAAGGTAACGGCGCCGCGTTTCTGGTGCTGCAGCATTAAGCCAACATGCCTCGCCATACTTGCGAGCGACCGCCGTTTGTATTCTTCGGGGTTGCTGTTTCGCAAGGCGGCGGCTTCCTGCAGACTTAGCCCATTTGGAATGTAGCCGTTCAGCGGGTCATGTGCCGAGGTCTGGTCGGTCAGCATATCCGGAATAAAATTATCATGCAGCAGTTTTTCCAGCATATCGCCCGCATCGCTAACCAGCCCGACAGATAAAGTATCACCTTTCGCCATGGCATCCTTTACCCAGCTTATGGCTTCATCATAACTCCGGGTCATTTTGTCGATATACCGCGAATCCAGCCGTTTTTGTATGCGTGATTCATCCACGTCGGCTCCTAAAAAAACGGCCCCTGCCATCGTTGCGGCTAACGGCTGCGCGCCACCCATGCCGCCGATCCCTGCACTGACGATCAGCTTTCCGGTTAAATCGTTGCCAAAATGCTGTCGCCCGGCTTCCACAAATGTCTCATAGGTTCCCTGCAAAATACCCTGAGTGCCGATATATATCCAGCTGCCTGCGGTCATCTGCCCGTACATCATCAGACCCTTGCTGCGCAGCTCGTTAAAATGTTCCCATGTGGCCCAGGCGGGTACCAGGTTGCTGTTGGCGATCAACACACGCGGCGCTTCGGGGTGGCTGCGGATGATGCCGACAGGTTTTCCCGATTGTACGAGTAATGAATGGTGTTCATCCAGTTCAAGCAAAAGTTCTATGATCTTTCGTAAGGCGTCAGGGTTGCGGGCCGCCTGCCCAATCCCGCCGTACACCACCAGTTCATCCGGGTTTTCAGCAACCTGTCCGTCGAGATTGTTCAGCAGCATTCGCAGCGGTGCCTCTGTTTGCCAGCTTTTAGCATGTAACTGCATACCTGTCGGCGCCTTATAAACCGGGTGACAGGCGTATTTCTTAATAAATTCCGAACTCGTCATCATAAATGTCTATTTGATTGGCAGCTGCCGTTTGATCAATTGTGTTGAGCAACCCGCCGCCGGTAATGAGTTTGTGCAGGGCATTTATATCGTTTGCAAAAATACGGTCGTCGTCAATATGCTGCACTTTTTCACGCACCAATGCAAAACAAGCCTCCACTATCGGCGTTGACCGGAGCGGCCGTCTGAATTCCATAGCCTGTGCGGCGTAAAGCAACTCGATTGCCTGAATATATTCGAGGTTATCAATTACCTGATGCAGTTTCCGTGCGCTTACCGAACCCATCGAAACATGGTCTTCCTGCCCGAGCGATGTCGGTACGCTGTCGGCACTCGCGGGAAAACACAGCGTCTTGTTCTCCGTAACCAGCGCGGCTGTAGTGTATTGCGGTATCATTAAACCGGAGTTAAGACCGGCATTGGCGGTTAATAGTTTTGGCAATCCGTATCTGCCTTCGCTCATCAGGTAACATCGCCTGTCGGCTATATTGCCGAGCTCCGCGGCCGCAATGGTTACATAGTCAAGCGCCATAGCGAGCGGTTGCCCGTGAAAGTTGCCGCCGCTGATCGTGTCGTCAGCGTTAAAGATGATCGGATTATCGGTGACAGCGTTCAGTTCGATTTCCGTCAGCTGTTTGAGATGCAGCCAGGCGTTACGTGATGCGCCATGCACCTGCGGCATACAACGCAGCGAGTAAGGATCCTGCACGCGGTCGCAATTGGCGTGGGAATTACATATCTCTGAATCGCTTAACATTGCGTACAGTCTTTTGGCGACCAGTTTAGTGCCTTTGTAGGGGCGCAGGTCATGCAGCCGTGCATCAAACGGACGGGCAGAACCCATCAGCCCCTCCAGCGACATGGCGCCGATCGCGTCTGCACGATTCAAAGCCATATCCAGCCGCTGAACCGCGCTGACTGCAAATGCAAGGATAAACTGTGTTCCGTTGATCAGTGCAAGCCCTTCCTTCGGGCCTAAGGTCAGCGGTTTTAAATTATGCTGATCCAGTGCGGTTTCGGCGGGTAGCTGTACACCGTCCACACAGACCTCACCAAGGCCAAGCAGGGGCAGGAAAAGATGCGCAAGCGGAGCAAGGTCGCCTGAGGCGCCCACCGAACCCTTTTCAGGTACAACCGGGATAATGTTTTGATCGATATGCCAGATGATGCGTTCGATCGTCGCCAGGGCTATCCCCGAAAAACCCTGCGCCAGCGCATGAACTTTGGTGATCAGCATGAGTTTGGCGATTGCGGGCGGAATGGGATTCCCCACACCCACGCTATGGCTTTTAAGCAGGTTGGACTGTAAGAGCGATGTATCGCTCTCCGAGATCCGGGTATCACATAACGGACCGAACCCCGTATTGATGCCATATACCGGGTTGCGGGCATGTACGATCTTTTCAACCTCCCGCCACGAAGCCTGCACCTTTTCCCGGGCTTCGTCGCTGATCACTCCCCTGATCTTACCGGCAGCGATGTCAAGACAGATACCAATGGATAGTCTGTCGATACCATATTTAAATAGTTCAGCCATTGGCTTCCTTTTTTTGATCTGCGTTTAATTTTTCGTTTATCCTGTCCGACAAACTTTCAGCAGCGAACGCTCTTTCGAGGGCGCTGATACCCGGAAGTAAATCATTACAGGGCGGATTGTCTGCCACGACTTCGTTCATCGCGCATAAAATAGCTTCCCAAACCGGCATTATTTTTTTCAGCAGGTCATGACCGCCAGCAGTAAGCTGCACAAGCTGCCTGCGTCCGTCGTCGGCACAGTTTTCAGTGGTTACCAGTTTTTTCTTTTTCAGTTTGGTTATCAGCTGACTTGCGGCAGGGTGCGACACTTCGGTTTGTTCGCTCAGCTCCTTTATGGAAAGCGACTCATTTTTCGACAGCAGGTAGAATACCGGGAACCAGCTCGCATCAAATGCAATGCCCTCGTTCTGATAAGCCCGGTTTACTTCCGCCAGAAAATTCTCGCTCAGCCGACGTAAGCGGCTGCCCAATACAAGGTATCCCAGGCTCTGGTATAAATTCATGATGCAATTTATATAAGCGCTTATATAAATGCAAATAAACCGGAAAAAATCCTTTTCAGACCTTGGTAATTACAGCGAGCCTTTGTTATGCTGCTTTCCCCATTTTATCATTTCATCCACAACGGGCGTGAGGGTAAAGCTGTAGGTGGTAAGTTTGTATTCGATGGATACCGGTCGGGCGTCATGCACGATGCGGATGATCAGTTTATTGGCCTCCAGTTCTTTTAATTCTTTCGAAAGCACCCGTGTAGTAATGTTGGGAATATTGCGGTGAAGATCGCGGAACCGCGAAATGCCCGAATACATCGATAATAATATCGGAAGCTTCCATTTACCGTTAATCACCGATAACGTGTATTGGATAGAACTTATCTTATCAGCAATTTTATTAACGTTTTGTTTCATGCGGTATTTTTGCTGTTGGGATACTAAATGTATAGTATAATATCAGCAAATGCAACATGAAGTGTATAATAAACTGCTTTATATGAATGGTTTATTGATAAAAAACGATTCCTGTACAAACAAGATGCGCTTTAGGGCATTACCATTCAGTTCGTATGCGCTTATTCTTCCGCTTTAATACGGAATACCATGCCGTCCATATCGCTGCTGATGCGAAGCTGACAGGCGAGCCGGCTGTCGAAACCCGCATCGGGCAGTGTGTCGAGCAGGTCGAGCTCCTGTTCGGATGGGTGAAAGTATTTTTCGGGACCTTCCACAACCTGCACATGGCAGGTGGCGCACAACGCCATGCCGCCGCAGGTTGCCAGTATGTGGTGATCTGATGCCTTTAAAATTTCCATCAGGCTCAGGTTGATATCTTCAGGTATTTCAACAGGGCGGCGATGTCCGGCCCTGTCTTCAATGGTTAGTGTGATCATGTTTATTAAATTGCAGACGCACCCGATGCGCCATTACTTGTTGTTAAAATGCGCTCACGCCATACACGGTGGTATATTTAAAGGTGAGCTTTTGGTCGGGGTAAACATGCCTGAAAGCGCTTTGCGCCATTAGTGCGGCCTCGTGAAATCCGCAGAGTATCAGCTTCAGTTTCCCCGGATAGGTGTTGATATCGCCGATGGCATATACTCCTTTTACATTCGTGCTGTAGTCGAAGGTATCTACCATGATCGCTGATTTATCGACATTAAGCCCCCATTCGGCTATCGGACCGAGTTTGGGTGTCAGACCAAATAGCGGGATCAGGTGATCTGTTTCGATCATACTTAACGTATTGTCCCTGTTTACCACCGTTATTTCCTGCAGGTGTCCGTTCCCGCTGATCGCATTGATGTGTGCCTGTAATATCAGGTTGATTCGCCCCTGTCCGGCAAGCGCGAACACTTTTTCCGCACTGTCCGGCGCACCCCGGAAAGTATCGCCGCGATGAATGAGGGTTACTTCATCCGCAATATCTGCGAGGTGGATCGTCCAGTCAAGCGCAGAGTCACCTCCGCCTGCAAGCACCACTTTGCGGCCGCGATACGCCTCGGGGTCTTTGATCATATAAGCTACGCCACGCCCTTCAAAATCTTCCAGGCGATCGATCGCCGGTTTGCGGGGTTCAAAGCAGCCAAGTCCGCCTGCTATCACCACCACCTTACTGTGCACCACCGTGCCGTCGCTGGTGGAGGTAACAAATGATCCGTCTTCCAGCTGATCCAGCCCGTTAACCCGTTCGCCCAGACTGAAGCCGGGTTTAAACGGTTCGATCTGCTCCATTAAACCGTCCACCAGCTGCTGTGCATTGATGGAAGGAAAACCCGGAATATCATAGATAGGTTTTTGGGGATAAATTTCAGAAAGCTGCCCGCCGACCTGTGGCAGTACATCTATTACATGGCAGCGCATTTTTAATAACCCGGTTTCAAAAACGGCAAATAAACCGACAGGGCCTGCGCCAATAATACATACGTCAGTAATTACAGGTTCCATAACTAAACGGTAAAAAATAATAGACTAAAGGTCGGCTTTGTAATAACTTTTAACCAATGATAAATAGTAATTGCTAATTACTTCAGGTTATAGGTAGTCAGGCAAAAGCGTTTGAAGAGATCGATCAGGCGGGAGTTTTTTCCATGCAGCTGGATGAACTGAAATGTCCGGAATATTTCAAGCCCCTTAATTTCAATAATGCTGAGCTCGTTATATTTCAGTTCACTGATCACGGACTGAATGGACAAAAAAGTGGCGGTTTCGGAGTAAAGGAGGTATTGTTTAATGGCGATGCTGCTTTCCAGGCGTATCTCCACATTAAGGTCTTTCGGATTGATGCCGGCATCCGACAGGGCGTTGAAAATAATGTCGAGCGTTCCGGAACCCGCTTCGCGGAGTATGAGCGGAATGTTCAGCAGTTGTTTTAACGAAATCTCCGCTTTTTTTGAAAGCTGGTTATTCGCACGGGTCACCAGCACGATTTCGTCCTTGGCAAAAGGCGCATAGGCGATCTGAGGATAATGCGCCGCACCTTCTACAATGGCAATGTCGATCTTCTCCGCGAGTACTAATTGCGTTATTACATCCGTATTGGCCTGTATAAACGTAAAATTAACGGCGGGATAAGTTTTCTTGAACAGGGCGAGTATCTTGGGCAGGATGGTTTGCGCCACCGTGGTACTGGCGCCAATGTGAACAGTGCCTGCCTCCATGTCATTAAGCTGGGCCAGTTCTGTTTCGAGTTCGGTATAGGTCTGGAATATTTTATCAGCATAGCGCTGCAATATTTTTCCTGCGGTGGTCAGCGCTATGTTATTGCCGTTTCGGCGGAACAGCTGAACGTTCAGCTGTTGTTCTAATTCCTTGATATGTTTGGTGACCGCCGGTTGGGTAATAAAAAGCTCGGCTGCTGCTTTTGTAAAACTCAGCCGTGTTGCCACCGTGTAGAATACCTTTAACCGGAAATCGAAAACCATTTAAGACGAAGATACGCAAAGCCGCTGTTTAAAATGTGATACAGGAGGGCATAAAATCAGGTGCCGATTTTTTTCGGAGCGATGCGGATCAGGGATATGACTATCCTGAAGCCGTCCGGATCGGTGAAGGTGATACCATTTTGCTGCCAGTAGGGGTTTTTAGGCGGGACGGGTTTTAACCGGTTGGCAATAAACCGGTCTTTGATCCGCATAAATTCCTCAATTGATTCAGCGTAAAAAACCAGGAGGTCATCATCGTCCGGGAAGTGTACCGGCATTATCGGGGAGGTTGTGAATTCTATGTGCCAGTCGGCGCCCGGTAAACCTAAAAACACGCCGTCGTAATCATAGTGGTCTCTGAATTCGCTCAGTATCTTTAAGCCCAAAACCCGGCCGTAAAAGTCGATGATACGATTTAAGTCTTTGGTATGCCTGGCGATTCTGAACTTCATGGATAAATATTTTCAAAACTAAACATTTTAGGGCAACACCAAAGACACCGGAATGCCTATAATTCGTTTGGTAACGTCAGGTATTTTGTTTAGGTAAAACTTCCACAGGTTTATTAAGTGTTTTGAATATTCATTTAAGGAATACTTTTTATAGTTTTATTTTTAATTAATATCAGCATATATTTCCGATATTAAAGGCTTACGTTTTGAAACGAGAGTTAAGTTTTTAGCAGTACACCTTATTTTGGACAACAGTTATAACACCCAGCAAGCGTTAGTTGAGCAGCTTTTGCGACGTGACCCGGCGGGTTGCAGGCACCTTTGTGAAAGTTACTCATCAAAGTTGTATGGCTATATTATCCGCATTGTAAACAACAGGGAGGCAGCTGACCGGCTGCTGGAACAAACCTTTAAAAAAATATGCGATAACATAAATCTGTATCAGCATAGCCAGTTAACATTTTTAAGCTGGGCGCTGCAGATTGCCCGCGCCGAAAGTATCAGTTATCTTTGTCCTGAAACGCGAACTAAAACACAGAATGACCGGCGTATGCAGCCGGATGCTTCGGCAATACAAACAACTGTATTTGATATGGTTCAGCAGGGCTATAAAGTTTTTGAAATTGCCGAAATACTAAATATCCCTATTGATATGGTAAAACTGAATATACGGAAGGCCATGAAACAGCATAACTGAAATACTTTGACCGAGATAAGAAAATATATCGAAAGCGGTGTGCTGGAAGAGTATTGTCTGGGCATACTCCCGGAGGCTGAGCAGGCGCGTCTTATCGAAATGTCGCAGCGTCATCCTGAGGTTAAGGAGGAACTGTCGGCTGTAGAACTTGCCTTTGAAAAACTTGCTTTGACTGCGGCCGTTGAGCCTGCTGAACGCATCCGGAAAAATTTACTTGATTTATTGGGCCCGGGTAAAAGCAGCGCAACGCTGGATACGGACAACCTGCCACTGATCAGCGGACGGGGGGACCCGGAACCCTGGATGAATGCTTTTCCACAACTGATACCTGATGAAACCCCGGACGAATTTCAATTCAATATTATCCGGCAGGACGATATCGTTCAGCAAATGATCGTTTCCGGCAACGCTGATGTGGCCGAAGAAGAGCACAGCGATTTTTATGAAGGGCTGTTCATTTTAAAAGGCCGCTGCGAATGTACCATCGGCGGAGCCGTGCACATTCTCGGTCCGGGGGATTTTGTGGAGATGCCGCTGCATACCGGGCATGACGTAAAACTGCTTACGCCTTTTGTTACTGCGGTTCTGCAATACAGGTTCGTATAAACGCCACGCCCGCTGCCCTGATACAGGGAATACAGCTTTTTAATTTCTCAGCCTATTTCCCTTCCACGTATTTTTTGGCAATAGCCGGATAAACATCCATGTATTTATTTGCCTTGCCATCGTGATCAAATATGCCCTCCCATGTACTTAGCGGTTCCCAGATAAAGCTTCCGAGCGCCTTGTTGCCGGGAGCGGTGAAGGCAATATCATTCACCTGCTGTTTCAGTTGCGAGTATTCGGCAACCATTACCTGTTTGTTGTAGCGTTTGGCAAGATCGGCCATGTTGTTTTTTAAATCGGTCAGCGTGCCATGCCATTTTGGATAGTACGAAAGACCGATCACATCAAACGGAACGTTGCGTTTGGCCATGTTGTCCAAAAAGAACCTTGATTCGGCGTTCTGTCCGCCAAGCGCGATGTGCAGCATCACGGCGGTTTGCGGATTTACTTTTTTAACCGCCCTGAAACCCTGATACAATAATTGCGCAAGACTATTCAGATTATTGATGGCGCCATCCGGCCAAACGATGCCATGATTGATCTCGTTCCCCACCTGCACCATGTCAGGTACGGTACCCTGATCCTTCAGTTGCTGCATTACATTTGCCGTGTAGTCATAAAGCGATTTTTTTAAGGTTGCAAAATCCTGCCCCACCCATGCTGCAGGTTTATTTTGCTGCTGCGGATCGGCCCAGTAATCGCTGTAATGAAAATCCAGCAAAAACTTCATTCCGGTAGCCTTAATGCGTTTTGCCATTTGCAGGGTATGTTCCAGGTCGCAGAAGCCTTTACCCGGTGAATATCCTTTAGGATTGGCAGGCTGATTAAATATGCGCAGCCTGATGTAATTAAAACCATGGTCCTTCATGATCTGTATGGCGTCGCCGGGTTTGCCGTTATCAGAAAATTTCATGCCGCGCGCCTCTAATTCAGGTAAAAATGATATATCGGCTCCAAGTATTTTGCCCTTAACCATTTCCGGAACATACTTTTGAGAAGTAACAACATGCGCTGTGCCCGGCTGTACGGTGTGTATCTCGGTAGCACCGGAAAATACGCTGTCGCCTTTGGCCTCAAATTTTACCTTTCCGCGTGTGCGGCCGGCGCGAAAGATCACGCGGCAACTTCCGGTTATTTTTAACTTCCAGGTAGTATCATTTGGTTTTATAGCATTGATCACAGGCGAGCTGGCTTCATCACCATTTATCCGGACGATGGTCGCATCTCCGCTTACGGCAAAGGTAACCGGCAGGCTTGCGGTGGGCACCACGTCGCCATGACTATCAATGATCTTTACGGTTATTAGCGTTTCGTCTTTCCCATTTGCGATCATGGTGGTTTTATAAGGCGTAACCTGCAATTCAGACGGTACGCCCGCAGGTTTTGGTTTAAATCTTCGTCCCTGAGCGTCTGCGCCCTTTATCCCGAAAAATGTAACGGCTGCGAAAACAAAAACAGTAAAGCGCAGCGGGCTTTTAATATGGAAGAACATAGTATTTTATAATTGGCTGATATAAAAGTACGGTAATCAAGTGTATAAATGACAATTATTTTTTAAGAAGTTTCCTTATATATCGATTATTTTACAAAAATGCCGCAGAAACTGATGCGCACAAAAAAGCCTTCCCGAAAACGGGAAGGCTTACTCTTTTTTAGAATTTGTATTATGATGCCATTTGCCTGCGGATGATGTTCAATGCGCCGCCCGCTTTGAACCACTCGATCTGCTGTGCATTATAGGTATGATTCACAGCAAACGAATCGCTGCTGCCATCTTTATGATGCAATACAACGGTTAACTGCGTTCCCGGAGCAAAAGCCTGCAACCCGGTAATATCTATGATGTCATCTTCCTGTATCTTATCATAGTCAGCGCTGTCGGCAAAAGTAATGGCCAGCATGCCCTGTTTTTTAAGATTGGTTTCGTGAATACGGGCAAATGATTTTACCAGGATTGCGCGCACGCCTAAATGACGCGGTTCCATCGCAGCATGTTCGCGCGATGAACCTTCACCATAGTTTTCGTCACCCACTACGATCGAGCCGATGCCATGTGCCTTGTAATCACGCTGGGTAGCCGGAACGGGGCCGTACTCGCCGGTAAGCTGATTTTTAACGCTGTCGGCAGTAAGGTTGAAATAGTTAATGGCGCCGATCAGCATGTTGTTGGAGATATTGTCCAGATGCCCGCGGAACTTCAGCCAAGGTCCGGCCATTGAAATATGGTCGGTGGTACATTTTCCCTTTGCCTTTATCAGCAATTTTAAACCGTTGATGTCGGTTCCTTCCCATGCCGGGAATGGATCAAGCAATTGCAGGCGGGATGATTTTGGGTCAACGATCACGTCGATACCACTGCCATCCTCCGCAGGAGCCTGATAACCGGCGTCCTTAACGGCATAGCCCTGAAGCGGCATTTCGATGCCCATCGGTTCGTCGAGCTTAACCTGCTCGCCGTTCTGGTTGGTAAGGGTGTCGGTCAGCGGATTGAATGTCAGATCACCCGCGATAGCGAATGCCGTAACAATTTCCGGCGATGCCACGAAGGCATGCGTATTCGGGTTGCCATCATTACGTTTGGCAAAGTTGCGGTTGAAAGAGGTAATGATCGAGTTTCTGCGGGTTGGGTCATCGGTGTGACGTGCCCACTGGCCGATACAAGGGCCGCAGGCGTTGGCAAGAACCACACCGCCCATTTTGCCGAAGGTATCAAGATAGCCGTCGCGTTCCACGGTATAACGCACCTGCTCGGAGCCTGGCGTAATGGTGAACTCAGCTTTTGTTTTCAGATTTTTATCGATCGCCTGCTGGGCAACGGATGCCGAACGGGTAATATCCTCGTATGAAGAGTTGGTGCATGAACCGATCAGGCCCACTTCCAGTTTTACCGGCCAGTCGTTTTCCTTTACAGCGGCTGCAAATTTGGAGATCGGCCATGCCAGATCCGGGGTGAACGGACCGTTCACGTGGGGTTCCAGCTCGCTCAGGTTGATCTCGATCACCTGGTCGAAGTATTGTGCAGGATTGGCATATACTTCCTCGTCGCCGGTTAAATGTTCTTTAATGCCGTCCGCAAGTTCGGCTATGTCAGCACGTTTAGTGCCTTTCAGATAATCTGCAGCTTTTTCGTCATAACCGAAGATCGAAGTAGTAGCGCCGATCTCGGCACCCATGTTACAAATGGTACCTTTACCTGTAGCGGATAAAGACCGGGCGCCTTCGCCAAAATATTCAACAATGGCACCTGTACCGCCTTTAACGGTCAGTATGCCTGCAACTTTCAGGATCACGTCTTTTGCCGATGCCCAGCCCGACAATTTGCCGGTCAGTTTCACGCCGATCAGTTTCGGGAATTTCAACTCCCAGGGCAGGCCCGCCATCACGTCGCAGGCATCCGCTCCGCCAACGCCAATAGCGATCATTCCCAGACCACCGGCATTCGGCGTATGTGAGTCGGTACCGATCATCATGCCGCCGGGGAACGCATAGTTCTCCAGCACGACCTGGTGGATAATACCCGCTCCGGGTTTCCAGAATCCAAGACCGTATTTATCTGATACGGACGCAAGGAAGTCATAAACCTCGCGGTTAACGTCCTTTGCTGTGCTCAGGTCGGCGCTTGCACCTACCTTGGCCTGGATCAGGTGATCGCAGTGCACGGTTGAAGGCACGGCAACCTGCGGGCGGCCTGCCTGCATAAACTGCAGCAAAGCCATCTGTGCGGTAGCATCCTGCATAGCCACACGGTCAGGCGCAAAATCTACGTAATCAACACCGCGACCGAAAGCTTTGGAAGCTTCGCCGTCAGAAAGGTGTGCATATAATATTTTCTCGGTTAAAGTAAGCGGTTTTCCGGTCGCTGTTCGGGCAGCAGCCACGCGGGTGCTGTAGCGGTCGTAAACCTTTTTGATCATATCTAAATCAAAAGCCATTTGTATTTGATTTTTAGGTAAGTAAAAGACTAAAACAGGCCTAAGCGGCCAGTGCGGCGAATTTACAAAAATTACAGTTATTAGATGTCAGCGATTTGTGTAAATGTTATTTGGAGATGTTCTAAATAGGGGAGAAAGAAAACGGTCCTGACATTTTCGGAACAAACTGGCGCAAGCTAAAAACACGCATCTTTTAAATTCAGGCTTTTTTACGATTCCATCGCCTTAAACGCATAGCCTTCCCTGCTCCAAAATTCCATCGCCCGGGGCAAAGCATATTCCATCCTTTCCTTTGCCTTTAAACTGTCGTGAAACAAAACGATATCGCCTGCCGTGGTTTTTTTCAGTACATTGTCTAGGCATTTTTCGGGCGTTGTGTTCACATCAAAGTCAGCTGACAGTACGTTCCACATGATAGCCTGAAGGCCGGGTCTTGCTTTTTGCAGTAATTTTAGCTGAGATCTTTTCATGCGGCCATACGGCGGACGGAACAGGTTTGTACGCAGCAGTTCATCGGCTTTAAGGAAATTATCGAGATAGACCCTATCATCGGTATCCCAGCCCCTGAGGTGACTAAAAGTGTGATTGCCTATGGCGTGGCCATCTTTTTTGACCTGTTCAAAAATATCCGGATGCTTGCATACATTGTCGCCGATGCAAAAAAATGTCGCTTTTGCATCGTATTGTTTTAAAATATTTAAAACAAACGGTGTAACAATTGGTATAGGGCCATCGTCAAAAGTGAGATAAATACACCGGGAGGCCGGTCGTGCAGACCAGATAAACTCAGGGTAAAGCTTTTTAAGCAGCCAGGGTGTTTTTACAAGATACATGTTCAGCAGTTGGATGACCGGTATCGCCGGAAGCCCGGACGTCGTGTTAAACCACGGCTAAATGTATTAATAATTTAAATAAAAGGCGCGTTGCACGGCTGTTGAAAGAGACTATCGGCAGCGAAGAAAAATAACCTTATGACTCAACGTTTATTAAAATTGAAAAGGGCAGCTGTTTTAAGCATGGTATGCCTCGGGTTACTGAGCTTTACCGCCAGTGCCCAGCGGGTGGTCACCCTGCAGGAGGCTGTTGATCTTACACTTGCCAATAACCTGAACATCAAGCAGGCGGTGGTAACACAAAATATTGCCGGTGAAGATTATAAGCAGTCGAAATATAACTTGCTGCCTTCGCTGAGCGCAAACCCGCAGGCTGGTTACAATTTTGGGCGAAGCCCTGTTGCCGGTCAGTATGCGTATGCCAACAAGGCGTCGTTCTCGGTTAACAGTTCCGCATCTGTGCAGGTAACGCTGTATCAGGGTGGCCAGCTGCGCAACCAGATATTACAGAACAAACTGCTGCTGGATGTTGACAAGACCAACGTGGCCAAGGTAAAGAATGACCTGCTTTTGAACGTAGTGACCGATTACCTTACCATCCTGACGGACCTTGACCTTGTGGAAGCCGCAAAACAGCAGATAGATTTAGCTAAAATTACGCTGGACCGCGCACAGAAAAACTATGATCTGGGTAACGCCACGCAGGCTGATCTGTCTCAGGCCAAAGCGCAGGTATCCATAGCAGAATTTAATCTGACGTCAAATCAAAATCAGGCCGACCTTGCCATGCTGATCCTGAAACAGTATATGGAAATGGACCCATCGACGGAGATCACCGTTGAAAAACCGGACATCAGCAAACTCACTAACGTAAGAACGGTGTATGATGCGACCGAGGTGATCAAAACCGCTTTCACCACCAATCCCGATATCCGCCTCGCTGAACTGCAGCAGCAAACTGCGGCGCAGGCTATCAAAATTGCCAAAGGAAATTATTATCCGACGTTATCGCTGTTTGGTAACCTGCAATCGAGCTACTCCGATGCGGTATCAACAAAAGTGATTGGGGTAACCAATGTGGTAACGCCGGTGGGTACCGTGCAGGGAACAAACCAGGTGGTGGAAACTACCGTTCAGCAGCCTGTACTGGCGCCGTATCCCTTTACCAATCAGTTTGGCGACAACTTTAACCAGTCGATAGGTGTAAGCCTGCAGATCCCGATCTTTAACCGCTTTAATGCACGCACCTCGGTACGTAAGGCCAAGCTGAACTATCAGAACGCAGAGCTTTCGACCCAGATCGCGAAGAACAACCTGAGCAAAACTATTATACAGGCCACGCTTGACCTTGCAGCCGCAGAAAAGAATTACCAATCAGCCTTGCAGACATTCAACTCCAACAAAGAGGCGCTGAATGTTACCAAGCAACGTTTTGATGCAGGTTTTGTGAATACGCTTGACTATAATACGGCGGTGACCAACTATGACAAGGCGCAGAATGATATGATCGAGGCGCAATATCAGGTCATATTCCGCAGCAAGGTGATTGACTACTATCTGGGTAACCCGATAACATTATAAGATTAATTGTAACCAAAAGATATAAATAACCCGAAATCGAAAAAACCGACTTCCGAAATCAACAAGAATCATGGGAAAAACTACAAAATATATTCTGCTATCGTTAGGCGCCCTGGTCGTGCTGCTGATCTTAGCTAAAGTGACCGGTATTATTGGCAAGCCTAAAAAGACGCAGGTCGCAACTGAAAAGGCGGTCGTTCGCGATATCAATGAAACGGTATCAGCCAGCGGAAAGATAAAGCCGCATGTTGAGGTAAAAATAAGCCCGGAAGTATCGGGTGAGGTGGTTGAACTGCCGATCAAGGAAGGCGATGTGGTAAAAAAAGGCGATCTGCTCTGCCGTATCAGGCCGGACATCCTGCAATCAGGTTATGACCGTGCCGTAGCGTCGTACAATACCCAAAAAGCAAGTGTCGGCAACTCATCGCAGATGCTGAAGCAGGCCGAAGCCACTTATGAAAATCAGGCTTCGATCTATAAACGCGACCAGGCGCTGTACAAAAGCAAGGTGCTGACCGCTGCCGAGTTTGAAGCAGCCAAAGCAAGTTACGAGAGTGCTAAGGCCGCTTTAGAGGCTGCAAAGCAAAACGTTATCGGCGCAACCTACGGCCTCGCCCAGGCACAGGCATCTGTGAAAGAAGCGCAGGATAATCTTGCCAAAACAAGCATTTATGCCCCGGTTGACGGCGTAATTTCAAAATTATCCATTGAGAGGGGAGAGCGCGTGTTAGGTACCCAGCAATTTGCCGGTACGGAAATCATGACCATCTCTGACCTGAGCCAGCTTGACGTGAATGTAGATGTGAACGAGAATGATATTAACCGTATAAAATTAGGTGATTCCTCAAAAATAGAAGTGGACGCTTTTTACGGCAAGACCTTTACCGGGCATGTGATCGAAATCGGCAGCTCGGCTAACGTGGTGGGTACCAACGCAGATCAGGTGACGAATTTTACCGTGAAGGTGCGGATCAATCCGGAATCATACGCATCGCTGCTAAAGACCAACCGGGAAAACCAGGTGCCTTTCCGCCCGGGGCTGACCGCTACGGTAGATATCAATACCAATCATGCAAAAGCATTGTCGGTGCCGATCCAGTCGGTTACCACACGCCAGGAAAAAAAGGATAGCGTTGGTGTGAAAAAAGACGCTGATAAAACGAAGTCGGCCATCAGCGAACCGATCAAGGAATATGTATTTGTTTATAATGCAGGCAAAGTAAAGCAGGTAGAAGTGACTACCGGCATACAGGATGATACCAATATCCAGGTACTGTCCGGTCTGAAGAGCGGCGATGAGGTGGTTTCAGCACCATTTGCCACCATTTCGAAAATATTAAAAGACAATATGGAAGTGGAAAAGGTAGATAAGAGCAAGTTGTTCCAACCTACTTCCAACTAATTGCAGCGAGCCGCTTGCGGCCCACCCGCCTACTACAGCTAAAAATTTTATAGATTTGTCCTGTCAATTAAAACCTGGCAGGACTTTTTTGTGTTTGTCTGTGTCGTGGCAACAGCAGCTCCGGCCGAACTTTAACAAATACTGCAACTGCCTATTGAACCCCTATGCATAAAAAAAAGACAATAGCCGTGATCGGCGGCGGCAGTTGGGCCACAGCCAATGTTAAGATACTTACCGACAACGATACAGAAAAGGAAATTTTTTGGTGGATGCGGAACGAAGCCGCAGTTCAGCATATACAGCAATTCAGGCATAACCCCAATTATATCAGTTCCGTAGAGATTGCCGTTCCGGCAAAAAATATCTCAACCAATCTGAAGCATACGCTTGATCAGGCGGATTTTATTTTACTGAATGTGCCCGCAGCCTTTTTGAAGGAGGCGCTGACAGGCCTCCGTCCTGATGACCTGAAAGGTAAGAAGGTCGTATCAGCCATTAAGGGCATTGTTCCGGATGAGAACCAGATCATCGGTGAGTTCTTAAATCAGCATTACGGCGTGGATTTTGAAGATTTTATCGTGATCAGCGGGCCATGTCATGCTGAGGAAGTGGCGCTTGAGAAGTTGTCGTACCTCACCATTGCCTCGCGCGACGCCGAACTTGCCGCCGAATTTGCCGCGATGTTCAGTACAAGATACATCAAGACCATTATATCCGACGATATTTACGGGACGGAATACGGAGCCGTACTGAAAAATATCTTTGCCGTTGCCAGCGGTATATGTCATGGCGTTGGTTATGGCGATAACTTTCAGGCGGTGCTGATCGCTAATGCTATCCGTGAACTGAAGCGTTTTGTGGATGCGGTGCACCCTATAGACCGTGATATTATGGAGTCGGCATACCTGGGCGACCTGCTGGTTACAGCTTATTCACAGTTCAGCCGTAACCGTACCTTTGGCAACATGATCGGCAAGGGATACACCGTTAAATCGGCCCAGCTGGAAATGAACATGATTGCGGAGGGCTATTATGCGGTTAACTGCCTGCACCAGGTAAATAAGCAATACAACGTAAGCATGCCGATCTGCAACGCAGTTTATGCCATATTGTATGAAAAAAGGCCGCCCGGCCCCGAGATGAAACATTTGGCAGAACATTTGAGTTAGGTAGTGCTGAATTAATTTCAAAGCACTACTGATATGAAAAATATAATAAAGGCGGCATTGGTTGCCGCAGGCATTTTTTGCTGCATGGGCGGTTACGCCCAAACCCGTAAAGATTCTACGATCGGCCATAAAATAAGCAAGACCGCCAAAAAGGTGGGGCACAAGACCTCGCAGATAGCAGCAAGCGGAGCAGCGGCCGTGGTAGATAAAAAGTACGAAGGTAAATGCGGCCCGCAGGGGCAGACTGTTTACATTAATGAACATTCCCGGTATTATTATATCGACAAGAAAGGTCACCGTGTGTATCTGAAAAAATCAGAATTAAGGGATAAGCAGAAATCGTAAATAGTTGTATATTTAAGCAACAATCGTTTACGGGCGGTTGTTGCTTCATCATTACCATGAAAAAAATTGTGCTAATATTTATCCATGTGGGCTGCGCCTTTGTATTGCTGTGGGTAGCCTGTTCTTCAAACCCGGTGAAAGGCAAACTGGAAGGTACATGGAAAGCTAAGGACGGATCGAAACTCGTTGTCAGCGGTAAAAAATTCGCAATGGATGATGACGAGGAAGATTATTTTATAAAGGGCGACACGATCTTTACCTCTTTCGAAGGCAACCTGCCTTATACCCGGTTTGTGATGCAGCAGCTTGACGAGCATAACCTGAAACTGGTAGGACCGGACTCGACGCTGATGGAATACAGCCGTTAGGAATAAAAAAACGCCCTGCAGGTTGAATGCAGGACGTGTCCGTATAAAAAATGTGACAGTTATTGCGCGCGTTTTAAAGTAGCATGCATTTTAAAACCCTGGTAGTCTATATCCATAGCAACCGTATCGCCTTCGGGATAAAATTTACAGGAATCTACTACATCCACACCATTTATATCAATATGGAAAGAAAAGTTGTTCCCGCTGAGCTTTGTATTGGTGATGTTAACTTTACCGGATTGCCCTTCGCCCCAGCCGGAAAGTGAATCGCCGGCAACCTTAAAGGTATAATTTAAGGGATAGTCGTTACCATCGGGTGCATGCAGGGTGCCGGTCCAGCTACCGGTTAGTTCGCCGACAAATGCCAGGCAAACCAGAAAGGAGCATAATAATGCTACCGTTGTAAAAATCTTCTTCATTGTTTCAGGTTTGGTTAGTGTTTACTGACTTTTCTTTACGATGAAATGCACTTTTTGTCCGCCGAAATCAAGATCCATTGCGATAGAATCAGGATAGATCTTGCCGCTGTGCGGATAGTCGTTGCCTGAAACGGTCACCTTGAACGACAGGCTGTCGCCCATGATCTTTCCGTCGTCAACAGTTACTGTGCCTTGCGGAGAATCGGCGGTGCCGGTCAGTTTGTCGCCATCGGCCTTGAAGTTGTAGGTTACCGGAAATTCCTGCCCATCAGGCGTGACGATCGTACCTGACCATTTGCCGGTAATGTCGGTAATCATTGCAAAGCATACCATAAAGCAGCAAAGCAACGCAACAGTGGTAAAAATTTTCTTCATTTTAGTTTAGTTTTAGTTCCTGTAAGACGTTTTGGTAAAAAAAATGTTACACTTGGTTTAGTAATAAAGCATTCAGCACTTTATTCCCCCTAAATATAGTTATTTAACTATAAAGCGAAAAGGTTCAGCAAAATATTTTTAGACGCGAAATCATGCCGCCAATACCCGGGGGTGGGGTCGCCGCGCAAAGAGAACAAGATTGCAAAAAGAAGCCTGTTCTCCGTTCAGGGCGTTACTGCTGCTGTTGATGCCTTAAGCAATGTAGCGTGCGATTTGATATCTCCTAAGCTGATATCAACACCCACCGAATCGCCGTAGAACTTGCCGCTGTGGTCGATCTCCATATCACCGATCAAGACGTAAAAGCTGAAAGTGTTGCCATTAATCACGCCGTCGTAGATGGGTTTATCGCCTTTTGGAGTTTTGGCGGTGCCGGTAAGCTGATTGCCGTTAATTTTGAAATTGTAAAGCAGCGGATATTCGTCGCCCTGGTCGGTCTTTAACAAGCCTGTCCATTTTCCGTTCATTCCCTCGATGGTAGCAAAAACGGTGAAGAAGCTGCATGCCAGCAATGCAGTAAAAATGATCTTTCGGGTTTTCATGATTTGTAATTTTTGATCGTCTGAAAGTGTCGTTTTTTGTCTGCCGTAAAAGTAGGCCGGTCATTAAACGTAATCATAAACAAGGCGTTAAGTTTATGTAGCCTGCGCGCTGACTACGCCTGTTTTTTTGAACATTGGCGTATTTATGAACACCAGTAACAGCGGCCATAGAGCGCAAAAGAGGTGATGGTCTATTGATTCTTCCATTATCCTATCATGATATACGCATACAAATACATTAAGATGTTAATATCTGGGTATAATCGGCTAAGAATTATCCACTATAAAATATCAGAAGCCGTACTTTTGATTGGTAAAAAATTCAAACCGGAGGGACGATGAAGAACAGACTGCTTTTATTGGCGATGACGATGGGATGGCTGGGTGCAAACGCACAAAAACGCGATTACCCGATACAGCCGGTGCCTTTTACAAGCGTAAAACTGACCGACAAGTTCTGGACGTCGCGTATTGAAACCAATCGTACGGTGACTATCCCAGCATCCTTTAAACGTTGCGACAGCACGGGCCGCATTAAAAACTTTGTGATGGCCGCTGAACACAAGGGGAAATTCTGCACGGTCTATCCTTTTGACGATACCGATATATATAAGACCATTGAAGGTGCGTCCTATTCGCTGGCTGTTCATCCTGACCCGAAGCTGGCCGCGTACGTAGATTCCCTGATTACCATTGTAGGCCGGGCGCAGGAGCCTGACGGCTACCTGTACACCGTGCGGAGCATTGACCCGGCGCATCCGGGGTCTGCCGCAGGGCCTGAGCGTTGGATAAACGAAGGTAAAATGAGCCACGAACTTTATGATTGCGGACATCTGTATGAAGCCGCCGCCGCGCATTATATGGCTACCGGGAAACGCAATTTTCTGAATATCGCCCTGAAAAACGCGGATCTGCTGGTACGCACCTTCGGGCCGGATAAAAAACATGTGGCTCCGGGTCACGAGATTGTGGAGATGGGTTTGGTAAGATTATACCGCATTACCGGGAAGACCGACTATCTGAATCTGGCCAAATTTTTTATCGATCAGCGCGGCATAAAAAAATATAACCGGCACAGCACGAACGTTTACGAAAACGGCACCTATTTTCAGGATGATAAGCCTGTAGTTGACCAAACCGAGGCCGAGGGGCACGCCGTACGCGCCATGTATTTGTATTCGGGGATGACCGACGTGGCGGCCCTGACCGGCGATACCGCCTACATTAAGGCTATCGACAGGATATGGAACAATATGGTGACCAAGAAGATGTATGTGCAGGGCAGTATCGGCGCCGTTGGAGACGGCGAGCGCTTCGGCGATAATTATGAATTACCCAATGCGACCGCCTATAACGAGACCTGCGCTGCCATAGGAAGCGTTTTCTGGAACGAACGTATGTTTTTACTGCATGGCGATTCGAAATATATAGATGTGCTGGAAAAGACACTGTACAACGGGCTGATCTCCGGCGTAGGGCTGGATGGCAACACATTTTTTTATACCAACGCCATGCAGGTTAGTGACAGCTTTAACCATCCTGACCTGGAACGCGGGCGCTCCGGCTGGTTTATCTGCTCCTGTTGCCCGACGAACGTTGTACGCCTGATCCCATCGATCCCGGGCTATATCTATGCGCAAAACGGTAGTGATGTGTATGTGAACCTTTTTATCAGCGGCACCGGCGACCTGAAGGTAAACGGCAAAGACCTGAAGATAACCCAGCAGAACAATTATCCCTGGGATGGCGGGCTTGCGTTTACCATAGATCCGGCATCTGCCATGAATGTAAACCTGAAAATACGCATTCCGGGCTGGGCACAGAACGAGGCGATGCCATCAACGCTGTATGCTTACGAGCATGCGTCCGGCAAAAAAATAGAGATCAAAGTAAACGGTAAGGCTGTTGACTACCAGATGAAGGACGGTTATGCGGTGATCAGCAAAAAATGGAAAAAGAACGATAAGGTAGAGCTGACGCTGCCCATGGAGGTAAGACGCGTGATTGCGAATACTGCGCTGACGGACGATATCGGTAAGGTAGCCTTACAGCGCGGACCGATCATGTATTGCGCGGAATGGAAAGATAATAACGGGAAAGCCTGTAACCTGATCGTGCCCAAAAACGCCACTTTTACCGCGACCTGGGAGCCAGGCATGCTGAATGGCGTGACGATTTTGAAAGGTAACGTAAAAAGTGTTAATATTGATGAAGGGGCGCAGACCGTTGTCACCGAAAACAAAACCATGACGGCTATTCCTTATTACAGCTGGGCCAATCGCGGGAAAGGGGAGATGACGGTGTGGTTCCCGGAAAAGGTTACCGACGTCGCGCTGATATCGAAATAAGGAATTACGGATAACCATTCAACAGCATATAAACCAGAGAAAATTATAACCCATGAAGAAGTTCTTACTACTAACCTTGCTGGCCGCGACCATTAGTCTGGCGTCGGCACAGGAAATCCCGATTGACAAAGGATGGAAATTCGCTATAGGCGACTCGGCGCAATGGGCATCGCCGGATTATAACGACAGCGGATGGAAGCCGATAAACCTGGCATACGACTGGGAGTCGCAGGGGTATAAAGGAATAGACGGGTTCGGATGGTACAGGCTGCATCTGGTTATTCCGTCGTCGCTGAAGGAAAAATCTTTCTTAAAGGACAGCATCAGGATCACCTTGAATGATGTGGACGATAACGACGAGGTTTATCTGAACGGAAAGCTGATAGCCAAATATGGCGGGCAAAAGGGAACGATAAAAGACGGGAACTACGGCCCCCGCAGTTATACCATAGCCGCCAATAACCCGGCGATATTGTGGGACAAAGACAATGTGCTTGCCGTGCGCATATTTGATACCGGCGGCGCGGGCGGATTGTATGGCGACAAGTTTACCATCGCAATGGCCGGAATTATGGATCCCGTCCGGATTAATACCGATGGCGATTTTACTTTCGGTGAAAATAACAGCCTGACCAAAGCCGTAAAACTGACGGCAAACAGCGGGTATGATTACAAGGGAAAACTGCTGTTTAAGGTTACCGATCCTGAAAACAACAGCGTGCTGTATGAAAAGACGAACGACGCCGACTTTACGCAGCACAAGCCCTTTACCTATACATTCAATATCGCGCGGCTTGCCAAAAAGTCGTACGTCATCAGCTATACATTTACCGAAGAAAAATCGGGAGAAAGTATTACCAAAACAGAAGGTACGCCTTATATCCTGACGCCGTATCCGTCTGCAAAACCACGAATTAACGGCGCTGATGTTTATGGCGCGCGGCCCGGCAACCCTTTTCTGTACCTGATCCCGGCGAGCGGAAAGAAACCGCTTACCTATGCCGCCGAGGGCCTGCCCGAAGGGCTTACACTTGATCCCAACACGGGTATCATCACCGGAACGGTAAAACAGCAGGGCGATTATCCGGTAACGCTTACCGTAAAAAACTCACTTGGGTCGAAATCAAAAAAATGGATAATAAAGATAGGGGATGTGATCGGCCTTACCCCGGCGCTCGGCTGGAACAGCTGGAATGCGTTTGGCCTGAGCGTGAATGATCAGAAAGTGCGCGTGGCCGCGAAAACGATGATAGATAAACTGAGTGCGCACGGATGGAATTATGTTAATATTGACGACGGCTGGGAAGCGCCCGAACGCGCCGCCAGCGGTGAGATCGTGACCAACCAGAAATTCCCTGACATGAAGGCTACCGTCGATTATGTACACAGCCTGGGTTTGAAGATGGGTATCTATTCTTCGCCCGGACCGCGCACCTGCGGCGGTTACCTCGGAAGCTGGCAACATGAGGATCAGGATGCGAAAACCTATGGCGGCTGGGGGATTGATTATCTGAAATACGACTGGTGTTCCTATAGCGAGGTTACGGCAAAAAATCCTGATCTGGATGATATGAAAAAGCCGTACCAGGTAATGCGGGCGTCTCTGGACAAAGTATCCCGCGATATTTTGTTCAGCTTTTGCCAGTATGGTATGGGCCAGGTATGGAAGTGGGGGGCCGAAGTGGGCGGCAACAGCTGGCGCTCGACCGGGGATATCACCGACACCTGGCAAAGCATGAGCGGCATAGGATTTAACCAGGTAGCCGACGGCCCGTATGCGCAGCCCGGACATTTTAACGACCCGGATATGTTAGTGGTAGGAAAGGTTGGCTGGGGCGACAGCCAGCATAATACCCGTTTGACACCAGATGAACAATATACACACATCAGTTTGTGGAGCATGTTGTCGGCGCCGCTGCTGATCGGCTGCGATATGGGCAAGCTTGATCCGTTCACGCTGAACCTGCTTACCAATGACGAGGTGCTGGCAATTGACCAGGATGCGCTTGGTAAATCTGCGAGTCCTGTGGTAAAGACCGCAGATTACCAGATATGGGTAAAAGATCTGGCGGACGGCAGTAAAGCGGTTGGCCTGTTCAACCTTTCGGATAAGTATCAGGATATCCCGCTTGACCGGAACGCGAACGGCCTGGCAGGGCTTGGAAAGATACGCGATGTGTGGCAACAGAAATACATCATCGCCAGCGGCAGTACTTATACTGCAAAGGTAGCCCCGCATGGTGTGATGCTGGTGAAGCTAAGCAAATAAATTAAACAGAGATATATAACAAAGCAATATGAGCGTAGTATGGAAAGGGGTATTCCCCGCAGTAACCACGAAATTCAACGATAAGGACGAGCTGGATTTTGCAGCATTCGAAAAAAATATTGAGGCGCAGCTGGAAGCAGGGGCCAAAGGGATCATCATTGGCGGCTCGTTAGGCGAGGCCAGTGTGCTTACCGATGCTGAAAAGATTGAATTGCTTAAAGAGACCGTCAGGATTGTTGCCGGGCGTGCTTATGTGATCCTGAACATTGCCGAGCAAACCACCAAAGCGGCGCTGCAATGTGCAGAAAACGCACTGAAATATGGAGCCGACGGCCTGATGATGCTGCCGCCGATGCGCTACAAAGCAGATGAGCGCGAAACCATTGCATATTTTGCGGCTGTGGCCAAAAGTACGCCGCTGCCGATCATGATCTACAATAATCCGTACGATTACAAGATCGAGGTTACTTTGGATATGTTTGAGGAACTGGCTCAATATCCGAACATACAGGCTGTAAAGGAATCGACCCGTGACGTAAGTAACGTTACCCGGATGATCAACCGTTTCGGGGATCGCTTTAAACTGCTTTGCGGCGTGGATACACTGGCATTGGAGAGCCTGTTTATGGGCGCTGATGGTTGGGTTGCCGGTTTGGTTGACGCCTTTCCGCGCGAAACCGTGGCGATTTTCAATCTTGCAAAACAAGGCCGTCATCAGGACGCTTTAACTATATACCGCTGGTTTTTGCCGGTGCTGGAGTTAGATATTCATCCAAAGCTGGTGCAATACATTAAGCTGGCCGAAGCGCAAACCGGGTTGGGTAACGAGACGGTGCGTGCGCCGCGCCTGCCTTTGGCGGGCGGGGAGCGGGAACGCATACTCGGCATCATCAATAAAGCCCTTGCCAACCGCCCTGAACTGCCTGCGGGCAGCTGGGGAGTGGAAGCGGTTGCGGAAGCGGTGAGTTAAAAAGGTTATTACCGGTCATTTTCGGGCGGAAAAAAGACGTCCTCTCCGACCGGAATGACGTCATATTATTTTAATCCAACCTACTATGGAAACAAGAAATTTAATCGGGTACAATTATCAGCCGGAACTGGGCAATAAATTCAAAGCGACAGACCCGGCGCATAATACAGATCTGCCGGGCGATTTTTTTGCAGCGAGCATGGCCGAAGCCAACGCGGCAATGGAACTGTCGTGGAAGGCATTTGAGACGTACCGTAATATCGACAGAACAAAAAAGGCTGCGTTTTTGCGCGGCATTGCGGATAATATTATCGCCATTGGTGATGCGCTGATCGAGCGGGCAAGTGCCGAAAGCGGGTTACCTGCCGGTCGTTTGCAGGGTGAGCGCGCCCGGACGACCAACCAGCTGTATATGTTTGCCGGTGTGGTTGAGGAAGGATCGTGGGTGGAAGCGGTGGTGGATACAGCAATACCCGACCGCAAGCCGCTCCCGCGTGCGGACATCCGTAAAATGATGGTACCGCTTGGGCCATGCGTGGTGTTCGGCGCGAGCAACTTTCCGATGGCTTTTTCAGTTGCAGGCGGCGACACCGCCGCAGCATTGGCGGCAGGCTGCCCGGTAGTGGTAAAGGCTCATCCGGCACATCCCGGAACGAGCGCCATGGTGGCCGAAGCGATAAGAAACGCTGCGGAAATTAACGGAATGCCCGAAGGTGTCTTCTCGATCCTGTATGATAACGGTTATGCCGTTGGTGAAGCATTGGTAAAGCATCCGAAAACAAAGATTGTCACCTTTACCGGATCGCTCAGGGGGGGCATGGCCTTAGTGAAAATGGCGCAGCAGCGCGATGAGCCTATCCCTGTGTTTGCCGAGATGGGCAGCACCAACCCGATCGTTTATCTACCCAAAGCGTTGGAGACGCGCCCGGAGGAGTTAGCAAAAGTAGCAATGGCCATTACCAATAATGCCGGGCAGTTTTGTACGCAGCCGGGCCTGCTGCTGGCGGTGAAGTCGGAAGGGCTGGAAAAGTTCAAGGCGGCGCTGAAAACCGCAATTGCGGCAACCAACTCAGACACCATGCTGACGCCGGGCATTTGCGACGCTTTCCATAAGTTGTCGGGCAAAATGCTGGAAGATGACGCGGTAACGGTTGTCGCCAAATCGGACAAGCTCGATATAGATAAGGAAAATCAGGGTGTGGCCATCGTTACCGAAATCAGCGCGAAAGATTTTCTGTCGGACGGGAAATTCATGGAGGAGGTTTTCGGGCCTTATTCAATGATCGTTTCCGCAGAGGATATGACACAGTTGGAACAGGTGATCGACTCACTACACGGGCAGCTGACTGCCAGTATTTTTGGCGAAAGCGATGAATTGCCGCACTATACCGGCATCATTAATAAACTGACCAACTTAGCGGGAAGGGTGATCATGAACGGCCCGCCGACGGGTGTTGAAGTAGGTAATGCCATTCAGCATGGCGGCCCGTATCCTGCGACCTCCGACAGCCGGTTCACATCGGTCGGTACGGCTTCCATCAAACGCTTTGTAAGGCCGGTGTGCTGGCAAAACTGGGACGAGAGCCTGTTGCCCGATGAACTGAAAACTGATAACCCGCTTCATATCTGGCGGCTGTTTAATAGTGAATGGACTAAATAGTCCGAATCAGAAGTTTAAGGTCTGAAGTCGTTCTACACACTTTTGACTTAATGCTTCCGATCAAGGATTTCAGACTTACGATAAATGACCAAGACTTTTTTTTGCATCGATGCGCATACCTGTGGCAATCCGGTGCGGTTAGTAGCGGGCGGCGGTCCGAACCTTGAAGGTGCGAACATGAGCGAAAAACGCCAGCACTTTTTGAGGGAATACGACTGGATACGGAAGGGGCTGATGTTTGAGCCGCGCGGGCATGATATGATGTCGGGCAGTATTTTGTATCCGCCGCATGATCCGGCAAATGATGTTGCCGTATTATTTATCGAAACCAGCGGCTGTCTGCCCATGTGCGGACATGGCACCATCGGCACAATTACCATCGCTGTTGAGGAGGGTCTGATCGTTCCGAAGACGCCGGGAGTTATCCGCATGGAAGCACCTGCCGGGCTGGTGCTGATTGAATACAAGCAGGAGGGGAACAAGGTAAAATCTGTCAAATTAACCAACGTAGCATCTTACCTGGCTGCTGAAAACCTGGAGGTGGAATGCCCTGACTTAGGCAGATTGACGGTTGACGTTAGCTACGGCGGTAATTTTTATGCGATTGTCGATCCGCAGGAAAACTTTAAGGGGCTGGAAGACCACACTGCCGACCAGCTGATCTCCTGGAGCCGGGTGCTGCGTCAGCGCATCAACGAGAAGTACACCTTTGTTCATCCGGACAATCCGACCATCAACGGGTGTTCGCATATTTTGTGGACTGGCGAGACCTTATCGGAAGACGCGACGGCGCGCAACGCGGTGTTTTACGGGGACAAGGCGATTGACCGCTCACCCTGCGGCACAGGCACTTCGGCACGGATGGCGCAATGGTATGCCAAAGGCAAGCTAAAAAAAGGAGACCGGTTTGTGCATGAAAGTATCATCGGCAGTAAATTTACCGGTACCGTTGAAGATGAAGTGACCATTGGCGGAAAGAAAGGAATTGTTCCGGGAATTGAGGGTTGGGCGAAGGTTTACGGGTATAATACCATTAAGATCGATGATGATGATCCGTATGCTTTTGGATTCCAGGTGTTATAGAAATCCAATAAAAAATATTGGGTTTGTCATTGCGAGCGAAGCGCGGCAATCGCTTAGGCGGAATGTAAAAAAAGGGAATTCGAGCATTATAATCTTCTTCATCGACAGGCGAAACGCGGGCAAAAGTGAAAATTCACGAATATTATGTTTATATCCTCGCTAATAAAACAAATACTGTGTTCTACATCGGTGTAACAAGTAATTTGCAGAACCGGGTTTGGGAACACAAGCAAAAAGTATTTAAAGGGTTTACGTCGAAATATGAAATCAATAAACTGGTGTATTACGAGGAATTTCAATGGGTGCAGGACGCGATAGCAAGAGAAAAACAGTTGAAAGGCGGATCGAGACAAAAGAAAATTGATTTGATAGTTGCCCGTAACCCCGGGTGGCGTGATTTGAGCGATGGCTGGTATGATTGAACGGCGGGATAACGGTGCCGGCGACGAGATTGCTTCGTCGTTGCCTCCTCGCAATGACAAGGGGGAATAAGACAAAGGCATTTTAAAATGAAAATTCTGCAACAGAAATTTAAATAATGAGTAAGGCAATAATAATTGGCGGTGGTGTCATCGGTTTATTTTCGGCGTATTACCTGAACAAATCAGGGTGGGAGGTTGAGATACTGGATGGTGGTGATCTGAGCGATAACTGCTCTTACGGAAATGCGGGGATGGTTACGCCAAGCCACTTTGTGCCGCTGGCATCGCCGGGGATGATCGAGCAGGGTATCCGCTGGATGTTTGACAGTAAGAGCCCGTTTTATGTGAAGCCATCGTTCAATAAAGACCTGATCGGCTGGGGATTGAAGTTCATGAAGAGCGCTACCAAAAAGCACGTGGAGCGTTCGGCGGGCGGCCTGCGGGATATCGCCATGTACAGCAGCAGCCTGTACCACGATTTTGAAAGGGACTCGGCCGTTGAATTTGATCTGGAGGATAAGGGTATCCTGATGTTGTTTAAAACGCATCCGGTTGAAGAAGAAGAAAAGCACCTGATCGCTCATGCGACCAATCTTGGCCTCGACGCGCAATACCTTACCCCTGAGCAAGCCCGGAAGTTGCAGCCCGATATCGAGCTGGACATATTGGGGGCTGTTCATTACCGTTGCGATTCGCACATGTCGCCAAACAAGCTGATGAAGGGTCTGATCGCCCTGTTGGAAAAAACGCCGGGCATTACGATCCACCGGAATACCGAGGTTACAGGGATCACCCACAACGATCAGCAGATCATTTCGGTAAGGGCTGGCGATAAGGAGTTTAAAGGGGATGTCTATCTGATAGCCGGAGGCTCATGGTCGCCGGGGATTGCCAAATTGGCCGGATTGAAAATACCGCTGATGCCGGGTAAAGGGTATTCGTTTATGGTGAACGATCCCGTAAAGAAAATGACGGTTCCATCAATTCTTTGCGAAGCCCGCGTAGCCATTACTCCGATGAACGGCGGTATCCGCTTTGGCGGGACTATGGAGATCGGTAAGATCAATAAACAGGTAAACATGAACCGCGTACAGGGGATTGTCGAATCGGTGCCCAAATATTTCCCGGAGTTCAAACTGGCTGTTCCGGATCAGAAAGATGTGTGGTTTGGCTTCAGACCCTGCTCTCCGGACGGTTTGCCCTACATCGGCGCCTCAGGAAAGTACAGTAACCTTTCGGTTGCTACGGGCCACGCGATGATCGGGTTAGGTCTTGCGCCTGCAACAGGCAAGATCATTGCAGACGGTTTTAACGGGGAGAAAACGGCTGTCGATACCGGATTGTTCAGTCCGCCGCGTTTCCAATAAACTAAAGGCGATACGGTTTTATAGTTCGTTTAGAAGTTTTTGATACAACAGGTAATTTTCGTCATCAAAACATACGAAGGTTACCTTTTCAATTTTATCGGTTTGGCTCAGAAAACTAATGACGGTATCCACCGCGATTTTTGCCGCCGCGGTTTTTGGGAAATGATAAATACCCGTGCTGATGTTCGGGAATGCGATGGTTTTGCACTGATTTTCGACAGCTATTTGCAGTGAGTTCCGGTAACAACCGGCCAGTTTTTCTTCCTCATGATATTTGCCGTTATTCCAGACCGGACCCACGGTATGGATCACCTTTTTTGCCGGTAATTTCCCGCCCGTGGTTATTACTGCTTCGCCTGTGTTGCACCGGCCCTGTCTGGCTATGATCTTACGGCAGTCTTCAAGAATGGCAGCACCACCAGCGCAGTGAATGGCGCCATCCACGCCACCACCACCCATCAGCGACGAATTGGCAGCATTCACGATAGCATCGGTTTCAAATTTAGTGATATCCCCTTTTAATAACGCTATTTTATCAGCATTTGCTTTCATATTCCCTTAAAAATGATAATATTTGGTAGTCTTTGTCATCCGTTCGGCTTTAAGCAATATACCAGTTGAATGAGTGATTGAGTAAATTGTTTGCGATAATTTTAAAGATCAGGCTATGAAAGTGCTGCCATTTACGATTCCTGTCCCGCATGATCACTCCATCATTGTGCAGGAAGAGGTGCTGCCGCATTTTTATACCTACCTGCACCGCCACGCCGAGATTCAGATCACCTGGATACAAAAGGGGGAAGGGACGTTGTTGGCAGGGAACAACATGCATGTTTTTAAACCTGGCGAGATCTATATGATCGGCGCTAACCTGCCGCATTTATTTAAAAGCGACCCGGCTTATTTTCTGCCTGATAATCAGCAGGAAGTCCGGACGGTCACCATTTTCTTCAACCCGTCGGGCAGGCTGTCGGCTTTATTTAGTCTCCCTGAAATGAAGACGGTACTGGCTTTTATGGAACAAAACCCAGGCGGCTTCAAAATACCGGATAACCGGTATGCGGAGGTGGCGTCAAGAATTTTAACTATTCAGCAATCGGGCGGGGCGGCGCAGCTGCACCAGTTTATAGAACTTTTAAATGTTCTGAGTACGATGGACAGTCTGCTGCCCCTATCGTCCGGGAGTTATGCCTTTCCGATGACCGATCCGGAGGGCATGCGGATCGCCTCGGTGTATAATTATATCATGCAAAACTATAACAGTGCGCTGACGCTGGAAGATGTTGCCATGCAGGCGCACTTAACGCCGACAGCATTCTGCCGGTATTTTAAAAAACATACCCGGCATACCCTGGTGAACTTTGTGAACAAGGTGCGGGTGAACGAGGCGTGTAAAATGCTGGTGAACGGCTCGACCAAAAGCATTGCCTCCATTGCCTACAGTTGCGGCTTTAACAGTATCACCAATTTTAATTACGTTTTTAAAAGCATCACTGGCGTATCGCCGCGCGATTATGCCAACGGGTACACCACGGCCGCAGAATAATCCGATTATTCGGGCGTCTTATAAAAATAAATCGGTGAATAGACACCTTCACTTGTCGTGTAATATCCTTTTCCATCCGCTGTGAAACCGATGGCCTCTCCCTGTTTTTCAGGCTTGTATGGCGGTGTTTCCGGAGCTGACTGTACCGTTTTCCACACCGGCTCGGCGCCCTTGCGTTTCCAGTAATAAACCTTTTCGTATGTTCTGATCAGGACCTTTGTGCCGTCTTTTGAAATATCTCCGCCGGTAACCCATTTAAAAAAGGTCAATCCGTTAAAAAATATCCAGCAGCGTTTGGTCAGGGTAACGGTGTCGTTTGCTTTATATTTAAGCGGAGTGGTATAGACCGTAACCGAATCCTGACGTTTGGATACCACATACATCAGCCTTTCAACAGGGTCTATCATCAATGTCTCAGCATCTTTGGGACCGTCAGGATATTTTAAATGGACGGGCACAGCATCGGCTGTCACGTTATCGTTTTTTAACCATTTTGACTGCTCGGCTAAACGATATACGGTAATATAAGGTCTGACACCGGCATTGTCGCCTATATCGCCCAAATAGACGTAACTTTTCCCCTTTGCCGGACCGGGGCCGACTGCAATATCTTCGCAGTCAAAAACGCCACGATGTGCTTTTTTGTCGCCGGTAAAATAGATGGTTGATTTGAGTGTACCGTCAGCGGTTATCGCAAAGAAACGACTGGTGTCACCACTGTCATTATGTACATAATAAATCTTAGGATCGATCCCGGACGCGGCTATGCCGGAAATTTCATTCATTTCCTTTGTGCTTAGTTTGCCGGTAATATCGGTCTGGCGGACGGTGTGCCGGTGTTCACCGTATGCGCCTAAAAAAAGGACAATAACGAGGGGAACAATGATATTTATTTTTTGAATGCGCTTCATTTATTTGTTACGGCTTGCACTAAGCCTATATAAACGCAAATAAAGGGATTTAGTGTGAAGACATGATTAATAATGCAGCGTTTTTCATTTATGAAAAGTAAATAAATGTCCTTTTTACAATCAATTACGGCATTTTTGCCTGATTTTTCGGCCATTTATTCGAAACAAAATTGATACATTAGCGACAAACAAAATTTAAATATGAAGTTAATGAGAAACTTTTTTTGCGTCGTAGCCGCCCTGAGCCTTTTCGGTTTTCAGGCTGAGGCGCAAAAGGTAGAATTTACAGAATACGATCTGCCTAACGGTTTGCACGTTATTCTGCACAAAGACAGCAAGGCTCCGGTGGTAGTGGTAAGCGTGATGTACCATGTCGGGTCAAAAAACGAGGTGGAAGGACGCACCGGGTTCGCACATTTTTTTGAACATCTATTGTTTGAGGGAAGCGAAAACATCAAACGCGGACAGTTTTTTAAGATCGTTTCGGCCAATGGCGGGCAAAACAACGCCAACACGACCCAGGACCGTACCTTTTACTATGAGGTATTCCCGTCAAACCAGCTGGAAACCGGCTTATGGCTGGAGAGCGAGCGAATGTTGCACCCGGTCATCAACGAGATCGGTGTGAAAACACAGAACGAAGTCGTTAAGGAAGAGAAAAGGCAGAGTTTCGACAATCGCCCGTACGGCAACCTGATCACCTACATCAGCGAAGGGCTTTTCCCTACCCATCCTTATCACAGGGGTGTGATCGGTTCGATGAAAGACCTTGATGCAGCTAAACTCGATGAATTTAAGGCATTCTTTAAAAAATATTATGTACCCAACAACGCGGTGCTGACCATTGCCGGTGACATCGACGTAGAGAAAACAAAGGGCCTTGTTAAGGCATATTTTGCCGATGTTCCACGTGGAACTGATGTGGTTTATAAAAAAGTGGAGGAAGCCCCAATCACCAGGGAAATTGTGGATACCGCTTATGACGCGAACATCCAGCTGCCGTTTATGATCGAAGCTTACCGGGTTCCAGGCCGCGATACCCGCGACTCGAAAGTAATGCAGATGATCTCCTCATTATTGTCTGGCGGGGCCAGCTCACGCATGTATAAAAAAATGGTGGATGATAAGAAGGACGCCTTACAGGTAGTTGCCTTCAATTATGCGCTTGAAGATTATGGTATGTACATTGTCGGCGCTTTGCCAAATGGGGGAGCGGCACCTTCTTCGCTGCTTGCCGATATGGACGAAGAGATTAAAAAACTGCAAACTGATCTGATCAGCGAGGAAGAATACCAGAAGTTGCAAAACCAGTTCGAAAATAATTTTGTAAGCGCCAACACAAGGATGCTCGGCCTTGCGGAGAATCTCAGCAACGGCTATACCTTTTATCATAAGGACACCGGTCACGTAAATAAAGAACTGGCTGAGATCAGATCGATCACCCGGGAAGAGATCAGGGATGCAGCCAGAAAATACCTGAATACCAATCAGCGGCTGGTATTGTACTATCTGCCCGGAAAAGGTAAAGCAAAATAATTGATCAAATTATCAAAATAGATGATGAAGAAATATCTAATAATAGCCGCGGGGATTTTGTTGATGCAGTATGCCCAGGCGCAAAAAATTGACAGAACCAAACAACCCAAACCCGGTCCGCCGCCTGTATTGACGATAAAGGACCCGGTTAAATATACCCTGCCCAACGGTATTACCCTGCTGGTGGTAGAAAACCACACGCTCCCGAAAGTGACCGCGAACTACCTGATCGATGTCGGCCCCATCACGGAAGGCAGCAAGGCGGGTGTGGTCAGCCTGATGGGGCAAATGCTGAACGAAGGCACCCGGACGATGCCCAAGGCAGTTTTTGATGAGTCGGTTGAACGTTTGGGCGCCAATGTGAACCTGAGTTCGTCCGGTGGTTATGCTTCGGCACTTACCCGCTATTTTAAGGAGGCTTTCACATTAATGGGGCAGGCATTGAAAGATCCGGCGTTTACCGAAGAATCTTTCGATAAATTAAAGAGTCAGACAATAACCAGCCTGAAGGCCTCAGAAAAGAGTGCCCCGGCTATATCCAACCGCGTGGATAATGCCCTGGCTTATGGTAAAGATAATCCGAACGGCGAGTTTGAAACGGAAGAAACCATACAAGGGCTTACCTTGCAGGATATAAAAGATGCTTATAGCAAATATATCACGCCCTCGCATGGTTACCTGACCATTATCGGCGATATTACCCCCGCTGCCGCAAAGGCATTGGCGACAACGGTTTTGGGTACCTGGAAAGGCGCAACACTTACCCTGCCTAAACTACCGGAGGTGCCTAACCCGGCAAAAACTGAAATAGATGTGGTTGATGTTCCGAATGCAGTTCAGTCGGAGATCAATGTGATCAATCTTATCGACCTGAAGAAAAATAACCCCGACTATTTCCCTGCTATTCTCGCAAGCTATATTTTGGGCGGTGGAGCGGAAAGCCGTTTGTTTATGAATCTGCGCGAAAAGCATGGATTTACCTACGGAGCTTATGCGTCATTAGGCACCGGAAGATGGCAGGAGACTTTCGATGCCTATGCTTCGGTCCGGAATGCAAAGGTGGATAGTGCTGTTACAGAGATGCTTAGCGAAATAAAGCGCATCCGCACGGATAAGGTTACGGACGAAGAACTGCGCAACGCAAAAGCGCTGTATAACGGTTCCTTTGCGCTTGGCCTGGAAGATCCTGCCCGTACCGCAACCTTTGCCAGTAATATCTTAATAAATGACCTTCCCGCTGATTTTTATAAAACCTATCTGCAAAAGGTGAATGCGGTTACCGCCGATGACGTTCTGCGGGTGGCTAAGAAGTATTTTAACTATGATAACACCCGTGTAGTGGTAGTGGGCAGCGCAGCACAGATGCTGGACGGACTGAAGAAAAGCGGCTATCCGGTTAAGATGTATGATAAATATGCTAACCCGGTTACCGAATCTGCACAAACGGTATCGCCGGACATTAAGGCCTCGGATATCGTTAAAGGGTATATTGATGCAGTGGGCGGATCGGATGCCCTGAAGAAACTGAATTCGTACGCGCTGACGATGGATATGGCCATGCAGGGTATGAAGCTGAGCGTGGTTCAGAAGAAAATGGCTCCCAATAAGGAGATGATGGCTATCTCGATGGGTGGCAACACCGTAATGAAAGAAGTGTTTGATGGTGAAAGCGGATACAGACAGCAGGGGCCAAACAAAAAGGACCTGACCGCTGAGGAAATCGCACAAAAAAAGGTGTTCACATCCCTGACTGAGCAACTGGATTATCTCACCAATCCGGCATTTAAACTGGACGTGAAAAGTATTCAGAAGATCAATGGCTCGGATGCCTATCAGGTAAGCGTTACCGATCCTACAGGAAAGGAAACCACCGAATATTACGATATAAAAAGCAAGTTACTGGTGAGAAATGAAAGCACCACGACCACCGGCAATTCAACCGTAATGAGTTCGGTTGATTTTGGGGATTACCGTAAAGTCGGTGACCTGATGTTTCCTTACAAGGAGACCATAACGCAATCTGCAGGTGGTCGCGATCAGACCTTTGAGATGACCGTAACAGATGTAAAAGTGAATGAAGGCGTAACCGCCGACGATTTTAAATAATCCACTCCCTTAAGAATAAAACCTAAAAGGAGCTTGTCGTCAGACAGGCTCCTTTTTATACATATCGATCCGAAGGGGAGGTATTTATATCATAATGTAACCCCTCCTAAAAATCGGACTGCTTAAAGGACTAAAAGTCTTAACTTTAAACAGTCAAACGATGAAGAACTCGATCATTGCCGAAGCACAGATTGTCAAGGCCATCAAAGAGTATGAAGGTGGCCGAGAGCTAAACGACTTATGCCGCGAATTAGGCGTACACAAATCAACCTTTTATAACTGGCAGAAAAAGTACGCCGGTATGGACAGCCAGGAACCGAAGCGGCTGAAGGAATTGGAAGAAGAAAACCGTAAGCTGAAGCACATGTATGCGGAACTGGCCTTAGATCATAGCCTTTTAAAAGACGTACTCTCAAAAAAGTTCTGAAGCCCTGCCAACGCAAAGACATGGTTGCTTACTTAATAGAGTTCCGTCAGGTAAGTATCAGCAGGGCTTGCCGGGTAGTAAAGCTGCCCAAATCCATGTATTATTATAAGAACGTCAGAGATGATTCAGAGACCATCAATAAGTTGCTGGAACTCTCCGAAAAGTATCCCACCGAGGGTCAGGATCTGTATTACAGCAGAATTCGGTAACAGGGCTTGCTGTGGAATTATAAACGTGTAAGACGGGTTTATCTATTGCTGGGTATGAATAAGCGCCGAAAAGTGCGTAGGCGTGTACCGGCAAGGGTCAAAGTACCGCTGAACGTGCCTGATCGGGCTGGAGATACCTGGTCAATGGATTTTATGTGTGATGTACTGGCTAACAAAAGAAGGTTCCGGACGCTCAACATCATTGATGACTATAACCGGGAAGCTATTGCCGTAGAGGCAGCTTATACCATGCCAGCCATAAGAGTAAAGCAGATATTGGAGCGAACTATTCATGAGCAAGGTAAACCAAACTGTATCCTGGTAGATAACGGGCCGGAGTTTAACAGTAAGGAATTCAAGGATTGGCGTAAAAGCAGAGGTATAACTCTGCAATTCACGCAGTCTGGCAAGCCTATGCAGAACGGCTATATCGAAAGGTTCAATAGAACTTTTCGGGAAAACATACTAGATGCTTACTTATTTGAATACATCAGTCAGGTGCAGGTTTTAGCTGATGAATGGATGGAAGATTACAATTACAGCAGGCCGCATGAAGCATTGGGAGGTATTACTCCAGACCTTTTTAAGCGGATGAAAAACATAGACCAACAACAATATCATAATGAAAGTTAACATTTATCCAATTCTGCAGGCCAGCCCTGTATCAGGTGGCTTTTACTTCAAAGCTATATTCACATGGTGGCATATACTTGCAGTGATTGCTGTAATTATTTTGATAATATATTTAATAAGGAAAAAACGTAAATAGATAATTTGATCTATTTAACAGCAGTCCGACTAAGAGAGGGTTACAATAAGTGTCTGTTTGCGTGTGTTTTACCTAATTTGTGAACGACTTGTGAGTATCATTAACCGGAAACAGATTCAGTTTCTTATCAGCGAAGGGTAGTAAGAGATCAGATGATTTACAGAATCCTGCCGACAGGTAATAATACAGTTTGTTTTAACGTCAACGTAAATTTGATCAACGTTCCCGGGCGGGTAAAGCGGAAAGCCGGTATAACAAAAAAGCTGCTCCGGTGGGGGAGCAGCTTGATAGAATTCATTTGCAGATTAGAAATATCTTATTGGATCTTAGCTTAATTTAAGCTCAAGACCACCTTTAACAGTGGCTGGTTCTTTGGCGGTTTCTTCGGCGTGCTCAAATTTCATGTTCACGCTGATGATCAGGAAGTAAACCATGCTGAATGCCAGTGATAACAGCACACTAAGCAGAATAGCTACCTTTGCGATGTCCTGAAATGCCTCTAATTTGAACGCCAGCATGGTAGTGAATATCGACATGGTGAAGCCGATGCCTGCTAATGTACCCATCCCGAAAACCTGTTTCCATTGTACGTTACGCGGCAGGCTGGCAACTTTAAGCGCAACCAGTATGCGGCTGAATACATAGATACCGATTGGCTTGCCCAAAACCAGCCCGAACATAATGCCTAAGCTAACGGTGGTTCCGATTGAATCCATCAGGTGGTTAGGTAAGATGATGGCGGTATTGGCCAGCGCAAACAGCGGAATGATCAGGAAGTTCACATAGCGGTGTATAGCTTTTTCAATTTTTGGCAGTACGTTAACCGGAGTTGCAAAGGCAACCAGTACGCCGGTAATGCTCGATTCAACACCTGAGTTAAAGATCACATACCAAAGCGTTATGGACAACGCAATTTGCAGCAGACCATATTTTACCTTAAAGTAATTGCAGGCAAACAGGCTGAGATAAATTAAAGCGCCAAGACCCAGGAACAGCCAGTTGATGTGACCGCCGTAGAAAAGCGCGATAACGAGGATAGCTCCAAGATCATCGATAATTGCCAGGGCCATTAACAGGATTTTCAGCCCAACCGGAACGCGTTTTCCCAGTAACGAGGCGATACCTACAGAGAACGCAATGTCGGTTGCGGTAGGGATGCCCCATCCATGTGAATAATGCGTATTAAAGTTAAAGGCTGTAAATATCAGCGCCGGTACGATCATACCGCCAAGCGCGGCGCCGAAAGGCAAAATTGCTTTTTTGAAGGATGACAGCTCACCGCTGATCAGTTCGCGTTTTATTTCCATTCCGGCCATCAGGAAGAAGAAGGCCATCATGAAGTTATTGATCCAGCTTAAAGGGCTTTCAGGCAGGGGGATTGCAGAATTATGAGAAAGTTCAGTATTCCAGAATGAATGATATCCGCTGTTCAGGTTGGCAAGGCTCATTGAAATAATAGTACAGGCAATAAGCATAATGCCGGTAAAGCGGCTGTCATTAATTAATATCCTGAGCGGATTGATGGCTTTAATGAGTATCTTTTTCATAGTTCTTTCCCTTTCTGTCTGTTATTTATCAAAAAAGCCCCTGTGTGATCCACACAAGGGCTGGTTGTATTTAATCTACGTAACCTTGTACGCCCATTTCAGGTATGTCGAGACCGGCAACTTCATCCGCCTCAGCAACACGGATCGGGCTGATTGCGTTTTGGATTTTGAAGAACGCATACATCACCACGAATACAAATATTGCGCAGGTTAATGTTCCGATACACTGAGCGGCAAACTGGCTTGCATCACCGTAAAATAAACCTTTTACAGTTCCTGCTACGCCGTTCCAGCCATCGCCGTATGAACCGTCAGCGAACAGACCTAATGACAATACGCCCCATGCACCGTTTGCACCGTGTACAGCGAATGCACCAACCGGATCGTCAATTTTAAATTTATTTTCAAGGATGCCTATGGTTACGATCACCAATACACCTGCGATTGCGCCGATGATCACTGCTGAAAGCGAGTTAACAAAGGCACAGGGAGCAGTGATAGCTACCAGACCGGCAAGCAGACCGTTAGCCAGCATTCCTGGGTCAGGTTTCTGTCCTTTGACATACATGAACAGTAAAGCTGATAAAGCGCCCGCGCCGCTGGCTAACAAGGTGTTAACCGCAACGATGCTGATGCGGAAATCGCCGCCGGCAAGTGTTGAACCAGGGTTGAAACCGAACCATCCGAAAGCAAGGATGAAGGTACCAACGATGGCCATCGGGATATTGTGACCCGGAATAACGTTTGCGCTGCCATCGGCATTGAACTTTCCTTTACGCGGACCGATAACGATCGCACCCGCTAATGCAGCCATACCACCTACCATGTGTACAACCGATGAACCGGCGAAATCTACGTGGCCGTGTCCTAAACCGAAGTTTACGCCTAACTGTGATAACCAGCCGCTGCCCCAAACCCAGTTACCGAAGATCGGATAAACGAACATGGAGATGAAAAATCCGTAAACAATGAATGATTTGAATTTCCAGCGCTCAGCCATCGAGCCGGTTGGGATAGTGGCAGTGGTATCCATGAACACCATCTGGAATAAGAACAGGGTGAAGATACCCACGTCATATACCTTGCTGTTCAAAAAGTATCCAACTGAACCGATCAGACCAAAGTCATGGCCAAAAAGGTGTACGGTAACTTCATGGCTGGTTACACCCGGAGCGCCGCCAAGTGCGCCCACGTTCAAACCGCCGCCGAACATGAAGGCAAAACCGCAGATCCAGAAACCGATCAGACCGATCGCATAAACCATAAAGTTCATACCCATGGTGTGGGCAACGTTCTTTTTCTGGGTGAAGCCGGTTTCAACCATGGCGAAACCTGCCTGCATGAACATCACCAGGAATCCGGTGATCAGCGTCCACATAATGTTGATGGCAATTTTGTTGTGACCAACCGCATCGCCTAATTCAGCCGAAGTTGGTGAGCCGGCCTTTGCGGCGGTAACATCAGCAATAGTTCCGGTCTTCGCGCCGGTCGGATCCTGCGCGAGGGCATGCATCGGCTGGAAAAAAGTGAATAATGCAACTAAAATCAGACCTATAACCAGGTATGACGGGACTTTTTTGGGTAAATTTTTAAAAATCATAGTTTTTAAGTTAGTTTAGAGTAAGTGATATGTTAATTTAGTTTGTTTCGGTTTGTAATATTTGATATAATTTTAAAAAGTCCCCATAACCCCACAATAAACCACGAGAGTTTTAGCTAAGGTAGCTGTTTATTTATTTTTTGAAGAAAAAATGTGCCAAAAAATTATCAAATTTTGATATTTATCGCAATTTTTTTAATATTAATAAAAAAAGGCACATAAAATTGATTGAAATTATTATTTTGTTAATAAGCAATGTGGTATAAATAAAAATAAACGTCAATAATTAACTTTAAATTCACGGTTAAGTCGAATTTAAATACGCGATTTTTATTTTAAGGCTTTTAAAATGGATTTTGTGTCCGTTATTTCTAAAAATCACCTCAATTTTTACCCTAAAATTCAAATTTGGTGTGAAAATTACGCCGAAAACAGGGGTGAATCCCAAAAAGTGAGGTAAAAGGCATGATAATTTGGTTGAAAGAATTAAGGTTCACCAGAAGCTGGCCTTTTTGCCGGAAAGGGAGATAGGTTGAAAAATGGCCCGTTTGGGCAGGTGCTTTAATAAGTTTTTCGGGAAAAACCGTTACAGGAAATGAGTTTTAATAAAAACGGCGCTATTGACCGAACGATTTCTCACTTTTTGCCGTTTTCCACGCTTTTTATTTCGTCTTTCCGGTCTTTTTTAAAGTCAAAGTTCTTAAAATCGTCGGTTTGCGGCAATTGCATGGTATAACTGTCTAACTGATCGATCTCAATAACGATATTTTCAGCTATTACATCGATTAAATGCCCGCCGGATTGCTTGTCATCGGACAGAAAATGAAAATGATAGCCGCTGATATGCGGTCCCTCCATAAATTCCGGCAGCCGGTATCCTACGAGATCACCGTCAATATCGTTAAATTCAAAAAAATGCTGCCTGTCGAGCATGGAAGCAAGCGGCAGATATGGCTTTTGTGTTACGGGCGGGAATGCCCTCGTCTTAAGATAGCGAAAATGGCCTTTAATATGTATGGCGTACAGCCCGTTTTTTGAGGCGAGTACGCTGTCGAGGTATTTTAAAAGCGCTGCCTTGGTCAGGGTGTTTCCGGGTTTGAATAGTTGCTTCGCCTTAAAAAAGCATACCACGGCATACGGTGTTTCGCCGGAGTTGTCGATCGGTGTGGTTTTGCCGGTGTATTGGGTTTTATAAAGCACGCCATCCAACATGATCAGCTCTCCGTCAAGCCGGGCGGGTGCGCCAAGTCCAAAATTTCCATGACTATGGAGATCGCGGTAGGGGTACCAGGCGTCATACAGCCCGCCTATAAATGCCGACGCATACCCCGCGCTGTACAGTTCGTTCTGCTGTCCTTCAGCACGATAAAAAGGGACGGTCAGCATGAGCGCAATAAGAAAATATCGGGTGATCGGTTTCATGACGGTTGGTTTTTGAATAAACTTTACTTTCAGCTTACCACTTTGCTCTCCGGGTAAATTAACTTCGCTTTTATTAAGTATAGTAAAGATATGAAAGTTGAGATATGGAGCGATGTAATGTGCCCTTTTTGCTACATCGGTAAACGCAGGTTTGAGCAGGCGCTGGCGAATTTTGAACAGAAGGGCAGGATCGAAACCGAGTGGAAGAGTTTTCAGCTTAACCCGGATATGGAAACTGATCCCGCGTTGAATATTGATCAATATCTTGCCGATAAAAAAGGATGGACGATTGACCACGCCCGGCAGATGAACGACTATGTAACCAAAATGGCAGCCGAAGCGGGGCTTACCTATAATATGGATAAAGCCAAGGTAGCCAATAGTTTTAAGGCACACCGTTTCAGTCATTTCGCTAAGGAACGCGGATTGGGCAATGAAGCCGAGGAACAGTTGTTTAAGGCATATTTTACGGACGGCAAGAATATTGACGATGATCAGGTGTTGGCCGGCATCGGGGATGCGCTTGGCCTGAACGCCGCCGACGTCAATACGGTATTAACTACAGATGCTTATGCCGATGCCGTGAGGGATGACGTGGATACCGCCCGCTATCTCGGTATTCAGGGTGTGCCGTTTTTTGTTTTTAATGGTAAATACGCGGTGTCAGGCGCACAGGCAACCGCTGTTTTTGAGCAGACGATGGAAAAGGCGTTTGGAGAATGGAAGGCGGAAAATCCGGCGCAGGATCTTGGAATAACCGCAGGTGATTCCTGTACACCGGACGGCGATTGTAACTAAATTATATAAATACAGATAATTTGTAACCCGCAAAGGCGGAATTACGTATTGGGAGACTGTTGAACCGGAAGCCGGGTGATTTGTTATTTTTTCGATTGCAGATCGCCGGATTCGTCAGGGTTCGTATCAAATCCCGATATGAAGAAAGTCTGTACCATAATCTTTGCCGCTGTTATTATCGCCGCTGTTGCGCAGTCATGTAAGTTGGATGAACCTGTTTATCCGGATAACATAACCAAAACACAAACCGGGGCCGATACAACCGTCATCGAAACTCCTATTAACGATACAACCGTTACAGACACCACCGCCGCTGATACTTCGGCCGCAAACCTCAACAACGGCGATGGCCTGCCGATAGATAATGCCAGCAACATCACCATAAAAATTGGCGACGTTACCTATAACTTTACCGATAATACGGCATTTACTGTCCTCGCAGCCGGATCAGCAAAGGCAGATTCCTTATCGGCTCCAAACGGGCAGACCACTTTGGTGGCTCATGGAAATACACAGCTGGACTCAGCCATCGTGGTATTCCCTGCCGCAGTGACCGGAACTTTTGCACTCTCGGAAGTAAAGGCCGGGAATTATCTTATCGATTTGACGGTACCGGCCAGGGTAAAGGTCACCGTTTTAACCGCCACAAACATACAGGGTACGTTCAGTGTTGATATGGTTGACGTGAACGATAAAACGAAGGTGTACAAACATTGTCAGGGTTCGTTTAATATTCAAAAATAAAACAATCGGAAACATGCCTTTTTAAAAGGTTGTTTCAGTTAATATAAATGCAGGGTTAGCTACTATGACTACTTTAAAAACTTTTATTGTTACGTTTCTTACGTCTTCGGTAATATTTGCGCTGATCATGAAGTACAGGTTTATCCAAACGGATAATACGTATATTTACGTGGCAGTGCTGGCAGGTTCGGTAGTCGCTTTTATATTGTCTTTTTTTGCCAATAAGGTCATCTCCCCCCGATAGCATCGCCAAAATTTTCTGATTTTAATCCTTCGGTAAAAGAATAAAAAAATCTTTTTAACTATCTGTAAATTAGCATACATTTGCAGTGTGAATACTAAGTGTATTTTTTACACTTAGTTGGCTTTATGGAACAAACACTCTCGATACAACCTTCCGTTACCAGACGGGCGCTGCGGATAGCCGTAGGGGCATTATTCTTTATGGCGGGGCTCTGCTTTTCCAGCTGGGCGTCACGTATCGCTACCATTCAGCAAGATCTCGGGCTGTCCGACGCCGGGCTTGGCGCCGTGTTGTTTTCGCTGCCGGTTGGTTTAATGTGTTCGCTGCCTTTTTCCGGTTGGATCATTACAAAGGTCGGGAGTAAAAGAGTGTTGCTGGTGGCTATTCTGGCATACAGCGTTTGCTTAATGAGCCTGGGGCTTGCGCAAAATACTTTTCAGCTGATTATTTGTCTCGTCCTTTTTGGCTTTTCAAGCAATGCCGTCAATATTTCGGTAAATACGCAGGCGGTTGCCACCGAAGGGCTGTATAACCGGCCCATTATGGCTTCGTTTCATGGTCTGTGGAGTCTGGCCGGATTCGCCGGGGCGGGTATTGGTACCGTGATGATAGCGGAGAGGATCAGCCCGTTTTATCACTTTATTACCATTCTTTCTGTCGTGTTGGTCAGTGTGGTTATTGTTTCCCGTTATCTGCTGGATGATTCCGCTGTACCCAAAAGCGCAGGCGATGCAGCAATGTCCCTCGGGCAAAAGCTACGCCTGATGATCCCGCTGCTTACGCTCGGCAGTATCGCCTTTTGCTCCATGATCTGCGAAGGTGCTATGTTCGACTGGAGTGTGATCTATTTTAAAAAGATCGTAGCCGCGCCGGTCGCGCTGCAGGGCGTTGGTTTTACGGTATTTATGTTCACCATGGCAGGCGGCCGCTTTATCGCCGACCGTTTTGCAAATCGTTTTGGCCTGAAACGCACCTTACAGGTGAGTGGTACGCTTACCGCAACAGGTCTGCTCATCGCCTTTATATTTCCTTATTTTTATTCTGCCATCGCAGGGTTCCTGCTGGTGGGAGCGGGGGTGTCGTCGGTGGTGCCGATGGTTTACAGCGCGGCAGGCAAATCAAAGATCATGTCGCCCGGCGTGGCGCTGGCTGCGGTTTCTACTATTGGGTTTATCGGCTTTCTGGTAGGCCCGCCCATCATAGGCTTTATTGCGGGGCTGGCAACATTGCGGGCGTCATTCCTGTTTATTGCGCTGATGGGTACCAGCGTGGTGATATTGTCCACCCGCGCCAAACTGAACAGTTAAATTTCCCGATCTGATTATCGCTCCGATGCTTTGGCCAGTTTGCCGATGGTAAGCCCCTGCACAATGATGGAGAACACCACGATGATATAAGTGATCAGCACAAATTCATCCCGGTGCATGTTCTCTGGGATCGAGAGTGCCATTGCCACTGAAAGTCCTCCACGCAATCCGCCCCAGGTCAGCATTACAATGGCGTTCTTTTCAAATTTTATCCAGATCTTCAGGAACATAACCGGTATTGACACGCACAGCAATCGCGCGATCAGCACAGCGGCGATCATGATAACGCCGATAACCATAATGATGGGATTTATCTTGATCACAAGCATCTCCATACCGATCAGCAGAAATAATATGGCGTTGAATATCTCATCCGTCAGGTCCCAGAATTTGTTAAGATAATCGCGGGTAAGGTCGGATATGCCTTCCTTTTTTCCTTTGGTGCCCATAATGATACCCGCAACAATGATCGCCAGCGGGCCCGATAAATGAATATAATCCGCAAACGAATAGCCGCACATCACGACGGTCAGCGTGATTAAAACTTCCACCCGGTAATTATCGATGGTTTTAATGGCAAAGTGACCCACATAACCGAGGAGCGCACCGAAAAGGATACCGCCCCCGGCCTCCTTTAAAAAAAGCATCGCAGTGTCTCCTGCTGAAAAGCCTCCGGTGCCGTTCACCGCAACTTCATAGATCGTTAAAAACACCACAACGCCCACACCATCGTTAAAAAGCGACTCTCCGGTTATTTTTAACTCTAACGATTTCGGGATGCCCGCCTGTTTGAGTATGCCCATCACCGCAATGGGGTCTGTCGGCGAGATCAGCGCACCAAATAAAAGACAGTAGATATACGGGATATGCAGCCCGAACAGCATGAACAGGTAATACGACATCATGCTCACTAAAAAAGTAGAGATGAACGTACCTGCTGTAGCCATCAGCATGACCGGCCATTTTTCGGCCTTTAATTGGTTAGCGTCAACATGCATGGCTCCCGCAAACAGTAAAAAGCCGAGCATGATCTTCATCAGCACCTGTTCAAAATTGATGTTCTTGATCAGCAGCAGGGCGCTGGATGAAATATCCGGGATCAGGTTGCCCAGGGTCGCCACGATCATTGACGAGATCAGGGCGATCACCATGATACCAATCGTAGGCGGCCATTTGATCCAGCGGTGGTTTACATAGGCGAATACCGCAGTTAGAAAGATGAGAACGGAAATAATATAGTAGATCGTCATTCGTGAGCCGTTAGATGAAACAATTGCACAGGTTTGATATGCTAACTTAGGATTTTTAGCCGACTAAGCCCAATTTTTGTTGCCAAAGATGGTAGTCCTCTTCATCGGGTTTTTACCTTTCGGCTAAAATTGCCATCTTGCAGCATAAACCGGACAACGTGGATAGCAAGATACAATTATTGAACAAAAAGCGTGGCGAGGCTCTTTTGGGCGGAGGTCAGGCGCGGATTGACAGTCAGCATAAAAAAGGAAAGCTTACCGCCCGTGAGCGGCTTCATTTTCTAATGGACGAAGGTTCTTTTCAGGAGATCGGTATGCTGGTGTCGCACCGTTCTACCGATTTCGACATGGAAAAGGAAAAATATCCCGGCGACGGTGTTGTTACCGGTTACGGAACAATAAACGGCAGGCTGGTTTATGTTTTCTCGCAGGATTTTACGGTGTTTGGCGGCTCGTTGTCAGAAACTCACGCCGAGAAGATATGCAAAATAATGGATCTTGCAATGAAGAACGGCGCCCCGGTGATCGGTCTTAATGATTCGGGAGGCGCGCGCATACAGGAGGGGGTGGTTTCGCTGGGAGGTTATGCTGACATCTTTTACCGCAATACCATGGCTTCCGGTGTGGTGCCGCAGATATCTGCTATTCTTGGTCCCTGCGCAGGCGGCGCGGTTTATTCTCCCGCCATCACCGATTTTATCCTGATGGTGGAGAACACCAGCTATATGTTCGTCACCGGACCTAACGTGGTGAAGACGGTTACGCACGAGGAGGTAACCTCTGAGGAACTGGGCGGTGCAACAACCCATGCTACCAAAAGCGGGGTGACCCATTTTGCCTGCGCAAATGAGATAGAAGCCATTCAGCATATCAAAAAGCTGCTAAGCTATATGCCTCAGAATTGCGAGGATACCGCGCCCGCGCTTCCTTACGGGATCGGGGAAGAACGCCGCGAAACATTGAATACCATTATGCCCGAAAATGCTTCACAACCCTATGATATCCGTGACGTGATTGAACAGGTGATCGATGAAGGATCGTTTTTAGAGGTGCATAAGGACTTTGCCGAAAATCTCGTGGTTGGTTTTGCGCGGCTTGCAGGCCGCAGCATCGGTATCGTCGCTAATCAGCCCGCATTCCTGGCCGGGGTACTGGATATTAACTCGTCCGGCAAAGGCGCCCGTTTTGTCCGCTTTTGTGACAGCTTTAATATTCCCCTGCTGGTTTTTGAAGACGTGCCGGGTTTTTTGCCGGGTACCGATCAGGAGTGGAACGCGATCATCACCAATGGCGCTAAATTGCTCTATGCGTTTTGCGAAGCTACCGTTCCGCGTATCACCGTTATTACGCGCAAGGCGTATGGCGGGGCCTATGACGTGATGAATTCCAAACATATCGGCGCAGATATGAATTACGCCTGGCCGACCGCAGAAATTGCCGTAATGGGCGCAAAGGGTGCTGCTGAAATCATCTTCAAAAGGGATATCAATGCTGCTGAAGACAAGGAAGCAAAGTGGAAGGAGAAAGAAATGCAGTATTCCGAAATATTCGCCAACCCCTACCGTGCTGCTGAGCGGGGTTTTATTGATGAAGTGATAGAGCCCGCCGAAACACGCGTGAAACTGATACACGCCTTTAAAATGCTGGAAAATAAGGTGGTAAACAATCCCCGTAAAAAACACGGTAACATTCCTTTGTAGGCATGCCTTTGTGTTAAAAGGAAAATAAAAGAGCGCTATGGAACAGCCTGATGACGGCATTATTATCGAGCAGGTTCGACCCGAAACCACCTGGCAGCTGCGCCGGGATGTGCTGTATCCGGGAATGATGAAGCACGAAATGGAATTGGCCGAAGACCCCGACGGTATTCATTTTGGCGCTTACAGGGACGACAAACTCGCCGGAGTCGTTTCATTGTTTCAGCAGGAGCGTTCATTTCAGTTCCGGAAGCTCGCGGTTGATGCGGCCGTGCAGCATCAGGGTGTAGGCAGCGCCTTGATGAATTTCATCATTTCATACGCCGCAACAAATGGCGGACATCTGTTGTGGTGCAACGCCCGGACTAACGCCACTGTCTTTTATCTTAAATTCGGCTTTACACACAGCGGGCGTCTCTTCTCCAGAAACAACATCGGCTACGAGATTATGGAGAAACCGCTTACTCCTGTTTCAGATCGTTGAGAATTGCGACAGCAAACTGGTTAACATACTTATCGGACGACTCCTGCGCCATATCGATTGCCGCACCAATGTCACCTTCAGCTTCATAAACAACAGCAAGGTTATACGCTGCCTTGCTGGCGGTTTCGGCCTTCGGGTCTTGCAGGAAGGGTTGCAGCAGGCTGTCCGCTTTATTAAAATTTCCGGCCAGTATTTCGCGCACGGCCGGTTTCAGATAATCGTCGTTATAAAGCGGACGGGAATGGGTGACGGTATATGGAAAATAATCCTGAAAGGCATTCTGCACCGCATGTTCCGCAGAGGCGTTGATGGCTGTCTTGTTATGTCCTACGGAGGGTTGAAAAACGATCGACGCGAGTAAACCCATGTACGGCTGGCTGTCCTTGGGATCGTCGGCAGTGCCGCTTAGTTTTTTATAATATATCCCGTTATCTTCATATAAAAGGAAATTCACCGTTACGTTGGTATTATAATATGCCTGGTTGTTATCTATTTCATCCATTGCAATGCCTGCGCGAAAGTCTTTCAATACAAGCACGTAGTTCGCGTTGTATTTTTGAGCGATTGATTTTACCGAAGCGGTATCTACCGGAAAGCTGGCAGAATCGACAAGGTTGACAGCATGTACATGCGGTAAAAGATTGAGCTGCATACCGGCTGTCTTTATAGCGGTATATGCCCCCGCTTTTATGGCAGCGAGTTTCTTTTTGTTACCGATCTTCAGGTTATCCGGGTTAAACTTGCTGACCATCACAATGTTCGTCGAATCCTTGCTGAAATAAGCCCTCGGATTATAATTTACCGGAACGGAAATATATTGTGGTACTGCGCAGGATGTAAGAATGAGCAACAGGGCAAAAATTGCGAAAGGTGATAATTGTTTCATGATGTCAGTTGGATGCGTCATCGCTGTAAAGGTTTAACGCAGCACGTAATTAATTATTTCAGAGCGATTTACTGATTTTTTTTGAAAAAAATCAGCCCGCTGTCCGGCGGGCTGATCTAACTAACTAAACTGACCTTATTCTTAAAAAATTACTCGCCGCAAAGGAACGGTTATTATATAAAGCTAATATTAACACAGTGATAAATATCAGGTAAAAATTACCGCAGTTAACATGGATTGGCCACGAAGCGTATGCTTGTTGAAATCAGCGATTTCCCAAATTATGCTATATTTGTATGCCCCCGGGTTGTGAACCCGCTGATATTTAATTGAAACATGGCTGAAACAAAATCTGATGCACCGAAGCATGTTCCTGTAGTGACAGACGCTTCCTTATCGTTCTTCGAAAAATATATAAATAACCCTTCACCGACGGGATTTGAATGGAAAGGCCAGGAACTCTGGCTTGATTATATTAAACCCTATGTTGACGATCATTACGTTGATAATTACGGCACGGCGGTAGGCATAATCAACAAGGATGCTGAATACCGGGTCGTGATCGAGGCGCACGCTGATGAAATATCCTGGTTTGTAAACTACATCACCAACGACGGGCTGATCTATGTGATCCGTAACGGTGGCTCCGACCACCAGATTGCCCCTTCAAAAAGGGTGGATATCCATACGGATAATGGCATTGTTAAGGCCGTTTTTGGCTGGCCTGCCATCCATACCCGCGGCGCCGGAGAAAAGGAAGAAGCGCCAACGCTTAAAAACATCTTTTTGGATTGTGGCTGCACCTCAAAAGACGAGGTGGAGAAACTCGGCATCCATGTAGGGTGCGTGATCACCTACGAAGACGAGTTTATGGTCCTGAACGATCGCTATTATGTGGGTCGTGCATTGGATAACCGCGCCGGTGGTTTTATGATTGCCGAAGTGGCCCGCCTGTTGAAAGAAAATAAAAAGGAGCTGCCTTTTGGTCTTTACATTGTAAATGCCGTGCAGGAAGAGATTGGGCTGCGTGGCGCTGAGATGATAGCACATCACATTAAACCGAATGTAGCCATTGTTACCGACGTAACGCATGACACACAGACGCCGATGATCAACAAGATAACACAAGGCGATCTGGCGTGCGGTAAGGGGCCGGTAGTTTCCTACGCACCAGCCGTACAGAACAACCTCAATAAATTGCTGATCGAATCCGCAAAAAAGGCAGACATTCCTTTTCAGCGTCAGGCTTCATCGCGCTCCACAGGCACCGATACCGATGCGTTTGCGTATTCTAACGATGGCGTTCCCTCGGCGTTGATATCGCTGCCGTTGCGCTACATGCATACTACGGTAGAAATGATCCATAAAGAGGACGTGGATAATGTGATCCGCCTGATCTACGAAACTTTACTGAATATCACCGCCGGTCAGGACTTCAGGTACATTAAATAATGTTCCCTGTAAAAACATTTTTTGGTAAATATTATTTGATATAGCACAACATACGCCCTGCATATATCCGGGTAACACAGATACTATGAAACCTACATTATTAATTTTGGCCGCAGGTATGGCCAGCCGTTATGGCAGTATGAAACAAGTTGATGGCTTTGGCCCCAACGGCGAAACCATTATTGACTATTCCATTTACGATGCGATAAAAGCCGGATTCGGTAAAGTAAGCTTTATTATCCGCGAGGAATTTCTTGATAGTTTTAAGGCGATATTCGAGCCCAAGTTAAAGGGCCGCGTCGAGACAGATTATATTTTCCAGAGCTACGATCTGAAGCCTTTCGGTATTGACAAGGAAATTGAGCGCGCCAAACCCTGGGGAACTGCTCATGCCGTGCTGGCTGCCCGTAACCAGGTGAACGAGCCTTTCTGCGTGATCAACGCCGATGACTATTATGGCTACGATTCCTTTGAAAAGATGGCAAAGTTCCTGACTACCGAAGCTGCCGACGACCGTTATTCTTTGATCGGTTACCAGATCGATAAAACCCTGTCCGATTACGGCAGCGTATCGCGCGGCGTTTGCAAGGTTGACGATAGCGGCAATATGGTGGAGATCAATGAGCGTACCGAGGTTTATTTTAAGGAGGACGGCAGCGTTGCCTATAAGGATGCCGGCGGAGAGCACCCGTTGAGCAACGATACCCGGGTTTCGATGAATTTCTGGGGCTTTACCCCCGCAGTGTTCAAACAAAGTGAACCAATGTTCAGGGAGTTTGTCGCCGCGAACGAAAACAACCCTAAATCGGAGTTTTTTATTCCGATTGTTGCTGATACGCTGATCAAAAGCGGCGAAGCAACTTTCAAGGTTATTCCAACCGCATCTAAATGGTTCGGCGTAACCTATAAGGAAGATAAACCGATCGTACAAAAAAGTATTTCCGAGCTGGTTGCCAACGGCACCTATCCTGAAAAACTTTGGGACTAACCCCTCCGTGCTGATATTTAGGGCTTGCTGGTTGGAGAATCAGCAAGCCTTTTTATTTATATCAATCTCTTCAAACGATATTTTCCCAATCCCGTTATCTGTTAAGTAACTCTTAGCAGACAACTCATGCAATTCCAGCAATTAGGCGGCGCGCAAAGCATCCGGCACGAAGAAGACGTATTGATCATTGAAACAGAAGGAGCCGTTGCCCGCGTTTGGGTGTATAGCCCTTCGGTCATCCGGGTGAATGTAAGCCGGGATTTTGACAGGGCCGACCACTCCTTTGCGGTTATTCAGCGTCCCTTGTCAAACATAAGCTATACCGATGAAACGCCCGATTGCTACGAGGTGGTCACGGCTGATCTTAAACTCTCGGTTAACAAATCTCCGCTGAGGTTTTCATTTTATACGCCGGGGGGTAAATTGCTGAATGCCGATGATCAGCGCTTTGGTATCAACTGGCAGGGCGATCGTGTGGTGAACTACAAAACACTTCATCCGGACGAGCAATTTATCGGGCTTGGGGAAAAGACAGGTCCGTTAAATAAACGCGGCTGCAGTTATGTAAACTGGAATACCGATGCCGCGCTGCATGATACCAAAACCGATCCGCTGTACAAAACATTTCCCTTTTACGTCGGCATCCGCGATGGCCTTACCTATGGCTTGTTTTTCGACAATACGCACCGTAGCTTTTTCGACTTCGGCGCATCAACTGACGAAACGATGATGTGGTTCGGCGCGGATGGCGGCGATATGAATTACTACTTTTTCGGGGCGCAGGGTGTGGCAAAGATCATGGAAGATTATACCTGGCTGACCGGCCGGATGGAAATGCCGCCCCTCTGGAGCCTGGGTTATCAGCAGTGCCGCTGGAGTTACATGAGCGCGGCGGAAGTACTGGATACGGCCGTACGTTTCAGGAAGGAGGAGATCCCTGCCGATGTGATGTATTGCGACATTGATTATATGGACGGCTTTAAAATATTTACCTGGAATAAAGAGACGTTCCCTGATCCTGAAAGCTTCATCCGTAAGCTGAAGGAAATGGGATTTCGGCTGGTGACCATCGTTGATCCGGGTATAAAGATTGAAGAAGGCTATAAAGAATACGATGAAGGCGTAGCGAACGGATATTTTGCTGTTTACCCCAATGGCGAAAAATATACCGGTAGTGTCTGGCCGGGGAGATGCCACTTTCCGGATTTTTTCAGGGATGAGGTAAGAGAATGGTGGGGAAGATCATTTAAGGCCTTGACCGATCCGGGTGTCGAGGGGTTCTGGAATGATATGAACGAACCCGCAGCATGGGGGCAAAACATACCGTGGATGATGAAATTCGGTAGCCGCTTTATGCCGGAGGTTCGTAATGCCTATGGTATGCAGATGGCCCGCGCAACGTATGAGGGCACCCGGCGGCTGTTAAATAACCAACGCCCGTTTGTGCTTACACGCGCAGCTTATGCGGGAACGCAGCGTTATTCCGCGGTGTGGACTGGCGACAATTCGGCGTATGATGATCACATGCTGATGGGGCAGCGCATGGTCAGCAGCCTTGGCATTACCGGGATGAGCTTTACCGGGGTTGACATCGGCGGCTTTAGCGGTAACCCGACACCGGAGTTAATGGTTCGCTGGAATTCATTGGGGGTTTACACCCCGATGTTCCGTAACCATGCGATGCAGGGCACCGTAATGCGCGAGCCCTGGCAATGGGGCGCAGACAATACGGCTGTCATCAAAAAGGACATCGAACAGCGGTACCGCCTGTTGCCATATATCTATTCAGGCTTCTACCAGTCGCACCGCACAGGGCTGCCTTTAAGCCGCACGCTCGCTATCGATTACACACATGACAGGCTGGTTTATGATGAAAAATACCATAATCAGTTCCTCTTCGGCGATAGCCTGCTTGTTGCCCCAGTGGAGAGTACCCGGCTTACGGCAGAGGTTTATCTGCCTGACGGCGAATGGTACCGCCTGGGTACGGATGAAAAGTTTATAGGGGGAGATGTCTATACCGTCGATGCGCCGCTGACTGATTTGCCGGTATTTGTGAAGGCAGGCGCTATTATCCCGATGCAAAGCACCGTTCAGCATACCGGCGAGGCAGGCGATAATATTTTAGAGTTGAATGTCTGGAACGGAAACTTGCCCAATAGTTTGATTTATTACGAAGATGATGGTTTGAGCTATGACTATCAGGCGGGCGGTTATTATCTCCGGAGAATTGCATTTGATCCGGATAAAAGGACAATCCGTCTTGAAAAGCCGGAGGGTGTTTTCCGGTCAAGGTTCAAACGCCTAAAGCTCGTGTTGCACGGATTTGAAAAAATTGAGTTTAAGCACGGCAAAGACAACGCATCAGCCCCGGGGCATACGGTGTTATTTAATAATGATGATGAGGATATAGAGATTACCTTTTAATCAGGGCGCTGTTGCAATTGCGGGCTGCCGCTGCTCTTTACCCTCGCGTCCGGTCAGATCGTCGCCGAGGTCTTCACGCGCCTGCTCGGCGAATGCTTCGATGGTTTTGACCATTTTGGGATAAAGTGCCTGAACGTCATATCTTTCGCCCGGGTCGTGGGCAAGGTCATACAAGGCTTGCGGTACATCAACATGCCCGATCACACCCGGGTGGCCGTCTTTGCCGTGCAGGGGGGCATAGGTAGCCGATCGATGGGGTAATACGAGTTTCCAGTTTTTATAGCGAACAGCTTCAAGATTATTCTTCCCAAAGTAATAATAAAATACCTGCCGTGGGTCGATATCTGTTTTACCAAGCAGCAGCGGTAAAAAGTTCACCCCGTCAATTTTATTGACCGGCTTTTTTGCGCCTGTTGCCGCCACGATGGTTGGCAGCAGGTCAATATTGACCATCAGTTTGCTGTTAACGGAGCCCGCCTCTATTTTTCCGGGCCAGCGCATCATGCAGGGCACGCGGGTGCCGCCATCCCAGGAGGTAGCCTTTCCCTCCCTGAATCCGCCCGACGAACCTGCGTTCTCACCGAAGTTAAGCCACGGGCCGTTATCGCTGGTAACGATCAGTAAGGTGTTTTCCGCCAGATGCTCGTCATCCAAGGTTTTCATGATTTGTCCTAACGACCAGTCAAGCTCCATGATCACGTCGCCGAAGGTTCCCATGTCTCCGCTTTTGCCTTTAAAATTCTTCGATGCAACAATAGGTACATGCGGCATGGGATGTGCGAGGTATAAAAAGAAGGGTTTGCTCTTATTGGCTTTGATAAATTGTACTGCCTTGCCGGTAAGCATCCCCGTAAGGTGCGAAGCGCCGTCAAGATTGGTGATCGAATCTACCACGTTATCCTGACTGATCAGCGGCAGTACAGGCCATTTGCCGCGCATGTTGCTGGTATCGGTAATCCGGTTGCCGTCATAATCAAGCGGCCAGATGTCATGTGAGTAAGGTATGCCGAAAAAGGTATCAAAGCCATAATGTATCGGGAAATACGGCGGATGGTTGCCGAGATGCCATTTGCCGAAAATTGCCGTTTGATAGCCGTCATCCTTTAAGATCGATGCAATGGTTTGCTCGTGCAGGTTCAGGGCGATCCTGCTTTCCGGTAACAGCGCACCTGCAAGCCCGATCCTGTTGGGGTAACAGCCGGTAAGAATGGCCGCCCGCGACGCAGTGCAGATGGGCTGCGCAGCGTTGAAATGCGTAAAACGCATACCTTCCTTTGCCAGCAGGTTAAAGTTGGGGGTCGCAATGCCGGTCATGCCGTAGGGTTCGGTATCGCCATAACCCATATCGTCCATCAGGATGATAATAACATTCGGTTTGCGGTTATCCTGCGCTTTGGCAATATTCAGGACGATACAAAAGACGGCGGAAAGGAAAAAATATCTCATCATAAAGGCATGGTTAACAGCAAATATGGCGATTATCTGTGCTTATAGCCAAACATAGGGCAATAAAAAACCCCGGACGATCAAACACCCGGGGTTAGTTTTAAATCTCTCAGGAGATCGGGATTATTTTACTTCTTCAAAGTCAACATCGGTTACGGTATCGCCTTCAGGCTGTGCACCACCGGAAGGACCTGCGCCCTCACCCGGCTGACCGCCCTGCTGACCTGCATCACCGGTTGCTTTGTACATTTCTTCAGATGCTGCGTTCCATGCGTTGCTCAATTCAGCCTGCGCTGTATCAATGTCCGCAAAGTTCTTCGCTGCATAAGCTTCCTTCAGTTTTTTCAAACCGTCTTCAATCGGAGCCTTTTTATCTGCAGAGATCTTGTCGCCGTATTCTTTCAATTGTTTTTCAGTCTGGAAGATCAGGGCATCGGCAGCGTTCAGTTTTTCAACTTCTTCTTTTGCCTTTTTGTCAGCATCAGCATTTGCTTCAGCTTCGTCCTTCATCTTTTTGATTTCGGCGTCGGTCAGGCCTGAAGATGCTTCAATGCGGATCTTCTGCTCTTTACCGGTCGCTTTATCTTTTGCCGATACGTTTAATATACCGTTTGCATCGATATCGAAGGTTACCTCAACCTGTGGCACACCGCGAGGTGCAGGTGGGATGCCATCCAGGTGGAAACGGCCGATAGTACGGTTAGCCGAAGCCATTGGGCGTTCACCCTGCAGGATATGGATCTCTACTGATGGCTGGTTGTCAGACGCAGTCGAGAACACTTCCGATTTCTTGGTCGGTATGGTTGTGTTGGCTTCGATCAGTTTGGTCATTACGCCACCCATGGTTTCGATACCCAATGAAAGCGGGGTAACGTCAAGCAGCAACACGTCTTTTACTTCGCCGGTTAACACACCGCCCTGGATAGCTGCACCGATGGCAACCACTTCGTCAGGGTTAACACCTTTTGAAGGCGCTTTGCCGAAGAATTTTTCAACCGCTTCCTGAATGGCAGGGATACGGGTTGAACCACCAACCAAAATGATCTCGTCGATATCCGAAGTGCTGTATCCTGCATTTTTCAGGGCAGTTTTACATGGCTCAATGGTACGTTTGATCAGGCTGTCAGCTAACTGCTCAAATTTAGCTTTGGTTAAAGTCTTAACCAAGTGCTTTGGCATACCGTCAGCGGCAGTGATATATGGTAAATTGATCTCGGTCTGTGCTGTACTCGAAAGCTCGATCTTGGCCTTTTCTGCCGATTCTTTTAAACGCTGTAAAGCCATTGGGTCTTTACGCAGGTCGATGCCTTCATCATTCTTGAATTCAGAAGCCAGCCAGTCAATGATCACCTGGTCAAAGTCGTCACCACCTAAGTGAGTATCACCATCGGTTGATTTTACTTCGAACACGCCGTCGCCTAATTCTAATACAGACACGTCATGGGTACCGCCACCGCAGTCGAACACTACAATTTTCATGTCCTTGTGCGCTTTGTCAAGGCCGTAGGCCAAGGCAGCAGCAGTAGGCTCGTTGATGATACGGCGTACATTTAAGCCTGCAATTTCACCAGCTTCCTTGGTAGCCTGACGCTGAGCATCGTTAAAATAGGCCGGAACGGTGATCACCGCTTCGTTAACTTCTGTTCCTAAAAAGTCTTCGGCAGTCTTCTTCATTTTCTGAAGGATCATTGCCGAAATTTCCTGCGGCGTATATTTGCGGTCGCCGATCTCAACACGTGGCGTGTTGTTATCGCCTTTAACCACTTTATAAGGTACGCGCGATATCTCATTGGTAACCTCGTTAAACTGGTTACCCATAAAGCGTTTGATTGAATAAATAGTTTTGGTTGGATTGGTAATAGCCTGACGTTTCGCCGGGTCACCAACCTTACGCTCGCCGTTGTCCACGAATGCTACTACTGACGGCGTAGTACGCTTACCCTCGCTGTTGGCAATAACTACAGGCTCGTTGCCTTCCATTACTGCAACGCAGGAGTTAGTTGTTCCTAAGTCGATTCCAATTATTTTAGACATATGATTAAATTTTCTTGATTGAATGTTTGTGTATCACCTGTATTTTATCAATGGTTGTGCCAACTTGGGTTTGGCAGAAAAAATACCCGTGAATGAACACGGATAAAAGGCGAAAGGCTAAAATTCGTCAGACAACTGTCCGGAAGTGGTGACAGGTTGGCAGTTGAAGAAAATGATCACGGCAGAATAATACAGGTATAGATGCATTTAACGCAATATCTATCAATAAGCAGCGAAACGCTCTTTGGAATCGGTCCTTTTTCTTAAAATCCGCATACTATTTGCACTTCCGCGCTGCGGGGTATATCTTTGAGAATGCCGTTCACCTTTTCGCATCCAGCTGCGGTGCTGCCTTTCGGGGCGGTATTCAGGCGTAACCTGTCCTTAACCGGGCTGGTGATCGGCAGTATGGTGCCGGATTTCGAATATTTTATCCGCATGAATATGTTAAGCGCGGTCAGCCACACCTGGCAGGGTTTTGTCTGGTTTGATCTGCCGCTTGGCTTCGTGCTGTTTATTATTTATGAGTTTTTTGTAAAGGACAAGCTGATCGCGCGTCTCCCCGCCGGGCTTAACCGCCGGTTCTACAGCTTCAGGGGGTACCGGGTGCATTACACGCTTGGGTATTTAATCGCCATTGTTTTTTCGGTGGCTTTGGGAGCAGCCTCGCATATCCTTTGGGACGGTTTCACCCACCCTTCCGGTACGTTTGTGCATCGCATACCTTATTTAAGGCATCTGGTCCGTATTCACGGGCATCGTTTTTACATTTTTACCCTGTTGCAGTATGGCAGTACGGTTGTCGGCGGACTGATCGTTCTTGCCAGTTGCCTCTTCCTGCGCAAAGGCGAACTAACCCGGGTGAAAAACGCCACGGGCTACTGGCTGCAGATACTGCTGGTTGTAGTCGTTGTCTTTGCCATCAAGCTGGCCACGGGTATGCCGTTGCATCAGTATGTAACGGTGATCATCACTTTAATAGCGGGCACTTTTCTTGGCCTGCTCGTAGCCTCGCTGCTTGCCGAGTAAGAACGACGCACCGGCGGCAGTAAACTATGTTTGCACATCTCCAAGTCAATATGCACTTTTGCACTTCAACAAACTATGCTGCAGATCCAGGAAAACGTATCGTTAAAAAACTTTAACACCTTTGGTGTAAACGCCAGTGCGCGCTATTTTGTGGAAATAAACCACCGCGATGACCTGGTCGAGCTTCTTATGGATCCCCAATGGCAGCAGGTTAACCGGCTTGTGGTCGGCGGCGGCAGCAATATGCTGCTCCTGAACGATTACGACGGGCTGGTGATACGTATGAACATACGAGGGATAGAGCATCGTATCAGTCATGATGATGTTTTTGTAGAGGCGGGCGCGGGCGAGGTATGGAATGATCTGGTGAATTACTGCGTGGCGCGTGAATACGCCGGGCTTGAAAACCTCAGTCTGATACCCGGTTCTGTGGGCGCTTCGCCGATCCAGAACATCGGCGCTTACGGCGTGGAACTGAAAGACGTGTTTCAAAGCTGCACAGCCTTTGAAATCGCGACACTCAGTTTCAAAACCTTCTCCAAAGCCGATTGCCGGTTTGATTACCGTGAAAGCATATTTAAAAATGAGCTAAAGGGGAAATACATCATTGTGTCCGTAAAGTTTCATTTATCGCTCATTCCCGGTTTCAACTTAAAATACGGAGCCATCGAACAGGAGCTGCATCATCGTGGCATAACCAAACCCACATTAAAGGATGTTTCGCAGGTGGTTTCACATATCCGTGTTTCCAAACTTCCCGATCCGTCCACTATCGGCAATGCGGGCAGCTTCTTTAAAAACCCCATTATTTCGGATAGCCAGTTTGCTGTCTTGGCATCCGCATTTCCGGATGTTGTACACTATCCCGCAGGCGATGGTCTTGTAAAACTGGCCGCCGGCTGGCTGATCGAACAGTGCGGCTGGAAGGGTAAAGTAGTCGGCAATACCGGAACCTGGAAGAATCAGGCGCTTGTTCTGGTTAACCATGGTGGCGCAACCGGCAAGGAAGTGTATAGTCTTTCGTCAGAAATAATAGACAGTGTGTACACTAAATTTGGCGTTATGCTGCAACGCGAGGTGAATATTATTAGTTAAATAAGTTTCTTTAAAATATATTTTCATTTTATTTCCTGCCTTTTACTATAACATCGCTGTTACACTTCGCATCGTCCCGTTTCCGGAATTTATAGGATTATTCCGATTAAATTCACTGTATTTCAGTTTGTTAAATATTTTCTTAGTGTGTTTTTAACACTAAGGTGTTCTTTGCTTTGACGGCTGTTTTAGCCCATTGTCCGTTGTTTCCAATCCGGGTAAGTGGCATCATGCTTGTCTATAATGTTATACAAAACTTTAACATTATGACTAAGATTGAGTTTAACACCCTTGTACTACGTCAGGCAACCTCATTAAGGTCTTATGCCTTACATTTTACCCATGACGCAGATGATGCTAACGACCTTGTTCAGGACACAATGTTGAAGGCTATCACTTACTATAATAAATTTAAGGAAGGAACAAATCTGAAGGGGTGGTTATACACAATAATGAAGAATACCTTTATTAATAACTACCGCAGATTTATAAAAATGAACACTTTTGTAACCAAGAGCGACGAGATCAGTTCGCCGAACCTGGTGTTCAGTTCAACCAAAAATCAGGGCGAAGCCAAATTCGTGATGGACGACCTGAAAAAAGCGCTCGACAGACTTCCTTCAGATTACTATATCCCTTTTACGATGTATTTCGAAGGGCACAAATACCATGAAATTGCCGATCATCTGGATATTCCGATCGGTACCGTTAAAACCCGCATTCACGTTGCACGCAAATTGTTGAAGAAAAGTCTGAAGGCTTATGATACAGGTATTGCAAAGCCGGTTTACGCAGAAAATTAACATTCAGCTACATCTATCTATAAAGTCGAAGGCTCGGAATATTCCGGGCCTTTTTTATGAAAAAAATTCGCTCAGTACAACGCTTTCATCATCTTGACCTATATTTACGCGAATGGAAAATGTTCCGGAATATACCCGATCGCAGCTGGCCTTGCGTAACGGGCAGGACAAACCCGAAGTTTGGGTCGCCTACAAGGGCGTGATCTATGACGTTTCGCGCAGCCGTTTATGGCGTAATGGCAAACATTACGAGCATTGGGCAGGGCAGGACCTGACTGCGGAATTGCCGGACGCCCCTCACGACGAATGGGTGTTTCAGCATCTGGATGTGGTGGGGAAACTGGTCTGATATCCTTTCATTGTCCGGAGGATTATTCTCCCGGAGTTTAATTTCTGTATTTTCTTCGCTTAATTTGCGATACAACCCTAGTTTTTATGCTGCAAAATAAATTAACTGCTTTCCTGATTTTTATCGGTATAACCTGTTTAACCGCTCCGGCATTTTCGCTCCCACACCCGAAGGGAACAGATAATGATCAGGTCATCATCAAAAATTCCAAGCTGGCGCTTACAATCAATCTGGAAAAACAGGCTGTTATTACCTCGATGACGGTTAACGGTCAGAAGGTGATCAGCAACCCCGAAGGGATATTTACCAGTGTAACCATCCGCGGAACCGCATATTCTTCAAGGCATTTGCTTTCAGCGCCTGTCGTTACACGTCAGGGAAATACTTATAAAATAAGCGGCATCCGTTACGGAAAAAACGGATTTATCATAAGCGAGGACTGGACATTCAGCGTGACAGATAAAGATATAAAATGGTCTATTACACGCGATGTCCCGAAAGTTTTGATAGCAGACGAAGCCGCAATGCCGGTTTTTAATTTCGACAGCATCAATACCTGGGAGGGGGCTTGCCAGGGTTATGGTGGCTTGGCCTGGTTTTATCTGTTCAACACCAAACTGTGTACATATGGCGTCCATACACGTACCTCAAATTTCTGGAACAGCAAAACCGGCAACGGCTTACAGGTATCGGTAGATGCGCCGGGACAGCAGGTCGCTATGAAATATACCCGCACCGCTGACGACAAACTGGCCTACGCAGTTTCGGTATCGGCAAACGAAATGAAGTTCCGGCTCGATAGCGGCACCAACCGCCGCAGGTTTATCCCCAACCGCTCCGATATATGGGCGCCGTTCAGCCTGACCGGAGGGATCACCGAAGAAAATATTACGCTGAGCTATTTTGATTTTAATGATCGTTATGGGCGCGGCAAGCTGGCCGGAATTGACGGTCAGGAGGTGGGCGCTGTTTTGAATACCATTGCCCGTATCGGCGTGATCGACTCCCTGCATTATGGCGGTAATAGCTGGCACACGCCGTATGGCCCCATTTGCCTGCATGAACAATATATAGCGCAGCTTGGCCTTGGTATCGATGATCCTGACTACATCAACGGTTATAAAAGCTGTCTCGATTTTTATCGCGATCATGCCATTGAACCCGATGGCAGGGTGTATGCGCGCTGGGCTTATACCGATGAGGATATGATGCCGGGCAAGGGAAATAAATATGGTTTTTATGAAGCGCAATGGGGCATCCTGATGGATTCAAACCCTGATTTTGTGGCCAACGTAGCCGATCTGTATAACCTGACCGGCGATAAGGCCTGGGTAAAGACCCACCAGCAGGGATGTGAAAAGGCGCTGGACTGGATCTTGAACCGCGACAGCAACCACAACGGGCTGGTGGAGATGATGACCGATAACGAGAGCCAGAAAAAAAGCAGCGACTGGATCGATATCATCTGGGCCTCCTATGAAAACGCTTTTGTAAACGCCAAGCTGTATCATGCGCTGGTGGAATGGGCGGACATAGAACGGCAGCTGAATAATCCGCAAAAAGCGTCATACTACGCTGATTTCGCCGCGAAATTAAAAGCGAGTTTTAATAAGCCCATCACCGACGGCGGTTTTTGGGACGCTGCAAATAAATGCTATGTCCACTGGATCGACAAAGATGGAAGCGTTCACGGACGTAATATGGTAACGCCGGTCAACTTTATGGCGATAGCTTATGGCATCTGCGATGACCGCTCCCGGCAAAAGATCATCCTGGATACTATCGAAGCGCAGATGGAAAAGGAGAAATTGTTTTTTTGGCCGCTGGCAATGTATTCCTACGCACCCGGTGAAGGAAAGGAGTGGCAGTTCCCTTTCCCTTCCTATGAGAACGGCGATATCTTTTTGTCATGGGGATCAATAGCTGTAAAAGCTTATGCGGGATATGATCCGGCGCTGGCGCTTAAATATGTTAAAAATGTGCTGCGGCAATACAGTAAGGACGGGTTGGCATACCAGCGTTACGGCAGGGTAAAACAGGACGGATTGGGTGACGATATCCTGTCGGGCAACAGCCTTTCTATTGTAGGTTTGTATCAGGCTATTTATGGCGTAAATCCGTTGTATAACCGTCTGTATCTCGATCCGCATATTACACCGGAACTTTCCGGAACCCGCCTGACCTATCGTTTCAGAAATAAAAAGCTGACTATCGGCCTGGATAATAACAGCTATTCCATATCCTCAGGTGGCTATAAAGTCACTGTTGCGCACAGTTTTGGATTCAATGCCAAAAACGGCAAGCTGTATTATTTTAACGGCGATAGCCCCGATGCTGCCATGCAGGTGATGTCGGCGCAGCCGCTTGCCCTAACCATCAAAAACTGGAGTGCAGGGAAAATGGAGTGGACGCAGAGTCTTGCTAAGACCCCTTCAAGACCGCTGACTTACGTACTGCATCAACTCGTGCCGGATGCATACTATAAATTGGTTGTAGGGAATAAAGCGCTGCAAAGCATCAAGGCCAGCCGGGAAGGCGACCTTACCATTAAGCTGCCCGTATCGGCAAATACGGAGCAGATCAGCATAAGCCGGTAGTTCAGATCTCGAATTTCGCCAGACTGACAAACTCGCCTACACGGGCGGCTATTTCCTGCTGTGTAAGGTTCAGTATCCTTTCTGTCCCGAATTTTTCCACGCAGAAAGATGCCATCGCAGAGCCGAAAATAATGGCGTTCTTCATGTTTGCGAAATTTACGGTGCCAACTTTGGCCATATAGCCAATAAATCCGCCTGCAAAAGTGTCGCCTGCTCCCGTCGGATCAAAAACCTCTTCAAGCGGCAGGGCAGGGGCGGCAAATATTTTTCCTTCACCAAAAAGCAATGCGCCATGCTCACCTTTTTTAATGATCAGGTATTTAGGCCCCATCGAGAGTATTTTGTTGGCCGCTTTAACTAACGAGAATTCGCCGGACAGCTGGCGTGCTTCCTCATCGTTAATGGTCAGCACATCGATCATTTTAATGGTTTCCAGCAGATCGTCAAGCGCCACGTTCATCCAGAAGTTCATGGTGTCCATCACGATCAGTTTCGGCCTTTTTTTCAGTCTTTTGATAACTGTTTGCTGTACCTGCGGGGTAAGGTTCCCCAGCATCAGATACTCACAGTCCTGATAGCTGTCAGGGATTACCGGATCAAAGTCGGCTAAAACGTTCAGTTCCGTTACCAGCGTGTCACGGGTGTTCATGTCGTTATGGTACTTGCCGCTCCAGAAAAATGATTTTTCACCCGCTTTCACCTGCAGCCCTTCCGTACTGACATGGTGGTTATTAAATTCACTGATAAAGCTCTCCGGAAAGTCGTCACCAACTACGGCAACGATCTTTGTTTTATCATAAAAATATGAAGCCGAGAGACTTGCGAAAGTAGCGGCGCCGCCTACAATTTTATCGGTTTTGCCAAAAGGGGTTTCAATAGCATCAAATGCAACAGTACCTATAACAACTAAACTCATTGAACGATCTTATAAATTTTTGGCAAAGATTGCGAAATTACCTCAAAAATGATGGCTTCTGCGTTATTTATTACTTTCCGGAGCGTCAATCTGACTGATGATCTGCCTGGCCTGTGCAATTGCGGTGTTATAGGAGGCTATGTTTACACTCAGGGAATGGATGCCCAGCTTCGGCAGGCCTTTTACTTTTGGTAGGGAGACTTTGCAGCCATATCGACAGCGATACCGCGAAAACGATGATAAAGATTTCGATGAAGGTTTCTTTTACCTTTTCTCCGGCGGTATATTTATTGCTTTTTATCGTATTGTAAATTTTTTTGATGTGCTTGGTTATTTCGTTGTACATAGGTTTTTAACGGAGCGGTATTTTTAACCGGCTGACCTACAGCTAAAAATAATCAAAAGAGGCAGGGAAAAAAATGAAAGGAATTTGTTTCGATGTAATGTACTGTAAATTATTTTATATTTTTTTGTCGCAGGCATTGCGAATTTATCACATAAATCATACTTTTGCACACTCCAAAACCGGAAGACATTCCTGAATAGCTCAGCCGGTTAGAGCATCTGACTGTTAATCAGAGGGTCGCTGGTTCGAGTCCAGCTTCAGGAGCGGTGAAAAGCCTTGCAGAAATGTGAGGCTTTTTATCTTTTTAAGATATACTTTCCATAAAATCCAAAACTGAAGTAAAGTATTGGTTCAGGTTCTGATAGCTTTCTTCGCCGGGAATCCAATTAGCAAATTTCCAGTATTGCCAGTTTTCAGAACCAATTGGAGGAATAAGAAAAAAGTATTGCTCATCATCCAGTCCTCCCACTACAATCGCTCTATTTAGCTGTTCGCCCACATCTGCGAGAACTCCTTCATTCCAAATTTCAAGCAAGTAAGTATCGATATTTCTAAGATAATCTACCTTCTCTACCGTTTCAAAGGTTGGTTCATTAGAATCACATGGCGTAAAGAAGCCGTTTGTAATCAAGAGTAGATTTTTATAGTCTTTTGGGAACTTCACTCCCAATCTGTTTTCTGCTATCTCTATATCTGTTAACGACGCAGGAGGGGAGCCTAACCAATTTAATTGTTTTTGGGTATCTGTAAATGCCGAGCTCTGTAGCTGAATAGCCAAACTGGATATTTTTCTAAGTATGTCTTCCATTTAAGTTTTATAAAAAGTATGATCTTCTTCAAATTTAATGAAAGCTTGAATAATTGATTGGAATCTGTCAAGCGTTAAAAATTATACAGTTTGATTTAAAATGCGCAATTGATCAATAAAACGGTTTGTTATCTATCTGGTCTGCACAGGAAGCAACGTAGGTATCCTGTTCACCATTCCCATTTACAGGAACGATAAGCTGTGATGATAATCTCCTCATCATGTAAACCCCGCGATTTGTCATTGAGTGGGTTCGCAAATTAGCTTGCGTAAAAACTAATACGCTATAACCTCACTTAAATCGGGTAACAATTATATAACCAAATAATCAGGATGCAGGTTTTCTTATCCGGTATTATATATTTGACGCCTTAAAAAAAATTATTATGAAAACGTTCTCACCACGTACTATCAGAATGATATTATACTGCTTGTTAATTAATATTAATGCAGGCCTTGCGCAAACTTTTGTCAAAACCGACAATGGTCATTTTAAATCAAACGGGCACGATTACTATTACATTGGTTCAAACTTTTGGTATGGCGCCATGCTGGGCGCAAAGACCGGCAACAGGGCGCGTCTGGTAAAGGAACTCGATTTGTTAAAGGCGAACGGAGTAACTAACCTGCGCATTTTGGTTGGTGCTGACGGCCCGGCACGTGCCAGCAAAGTACAGCCGTCATTGCAAACTGCACCGGGTGTTTACAATAAGGATATGTTGGCCGGACTTGATTTTTTAATGTCCGAAATGCAGCGTCGCGGAATGAAGGCGATACTTTATCTAACCAACTCATGGGAATGGTCGGGCGGATACAGCCAGTATCTGGAGTGGAGCGGAAAAGGCAAGGCGCCGGTGCCCGCTGTTGACGGTTGGAATACCTTTCAAAATTACGTGGCGCAATTTGTACAATGCGATAGCTGCAAGGTGCTGTTCAAAAAGCATATCAGCTTTATTCTGAACCGCGTTAATCAATATACAAAAAAGAAATATACGGACGATCCGGCGATTATGGCCTGGCAGATAGCAAACGAGCCGCGCGCATTTTCAGCGGCAGGGAAAGCGCCGTTTGCTGCATGGATAAAGGAAACAGCCCGGTTTATAAAGTCGATCGATAAAAATCATCTGGTAACAACGGGCAGCGAAGGTCAGATGGGATCAGAAGATGATATTGCGCTTTGGAAAGATATTCATTCTGAACCCGCAATTGATTACGTGACCATACACATATGGCCAAGCAACTGGGGCTGGCTTGACAGAACGCACATGACTGCTACATTTGATAAGGCCGTTACCAATAGCAAAGATTATCTGGCTAAACACCTCGCCATTGCCAAAGAGCTGAATAAGCCATTGGTGGTGGAAGAATTTGGCCTTCCGCGCGATAGCATGAGTTTTTCGCCATCCTCCACAACAAAGCTCCGGGATAAGTTTTACAAAGCCATTTTTGAACTGGTTACCCAAAGCGCCAAAGACAAAGGTTATTTGGCAGGATGCAATTTCTGGGCCTGGGGCGGCACCGGCAGGGCGACCGCCGGACACGTTTTCTGGCAGGAGGGGGATAATTACCTCGGCGACCCGGCGCAGGAGGAGCAGGGGCTTTACTCCGTTTTTAATACCGATACAATTGTGCCGGTAATTAAGGCTTATAATAAAAAAATACAGGAATTGAACAACCGTTAGACCGGTTTTTACCGCATTAGCATAAGTAAAACGGCTAATGATGCCGTATGTTTTAAACAGGTTCTGAGGTGCTTGAGAGCCAGTGTTATCTGGTTCTCAACACTTCTCTTTGATATGCCTAACTGTGCAGCTATCTCGTCGTTACTAAGGTTATTGAAACGGCTCAGTTGAAATATTTCCTGGCAGCGCTTGGGTAGCTGACGCAGATAAGAAAAGACCTCATCCTGAAATTCCTGCTCCGTTAGGCGTTCATCTGCATTTTGTGCGGACAGCGCAATCTCAGCGATCAGCGTATCATCAATATAGGTAACCGACAGCTTTTTTTCACGGATTAAATTGTACGCCTTATAGCGGACTGCGTTAAGCAGGTAATTTTCAAAACTGCTTATTTCCAGTTCCTTCCGCCGGTCCCATAGATTTAGAAAAATATCGTGCACGGCTTCTTCACTGGTTTCCCTGTTTTTCAGATAACGGTTACAGGTAGCGTAAAGTCTGGCCCAATAACGCTCAAAAAGCATTTTAAAGGCTGATTCATCGTCGTACTGCACAGCGTGCCACAAAGCATGGTCACTTCTCAAATCCATAGTTACAATTGGGTTTTTAAAATTAAAAAAAGGATTTTATAATACAAGATATTGTCTGTCAGCTATAATGAATTATGTAAATTTTAGTCGTTTTCTTAAAATTAAATGTTTCGAGGATTAATAAAAGTCAAGTTTGTTTGTCTTTTACAGAAATGAGAAAACCCTTTTTCGCAGGTCTGTAAAGCCGGAATTGCAGGCAAAAAAATAAAGTGGTCTATCGCTTTTAATTTTTTTAGTAAAAAGTTTAAAAAGTATGTGTGTGTCGCTTTGTTTTCTACACTTAGCTATTACAACCAATTACAGAACCTTCATGATTACTAAAGAAGCGTTTCTAACACTTTATGAAAAGTTCAAAGCCGGACAATGTACCCCGGAGGAAATCGATCTGCTCGAAAATTACCGGGATGAAATGCACCTGCTTGAGGACGATTGGGTTGATGACCAGGAAAAACAGGACGTAAAGAGCCGTATATGGCAGCGCCTGGAACAGAGCAGGCAGGCTCCGGTCAAAAAATTGAGGAACAGCCTTTGGTTTAAAGTTGCAGCCATTGTATTTGTTGTGCTGTCAGCAGGTATCGCGTTTATCAATTATCATCGTGACAGTACACCCGTTGCTATAGCAAAAAATTCAAAAGCCTTACAACATAACGCCATAAAACCAGGCAGTAACAAAGCATACTTAACCATTGCCGGGGGTAAAACCATTATCCTGTCCGATGCGCACAACGGCCATCTGGCAACACAGGCAGGTATCAGCGTCAATAAAGCCAAAGACGGTTTACTGACATACCATGCTGCCGAAGCCGCAAACAACGAAAATTCATCTTTGGGAGACTTAAATACCATTACCACTCCGCGCGGAGGTCAGTACCAGCTGGTGCTCACCGATGGGACTAAGGTGTGGCTGAACGCGGCTTCTTCTTTAAAATACCCGGTAGCATTTAACGGAGCTTCGCGAACCGTTGATCTTACCGGAGAGGCCTATTTTGAGGTAGCAAAAAATAAGGCCAAGCCATTTATTGTGAAAGCCAACGGCAGCAGCATTGAAGTGCTGGGTACACACTTTGATGTCAGCGCCTACAGCGACGACAAAACGGTTACAACAACCCTGCTTGAAGGTTCGGTTCGGTTGAGCAAGGGCAGCGCTTCAAGGATGCTGATTCCCGGTCAAAAAGGGGTCTCGGTAAACGGGAAAGACGCGATCAGCGTTCAGCAGGCAGATATTGACCAGGCCATTGCATGGAAGAATGGTTTGTTCCTGTTTAAAAACGCGGATATATATACCATTATGAAACAGGCGTCGCGGTGGTATGATGTGGATATAACATACTCGGGAAACCTGAAAAACCAGGAATATGGAGGCAAACTTTCCAGGTATAACAATATATCGGAACTGCTGCAAAATCTGGAATTAACAGGTAACGTGCATTTTCAGATTGAAGGAAGGAGGATAACCGTTATGCAATAAAGATTTTACTTGCACAATGGTTACTAACAATCATCGGGGCGTTTGCGGCGCACCCGATGATGTTCAGCCCTTGAGAAGCTGAGGTCAGGTAACTAATTTAATTGTCTTCACCAATCAATTATTAAACCCAACATCCAAATGTATAAAATTTTTACTGCAATTAATTGTGGGGCCCGCTCCTGCATTTCACCTAAATTTCTGAAGATAATGAGATTAACCGTTGTATTGTGGGTGTTTACCTTATTACAGGTGAGTGCCGCAACCTATGCTCAAAATGTATCTTTAAGTGTCAAAAACGCTCAGTTAGATGAGGTTTTGGATAAACTGGGGAAACAAACCGGTTATAACTTTCTTTATAATTCTTCACTGTTAAAAACGGGGATATCCGTCAGCATTGATGCCAAAAACCAACAGTTGAATACTGTTTTGGATGAATGCTTTAAAAATCAGCCATTTACCTATGTAATTAATGGCAATACGGTTGTTATCAAGGAAAGGAACCCTGTAGCTGTCAAAACCACGGGTTTGGTCGCTGATCCAATTGTTGTCAGCGGTCGGGTCACCGATGCCAAGGGCCTGCCCTTACCTGGTGTGACCATACGCATCAAGGGGACTACCACCGGCGTGGTAAGTGATACCGATGGGCGGTACACCATACGCGTTGACGATGCCAGCGCTGTACTGGTATTTACTTTTCTTGGTTTTAGCCCGCAGGAAGTTGTTGTGGGCAGCCAGACACACATCGACATCACACTGGCCGAACAGGCGTCGGCATTGGAGGATGTGGTAGTTATAGGTTACGGCTCTGTAAAAAAGCGCGACCTTACAGGTGCTGTCGGCCAAATCAAGGGATCGGATTTGATGATGGGTCACCCGATAAGCTTGTCGCAAGGCTTGCAGGGGAAACTTGCAGGTGTTGCCGTTAATCAGAACGACGGCGCTCCGGGTGCGGGTGTAAGCATCCAGATCCGCGGGGCAAATTCATACGGCACCAACACACAGCCCCTATACGTTATTGATGGTATTCCGTTTGATGCCGCGGCTACTCCAACCAACGATGCCACGAGCGGTAATAACCAAACCTTTAATCCTTTGGCGCTCATCAATCCTTCCGATATCGAATCGGTCGAGATTCTAAAAGATGCATCTGCTACCGCTATTTATGGTTCGCGTGGTGCTAATGGTGTTGTACTGGTTACCACAAAGAAGGGTAAACCAGGCCAGACCAAAGTACAGCTTACCACAAACACAGCAGTATCAATGCTGGGCAAAAAAGTTAAGGTGCTTGACGCCTATGACTACGCCAATTATGTGAACGAGGGCTATACCAACGGCGTAAAATATAATGATTACACTTTTTACCAGCTGCCATACCCGGGGATATGGTCATACCCTTTTGCAAACAACGCCTATCAATATGATCAGGGCACTTATTTGCCTTCTCCTGACGATTTCCTGCATCCGGGCGTGCGCACCGATGAATACGGTAACAGCACCAATGTGCAGGGCAGCAACTGGATGGACCTGATAACCCGCAAAGCGATCACCCAGGATTATAACCTGAGCGTATCCGGCGGAAGCGAGCATGGTTTTTATGCCATCTCAGGAAATTATACCAAGCAGGACGGTATCATTAAAAACAGTGATTTTGAACGTTATGCGTTGCGCGCCAATGTAGGCGAAAAAATAGGCGACTGGCTGGAGATCGGGTTGAACACCTCATTTGGGCGCACAAGCTCGAACTTCGCAAAAACCAATTCATTTGATTATGGTGTTGTGCGTTCGGCATTAATTTTCCCAACAACCTACGCACCCGAAACGGATATCACCAAAATAGAAAATCCGCTGAGCTGGTTATCAGCTAACCCTTACCTGTACGTAATGACCGCACAGGACAACCTTACCGCTGTTAACTCCTTCAGTTCGGCGTATGCTCAGGTTAAATTCAACAGCTGGTTAAAATTCAGACAAAACCTGGGGATAAACTATTCTGCAAATAACCGCGGCACCTATTACAACAGCCTTACCGGCGAGGGGCAGGCGCCTACCATTAACGGCAAAGCAGGTCAGAGCGATGATTGGTATTCCAATGTTGTGACCGAATCTTTATTAACATTCGATAAGAAGTTCGGAAAGATCCACAACCTGAATGCGGTTGTCGGTTTCACCCACGAAGGCGCCAATTACGGCGGGAAATCAATGTCGGCAACCAACTTTCCTGATGACCTGACCGGTTATTATGATATGAGCAAGGCGCTTACGCCGGGAAAACTTTACAGCAACCGCGGCGCAAGCGAACTGATGTCGGTACTGGCCCGTGTAAATTACACCCTTGCAGATAAATATTTATTTACCGCGTCTTTCCGCCGCGACGGATCGAGCAAGTTTGCCACGGCTAACAAATTTGCCAATTTCTTTTCCGGGGCTTTTGCATGGCGTGCGTCCGAAGAAAAATTTATAAAAGACCTAAACCTTTTCAGCGACCTGAAATTCCGCGCAAGCGTAGGCCAGACCGGGAATCAGGCCATCGGCGAATACGCGACTCTTCCGCAGCTGGCTGCTGCAAACTATCCGCTTGGCGGTTCGCTGCAAAGCGGTATGGCGGAGTCAACTTACAACGGTCCGGCAAATCCGGATTTAAAATGGGAAACCACTACACAGTATGATCTCGGTGTGGACATGGCATTCTTAAATAATCGGATTGCCTTTACCATTGATTACTACTCAAAGAAAACCACCGATCTGCTGCAAAGCGTGAAAACACCTTTAAGCACAGGTTTCCAGCAAATGACCATCAATCGCGGATGGGTTAAAAATGATGGTCTGGAGATAAGCGGTAAGTTCCTTCCGATGGTGAGTGGCCCGTTGAAATGGAGCATTGATGCCAACATTTCTTTCAACCGGAACATTATCGGCGGTTTGGACAATGATCAGTTTGCAACCCGGTTATGGAATGCTGCCGACTACGTATTCATCCAGCGCAACGGGTTGCCTATCGGCGCAATTTTCGGTTACGTAGAGGATGGCTTTTATGATAATGAGGCCGAGGTGCGCGCCAATCCGGTTTATGCCAACGCCAGCGCTGCCATCATCAAACAAAAGATAGGCGAGGTAAAATACCTTAACCTGGATAGCGATCCGAACATCACTGATGCAGACCGTACCATTATTGGTAACACCAACCCCGATTTCATTGCCGGTATCACCAACACCTTCAACTATAAAAACTTCAACCTGAGTTTCTTCATACAGGGTGTGTTTGGGAATGATATTTTCAATGGAAACTTAATGGACGTGACGCTGAATTCGATAGGTAATATTCCACAGTTCGCCTACGATGGCAGATGGACTCCGGAAACGGCGGCAACAGCTACCTGGCCAAAAGTAAATAACGGTTATACCCGTGAATGGCTGATCTCCAATCGTTATGTGGAAAACGGCTCATACGCAAGGCTTAAGAGTCTGACTTTCGGCTACGATTTCAACAAGCCGTTTAAGGGAGTTGATAAGATAGGTTTGTTTGTAACCGGCACCAACTTACTGACCATAACTAAATATGACTGGTTTGATCCGGATGTGAATTCATTTGGCGGTGATGCCTCAAGGCGCGGGGTTGATATTCATGCCTATCCGTCAAGCCGTACATTTTCTTTAGGAGCAAATGTGTCATTTTAATAAAAACAGGAGATAAATATCAAGGATATGAAAAGATTATATAAAATGAGCAGTCCGCAACTGAAATGCTTTATGTTCTGCTTAATGATCATGATGCTGGCATCGTGCAGGCTTAATGAAAAGGTTTATGATTTTGTATCACCTGCCCAGGTAGGTGATTCAGACGCGGCAGCCGATAAATGGGCATTGGGTGCTTATAATGAGCTTAGCCTGATGTTCAGGTATAGCGAGTTCCCCGCCGTGCTGGAGTATGATGATGATTACACGACTGGTCCGTCATGGGCATTTGGTGAGTTGGGTGCAGGTAACTTTCAGGGAAACAGTAAACAAACCGACCCGCTTTGGACCTACAGCTATGTACTGATCCATCGTGCTAACAGGGCGATAACCAATATCGAGAAAATGACCAAAACAACTGTCGCCTATAAACGGAATGTGCTGGGCGAAATGTATTTTCTAAAGGCGTTTTCCTATTTTCTGCTGGTTCGGGCTTATGGCGATTTGCCGATTTATACAACTGCCGTTGACGACGGCGCTGCGATCAATCAGCCAAGGCAGCCTGTTAAGGAGGTTTATGCCTATATTATTGACCAGCTGACCCAGGCTAAGGATATGATGTACACCAATGCCAAGGCAACACCGGGCCGCGCTACAGCGGGGGCGGCCGCTGCTTTACTGGCTAAGGTATATGTAACCATTGCCTCTGCGTCATTACCATCCGGGCAGGTGATTGTTCGTGGCGGAAAGCCTTTTGATATTGTTAACAATGCGCAGGTGCGTACCATGCCTTCACCAATTACTTTTAATAAGAAACAGGTTAAAGGTTACGAAAGCTTTGACTCAAAGCAGTATTTTAAATTAGCTATGGATATGGCTGCCGAAGTAATTAAAGGCACTTATGGCACCTATCATCTTGCGGATTTCAACAATATGTGGACGCAGACCGGAAAGAATAACGACGAACACATATTTAGCCTGCAGGCGTATATGGGCGATGCTGACCTTGGCAACCATCTTACCCGCGACTTTTCCGGTCTGGTTGAAAATAACCAGGTTATCGCAGGGATGTGGTACGGATTGCGCGACCATTGGTATAAGCTTTTTGAACCGCAGGATTTGCGTATAACCGACGGCGTATTTCATCGCTGGTCAAGAAATTTTGACTACGCAAATCACATCGGTACGTTCTATCCTAACAATGATGAATATCGGAAAAAGGCGCTTGGCTATGATGAACAGACCGGCGTAGATGCCAGCGGTAACCCCGTCATCGTACATCATCCGGCGGTAGCCCCGTATGACGATGGATTAAATTACGGATCAGGAACGGACGCAAACTACATCGCTTTTCTGAATAAGTTCGCCTATCCGTCAGACCGCACTAAAGATTACAGTGACGTGAATTACCCTTTCCTGCGTTTGGCCGACATAAAGCTTATCTACGCGGAAGCCGCAAATGAATATAACAACGGACCGACAACAGAAGCGCTGCAGGAATTAAATGACGTTCGCGTACGCAGTAATGCCACGCCGAAACAATTGTCGGGTACCGGAAACGTTGGTTCGCTGGTTGCATTCCGTTCAGCCGTGCTTGAGGAGCGTGCAATGGAACTTGCGCTGGAAGGCGACCGCCGGTGGGATCTGATCCGCTGGGGCATTTACCTGGATGTAATGAATTCTATACAAGGTAATGACGAAGTGGGCGTGAACAAGGTAAGGACCGAGAGAAACCTGCTTTATCCGCTGCCTATTAGTGAGGTAAGCACTAACACTAATATAAATGGTAATAACCCCGGATGGAATTAATTTCCGGCTAAATCAATCATACAATGAAAACAATTTACAAAGCAAACAGGATATATGTACTGTTTTTAGCAGCCGTAATGCTGCTGGGCTGTAATAAGGACTTTGTGACTTACGATAAGGCTAAAAAAGAATCAGAGGTGTCAACCGCACCGCCTTCTATTACCGGCGTAACCACTGTTGACAGAAGTACTGCTTTGACTGAAGCAGACCTTTCTGAACTGGTGCTGATAAAGGGTGCTAACCTGAGCGACGTTAAGTCAATTCAGTTCAATGATGTTCCTGCCGATCTTTCCCAGGCCTATATCACGACCAAGGAAATTGTTGTACCCGTTCCGCGTGTACTTCCCGGAAAGGTAGATAATAAGGTGACGGTTGTAACGGCCCTCGGGCAAGCAAGTACCGATCTTAAAATAAACATACCGCAGTTGCAGGTAACGGGTTTATATAATGAATTTGCGTTGCCGGGAGACACCACAACCATCGTGGGCGACAATTTTGATATTTATAAATTAACCAAAGAGGACGCCAAAGTAACGTTTGGAAATACATCGGCTGCTATACTGGCAGCTGACCAGAAATCGTTGACCATCATTGTACCTCCGGGCATACCCGCAGCCGAGGCGGTAGTGAATGTTGTTACCCCCGAATTGCCTGACGGATTACAAATGAACTACCGTCATTTAGGGCAGATAATAAACATACAGAATAAATTGTGGGCGGGCGAGAGCTGGCAAACCGACGGCAGCCACCTTGGTGATCCGAAGCCAATCAACGGCATTTTTTCACATATCCATGACGTGACGGTAGGCCAATGGGGATGGTTTGATCAGATATATGGCTGTAACTTTCCGATAGCAGATCCGGATATATTAAATCACCTTGATCAATACGATCTGAAGTTTGAACTTAATACCGATAAGGATCATCCGCTGAGCCAGATGTTCATCAAATTTGAAATGCGCTTTGCCATCACGTATGAGTGGAACCTGTACAACAGTGGCGTATCGCTCAACACCTATGGCAACTGGCAGACGATTACCCTCGACGCAAAAACAGTAATGGGACAATTGTTCCCTAATAATGATAACTTCTTTTACTTCGCTATTAACCCTGCTGTGGCGGTTAATCTTGATTTCAGTATTTCATCCATGAGATTGGTGAAAAAAGCGCCGATTGTTAAATGATCGGCAGCGGTCCCTGTGTGATTGGCAGGGACCGCTATTTTAGACCCCCGTTTACAAATTAATATAACAAATCACGCTGTATGGCTTTGCAAGGTGTATTGTATGCACTAAAGCAACAGGCTGTATGGAATATATCACTATTTAACCCCAAACAACTATAATGAAAAAAGGCTTGTTATTGATCACCCTGTTGCTGACCCTGTTTACCTGTTACGCGCAGGATAACTATAATGTACTTGATTATGGCGCCAAAAACGATGGTAAGACCCTGACCACCGAGGCAATACAAAAGGCTATTAACACATGCTCGTCAAACGGCGGGGGCATGGTTTATGTTCCTAAAGGTGACTACCTTACCGGGACGCTGAACCTCAGGTCTAACGTTGATTTTCATTTTGAAACAGGTGCAAGGCTGGTTGCGACAACTGATTTGAAACAATACCAGAAACATAATGATGAACTGGCCGGTGTTTTTTATACCGAAACGGCTACTAACGTATCAATAACCGGCAATGGCACCATTTTCGGTCAGGGCATGAAAATGATGTATATCGATAGCGCCAAGGTGATCGGCGATAAATCAGACACCCGGCAGAAGGATAATTTCCGCAAGGTAAAGTCGGGAACGGGAGATGGACCGTTTTATCCCAAAGACCGTTTTCATCAAATGATCATCTTCAGCGATTGTAAAAAGGTCAATCTGAAGGATTTTACCTGCATAGATGCGCCCTACTGGACATTCCTGGTCGTTCATTGCAACGATGTAAAGGTTGACGGGCTGCGCATTGATAACAACCTGAACATACCCAATAGCGACGGTTTGGATGTTATTTCGAGCAGTAACGTTAATATTTCGAATTGTAATTTTTCATGCGGGGATGATGCTATTGTTCTGGCCGGCTACGCCTGGCACTATGGCGATCCTGGTTTTAAAAGGATTATGAAACGGTCCGAAAACATCAACGTAAACAATTGCATTTTACGTTCGCGTTCCAGTGGTATCCGTGTTGGGGGATGGGATCAGAACGATATGTACAACTATAATTTCAGCAACATAACCATATATGATTCAAACCGGGGGATCAACCTTGGTGTAGGTGATTATGGCTCTATGGAAAATATAAATTTCACCAATATCAATATCCAGACCCGCCTGCATACGGGCGACTGGTGGGGAGAGGGTGATCCGATAAAGATTACGGCCATGAGAGGAATGCCGACTGGCAAGGTGGGAACCATAAAAAACGTTACGTTTACAAATGTGTGGTGCCGCAGCGAAAATTGCATCAACGTTTATGCATCGAATGAAAGCCATCTTGAAAATATATTTTTCAATAATGTGCAAATGGAATTCGTGAAAAGCGCAATGGAAGAAACCATTGGCGGTAACCTGGATTTAAGACCTAATACCGTACCTCATAAGGAACTGTTTGCGCGCAATATTCCGGCGATATATGTCGAAAATGCCAGTAATGTATTCCTGAATCAGGTAGTTATAAAATGGGATAAGGCCATTGATAAAAAATATTATACCAATGCCATAGAAGCGGTTGACGTTGACAATTTACGGCTTATCAGTGTTAAGGGAAGCGCATCCCCTGCCAATCCAGGTATGGAAGACGTGCTCCTGAATAATTGTAAGGATTTCTCAACCGATTCGAAGCTGACAGTTAAACATATTAATACCAAAAAGAAAAAAGGTTAAATCCGGATCAAGAGATAGTTCCCGTATGCCTGAATAGTCTGGCCTGGTTTAACAGTTGTTACTGCGCTAGCTTACTTAAAGCGCACATTTGACGAGTAAAGGGAAACATAAAGTTTCCAAATTGGCAAATGTCGGAGCTATTTGATTTTAGCATATTATAGACTGGCTGCGTTAATTTGTTAATTGCTCGTCGTAGAACAGTTCTTTTTTGCTCAACTTGACTTTTAGAAGAACCTTAAAATTCTATTTGAATTTTAAGGTTCTGATTCTCGAATACACCTTGAATACAGGATCGGAAAAACGATAATGCTTGTCTCTGATTTTAATTAGAATAGGTCGTTCTGGAGATGTCAATCCTTTCATAAGCGCGGAAGGGTCGCGTATCCCAAATTCTTTTGCTAATTTATAAATACCAGTTATATTAATTTCTTCATCTTTATCTTCTGAGAAGAGTTTTAGGAGAATTTCCCGATCAGGCGAATTTTTTACCGCATTGTGATAATTTTCTTCATAAATAGTGCTAAGATTACCGCTCGATATCTTATTGTAAATTTCTTGCATTGTTCCTTGATGTATTATTCTATCGCCATTTTCAAACGCTAAGAGAAAAGCCTCACTTCCAAGTAGATGCATAAAATAAGGAAATCCATCAGCATGCTTAACCATAAGTTCGGCTGAATCATCAGTAAACTCAATGTTTTTATTAATATATCTTTCTGCCTTTGTTATAATTTCCCAAAGTTCCAAATCATCCATTTTGCCAACCTTGATTGGTCGAAGTTGCCGAGAAATTGATTCGTGATCTTGAACTAATTCATTTATGTCACTCGCAATTCCGACCACCATGAATTTTACAAAATCATCTCCATAGTTTTTTACTAGGTTCGCAAATCCTGTTTTGTCTTTTAAAGTATCAAACTCATCAATGATGATTAACAGTCCAGATTTAGACAAATTATCTTTACGAATGTGAGTTAAAACATCAACAAACATTTGAATAGGGTCATTCGGATTGTCCCTTTGGAAAGTTTCGGAGTTTTTTGAATTCCCTTCTGCACTTAATCCAAATGGTAATCCGAATTTAATACCTGCGCTTTTATCTCGTGTTTCGCTGATTAAATGTTTGTTTCCTTGTTTTGTAAAGGAATATAATGGGGTTGAGCCATACCCTTGGAGTAATCTTTGGAATAGAATAGATACATTCAACGTACTAGTATCGCAGGAATGATAGACTGTTAAATAGTTAAAACTTCGTTTAGGGACGTATTTGCCAAATTGGTGAATATTGATTAAGGTATCGTCGCCTTCGGCGATCAATTGAATCTGCTTAGCAATGGACGATTTTCCGATACCTCTAAGTCCATGCACCGCTATAAATGAACCTGGTTCACCAAGAGCTAAAATCGATTTTTTTATAGTTTCGACCCGGCCTGCAAAAAAACGTGGGTCTGTAGTCTCAATGGCGGGATGAAACGCCGTTCGGATTCTATCAATGTCCATGGTAAAGTTATATACTGCAAAATACTTAATCTACATGAAAATGCTCTCTAAAATCATTTTAAACTTAGGCCATCGGGAAATCTAATTCTTAGCTAAAACATTTTTAACTATTTAATAATTTTATTTGCGTTAGCAAATGGGGCGAAAATATATAGGATAGCAGCAAAAGCCGCACAGAAATATGGGGCTTTCTTTATGCCGCGATTTTATTTACATTGTCTGACTATCACACTGACTGGCATGAAAACTCAAACAATTCAGGCAACCCACTTGAAAACGATATGTTGGTGGAATAACATGATCGTTGATTGGGCGGCAGGAACTACTTATTCTTTAGACGGGACGGTGAAGCAACTGGTGCGCCATTACGCATTTGATTTTGATACCGCCATAACTTCGGCCGATGGCAAATATGTATTTATCTATAATAAGCTGGGCACAAAAGGTCTGCTGCTCAAAAACGGAGAATTAATCAAAGAAATTAATCGCCCTTACTATTGTGCCAATGTTTATGAGTTCCCCGCAGCTTTTGCAACCCTGAAAGATAAAACATATCTGATTCATTGCCCTGTCGCCTATAATCAATTGGACTTTGAAGATGTCGATACCGGCGAAATAATTACCAATATAAAAGACAGAAATCCGGATGACAGATTTCATTCAAGATTAGAAGTAAGCCCTGCCGGGATATTCCTGATGAGCAAAGGATGGGTATGGCACCCATTTGATGAAATAAATATTTACGATATAAAACAATGCATCAAAAATCCGCTTTTACTTGACCATCCGCAATTTCGACCAAATGTAAATGTGGAGATTTCTACCGCAAGTTTTATTAATAACAAAGAGATTGTTATCGGTTCGTCTGATGGGGTTCTTGATGAAGATGACATCGGAAAACTCCCGCCTAAACATATCTGTTTATATAATTTCACGGCAAATCAGTTCGTCAAACCGATTAAAACAAAAGAAGAGTTTGGAAATTTATTTGCTATTAACGCAAACCATGCATGGGATATGTTCGGCTTTCCTAAAATTATCGACATTAATACGGGCGAGATTGTAGATAAAAACAATGAAATTAACAGTGGAAAGCAGCAATCATCTATAATAAATAGTACAGATTATTTCCCGTCAATAATATTCAATAAACAAACAGGGCAGATTGCTATAAATTCTAAAAACAAGATCGAGGTTTTGACCCCGGATCAAGGCTTTTAACTTGTAGAAAAGGGCTGCAAGTAAAATTGGTTTTGTCAGACCGAATAAACCGATCTATTGGTTATAAAAAAGCGCGCCGCATATCCATGCAGACGCGCTTTTTTATAGATGGACTATTTAGTTAATTGAAAATGTAGCGCCGCCGCCGCAGTTCATCAGCACATTGTTAAACGTCGCCGAGGTGCCCGACCCGTTGTATGACATTGTGCAGGTAGAACCTGAATAAGAATGGGTGGCCGATGACCCGCCAACAGGGAATATTCCTACCTGGTATATACCCGCAGGAACAGTTACCGTGCCGTTGTTAAACGGTTTTTGAAAGGTTCCCGGCGCGCCACTGAACTGGATAGCATAAGTGCCGCTTACAAAAGCGCCTTTTGAAAGCGTAACCGTGATGTTGGTAGGCGTACATGTTCCGTGCGAATTTGCATAGGTTTGGCCATTTTGGTTTATCTCGTTTTGTGCATAGGCATTTGCTGCTGCTACCGATACCGGCGACGAATATTTATTGGCAGCAACGCTATAAGTTACCACACCCGAACCAACACCAACGCTGCAGGATGGTGCAAAGTCCCGTGATTGGGCAGTGTTGTAATATAAATGCGTGGCTGTTGTACTAAACGGCTGCATAATGTAGGCCTCGCCGCCGCCTGCTGCATAGCCCTGCGCCAATAAAGTATAAAGCACGCTGTAGGAAACCCAGACGCAGCCATGATAAGTGGCATCGCCGCCATAAGTTCCCCAGGAGTTCTGTACTAAAAAAGCGCTTTTAGTATCATCATAGCCGATCAGGCATACGGCATGGCCGCCTGTGCCGGTTGAATTTAAAGTTGACCAGGTGGTGCCGTTGTTAAAAGCAGTTTCAAAGTCATTGTAAAACCTGAAAGCGAAATAGACGGGTAATCCGGCTGCTAATAGTTGTTTGGCGTCGTTAATATTTGTTACGGCGGCATAACTGGCCGACTTGTCTGTTGCTGCGGAATTATTTGCAGTAGTAGTTGTAGCGGGTGTGCAGGCTGCATATGATGGTTGGGCTGTTGCCGATGCCACGCCTGAGTTTTTTACACAATTCAGGCCATCGATGGAGTTAAGCCCATACCCTCCGTATGACGGAACGTCGCCCACGCTGCAACCATAACCGTACGATGAGGTCGAATAAATTTTGTTGTAAATGTACCATCCGCTTCTTTGTCCGGCGTCGGCGGTTGAGCTTTGCCAGGTCAGGTCCATGATCTGTTTGGCAGCATAACCCAATGCCCATGAAACACAGGTGTTGGTAGCGCCCTGATCACCGGCAGTAGGGTGTAACAATACCACCGAACTCGGAGGTGTCAGATCAGGGCTGATCGTCTCCACCTGTTTTCCGGCAACTACTAATTCAAATTTAGGGCTCACCCCGTTCGCTTTTAAAGATGCTACTACCTCAGCAACATTAACCTTTGGGGCTTTTAAAAATGCCGCCCGGTCTAAAATCGCACCCCGGCCATGCGTCTGAAGTACAGGTTTGTCTGTTTTTAAAGCCTCATTGGGGTTCTTTGTACAGGCGGCCGCAACTAGAAGCAGCGCCATAGCGACGTAAATTTTGATTTTGTTTATCATTTGTTTTAAGATTTAGCTAAGGTTTAGTTTGATGATGGCCATCAAAATATTTGTAATAAGGTTCAGAATAAAGATAGCAAATAAAATCTGCGTTTTTACAGAACAAAAAAGTTAAAATTTTACGGAACACGCTAACTTCCTACAACACCAAAAATAGATGTGCAAGGCAACCCCTTTGATAATTTACACGTAATTCCGTTTAAAAGCACGTATTTATTAACTTTGCGCCGATGTTCAAACGCTGCCTCGCTGTACTACTCATCCTGACGCTGACTGCAGCGAGCTTTCAGCGCTTTTTTGTATATGCAGGTTTTAAGCTGAACCAGGATTACATCTCGAAAAATCTTTGCGTCAACCGTAACCGGCCCTGGATGCATTGTAACGGGAAGTGTTATTTTATGAGAAAGATAAAGGCGGCGCAGGAAAACGAAAAAAAGCAGGCCGATAAGGACAACTTCAGCCGGCTTGAAGTTTCCTTTTTTCAGCATGCCCGCGTAATTGATCTCTCTTCACCGCTAACGGCAACCTTGCCTGCGGGCGAACTTCCTGTTTACAGTTGTTTGTACAATTTCTCATTCTCAACCTTTTTGCTTCAGCCGCCGCGACTAAACGCCTGATTTCCGGATTCCCCATTTTGTTTTAACCCGTCAGGTTGCTATCCCTGTCATTTATTTACTTTCAGCCCGTCCTCATGTTCAGGGCTGGTATTCAACGCCTTTTCAGATGCTCAGACGCTGCGTCTCCATCCTGCTTATTATTGCCATGACTGCTGCCAGCTTTCAGCGTTTCTTCGCGTACGCAGGTTTTGAGCTTAATCAGGACTACATAGCCAAAGTGCTTTGTGTAAACAGGGCGAAACCCTGGCTGCACTGCGATGGCAAATGCTATTTTATGCGCAAGATGAAGGAGGTACAGCAGCGGGAGGCAGGTAATGAGCGCGAAGCGCAAAAGAATGCGACCCATGATGTGTATGTACTGAACAGCAACAGGGTTATTTTTTATAGTCATTTGCTGCGTATCGTCGATACGCCCTACCCGCTGAATTTAACGGACGGATGCGTGATAAGGCTGTTCAGGCCTCCCAAACCGGTTTCATAAATGTTAACGCAGGTTTTTCCTCCTGCGCAGATTGTTTAAGCCCCGTTGGTTCACGACGGGGAGTATTTCACCATTTACATAAATTTATGAAACGGATTTTTATAATCATAGCTATTCTATTTTTTACGGGTAACCTGTTTGCCCAGCAGCTCCGCACCATACGCGGCAAAGTTTTCGACGCGGTAACAAAGGAGGCTATTCCGATGGCAACCATTACAGATAAGGCCGGAACGGCAGTGATCAGCGAAGCAGGCGGGAATTTCAAAATTCAGACCACGGCAACTATACTCGAAGTGCATTCTGTGGGTTACCAGACAAAGACCGTAACGGTGACCGCAGATAGGCTCGCCGTCGCCCTGCAGCCTGCAACCAATCAGCTGCAGCAGGTGGTGGTCAGCGCCAGCCGTACCGCTGAAATGAGAAGCGAAGCGCCGGTAGCGATCTCGGCAGTATCGCGTCAGGTAATACAGGACACCAAGGCCCAGCGGCTTGACCAGTTGCTAAACAAGGTAAGCGGCGTCAATATGGTCAATCTGGGCAATGAGCAACACGAAATGAGCATCAGGCAGCCAATGGGAACCAATAACCTGTTCCTTTATCTCGAAGACGGCGTTCCCATCCGCACGTCCGCTGTATTCAATCATAACGCATTGCTTGAAATGAACATGACCGCCGCGAAAAATATTGAGGTCATTAAAGGGCCGTCATCTGCATTGTATGGCGCGGAGGCGATAGGTGGGGTGGTCAACGTTATTACCCAGGCGCCGCCTGCATATACATCAGGATTCCTGACCGCGCAAACCAGCAACAAAGGATATAAGCGTGTGGACGGCCAGATCGGTTCCAGCACGGGCAAGCTGGGTTTTATCGTCAGCGGATATTATGCCAATCAGTCCGACGGGCCGATCCAATACAGTGATTTTCACAAAACGGCGGTGACCGGGCGTATAGACTATCACATCGATAAAAATACCACCTGGACCAACAGTGTTTCGTACATCAATTATTTCAGCGATATGTACGGTAGCCTCGACAGCGCACATTTCGCCCGTAAGGATTATTCGGCGCAGGCGTTCTTCACCTACCGCAAGGTAACTGCGTTGCGGGGACGTTCGACCATCACCCATAACTGGAACGACAGCAGCACAACTAGCGCGACCTTCATGTTCCGCAAAAACTCGGTCATCCAGAACCCCTCTTATTCCATAGCTAACTACCGCATTGGCGGCCGGGCCGGAAACCCTTTTTCTGCGGATACGTCAACAGGTAACATCAATAACAATTCGTTCAGGTCTTACGGATTGTCAGTGCAGCACGTGCAGCGTTTCAGATTTCTTGACAGCAAGCTGATCGTAGGTACAAGTGCGGAATTGAGTCCGCAGACCTACTTCCAGGAATTTATCTGGATAAAAAAACAAAACCAGAACGGCGTGACCAATTATGTAAGTTACACAAAGGCCAACCCCGATTCGGTGATGGCCAACTATAACACCGTGATCAGCAATTTCGGGTCATATCTCGATTATGATTTTACGGTTGCTCCCGGGCTTAGGTTATCCGCTGCGCTGCGGTATGACGCCTTTCAGTACGCCTTTGTTAACTATCTGCCGGGTTCGGCTGTTACCGGAGGTCCCTCAACCATCACCAATTACAGCAAGGTTGCGCCAAAGATCGGCTTTACCTACAATTATCAGGGCATCGGCTTTTACGGCACTTACAGCGAAGGGTACGTGCCGCCCCAGATCACACAGGTATTCGGTAAGACGAGCAACAGCGCCTACCTGCAGCCGCAAACCTTTAAAAACTATGAACTGGGTGGATGGCTGTCGCTGGTGCAGAATAAGCTTTACATCGATTATAGCCTTTACCTGATGAACGGCAGCAACGAGATCATATCCGTAAAACTGCCCGACAATACCTCACAGCCGCAGAACGCCGGGGCAACCCGTCACCGGGGCATTGAGTACGGCATCAGTTACCGGCCTGTGTACGACCTTTACCTCCGTGTTTCAGGAACAAACGCCAAACACACCTTTGTGAATTACATTACCGGCGGCGTGAATTACAACGGATCGGAAATGTCGGATGCGCCGCATTTTACAGGGAATGCAGAAGTGATGTATAAACCCCACCAGCTGCCCGGTTTCCGTTTCGGCGTTGAAGAACAGTTCGTGGGCAAGTATTATATGGACAACCTGAACAGGCATACTTACGACGGTTTTAAGGTGACCAACGTGCGTGCGGGTTATCAGTTAAAACAATTTGAAATGTGGGTAAACGCCCTGAACGTATTTAATAAATATTATGCTACGCTGGCCTCGGCTTCTTCAGGCGGAGCATCAACCAGCTACAGCTATAACCTTGGCGACCCGCAGGCCTTTACGCTTGGCCTGGGTTATCATTTCGGAAAATAAAATCAGATGAAAATGATCCGTAAAAACATTTACAAATGGCACCGCATCTGTTCGCTTATTATCGCGGTACCGGTAATGCTTTGGGCAGGCAGCGGCTTTATGCATCCCATCATGACCAACCTGCGGCCTGCGGTTCGAACGCAGAGCCTCCCGGCTGATACGATCAATCCCCGGAATATCCGGTTGACATTGACGCAGGCGCTGCAGCAAAACAAACTCGACACCATTTATGGTGCCCGGTTAGTGCATATTGATACGAACTGGTTTTATCAGGTGCGGGTAAGCCGGGATTATAACCTGTGGTATATCAGCGTAAAGAACGGACAGGTGTTGCCCAACGGCGACTGGCTGTACGCACAATATATTGCCCGCCTGTTTTTAGAGGGCGCTCCCAAAAAGGCAGGCCAAAAATCCGCCCCGATGAGCATGAAAGATATGAGCGGAATGAGTGATATGGCCGACTGCTGCAGCGAGGCAGCGACGACGGTGCTGAATAACAAAACCGGAGCGCCGGTTAAAAATGTATCGCTGATCAGGAAGTTTGACGGGGAATATAAGTCGATTTATTGCCTGCTGCCCGTTTATCGCGTGGAGTTCAAACGCGATGATCACATCCGCTTATACGTCGAAACTGCACAGGACCGCTTCTCCATCGCGGTGGACAAGAACAGGGCCGCTTTTACCGCTTTCTTTGATTTTGTGCATACCTGGGGATGGCTCGACCTGCTGGGTAAGGGGCGCATTTTGGTAGAAATGTTTTTTACGGTTCTTGGGTTTATCACCGCGCTGATGGGCCTTTACATCTTTTTTACAACTAATAGCAAAAAGGCAAAGGGGAACAGCCTGATGAAGGCCCGGCGGACCCATCGCATCACATCGATCATCGCAGTACTTTTTACATTGATGTTCACCTTTAGCGGCTGTTACCACGCTTTTTCAAAACTGGGCGCGAAGGAAAAGACGATAAAGACTGTCGTGCCCGGATTTGCGGTATCAGCCATTCATCTCGACCTCGCCGCGCTTCGCCGTGCTGCAGGCAAGCCGCTTGCCAATTTCGGGCTGGCAGCCGTAAATGGCAAAACATACTGGCAAGCCTACCTTCAGCCTGAAAAAAGCAATAAAGCAAAGGATTTGATGAAGGATATGAGCGCCCCCGCGGTGAGCGTGGTGTACGTAAGTGCGGATGATGGCTCGGTGCTGAAAAACGGAGACGAAGTTTACGCACGTGATCTGGCGACGCAGTTTAGCGGGCATGAACCGAAGGACATTACTTCGACCGAACTGATCACCAGGTTTACCGACGAATATAATTTTACAGACAAACGCCTACCGGTATGGAAGATTAACTATCCCTTTAACCACCGGGAGCGGTTTTATGTGGAGACCTCTACGGGCACGCTCGCCAAACAAACAAATAATGTTGAACTGCTGGAAGGTTACAGTTTTGCCTTATTCCACAAGCATCATTTTATGGATTTTGCCGGAAAGACTACCCGCGATGTTACCTCGATGGTAGGGGCGGCCCTGCAAATTCTCATGGTCATCGTCGGTTTGACGTTTTATTTCCGCTGGCGGAATAAAAAACAGGTAAAGATCCGGTAACCGGTAAATTTAATTTCCGCATCGATAAGCCTCCTGTAAAAATTGCAGGAGGCTTTTTATTTACGGCATATTTTTACCCTTTAATTAATTTTTAATGATTTATTAAGGAATGAACGTTAATTTGTGTTATCTCTCGGCAACGTGGCGTTCGGGCCGCTGCCAGTTAACCAAATAAACCAAAAGATGAATAAAAGAGGTTTCAGCCTGTTCGGCATTATATTGCTTTTTAACCTGTTCCAGCAAAGTTTCGCAAAATCACTTCAGCCTGCGTCGCCGGTTGACACGCTGCTTGATTCGTATAACGTACAATGGGATACGCCCGGCCCTGGCCCGTCGCAGTCCATGCCTTTGGGCAACGGCGATATCGGTTTGAACTTGTGGGTGGAAAAAAACGGGGACTTGGTGTTTTATATCAGTAAGACCGATGCCTGGGGAGGAGAGCCGGAACTGCAAAAAGACCCCTGGATGAAGCAAGGCGGGATACTGATGAAACTTGGGGGCATAAGGGTGTCGGTGGATAATAATCCTTTACAAAGCGGAGCCGTGTTTAAGCAGGTATTGAGGCTGGCTGCGGGAGAAATAACGGTGCAGGAAGGCGAGGGTGCAAATGCCGTTAATTTTAAGGTGTGGGTGGATGCCAATCATCCCATGATTCATGTTGATTATAAAAGCGCTGCCCGGCGAAAAATTAGTGTAAAGCTGGAAGACTGGCGTGCCGGATCGACCGACACGATACTGAACGGTCAGAAAAACCGCATCGCATGGTTTCATCATAATTCGCCCTCGGCTGACCCGCATCTGGGAAACCTTACTTTCGGAGCAGTGGCGACAGGAGCAGGCCTGGTTTATAAAAACAGCACCATGCTGGCCTCGGTTAAGCCGGTTGATAAGCAGTCGGTCTGCATATATCCGTTGACAGCCAAAGCGGCAAACGGGGGTAGCTGGCTGTCAAAGCTCGACGCCGGGATTAAAAAACTGGAACGGCTAAAGGAATCGCAGACTTACCCGGCGCATAAGCAATGGTGGCGGCAGTTCTGGCATCGCAGCTGGGTGTTTGTCAGCGGTGACGACGAAGCAAGAAAAGTAACACAGGGATACCTGTTGCAACGCTTTGTAACCGCGTGTGCAGGTAGAGGGGCCTATCCGATAAAGTTCAACGGATCTATTTTTGTGGTGGATAATCCGGAGCGGAATGAGAATGCCGACTTCCGGGCATGGGGCGGGCAATACTGGTTTCAGAACACGCGGGCCATGTACTGGCCGCGCCTGATGGCCGGCGATTTTGACATGATGCTGCCTTTATTCCGGATGTATGCCAATATTCTTCCGGCCAACAGCAAACAGGTTCAGGAGTTCTATCATCACGGTGGCGCCTATTTTGCGGAAACTTCTCCTTTTTGGGGCGGCCTGCAGTTTATGGGGCCGGATGTAAAAGCCAATTACACCAATCATTACTTTACACCCATACTCGAACTGAGCATGATGATGCTTGATTATTATCAGTACACGGGTGATACGGAATTTGCAAAGCACACCTTGTTGCCGGTGGCGTCGGCAGGGCTGCAGTTTTTTGATGAGCATTTTAAACGCGACAGTACGGGAAAGCTGTTGCTTGATCCGGATAATTCCATTGAAATGTTTTGGAAGGTACATAACCCGGCTCCTGACATTGCAGGACTTCATGCCGTACTGAGCCGCATGTTACAGCTTCCTGCCGGGCTGGCGGACGCCGCCGAACTTGCCAGGTGGAAACGTCTTTACAGCGAATTGCCGCCGTTGCCTGTTGGCGAACACGATGGAAAAAAAGTATTGCTGCCTTACACCGGGCCGCAGACGGCAAAATCATTCAACAGCGAAAACCCGGAGCTATATGCCATATATCCTTTCAGGCTGTATGGATTGGGCAAGCCCGATCTGCAGCTGGCCATCAATACGTTTAACGCCCGCAAACAGCGTGCTAAGGGCTGCTGGGTACAGGACCCGATACAGGCGGCGATGACAGGGGATGCAGAAACCGCAAAGGATTACGTAAGTTTTGCGCTTACCCGGAAGGACCCTGCGCTTAAGTTTCCGGCCTTTTGGGTTAAAGGAAACGATTACGCGCCGGATGAGGACAATGGCGGTAACGGGGAAAACGGATTACAGCAAATGCTGATGCAGGTTGACGGCAGGAAAATTATGTTGCTGCCCGCCTGGCCTGCCGGTTGGAACGCGGATTTTAAACTTAACGCCCCTTATAACACGACGGTGCAGGGGCGTGTAGAAAATGGAAAGTTGACCAATTTGGTGGTAACGCCTGCAAGTCGCCGCGCTGATGTTATTGATAGGAGCAAAGCCAACTGATATGAAATTTATAATAAGTACCATTGCAGGTCTGATAATAGCCGCACAGGTAAACGCCCTGACGCGCATAGCCTGTGTGGGCGCAAGCATCACTTACGGCGCTACCCTTCAGCAGCCGGGCGTGCAGTCATATCCTGCGCAGTTGCAGCGTTTGCTCGGTTCCGGGTATCAGGTCAGTAATTTTGGCGTGAGCAGCGCGACGATGCTGCGCAAGGGTGATCTCTCCTACTGGAATACCGGCGCTTACAGGGATGCTTTGCAAAGCAGGCCCGATATTGTTTTTATCGATCTTGGTGGTAACGACAGTAAACTGGTTAACCGGGTTTATCTGGATGAATTTACAAAGGATTGCAAGGACATGGTCCGCTCTTTCCAGCAGTTGCCGTCTCATCCGCGCATCGTTCTGCTGCTGCCCATTCCCGCTTTTTTGACGGACACCAGCCAGATCAACGATCATGTTATCGTGAACCGGATAATTCCGCAGATCAGGCAGGTTGCTTATGACGGGCATCTGGAGGTGATCGATATGCATTCCCTGTTCATTAACCATGAAGCCTGGATGCCGGATAAGATCCATCCCAACGTTCAGGGTGCCGCGATCACTGCAAAACGGCTTTACGATCTTGTTGTTCAACCCGAAGATAAGGCATTCGATCTCTTTAAAAAACTCCCCGTTCAATACACCGAAAGCTCATTTTATGGTTACCTCTGCGCCGGGTTTACCTTCGACGGCAGGGACTGTAAGGTCGTAAAACCAAAATGGTCGGCAAAAGGACATCCCTGGGTTTTGCGGGCACGTTTCTGGGGCCATGAGCCGCAAACGGACATCGCCCTGCTGGAGCGGGGATTTCATATTGTTTATTGCGACGTAGCCGAATTGCTGGGTAATGATGCTGCTATTGGTTACTGGAACGATTTTTATAAGATGCTGCACAACGCCGGATTAGATAAGAAAGCAGCGCTGGAAGGCATGAGCAGGGGAGGCATCTATATTTATAACTGGGCCGCCGCCAACCCGGGAAAGGTATCCTGCGTTTATGCCGACAATGCGTTGCTTGATCTGAACTTCTGGCCCGATTCAGCCATATTGAAGCAGGATTTTCATTTACAGAATGCTGCCGATATAGCCAGGCTGAAGGTCAGCCCGGTGGATAGGGTGTCTGAAATTGTAAAGGGAGATTTTCCGATGCTGCATTTGGTAGCTGATGCCGACGAAGCGGTTGATCCTGCGAAGAACAGCCTACGGTTTGAGCAGAAGGTAATGGCGCTTAACGGTAAAATCACGCTGATCCATAAGCCGGGTTTTAAGCATCATCCGCACAGTTTGCCAAACCCGGCACCAATAGTTGATTTTATCCTGAAAGCGACCGGGTTTTATTATTCCGTGGAGTGATGAGATGCGGTTAAAATAGTATCATAATTTGTTAAATGCACAGTAACCTGTTTTTCAGGCCCGCCCTCCCGACCATGCTGCGGTAAAACATATAATCTTTGAATGTAAGCTGTTTTTGTTGTAATTTAGCCATCATGTCAATTAAATACCTCGCTATTTTTTTGACCTAATTATAAACTATACGGTTTGGGTACTTAAGTAAAAGGCTTGGCAGGTACTTATCAGCATGAGATTATTTTTATCGGTAACAGTCGCGGTTATTCTTTTAAATATCCTGTTCATATTGCCAGCACGTGCGCAGTCGTATGGACTTGGATTTTACAGCCACGAGGTAGTACAGGATAAACGCACATCGCTCGACCTCAGCCTGAACAACCTGCCGCAGAAAGACAACCTTGAACTCAGTTTCGACCTGTCATTTATTCCTAACCGCGAAATTTACTTCGGCTATATCCTGCGTCTCGTCAGTGATGATAAGCAAAACATTGACCTGGTATATGACAATCAGGCCAATACCAAACATTTTAAGATCATTATCGGGGAGCGCCTGTCCAAAATATCCTTCAATATCGGAGACGGGCAGCTTTTTGAACATTGGAACAGGCTGCGATTGTTGTTTGATTACAAGAACGACAGGCTTACGGTGTCAACAGGTTCGGGCTCGTTTTCGGAGTCCGGCGTACATTTGCATCAGGGCAAAAATTACAAGCTGCTTTTCGGGGCCAATGCCTATCGCCAGTACCAGAGCACGGATCTGCCGCCCATCAAAATACGGGATGTAAAGGTTTCGCAAACCAATACGCCGGTTGCTAACTGGCCGCTGAGCGAATGGGAAGGGAATACGGCAAATGAAACCGTGAATCAGAATAGCGGGAAAGTTACCAATCCGCTGTGGATAAAGGCGCGACACCGTAACTGGCAGATGGAAAAGGAGTTTACCGTTCCGGGGGATGTAAGTCTTGCGTTTAACCCCGACAGCGAGGAAATGTATGTTATCTCGCAGGATTCTCTGGTTACTTTCAGGTTTGACAAAAAGCCGCAGTTGACCAGCACCGCTTACAGGTCCGGAAGGCAGACGCTGGTTCCGGGTGATCAGGCTCTTTTTGCCAATGGCAAGCTTTATTATCTGTATATCGATCAGAAAGCGGTAGCGACATACAGTTTTGAAACGGGGCGCTGGGATAAGGCCTTTAAAAACATTGCAACCGATAACGGGCATCTTAATAAATTCTTCAGCCGGAGCGACAGCTGTATTTATACTATCGGCGGATACGGGCAACTGATCTACAAGGACAGCGTTAAATGCTATGACGTTGTTACCGGCACCTGGAAGAAAATAAATGTAAAAGGCGATACCTTCACCCCCCGGTATCTTGCCGGGCTGGGGGTAACAGCCTCGACAGATACTGCCTACGTGATCGGCGGATACGGCAGTGCATCGGGGCAGCAGATCGTTAATCCGCGCAACCTGTATGACATGATGAGGTTCAGCGTGAAGGACCGTACGTTTAAAAAACTCTTTACGATAAAGACCACTGCCGAGGATTTTGTATTTGCCAATTCGATCGTCATTAATGAAAAGGAACGGTCTTATTACGGTCTGATTTTTCCGCAGCACAAATTTAATTCAAGTCTTCAGCTGATCAAAGGCTCCCTGGATAAGCCTGACTATCAGATGGTGGGTGATACCATTCCCTATCAGTTCCATGATATACACTCCTACGCGGACCTGGTTTACTTTCCGCACAGCAGAATATTTCTGGCGGTTACCCTGTTCAGGGAAAACGAACAGACCCGGATCAAGGTATGGTCGCTTTTAAGTCCGCCGGAACCATTAACCCAGGCCATCGCCGAAAGCAGTACATCCGGGCTGGTTTGGACCGGGCTTGGAGCAGGGGCAGTATTTTTATTGATAGCGATATACTTTGTGATACGCAGGAATAAAAAGCCGGAATTGGCATCACACGCGGCAAAACCATCGGACGGAGTGGCGCCGCCGCAGCAATTTGAGGCTGTGCAGGACGGCGGAGATGAAAACGACGTGACCCGGCAGGTTAACCATAACACAATATTTTTATTCGGCGATCTGCAATTGTTTACACCTGATGGAAACGAGATCACTAAATATTTTACGCCATTGCTCCGTGAGTTATTTCTTTTGATTGTTCTTTATTCGATAAAGCTTGACAGAGGAGTAAGTTCAGAAAAGCTGAATGAGGTGCTTTGGTTTGATAAGTCGGAAAAAAGCGCACGCAACAACCGGTCGGTAAATATCGCTAAGTTAAAGTCGTTACTTGATAAAATGGAGGCTTGCCATCTTTCAAAAGATACCGGGTACTGGAAGATCGAGATTGATTACAGCAGGATCATGGTTGATTATCATAATTATCTTCAGATCGTCTCGAATAAAAACAAGCTGGATAAACAAAAGATCGTGCAGTTAACCCATATCACACAGCGGGGTAACTTTTTATCGAACATTGAATATGAGTGGCTGGATGCTTTTAAGTCCGAAGTCTCAAACGAGATCATCGACTGTTACATTCAGTTCGCCAATACCGTTGAAGTTGCCGACGATCCCGAGTTTTTGATAAAACTTGCCAATGACGTGTTTTACTTCGATCCGGTTAATGAAGATGCCATGATCATAAAATGCAAGGCGCTCTCGCATATCGGCAAACATTCGCTGGCAAAAAACACCTTTGAGAGTTTCGGCAAGGAGTACAAAGTAATCTACGGCGAAGCTTTTGGCCGGGACTTTAATTCTATTCTGGAATAATTCGCAGGTTTTATCGTATTTTCCATCCCAATTAATTAAATATTAATCGTTCATTAAGGTTTATGGCCAAATTTGAGCCGTAAACCTATTATAAATTTATTAACTGATGGTTATTAATTTCTCCCGGCTGTTCAGGTCGGCGGTGCTGCCCGCCGCGTTTATGGTCATGAACAGTTCAGCTTATGCTCAAAATGCAGAAAGTGCTTTACAATACATCGATCCGCGTATAGGCAACGTTGGGCAGTTACTGGAGCCTACCCGGCCAACCATGCACCTGCCCAACCAGATGATCAGGATCTATCCCAAACGCGCTGATTATATTGATGACCAGATATCCAGCTTTCCGCTAAACATGGTTTCTCATCGTTTAGGCGAGGTCTTTGCCATTAAACCGGCGATCGGGTCGCTTTCTGCGGAATCATGGACGGCTAAAATGCCTTATGACAACGATCTTGAAATTACCAGGCCATGGTATTATTCAACCTATCTTATCGACAAGGATATCACCGTTGAATTTACCCCCGGCAAAAAAGTGGGTATTTATCGTTTTACCTTTCCGGCCGGAACAGGTAAACACATCCTTTTTAGTGAATACAATAATGGTCCTGCACAATGGAACTTTACCGGTGGCAAGGAGGTTTCAGGTATGGAGACCTATAACGACGACATCAAAGTTTATGTTTACGGTCGGTTTAGCACGCCGGGACAAGCCGGAATTGTAAGGGATGGCGAATTAACTTCTCAGAATGCAATCGATGGGAAGGAATGCCGGTCGTTTATCAGCTTTCCGTCAACAGCGTCAAACCGGATCGAGTTTAAGTACGCTATTTCGTATGTCAGCGCTGAACAGGCAAAGCAGAATTTTAAGGACGAGTTTACAGGCAGGGGATTTGATGACCTGCGGCAAGCCGCAAAAAATACCTGGGCTAAGGTAGTCGGACAGATACAGGTTGAAGGCGGAACCGAAGCGCAGCGCCGGTCGTTTTATACCGCTTTGTACCGTTGTAACGAACGGATGGTGAATATTAATGAAGACGGGCATTACTACAGTGGTTACGATAAGAAGATACATTCAAGTTCAAGGCCCTTTTATGTGGACGACTGGGTGTGGGATACCTACCTGGCGCTCCATCCACTGCGCACGATACTGAATCCTCAGATGGAGTCGGATATGCTTAATTCGTATGTGAATATGTACGAACAGAGCGGATGGATGCCTACATTCCCGGTGCTGTTCGGCGACAATCCATGTATGAACGCCTTTCATTCCACCGTTATGTTCTTGGATGATTACCGTAAGGGCATCCGCGGCTTTGACGTGGAGAAGGCTTACGAGGGTATCCGGAAAAATGCGACCGAAGCGACCATGCTACCATGGGAGAACGGCCCCAAATGCGAACTGGATGATTTCTATTACAAGAATGGATATTTCCCGGCGCTAAGAAAGGGAGAGAAGGAAACCGTCAGCCTCGTAAACTCCTTTGAGAAAAGACAGGCCGTTGCAGTTACGCTCGGCGGCAGTTATGACGATTGGGCAGTCGGTCAACTGGCAGGCGAACTAAAAAAGCCTGCTGATGAAGCGTTATTCGCAAAGCGCGGCACCAATTACAAAAACCTGTGGAACGATGATAAAAAAATGTTTTTCCCCAAAGACAGCGAGGGCAACTGGATAGACATCGATCCTAAATTTGATGGCGGCATGGGTGGCCGCGACTATTATGACGAGAACAATGGCTGGACATACCTGTGGCAGGTGCAGGAAGACATCCCCGGCCTGGTAAAGCTGATGGGCGGCGCCGACAAGTTTCAGGCCAAGCTTGATCAGACCTTCCGTGAAGGCCTTGACCGGAGTAAATATCAGTTCTGGGCAAAGTTTCCGGACGCAACCGGGCTGGTTGGCCAGTATTCGATGGGTAATGAGCCGAGCTTCCATATCCCGTATTTATACAATTTTGCCGGAGCGCCCTGGAAGACACAAAAACGGATCCGCTTTTTATTGGATGTATGGTATAAGGATACCATCTTCGGCATTCCCGGCGATGAGGATGGCGGCGGTATGTCGGCATTTGTGGTGTTCTCCTCGATGGGTTTCTACCCGGTCACCCCCGGAAAGCCTGTTTATACCATCGGCAGCCCGGTATTCAGCAAGGTCGTGATCAACCTCCACAACGGAAAACAGTTTAAGGTGATCGCCAACAAATGTTCTGTCGTTAACAAATATATTCAAAGCGCCAGGTTTAATGGCAAGACGTTAAATAAACCCTTTTTTACGCATAGTCAGCTGATGTCCGGCGGTGTGCTTGAACTTGAAATGGGCCCGAAACCAAATAAAAACTGGGGCATCTGAGCTAACAACAATCAATAAATATTAAAATTTTATCCTGATGAAAAAACACACTTTTGGCATCTTGCTGCTACTGCTATGCGCTGTAGTGAACGGACAGCCCAAACACAGCAAGACATCCGCCTTTAAAAGTTACAAAGGCCTGGTAATGGCGGGCTACCAGGGCTGGTTCAACGCACCCGGCGACGGCGCGGGCCGCGGCTGGAACCACTACCTCTCACACGGAAAGTTTGAGCCGGGCAGCACAAATATTGACATCTGGCCGGATGTAAGCGAATATAAAAAGACCTATAAAACACCTTTCAAACTTGCTGACGGCAGCGATGCCTATCTGTACAGTTCCTATGATGCTTCGTCAACCGAGACACATTTTAAGTGGATGCAGCAGTACGGTATCGACGGTGTGTTTGTACAACGCTTCATTGCTGATGTTCAGCGTGGTCGCGGGCGTCATCACAATGACGTGGTTTTAGGGAACGCCGTACGCTTAGCCCAGAAATATCACCGGGCGATCTCGCTGATGTATGATCTTTCCGGGATGCGTGCAGGCGACGACTCACTGGTCATCAACGACTGGAAACACCTTGTGGACAGTATGAAGCTGACTAATCGCGGCGATAAGCAAACCTGGCTGTATCATAACGGCAAGCCGCTGGTTGCCGTTTGGGGAGTGGGTTTTAATGATCACCGTAAATATGGCCTCGCCGAAGCGGAACGGATCATTGACTTTTTAAAGAACGATCCTGTTTATGGCGGCTGCGCTATATTGCTGGGCGTACCGACATACTGGCGGGATTTTGGCAGTGATACGGAAAATGACCCGCACCTGCACGATCTGCTTAAAAAGGTAGATATCGTACACCCCTGGTTTGTCGGGCGGTTTGACGAAACACGCTACCCCGCCTTTAAACACCGGATAGGTGAAGACATAGCCTGGTGCAAACAGAACGGCGTAGAATATGTGCCAACGGTTTTTCCCGGCTTTAGCTGGCATAACATGAATCCGCACGCGCCGCAAAATCAAATCCCGAGAGATCGCGGTCGTTTTTACTGGCAGCAGATCACCGGCGCCATAGATGAGGGAGCCGAAATGTTGTATGTGGCTATGTTCGATGAGGTGGACGAGGGTACCGCAATACTTAAGGCCTCTAAAAATCCGCCGGTTGGCCTAAGCCGTTTTGTGACCTATGAAGACGATATTCCGAACGATTATTATTTATATCTCACGGGGTATGCGACAAAAATGCTCCGTAAGGAAGTTCCTTTTCAGCAAAATGTACCGCCTCCGCCACATAAATAAAATTTTTTATCTCAGGGGGCGTAACCGGACTGTTTGTTAATGCTTTATTAATCTGTTATTAGTTGTTGCCGGTAGTTTAGCAACCTAAAACAATTGTAAACGCGCAGGCGGGTAAGCCGTAGCGAATGCCTCTTACCGTACATTATAAATAAACTATGCAAAAAAGAAATGCCGCAATGCTGGCTCTTCTCACCTTGTCCTTTTGTTCTTTCAACAAACCAGCGACGCCGGTTATTCCACCCTATAAAAATGCCGGGCTGCCGGTTGAACAGCGGGTGGCAGACCTGTTAAAACGAATGACCACCGATGAAAAGATCAGGCAACTGGATATGTATTGGGGGCACGAGATGGCCAATATGCGTGGCCATGAAGCTGAGTCGATGTCGGACAGTGCAAAGATCAATATCGGTACGCAGGGCATCGGTTCGGTGCATGACCTTTATCCGCTCACAGCAGATGTAGCCAACGACATACAACGCTATGCGCTTAACAATACCAGACTTGGCATCCCGGTGTTATTTATTGAGGAAGGGCTGCACGGATACGAAAGCCTGGGAAGCACCACCTTTCCGATACCCATGGCTTTGGCTTCCGCCTGGGACACTGCTCTGGTGCATAAGGCCGGACACGTGATAGCTACCGAGGTGCGCGCGCATGGCGTTAACATGATATTGGGGCCGGTATTGTGCCTGCCGCGCGACCCGCGCTGGGGCCGAGTAGAGGAAACATATGGAGAGGATCCCTTCCTGGCCGCTGCAAACGGTGTGGCTATGGTAAAGGGTATGCAGGGAAATAAACTGAGTGATCCGGATGCGGTAATTTCGGAGCCCAAGCATTTTTCGGTGCATGGTATTCCCGAGGCGGGCAGCAATATGGCGCCAGCCAATATTGGTGAGCGGGAAGACCGTTCATCATTTCTGTATGTTTTTGAAAAGGCTGTCAGGGAAGGGAAAGCGATGGGCATGATGGCTGCCTACAGCGAGATCGACGGCATCCCCTGCGTGGATAACCACTGGCTGCTCACCGACGTGCTTCGCGGCGAATGGGGCTTTAAGGGATTTGTACTTTCCGATCTGGGTGCTATCAAGATGTCGCTGAATAATCATCAGGTTGCAGCAGATGTACCCGACGCGCTGGCGCAATCGATCAATGCCGGGCTGGATATGCAGTTTTATGATTTTCCGCATCAGGCATTTTTAGCCGCGATGAGGCAGGCGCTGAAAGACGGACGGCTCAAAACGGCCAGCCTGAACCGGGCGGTATCGAATGTATTGCGGGCGAAATTTATGCTGGGCTTGTTCGATCATCCTTATATTGATAATACTCTGCTAAAAAAAGTAAATCATACCGAGGCAAGCCGCGCGCTGACGCTGAGGGCTGCGCAGGAGGGCATTGTATTGCTGAAAAATGAAAACTCATTGCTTCCGGTCGGGCCTGGCGTCAGGTCATTGGCTGTGATCGGCCCGCTGGCACAAAGTACCTATCTGGGTGGCTATGCCAATAAAATGGGTAAGGGCGTGGCTATCGCAGATGCGCTGAGGCAGCGTGCGGGCAGTAGCATTACCATAAACTACGAAGCCGGATACGGCACGGATACCTCGGCGGCTGCAAGGTCTGAAAGTATTCAGCAGGCGGTTGATGCTGTAAACAAGTCTGACATGGCCATTGTGGTATTGGGTGAGGATATTGACGAAGTGGGCGAGGGTAAAGATCGCGCCGACCTCGAGCTGAATAAGCAACAGAAACGTCTCATTGAGGCGGTACATGCTACGGGTAAGCCGGTGGCGGTGGTGCTTTTTAACGGCAGGCCATTGAGTGTTGGCTGGGTGGCAAAAAATATACCTGCAGTGGTCGAGTCGTGGTTTATGGGTGATACGGGCGGCCTTGCCATCGCCGATGTGTTACTGGGCCGGGTAAATCCATCCGGCAAATTACCGATGACCTTTCCACGTTCTGCCGGACAGATACCTTATTATTATGACCATAAGCCGAGTTCGAGGCATACGTATGTAGATGAGCAGTCATCACCCCTGTTTCCTTTCGGACACGGTCTGAGCTATACCACATTTGAATATTCCGGCTTGCAGGTAAGTCCTGCAAATGTTCCGGTTAACGGGTCTGTTAATGTAAGTGTTCGCGTAAAAAATACAGGTAAGACTGAGGGAACGGAGGTTGTGCAGCTTTATCTGCGCGACGTTATATCAAGTGTAACCACCCCGGTGAAGGCGCTTAAGGGTTTTCAGCGTATTAACCTGAAGCCGGGAGAAAGCGGTATCGTTAAGTTTAAGATTGATAACAATGAACTGAAATTGTGGAACCGGCAGATGAAACATGTGGTGGAGCCGGGCGAGTTTAAGTTGATGGTAGGCAGTTCATCAGAAGACATAAGAGAGACTGGCAGCTTTTATGTGAAATAAAGACGCCGTTTATTTAAAGATATCCCTTACAAACTTTCATTTCGTTGGGATTTAGTTGATGTTATCGTTGGTGATAACGCAATGCCCGGTTGGAGAGCCGGGCATTTTTTGTACCCGGCAAAAAAATACGGGCTGATTTTTGGTCAGCCCGCGCTCAATTGTATAAGGATTTGGGTTTGTTTAATAGCTTATGGCATTGGTTTGGTCGGCCTGGTTGCGGTCAGTGCAATTTCGCCTTTAAACATCTTTGCGCCATCGCCTGTAAGGCGTAAATAGTAATCTGACGAACATGCTGTACCGTCCTCATCAAGGGCAAGCATCCCGGAATCAGATGGCACGAATGCCTGGCTTTCGGCTGTTTTGGCTATCTGGTTGCCCTCGTTATACTCGTCGAACATTGAGATATAGAGCCCCTGTGCACCAGCCCGTGTCATGTTGTAAAACTGCCGCCACATAAAATCGCCGTGCGCGCGCTGGCGGCCCTGCAGATCGCCCGGTAAAACGCAGGGTTGGTAATCAATGCCATTGGCGCGGCAATAAGCTTCGTCAGCCTTATTGACAGTGGTAAAGAATCCGTCGGACTGGTTGGCGTTCCCGATGCGGCCCACCATCCAGGGCGAAAGCATGTTGAAGGCTTTATAGGCATTGATAAAGTCGGCGCGTGAATCGCTGTTCTGATCGCGCCAGTGGGTAGGCACGCCGCCTATGACGTAACAACCCTTGCTTTTAAACCAGTTGATCACATCGATACAGGCAGCTGCCGTGAATTCATGATTGCTGTCGTTAAAACCGAAGCCCCAGATACATACCACCGGCTTGCCATTTTGCATGGCATAGGCCGAAGATGAGGTGTACTGCGACATTTTGGTGGTCCAGTCTGTCTTTATTTCACTTTGCATATTGGTCCAGCCGCTCACATCATACATAATGTAAAATTTTACGCCATTGGCCTCTGCAGCTGTTTTTACTTTGGCGGCCATCGCGTCGCGTACGGGGCCTTCCAAACCGCTGGGGTTAAAGCGCTGAAGTGCGGCCCCGTCTATCCCGTACTGTTTCATCCATTTAAACTGAACATCAACCGTTTGATCCGAAAAGGACGAAAATACGGTTGCCGGCTGACCGTTGTTCAGGTTGGCATATTTGGTAGGGAAGGTGTGGGTGTAATCGCGGACGTCGGGCCATGACTTGATCGCTGTATTGGTCGGCGAGGGCTGCTGTTCCCAGGTCTGCGACCAGTGCCAGTATCGGTCTATCGGGGAGCCGTCGCCGATGGCGGCAAACCACCCCTGGTAGCCCACAACCACCTTGCCCACGACGTCGCCCGGGGGCGATTGCTGGTGTGTTACCACCGTGTCCTGCGGGGGCGCAGGTGGTGCAGGACTTGATTTTTTTGAACAGCTGGTAATTAATCCCGGTAATAGCGTTATCAGCAACAACGCATTTGTTTTTCTTAGTCTCATATCTTTGGTAGGTTAAGCCGAAGCTGGTTAAAATTCATAGGCAGATGTATCAGCACGCGATTGCGTTATTTGCTTTTTTCAAATTTGCTCGGTACCACTTTCTTAATGGTGCCGTCAGGATTGTAATACAGCTTATCGAAACAGATGGAGCGCAGCCAGTCCTGGTTTGACAGGGCGCTGTTGTGGTAAAATGCATACCATTGCCCCTTGTATTTTACAATGGAACCGTGATTGGTATAACTGTCGGTCGCGTCCATATAAATTCCGCGATAGGTCCAGGGGCCGAGCGGGCTTGTGCTGGTGGCATAACGCATCTGGTTATGTTTGCCGTTAACATCATGGTTGTCTGAGTAGGAGAGGTAATAGATACCGTTCCGCTTGTGTACCCATGTTGCCTCATGAAAATCTTCGAGACCTTCCATGGTGTGCATTTCGCCGTCAATTTCTACCATGTTGTCTTTCAGCTTTCCGCCCTTGCAGGTGCCGCCGCCGCCATAATAAAAATACGCCTGTCCATCATCGTCAACAAACACACAGGGATCGATCATTGATTCAAGCCCCTTAATATATCCCTGCGATTTAAATCCGCTTGCAGGGTTTTTGCTGGTTGCCACGCCGATCTTCCAGGTATGGTTCCAGTCGGTGCCGCTGGGGTGCGGAAAGTAAAAATAATAAGTGCCGTTTTTGTAGGCACAGTCTGGCGCCCACATAAAGCCACCCTCGGGGCGTCCCCATTCCACATCGCTGGCCTGTAGTATCTGGCCTTCGTCCCTCCAGTGCACCATGTCGTCGGTGGAGTACACGTGGTATTTGTCCATCAGGTCGCAGCCGCGCGGCGGTGCCACATCATGCGAAGGGTAAACATAAAGTCTTCCGTCTTTCCACACGTGTGCTGAAGGATCAGCGGTATAAATGTCGCGTACAAAGGGATTTCCTACACGGTCCCCGGCTTCAGTCTTCTCCTGCGCGACGCATTTCGATGCCATCAGCATGCTCAGACAGAGCAGCACACCTGCCAAAAGATGCAGGGCGTTATTTCTATTGGTTATTTTTTTAAACAGATCAGTTAGATTCATCAGTGGCAAAAGTTTAAAATGGCAGAGGGAATCAATCTCTCTGCCATTCAGGTTTTATTTATAAAAATTTAAGGGGCGGTTATTTAGAAACAAATCTCAGGTCATCCACACCCGTAACAAGGTCGGAGTGATCCTTGCCGGTTGTCCAGAAGAAGATCCGGAAATGGTTGATCGCTGAATAATCTGCGCCGCCATCGCCTGTTTTGATAGACTTGTCAAAATCAAGCGTGATCTCGTTCCATCCGTTCTTGAGGCCCGGGATCAATGGCGCAACATCCCATGCCGATTCATTTACGTCTGATTTTCCTGAACTGGTGATCTCGATAGAGCCGTCGCTTTTCAGCAGCGAAACATCTGATACATACCACCAGAACTTAAATCTTCCTGTTGATTCGGTAAACGTGGAGTTCACCGGCGTTTCCACATCCTTGATAAACTGCATAAAATCGCCGCCATTGGCTATGGTGTTTTTCAGGTAGCCCGTGCCTTCCTTCTGCCCGGTGGTGGCAATGTTTACATCACCCACGGTTTGCCATCCGTCCTTGGCGTCGCAGCTGTCGAATACAACGTCAGGCGGAGGAGGCACCGCTCTTACCACTAAGCCGTCCACACCGGACACCAGTTCGCCATGGTCCTTTGAGGCAGTCCAGAAGTAGATCCTGAAAAAGTTGAACGCAGAAGGGTCAGGATCGCCGCCGGAAATATCAGCATCCCTGAAGTTCAGGAATAACTGGTTCCAGCCGTTTTTCAGCGAAGGGATCAGTTTGGCAACCGACCAGCCAAATTCATGCTTGTCGGCATCGCCTCCGCTGGTGATCTCGATCTGGCCGTCGGCTTTCAGCAATGAAACATCCGATACGTACCACCAGAAAGAGAACTGGCCGTTGGCAGCGGTAAGTTTCGAGTCGAAAGGTGCGGAGGTGTGCAGAATGAACTGCATAAAATCCGATCCGTTAGGGATAGAGTTTTTAATATATCCGGTGCCTTCTTTTTGTCCGGTCGTCGTGATGCTCACTTCACCTACAGTTTCCCATCCATCTTTTACGTCGGCGCTGTTAAATGTCAGCAGCGTAGGATCAACTGGGGGCGGTGTAGTGGTATCAACCGGCGGCGGTTTGATCATCGAGGTATCCCGCGAAATATATTTCTCTTTTTTACAACTGACTATCGTAAGGCCAGCCACGAGGATGGAACAAGCCATCATTGTCTTGATAAATTTCATTTCCTTTTATTTTGGTTAAATTATTTGGGAATATCTACCTGTACTATTTCCGAAAAATTGGAACTGTTGAAGCTGTCGCTCAACCGGACGCCGACACGAACAAAAAATGTACGTCCGGGTATCAGATTTGGCACGGTCAGCGTCATTGATTTTTCGGCTGGTGTCATATCGATATACTCCTTGTTGATGGTTTTGGCATTTACGTCGGAAAAATCCCTTATCGATGCGCCTGCGCCAACCAGCCGTGTGGTATTCACATAAGGCTGCACATCCTTAATGGTAGGCATCCCCGCCGGGACCGGTGCGTCTATATCAAACTTCAGCGTCAGCGTGGTGCCGTCAAGGCTGGTTGTGAAGTTTTTGATAACGATATACGGCGTAACCACAAAATCGTGCTTTGAACCTTTGTTGATGGTCACGGTAAGCGTGTCGTAAACCGGCCAGAATGCACCGCCTGTAGGAACCACCTTGTAGTTGCCCTTAAACAGTTTGGTGTCTTCAAAGGTGCCGTCAAACTTACTTGGTATGGTTTGCGGAGTGGTCCAGCCTAATTGCTGAAGCCATATCTGCGTACTTCCGCCCGAAGTAAGCAGGTTGCCGCCCGTAGAGGCAACCAGATTGCCCTGGAACGATGCGTCAGGGCCGTCGTAATTATCAATTTTGGTACACGCGGAGATTGCCAGTACAGCCATACCTACCAAAATTCTGCTAATCGTCTTTTTCATATCTTAAATATTAATTTTTTAGTAACCAGGGTTATTAGGCAATAAGTTCGGGTTCTTTGCGATCTCGCCACCGGGGATTCCCTCGTAATAGAATTTCTTCTGGAAGGTATATTCGCGGTTAAACAGTTCAGGCTCGGCCAGAAAGATGTATTTATCCTCGTTGAATACGTAGTATGGCATTAATCCCTTAAAGTGGGCACGGTCAAGCACGATGTCGGCTGTGCGCCATCTTTTCAGATCCCAGTAGTACTGGTTTTCAAAGGCAAGTTCCATTCTTCTTTCCTTCCGTACTTTGTCCAGATCAATCGATGTGTAAAGCGTAGCACCCGCTCTTTCCCTGATCATGTTGATATCTGTCAGCGCGTCGCCGGTATTACCTAATTCTACAGCGGCTTCAGCGCGGTTCAGCAGTATTTCAGCATATCTCATATCTATCCAGGGCTGTTCGCTGCGGTTCAGATCGACGGTGGCCTGCGGTTTGTTATAGTCAACATATTTGCGGACGTAGAAACCTGTACGTGTCAGTTCGTCGCCGCCTGTCCACGGGCCGGTAAAGCCGATCACCTGCTTACCCTGATAAAGCGTTTTGGTATCGCCCGCCAGGATATAAGAGCGCGAGTTCGGTTGTTTGGCCACTTCCGCAGCTGCCGTTCCGCTGAATGAAGGGTAAATACCGCGCTGCATATCGAACATCAGCCCCCTTAACGTAGCTCCCGGAAAATAAACGGTAGCCAGCAATCTCGGTTCAAGCCCCTGCATCAGCTGTGCGCGGTTATCAAAACGGCGTGGCGTACCGTCAGGATTGGTTACCGGGAGATCGCCCCAAAGACTTACAAAGTCCAGCGTCGGGTACGAACGCGACAACGCGTTAGCCGTCATGTAACGCGGCGACATGGTTGCGTCCCAGCTGTGCGCGGTGTGATTGGCGATAGAGTACTGTTTGATGAAGATGTTTTCGGGGCTGCCGCTTTTCAGGAACAGATCGACATAGTTCTGTACCTTGTCAGGATTCGCATTGTAAAGCGAGTAATGACCCTCAAGCAGTTTTGCTGCATCATAGGCCGCCTGGAAATAGGTGTTTGCCTTTTCAGCGGGAATACCCACCAGACCAAGCGACCGGGCCTGACCGTCAACATAATTTGTTGAACCGTATTTGGCTATACATCCTGCGTATAACATTGCCCTTGATTTCAGCGCTGCGGCAACATATTTGTTAGCTCTGCCTGCATCACTTGTAGCCGGCATCATCTGATAGCCAAGATCAAGCTCCTGACCGATAAAGTCCCAGGTAGCTTCTTCTTTATCACGATGAACCTGCAATTCCGAAAGCGGCGCACCCGGGTCCTGTGGTTTGGTGATCAGCGGAACACCTCCGTAACGTTTTGCCAGTCCGAAATAGTAGTAAGCTCTCAGAAAATGAGCCTCACCCATCAGCGCATCTACCGTTGCCTGACCAAGCGAAGCCACATGTTTTGGCAGCTCGTCGATCAAAGTGTTTACATTCCTGATGTTGTCATAAGGCCAGTAGCCAAAGCCTCCGGCAATATCAAGGCCGCCAAAAGGTCCTACTTCTTCGCCGGTCTCGGAGGCGCTGTTATAAAAGTTTTCCCAGTCGTTCGATCCGGTTTTGAAACCCTGATCGGGGCGGTATTTAAAGTCCTCGATAGGGAGATTCTGATAGATCGTTGCTAAGAACGATTTAACGCCCGCTTCGCTGTCATAAATGATATCAGGCGTAAAAATATTGGTAGGCGGGATATCCAATTTTTGACAGGATGTTACGAGCGTGCCCGCGCTAACAGATATTGCTATAAATAATTTATGTAGTTTTTTCATGTGTCAAATAATTAGAAGGAAACATTAGCTCCCAGGTTAAAGGTCCGGTTCATTGGGTAAGTATATCCGCCCAGGGCGCGGCCGAAATCGCCGTTATCCCTCGGGTTCGGACCCTGGTGTTCCGGATCGTAATTCTTCAGGCCGGTAAACGTCAGCAGGTTGTAGCTGTTTACATATACCCTTAATTTTTTAAGCCCGATGGTCTTCAGGATGGTCGGCGACAGCGAATACCCGAGTTCAAGCGTTTTTACACGCAGGTAGCTGGCGTTCTGGATGGCTTTTGTACCCTGCGCGATCGGAGAACCCATCGCCGGATAATAACCCGGTACCCATTGGGTGTTCGGATCAAACACATTCGCATTAGGGTCAACAGTGTGCCAGCTGTCGAGGAAACGGGTCAGTGCGCTTCTGTTGTACATCAGCGGCTCGGCAAATTGCTCGCCGTATTGTACATACACGCCCGCAGCCCCCTGTAACAGCATGTTCATATCGAAACCTTTATAGGCTACGCCGATAGAAAGGCCATAGTTGTAAAGCGGATAATCGGTCGTAGCGATCGGATGGTTATCCTTATCATCTATCACACCATCATTATTCCAGTCTTCATAATAATAATCGCCCGGGATAACGTTGTTGTTGCCGCCGCCTGTGTTTACACCATAATTGTAGATCTGGTTATAATTGGTAAACTGTCCGGCATATTGCAGGCCCCACCAGATGTTCTGATACCTGTTGGTCTGGTTTTCTTTCCAGTTTTGGTATTCGTTGCCCGATGAGCCGCGGAGTACGTTCAGCGCCTTTAAGCGGGTGCTGCTAATGTTTCCGGCAAGATTCAGGGCTACCTGTCCGATCCTTGTATGGTAAGCCAGGTTAAAGTCGATACCCTGTACCCGGTCGCTGTTGTAGTTTATCTGCGGAACAGCTGCACCAACGGTTCCGGGTAATGCTACTGAAGGCGTAGCAGGTAACCCGGTACGGTCATTCCTGAACACCTCGACGCTGCCGTCCACCTTATCGCCGAATAAACCGAAGTCAAGGCCGATGTTCTCAATCGTATTTACCGACCATGTCAGACCGGCATTTCCAAGCTTCGGAGCAGAGCCGTTTACTGCACTCTGGCCGAATATGTAACTGTTTATCGGGTAGGTGTAACCGTTCACATAGTTAAATGCAGCGGCGTTGTTCTCGTCCCCGGTCTGTCCGTATGATGCCCTTAGTTTTAAATTGCTGAGGATGTTTTCGGATACCAGGTTGCGGAAGAATTTTTCTTTGGTGATTACCCAGCCCACGGAACCTCCGGGGAAGAAGCCCCACTGGTCAGGCCCTGGTTTGTACAGGTTGTTACCATCGCGGCGGAAGCTGAACTCAGCAAGGTATTTGCCTTTGTAATCATAGTTCAACCTGCCGATAACGCTTCTGTGTGCCCTGTCCTGCAGCGCACCGGCATCCATACCGCCAGACATGTTGGAGTTCTGGAGGCCGCCGAACAGGTAGTCAACCGGGATTTCCGTATCACGGTAAGCATTAAAGTTGTCGGCCGTTTCGTGGCTTTGCTCATAGGTAACCATCGCCGTTACCGTATGGTCGTTAAAGAAAGTATGCGAATAATTCAGCGTCAGCTGGCTCAGGGTGTTCAGGTGGGTGTAATACGCCCGGGTGATACCTGACGGCGAGTTTACCACACTTGGGATATAGGTATCGTCGTCAGCCTTGTAGGTGTATAACGAGAACGTCCTCTTTATCTGATTGAAATCATTCACACCATAATCAATGTTAAACAATGCCTTTGCGCTCAATCCGCTGATGCCGGGAATGTCATAGGTCAGGTTCAGCTGGCTGGTGATGCTTTTGTTCCTGCTTCTTTTTGAACCAACCTTGTCGGCGTCGGTAAATACAGAAGGGTTCATGTTGTCATCCATTACCGCAGGATATGCCGGGTTATCATTGGCATATATCTGGTGGATAGGGATCTGGTTCCAGGTGTATTTATAAACAGTCCACTCGTCGGTGTATGGCTGGTTTTTTTCATCCATCCATGCCGATGTCAGTACCTGGGCCTTTAAACGCTTGCTTACGTTGGCGGTAACGTTTGAACGGAAGTTGTATTTGTTATAATTCAGGTCACCTGTTTTGAAAACACCGTCCTGCTTCAGATAGCCAAGGTTAAAGAAATAGCTGATCTTGTCGTTGCCGCCGTCAATGTTCAGGTTATGACTGATCTCGTTGGCTGTCTTTCTGAAAACAAGGTCAACCCAGTCGTTCGATTTATAAGTACCGTCAAGCCATGGTTTAATATCGTTGTATGAATATTGCGGCGTAACGTTGGCCACGAAGTTATTGGCAAAATCGCGTTTTACCTTTTCGTTGGTCAGCAGCATATAATCTACTGCACCTACCCCTTCAGGCATACCCAGGAAGGTCTGGATCGCGCTGTTTACCGAATAGTTCACGTTGATCTGCCCGTTTTTGGAGCCTTTTTTGGTGGTGATCAGTATTGCGCCACCTGCGGCCCGCATACCGTAGATAGAAGCTGCAGCATCTTTCAGTACCGATATGCTTTCAATTTCATTAGGGTCCATCCGGCCGATGGTTGACTGGTCGCCGCCGATGATACCATCTATTACGACCAGCGGAGCGCTTTGATATCCGCGGATGTTGAGCGTATTTGAATAAGATCCCGGCTCGGCAGTGGTCTGCACAATCCGGACACCGGGTATTTTACCGGTCAGCATGTTGATCACGCTTTCGTTCTTTGTCGTCGTGATCTCCTTGTTGCGCAGTGTAGCGATCGAACCGGTAACGGTTGCTCTTTTTTGCACACCGTAACCCACTACCACTACTTCGTTCAGATTATTGCTGTTGGCTTTTAATGAGATCACGTCGGCGTTTTCAGCGCTGACCTCCTGTGTGCCATAACCGAGGAATGAAAATTGCAGGATTGCCTGCGGGGATGCCACGTTCACCTGGAATTTTCCGGTTATATCCGTGACGGTGCCGGCAGTGGTCCCTTTTACACGGACACTTACGCCCGGGAGCGGGGAGCCGTCGGCGGAATCTATTACTTTCCCGCGGATCAATGTTTGCTGAGCTAACAAACTGAGCGGTAAAAGAAAGAGAAGTATTAGTAAGTATTGAATTTTTTTCATATTGTCTTTCTGTTAATTTGTGAGGTTAATTGGTTGTCTTTACCATACAGGGGTAATAAATAGTGCGTGATAGCAGCATATTTACGGCGGATAAGGGTCGTAATAATACATGACGTTAATTTGGTTTGAATAATAAAATAGCGGGTGCTTATAAAAGAATACCCGGCGTTATAATTGGTCTATATAATGACACAAAAGAAGAGTCGATCATTAATAAAAAATAAATAATACATTAATTTCAGCTATAAAATGGCCATAAACGGGACTTCTGAAATTTTTTTGCAATCGATTGCAGGTTTTTGGCGAAAGTAATAATTACCGCCGCATAAAAATTTATTTTTTGCTGAAGTCACCCCGGCTGTTGCTGCCATTTCAAGGAGATAGCTAAACCCGGAATGAACGGGCTTTACCTGCACGGATCATGCCGTTAAAGCATACAGAAATACACACATCGCCAGCCCGGAACCGGCTGATTTTCCGTGCTTTTTGTTTTCGATCTAATAATGTATTTTAGTGCAGTATTGCTTTTTTGACAATGCTCCCCTTTTTATGAAAAAGATAGGCCTGATGCTATGCGTCCTGACGTTGTTGACGTCGTTTGCAAAGGCACAACGCAAACAGATTGACAGTCTTAACAGGTTTATCAGTCGCGCGCCTGACGACTCTACCAAAGTGAAGGCCTATTTCCAGCTTGGCGATTTTTATACGTTTTATAAACCCGATAGCGGAATTATAGCTGCTCAGCGGGGTTACGACCTGGCTGTACGCACAAAAAATCAGTCCTATCAACGGCGATGCATTATCTTAATGGCTAACCTGTATGTGGGCTTAGGGAACTACACCAAGGCCATGCAGCTTTACTTTGGCGCCATCAGACTCGCCGAAAAGGAAAATAATAAATATGCGCTGATCCAGACGCATAATAATATCGGCAGCACCTATATTCAGATGGGCGATTACGCAAAGGCCCTTTTGTATCTCCGCCTCGGTTTAAACGAGCTGCACAGTTATATTAAACACAACAACATTATTGGCGAAAATTTCAGAGTCATCAATGTGTACCTTTTGGAAAATTGTGCCGAAGCCTTTCTGTTTACGAAGAAATTAGACTCTGCCGCATATTATATTGATGCAGGTACAAAAGCCCAGGAACAAAGCCATTTTTATGATCTGAAGAGTGTTTTGCTAAGCGACCGCGGCCAGCTGGAAGCTGAAAAGCGAAACCGCGAGGCGGCGTTGAAATATTATCACGAGGCTGAAGCCCTGCAGCTTTCCGGACGGGATCTTACCAATCTGGACCTCAGTTATCTGGGTATCGCCGATTTGTATGAAAAGGTTAATATGCCCGATTCAGCAATATTTTATGCAGAAAAGGCATTGTCTTCGGCACGCCAGGGGAACTTTTTGCAGGATGCTTCCAATGCCAGTAAAATGCTGTACAGGCTTTATGACAAGCAGCATAATATTCCGCAGGCCTATAAATATTATAAAATTGCAACCATCACTAATGACAGCCTGTTCAATCAGGAGAAAGTGAGGCAACTGGTTGCACTGGATTTTGAGGAGAAGCAGCGGCAGCAGGAAATTGCTGCATCCAGGCTGGAGTATGAAAATCAGGTGCGGACCTATATCTTCAGCGGTGGTTTGGGCGTGCTGCTTTTGCTGGCCTATATCTTCTGGCGCAACAGCAGACAACGCAAAAAAGCGAACAACCTGCTCCGCGAACAAAAAGAGGAGATTGAAACAACGCTTGAACAGTTGAAGGCAACACAGGCTCAGCTGATCCAATCAGAAAAAATGGCGTCGCTTGGAGAACTTACGGCGGGAATAGCACATGAGATACAGAATCCGTTGAATTTTATCAATAACTTCTCAGACGTAAACAGGGAACTGGCGGATGAGCTGCGCGAGGAATTGAAGAATGGTAACGTAGATGAAGCGATCGCCATTGCTAATGACATTCAGCAGAACGAAGAAAAGATCAACCATCACGGCAAACGCGCCGATTCCATCGTGAAAGGTATGCTGCAGCACAGCCGCGCCAATACCGGCGAACGGCAGCTTACGGATATTAACGCGCTGGCGGCAGAGTTTTTCAAACTTTCCTATCATGGTTTGCGGGCAAAGGATAAATCATTTAATGCAGAGATGATCACCAATTTTGCCGACGGCTTGCCGTTGATCAGCGTGGTGCAGCAGGATGTCAGTCGTTTGTTCATCAACCTGTTCAACAATGCCTTTTATGCCGTCAATAAAAAGCAAAAGACTGCCGGGGCGGCTTATCATCCGGAAGTAAGCGTATCAACCGTACTCAGAGACAACAATATCGTTATTACGGTGAGGGATAACGGAACCGGGATGCCCGATGCCATTAAGGATAAAATCATGCAACCCTTTTTTACCAGCAAACCTGCCGGGGAGGGCACCGGTCTTGGCCTGTCTCTATCGTATGACATTGTAGTAAAGGGCCATTCGGGAACAATTGATTTTACGACGGAGGAGAACGAGTTCACGGAATTTGTGATCAGCTTTCCTGTCAGCTGATCATCATTACCTCCGGGGGACATCGTTATTCTTCTGACAGCCTGGTGAGGTATGCCTCAAAATTTTTGCCCGAGTAATTGGCCGTGCCTTCATGCCTGAACACCATTTGGCCGCGTTTGTTGATCACCACTGTAGTGGGAATGGAACTGCCTATCAACTGCGGGGGATTGGCTGACCCGGAGATATAAACCGGCAAATTGTACTGATGCCTGGCAATAAATGGTAACGAGGTTTTGAAATCGTTGTCGGTATCAACGATCAAAAAAACAACGCGGGGATCATTTTGGAAATGTTTGTATAAATCATTTACCGATGGCAACTCCGCTAAACAGGGCGGACACCAGGTCGCCCAGAAATTTATAAATACCACTTTGCCGCTTAGATCAGCAAGCGTGACGGTCTTTCCGCTTTTGTCGATAAAGCTGAAAGCAGGGGAAACTGCGAGCCTGACGGTGTCAGAAGGGATTTCCGGCTGAAACATACCGACCATCATTAATCCGCGGATAAAAAGCGCCTTGGCCGACGGAAATGCCAATAGCACCATGATAAACACAAAGAATATCGCATTAAATATAAATTTAAAGCGTATCTGTTTCTTAATAAAATCAAAAACGGATTTAAGATTCATTTATGTTTGCTGTTCAACTTACCACTTCTTGCGGCGCAAATATAAAATTAACACAAGTTATTTTAATACCGGTGGCGCAGCGTCGGGTCTCGTCAGACAGTTGAAGTTGCAGTATTGGTTTAATTTAGCCATTTTAACCGTCCGATAATACCCGTATCCGATATGAACTTTCGATCACAGCTGATTAAGCCCGTCCTGATGATAACATTGTTGTTTGTTGCCTGCTCCGCCCGCTTGGAGGCACAGGAAGCAAACCGGTATCCGCTTATTCCATATCCTGCACAACTTACGCCTGCACGGGGAACATTCGTCATCACCGCGAAAACAAAGATATTTTACGATGCGAGGTTCAGAAATGAAGCAGACCAGTTAAACCAGCTTTTAGGCGGCGGGCATGACCGTGAACTTCAGTTAGCGAATAACAAGTTCCAGGGAGCCATCCGGCTGATCTACGATGCGGCCGTCACACAAACAGGCGGTTACAGGCTTTCCATATCACCCCGGCAGGTCATTATCAGGGCGCGAGAGCCTGAAGGTGCCTTTTATGCGGTCGAAACGATCCGGCAGCTGCTGCCTGCTGGCATTGAAGATCATACAGCCAGTCCTATTCTTAATCTGCCTGCCGTATCCATTGCCGATCATCCCGCCTATGGGTGGCGTGGTATGCATCTCGATGTTTCGCGCCACTTTTTTTCGATGAGCTACCTGCGGAAACTGATCGACAGGATGGCGCTTTACAAATTGAACAGGCTGCACCTGCATCTTACCGATGATCAGGGCTGGCGCATAGAAATAAAGAAGTATCCGAAACTTACCGAAGAAGGTGCGTGGCGTAGTTTTAATAACCAGGATTCGGCCTGTATGAAACGTGCAGCCGACAATCCCGATTTTGCCATTGATACCGCACACATCATCCACCGCGACGGTAAAACGCTTTATGGAGGATTTTATACGCAGGAAGAGATGAAGGCGCTGGTGGCTTACGCAACGGCAAGACATATCGATATTATTCCGGAGGTGGATATGCCCGGTCACATGATGGCGGCGATAAATGCCTATCCGTATTTAACCTGTAACGGCGAAAATAAATTTGGCGAACTTTTTTCGAAGCCGGTCTGTCCCTGCAATGAAAGCACATTTGAATTTGCTGAAAATGTATTCAGGGAGATAATGGATATTTTCCCGTCTAAGTATATCCATATCGGCGGCGACGAGGTTGACCGTTCGGATTGGGCAAAGTCTGATGTGTGCAAGGCGCTGATGCATCGGGAGGGTATTAAGGATCTTCCTGCGCTGCAAAGCTATTTCATCAACCGGATGGAAAAATTCTTTAATGCGCACGGGCGCAAGATGATCGGTTGGGACGAGATTATTGAAGGGGGTGTCAGCAAGTCGGCTCTGGTGATGTACTGGCGCACCTGGGTGCCTGACGCGCCCGTAAAAGCCGTTAGAAACGGGAATACCGTAATTATGGCTCCCGGCGAACCCTTGTATTTTGATAATCAGCCTGATCAGTTTACGCTTTCAAAGGTTTATCACTTTAACCCCGTGCCCAAGGCGCTGAATGCCAGCGAAGCAAGATCTATCATTGGCGCACAGGCGGAGGTATGGACGGAAATGGTACCTTCGGAAAAACGCGCCGATTATATGTATATGCCGCGGCTGACAGCATTGGCCGAAGTGCTCTGGACGAACAGGCCGGACAGGTACAATTCCTATCTGCAACGACTGATCCCGCATTACCGCCGCATGGATGCCATGAAGATAAACTATCGTCTGCCTGATTTGCCGGGTCTGCTCAATGATTATGTCTTCACGGATGAAGGTAAGCTGACCATTGCCAAACCCTTGCCGGATCTGACCCTGCGTTATACAACGGACGGTACGGCTCCGGATATGCAATCGGCTGAATTACCCGCCCCGCTGGTGATCAAAAATGACATGCAGATCAAAGTGGCGGCGTTTACACCGGCCGGAACGCGCGGCGACATTTATACCCTTAATTACAGGCGGCAGCAAATGCTTGGCGCAGTTAAAATTGCGCCTCCAAGCCCAGGGTTATTTTGCAGCTACTACAAGGACTATTTTAAGCAAACCACGCTGATGAAAAGCGCTAAAGTGGACAGCACCTTTATGTCGGATAAAATAGCCGTGCCCTCAACCGTAAAGGCACCGTCATTCGGTATAAGTTATCAGGGATATATCATCGTGCCTGCTGATGGCATCTACAGCTTTTATCTGAACTGCGACGATGGCGGCGTATTAAAGATAGGTGGGAAGGTAGTTGTAGATAACGACGGCAACCACTCCGCACGGGAGCGCAGCGCACAGGTCGCGCTGAAGACAGGGGCGCATCCCTTTCAGCTTGATTTTATCGAAGGCGGCGGAGGGTTTACCCTCGGCCTGAAATACAGCGTTAACGGCTCCGAACCCCGGGAAATACCGGCAGACTGGCTAAAACATTAATAACGAGGCCGGAGTTACATGGCATAAAAAAGCCATACCAGGGTACACACGATCGGTACAGCTCCGGTATGGCGCAGATAAATTATTGGCGTTTAATTTCAACCCGGCGGTTCAGCACCCTGCCTTCCTCGGTGTTGTTGTCGGCAATCGGATTGCTTTCACCATAGCCCTTTACGGCAAGGTTACTGGCTGGGATGCCGGTATTGACAAGATATAGTTTCACGGCGTTTGCCCGCTCTACCGACAGTGCCATGTTATGATCATAAGTTCCCTCGGCGGATGAGTTGCCGTTAAGCACAAATTTTACCGACAGGTCTTTTTTCATTTCGGCGGCCACTTTATCAAGCACGGGATATGATTCTGTCTTTAAAATACCCGAGTTAAACTCAAACTGAATATTTTTAAAATTATAGTCCGGTTTTGCAGGTGGCGGCGGCGGTGGCGGTGTTTCCTGTTTCACCGGGGGCTGTGGTGGCGGCGGTGGCGTTTTTACGGGTTGAGGATCGGACGGATAGGTGACCGGTGGCTTGGTTATAACCGGTTTTTTTGCTTTACAGGCCGGCAATGCAGCTATGGCAAACAGCAAAGCGATTGCCGGTAAATGGGCTTTCATATATTTCATAAAGTATTGCAGTATGGTGTAAATATAAAAAACGCGGTATAGGAATGGTTATTGCAAATTATGAACATACTCACATCTTCTGCAAACACCAGGTGGTCATGCATCTCATATTCTGCACGTTAGTGGTTTTGATCGGTTCGATAAGGCGGGCGCCAAGCCTGCATGTCAGGTCAGTCAGCATTTGCTCGTTTACCAGGAACCGTTCTGATCCGTCGGGTAAAAGATAGTGGCCATTTCCCCTGCTTTGCACAAGGTGGCTGATGCCTATGTCGGACGCAAGACGCGCAAATAAAAAGCCGCCGGGTTTAAGTACCCGCCACATGGACTGCACCATGCCTTCAAAATGATCCGGACCTTTAGCAAAATGCAATACAGCGCTGCTGATCACAAGGTCAAAATTACCATCGGCGAAAGTCATGTCCTCCGCATAACACACCCTGAAATTTTCAGCGGGAAGCGATGGCGCAAGGTGAGCCGCCAAGCCGGTGACCGTTGTTACAGCGTTTGCGTCTGGGTCTATGCCGTACACCTCAAAGCCGTTCCGGAGAAAATAGATCAGGTTGCGGCCGCTTCCGCATCCCGCGTCAAGTACCTTTTTACAATGATCGAACCGGCCTTTTAAAAGCTGGTCGAACAGGTAAATATCGATGTTGCCAAATTGTTGCTGTAGATCCTGCATGTTTTATGCCGCAAAGATAGGGGCCTATGCTTTTCCTGTTTAAAGAGGAGGTTATAAATTTCGGTTTTCTGACGATCAGATCACATAAGGTTCGAGCCGTTCCGCCACGATGTGCAGCACAGCCTCACTAACCAGACCGGGGTTTTTACACAGGTGCAGGCCCCGGTGCCCGTCGGGTTCAAAACCGCCTGCAAACGCTCCGTTCAAATATATTTCGAACTTACAGCTGTCGCCGGTATGGTGCAGATAATCGCGTACCTCAAAGGTATAGCTTTGCTTGCCCTTTGATATTAAAACTTCAAATTTTTCCATCAGTATTGCTCCCGGTTGATTAACCTGTAAATGTCGTAGCTTGTTTAATAAATTTATAAAATGCGCTGCAAATCCGAGCGTATCATCGCGCGACAGCTGTTCATTATCAGTATTTTAAATGATCGGTATCATTATTTAAAGGCCTGAACATCCCCAAATTTGACCCAATAATTTTTAGATTATGAAGATTTTGGGAAACATTGGGTTTTGCCGGGAGTTGCTCCGGAAAGCCGCGGCTTTGGTTGCGTTTGCGGTTATGCTGTCTGCCGCATCTGCTACTCCCGTTAAGGGCATTCACCATCCCGCGGACAGCTCTGTAGCTGCCAACATCCGGCTTTTTATGAATAACGGCAGGTACAGCAAGGCACTTTTTTTCCCGAATACGGTAGCGGAGTTTTATAACGGCCGGGAGTATGCTCCTAATTGGGTGGACCCAAAATATAACACCCGGCAAACATGGGAATCCATGCTGCTGCTTGATTGTGTGTTGCAGTTCGGACTTTCACATGCGGATTATCACCCGCAGGAATTATTATATGACCGTCTGCATGATATACTGGAGCGTCCTGAAAAAGTAAGCAACGCCGAAAAGGCGCGTTATGATATTTTCCTGACCGATGCGATGATCACCTTTATCAATCACCTGCATTTTGGCAAATTCAACCCGGTTTACCCTGTCGCACGGATCGACCGCCAGTCGGAGACATTTAATGCAGCGCTTGTTCTGGCCCGGGCCATCAAACAGAAAGATTTTATGAGCGCCATCCTGGATGTACAGCCAAAATCAAAAGCCTATGGCGCATTGCAGGGTCAGATGCATCTGCTCGAAGGAGTGTATCAGGAGGATTGTTATGAAATTCCTGAAGCTGACGTAAGAAAAATTGCCATTAACATGGAACGCCTGCGTTGGGCGGAGGTAGATGCGGATACCTATATCGAAATAAATATCCCTTCATTCACTTTGGCGCTGCATCAGCCGGATACCGTTTATTACTTTAAGATCACCGCCGGGAAACCGTCCACACCGACGCCCGAATTGCAAAGCGAACTCAGTTACCTGACGACTGCTGTAGCGGGTAAAAAGGTAGTTAAGAGACCGGATAAATTAACAAATGAGTCAAAGACGGATATTTATCAGGGTAGCAACGCCGCGAATCGCTATGGCGGCGAACCGGATAACCGGGGAAGCGTGTTTTTCTGGTTTGATAACAGCCGGGGAATTACGATGAAAAGCGTTGCTCTTAAAAGGCAGACATTGGCCAACCGCGCCCGCACCGATGGCACGATCTGCGTGGAAGACGGTGAAAAATTAGCCGCACTGATATTAAAGCATGATCCGGATAATCTGAGAGCGTTTAAGAAAGCAGTTGGCGGAAAGGCGACAAGGAACTTTATCTTGAAGAAAGTGATCCCTGTCAGGGTAACCTACGTCACCTGCCAGATGAGGGAAGGCGAACTGATAAAATACCCCGATATCTATAATAAGGACCCAAAACTTGAAGAGGCATTGTACAGGGGCGTAAAAGCCACCGCATTACAATAGTTTATCCGGTTCATTCGCTTTATTTTCTTATCAGGAAGTTCGGCTAAAGGTTTCATAAACAGGTGTCTGTCACTTTAATAGATGACTGCGGTCATTATTCAGGCGGGATACTTTAGGCAACTTTGATCAGCAAATTAATTGTTCACTTAAATATAGGGGAAATGAAAAATATATTGATCGCCACTGATTTTTCAGAAAATGCCGCCCATGCCGCCGCGTATGGTTACCGGCTGGCAGCTAAATTACAGGCCAATGTGCTGCTTTGCAACGCCTTTATGGTGCCTGCCGAACTACCCGAGGCAGGGATGGTAACCTGGCCCATGTACGAATATGACGACCTGCTGGAAGATGGGCGCCAGGCTTTGCATGAGTTAAAAACTAAAATTGAACACGAAAACAATACAGATGATTACAAGCCACTGGTACACTGTGTTAATGAGGCGGGGCCGGTTGTTAGCGTGATTGACGAATTGGTGAGGAAAAACCGCGTCGCGGTAACCGTTATCGGTACGCACGGACAAACAGGTATCGGTAATTATATCCTGGGTAATCATGCCAGGCAACTGATCAATAATTCTACAGTTCCCCTGCTGCTGGTACCTGCCGTTGCTAAAATGTCGCCTGTGAAAAAGATAGCCTTTGCAACAGACTTTAAACAACCGGAAAAAGATATCGATGCCATTTATGAACTGATCGCGCTGATTAAACCGCTCAATGCTGAACTCCTGATCGCGCATGTTCATCATGAAAAAGAAAATACCGCTGAAACGAAAAAGAAGATAGACCGCTTTTTGACAGAACTCTCCAATAAGGCCGATTATCCGAATATCTATTACCGCATGGTTCAAAGCCACAAAACAGAGAATGGACTGCAATGGCTGTATGAGCACGGCAATATTGATGTGTTTGCCATGCTGCACCGCCGCCACAACTTTTTAGAAAGCATTATTCCCGGCAGTTATACCCAGAAGATCGCTTCCGAGATCAATATTCCGTTGTTGGTTATACCCGGAAAAAACTAAGGTGAAATGGAAAGGTTGAAAAATAAGGTAGCCATAGTTACCGGTGCGGCGGGGGGTATCGGCGAGGCGGTTGCCCGCCTGTTTGCTGCGGAAGGCGCCAGTGTGCTGGCAACCGACAGACAGCACGGGAAATTAAAAGAATGGGTTGTTGCCGCCAGGGAACAGGGGGCGAGCATAGACTGGGCTTCTCATGATATTACTTCAGCCGAAGACTGGGATCTGGTGGTATCAAAGGCGGTATTATTATACTCCAAAATAGATATACTGGTGAATAATGCCGGTATCTACATTCCCGGCAATACCACGGAGAATATAACCATGCAAACATGGGATAACATCCTCGCTGTAAATCTGACCGGTGCCTTTACCGGGACGCGGCTGGTTATTCCTTATATGCGCAAAGCCGGCGGTGGATCTGTGGTCAATATATCATCTATTGCCGGGATAGTTGGCGGTAACGGACCAGCTTATACCGCTTCTAAAGGGGCGCTGCGGTTATTGACCAAAGACAATGCGGTGGAATTTGCTGCCGACCGGATCCGCTTTAATTCCATTCATCCCGGTGGCGTGCTGACACCCATGACGGAATTTCTGGCGGCCGATGCACAATCGGAGACGCTGATAAAAAATATGTGTCCGATGGGCAGAATGGGTACACCTGCTGAAATTGCCTACGGTGCGTTGTATCTCGCTTCGGACGAGGCTTCTTATGTTACCGGCGCCGAGCTGGTAATTGACGGCGGCCTGGTTGCAAGATAGTCTGAGAGTACTATATTTATGCTGAATAAACAGTTTGAATGATGCATAAAGAACACCATGTAAAAAGCTCGGACACGATACGCGACATTGTGATCGGCATGTCTGACGGCCTCACGGTACCTTTCGCGCTGGCTGCGGGATTGAGCGGCGCTGTAAATTCTTCGTCGATCGTTATGACAGCCGGGATCGCTGAAATTGTGGCCGGTTCCATTGCGATGGGACTGGGCGGTTTCCTGGCGGGCAGGACCGAGGCAGACCATTATCAATCGGAATTGCAGCGGGAATATGATGAAATAGAACGGGTGCCCGAGCAGGAGAAGGCGGAAGTAAGGGAAGTTTTTGCGGATTTTGGCCTCTCTGAAACGCTGCAACATCAGATAGCCGATGAAATGGCCAGGGATAAAGACAAATGGGTGGACTTTATGATGCGCTATGAGCTTGGGCTTGAAAAACCGCTCGCAAACCGGGCGACACAAAGCGCAGTAACGATCGGCTTATCTTATGTGGTCGGTGGGATCATCCCGCTGTCGCCTTATTTCTTTATCGGAAACGCGTCAACTGCCTTGTACTATTCCTGTGGCATAACCCTGCTCTGCCTTTTTGTATTTGGTTATTTCAAGAGTAAAATGACCGGGCAAAAACCAATTAACGGGGCGTTTAAGGTTGTGATCATCGGTACGCTGGCTGCTGCTGCCGCATTTATTATGGCAAAGCTGATCAGCGGAGAATAAGGCTATTTAACGGTCGTTGATCTTTCTGAACAGATGGAGTCGTTTTATTTTATTGCGGAAGCTTTTGCTTCATCTGCTCAGTTAGTTTTTTAATGATCGCCTCCTTATCTTTCCTCAATATTTCTGCATAGCCCTTTGCTGCATCGGTAGTGATCAGATAACTATCGGCCCAGAGGATCATTTCAACCAGCACCGGCATCAGATCGATGCCCATTTCCGTTAGCCTGTAATATATTTTTGCCCTGCTTTCGGGATGTTCGGTTCTGGCAATTATTCCTGCTTCCTCGAGCATCGAAAGGCGGTCGGCCAGTACATTGGTAGCTATTTTTTCTTCAGATTTCAGGAACTCGTTATAGGTGTTCTTGCCATTCATCATGATGTCGCGCACGATAAGCAATGACCATTTATCGCCGATAATGTCAAGCGCGGAACTGATGGGGCCATCCGATCTCTTCCTGATTTTTCTCACCATACAAAAATGCGAAAATAACTTGCAAATAACAAGTTGATAATGTAGTTTAGCTTTTAAATTGCAAGTTAAATTTAAATAAGTATGCTTACTGACATCAATCCAAAACTACCCATGCGCGATAAGGCGGCAACCCGCAATTATTATATTAATAAACTTGGCTTTGAGGAATTTGGAAGCGCAGATTATCCCGGATATCTGATGGTTCAGAAAGACAGGATACAAATCCACTTTTTTGAATTTAAGGAACTTGATCCCGGCGAAAATTACGGACAGGTATATATACGCACCGACGATATTGAAGAATGGTTTAATCTTGCCAAGGACAAAAACCTGAACCCGACCCCATTGGAACACAAGCCCTGGAGACAGCGGGAGTTTGCCCTGCATGATCCCGACAACAACCTGCTGACCTTTGGGCATAACCTGTTCTGAGAATGCCTGTTGTTTGTGGAATGATAAAACAAAAAATGACGCTTTGGGCAAACTGCGCCATTATTATCGGTGCATAAGCAGGTTTTATGGTACCGGTTACAGACCCGTTTTTATTTGTTTCAGCTGAAATACGTTGCCCTCCGGGTCTTCGCCGTCGCATAGCAAATAAGGGTAGCCATCGAATGTCTTAAGCTTCCGCATCGTTACCTTTTGGGAGACCAGGTGATCGCGGACTATGCGTATGTCCTCATCAATATAAAAAACGACCTTGCTGTTGCTGTTAACCTTAAAACTTTCTTTGTTTTCCGGCTGATAGGCATCTCCCATCCTGTGTAGTCCGATGTTGCAGCGCCCCGCGTTTAACAGCACCCACTGTCCGGGAAACTCTTCGGTAACACTCAATCCAAAAATACCGGTGTAGAAGGATTTCAGTTTTTCGATATCCGATACATACAGAATGATCGTATCTAAATTTACAGTGAAGTTCATGGTTATATCAATAATATCAGAAAGGTTATTTTGTTTCCACAAAGGCGAGGATATATCCGTCAGGGTCGGCAATATAAAATTCGCGGCCATAAGGCATTTCCCTTAAAGGTACTACAACTTCGGGCGATTGACGGATCACTTCGTGGTAGAACTCCGATATATTCCCCACCGCAAATACGATATCGGCGTGTTCGTTGTCACGCCTGCCTGACCGTTCGGCGCCCCTTGTATCGTCAGCTTTAAGGTGAAGGCTGTAATGGTCTCTTTCAAGGCCCGCGTAAAAATCCCCGTACCTGAATCCGACCCCGAAACCAAGGTAAGAACAGTAAAATGCGACAGCCCTTTCCAGGTCTGCCACCAGCAATTGCGGGCTTAAGCTTTTTATGTCGGGATTATTTGCGTTACTCATGCTATCGGGTTCCGTTGCAAATTAATATTTTATAGGGTAATTTGCAGTCACCGGCGGCAAAATGAAATTTGCGCGGGCGACTCTGTTTGGATAAAAGGTTAAAGAGCAATGGCTTTCTTCAGAAATATTTTTCTCGGTACCCGGTACATCATCGTTTACGGCCTGCTGCTGGCGGCTCTTGTTTTTATTTTAAAATGGCTTGAATGGAGATTTTTGATCGCGGATAATTCACAGGATATCTACATCGGTCTGATCGCGATCTTTTTTACCGCGCTGGGGATCTGGGTGTCCGGCCAGCTTGATAAGAAAAAGACGCAGGAAGTTGTAGTAGAGAAAACGGTTTACATTTCCGCTCCCGACGAATTTTGCCCCGACGAATCGGCGGTTCAGAAACTGAATCTGAGCAGCCGCGAATATGAGGTGCTGCAATTGCTGGCGAATGGCCTGAGCAACGCCGAGATAGCGGAAAGATTGTTTCTTTCCGTTAGTACCATCAAGACCCACGTTTCGAATTTATTTGTAAAATTAGATGTTAAAAGCAGGACGCAGGCGATAGGCAGGGCAAAGGAGTTAAGGATCATAGGTTAATGCGATCACATCGTAATAAAACGCGTTCTCAAAATGTATTTTGATACTAAAGTATGAGTGGATTTCACAGAGCCCCGTTTAGTTTTGGCCGGATTTAAATAATAAAACAATGAAAAGAAACTTATGGACTTTCGGTCTGATGCTTGGCGCGCTGCTGTGCGGTAACATGATCTACATGGTGAACCTGTGCTACAGCAACCCCGGCTTTAAAAGTAACGATGTTGTAGGCTACGCCATTATGGTAGTTGTCTTCTCCCTGATCTTTTTCGGCATAAGAAATTATCGTAACCGGGAACTGGGCGGACAGATCACATTTGGAAAGGCTTTCAAAATGGGCGCGCTGATCGCCTTGCTGGCCTCGACGGCCTATGTGGTTGTCTGGTTATTCTACTATTATCTTTTTGTGCCTGATTACCTGGATAAATACATTCCGCATGTACTCAAAGAAACCGCGCCTGCCGATCTTCCGGCCAAGACCGAGCAAATGAACAATTTCAGACAGATGTACCGTAATCCGTTGCTGGTGGTGCTGATAACTTATTCGGAGGTATTACCTGTCGGATTGGTTGTAGCGTTGATCAGTGCACTGATCCTGAAAAGAAAAAAAGGCAAGGTTACCGCAGCAGCCTGATCCGGCTGCTGTGTGGCGTCGTTATTTATTTTATAGTTTACTACGAACGACCGGTGTAATTATCACCATGCAGTCAAATCCACTTGTTCCGGTTCGGCGATATCTTTTTTTAGCTTGCTTTTGCGTGTAAGCAGGAAGAAAATAACAACCCCGGCAACAAAGCTTGCTACCGAAAATAGCAATAATTCGCCCTGTGGTTTAATGATGAGCATTGCACCGATAAACTGTACGCAAATAATAAAGATCAGGAAATTAACGATATGGAGCCTTTTGGCTTTGCTTACCACCAGTGCGCCAAACGGAGCGCCAAGCATAACAACGGGTATGCAGACCAGCCAGTAGTTATATACCTCGGGATTGATGTCATTCATCACAAAACGATGCAGCAGGAACCCGGCAAGGGCATTAAAAGCCATTAAAATTACCGAAGTGGGTGTTGCTACCTTTTCGGAAAGATTATACTTCATGGTAACGAACGCGAAGGTGCAAATGTCCACGCCGCTGCCCAGCACAGCGCTCAGGATGCCGCCGATAAGACCGATCCCGACCAGTTCGGCCTTTTGCGGTTTGCTTAATGCGGGCAGATGTTCCCGCACCTTGCGGGAACGGTAATAGTTTACCGCCCATAATGCAAGCCCGAAGCTGAGCCAGAAAGACACGAACAGCATTTTGGCATAAGGCGCCGGTGTATAAGGCGCGATAAAAAAGCTGCCGATAATGATCCCGACAGTCGCGCCGGGAATGGCAAGTTTAAGGTAGGTCAATTCGGTCTTAACCTTCCTGGCAATTATCCATAGTGTAGCCGCCGTCATGCCGATGCTTTGTATCGCAAGGCCAAAATTGCGCGCATCGGCAGGATGGATCTTGAATATCAGGGTCATTACCGGAAATGCAACCGCACCGCCGCCTTCCGCACTCCCGCCAGCCACGAACGAGCCGAAGACCATCGTGATGCTCATATAAAAATAATGCAAAAAGAGTTGCCAGTTATCGGTAACGATCATGTAAATGGTCCAGATCGTATATACGGCCGCAACAGGCAATACAAAGATCTTAAGAAGGCGGCTTGTCTCTTTTTGCATAAAAGGATTATATATTGGGTGAAATAACAGCAGGGGCACTGCTTGCTAAATATACATAAATTGCATTTGCAAGCAATTTATGCGTTAAATAATTTTCGTGTCGTTTTCAGGCCCCGGGTTCACCGCCAGGAATGGCAGAGGGGGCGTTTTGTATATTCCCGCGTTTATTCAGCAATGATCCTATCATTAGTATCAGTGATGTTAAGATAATCACCTGTATGATCATTGACCGGGTGACCAGCGGAATTTGAAAGGGTTGCTGGATGGAAAGAAATAACAGAATGGTGATCAGACCGCGAGGGGCGATAAAAACCAGCGAGCTGCGTTTTATACCTGAAAATTTAAGGGTTAGCGCACGTACCAGAAATATTGCCGCCGTGATGGATAACGACCAGATAAGGGGCTTAGTGTCGATCAGTTCGCCAGTTTGTATGGAATAACCGAAGACGATAAAAAAGAGCGCGCGTACCAGGAAGGTGCCCTCAACGGTGATCTCTTTAAATTTGTGAACCTCGCGGCGGAGCAACTTTGGCCGCAGGAACTGCACCCAGCGGATCGTCCGTATCTCGTTGAGGTTGTTCAAAAAGAGGCCAAGCACAAGGATAAACACCAGCGATGGCAGGTCGAATACCTTAGAAGTTTCATAGATCAGAATAACCAGGAAGATGATCGGCACAAACTTGATCTGGTGGTCTATGCGGCTTAACAAAAATGAAAGGCCGCCGGTCGCGGCAAAAGACACAAGGATGATAACAAAAAGCTGCATAAAAAAAATTCCGAATGCCATAGCACCGTAGCTTGTATGCAGGAGCACAAAATTAAACAGGATAACGCCTAAAATATCGGAGATGCTGCTTTCATAGATGATGAATTCCTTGTCTGATTTCAGATAATTTTTAACGGTCGGGATCGCAATGGAACTGCTGATAATGGAGAACGGAATAGCGTTAGCGAGGCCGCTTTTAAACGGGTATCCGGCGATCAGGTGAAAGGCCAGTGCCAATGAAAACGACAGAATAAAGATAGGTATGCAGGCTACGATGACGGATTGTTTGATCAGCGGCAGTTTTGTGCGGTTAAGCTCCAGTTCCAGCGATCCTTCCAGAACGATAAGCACCAGGCCGATGCTTCCCAAAACAGGAAGAATGTTTTCGAGATTCAGCAGATCGACACCAAAAAAATTACAAAGCTGCCGTACGAGGTAGCCCAAGGCGAGCAGCAGAATGACGGAAGGTATCTTGGTTTTTGATGATGTGAAATCAAAGATATAGGCCAGCAATACAAGGATACAAAGCGTCAATATAATTCCTACTGTCATAGATTTTGGCGTTCATGTATTTATCAAACATAGCAAATTAAATATTGCCTGTAAGATAATTTACCATGAAATGTAGAAATTTAACTGAAGCATGTCATTTGTATCCGGCCTTCCTGCAACGACTTGCGTTACCTGAAAGCTGTTGTTACCAGGAGATGATTTATCCTATAGTAAACGGCACCTTTGGGATATATCAGGCCAGGGGGAGCAGCGCCGCCACGGATGCCGCCAGTCCGATAATTAAGATGGCCGGTATCAGAAGATTCCGTTTCCGGCCATCCTTGTGTATTTTTTCCCAGATAAAAAAGGCGGCGATTCCGGGAGGATAAGCCAGTACAGGCGCGATCCAGTACGTCCAGAAGATACCTGTAGCGGCAAACCATAACGCCGCCAGTATGCCCGCTATAAAAAGCCAGTTGTTTTTTTCGAAAGTCATGGTTACAAGTTTCATGGTTGTTGATATTTACGTTTATTGGTATCGTGTTTTGCCCGATCTATCGGATGAAAAGGATTTGGCAACTGTTTTCAATAAGACCAGCGGTTCGATCCATTCCTGTATGCGCAGCCGTCATAAACCTAATTGCTGAAGTTTTTCCTTAGCCGCTTTATTGCCGGGATCGATTTCCAGTATCTTGCGGAAATCGGTTACCGCTTCATCCTTTTTCCCCTTGCTCAAAAGCATCATTCCTCTTATAAAAAGTATGCTGGTGTCTTTAGGGGACAAGCGCAGTGCTGTGTCAAAATCCGCCCGGAAAGCATTCTCATCGTTTTTGGCAATTTGAGCTGCGCCACGCAGGGCATAATAATAAGCCGTGTTGGGTTCCAGCCGGATACTTTGCGAAAACGAGTTGACCGCCCCCTCATAATTCCGCTCCCTGAATTGCTGTCTTCCCAATAATGACCAGGCTTCGGCGGTTTTTGGCGTTGTGCTTTCGTTAGCGGCAGGTTGCAATTTGGCAAGTTCGGCTTTAGCTTCCGCGTGACCTGGAATCGCCTTTAGCGTCGCGTTAAAATCTGCTGCGGCAAGATCGTTTTTACCCATGGATGCATACAGTTTTCCGCGGCTCACATAGGTTTCCGAAAGATAGATGCTACTTAAATAATTCCCCTTGCCGGCATCTACGGCCTTGTTGTAAGCGTCGAGCGCTTCGTCGTTTTTTCCGGTTTGCCGGTAAACATCGCCCTTACTGGTCCAGGCAGAAATTATATTGTATTTCTCATCTGTTTTTGAGGCAGCTAAAGCATTGTCGTAATCTTTCAGTGCTGCGTTATATTGCAGGTCTCCGGCATAGGCCGTACCCCGCGATACGACGAGCCCCACATTTTTGGGGTCGAATTTTATAGCATCTGTAAAGTTTCTGATAGCGGTTTTCCAGTCTTTTTTGTTCATGCTGATGTAGGCTTTCCCCGCGTAGGCATCCGCATTTTTGGGCGCGAGGCTGATCGCCCTGTCAAAATCCTCCAGCGCAGCATCGGGCATCTTCGTCACACCGCGTGTTTTGCCGCGTCCGGCGTAGGCTGCTGCATTTTTAGCATCGAGGCTGATAGCCTTGTCATAAGCGGCTATCGCATCGTCATATTTGGCAAGCAGGTATTTGTGATCCGCAATCAGTACGTAGTCGTCGGCCGAGACAGGGTGAGCCATCCGTCTCTCGCGTTGTTTTTCAACTATTTTTGCATTGATGTTATCCAATGTGGTCCTGGCAGAATACCCCGACAGATATAATTTTAATGAAGCCTGCAGGTCTTTTACGGCGTTTTCGCGATCGCCTTTCAGCATGTAAACACTGGCTCTTTGTTCATAAACGTTCGCGATGAACTCCACCGAGTGTTCGATCTGTTTTGCAAAGATCTTGCCGCCCAACTGCTTATTCAGGGTTTCTGTAGAGTCCATTTCACCTTTTGCGCATTTGAGGGTCAGTTCGTAATCTGCCAGCGCTTTGGTGAAGTTTCCTTTTTCAAGATAGGCCTTTGCCCTGATCTCGTAAGCTACGGAGGACGGTCCGACTGACAGGCATTCATTCGCTTTTGCGATCAATGCATCCGGGTCGCGTTTCCCGCTGATGATGCCGTTACGCTCCATCGTGTTTAATTCCGTATTGCAGCTGTAGATCTGTGTAATGTAAAGGCTTTGCTTGTAAACGCCTTCGGCTCCGTCTGCGCCTTTGTTCTGCCCCAGCCCGATGATGGCTGTCATACAAAAGATGACGGTGCTGATCATACTCTTTTTCATTTCTGTTATGTTTTTGTTAACCAAATTGCCCTTGCAGGTTTCCGTTATAAAAGTAGAGCCGCCTGCTGCGCGGGTCAATCCGGGTAAATACGTATTTTAACAGGTTCGGCATGAGCGAGATAGCGATAGGAGGGTGTAAGCCGGGAGAAAAAACAACTGGAAAAAACGTACCCGCAGGAATGCCGCGCTTATAGGTTTTAACTATCGATTATAGAATTAATTGATTGTGATTATTATAACCGATGTCCTAATTTTATAGCCACCGACCATTATCCGGAGGGTAAAAAACTAATTGTTCAATATATAAACTTATAAATATGGAAAACGAATCAAATGATATCAGCAAATGCCCGTTTCACAACGGCACCCTGAAGAAAAACGTTGGCGGTGGCGGTACCAGGAACCGCGACTGGTGGCCTAATCAGCTAAAACTGAACATCCTTCGCCAGCATTCTTCACTGTCGAACCCGATGGGGGAAACCTTTAATTATGCCGAAGCTTTTAAGAGCCTTGATCTTGAGGCCGTAAAAAAAGACCTTCATGCGCTTATGACAGACTCGCAGGACTGGTGGCCCGCGGATTTTGGGCATTACGGCCCGTTGTTTATCCGTATGGCCTGGCACAGCGCGGGTACCTACCGCGTAGGTGACGGTCGCGGCGGAGCAGGGGCAGGGCAACAGCGTTTTGCGCCGCTCAACAGCTGGCCGGACAATGTGAGCCTTGACAAAGCCCGCAGGCTGCTGTGGCCGATCAAACAGAAATATGGCCGCAACATTTCATGGGCTGATCTGATGATCCTTACCGGGAACGTTGCACTGAAGTCGATGGGTTTTAAAACCTTTGGCTTTGCAGGCGGACGCGAGGACGTTTGGGAGCCGCAGGAAGATGTTTACTGGGGCGCTGAAACCACCTGGCTGGGTGGCGACCTGCGTTATGCCCATGGCTCGGAAGGCGTTGAGGAAAATCATGGCGTGCTGGTTTCGGACGATGATGCCGACGGCGATATTCATTCCCGTAACCTCGAAAAGCCTCTTGCAGCTGTGCAAATGGGATTGATCTATGTAAACCCGGAGGGACCGGATGGTAATCCTGATCCTATTGCAGCGGCAAAGGACATCCGCGATACCTTTGGCCGTATGGCAATGAACGACGAGGAAACCGTTGCCCTGATTGCAGGCGGGCACAGCTTTGGTAAAACACATGGCGCGGCCCCGGCTACCAATGTAGGGAAAGAGCCGGAAGCCGCCGGTATTGAAATGCAGGGTTTTGGCTGGAGCAACAGCTATGGCTCCGGCAAAGGCGCGGATACAATCACCAGCGGACTGGAAGTGATCTGGACAAAGACACCGACCCAGTGGAGCAATAATTTTTTTGAAAACCTGTTTGGCTTTGAATGGGAACTGACCAAAAGCCCTGCCGGTGCGCACCAGTGGGTAGCTAAAAATGCGGAAGGCATTATTCCGGATGCATTTGACGGTGCCAAAAAACATGCGCCGACCATGCTGACCACCGACCTTGCGCTGAGGTTTGATCCCGCATACGAAAAAATTTCGCGGCGTTTCCTGAACGAGCCGGACGCATTTGCCGATGCTTTCGCCCGTGCGTGGTTTAAACTGACGCATCGTGATATGGGGCCGCGTGCCCGGTACCTCGGTCCGGAAGTGCCTGCGGAAGAACTGCTGTGGCAGGATCCGATCCCGGCGGTGGATCATGCGTTGATTGACGAAGGCGACATCGCCGCGCTGAAAGCTAAGGTACTTGCCTCCGGATTGAGCGTTTCCGAACTGGTTTCAACTGCATGGGCGTCCGCTTCTACATTCCGTGGTTCCGACAAACGCGGCGGGGCGAACGGTGCGCGCATCAGGCTGGCGCCGCAGCGGTACTGGAAAGCCAATAACCCTGCACAGCTTCAAAAGGTGTTAGGTGTGCTGGAAGGCATACAGAACGATTTTAACGGCGCACAAACGGGCGGCAAAAAGGTTTCGCTGGCCGATCTGATCGTCCTGGCAGGCTGTGCCGCTGTAGAAAAAGCGGCGAAAGATGCGGGTAAAACCATAGTTGTACCGTTTACTCCCGGTCGTATGGATGCCACGCAGGAGCAAACCGATGTTGAATCGGTAGGCTTTCTTGAACCTGCTGCCGACGGGTTCCGCAACTATCGTAAAACGCGGTACACCGTATCAACCGAAGAGCTGCTGATAGACAAGGCTCAGCTGCTTACCCTTACAGCGCCTGAACTGACCGTATTGGTCGGCGGACTGCGTGTATTGAACACTAATTTTGATGGTTCTGCACATGGCGTATTTACATCGAGGCCCGGACAGCTTACCAACGATTTCTTTGTCAACCTGCTGGATATGGGTACTGCCTGGAAAGCAGCCTCTGAAGACAGGGAGCTTTATCAGGGCAGCGACCGCGCAACAGGTGCAGCAAAGTGGACCGCTACACGCGCCGACCTCGTGTTCGGTTCAAATTCGGAACTGAGGGCGATTGCCGAAGTGTATGGAAGCTCGGATTCAGGCGATAAATTTGTAAATGATTTTGTTGCCGCCTGGACCAAGGTGATGAACCTGGACAGGTTTGATCTGAACTGATCACGGGTCTCATCAATAATCGCGATATTTTGCGGGACTAAACGGCCCCAATAAAATAAATAACCGCTGAAAAGGTTGTCTCAGAAAAAGAGGCAACCTTTTTTATTTACATTTTCAGCCAAGATCACTTTGGCGATCCGGGAGATTGAAAATTAATTCAAATTTAATTCGGATTTTAACCTGCTTTTCCTTTACCTTTATACAAGTTTCAACACAGTTAAACTAACCGGACCTTATCAATCATTTGCCAAAATGATAAACTTTATCAGATATCAGAGTAGTCAGCTTTTTGTTATTGAATCAGCCGATGCCGGAGACAGCGGGTATCTCGCGTATTTTTTGTCGGAATTGCCTGATCCTGTACCGGAGACGATCTCTATAAACCAGTCGTGGTATGATTATACCGGGTTTTATGTTTTTTTAAGGGAAGCGCCGGCTACAGGCGATATGGATAAGTTTGTAACGGCGGTTACGGACTTTTTTACTGAGCAGTATGCTAATCCGCTTTATACCGGTTTTGCCTGGATAAATTACGACAGCCTGAGTTCGGCGATTGTCAAATCAACGGTTGTGACAGCCGCTCCGGCTGAGGAGAAAGTACACATCGGTAATGATGTTTCATTTACTTTCGGGCATTATGCCGTTCCTTTTAAAACACTGGCTCCTATAGTCCCGGTAACGGATCAGGAAAGCAATATCGTATCGTTTACTTATGAATACCCGCCTTATGAGGGCGCACCGCCGCCAAGACAGGGTTTTAATGTTCAGATTCCCTTTGCGGGAGATAAGCGGGGTTCGCTGATCGGCCAGGTAAGTCTCGGCGATTTTTCGGACGATGCCAATACCGGCGCAAATGCTGCACTTTATTATGTGGTAAATTACAATAAAGAAGTAATTGCCCAGCGGTATCCGCTGTTTGACACCGGAGGTGCGCAGGGGTTACAGGTATTGTTCAACTATGTGCTCGATCCGGTGGATGAACTTAATCCGGACAGGTCGTACCTCGCATTTAGCGGTACCATGTTCTTTCTTTCCCAGAATGACGAGGGGCAATGGCAGATCACGGCTAACGCGCAAAATGCGCTGCCGTCATTTTTTCGTACCATCTATGGTCGCAAGGTTAGCCTGATCCCGGTAACGACCGGCACGAACCCGGCCAAATTTGTTTTCGAGGAATTGCCGCCGGTTGGCGGCGAAGCGCGCTACTATCTTGCGCCAGCGGGGGATTTTGAGCTGATGATTACAGGAAGCGCGGAAAAAGCAGGCGTTATATCCGACTTTATCATCTGCGGGCTTTCGGGAGCGGAGTCGGTGAAATTCGTATCCAAATCAAAAGATCAGAGCGGGGATGTGATGCGGTTTGTGCCAAAGCAAAACGCTTATGCCCCGGTTTACCCGATCATCAGTCATACACTTCAATTTGCCGAGGCAACCGCCTGGACGGCAGCGCGGGCCGGCGAAGTATTTACAAGACAACGTGATACTTATCTGGCAGCACGAAAAGCGGGGAATGCGGAGCTGTTGAACAGTCTTCAGGCCACCACACCGCTGCTTAACGGAACCTACAAAACATCGTGGGTTAATATTCGGCCGGGAGAGTCTTCCGGCAATGTTCCGGTGTATTATTCTCAACCGAACGATGCCGCGTTGTACGACCACGAGGGCGTTAACGCAGACGTGACCAATGAATTGCTGCAACTGCGCAATACGCCTGCCGCCGTGTTTCCTGACCAGGTAACACAGTCTGTTCCGATGGTCAGTTACGCAGGGGTTGCAGACAATGCACAGTTCGGCTATACGGAGATTCAGCAGTTTGAAAGCCAGATCATATTGCCTGCCCGGAGAGAAGCCGTTTCGTCCATCGCAGTAGAGGTGCAGGCATCGGCCCTGAAAATGACGGATACGCTGATCACGACGACCACGCCGCAGGGATTGCTTGCGAAGGTGCCTGATGCCGGGCTAAACTGGCAGTCGGTATTACTGGCAAAAAGCGAAAGCAGGGGTATAGCCTACGACCTGGAATTTAACAACGGCGTAACCAAGGAACTGCGTGATGTGTTGCAATCCAATCAGCTGTTCATGGTTGCATCCGAAGCTGAACCGCTCGGCAGTTTTTCAAACAAGATCACTATCGCCGACTGGCCTTTTACCATCAATGTGGGTAAGGGGAGTGACCAGGGAGCTTTCAGCAATATACTGATCTTCAAGTTTGCCGAAGGTGCGATTGAAGACCGGGTTAAAGACCCGCAATCATGGGCAAGCGCCGCAACGTTCAATAAAAATGCGACACTTGTTTCCAAATGGATATCGGCTTACATCGAGACGGCTAAACTTAATGTAAAGACCGACCCGCGTTATGCTAACTTCCTGCAGATCGTTCAGAACCCACGCTGGAACGGCATACTCGCGCTGAAGGTAGATATAGGCGTAGAGAACTTTCCTGATGACCTGAAGGGCTTGCTCGCAGGGATCAACCGCAACGAATTTTATGCGCATCACTTCGGCATCGAGATCAATTTTATCAAGCCGGATACCAGCGGAGAACTTACATTACCCAAAAGCTCACTGTTCGGGCTGATCAACTACGTAGATAAGGATTACCGCGCAACACAGGACATCAACGCGCACATGGCGAGCAGTCCGTTTATTTTTAACGTACAGGAGACGCCATCGGCCGTTCCGCCTGCTCAGGAGCTTTATTCCTTTAAGGTGCTTACCTTACAGGTGGTTTTTGAGAACTCCGAAATAAAGGATTTTACCAGTAAGATACAACTGACCACCACTGCGTGGTTTGATGAGCCTGCCCAGATCAACGTAAATAATATGGGCAGCTCGCTGCGAAACCAGACGATAGAGTTTGACGGCAGCTATGAAAAACATAATGGCGTAAACACCTATACCTTTGTTACGCGTCCTGATCAGTCGTATAAGTTTGTGACGGAAAGCCAGACGCTGAACTACGTCGAGATCATCAAGGCGCAGTTCTACACGCTTACCGATCAGAACAAGCAAACCGCGATGCTCGACGGTTCAGCGGATACGGAAAATATATCCTCCCGTTTTGTGTTCTGGGGGTATATGAACTTCCAGTTAGTGGAGTCGTTTGATCTTTACTCATTCGGAGACAAGCAGGGGCAGCAGGATACCCACAACCAGGGTCTTTATTTTGCCAACCTTTTTATCGGGATGGATTTCGTCCTTGACAATATTTCGGGAGAGGCCAGCGACCGTACGTTTAATTTCGATCCGCATAAGATGTCGTTCGACGTTTCACTGAGTACGCCACGCAGCAACAGCCTGTTTACCAATTTCCCCATAAACCTTTCAGGTATCATGTACTCCAAACGGGACGATGAGTCGAAGCCTGCCGATCTGGGGTATTTACCAATCATCATCCAGTCGCCCACTGCTATCAAGGCGCAATCGCTTACCGATAGATGGTACGCGCTGCTGTACAACCTCAATCTGGGCAGCATGGGCGCTTTGGCTGCAAAAGCCGGATTTGTGTCGCAGATATCAACCGCATGGAGCCCGGACACGCTGGTACGCAGGCTTTCAACCGGGATCAAACTCCCCGGTGTGGGAGGGCAAAAAACACTCAGCCTCCAGAGCGTGCTGAATATCAGTATCCAGAGCTTTACCTTTTATTCGGCTTATGACGAGGTGGACACAAGCAAGCTGGCCTACCTGCTGAAGTTTAATAACGTGAAGTTGAGTTTGCTCGGGATGAAGCTGCCCGGCGCGGCGGATACACAATTCATTTTGTTTGGCGATTCAACAGGCGTGGATAAGACCACCTTGGCCTGGTATGCGGCCTATTATTTAAAGAAACCGACGCCTCCCGCTAATCCGCCGGGCGTGCCGCCGGTTAGACCACCGGTGATTGCGTCAGGCAGGTAATGCTTTTTATCAAAAAGATCAAAGAAAGAAAATGGCAGACATCAGAGTTTTACATTGGAATATAGAAACTTACGGCCCGGCAAAATATTTTAATGCCAACAATGCCAATTTTATCAACTACATAGCACGCATTGTTTACACCTACGATGTGGAAATATTTTGCATGGTTGAGGTAAAGAACAGTACTTCATTACTGGTGCCACCCTTACTTGCCGCAGCCATTAATGCTTTGGAAGGAATTCTCCCGGCAAATAATCCCTGGAAGGTTGTAAGGGCGAACAGCAATTTCAACAATGAAGCCTATATTATGATGTACCGTATCGACAAGGATTTTCTTCCGGTAAATACGGCGCAGGCGGCGGGGCCAAATGTTGTTCCGGAACACGGCTTAGGGAATATTAATGTTGCCGGTGCGGTGATACAATTCCCGAGCAGATGGACTGGAAACGGTGGCAGGCGGCCATTCTATGCCACCTTTGAAACGAATAATATGGCCGCTGAAACATTCTCCGTGATCTCGTATCATGCCATGTTCGGGCCGCATACACCACAAGGCATTAACCGCCTGCCCAACCTTAGATATATTACCCAGTTTCATAACGGCACCCCGATTGATGAGAGTATCATATCCGGAGACTTTAATGTGGAATTTGACCCCGCCCCCACAGGCTGGTACGGCAATATGCTTGCCATTACTTCTTATGCAACTGATGAGGCGACCACCCTGCAGAACAACCCGATAGGTGGCAATGATCCGGCTACCTTTATGGCAAGCGCCTATGATAATATTTTTCAGACGGTAGTTGCCATGTCTCCGGCTGGTGAAGTAAATAACCTGATGATCGATTCGGCAAACGTTCCGGCTCCGCAACCGCCGCCGCCCGCCGCACAGCCCAATGTCGGTGATTATTCAGCCGAAGCAGGCGCTTATAATATTGCGGCACTGAACAATTACCTGGCTCGGATCGTCACGCCGGTCGTTGCGCTGCCGCCTGTGGATATGAATACCTCGTGGGACTTTGTCCGTGAGGCGATCAGCAATCATTACCCGGTTTTTTTAGAGGTTACCATTTAGCCGTTTTTGATATTTAATTAACTATCTGACATGACACTCGAAGAGATATTCAGTATATTAACTGACAACATTGCCGCCAATAACGGCACATTGAGGTTGTCATCTCAAACTATCTCATCGCCTGAGATAACCGAGATCTTCGATAAATACCTGCTGAACGAGGAACTGGTCGTGGAAAAGGCGGTGCCGGTTTTAAATGCCGACAGCGTTACGGTTACCGGGGAGGGCAATTCGCTTATTTTCTTCGGTACCAACATCAATACCTTGAAGTTTATTGTCAAGGACACCGTGCCGTCGATGTCTGTTAATGCGGAATGTATCATTAAGGCTGAGGATGGGTGGACCTTTGGCCGGAGCTTCCCCGTGCTTAAACTCGGCAACTGGGACGGCTTTTATAATCAGGCAAATCCCAAAAAATGGATACAGTATATCTATTTTAAAGAGGCCGGCTTTTCTTTGTCGGCTACCAGCCTGACCTTCAACGGCAGCCTTGAACTGCGCGACTCGCTGAGCGCGCTCGCGAACTTATTCAACATAGAGCAGGTTGACCTAAGCGGTGACATCACCCTGAATAAGGGGGCCGACGGTTACATCGTTACGAATGAAACGGTAGTTCCTGAAATGAGAATGCTCGGTAAGATCGGTGTTATTGATCTGAGCCTTGGCAGTTTCCCGGTATTTTCACTGCATTTCTCCATGAGCTGCGTGGCATACATTGTAACGAAAGAGGGCGAAAGCAAAGGGCGCCCGCTGCCGGTAAATGAGCTGCTTATCGAATCAACAATGCCGATCGAGAATGAGACGATCGGGATAGCTGTGGTTGTCGGCAGCCAATCAGATTCGCTGACCATGCGTGCGATCATGCCCGAAACGAAGGAGGTGGGTATATCGGAGTTAATATCGCTGGCAAACAACGAGAACCTGCTGGCCCTGATGCCAAGCAATATTCCGGTCATCAATGATTTTGTACTTAAGGACTGGCAGCTGACATTTAATACCAAGCAGAAATCGCTCACGCTTGTTACGTTGGAAGTAGGCACAAGGGAGGCTTATAGCTGGGCTATAATTCCGGGGTTTATCACATTGAAGTCTGTCGAAATGTTTATGGGAATGGTGTATCTGAACGGTACCTTCAGCCCTTCATTTACCATTGAGGGAACCATCACTCTCGGCAGCGGCGAAGGAGCAGTGAATTTTACCATTTCGGCCTCTTTCCCAAGCTATGTATTTATGGGAGCGCTCGATCCGGATACCCCTGTCGATCTGCGCGCTATCCTGGTGTACCTGTTAGGCGAGACCATCGGGAACAGCCTGCCCGACACACTTAAGCTCGGTGTGCTTAATATCACCGTCGATCCAAAGAACAGTACCTATTCGCTGGAAACAGCGCTGACCACCGACCTGGAGATACCTGTGGTGTTAACGACCATTGTTGTGCGCACCATCCTGTTCGATATCAGTTATGTGGCCGGTGTTGCCACCGGAAGCATGACCGGTGAATTCCAGATCGGGACCGATCCCAAAGCGCCGTTTGTATTTGTGACCGCAGCCTACAACGGACCGGAAAATGGCTGGGTATTCAGCGGAGGATTAAAGGAAGGCAGCAATATTAACCTAAAGAACCTGATCGATACCTACCTGCCAGCGGAATACCACGATTTTAATCCTTTTGATATTACGATCACCTCCCTGGTGGTAACATTTACACAGGGGCTGGTAAAGAGTTACAATTTTAAGCTGGGTGCGGAATGGAGACTCGACCTCGGTCTAACGGATCCGTTTATCATCAGCGGCTTAACGGACATTACCTACACGCCAACCAATGTTGCATCGCCATACAAGGGATTTATTGAAGGCGCGCTGGATTTTGGTAACATCCATGTAGGCGCGAGGGTAGATTTCAAGGACAAATACAACGACTATACCTTTATACTCAACAGCTTTGAGGCCAAACTGACCCATAATGCAGAGGGCGGCAGCATTATCTGCTTCCAGTTTACGGATAACACCACGCTGGGAGGCATGATCGAATGGCTGGTTACCGCGGCAACCGGGCAGGATATTACCCTGCCATCGCCGTGGAACGTAATGAACAACATCCGGCTTAAGGATTTTGGCTTTTCCTTCAATATCACCAAGAACAAGATCGGGCTCAGCTACCGTCCGAGCATCAATCTTGGCTTTATCGATATCAAAGAGATTACCCTCTACTATACCTATTACCCCAACGATCCGCAAAAGGCGCCGCTGGTGGAGATCGCCATTACGCAGGGATCGTTCCTGGGCGGGGCGGCACCGCTTCCGCAACCCTGGAACATGCTCGACCCGTCCAACGCTCCGGCGGTTCCGGGCCAGGGAGAGAATTTATTCAAGCTGGAATTTCTCGGAATGGGGCAGCATGTATCACTGAAGGAGAACCTTTCGCCGGATTCCGTTGCGCAGGCGATTGACCTGCTGAAGGCAAGTTTTGACAACAAAGACAATAAGAGCAAGATAAACCCGATAGAGGGGACGGGCCTGAAGTTCAACAGTTCGAGCAACTGGCTGATCGGTACGCAGTTTACGATCGTGGATACCTTTGCCTTCGGCATCGTATTTTTCGACCCTGATCTGTATGGTTTGTCGATCTATGTAAACGGACCAAAGGCGCGCGTATTCCAGGGCCTGAAATTCGAAATACTTTACAAAAAGGTAAGCGACACGGTAGGCGTTTATCAGGTTTACCTGAAGCTGCCGGATGCTATCCGTCAGATAGACTTCGGGCAGGTGTCGGTAACGCTTCCAAGCATCAAGATCTATATCTATACCAACGGCGATTTCAAAATAGACTTCGGCTTCCCGCTGAACGATGATTTCTCGGAATCGTTCGGTCTGCAGATACTGCCGTTCATCGGCTCCGGTGGTTTTTACTTTGGAATGCTGAGTGCAGAAACCGCGCAGAATGTGCCGGCAGCGACCAACGGTGATTTTAGTCCGGTGATCGTCTTCGGCGTTGGCCTGCGGGTTGGCGTGGGTAAAGAGATCAACAAGGGAATATTGAAGGCAGGCATCAGCATTGTGGTACAGGGTATCCTGGAAGGTGTTTTTGCCCAGTTTAACTTTTACGATACTTCCGATAACCGTAATCCGGAGTACTACTATGTTTTAGGTAAGATCGCCATCGTCGGTCACGTATTCGGTGCGGTTGATTTTCTGATCATCTCCGCAGAGGTTGATCTGAAGGTCATTGTAAGCGCCCGCATCGTCTTCCAAAGCTATGAGCCGATACTGATCACTTTATCGGCAGGGGTAAGCGTATCTGTCAAGGTGAGGATAAATCTCGGGTTGTTCAAGATCAGCATCAGCATGTCGTTCTCAACCAAGCTCGATTTTTCGTTTACCCTGGGGTCAAAACAACCTACACCTTGGATCACCAGTCCGGCCTATGCCGCATATTTCCGGCAACTGCCGCTTCTTGCCATCGATGGCGAGGATACCTGCGCGTTTGTTCCTGTAATGAACTGGCAACCGTTGATCCCGGCAGAGAAGGTGGAACTCGACATTATTTACCTGCCGCAATTTACAGCGGCTGCAGACAGCACCGGGGCGCAGAAAGCAAACGTAGTCGCGATGCTTTACCTGGAAAGTTCCATTGATCAGCCGTCATTAAAGAAGCTCGTTTACCGGAACGGCGCTGAAGAAGAGGTCGATTATCCGTTCACCAAATTTGCCAAAGGAGCGTTTCTGTGGGTGCTGGGCGCTTATTTTAACCAGACCAACGAAGGAATAACCGTTGAAACCGTTTTGCAGCAGGAGATCAGTATCGCTAAATTAAATGAGATAATCTGTTATTTCTCGCAAAGCGACCTTGTGGAACCATTCAGCATCGATCAGATATTTGACTTTATGTCGAATTACCTCGATGCAACGGTGGTTATACCGCCGCGTGCAGTGCCGGGGCAGGATGTTGCCGACCAAAGTGTAAGTGTGCTGCCGATATTGCCTAACCTGATTTTTGAAACGCCGTCCGGAGATATCTATTTTGACAGTGAAAATGCGCAATATCTGTATGATCAGACACAGTTGCGCCTGATCCACGAATATTTTAACCGGCTTGCGGTGCGCAACTCCAATGCCGATGCGCAAAAAAATGTCTCAGATGAGCCTGAAGAAGAAAAGCAGTCGCTTGCTACTTTCATGCTGATCGATTACATATCACTGCTGGCCAAGGAAGCAACACAAAAAGGGATAGACCAGCTTACCGCAATGGGCGTAACTGTTGAGGAGGGCGACTCTATTGAAGATATTGCGAATCGGTACAAGCATTTCGGGGTATCTGCGATTGAACTGGCACACGCCAACCGCCGCCGCCGGTTAAGGGGCGGAGTTAAACTCGGCATCAGCAAGGTAGCCTACACCATCAGGCACGAAGATACGCTTGAATCGGTGAGCAGCAGGTTCAATGTGCCGCATCAGGATATTTTGCAGGCTAACGCATTCGGCGTGCAGCAAAGTACCAACCCATGCACCGCCCAGCAGGTGTTTACAACCGCACAAAGGATAAGAGGCGTGAATGATGACCAGACGCTTGTTCCCGGCGAACGGATAATTATTCCGGGCATCACCCATATTACCGCATCGCATGAAAATGCGGCCGAAAACCTGCTGTCCATCGCCAACCGCTATAACATTGATGTGCTGGACCTGATCTCGGAAAATGTTTCTGTCGGCGGGCTTTTCCCTACGGGCAAGAAGATCCTGGTTCCGTATGCAGAAACGATCACGGTTGCCGATCTGATCGCTGCGATGGAGGCTAATCACGATTTTGAGCAACTTTCGGGGTTGTCGGCGAATATTATGCTGCAGGGCCTGCGTGTGCCGCTGCCGGAAGAAGATTCGAAGATCGGTGAGCCGGAGGCTATGTACAGGGTTTCCGGACAAGAGATCGATGGCTCGGCGCTTGCTGCAGATCAGAAACTTACGTTGAAGATTCCGGCCGCACTCGACTGGCTGAAGCTGGGCGAAGACGGTACCCGGATTGATTTTACCCTGCAAACTGAAGATATTGCCGCGTTGTCGGCGCTTCAGGACGCATTGTTAAAACCGGAACTGATGGAGCTTGCCGCAAGCCCGCTGTTTGAGGTACAGGCGCGTAAGTTCACACTTCCGAATAATATCACCTGGCAGCTGCCGGTAGCCATGACGTTGATGAACGGCCCGAACACCTTCCAGGATACGGTAGATCCTTCGATATGGATGTTCAAGAATGATCTTCAGGCATTACTGAACGGTTACGATGCGGTGGTACCGAAAGTACGGCTGCTAAAGCAGGTGCAGGAAACAAAAACCATAACCGCCGATCCTGAGCCGGTAAATGATTACAGCTGGTCAACCAAGATCGATATCCGGCTTACCCAGGTCAGGTCGTCAGAAGATACCACGCAACTGATGCCCAATGTGTATGAATTGCGCGGAATAGATCAGGCGTCCATGATGCTGCTCCGGAATCTGGTTGAATATTATGGAAATAATCCGGGCACGCAGATCATCAGCCGGATAGACGTATTGTATGCCAAGGAGCCTGCGAAAGAGGGGCAAACCGAACCGCCGAACGGCTTGCGGTCTGACAGTCTTTCCAATACCACGATGTTCCTGCTGCAAACCAACCTGTCCACACTGTCGAATCCGCCGCAGTCAGGTATGCGGCTGGCGGCCGAATCTGCGCCGGGAACTCAGGAAAACCTGCTTGGAATGACCCAGATCGATTTCCTGAAGTACGCATGGGAGGCCTCGGTTGTCGGAACCGGCGGATATTATCTGTATTACCAGATCAGGGACAGCAAGGCTGGTCTGCCGGATTACCTGTTTAACGGTGATACCGATAACATCGTAACGTTAGTGGTTACCTACAATATCACGGACGATGTCCTGCTGAACTTCCTGAACAGTGTGGTGATCCGTGATCCGATCAATATACAGGACGAGATATTGTACATAGAAACGCTGGCGCAGACCATAACCGGTGTGACGCCCGGCGAAAATGAAACGCTTGCGGGATTTGCGCGCCGTCACAGCACAACTATTGCTGAAATTGCACGTCAAAACAAAAAGGCGCGGATCAGGGAAAGCAGCAGCCTTGCCATCCCGGCAGTCGCAAAGAATACGGGCACGCTTACACACCTGAGCGCCGCGGCAGATACGCTGGAAACGTTAGCAGACCGGTATGGAGTGAGCATCATATCGTTAGCACATGCCAACAAGCATCTGAGCGGGCTTTTCGCCGAGCCGCTTACCTTCGATAGCCGGATAGAGGTAAAAGTTGCGACTGTTCCGCCGGGTAATATCGGTTTCAATATGAAACGGCAGAACCCTGAAAATATGAGCGGTCTTTCGCCTGCCGAGGTCAACCTGCAGCAGCTTTACAACCTGTTAGGTTATAATATCGGCGCTAACGAGGATTTCGACGCTTCCGTTCCCGGACTGCCCGTTGCTCCCGGCGACAACAGCTACGTGCCGCCGACAGACATTGACGCGATCGTACGGCCTTCAGCAGAGATTGCGGAAGATTATTTATACAACCGAATCTTGCCGGTTTATCCGTTTGTCAAGTCGGTACAGACCCTCCCTATAGTTGAAGATGTACCGCCTGAAAAAGAAAATCCTTACCGTGCAGTTGGTAAGACCGCACAAATAGACCTGCGCTGGCAGGATATATTCGGCAACCTTACCTCATTCACCAATACGGGCGAGCCGGGTGTGCCGACAAGCCTTCCGCCGCAAAATATCGGTTATATCGATCCGGTGATCGGTCTGAGTCTCTACCCAAGCGTATCCGGATCATACATCGTTGAAAAATCAGATGCGGATGTTCCTTCGCTGTTCATCACCCTGGCGTTTAATCCGACCAGTTATGTTCCGGTGGACGAGGAGGACGGCTCATGGCAGCAAAGGGCAGAAACCGACCGCGAGGCATACACGCAGATATATTATCAGCTGATACAGCAGGATATGAAAGTAAGCATATCCAATACGCTGGAAGCGACCGGGAATCTGACGGGCGTGGAGGATGAGGCCAAACAAACGCTTTTGGATATGGTAATAACCATTTACCAGTATTTAGGCGAATTGCTGAAGGCCGGAAGCGAAGCCTATGTATTTTATGTGGTAAAAGAGGGTGATACGCTGGAGACGATAGCTGCCGAATACAATACGACGCCTCAAAACATTCGCCGGATCAACCCATCCATCCCTGCCGACGGAAAACTTGAAGAAGGCCAGAAGCTGATCATACCGCTTACCGAAATCCCGTCAGACCAAGTGATCGTTACACCGGTCAGCGATACTAATCCGTCGAGCCTTTTTGCACTGGTAACCACCTTCAGCCTGACCCGCGACATTAACCTTGTTGCTGATGACTTTAAGGATGAGGCATCCGTGATCGGTTCTTCTTCGGTACTGGGGCCGAACCTGAAGATGGGCGGCGAGGCAGATAATACCAATTCGATCACGATACAGGAGTTTGCCCGGAGGCTTGAGGCAGCGTTCCCTGAACTGAAGTCGGCGTCTGGAACACCGCAGATCGGTACAAACGATGACAGTGCTATCGAGATCTGGGTGGCCAGGTTCAATGAATCCGCCACAGGTATCCAGTTTACCGTATCCAATGCCGGTAATCCGTTCTATTTTGCGGTGCTGCCGCTATCGACGCATCTGTTGTCCCGTGATCCGGTTAAGATCTATCCATATGTAACAGGTACGCCGATCTGGGAGATGACCCCGGTTGAGGCCGCATTTAACAGCGTGGATATTGAACAGCTGGCGCGCACCTGTTTAATGGCTATCGATACGTTCCTGCAGGCAGACTTTTCGATCCCGGCCTGGAATGTGGAGAATACGATAACACAAACGGAAGTGGTGCCGGATCCTTATCAATCTGTCATCAACTCCAAAAAGACACTTGCCGGAAATATATCCCGGCGCATTGCCGTCGTATTGCAGGACGACAACAATCCGTCACAGAACAACATCATCGATGCAAGTGAAAGGCTGAGGCAGGAACTGCTCATCAGTTTGTCAAATGCCTATTCGATCGATACGATTCTTCAGTTCGATGTAAAGGTTACGTCCCCTTATCAGGATCCGGCAGTTGCGGCGCCGCAGTTGTTTGGAAAGGCCGTTGATCCGAACAATACTACGCAGGATGATCAGTCGGCCTATGCATTTTCGACAAGCCGGTTCTCACTGGAAAATTCCGGCGAGGGCGAATCCGGCGACGCATCGCTTACCATTTTGTTCAATGCGAAAAAAGAAAACGAGCTTAACCTGGAAAGCGGGTACTTCCCGATCGACCTGCAATATGAGATCAATTCGATCGAGCATGATATACACGCGGTTACAGGCATCGACGGCTATAAATCCTCATCGTGGCTGACATTCATCCTGCCATTTGACGATGAGAACACGGCATTGGGTTCGTTGAAAATCCCCGTTCCGTTAAGGGCGTATCCGACGTCTCCGTCTCTTACTTCGCAAACCTTTCAAGCTGCGGGAGACGGGTTGCTTTCCGGTCAGAATGCCGAAGCGGAAAATCCGCTCCAGCAAGCCAAGGAGTGGGACTATCAGTATGTGTATGACTACCTGAAGGCGCAGCAGGATACCATCAACGCGGATATTATTTTGAACGTCCCTGCGGGCAGTCTTGCGCCAAAATTCCTCGCCGAAGACGATGAGCCTGATCTGCTGGTGGCACTCCTGCAATTTGCGGGCGCTTATCAGGGCATACAGAACGATTTTAACCTGTATCTGCTCGATCAGTCAAATCCGGAGTATGCTTATACCGCCATGCAGTCGTTCGCATGGCTGGTCAACCGGGTGGCAAACGCCTGGGGTAAATGGCAGGAAAACCAGTCGTTGTATGCCGGATTGGTAACCGATCAGCCTGAATATAAGTATCAGATAACAGAGGGCGAAAAGCAGATCAATGACAAGCCTGTATTCCTCATTACCGTGACACCGTTGCCGGGTACTGATTTCCAGATCCCGACGATCGATATTTCAGGATTCAAGACGGAAACGGTAGTCGATCAGCCGACGATCAAAAGTTATGTTTATTACACGGAGAATAACGGGGAAAGAACATACCTCTCACCGGAAGATGGCCGCAGGATAACTCAGCGCATTGTCGGTTACCAGGATTTCAATATCATTAACCAGGAGAATGTATGGTCGGGCATATCGGTTATCCGGAATAAAATACTGGTTCCGGGTATCGAGACCAATCCGGATTTCATATATACAACGCCTGTTATCCGCTTTGTCAGCGTGTTGACGCCGCTGCTTGATCCCGGTATTGAGATCAATATGGCCGACTACTCCATGACAGGTGAACCTGAGCTGATTTCAGTTTATCTGAGCAACTTCATCAAGGCGCTGTTTGTCGAGCTGATCAACCAGCAGACTACGCGGCAGATTAAGATCGGAACCAGCTACAGTTATAACTTACAGGCAGGCATCAGTTCGCTTAATGCCGAAATACCGATCAGCCTTTCAACGCCGTATGATTTTAAAATACCTGCGGATTGGGATGCGGCTTCGTGCCCGTTGTCACCGGGGGATGTTACACCGGAAAGTCCGTTTGTGTGCCAGTTAAGCGCCGTATTGCAAACCTGGTTTGCCAGCAATGGGCCGGACGTTACCGATGCGAAGTTCAAATTTGATATATCGCTGTTCTCGGGGCTTTCCAACACCCAATTGCCGGTACTGAGGTTGCGCAATGTGTATTTACTTGAAAAAGATATTAAGTGGTGATAAACCCCCTGTTCAATTAAAAAGATAAAAAAAGAAAAAATGGAAAATCAAAAAGACGATCCTTCAAAAGCGAAGCCAGGTAGTTCGAATGCTGATGAGCCAAATAAAAAATCTTTATCTGGCGGGGCAGGCGGGAGCAGCAATTTGGAAGAGGACGGTCCAACAGGTCCGACTGGCCCAACAGGTCCTACCGGGCCGACTGGTGATACAGGTGACCAGGGTCCTACAGGCCCGACCGGGAATCCCGGCGTGACCGGAGACACCGGACCCACAGGCCCTACCGGTGATACCGGGGCGACTGGCGATACGGGACCAACAGGATATCCGGGTTCCACGTGGAACTATATGATATTGAACGGTCTGACTGGTCCAACCGGCCCAACCGGAGCAACCGGAAACGATGGCATACAGGGTCCAACAGGCCCGACAGGAAACGACGGCATACAGGGGCCAACAGGTCCAACCGGAAATGACGGTATTCAGGGTCCGACAGGTCCAACCGGAAATGACGGTATTCAGGGTCCGACAGGCCCAACCGGAAATGACGGGATACAGGGTCCAACCGGCCCGACAGGAAACGACGGCATACAGGGACCAACAGGTCCGACCGGAAATGACGGAATACAGGGCCCAACAGGTCCAACCGGAAACGACGGCATTCAGGGCCCAACTGGCCCGACAGGAAACGATGGCAATCAGGGACCGACTGGTCCGACCGGAAACGATGGTAACCAGGGACCAACAGGTCCAACCGGAAACGATGGCATACAGGGACCGACTGGTCCGACCGGAAACGACGGCATACAGGGACCGACAGGTCCGACTGGAAATGACGGCAATCAGGGACCGACTGGTCCAACCGGAAACGATGGCATTCAGGGACCGACCGGTCCGACCGGAAATGACGGTAACCAGGGCCCAACAGGTCCGACTGGAAATGATGGTAACCAGGGACCCACAGGTCCGACCGGAAACGATGGTAACCAGGGTCCGACAGGTCCGACCGGAAATGACGGCAATCAGGGCCCAACAGGTCCGACAGGAGCAACCGGAGGACAGGCGCCAGGGATCAGGGGAATATTGAAGGGATCTATCTCCATAAACAGTCAATCCTATACTTATGTACGGACAGGGTCGGAAATTACCTTGCCGCCGGGAATTTACGCAGTTTTTGTTACCATGCTGATGTCGAGTAATCAATCCGCCCCTGATAATTCAGCTTTTTGGTTGCGCAGCACCTTTGGTGATAATGACAGTTATGGACAGCCAAGTTATGATATCGTTGGACCGTACCTGATCAGTGGCTGTCTGGTTGGTCCGGCTACCTATGCAACCGTTAACGGATCGTTAATTATCAACAACAGTTCCGGTGCGCAAAAAACTTATTATTACATGGCTGGCGAAGTTGCTGTTTATAATAACAACCAAACCCTTAATAACTTTGGTGGCGGAAGTTGGAACGAAGAGTGTATCGTCGCTTTTCAGGTACAGTAAATAACAGATATGAGCAAGCAGAGAAACCCGCTGGACAAAACGGATGGCTAAAGAAAAGACCATCTGTTTAAATATGATCGTCCGCAACGAAGCAAAGGTCATCGCGCGATGCCTTGCTTCGGTTTTGCCTGTAATTGATTACTGGGTTATTTGTGACACCGGTTCTGCTGATGAGACACCGGCGGTTATTGCGGAAGCGCTTGCGTCAGTCCCCGGAGAACTTCACCACCATGAGTGGGTCAATTTTGGTGCTAACCGGACCAGGGCAATAAAAATTGCCGAACAAAAGGCGGACTATGTCTTGCTGATCGACGCGGACATGATTTTGAATGTGCATCGCGCATTTAAGTCATCGCTCAATGCAAGTTCATACCTGATCAGATATACCGGGTCGCTGGATTACTGGCAGACCATGCTGGTTAATTCAGCATATAGATGGGAATACGTTGGACCAACGCATGAATACATCCACAGCCCATTGGGCCATCACGCAGAAAAGCTCGACGCCGTCAGCCTGACCCACTTTGCCGATGGTGGCGAGCGGTCGGCAAAATTCACAAGGGACATCAGCTTGCTTGAAGCAGCTTTAGCCGACGACCCCAACAACACGCGCTATCTGTTTTACCTTGCGCAGAGTTATGCGAATCTCGGAAATTTTGAACAGGCGATAAGGGTTTACCGGAAGCGCATAGATGCAGGCGGGTGGGACGAGGAACGCTGGTATTCCATGTATCAGTTGGCGGTAATGCTGGAGCGGTCAGGAGCTGAGGCCGGGATCGTATCGGACGCTTTCCTTCGCGCTTACGAATACAGGCCGTCCCGGGCTGAGCCGCTTTACCATCTGGCAAAGATGATGCGCGTCAGCAAAAGATACACTTTGGGTTTGCTGTATATCGAAAAGGCGCTAAAAATACCTTATCCGCAGGATATCCTTTTTATTGAAAAGCCTGTTTATGATTATCTTGTCTTGTTCGAATATGCCATCTGTGCCCATTACGCAGGGCAAACGGAAGATGCGATCCGCGCGAATGACCTGATCATCGGTAACCCGGAAACCTCTGCGCAGATTGCCCGGCAAGCCATTGTTAACAAACGCTTCAGCCTTAAAAAATTTATAAGTGAACGTGCAGGCCCAGGGGCGAAACGTATCGCGGGAGTATCTTTCGATCTGCACCTTTTAAGCGGTTCCGGTATTTCGCTGAAAAGTTTGCTGAATTATTTTTCGCAAAAAGGCTGGCCGGTATGGCAGGCCGCTGCGTTTCCTGCTGACGATGCTTTACGCGACTGGAAACCGGATGTGCTGATCAGCCAGCATTGGGCTACGGCCCCCGCCGCCAAGACAGCAAAGGAGTTCGGCATACCCCTGATCATGTATGTTCATGGGCCAAATCAATACGGCTTTCCAGGATTGGGGGAGATAAAACCGGATTTTGTTATCTGTTCCACTTCTCATGAGTATTTTCTGATCAAAAAAAAATACCCGCACACCGAAGGTATCGTATTGCATCCGGTCATCTCGCCGGTATCCGGGGCAGTCCCCGGACAGGCAGAATATATTACACTGATCGGTAATACCGCAGCGAAGGGAAACGATATTTTTTTCGCCATCGCTTCCCGTATGCCGGAGCAAAAGTTTCTTTTAGTCGGCGATAGGGTGGAAGGACAGCTATTACCGGAAAACATAAGGCACATCCCGGCGACGAGTGATATGTCAGCGGTATATGAAATGACTAAGCTCCTGTTGGTGCCGTCCGTACATGAATCTTATGGACGGGTTGTAGTGGAGGCAGCAGGGTTTGGTATTGTTTCTGTCGTGACTGACTGTCCCGGAACGCGGGAGGCAACCGGATTTCAGCATGCGGTTTATATTACTGACCGGACTGACCCGGATAAATGGATAGCCGCAATACATAAGGTATTGGATAATCCGGAGGCATTTTCCGCATTTCCAGTGAGTATATGTAATGAATTAGATACCGGACCCGAACTGGGCTATGCTGCGCTCAAAATTTCCATGTGGGCCGACCGTTGAGTTTAAGCCCGGTTGCTTTGATTACCTGATCTATATTAAATTTTTTAATAACTGATATATAAAGTATATCAAGTGTTTAAAAAGATGTCAATTGAAAAAAATACTGCTCCTTAAGGCGTCATTCCGTAACTGTCTTTGATCACTGCCTCGTTCACCGCTTTAACACGATCAACCTGTACCTTCTCAACGGCGCGGTCATAGGTCAGTAAACCGTTGATCTCGTGCTCAACGTCCGTCGTCTGTGTATAGATTGCGACGCTCAGGCTCTTATACTTCATCAGTTGTTCCACCTCATCCAGCAGGAATACGTACCGGTCTGTCAGCCGCTCTTTGGTTGGTTCGTAGTCATAGGCATTGTTTTCCACCGGCCACATGTGGTCGCGCACAAACAAGCCTACGCCGCCAAATTCGCCGAGCGAGGCTGCCCGGTGTTCATCCGGTACCGATGCGCCGTAAGGGCCTACATAAATATGGGTGTCCACATAGTCCCCGTTTCCCGGATCACCGTAAGCTTTCTGATAGGAGGGGTTGTTGTTAAAACCGGAATTACCGTTAACCAGTCTCGACGGATCATACTGTTTTACCCAGTTGGTGATCTCCTTCACATCAAATGCTCCCCAGTTTTCGTTGAATGGAACCCAGGTAATGATTGACGGCGAGTTGTAATGCTCGTCGATGAGGCGCTTCAACTCTTTCCGGTACTCGGTCCGTGTTTTGGCGGTATCCTCATTTTGGTACCAGATAGCAGGCATATCCTGCCATACAAAAAGCCCCAGCTTATCGGCCCAGTAATAAAAACGCTGCGGTTCGGTCTTCATGTGTTTGCGTATCAGGTTGAACCCGGCGTTTTTGGCAAACTGCATGTCGTATTTCAACGCCTCGTCAGATGGGGCCGTCAGTATGCCGTCCGGCCAGTAGCCCTGGTCTAACAAACCAAGCTGCATCATGAATTTCCCGTTGATCAGCGGCCTCATCACACCGTTAATCTTACCCAGCCGGATATCCCGCATACCGAAATAGCTTTTTATTTTGTCAGTCACATTTCCGCTGGCATCTTTCACGCTGATATCCAGATCGTATAAAAAGGGATGATCCGGCGACCAGAGCTTCGGGTTACTGATCGGCAGATAAAAATAGGTATCAGTGGCAGCACCCGCCTGGGCAACCATTTTGCTCCCGTCGTAGGCCACGGCATCCACCTTTCCCCCGCCTTTGGTATGAACGATCACTTTGAGCCTGCTGTTGGTCAGGTCGGGAAGCAAGCGGATGTTCTCAATATGCAGTTTATTTACAGGCTCCAGCCACACGGTTCGCCATATTCCGGAGCAGAATGTGTAATCGCCCCGCGGACCGTTTTTTCCTGATGGCACCCGGCCGTCATTGGCGTCATAAACGGCCGCGACCAGCGTGTTTTTCCCTTTTTGCAGGAATGGCGTAATATCAAAGCTGAATGCATCATAGCTGCCCGCATGTGATCCGGCCTTATGTCCGTTTACGAAGAGCGTAGTATGATAAGCTGCGGCGTCAAAATGAATGATCACTTCCTTGTTCCTCCATCCGTCGGGGATCTCTACCGTGCGGCGGTACCACATGTTGATCTCCTGCTTGCGCTGAATGCCGGATAATACCGATTCCGGGCAAAAGGGAACACGTATCCGTTCAACCTTTCCTTCAAAGCCGATGGGGGAGTTTGGTGCAAGCGATCCGGCGGCATTTTTTCCGCCGGTATAATCCCACTCACCGTTCAGGCACATCCAATCATCGCGCTGCATTTGCGGCCTGGGGTAGGCCGACAGCGGTACCTTGGCTTCCATGGCCTCCTTAGTCCATTGTGTGGGTAACTCCGGTATCTGGGCGAACGAGGCCGGATAATCAGCGATAATAAATAACGCGGTCAGCAGGAAATAGGAGAGGCTTTTATTCATGATGGTCAGTTGAGCCTCAAACTTATCAAAATAAATTTAATTGAATGAGTGCCGGAACTCAAGCGGCGATAGCCTCGTTTTCATTTTAAACAATTTGCTGAAGGATGCGAGATGTTCGAACCCCAGTTCATAGGCAATTTCGCTGACGGACAGGTTAGTTGTGGATAGCCTCTCCTTGGCCAATTCGATCAGCTTGTCATGCAGATGCTGCTGCGTACTTTGCCCGGTCAGCGATTTGAGGAGACCGCTCAGGTAGTTGGGCGAAACATGCAGCGCTTCGGCGATGTAGGCAACGGAAGGAAGCCCTTTTTCAGCGAGTGCGCCGCTGCCGAAGTAGCGGGATAGCAGCTCTTCAAACCTGTTTAACAGGTCATGACCGGAAATCCTCCGGGTGATAAACTGGCGCTGGTAAAAGCGGTCGGCATAGGTCAGCAGCAGTTCTAACTGTGCGATGATGACGCCTTGGCTGAAGCGGTCGATATTGGTGTGATACTCCTGCTCCATATTGCGCGCTATCCCCGTGATCAGCGCCTCTTCTTTATCCGAGAGATGCAGGGCTTCGTTTGCGGCATATCCAAAAAATTCATATTGTTTGATGTTTTTGGCGAGGCTGGTATTCCATAAAAGGTCCGGATGGAATAATATCATCCATCCGGAGGGGTTGTGTACCTGGTCCTTTTCAATTTCTATGGTGAGTACCTGGCCCGGCGCCATAAAATGCAGTACGCCCTCATCAAAATCATGTGGCTGCTGGCCATATCGCATTTTTAGATGAAAGTTTTTCTTCAGCGAGATCGAGTAAAAATCGAATGTCCGGGTGAAGGTGCCTGCAGCCAGCGGGCGCTTCAGCGTTTCAAGGTCGATGATACTGATAAGCGGATGCTCCGGTTTGGGCATGCCCGCCTGCCGGTGAAAATCGCCGATAGATTTGATCCTGATCAGGTTATTCATTTCACTGCAAGATAAGCGTATTATTTAAAATAAACGTCGCCCGCAAGGTCTTCCGGCAGTGACGGGTGTTCAGGGTGCCAGTTTAAACGCTCACGCGTAATTTTGCTTGACGCAGGGCAATCAATGGCGGCAAAATTGGCAAACCATCCAAAGTGAGCAGGGGCTTCTTCAGGAGAAATGGATACTACCGGAAGATTCAGCTGTTTGCCGATTGCCTCAGCGATCACTTTCAGGGGAATGGCTTCATCGCCGACGGCATGATATTTTGCACCCGCATCACCTTTTTCCAGCGCGAGCCGGTACAGCCTCACGGCATCCAGTCGGTTCACGGCGTTCCATCGATTCTGACCATCGCCGATATAGGCAGACACGCCCTTCTCTCGCGCAGTATTGATCAGTATCGGGATAAATCCATGATGATCCCCTTCGCCATGTACCGACGGTGAAAGCCGGATGGCAGTGGCGCGCACGCCCTGAACAGCAAAGGCAAGACCGGCTGTTTCTGAAACACGCGGGAATTTGGTAAGATCATGCTGACTGTCCATATCCTCCGTTGCCAGGGTGCCCGGGCTTACCAGGGCCGTCCCCGAAGTAACGATGAACGGACGGTTTGAGCCTGCAAGCACGGTGCCCATAGCTTCTATGGCAAGCCGGTCGATCTCGCAAACCTCCTTAAATCTCGAAAAGTCGTGAACAAAACCGGCATGGATAACGCCGTCTGCGGCAGTGGCTCCGCTCCGCAGGCTGTCCAGGTCCTGAAGATCGCCGCGATGTACTTTTATGCCTGCGGCAGATAATGCGGCGGCAGCAGCGTCTGATCGCGCCAGCCCGGTCACGTCATGACCGGCTCCCGCCAGCTCTTTAATAAGGGCGGAGCCTACAAAGCCCGTGGCCCCGGTGACAAATACTTTCATAAGTTTCTATTTTGCGTTGAATTAATACCACAAAGGTCGGTGGCCCGCAAAGAAATAATTTAGCCGGTTCTACGATTGTTTTAGCTAAAACCGGGGAATTGATTATTTGGGAATGAGAATGCGGCTCAGGTTATTTTTGCAACTGGTTTTATTTTTTAAGCCTTTTTATTGGGAAATCTGGCTGCTTTTGATGTTTTTCGAGTGCCCGGAACGAGATTCGAACTCGTACATCCTTACGAATGCCACCCCCTCAAGATGGTGCGTCTACCAATTTCGCCACCCGGGCTTTTTTTATGAAAAATAAGGTCTTAAGTCGATACCGAAAACCGGCGCTTGCCAGGTTTCGACTATAGGCTTAAGACCATAGTTTGAAGGATGTGCCCGAAGTGAGACTCGAACTCACAAGAGACAATTCTCAACGGCTTCTGAGACCGCAACGTTTACCAATTTCGCCATCCGGGCAGCTGTCAGGAACCGGCTGCCGCCTTTTCCAAAACAAGTTTGCAAATATAAATTATTAATGCAAAAAAGCTATTCAATAATATAAAAAACTGTAACAGGTTGGATTCCTTTTATTTTAAGGCTATTTTCGGGATAACGGATACAAAGTCCGCCCCGAAAAATGAAAGGAAACTGCTTTTTTACTATTTTTTTATTACTGTCTTTGCTGAATATAATTTCTGTTAAGGCTCAAACGGTTACCGTGCTTCAGCAGGGCAAGCCCACAAGTATCAGGGGACTGTCGGTGGTGGATGACAGTGTGGCCTGGATCAGTGGAAGCAGGGGGTATATCGCGATCACGGTCAACGGCGGGAGAACCTGGTCGTGGAGCCAGGTCAAAGGCTTTGAAAAATCCGAGTTCCGTGACATTGAAGCATATTCTGACAAAGATGCTGTGATCATGAGCTCCGGTACACCTGCGCTGGTGCTAAAAACCACCGACGGCGGGCAAAGCTGGCAGGTCAAGTACAAAAACACAGATACCGCGTATTTCTTCGATGCGATGGATTTCCGCGACAAAAAGTATGGTTTTATCTTGGGCGACCCGATAAATGGTAAGTTCCTGATGATGCAAACTGCAGACGGCGGCGAAACCTGGAAACCATTCAACACCCCGCCGGATGCATTGCCCGGCGAGGCTGCTTTTGCGGCCAGCGGTACCTGCCTGCGTGCTGTTGGTAAAAACCTTTACATTGCTACCGGAGGCTCAAATGCGCGTTTGATATCCTATAACGGATCATGGAGCTATGCAGCGCTGCCTCTTACCCATGGTCAGCCAAGCGAAGGCGCCTTTTCGCTGGCGGTCGGTAAGGATATAAGTCTGGTGGTGGGAGGCGACTATGCCCATGATACCAACGCCGACTCGCTTACAGCTATATTTAGCGGGCGAACTTCTCCGGATTTCAAGACCGCAACGATTGAACCGGCTGGTTTCCAGTCGTGTGTGGAGCATTTGAACGGCGAGGTATTCCTCTCAACAGGTACGCCCGGCAGTAATATTACGACGGACGGGGGTAAAACATGGAAGAAAATAGATGATACCAGCTTCAACGTTTGCCGCAAAGCCAAACATGGGAAGCTGGTGCTTTTCGCAGGAAACGGCGGCAAGATAGGGCGGTTGGATAGGTAGATACCTGGCAATAAAGCGATTGAAAAGTATAGAAAAATAAATAAAAATAAGGCTTGCAGACGAAATTTAATAGTCCTATATTTGCACCACTTTAACGGAAACGGTAAAGTATGATTCCGTAGCTCAGCCGGTAGAGCATAACACTTTTAATGTTGGGGTCCTGGGTTCGAGTCCCAGCGGGATCACTTAACGAAACACGCTTAATGCGTGTTTCGTTTTTTTATGCCCATACGAATCTCATAAGCAATTGATTATCTTGGAGTAGAGGGTGGTTCGAAATTTTCTGACTAAATTCTTGTACTCTTTTTAAATTCGGTTTATTTATTGCGCTACAATAGCTCTGTTTGGGTTTTGCGCGGTTCGATTTCCACTTATGGGTCACATTTTTTAATATTTGCCGCAAAGCCCTAACCTGGCAGGGAAAGATTTTTATTTAATTTTAAAAAAAAACGCTATTAACTAGATAGTAAATATTATTTGTATTATTTTTAAATTGGGCGATTAGCTACAACAAACTTTCCCGCGCTCTAAACATGGATGTGTTTTTTTTTAAGTATCGTAAAATGCTGCTTTTTGCAAGTACTTTTATGTTTTTTTATTTCCTTTATGAAGTCTATGAAGGAATTGAAATGATAGGCGCTGGCGCAACAGGACAGGGTGTCGGCACACTGATTAATGCGTGTATTACTCTTTTTGTATCAGTGTATTTCTTTATAAATATCCGTAAGGCAAAGCGAGCCTCGAAAGAAGAAAATGCTTCAGCGGACGCAAACGGAAATAACGGCGCGGATGGATAACAACAACAGGTGAATTCCGGCGGTGCCACATAAAATATCCCAAAATTGGTTCGAACAAATCCAGTTGGGATCACAAATTAGGTGAAAGGTTAAAGCGGAAAGCTGAAGACTTTTTCATCTAAAACTACGAGAAACATATCTACTACCCTCCGCGAGCTATGTAATTGCATAATATGTCAAAGGATGTTTGCAAAACAGGGATAACCCAGCCCTAACATACTTAACTAACCAGGTGTACTCGGTAAGCTACAAACTCACAAAATGAAAAAGACATTCTATTTGCTGTTGTATTTAGCCTCTTCCGCTTATGGGCAGGAAGTGGAAATTGGAACAAGTTTTACGATTCAATTCACAAATCCCAAAGAAAACATGGAATTTAAATTGGTTACAAAAAAACCGTTTCAAGAATTATAGACAATGCGAAAATCGATTTGCTTACTTAACGAAACACACCTGTAAATGTGTTTCGTTTTTTTATACCCATAAAAATCTTATAATCAAGTTCTTAACAAGAACTAAAATTTGTTAGAAATTTTGAAATCAGGTTCTTGTACCGCCGCCAAAAGACCACCAGTGGAGGCGTTTGCTCAAAGGGTTTGGTCACCTGCTTTTGCGTTTGCATAGGCTTTAACAGGATGAGATCTAAACGCCTGTAATCCCAAACCAATAATAATATACCGGCCAGCAAGCCAAATGTATTCATCCGGGCACCGTCAAAACGATAATTTGAGCAAAACGCATTACAATTAAACCATAGCTATTTTTGGTGCTCAGGAAAATTCAAACACTTTCCTCCAGTAAATCAAGCGATTAAGAAATCGTAAAAAGACAAAGCAAAAATTTTAACTAAAATTATATATATTTAAAGCACTGTTTAGAATGAACCGACTGACAGCCTGTAAATATTGCCCGATCAACCAAGTCAATCTATTTTTAAGTTAATTTTTTAATGAACACTTATCAACTTGAAATACATCACGTAGATGTGACAGGCGGTGATGCAACTTTGATTGTTATACGCCGCCATGATAAAGATGAAAATAAACCAAACCCGGTTGTAAATTGTATACTGGTGGATACAGGCGGAATTGGCAGTGGCTCCGAAAAACTGATCGGCTATTTAAAGAAATATTTTCCGGATGTTGTAATAGACCTGATGATAATATCACATTATCATGATGATCATGTACGCGGAATTGGTCTTTCAACTAACGGTAGTGAAGATTTTTTTAACCCGAAAAAATTATGTGACATTGGCCATGACCACGAAGACTACTACCCTGCAACAACGAAAGTTTATGAAAATTCCCCTTCTTATTTAGCAACTTACCGTAATTTTTCTTTAGCTTACAAAAAAGAACCCAAGCGATTGGTTCCCGCTTTTCTTAAACACGGATCGTATACAAAAGAAGAATTTAAAGGAACGATTGAACGGATAAGTATAAAAGATAACACTTCTAATACTAATACTGATACAGGTTTTTATTTAACCTTCTGGAGCGGAAAGGGTGTTTTAGCCGATGGAACCAATATCATAAAAAAGCAGGCCGGGACGAAAATTAACCCCAATGACCTTTCGATAAGTTTTACTATTCATAATCCCAAAACTGATTTCTCCTATTTTTCCGGTGGGGATTTAAGCGGAGACCCTGAACTAAAAGCATATCATAATATTGAAGGCCCTGCCGTTGACCTGATGGCTAAAACTTTCAAAGGGTGGAATTCGGATAAAACTGATTATAAGTTTGAAATTAAGGTAGTTAAAGCTACGCATCACGGGAGTAACTTCAATAATCATAAAAAAGATCCTAAATACAATACCCCGCATAACAGCGCACCCGGATTTCTGGAAACATTACAACCCGAATTTATAGTTGTACCCTGCAATATGAAATTGCAGGTGCCAAGCCCCATTTTTATCGGTGACAGGCTGTCAAATCATCTTCATAATTTCCTTAACCGTCATGCTTATTTTTTAAATGAATTCATCTATGAGAAGACGGACAGGGGATCGGGAAAGGAGATGTCCGATGCGATTGCAAAGTTGCGTAAAGATGCACCGGGCGGAACTAATATACTTTTAACGGATGATTGGTACTATACTAATGGCATTGGATCAATAGTGGTAATTGCCAAATCAGATAGCCAGGCCACAATAGTAACACCTGCGAAAATGAACAAGCTTGTCTTAAAAAAATTTAGCCTTTGCTATTCAGCTTACATAAATGAAGAAGAGATTGAGCAAACTTCACTCGTTTTCAGGGTGTCTGCACCGAGGTTAAGGCCGTGGATAGACCTAAAAGAAGTATGGAAGAATGAAGGTATTCTTGTAGGTTCTATAAAAATTCTGGATGGTTTTAAGGGCCAGGCTCAGGAAATATTTGATGAACTGTCGTTAAATATTTCAAAAAAGAAAATTGAGGTCTTGAAAAAAAAATTTCCTGCTCTTCTGAATCATTTCAGAAAAAGTGAAACAGAGGAAATAACAGAGGAATCCATACTGCCCTATTTAACTGGGGAACTACCAGATAAATTGGTTACAGAAATGGTAGCTGTATTTGAAAAATGTTATTCCATTAAAGACTGGTGGGTGCTTGACCACAATACGCCTGCCATATATTATACGACGTTGGCCAACTTATTATACTACAACAAATATCAATTTGAATACAACCGCTACTGGTGCAAAACAAATAATGCCTTTATAAAGGATTTACCGGTCGCGATGTGGGGAGAAAAGAAAAATGAAGAAAAGGAAAAAGCAAACCTGGAATTAGAAAAAAAACTTGATACACCAACCAGAAGGGAACGGGATGTTGATGAAGAACTGTTCATAACAGAAGGAGTGCAAAAGCAAAAGAAAAGGCAAAAAACACAATATTAAACCCCGCTTGAAATAATTTAACACTATGCCTCAAACCGATAAAGATAAATTTATTAAAGAGTGGAAAAGCGATATTGATGCGGGTAACGACATCATATTAAGTATCGCTAAATATCCTGAGTTGTCATTAAAGTCTTCGTTCGGCCTTTTAGGTATTGATAGCCTGATTATTCAGAAGCCAATACTGGAGATGATCGGGCCTGACAACCTTTTATTAAAAGGTAAGAATAATGTGGAAGGCGCAAAAATCATTTCTTTTCAACTCTTATTATATTTCGATGAAGAAATTTTTACCGCTATAAGGTATGAGCTTAAGGATATAAATAAAGAGTGGCTTCGTCAACGCAATTTCCCTGAATTGCCTGGGGAACTATCAAAACTTACAGCTACTGGTATTGAACGTACAATAATAGAGTATAGCTCAGAGGGGGATGAGTTTTGTTACAAAATAGTGTTTGCCGATGTTGAATTAGATCTTTTTAGTGAATATTGTTTCAGTTTTCGTAAACCGGTTCTTAAGGTAGTTTTTAGAGAAGGGGCATGCCAGTTGGTATCGGTAACTGTAGCAACTGATTTTTTGGGTCGAGAGCGTGATTTTAGTTTCCGCGTTCCATTTTCAAAAAACGAAAGTTGGGAAATAGAATTACTTGATGAAACGAATAATGATATAAAACTTTCTGATGCGGTTAAACAGATCGAAACTACCACTTCACGATCAGACCTTTCATCGAGTATCCCCACCCTCATAACCGACCAGCTATCAAACATAGCCATTATTGCTATGCGGTTCGCTTGCCCTTATTCATTAAAAGGGCCGCTAACATTTTCTGTCACACTATCGTCCTACCATTATGTCGAGCTACTTCCCGGCATAACGCTTTCCTATCCGCAGCTTACACTTGATAGCGGATTTATAGGTGGAGAACTAAAGTTTTCCATTGCATTTAAAGGTGCTTTTTTTCTCGGAGACAATGTAAAGTTAGGTGTCGGCGTTTTTCTGAGCAACGATATTTCACGTCCCTGGAATTTTCACATAGAAGGTATTGTCGATCTTGAGAACATAAAATTACTTGAAAAACTTCCGTTTGGCCTTGATTTGTCCGGGCTAAATTTCCCTGCTGACATAGCACAAATTCATTCTGTAACGCTGCGGCGGCTTGACTTTATGGCTAACCTGAAGGAAAAGAAGATCAGCGAAATAGAATTTGATGTTGCTGCCAATTGCGAACTGCAATTTGTAAAAGGGGTACGTTTGGCTAACCCAAGGTTATACATAACTTATAAACCTGGCGAAAGTTTATATGATGCTTTAGATGGTTCGTTAAGCGGTGAGCTTTTTATTGGCAAAAGCAGCTTCTTCGGCTCCGCAGTCAAATCCGGCCGTAATTGGATACTTACTGCCGGTACAGGGATTGTGGAGCCATTTTTGTTGCGCCAGTTTGTAGCTGACCTGAACGAAATAACGGGTGCACCATTGCCAGCCGACATACTGCCAGATATAAAGGTAGGGATGACACAACTGGAGTATCAAACCGAAAACAAATCCCTATCATTCACCTCAAATCTTGAAGTTCCGATACCGCTACCTTTTCTTACTGACCAGGCAATTGTATTAGGCAGCTACATCGACCTGCATCTAAAAAAGAAGGATGATAAATACGATATTTCCTTTAATTTTTCGGCAAGCATCGAGATCAACTCAGCTGTTTTGGCGGTTGAATTTAACAAAGATTTAGATAACAGGGTGTTTACCGGCGGGTGGCGTGCCGTTAAAGGAGAAAATGCACTTGGCCTGGAAAAAATTGCACACGCGATAGGGATAGAACTTGATACTTCCGCTTTGCCCGCACTGTTAAACCCTCAGTTTTGTGAGATAGCCTTTAGCTATAGCCAATCTGATAATACTTTTGCTTTAAGCGGATACACCACAAATGGTACCGACTATTTCTTTGTGGCACGTAAAAGCGCCGATGCAAAATGGCATTATGTCTTCGGTATGGATTACGATGCAAAATCAACGGAAACAACCGGTGATATTGGAGAACTGACCAACGCGGCCAATGCGGCAGGGTTAACGCAATTACACCTGCTTTACGCAGGTGCCGACCTACAGAACTTTAAGTCGCCTCGGGTACCTGATATTACTGGGAAAAGCACACGCCAGTTAGTAAGCGGTAAACTGCTTAATGTTAAAAAGGGGATTTTTATAGTCGCAGAGATAAATAATATTTCACTGCCGCAGATTGGCAAGTTGCAGGCCGACTTAAGGCAATTTTATATTTCGGTGGAAAAGCAGGAACAGGTTGTAGTACTTGTGAACGGCAATATGGATTTTATGGCGGATGGGCAATCAGTAAATATTGCATTGCAGGCCGGCTATTCGTCAGGGGCAAAAGACCTGTCATTTCAAGGGAAAATTACTGCTAAAACCGGTATGCTGCCATTGTTAAATACGGTTATCGGTAATGACTTGCAACTACCCGAGGATATAAGCTGGCCGGATATCAGTGAAGCTAAGTTAGCATTTAGCACCTCCGAAGGCAATGTTGAATTTAATATAAAAACTACCCCTGAGCGCAATAGCTTATCCGTTGCAGGTTTATTCAGCATCGGGGCGGATCAGATCAGTTTAAACTTATCTAAAACTAAGGCAGACTTCTTAATAACAGGCGGCCATTTACGGTTGGATGTGTTAAATCCTGTGTTTTCTGACGGTATTGGCGGCTCGCTAAGCTTGCACCTTGAAGCTGGCAATAACAGTTTTTTATTCACTCCTTCAGGCTTCGAGATATCAACACCCGCAATAAAATACCAGGAATGCCAGGAAGCAGAACAGGTGGGTGGCAAAACCGAACCTAAAAGTATAACCCGGAACCTATGTGCGAAGCTTACCCCGGGCGTGTTTTCTTTTAAGCAGCAGGATAAACAATGGTCGATAGCTGCGGAAGCGGTACTGGAATTCCAGGACTTTCCTGACCCTGTGCGCCGCATTTTTATGGAGGAAAAAGATCAAAAATGGGTGAGCAAACCTTTAACACTGTCAGCCGGCCAAAAAAACGGGACTTTATTTTTCGCAGCCACCGGCAACTTACTTGAGTTGGAAATTCCGGACCTGATGGTCGAAATCGGGGCAACAGGTTTACCGGCATTTGGCAAAAGCGCCATCAGGGTGCTTGGCGCTGAATTTCACATCGGTAAAGATATTGCCCTCGACTTGGAGTTTGGTTATGCATTACCAATGCGGTTGAATGAAGTTGTAGGTTTGGAGCATGTAAAGATATTTAAGACGCTGGCTTCGCTCCCAAATGAACAATTTACACGCTTTAATCTAACCATTTCTTCATCAGGAATTAGCGGCAAACTGCTGGATTCGCCGTTTTACCTGCTAAGTGGCATTACCGAGGATGGTGATAAAGTACATATAGATCTTGACCAGGTACTGAATGAAAAAGATCTGGGCCGAATCAGTTTCATAAAGCCTGTTATTAGTCTTGATGCAGAAAAAGGGACATTTAAATTTAAGGGCGGCTATGAGATCGATCCGCTAAGGCCGGTGGCTATACCGCTTACATTGCTGCGCAAGTTGTTTGAAGCTCTCAAGTTAAACCAGGTTGCCAAAAAGTTACCTAAAAGCATCCCGGTGAAAACCATGAAGCTGGATGATACTTTACATTGGCTGATAGACCTACTTGGCAATTGCGGTATTGCACTGCCTGATGGCTTAAGCGAAATTTTGCTGGCCGTGCAAAAAATAGAAAGCAGTTTACCAGCCCGTTTCCGTGGGTATCTGAGTCTTTCCATTCCGCAATCACTTGACGCATCTATTGATGTAACTGCCGATGGGGGCATTGGCTTTTCGCTCACCACCACCGGAGATCCGCTTCAATTTTTAGTGCCAACACCATTAGCTTTTATCGGCCTGCGGCTAACACATATTTCACTTGGCACCGCTATGGGTGGTTCATTGCTAAAATTTGAATGCAGCGCCGATCTTGATACCTTTGACTATGCCGAACTGCTGCTTTCAGCAACCATATACCAATCGGAACTGGTAGCACCAAAATTGCCCCCGCGTGATGAACTGCAGCACACGTTTTCTGCTAGAGAGCTTTTAATACTCATTGTTTATGAAACAGGCCTCCCTGTACCGATACCTCTTTTTTATCAAAACTTATTTTTCAAATTTAAGGGCATAGAGGGTTTGGATATACATACTTCTATTTCGTTTCCGAAGCCAAAGGTAAATGTAATGAAGGTGCTGAAAATAGTGGGCGACTTGAAGAAGCTTTTTTCAGAAGGTAAGGATCTTGATGTTATTTATCCGCTTTCTATTCAGAAAGACCAGGATGAGGCCGGGATGAACCTGGTATTCGATGCGGGCCCGTTTTACATACGACTGCCAAAATATATTACAACAGGTGATGATGGAAACGGCCGCTTGTTTGGCTGGACATCCAATTACAGGCTGCTTGACCTGATGAACCTTGCCGGAATATTATTAAACGGCATCAATCATCTGATCAAAGAAAAAACGCCCGCTTACCTTGTACAGGCTTTGCCATTGTCGCTACGGCATAACGATATCAAAATTGTACCGTTAGAGAACCTGGAGGCATCGGTGTCATGGTTAATGGCTACACCAAAAGAAGTTATCAGCCTGTATAACAGCCACCAATTACCATCAGCCGCGCTCGAAGAGATTGTTCCGTTATTAAACCTGTTAACGTTTCAGCCAAGTACAACCCCTGATATCAAGGCAGTCACTGCGCCGGAAAATGCAGTGTTATTTTTTATGCAGGGCACGTTAAAAGTTGGTAGCATTGCCGATGCTAAATTAAGCGCCGCGTTGTGCTGGCTGCCTGATGGGCTGGCATCATCAATGCTGATACATGTGGCAGCACCGGACGATATACTTTTGCTGCACCTTGATGGTAAACAAGCCATTACGCAATCAAATTTCCAGGTAGCGGGTAATGCTACGCTTAAATTACTTGGGCTGAATATTTTCCAGGGCAGCTTTATAGCGGCTAAAGGCATGTTATTTTTAGAAGCCAGCGCCTTTTATACTGAAGGCTCTCCTATTGGATTTTACGGGAAAGTAGATGGCATATTTAATAATGACCTTGTTAAACTTTATGGCGAAGCCCGATTTAAATTCTTCTTTATAGAAACTAGTGCAAAGATATATCTTGATTTGAATAACGGCCCGGAATCCTTTTTCTGCGCTGAATCTGAAGTAGTGGTCAATCAGGTTTTTAGCGGCCGGTTAAAATTCAAATCTTTTCTTGCACAAAATTCGTCTTTCGATGCAACGGTTGATTTCGAACTGAAAGTTTTGAATATTTTCCGTTTTGCATATAATCAAAAAACACACATTGATCCGAATAACATCCAATTCCAGGGAGAGGCGCATTTCTTTTTCCTAAACCAGGATGAGCCATTCCTTTCATCACTTTTAAAATACGACAACGGAACATTCAGTGTAGCTACACAGTTTGTTTTACTAAACATACTCAGGATACAAGGCGGTATAACTATAAAGGATAATTATTTCTACCTCGCAGGTGAACTATCATTTGACTTGGCCGGGATTACCACACAGGGCTTCATTGAAGTTTTAAGCGATAGTGCCAATAAGCGGTTTAAAATAGAGATACGAGAGTTATTCGGGCCTGGTAACTCACTTAAATTTTCAATGGTTAATACCGACAGCCTTGTTGAATTTTCGTCAATCAATGAACACCCTATAAGTGTGTTGAACGGTGCGTTGTTAATTACCGATGTTGATAACGAGGAGGCAGGCCCCAAATTTGCCATGGCCTTTGACAATATCGGGATGCGATATCTTTTAACCGATGCAAAGATCAGTGCGTTTGGACTTGCAAAATGCATGGCAAAAATGCAGTATAGCAACGATACCAGATTATTTTCTACCAGTTTACACGCCGAAATTGATACAAATATAGTACAGGCCAAAGCCGATTTTAACATGTTGTACAGCACCAATCTGTTAAAACTGACCGGAGGGTTTCATTTAAGTGTTGACCTGGGTGTTGCATTGAGCAATGTTTTTTCTTACTACTTTAAGGTTCAGGTACCTGATCCCCATTTTATTGTACAATTCCAATTAACCGATTTTGAGTTTTCGATTGAAAATAGCCCCATACCGCCATCACCTGATGTACGTGAAATGGACAAAGCTATAGAAGAACTTGACAAAAGGATAACTGAAATAAACGCCCTTTCCGAAACTGCATTGAAAGGATTAGCGGCATTGTTTTATGAATCCAAAAACACGGTAGCGGAAATTGACAAGATGCTAAATGAAGAGCTGACACAAGGCCAACGGGACATACTTGTAAAATGGAAGAATAAGCTGCCTAAAAACATGACTGATATACAGCCTTTCATCAATACTCATAATTTGAGTGTTGAGCAGGCAAGAGAAGCCCGGTTAAAACTAAACGACGCCAAATATAAATATGAAGGCTTTGATAACAACTGGCAGGCTATGCTTGAGTGTTTTAACAGGTTAGATAACAGGGCAGCAGCGAATGGCATTGATTGGAGTGGAAATTTTAAACAACAAATGATGTGGGATGTGGATAACACCCTTGACTTTATGTGGGATGTGTTGCAGAATACTAATTTTTCTGAAGCTGAAGATATTCACGAACATTATTACGGTAAGCATTGCTACAAATGGATTGGTAACATGAAGGAGGCGGAAAAATGGATCGAAATCAAAAATGTCGACCTGGAAAATAGAAAGGCCGGCGGACGTCAGTGGCGAAAAGATAATTTTGATACCATTATGAGCAATATTAATACTTATGAAAATGAAGTGTTAAAACATGTTAATCTATTTAATAATAAAGCCATCCCCATCATGAAGGCCGATCTTTTGCAGAGCCACATTGATATGAAACTGGTAAATACCTATAAAAAAAGCGCCGAACTTGCAAAATATGAACTGCCTTTAACTCCTCACGCACTTGATACCGCTAATGCAAATGACATGAGCATACGTGTTGTTTTCAGAGCGAAAGCTATTGCCGATATTCCCGGGCTTGGAAACGTTTCATTGGGCGATTTACAAATTAGCTGGGCGGGTGTTAGTGACCTTGGGGATAACAGCACTTTATGGCAACATCTGCAGCGTGCGTTGAATGCTTATATGAGCCAGCAATTGATCAGGATCATGGATCAAAAATGTAGTTCTATCTGGGATATTGCCGCATTTTTAAAAAGGTTGATTTCTGGCGGAAATGATATGTCAAATGATAATGATGCAGATATTACAAACATGGTTGCAGGTTTCGCAAACATCCAGCCCGACGTTTCTAAAAACATGAAAGACATTATAGATAATCCGCCAAATTTATCATTGACATAACATTATCATACGTCATTCTATAGGTAAAAAGCTCAACCGGATGTCAATAATTCAAACCACATCAGTCTTCTTGATTATTCAATTTTTCGTCAGTGATAGATTTAAAATATTTCTCTCCAATTCGGCCACAGTACGTAAATTTTCCCACAATTGGTTAGTTTGAAATATTGATGGGCTACACATATTCAAGCTTGTTTCGTTTTTTATGACCATACGATGCGATTTGACACTAAATTTTTATGCATCTAAATAGCAAGCTATATATCATCGGGCACTTTTAAAGCCGCAATTGTTTTTAATATATAAAGCGATTTGGTGTTATACAGTCCAGCGGGATCACAAAATCTGTTAAAACAGAGATAAAGCCATTCGACAGAGTGGCTTTTTAGTTTAAGTTAGTTTGTCACAGATGTTATATCAAATCAACATATTGATACACAAGGCCAAATTCATATGACAGATTAAAAAAGATTCAAACAGATTCTTACAACATTGAGTATGTTACAGAAGGACACGGTATTAGAAAATCGCACGCTTGTAAGGTATTCCCCGGATACTGCTACCCATAGCATCAAAACCATCGCATCATCCGTTAAAAAGCCTGTTATTTAAAAGTCCATACAATTAAATACAAATGATCAGTAAAGGCGCTTTCATTACGATCGTACTGCAGAAACGGTTATTAAATATTTCGCCGAACACTATTTATTTAATTAAAATGTTGTTATACAATACTTACCTTCGCAAAATAGCTGTAGTTAAGGTGGTTGATGCATGAAAAAGTATCTGCTTACAGGTGCCCGTATAATGGTGGTGATAGTTGCCTGCACGGGTTTTCTGGGTCTGTTGGGCTGGCAGCTTAACGCCGAACTGCTTAAACGCCCCGTCGCCGGCCTGGTGGCTATGAACCCGCTTACTGCCTTGTGCTTTGTGCTTGTCAGTTTATCTTTCTATCTGTTGCAGGCAAAATTTAAGGACAGGCAAAAAAAAATCAGCGGACTTTTTCTTGCAGCAACCATTATTTTGGCAGCGCTTATCCGCATAGCGAACGCCGCAGGCTTAACCGCCTGGCAAATAGACCATGCGCTGTTTGCACAAGCCATTAAGATGGACGCCGCACACAGTCTTTCGAGCAGCATGGCCGTAAATACTGCCCTGGCCTTTATACTTTCGGCCAGCGCGTTGCTTCTGCTCTCATTAGAAAAACCGAAATATAAATGGGCACATTTTATAGCGCTGGCAGTTTTCCTGTTCGGTTTTTTTTCGCTGCTGGGTTATCTTTATCGCGCCCCCGAGTTTTATGACCTGCTACGCTACCTGCCAATGGCGGTAAGCACCGCAGTGTGTTTTATCCTTACAGCGCTTGCCATACTTTTTTTGAACCCTGATAAAGGATTGACCAATGAGTTCATCGGCAGCTTGCCCGGCAGTTTGATCGGGAGGATCGTAATGCCGCTGGCGGTGGCCATCCCGGTGGGCCTCGCTTTGCTGTTTATTTATCTGCATGAGCAATTCCGCATGAGCGCCCAGCTCAACATCACGCTGTTTGTGTTCCTCACAACGGTTATATTTTGCGCTGTAATACTTTACAGCGTAAAACTTTTAAATCAAAAGGAAATGCTGCGTGCACAGGCTGAAGAAGCACGTAAAAAAAGCGAACAAAATTTCGCCCTGCTGATAAACAGCGTACAGGACTACGCAATATTTATGCTTGATACCGCCGGCAATATAATAACCTGGAATGATGGCGCCGAAGCGATAAAGGGCTACACCGCCGAAGAAATTAAGGGCAAGCCCATCAGCATTTTTTATTCGGCCGAAGATATAAAACAGGGTGCCCCGCAACGTGTACTTGAAATGGCGGCCGCAAATGGCAGGCATGGGCAGGAAGGATGGCGGATAAGAAAAGACGGCACCCGGTTTTGGGCCGACGTGGTGGTGACCGCTCTTTTTGACGAGGATGGTAAACTACAGGCATTTGCTAAGGTAACCCGCGACATGACTGAGCGAAAAAAAATGGACAACATGCTGAGGGATTTTAATGCGGAGCTGAGCAGGCAGGTTCATAGTCAAACACTTGAGCTTGAAGAAACAACCGCACAACTGCGCCAGCTATCGTCGCATTTGCAAACCGCGAGGGAAGAAGAGCGGCGATATATTGCAAGGGAAATACACGACGAATTGGGCCAGATGCTGACCGGTTTGCGTATGGATATAGTGTGGCTGCGCAAAAAAATGACCGGCGCCGACGGGACGGTTACCGAGCGGTTTGAAAAATCGCTCGAACTGCTGGGGCAAACAAGGCAAACCGTACGGCAGCTGTCATCCAGCCTGCACCCCTCGCTTATGGAAGACCTGGGGCTGACGGCCGCGATTAGCGCCCTTAGCAGTGAATTTGAGGAACGCTGGGGCCTGAAAGTTGCCTTTAAGGCACAGTGGGAAGGCGTTGATGAAATGGGTCTTAGCCGCGAAACAAGCATAGGCATTTACCGGGTGTTTCAGGAGTCGTTAACCAATGTGGCCAAACACGCCCAGGCCACTGAGGTAAAAACAATGCTGTATGTTGAAAATAACAACCTGGTGTTAAGTATAAACGACAACGGGAAAGGTTTTGATACTAAAGCTGTTGCCGGGGGTAAAACCCTCGGACTGTTGAGCATACGCGAAAGAGCCCTTATGATGCGTGGAAAATTTGAATTGGAAACTGCACAACATCAGGGTACAACTGTACGATTAATTGTACCTTTACATTAAATTAATAACCTATGCCTCGCTTTTTAATTGCCGACGACCATGCCATTGCCCGTGTGGGTTTAAAGGAAATATTACAAGATGCTTTTCCGCACGCCTATATAGAAACCGTGGGCAATGCCGAGGAATTGATAAAGCGTGCTTTTGAAGATGAATGGGACATTGTAATATCAGACATTGCCATGCCCGGCCGGAGCGGTCTCGACGCCCTGAACCAATTGCATAAAGAATTTCCGAAATTGCCGGTGCTTATTATAAGCGTGCACACCGAAGACGAATACGCACTGCGCGTGATAAAATCGGGTGGCGCCGGGTACCTGAACAAAGACGATGCTGTTGAAGACGAGCTGGAAAAGGCCGTTACGCAAATACTCAACGGGCGCAAATACATTACCCCTTCTGTTGCCGAAATGCTGGCCGGTGAAGTGGCCATGGACACGGAAAAACTCCCCCACGAAAAACTTTCAGATCGCGAGTTTGATGTATTCAGATTATTGGCGCAGGGCAAAAGTACCGGCGAAATTGCCGGACAACTTTCGCTCAGCGTAAACACCATTGGCACGTTCAGAAGCCGTTTAATGACCAAAATGGGCATCCGGAACAATGCTGGTTTGGTAGCTTATGCTATCGCCCACGGGCTGGTCTGATCTTGGGTATCAAACCGGCATTGTAGCAAACCCAGTTACATCGCCGCAGCCGGCACATGACAGTATTAGTATCCAACCTGCTATTTTTTGCCTGCACCAGCTTATTTTACTTTACAACTATTGTAATACTGTAGGTAACCGGCGCGTGTCATCAGGTGCCAATAAATCTGCTCAAGTAACGACATGATGAAAACGATCTTAGTTATTGAAGATGACGAAGCTATTTTGGAGGTGGTTAAAGACATTCTGGAAAACGAGGGCTTTAATGTTTTTACATTCAATAAATTGCCCACTGTTGATGAAATAACCGGTTTGAACTGTCACCTCATCATCAGTGACCATAGGCTACGCGACGGCTTCGGCGGCGAGTTGTGCAGCCGCTTAAAACGGAATCCTGTTACCAAAGCCATTCCCTTTATACTTTTTTCCGCTAATGCCGATATTGGCCAGATAGCTGCAAAAAACTGTACCGATGCTTTTATTGCTAAACCGTTTGAGATTTTTCACCTGTTAACGCTCGTCCAGCACTTTACCTGCTTGTAGCAGATTTTGTTACAAGTGCATTACACTACTACTACACAAAATACAAGGCATCTATTAATTTTTTTCGTGTGCGTTTTGCTTTACTTTGGTAATAATCGCACGCAAATAACAGAGGCTGGTGATCCTTCCTCCCTTTTTATTAAACTTTGGACTAATGGCGTATTTACAGGTGGTATTGATTGTGGATGATTCGAGGCTTATTGTCGAGCGCCTGATAGCTTTACTTAACGAACAGCATTATGTAAAAGAGGTGTTGATAAGCCATAGCTATGAAGATGCTATAAAGCTGATTGACCTGAACAGTGATATCGACACTTTTATACTTGATGTGAAATTACCGGGTAAAAGCGGGCTGGATATTTTACAATATCTTAAGGCGAAAGATTACGAGGCAAAAAACATTATCGTACTTACTGATGCGCCTTCGAAAGAATTAATGGAACGTTGCTTAACGCTGGGGGCACATCATTTTCTGAACAAATTCAGCGAATTTGAAAAAATACCCGAGCTGATAAAAAACAACTCCAGATAATAAATGCATCCCGCCAGCATTTTGGTAAAAAAAAGCAGATGCTCTTGTAAAAGATTCAGCTACAATATCCCACGTCGTTTTTGACAACAAACACACCGATTCTTCTATTTTTCCTCCTTTTTTATCTTCCTTTCTTTGCATAGTAACATACAGAGAACGGCGTCGGCGCCCTTTTTAATTCCTAACAAGAGGTCAGACGCAAGGTGTAAAAGCGCCCAAAGAATTTGAGACCATGAGAACAGCAAAAAATACCGGCATGTCAAAAACCACCCCGGCAGACAGCGAAAAAAAGAGTGCAATAAAGAAAAGCGACTTTTACGTAATTGGCATTGGGGCCAGTGCGGGCGGCCTTGAAGCTTTAAAAGAGTTTTTTGATAACGTACCCCAGGATATTCCGCATAGTTTTGTGATCATTCAGCACCTCTCACCCGATTATAAATCGCTGATGACCGAACTGCTGGCTAAAAATACCCGGCTGCCTATTTTTGAAGTGGTCAACGGTATGGAAATAATGCCCGGGAGCGTTTATCTCATTCCGGCAAAAAAGAATATGACCATAAGAGATAAAACGCTTTACCTTGTTGATAAACCCATCGGTCATGACCTTAATCTACCTATCGATATTTTCTTTAACTCGCTTGCCGAAGATCAGGGCAGTAAAGCCATCGGTGTAATTTTAACCGGTACCGGGTCTGACGGTACACGCGGTCTGCTGACCATAAAAGAAGCCGGAGGGATGGCGATGGTGCAAAACCCGGAAACCGCGCGTTTTAACGGAATGCCCAAAAGCGCTCTGGCGACCGGTTTGGTTGATTATGTGCTGTCGGTAGATCAGATGCCGGGCGAAATATTGCACTATATATCTTACCCCAAGCTTGAACGCTCACAGTTTGATAAAATATTGATGAAAGACGAAGATATTGTGATGCGGATACTGGTGCATCTTAAAAATTTCACCAGCCTTGATTTTACCAGTTATAAACGCCCCACGCTCATCAGGCGCATTTCCCGCCGTATGACGGTAAATAATTGTGCAAACGCCAATGAGTATTTGAAATATCTTACCGAGAACGCCTCAGAGGTACAGATACTGTACAAGGAATTTCTTATCGGTGTAACGCGCTTTTTCAGAGATGCCAAAGCTTTTGAGGTACTGGGAAAAAAAGTGATACCCGAAATTCTTAAGAACGCAAAACCTAAACAGGCCATAAAGGTATGGAGCGTAGGTTGCTGCACCGGCGAAGAGGCTTATTCGATAGCCATCCTTTTTAAAGAGGCAATGGAACGGACAAAAAAGCATGTTGAAATAAAAATATTTGCGACCGACCTTGACAAGGATTCAATTGATAAAGCTGGCAAGGGTATTTATGAAGAAAGTAATGTTGGTGACATAAACCCCGAAAGACTGGAGAAATTCTTTATAAAAAAAGGCAATAGTTACCAGGTTATTCAGGACATCCGGAAGATGATCATCTTCTCGCACCACAACGTACTGCAGGATCCCCCGTTCAACAAGATGGATCTGGTGTGTACACGAAACCTTTTAATATATCTGCAACCCGTTATGCAAAAGCGGATGCTTACCACCTTGCACTATGCTTTGAACCTTAACGGCTATCTATGCCTTGGCTCAAGCGAAACAGTTGCTGATTTTAAAAAGGTTTTTGAAGATGTTGACAGGCGTTGGAAGATATACAAGAACAAGGAGGTAGCCCGTACCATCAATTTCGATACCTTTAAAACCAATGATAATATAAATACGCTTATTGCTAACGGCAGTAATCGCGGTATGTATAGCAGGCGATCTTCGGTTGAAAATAAACTGGCCGATGTTTTAAACGAAGCGCTTACCGAAGAGCTTGGCTGCGCCAGCGTGTATGTTGATGAAAGCCTTAACATTGTTCATGCTAATGGGAACCTGCACAGTTATATTAAACTGCCTGAAAAGGGTTTTAGCGTTAACCTGACAAAAATGCTGCCCGACAGTATGTTGATTGCCATTAATACCTCCATACGCAAATCAACAAGGGAGCGGCTCGAATCCGTTTATAAAGGAGTAAGGCTACGCGAGGAAAATAAAATACGCAAAGTAGTCATTTTGGTAAAGCCTTTTCAGATGGACAGGCTGGACACCAAAAAGTATTATCTGATCATATTTTTTGAACACAGCATTGAAGAACTGGCCAATAAACGTGTAAAGGATTTTACCACCAGCACCAAAAACAGCGCGCTGATATCAGACCTGGAGCAGGAGTTGAAAGAAACGAAGGAAAATTTGCAATCGACCATTGAGGAATTGGAAACCAGCAACGAAGAAATGCAGGCAACCAACGAAGAATTGCTGGCCGCAAATGAGGAATTGCAAAGCACCAACGAAGAGCTGCAAAGTGTAAATGAGGAGTTGCATACGGTAAATGCCGAACACCAGCTAAAAATACAGGAGCTTGCCCAGCTCGATGCCGATATGGACAACTTTTTGAAAAGTACGGAAATAGGCACCATCTTCCTTGATAAAAACCTGCGCATACGGTCATTTACGCCTGCTATAAAGGAACAGTTTAATCTCTTACCTGCCGATGTTGGGCGCCCTATAAGCAACTTTACGAACAATTTGGGCAATATTGATATTCTTGAGGATGCCTCACAGGTATTAAAGAACAGTATTCAGATAGAAAAAGATGTAAGGGGCGGCGACCTATGGTACCTGATGCGTCTGCTGCCTTATAAGAACGAGACCGGGCAAACAGAAGGCGTGGTCATAACCTTTGTTGACATCACCAACCTGGTTTATATTAAGAAAGCGCTCGCAGAAAGCCAGCGTTCCTTCGACTCGTTTATGGAATACTCGCCGATGCTTACCTGGATAAAGAACGAAAAACGGCAGTATATCTATACTAACAAATCATTCGAGGAACATTTTAAAATAAGACGGGATCAGTTGATGGGGAAGACCGACTCCGTGATCTACCCGGCTGAAATGTCCGGCCGGCTTAAAAGCACACTCGACGGCCTGCTTGATAAGAACGAAGTTGATATTGCCATTGAGCACTTCTCAAAGGACGGACAGCTCTCGGTGTATCGTACAGTTCGTTTCTCATTTATCGGCCCCGAAGATAAACGCTACATAGGGGGTATTAGTCAGGATATTACGCAACAAATAAAAGTAGCCGAAGAATTACAGATGAGCGAAGCCAGAAGTAAAGCTATGCTTAAGGCCATCCCCGATATGATGATACGGACGGATGACACCGGGAAGATACTTGACATAGAGACCAATGGCGTTGATGCGGGTATTGTTGCCAATGGCGAAATGGTGATAAACCAGCAGATAACCGATGTATTCCCGCTACAGGTAGCAGCATTGCATGCACAGGCGCTTTCGAGTGCCTTGAAAACGAACAGGTATATTCAATACGAATTTGAGGCAGCAACTGCCCGCGATACACGCGACTACGACGTTCGCGTGGTAAAAAGCAACGACAGGGAAGTTATATTTATAATACGAGATATAACCGAATATAAAAACTCAAGAGCATCAATCATACGCGCGATAATTGAGGGCGAAGAAAAAGAAAGAACCAGGGTAGCGCAGGAGTTACACGATGGGCTGGGGCAAATACTTTCTGCGCTAAAAATGCAAATTGATTTTTCTCGGGAAAAGCACAACGGCAATGGCTATGAAAACGAAAAGTCTGTTGAGTTGATAGATGATGCTATAAATGAGTACCGCGCAATTTCGCATAATCTGCTGCCACCCCTTCTCGAAGACTCAAACCTACCGCAGGTCCTGATAACGCTGTGCAACCGCGTTACCAATGGCGAAGACTGCAATGCGGTTTTCAAAAACGATAATTTTAAAAGTAAACCCAATAAAATTCTGGTGCGTGAACTTTACCGTATTGTGCAGGAGTTGATAGCTAATGCGGTAAAGCATTCGGGTTGCAGCAGCATTGAGGTAAAATTAACCGAAAACGAAGGCGCAATAACCATTAAGGTACACGACAATGGGAAAGGTTTCGACCTGGAGGAATCGAAGAAAAGATCAATAGGTATAGGATTAAGGAACCTTTTCACCCGGGTTGACCTGCTTGGCGGTACCTTAGAGTTTAAGTCTTCAGAGGCCGAAGGCACCGAAGTAACTTTAAAGGTACCCGAAGACGCGCAAAAAGGTAGATTTTTGCTCCTGCCCAAAAAATTTCTGCCGGAGCAATTGCAGTAACTTAAAACTTAATCAAATACCTTATGACGTTCTTAATAGTTGATGATCAGGTAATTATACGCGAGGCACTGACTTTACAGCTGGGTACTTTATACAAAGGTTCGTTGGTAAGAGAGGCAGCATCAGGAAAGGAGTGCCTTAAAATATTACAAACGTTTAAACCCGACATTATCTTTATTGATATTAGTATGCCGGAAATGAACGGCATAGAAGTTACACTCAAAGCTCTGGCCTTATACCCTCTGCAAAAAATAATTGCATTTTCAATGAACGACAACCGCGAGATGCTTAATAAAAGCCTGAAGGCGGGTGTGCAGGGGTATTTGCTTAAAACCGACGATCTGAAAGACTATAAGGTCGCTGTTGATACTGTTTACAGCGGGCAGGTTTTTATAAGCAAAAATATGATGAATAATTAACGCAAAAAATATTTAAAATGGCTTATATATCAAAAAGGGTAAAAAGGTAACTACAGGTTATTAAATAAAATAATTTATGCCTATTTTGGGAAAGGTGGATGGTCAATAAAATATACCATTAAATTACTGTCTGCTGTAACCTGGCCTTATATTGGTTATAAACCCAATTTGATTTAGCAGTATAACGGCCTGACGGGTAAAAGCAAACAGACTTTTTAATAATCGGGCATAGAAAAAATAGATTTACGACAAATGAAGGGGAAACAAGAGAATTTGGCCATCAATAAAAAGAATGGGTACAAGTTTCTGATAGCTGACGACCACGAGATCATAAGGAGTGGTTTACAGCAGATACTTTCTTCTGCATTTCCGACTGCTTATATCGAAATGGTAAACGATGCTGAAGGCGTGATCAGAAAAACGGTGTCAGAGAAATGGAGCGTAGTCATCAGCGATCTTTCCATGCCCGGGCGCAGCGGCCTCGAGGTTGCCGAGTACATTAAAAAGAATTTTCCCGAAACTCCGGTTTTAATTTTAAGCATTTACCCCGAAGATCATTACGCAATCAGGGCTTTACGGGCTGGCGCCTCAGGCTATCTCAACAAAAACATAGCTACCGACGAACTGGTGAATGCCGTAACCAGGGTGCTTCAGGGTCGTAAATACATTTCGCCGGAGATTGCCGAAAACCTTTTGCAAAACCTTGATGGTGAAACTATAAAAGCGCCGCACGAACAACTGTCAAACCGCGAGTTGCATGTTTTTAAAATGATAGCCGTGGGGCAGTCTGTATCTGAAATTGCCGAACACCTTTCGTTAAGCATTAATACCGTAAGTACCTATAAGGCGCGCATCCTGAAAAAAATGAACCTGAAAACGGTGGCCGATCTTACCATTTACGCCATCGAAAACCATTTTATACTATAATACATTCCCTCGGTCTTGTAGTATAACTACTACATGTAAAGGTTAAAAGGCTCTATTTAAGAAGCATTGTACATACTATTTTTTAACAGGCGGTTACAACGTTACTTTGTTTTGGATACCCCTTAAAACAATAGCACAATAATTATACTTCTTAAAAGATAGTAGCTGTTATGCAACAATTACCTGAACCCGATTTATTTAACATACCTGTAGCGCGCGGATCAACGCCGGAAAGTGCCGCCATGCACCGCGATCGTGCCCAGGCCGATGAGAAGAGATTTCCGGATGTGGGTTATTTGACTACCCGGTTTTATCCAATACTGCCCGATCCCGGCTACATTGCCGAGATATGCCGCGCTAATAAGCATCTGGCGCTTTTTTTTTACTGTCATAGTATCTGCAATGTCCTGGTTGACCGGAATTTTAATATTCTTTTATGCAATAACCACCCGGCATGGTTTAAAAAAACAAAAACCTGTATGTCAAAAGGTAAGGGCTTTCTCAACTTTTGTACCCGGGCAATGAAGGTTTTTTTTGAAAGGAACCTTACACTCGCTCTTGCAGGACAAGTGCGGAACGAGGAAATAACGCAACAGCACCAAAACGGGAAAAAACTGTACTGGAACGTTCATTTTGCCCCCGCAAAAGATGAAACCGGTCAAATTTTCGGAGTTAAAATTATAGGCGAGAACATTACCCAAAGCAAAATCCAGCAAATAAAAATATTGGAGCAGTACCAGCAACTTCACGATATAGCGTGGAAACAATCGCATGTATTACGCAGCCCGTTAGCCAACTTAAAAGGATTGCTTCAGTTGCTGTCCGTACCCGGGGATGAAGCGAATATAATCAACTATATAAACCATGAACTCGATAAACTGGACACGGCGGTGATCAACATGTCGGTCGAAATGGATTCATACATGCCCACACTGCAAAGCGTGGAAAATGGTTGAAGACTTAACCCATTGCCTGAAAATTCAACTGTCTATCCTCCCAACTTTATTAATAGTTTTCATCCAAAAATTGATGCCAGCCAGTTTCAAATTCTTTTTCTGAAACGCCCAGCACCTGCTCAAAATTACAATAGGACCTGATAAATTCAGGAAGTTTATCCTTGCCATATTTGCTGACCAAATACTCCGGTATGGTATAGCCAACATTATAAACCTGATTGCTGTGATTAAGTTCTGCTAACGTAGGCTCGTTTCTCATACCATATTTAACGCTTATCTTGTTTACCATATTTGCTTCATAATCACTAAGCCCCTCCCAGAACCAACGCGGATAGTTTGCTGAAAAATTTCTTTCAAATTTTTTATCAAAATTATTCAGAGAATCTTTCCCGGTTTTTGAAAGGGCATCCTGTATCAGGATACTTAATTGTACACAATGCGTAAACTCATGAACAGCAACCTTGTTCATATCGGCTGGCAGAAAGCTGTTGTACCAGGTCTGATACATTAAGTGAATAACCAGAGGACCACGGCTTGTTCCGTTTGCTTTACTATGGATAAGCCCTGTCGCCTTATTAAAATCCGACTGAGCGGGATGCACATACACGGCAATTTTTCCGTGACCGGGGTCATGCAGATCTGTTCTTATACTGGTGTAATTTGTTTCGAGAGACTTTGCCATATCCGCTGCTTCACTATTCAGGATACCTTTGTATGTTATAAAAAAGTGTTTTGTACTTATCTGCTTATTATTCCGTACAACCCGAAGTTCCCGTATAAAAAAATTCATTGAAAAAAGAACGCCCGCGACAACAATCAACAGTAGAATAATTTTTGCCGTCTTCTTTATTTTTTTCATAATGAACTGGTTATAAAGCCCGTCTGTTTTTGTCGCAGCAAGGAAAATTATTTCAAAAAGGCATAAGCCGGTCTGTATTGTGATTCGCCCGTCCGGCTGAATTTTATGGTATTAATAATAATCATGACGGCGTTGAATAAATACATAGCACCCATCAAAAAAACAGTAAACCCGATGAAAAGAAAGGATAGGAATATTATTAAAAAAAATATGATCGTCCAGGTGATCTGAAAGTTGATGATGGCCTTTCCAAGCTTGTCAACATCCTTTATTTTATCCTTTTTTAATATCCATATCCCCAATGGGATAATGATACCAAGCAGCGGAAAAGCCGCAAAGCCAAATTGGGATAAACTCAGCATGGTTAAGATGTTTTTGTCTTCAGCAATTGCCCAATCTAAAAACTCGTCTGGCGAAACCTGCAGTGCTTCCGCTAAACGCCGCAGGGTGTCTCCGCGCGGAACTGACTCGCCATTCTCAATTCTTTGTATGGTTCTTAAACTCAGGCCGGATTTGTCGGCAAGCTGTTCCTGCGATAAACCCTTTCTGTTTCTTATTTCTTTTATTTTTTTGGCCAGATCTATATTTTTCAATGCTTACGATTTTCTGAGCTGTAAAATTATTAGTTTAAAAAAAGACTTTATAGCGTCTTGTTTACGCCATTTTTACGACAAGATATGTCATAAACGGCCCTTTTCTGTTCTTATAGTCATGCTCAATTGCAACTTTGCCCTAAAGATCGGACGCGTTTATAATATCGATATTACCTGAAAACAACGAAAATTAAGTAGAGCTTCAGGCTTTATCTGATGCACAAAGCTATACCGGCAAAACTAAATTAATTTAGCAGGAGGCTTGTTTCTGATAAATATTTTGTCCTACTTTGTTAAAACCTTAACCCATCACTAAAAACCTGAATCTTATGGAAATTACACTTCCCGGGATCGTCGAAATCCTGAAAAACCAGCTCCCCAAAGACAACATGCCTGAAATTTTGTACGACTCGCCCGAAACGGCTTACACCTACAATAACGAAAGGCAGATCTTTAACAGATACTTCCAGTTCCGCCCGACGGCGATTGTGTTTTGTACCAATACGAAACAGGTAGCGGATGTGATCGCTTGTATCAGAAGGAATAATTATAAAGGAGTTTTCAGGGTGCGTTCGGGAGGGCACGATCATGAGGGAGAATGTTCAGCAACGGATGCGCTCTTGATCGATCTTTCAAGAATGAAGACGGTCGCCATCCGGGAAAAAGAGAATTATGCAACCATACAGCCGGGTATTATGTTCATTGATCTGATTAAGCAAATGAACGCCAAAAACGTTGGCTTGCCGCATGGTACCTGCTATTCGGTGCGTATCGCCGGTTTTACCTTTGGTGGCGGATGGGGGCCATGGACGCGGCTAAAGGGTATGGGCTGCGAAAGTTTAGCCGGTGTTACCATCGTATTGGGCGATGGCACCTACAGGACGATCATCGACAATAAGCTTATTCCCGAATACGAAGGGCATCGGGTGCCGGACCTGACCGCGCCCGACCGCGAATTGTTATGGGCATTGCGCGGCGGCGGTGGCATGAGTTACGGTGTGGTTACCGAATTGATCTATAAGACCTTTACGCTGCCCGATTATACCACCAAATTTACCGTTGCCTGGCAGCGCGCAAGCGGGAATATCCCGCCTGCCGTCAATATCCTGAAACGTTGGGAGGAGCTGATTGCGTATGGCAAAAACGAAGATCTGCTGGGCACAAACCTTAAAATAGTGGCCCGGCACAGGGATGCAACCGACACGACGCCGGTCGATAGATCATTGCACGACTGTTTTTTCTATGGCTATTATATGGGCGATAAACGCCGGTTCAAAGATCAGAAGGAATTTGAAAGTCATCTGGAAAAGATCATCATTTATGAGTGGTTCCCGATCAGTCAGTTTGGCAGGTATAGTATAAAGTTTGAAGATAAGATCGAGGCCATCTTATCGAACAATACGACAGACGGCAGTCAGCCATTAGCCAATAGTTTGACAGACCGCGCTTCAGGGAAGCTTTTGGGTGTTCCCGACACGGATAAACGCTCATGGAGCACATTTTCCGCTTGGGACAGGGTGGTTAAATGGGATACGGACGAACATAAAAGCCCGTTGCTGGAAAGCATATATAAAACATCCGCTTTGCCAAAGCATTTTGAAGCCATCCCGCCCGAGATGGATCAACCAGCCCCCCATAAGCTAACATCCCGTCTGGCGATGGTCACCAGCGACGCGAGGGTAGCCGAAGCTCGCAGGATAAAGCTGATAGAAAGCCTGGAATCTGACCTTTTATTTGCAAATGGAGAAGAACAGGGGCTCAGCACCTACTTTACACTCGGCGCAATTACCGGCGAATATTATAAAAACTACGACCATAAGGCAAACGAGTTTCCGCAAGGCAGTTCGTTCCCCTATAAAAATTGTTATTATACCATACAATATCAGGCCTGGTGGAACAATAACAATGTTGACAATCCGCTGGTGCAGCCTTATGTAAACCGCGGATTGGACTGGCTGGAAGTTTGCCGCAATTACGATATCCCCGGGACTTATGGCGCTTTTATCAGTTTTAAGGATGCCAGCATTCCCACCCGCGTTTATTTCCAGGAAAGTTACGACCGGCTGAAAAAAATAAAAGAATCCTATAGCAAGGACCCTGATAACATGTTAAGCAGCAGGAAAACGATTATTTGATGGTAGATCAGTTCATCGCAAAAGCCACCGAAAAAAAAACTTCCGGCGGCTTTTGTTTTATCCGGGCAGAATGTTTTTTTAATTTAGTCCGCTGACGTAAACTTTAGCACTGAGTTTAGGTTTAAAATAATGCAGTATGAAGACATTAACCGAATTTAAAGAATCTCTGAAACAGGATCAGCCTGATAGCCGGTTTTCGGCGCAGCTGAAAAGCCTTTGGTATGATGGCAAAGGCGATTGGGATACGGCGCATGCCCAGGTTGATCATCTGGAAGACCGCGATTCTGCCTGGGTTCATGCTTATCTGCATCGTAAAGAGGGTGATATCTGGAATGCCGATTACTGGTATAGAAAAGCTCGTCAAACCCGCCCAGACCTTTCTTTGGAAAAAGAGTGGGAACAGCTGGTATTGCAGTTTCTTTAATTGCACTGGGGGAGACGCACTTCTGTTTTTATCATTTTATTGATACCTAAACGTTCAGCCCTGATCTTCGCGCTACTTTGCCGGAGATTTGCGGACATCCTTTGCCTTTTCAAACGTTGCCAGACAGGTATCGAGTGGTTGCCCTTGCTGGTAAATACAGTCGCAGAACACCTGGCAGGCCGCCGGGTTTTTGGTGGAACCGCATTGATTTCTGCACTCCTCTTCAGAGTTGCCCGGCCATATATCATACAAATAAAAGGTACCGAAGATAATAAAAGCCACAAGGGCCAGAGAACCGCCAAAAAACAAGGTCCGGAGGCGGCATGTACTCATCGCATTTTTTACCCTGTCGGGCGCCGGGGGCTGCTGTTTCAAGGGTAAGATATGTTTTAAACGGTCAAAATCCCAGATCAGTAAAAACAGGCTGGCCAGCACCATCAAAGTTGTTACGCGGGTGCCGTTAAAACGGGTTGCATAGGTCAGCACGCAAATGTTAACGGCGATCGGAAAATAAAGCAACGCGCCAAGAAGCGAAGTTCTGGGGATCAGTAACAAAATAGCAGTAATGAGCTGCACAACGCCTATAAACGTATAGTAATACCCCGTCAGGTGGAGCGCATCAAAATAATGCCCCAATGGATTGTTGGATGGTAGTCCGGCGGCGAACCGCTCTCCGATAATTTTAACATACCCCGCCGGAATAAAACTTGCTGCTAACGCAATGCGGCAAAATATGGCAAACCGCCGGAACCAGGGATCAGCTTTGGCCTGATCATATATTTTTCTGATTTTCATTTAAAAAAAGTACTTTGTTTTTCAAAGTTAAAATATTTTCGGTCAACGGAGTTCATTTTTTCCCAAAAATTATTTCTATATTCGTGTAAACCTTAAATCGATGTCACAGTCCCTCTTTCACGACAGTTTTTATTGTCTGTTATTAGCTCGTGCAGGGCTCGCGTCGCTGCGGATTGCTATTGCCTGATTAATAAACCTTTATCACCTCATACTTAACCTTCAATCACATGTTTAGAAATGTAAAACCCCGCATGTCAAAGCTGAGTATCACCACGTTTGTATTGGTCATGCTTTTTTCGGGATTAATCATCGCGCAATGGAGCTGCGGTGGTGCCGGGAAAGGGGATAAAAGTGATACCGCAGCAGTTGATTCGCTTAAAGGAAAGGCACCGGGTGGGATTGTTCCCATAATCAGCGGCAATGTGCCGACAGAAGTAATTATCCCTAATCCAAGCTCTGATCCGGTTAATAACCGTCCGGCTTTTGATGTCTTCAGTTGGCAGACTTTCATTGCGCTTTGCTGGCCTGTGGACACCGCCAACCGCGGAGTGCCGTTAAACCCCAATAACCCTGCTACGCTTATTAATGCAACAAATACCACCCCGATCGTGTGGACAAGCTATAAGGATCAGTGGGACTTATTCGGGCAGGGAAACAATACGCCGTCTGCCTGGAACTCCTGGACCGATCCTGTGAATTTATGCCCTAATCAGCCTGTTAACCATGTGTTCGGGTCGGCAAAGAGCGATATGCTGCCCGGGGAGGGTAATGAATCGTTGTCGGTGCCGTTGATTGACCAGCGGAAAAACTACGTGCTTTACGAGATCCGCTATAACGAGGTTCAATACAATTTTATCGTTAACAACGGTCTCTACCTTAGCAAAAATCTGTATAACTATCAAAAAGCGCATGGTGGTGCAGTTACCATGCCCATCAGCGACCCCAAAAATCAGGGTTCGATATTGATCAAAGCTGCATGGAAACACCTCACTCCGCAGGATGACCAAAGCAGATATTACGTGATTAACGAGGTTGTTTACGATCCGGTTACTAAAACATGCACCAGGGAGATGATGGGATTGGTAGGGCTGCATATTGCCCAAAAGGTCGATCAGTTCGGCGAGTGGGTATGGTCGTCATTTGAGCAGGTGGACAACGTACCGGGAGCGCCTAATGCCAAAGCGCCATATACCTTTAACAACGGAACGAACACGCCATCAACAACCAATCATGGTTTCGCAAATAAACCGGCGGGCAAAGTCCTTATTCCGGATAGCGCCTCAAGGGTTCCGGTACAGGTGGTAAGGCTCAATGAAATTCCTACCACACCGTCAATCGGCAATACCGTACAGGTCAATCAGATATTTCAGGCTGCCTTATCGGGAACCTGGCTTAAATATTACGAGCTGGTGATCACCCAGTGGCCGTCAAACTCCGGACAGTTTAAGCAGTTTACCCAAAACGGAATTTATCCGGCTGATTGCGGCGGTGCCTTCCCGGTAAACAACTGTGTCAACACCACGATGGAAACCTATTTCCAGAACATGAACGATGCAGCCGGTGCGGGCGGAAATTCGTGTATGAGCTGCCACTATCAGGCGCCAAACACAGACTTTAGCTGGTCGGTACAATTACGCTCTCATTAATAGTCAATCATATTTAATCCATCGATTTTAATTTAATATAAAATGGCAGATCAAACAGGAACATACCAGGATTGGTTTATGTACCACGCCGGTTACGGGCATGGCGGAAATGCGGGCAGCGGAAGTCCGCTAACAAGTGAGACCGTCGGCTCATCACAATTTCAGCTGCTGAACAGCATCCAGACCAACGGTTGCATCTTATCCGTACCGGCTATTGTTGAAGGGTTTATTTATGTGGGGTTAGGCAATAGCCATGATGCTCCCGGATCAGTTGGCGGCTCAATTCAAAAATATGACATCACAACCGGCCATAAGGTGCAGGAGTTTACCTGGCCTATCAAGCTTATTGACAGGGACTCGCACGGATTTACCGGGATGGGTTGCACGCCTACGGTAATAAACGGTTTTGTTTACTTCGTTGGGTTTAACGCCACGCTGTATTGCCTTAACCAGTCGGACCTGTCGCTCGTCTGGTCAACCGATCTCAGGTATGCAGATACTGCTCATAACCAGCCAACTACCAATACGGTAGGAGTGACGGAACACAATAGTTTGCCTCCGGCAGCCGGGTGGTCGAGCCCTATGGTGATCAATATGCCTGCCGGGCCAAGAGTTTTTATTGGCATAGGAGAGGGCGAAAACCCCAATTTGTTTAGTTTTATTTTTTGCCTCGATGGCAATACCGGTGATGTTGTCTGGATTTACTGTACCAACCAATTTGTTGCCGGTCAGCCAAATGCCGTAAACCAGCTACCTGCCGCTGTTCTGCCGTCCGGGCAGGCCCCTGCGGGTTACACCGTATTTGATGGCGAGCCGGTTTGCCGAGGTTGTTCGGTATGGGCTGCCATTGCCTATAGTAAAGAGACCGGGCTTATTTACGCTTCTACAGGCCAGCCCGCATCACCTACCAACCCGAATTTTGACACAGGCCTGCCATCAGCTGGTTGGTCGTCAGGCATACTGGCGCTTAACGCCACCAGCGGGGAGTTTGTTGCATTTACCCAGATGCCGCATGAAACCTCATACCGGCCGTCGGACCTCGACGTAGATATCGGCAGTGCCCCGACTATTTATACGCAGCCGGGCAATGGGCTGGTAGTAGCAGTCGGCTGTAAGAATGGCGGCTTTATGGTTTGTGATGCAGAGAAGCTGCAGGTGCTCGGTTCTGTTTCCCTGTTACCGAAGTTTAACAACGGCGAGCAGATACCGGAAGTCGATCCCCACCCAACGGATCAGAATTCTCTCAATCCACCGGCTACTAACGATGAATCCAATGCAAACCCGGGAGAAAATTATTCGGGACCATTCAATACTGCCGCCGTTGACCCGGTTTCTGGTACATTGTTTATAGGTATCGGCGGACCGAATTATCACAATGCATCACCGGGAATAGACTATAATTCTACGCCATTTATGAAGGCCATTAAATGGGATACCCTGGAGGATGCCTGGCCGAAGGACGGCTCAGACCCCGCCAGATACGCCAACGTAGGCGCGTCGATGTACACGAATGCCGGGGAGAGCGGTTTAAGTTCTCCTGCGGTAGTAAATGATGTTGTCTTTGTAACCACCTCCAAAATTTCCATATACGCCTATAAGGTTAGCGATGGTACCTTGCTCTGGAGCAATGACATTGGCAACCAGACAATGGGCTTTAATGGAGGATACGGATATTGCCTCGGCCCGGCGATATGGGGCAGCTACGTAGTTGCAGGTGCCTTGATACAGGGATTGAACGGAGGGATATTGAATATTTATGGTCTAACTCAAACCGGATCATGATCACCGTCCTGATATTGGGAATTTTTGGAGGTACGGACAGTCTGCAGGTGGCGTCGGCTATGGGAATGGTTGGCATGCAACGACACCGCCGGTGGCTGCTGGCCTTTTCGCTTGTTTTTTTTGATACTTTAATGACGCTGGTGGGGCTGACGATCGGTCATGGTTTAAGCGGCCTGTTTGAAAACGTGGGCAACTGGCTGGCGCCGGTTTGCATCCTGATGCTGGGAATTTACATTGTAGTGCGTGAATTTACCGAGACGGATAACCTCGAACTGGTTAATAAACCCTGGCTGCTGATTGTGCTGCCGCTTGCCATGAGTATTGACAACCTGTTTGCGGGCCTGGGTCTCGGTACTGCCGGTTACCCGATCATATCTTCCGCTTTGATATTGGGACTTTGCTCCGGATTGATGTGCCTTACCGGGCATTTGATCGGCAGCAAGCTCCGGAATTTAATACCGGGCAAGATGGGGATCATCGGGGGGCTCTATCTGGTTGGCCTCGCAATTTATTTATTGATTGAAAACTGATTATATGAAGCAATTAGTAGCCGGTGGCTTCTCTTTTCCTACAAGTTTATGTTTTGATCCGGACGGAAATGCCTACGTCGCCGAATCCGGTTTACCCTGGGATGGCGCTCCCGGCGGCGGAAAAGTTTACCAGATCGGACAGGACAATACTAAAAAACTTCTGGCAGATAACCTGCGGCACCCGGTAAACGGTTTGTGCTGGCACGAAGGTGGTTTGATTGTATCTGAAGGCGGCTACCCCGGTCGTATCAGCAAAATTGATACTTCAGGTACCCGGAAAACCTTACTGGATAACCTGCCGGGTATGGGGAATTATCATACCAATATGGTGGCCGTCGGTCCGGATGGTAAATTTTATTTCAGCCAGGGCGCGCTTACCAATCTGGGTGTTATCGGTCTGGACGCCTACCAGTTAGGCTGGCTCGGACACCTGCCGCATAATTGCGACAACCCCGGATACCCGATTACATTAGTTGGGCAAAGCTTTGAAACACCCGACCCCTTGTCTCCCGAAAAAGACAGGAAAGCTCATACCGGCGCTTTTTCCGAATTCGGTAAGGCGCACGCTCCGGGAACACGGATCGGGCCTGCGTTACCCTGTACAGCCGCCGTAATGCGTTGCAACCCTGACGGCAGCGGGCTGGAGCTGGTGGCCTGGGGCATACGTAACGCCTACGGTCTCTGCTTTTTACCCGATGGCAGGCTTATCGCAACCGACCAGGGTTCGGACGACCGCGGCAGCCGGCCGATAGGGCATGTGTCCGAACTAATGTTCGAGGTAAAGCAGGGTGCCTGGTACGGCTGGCCCGACTTTATCGGCGGGGTGCCGGTTACTGATGAACGGTTTTTACCGTCGCGCGGCCCGGCACTTGATTTTGTGTTAAGCAATCACGACGAGTTGCCCGAACCGGAAAAACCCGTGTTGGTGCTACCTGCTAACAGCGCGGCCACCAAGTTCGATGCGCTGCCCGCTACCCACGCAAAGTATCCGGGGCAACTGATACTCGCTTTATTCGGCGATGAAAAACCGATGACTGCACCTCCGGGATTTAAAGTGGGCCGTAATATATCACGAATAGACCCTGCAGACTGGTCGCATCATCCCCTTCCTGATCTCGGCCTGGATCGCCCCATCGATGTAAAATATAATCCGCAGGACGATTCGGTATGGATTGTTGATTTTGGAAAATTTGAAATGAGCGCGACCGGCGTAGAAGCTGAAAAGGAAAGCGGAAAAGTATGGAAAATAGCCGCTTCAGAGATTTTTTAATTGATACTCTTTAAAAATTAACCTTAAAAAAAATATCATGGCAGACACAACAGTAACTTTTAGCAACGATATCTTGCCGATGTTCGCCAAATGGCAATCGCGCATGATCTGGCGGCTGGATCTGTGCAATTACGACGATGTGGTGGCGAACGCTGATGCTATTCTCGACCAGATGCAACAGGGCGCTATGCCGCCGCCGCCCTACGACCCGTTGACGCAGGAACAGTACGCGATATTCTTAGCGTGGACACAAACCGGATTTACCCAATAGTTTATTTAAAGCATAATCTTATGAATGGAGAACAAAATTCAGTGATCGGTACCTGGGCAATGATAGAAGCCTGGGACGTAGGCGATAATCCGGAACAGCCAACCGCTAAAACCTATCCGTGGGGTAACCCTTCGGCAGGTTATTGGGTGTTTGACACCAGCGGGAATTTTGGCCTGATGATAGCGCCAAATCCGGCATTGGCTATCCCGGCAGATCCGTTTTCAGGTCAGCCGCAGTCCAATTGGCTGAACCCTGCAGCGCCCTGGACTGTGCCCAATGAATTGTTTTTGGAAACCTTTGTTACGGCAAGCCCTTACGCGTATTTTGGTACCTATACCGTTGAGATGGAAAACGGGAACCCGGATAGCGGAAACCTGCTGCTGACCGTGACACACGACATTATGCGCGGCTATACCGGCACCGTACAAACAAGGCCATTCGCCTTTGAAGGGCCGGATATTATCAATGTCGGTAACCCTGGCGACGGCACACAAAGCGGCGAATACCTGCGCAAATTAAAGCGACTGAGTTAAAGCTTGTACCCGATGTTCAGCATCACGTTGGCGGGCGCACCCGGCCATTTGTTTACGTTGTTGTAAGCGCTCGTCCAGTACGTTTTGTTGGTGATGTTATTAAAATTCATCGCAATTTTCAGGTGGTCGTATTTATAGAATGCGCCGCCGTTAAAGATGAGGTAACCGGGCAGCAAAACGTCCGGATTGAGCGTATTGCGCGAACTTACGGATGAATGACCGGCCATCAGCCCGAAACCTTTGATGAAGCCTTTGTCGAAAGTATATTTGATCCAGCTTCCGCTGATGTTTTTGGGCGCATTATCAGCAGCTTTTCCCACTTGTTCCGGGTCGGTGCTTTTACTGATCACCGCCTTGCAGTAGGCATAAGACAAGCTGATACTCAGATTGGACAGGATACTCCCTGTGGCTTCCGCTTCGATACCCCTCGAGCGGTTTGCGCCCCGTTGCACAAATAAATCCGGATTGGAAATGTCGTTGGCGTTTACGGCCACATTTTGCACAGTGAGTTGATACACAGCCAGGACCCCGTACAGCCTGTTGGCAAAAAGATCGGTTTTCAGCCCGGCTTCAAATAGTCTGCTTTTCAGTGGCTTGAAAGGCTCATTGAACACCTGCAGTTCAGTAGATGCCTCGAACGGGTCGAATCCATTATTGTACGCTCCATAAACCGAAATATTGGGGCGGATGGCATAAAGCAGTCCTATCCTTGGTAAAAAAACATTTTCAGTAATACCGTCGCTTCCCCTGTAAAGCTCCGCTCTCAGGCTCGCTGAAACCGTCCATTTCCTGATGCTAAGCTGATCCTGCAGATAAACGCCCTGCGTGTGATAGATGGCTGCATCTACGTCAGCATCGTCACTGTCAAAGACAGACAGTTTGTATGTACTTACCGGTCTTTGCAGGTAAGCAGGATTTTTCAGGCTTAGTGTTCCCACGATGCCGCTATCCTCACCGTAAATGTCCGGCTGTTCGTAATATTGCTGGGTCAGATCAATCCTGCTCCGGATATAATCATAACCCGCCGTCAGCAGGTTTTCGATGCCGCCTTTTTTTAACTTATATGTTAAATAGCTGCTCAGCGTGTTGGTGGCGGTGTGGTAGCTCCAGGTGGTATAGTAAAGATAAACAGAATCCGGGCTTATGTAATCATTTAAGCCATGCTCAGCCACGCGCTGTTTGGTTGTATAATTCAGATAGCCTATGCTGAGATTGAGATTTTTAGTGATATTCCAGGACGTAGTGATGTTGGTGGCAAGATCGGTTTCATGCAGGTGATCACCCGGTTGTACCAGGGTCAGACTGATCGGGGTGGAGGTTAAAGATGTTTCGTCTTTAAATGCCGGTTGTCCCCGGTCAAGCACGGTTCCCGTGTGCGAAACGGAAAAATCCAGGTTGATTTTAAACTGCTCGCCCGGTACAAAGCTTAGTGACGGCGCCAGCTCGTAAGATCTGGCGTAAATATGACTTCTGAACGATTGTTTATTATCATAGCCCGCATTGAAACGATACAACAAAGTTTTGCAGACGTTTAAAGGCCCCGTAACATCAGCTTCTGCGCGGTAATGGTTCCAGCTGCCTGTGTAAAGGTTAATCTCCGCTGCATTTTTATCCAGCGGTTTTTTGGTTACCAGGTTAATCGTCCCACCCGGATCGCAGTTCCCGTACAGGGTGGCCGTCGGACCTTTAACGACTTCCACCCTTTCTATATTCACCAGCATGCTGCTGGTATAAGTCGTATTATATCCGCGCAGACCGTTGATGTCCCGTGCATTCTCCGCGCGAAACCCCCTGATGGTATATTCGTCAAAACCCGAATATTGATTAACGCCTGCAACACCTTCGACGGCGTCTTTTAGCGTAAATTCCATTTTATCTTCAATCAGCGCTTTGGTGACGGTAGAAACGGACTGTGGTATTTTCAACAAAGATGTCTCGGTCTTATTGCTGAAAAAAGAGTAATCGCTTTTGTAGGAATTCGCCGCCGTCGCCTTAATTTCCACTTCCTGCAATTCCTTAACTCGGTAAGAAAGGCTTATGACCCCGATATCAAGCAGACCATTCTGCGGTATAACGACCGCCTCATACCGTGCAGTCAGATCGACGGAGGCAACGGTCAAAGTGTCTTTTCCGCCGCTCAAGTCAACAAACTCAAAATTACCCCGGCCATCGGTGACCGTCGTTTTTTTGTTCCTTTTTAACATCACCTCCAGGTTAATCAGCGGTGCGCCGTTATTATCTGAAAGGCTGCCTTTTAACACGCTTCTGTTGGTTTGGGCGACGATTTTGCCGGGGGAAGCCAGTAGTCCAAAGATGATCAGGAAATATGCCGGAGATATTTTCAGCGACAGACCGTACATAAGATTCAGGTTGAATATTTTCTTATAAAGATATAAAAATCATTAGATTTTTACGGGCGGCGTCGGTCCGTCCAGGACGTTTCCGGATGCGCTCACCTGATCTGGCGCTCACATGGTTTTTGTAAATGAAATCCTTAAGAATTGTGCGCATGGCGGATGCAAGGGAGAAGCCGGAGGATTGAGCAGAGCACAGAGGCTAAAAAAGCTGTGGTTTAAACCTCACAGCTTTTAACTATTAACAAATAATATCTTTTATATATCGAATATTATGCCCGACTATATCGCTAACGTTCAAAAATCTTTTGACACAAGTTTCTGCCAACTGCTTGAGTATCATTTAAGCTATACCATGCGGAATTCGACCGATAAAGTATTAAAATATTTTTGGTGCGATGGAGTTGACGAACCCATAATTAATGGCCAATTTACCGATAGAAATATCACAACTATCAATAAAGTTGTTATCCGGGCATGGTTCGGTACCAGCGGACAAGACAGATACCAGATGACTATAAAATTGGGCAGATGTGCACGAAGAAAAGCCTTAAAAGGAGAAGATATATCCGTATGCCTGCCAGATGTAGAAACAGCAACCTGGGATGATATGGACAGATCAAATTATTCCGTGAGCCTGCAACTTAACTGATAACGACATGAAACCTATACCATCAACGGCAGAGATATTAGCATTTAAAATGATTGGGCGCAGCATTGATAAACGCTGGGTGGATTGGGCCTATGATATGCTCTGCGAAGGGTTTGATACTGAAAATTTGGTGATGCTTGCCGGTGAGACGGAACCTTTTAACCAGTTTGAAATGCAACGGCTGACCGATCAGGTTTTTGAGGAACTTGGCCTGAAATGGGACGACCGTGAAGCCGTTTTAAAAAATTATGTTTCTTATTTGATCGATCCGGTTCTGGCCGGAAAGAAAAAGGCTGATGTTGTGCTTTCGGTTTTATACGGTCTTTACCAGGAACTCGGTTATGAAAGCTCGCTGAATGATTTTAGCTTGCTTTACTGGGCAAAAGACGATTTGCGATATTCAGACGATCAGTGGTACTGGCCGGGTGCAACACGCGGGAATATTGACGAGATCATTATGAATTATTTTACAAAATGGCGGGAGGAGTATGAAGGAGAATAAAATTTTGACCCGGAAACTGTATGCATGGCGGACGCAAGGGAGAAGCCGGAGGATTAGTTGGTTAGAACCAAGAGTCAGGATTTTGGTTCTAACAACGATGACCCTCTGCGAAATAACGAGTTCGGGCAAAAAAACTACATGTATGTAAAAAAAATGGAAATTAAAGTTACGGCACGGAATATCGAACACTCCTTATCAGCCCTTTACAGCGTTGGTTCAAATACAAATTGATAATTACAACCCGGATTTGACACGCAACCAGCAAGGCTTAGGCTTCGATAAAAATTTGAGCCGGCGATCTTGATGAAGTAATAATATGGTGACATGTATTAGCAAATAAGTTGGATTTATTATTACAGGAAATATTGAAATTTACACTACCGAAGCGCAGCAACCACCCAAGGATGAAGCTTATCGCTATGATATAAATTTTAATTATTATAAATAATTATTACAGAATTTTCTGTAATGTCTATACCGGCCCTTACCCGCCATACGGCAGTTCCAAACCAATCAAACTCCACATCAAACAACATCCCCATTTTTCGTTTTCCTGCATGGACTCGAACCACGATCTTCTGAACCAAAATCAGACGTGCTGCCATTGCACCACAGGAAATTATTCCTTGGTGGAAATAAAAGGACTTGAACCTTTAACCGACACCGTATAAGGGTGCTGCTCTCACCAATTGAGCTATATTTTCAAGTATAAAGTAGGGTAACCCGGACTCGAACCGGGAGCCTCCACATCCCAAATGTGGTAATCTGACCAATTGATATACTACCCTGAAAAATCCCCCTAAAACAAAAGATCCCCTTAGAAATTTTATCTAAGAGGATCCTGGTCGTTTTGTTATATTTTATTCAATACATACCCATTCACCTCCGATATATCGGTTGTGGCAATTGTATCTGTATTGTTGTTGTTTTCATGCTGCAATGATACACATTATTTTAATAAATCAAGAAAATTTCTTTATTTTTTTAATGCCAGGTCGAATTTATCTTTACAATAGGAAAATACATAGCATTAACGTCTTCTATTTTATAATCCATTTCTTTGTTTTGTTCGGCAAGGATTTTTTTGAAGTCGCAACCCTTACCTATAAAGGTATCATTAAACTCAGTGTAAAATATTAGAGGTACAATTAGCCATTTATCTTTAATGAGTTCCGAATTCCAATGCCCGTTAGTAAGGGACATGACACGTGTAATTTCATTTGTTACTTCAGGTATGGAATTATTGGTTATCGTTAGCGAATCAATAGAGTTTTGATTGTTGACCTTAAACTTTATATAGGTAAAAGGCATAAGGCAGTTTTCCATAATTACAGGAACTGGCCTGATCTTCATTTTCAGGAAACTACCAAAATCGTTTTTACCATTATATTCAAAATAATTAGATTGGGCCGAAGAGAGGTGATAAGTAAGTATCAAAAATGACAATGTGAGTAATGATTTCATAAAGTCAAATATAATCCATTTAGAATTATGAGTGTTATATTTAGAGATCTTGCAGCTAATTGTCAAATAAAAAACTCTAAAACCTTTTGCTTCCGTAAACTCGTCGCTTGTGGCTTTTTTGTTTTGTACCCAGGCCGAGATTCGAACTCGTACCTCTCAATGCCACTCTTCTTTGCAGTATCTGCACTGTTTAGCAAAAGGTGTGCGGGCAAGTTTACCGCATGTTGGGCAAAAATTAAAATAAATCTTATCAGGATGATCTGCGAGTATCCGTTGGGCGCAATTCAGCAAAAATTGCATATATCCTTCATTCAAATAGTTCAATATTGCAGGATCGTCGCTCAGCCAGCCAACCTTCAGATACGTTCGCGTCAGCGGTGTAGTGTTAATGCCCTCAAGTTTTATGGTGGATCGGTGATGCCTCAGCGCACTGGCTTCTTGCGAAGTCAGTAAACTGCTGTAAAACCTGATGATATACTCGGCTTTTTCGTTTGTAATGTCCGCCATTTTGTAAATATCAAAAAAAATAAAAATGATTTCATCTGCGCAAATACACTGCGCAGTGGCTCTATTTCTTTGTATCAACAAAACAAGAAAGGGAGGTTCCCGATGAAATTTAATTTACCAAACAAGGTTAAAACACAGGTTGCCAATTACGAAGGGGCAAAGGCTTTCAGTATGAGTACTGAAATGGAGCTGTATGCCGCCGTGGTTACCTGGAGCCTGAACGATTCTTTTTACGAAAGGGACGAAGAGCGTTTAAACCGTTTACGTGGCTTAATTGCCAAATGCGATCCGATGTTTGTGGGTAAGCTGGCCGTATATGCCCGCACCAAAATGTATATGCGTTCGGTGCCGCTGGTGCTGGTAACCGAATTGGCAAAGCAGCACTCGGGCGACGATCTGGTCGCCCGGGTTACGGCCGGAGTAGTGAATCGTCCGGACGAGATCACCGAGCTACCGACCCGCTACGAATTACTGAACAGGTGCGAAGGCCCCAAAAAGCTGAACCGCCTGAGCAAGCAGTTGCAGAAAGGTTTGAGCATTGCGTTCAACCGTTTTGACGAGTATCAGTTTGCCAAATATAACCGCGACGGTGCCATTAAACTGCGCGATGCCTTGTTCCTGGTTCACCCTAAAGCGAAAGATGAATTGCAGCAAGTGCTGTTCAATAAAATAGTGAACGGCGATCTGCAAACGCCTTACACATTGGAAACGGAGTTATTGGCAAACCGTTTCCCATGTTTTTAATCTGATCAGCTTGCGGAGAGGCTGTGTTAAAATAGAGAGACCAGCCACGAAGGCGTTAAGCGGCAGGTTGGGTATGATCATTTATGATAACTTTCTACCGATCAATAATCCTAATCCTGCACCAACGAGTGCAAACGCTCCCCAGCTAAGGGCCTTGTGACTGGCTGCCCAGAATTGCGGACTGAAGTCCCAGGAGGCTGCGTCAAACTCACCATGTGCTCCATGATCGCCAGGAAGGGGGGCGTACAGATTGTCCTTGCGCCCAGGGTCGGCTGGTTCTTTGGTCTGCTGACCCTTAAACCCTGTTTTAGCCAGATAATGATCAAGCCAGCCGGGGACCATCTTATTGCCGAGGATAGTTTGCACGGTAGGGTATCCTACATAAGCTTCCCGTTTTTCGCTTTTTGCTACCTCAACAATTGCCCTTGCTGCTACTTCCGGTTCATAAATACGTCCTATAGGCCGGGGCTTGTTCGGCAAATAGCTTTTTACAAAGCCAAACTGGGTGGTATTCATGGCTGGCAACTGCACCATACTGAGCCTTATTTTGCTTTCTTCGTGAATGAGTTCGGCTCTCAGCGACTCAAAGAAACCGTGAATGCCGTGCTTTGCACCGCAATAGGCGGATTGCAGCGGTATCCCACGGTAGGCAAGCGCAGATCCTATAAGGATGATCGTTCCCTGATCACGGGAGCGCATGCGTTTTAAAGCAGATTGCGTACCATAAACCTGGCCGAGATAGGTTACTTCGGTCACCCGTTTAAAATCCTCGCTTTCTATTTGTTTCAGGGGCCCGAACACACTTACCATAGCATTGTTTACCCAAATATCGATGGGGCCTAATTCAGCCTCAATTGCATCGGCAGCTTTTTCAACCTGCATTGGATCTGACACATCAGTAGGATAGGCTTTCGCCGTGCCGCCTGCTTTCCTGATTTCTTCAACCGCCGCATTCAGACCGTCTTTGCCCCGCGCCAGCAACGCAACGCTTGCGCCGTGTGCTGCAAATTCGCGCACCAGCGCCCTACCTAATCCGGCGGAAGCACCGGTGACTACCACTACTTTATTTTTAAGATCCTGATCTTTAAGATCATTGTTTTTATTCCACATAGGTTATGATGTTTAATAATTTGCTTCGTTTACGGCGATCTACCCCGGATGTGGTGCGGTCAATTTAAAGCACATTTGAAGGCGTCTCGCCGGATCAGATAACTCAGGGCAGCATGGGTAAGGACTTGCCGGAGATAAATTGCGCTCACCTCAATACGGTGACTTCAAAAATTGATCAGTATCTGCGAATAAGAAAAAGTCCGCTGAATTATGTTACTGCCCGCCGGTGCTAAAATACAGTCTGTATTTTTTTGCCGGGCCGGGTCGCGCCCGGTCATTCATTAATCTTCTGACAGAGAAAATACGGACTTGTTTGCTCGCCATCATTTGCTGTTAATTTTTACGGCCAGGAATGATTGACCGGAGAAGTTATTCTTTTAATTAATACAGATTTTTTCAAAGAAAGTTTATTTAATTAAAAGATAATTTCAAATTATCAACCTGTGGAAAGAGATAAAGGAAAAGTAAGGATGTGCAGCGCTTATCTTTTGCCAGCGGCGCTAAGATAGGTAGTCTGTAACGTGTCGTTCGCGGCGGGCGAATTTGCGGAAACGCCATGATTCCCCCAGACAAATTGATTTATTTGTTTTTGGAGCACATTTACCTGGTTCTCCAGCACTGTGATCCGGAGATTGTTTATCCGTGCCTCGGTCTCCTGGGAGGATTTTATCGCCTGTATGCCGCTTTTCAGATCAAAATAACTGGTAACGACCGAAGCCACAATGCTGGCGGTGCTGATGATGGTGATCACGGCGTTTTTTATAGTGATCCCCTTTAATTGCCGGTTTTCAATGGTTGTCATCATAGCTGCACGGATCAGGCTGTTGTTCCCAGAAATAACCGGCTCTCCACCCTGCGGCGGTGCGCCAGCGTATCACAAACCACCTTTTTGCCACTATGGGGATCGGTGATCTTATCCCAATCGAGAAAATGAGCCGCCGCAGCCGGGTAGTCTCCCGTATTGAGTTTTTTAAGCAGGGTAGAATGCTGCAGCGCGCCGGTTCCGAGGTTATACGCAAATGACACCAGCGCGTCAAACTGACTCTGAGAAAGGTGGGTCTTTACAGATTGATTGACCGCATCGACGTATTGCCCCAGCGTGCTTTTCAGCAGGGTTTCAGCCTGTTCTTCACTTGATAATTTGTCGCCCGCTTTTACGTGACTGCCGTCATGATAGCGCGTCGAGCCATAACCGATTGTCCATACGCCCGCGACGTCACGGTAGGCTCCGAGTCGCAGACCTTCGAACCCCTTGATTAATTGTAAGCCATGTTCACTTAGTTGCATTTTTGTAGTTTTTAATTGTCAGATAAATAATGGATGATTACTTTACAGGCGAGACATTTTTCGCAGCGGTAAAGAAATTTTTGGTGAGATAGGAGAGACCCGCCGCCAATGCGACGCTGCCGGTTTCGCGCCAGTCGATATTAACCGCGCCGGACGCAATGCTGCTTTGGATCGCAGCGATTACCGCGCCACCAACAGCGACTAACAGACCTTTAACGAGGTCTTTAAAATTTAGGGAGAATAGGGAGGAGGTTTGCATAATTTGTCGTTTATGGGTGATTGTTTTCTGTTTTTGAAAATGTTTCCTGATGATCTGGTCTTAAAAATTTAAGAAATCTTTCAAGACCAATAGGCTTAATTGGTTTAGGTATCTATCTTTATTCCGATGAAAAAGAAGTTTGCGCAGGCGATCAGCGCTTTTGATGATTATATCTCAAAAGGGTATTTTAAACCCTGCGATTGTTCGATAGTTGAGAAAGTATCTAAGCCTTTTGTCAATACCCCTCTTGAGGGGCTGCCAATTGAAGCTATAAAAGCCTTTGAATATTATAATAATGTTGAGCAAGCAGAATATTTTCAGAAATTACACGGAACTTTTTTTATTGAGCCATTTAATGGCTGGATATTAAAAAACAGAAAAAGAGAATACTGTATCAATTCGTTTCCATATAGCTTTTTAAAAAGCCTACCTTCTTTTTATAACATAAAGTTTAAGAAGAATAAAGTAATTAAAATTGATAGGCTGATTTCTTTGCGGTACAACTTCTTTAATTATTGGCATTTTTTTAACGACGTTCTCGGGCAATTAGCTTATATCGATGATATTGAAGCAAATGTTGACATTCCAATTTTGGTTCCGTACGGAGTATTTAAAATACCGTATGTTAATGAAATAATCAACCGTAGCAATAAACTGAAAAATAGAAATTGGATCGAACATCAACATGGCACGATCATTCAGACTGAAACTGTTATAACGGCAAAAAATCTTCCAAATACAAAAGAAAATTTTTTGAAAATTTTGGATTTAATCCAATCAGATGATTTTCATGGATATGATCGATATGATAGAAAGGTATTTATCACACGTAGAAATGATTCAAACCGATCCATTGATAACATCCATGAAATTGAGATGCTTGTAAAGACTCACGGCTATGAAGTTATAGATAACGATTTGTTAAGTTTTGAAGAACAATTTTATTTATATAAATCGGTATCGCATGTTATAGCGATCCATGGAGCAGGGTTAACAAATTTATTGTTCAGATATCCGTTGGAGCTTCGTTTATTGGAAATATTTCCTGCAGAGTTAATCCCACCGCATTACTATTGGCTATGCAATGAAATGGGGTTTACTTATTCATGTGTAATAGGAAAAAAGAGTATAAACGGAAAATTTTACCTAAACCCCGATGATCTCTCTAATTGTCTGCGATCTTTTTGACAATTAAGGCGGGTATCATTCGTCGAAAATCCTGATAATATGACAACAGAAAGATTTAAAGAACTTGATTGTTTAAGAGGTGTAGCGTCGTTATCTATAGTGTTTTTTCATTTTTTTGCCGGTACAAAAGCATTCGATATTTATTTTAAATATGGTGGAACTACAGTAGATCTTTTTTTTATTATAAGTGGTTTTGTGATATTTTTAAGTGTAAGGAACAATAATTCATGGATTGATTTTGTAAAAAAAAGAGTGTTACGACTATATCCAACTTATTGGATTTGTTTAACAATAACGACTCTAAGCATAATTTTAAATCATTATTTTTTATCTACAGATAACCAAGGGTTATTTTTTCGTTTTTTAACAAATTTTACAATGTTTCAATACTATTTCAAGGTGGATGATATGGACGGCCCATATTGGACTTTGGCAATAGAGCTTATGTTTTATTTGTTGATAGCGTTTTTACTTCTTTTAAATGGCTTGAATAAAATCGAAATTATAGGCGTTTTGATATTAAGTCTCTCAGTGTTTTTATATTTTTGTTTATTACCGTACTATCCACTTATATATCACAGCATAAATAGGGCGTTTCCATTAATAAATCATTGGCCAATGTTTTTTGCCGGAATTCTTTTTTATAAACAAAAAAAGGACAAGGAAACGATACTTAGATATGTTTTAATAGTTGTTTGTTTTTTTGTTGGTCTTTTAGTTTTTAGAAAAGCTAGCCGAACGGCTGATTTTATCTCAATTTTTCAATATGGAATAGTTTTGACTATTTATTTTCTCTTATTCTTCCTTTTGGTGAAAGATCTGTTGAAATTTATAAACTTCAATTTTTTCATTTTTTTGGGTAACATATCTTACACGTTATACCTCATACATCAATATATTGGAAGAGATTTGTTATTAAAAAATATAACCAATTATACCAAGTTGTATTGGGGTGTTGGATGTTTATTGTCTGTTTTGTTTTCCGTTTTCCTTTCTATTGTAATAACTTATTATTTAGAACCTCCTTTAAGGAAAATTCTTAAAAAATCATTGTTCGATGGTAGATATATGAAGAATGATCAAAAAAATCGATAGTTTGCTTATTTATTTTTACTATTAAACATTGAACACCTGGTGCAAACGCTCAAAAAATTATCAACTTGATGAAATAGTTTCCCAGGTTGAACCGGTGTAAATACAAAGTTTTTGTAGTGTGGTATCATATACTATTAATCCTTCGGCAGGGCTGCTAATTGCGTCCTTTTGAGAAGTGTTCATCCGAGGTGGTAAAAATCCTTTGGTGGTGCTATCAATTTGTAACTGGGCGCTGGTATTTGTACTATAATCCCCTCCCCCATTTAGAATTACTGATTTATTTTCAACGTCAAAGATTGCGAAGACTTTGCTTTGATTCTGCATTCCCGTACCAATGCCATAGGAGCCGAATGCTATATTTTTATTGGCGGCTATTAGCATATCTAATGGATCTTGTGTTCCATCGTAATTGATCTGATTGGCACTACCGATCATAAAAACTTTTGTATTGTTTCCATAACGAAATTGCCAGCAGATTTGGGATTGAGAGCCCGTGCCAAACTGAAAAATAGGATATGATGCTGAATTTCCCATTTTTAAAGAATCAGACCCAGTAAGTTTCAATCCTCCTGAAATGATAACCCCCGCGCCTTCACCGCTTGGATCATAGCCATTTAGCGATATTGTACAAGGCGAAATATCTGGGTTGATGCTTAAATTATCATGTCCAGAGCTATTTGTATTTACCGAAATACTGGCAAAGGGTGATCCATTTTTATAAAACCGAAATGAAGGGTTCGATGGCGCGTCTAATTTAAAAGTGTCCCAATTTGGTCCTTTAAAATATAATTTACTGGATCCATCTATCAAAAAATTAGAATTTGCTCCAAAAGTACCATCGTTGTTAAACTGTATTTGCCCCGATGTTCCCGCTGCGCCTCCGCCGGCTGAAGTCCAACCCGTGGAGCGGTATTGATACAGCCCTTCGCCGTAGGTGCCAGCATCTGTTTGATATACCATTAAACCAACCGCCGGGGAGGTTATAGCAAGTCTTTGTGTTTCTGTCATGCGGGGCGCTAATATCCCTTTTGAGATGCTATCGGCTTGCATTAATGCCGATGGGTCTTTAGTGCTATCGCCGAGATACATATCTGCATTATTTAGATTTACGGTGTTTCCGTCAAAGGTAAGTTTGGACGATCCAGCGAATGTTCCTGAACTGTTATATTGTATTTGCGTATCCGAGCCTGCCGGCGACCCGCCCCCGCCCGCCGGGGTTATCCAATGCGTATCACCATCTGTATTGCTGGCTTTGGCCAGCACTTGTCCTGTCGTTCCGCCGGATGGTATTTTAAACAGCGCTGTGATCTGCGCCTGGAGTTTACCCAACGCGCCGAGGATGGTGTCTGCTGCGGAAATTGCCGTGGCGCTGCTGAAGCCTATCCCGGTCAGGACGGCTGATAACACCCTTGCTGCGGTAAAATAAAGGTTGGTTGTTCCTTCGGGCACGTCGTCGGTTGTGCCGGGTGAGGCCACAAGCTGTATGTAAGCCGATCCGCTCCAGCGGTACTGACTGTTCGTATCGGTTGTTATATAAATCTTGCCGGACTCTCCCGTTCCCGGCAGAGACGCGTAGTTGGCAACTTCGATAACGTCATCGACATAGCTGGGCAATTGGGCGGCCGCCACTTTTCCTGATCCGTCCAGTCCGGCATAACCATTTGGCGTGTTTTTATTTGCTGTGTCTTCGGGTGTAAAGCCAAGATCGTCCTGCTTTGCGGTAAAGGCTGTTGCCAAAGCAGCGTTTTCGGCAGGGTCGCCGCCTATATTCGCAAAGGTATTATCCTGCCATTCGGTATTGAAATCGGTGTCATCTGCTTTCGCCAAAATCTGTCCGGCTAAACCGCCGGTTGGGATGCCCGGGGCCAGTAGCGCGACGCCGCTTCCCCAGGCCCCATCTGTTTTGGGGCCGAATAAGGTGTAAGTAGAAGTATTGATATAAAAATTGCCATTAACACCGGTCAGGGTATTTGATGGGTTGGTAGTACCGAATAAGATAGTATTGCCGTCGGTTCCGTTGGTGCCGTTAATGCCGGGAGTTCCCTGCGGCCCTTGTGGTCCTGTCGCCATGGAGAACGCCTGCGACCAGGATCCTGTAGATTTTTTGTAGAAAATTCCGGTAAGTGTGTTAATATAACTATCGGAGTTTTTTCCCGTCCCTGAGGCCGGTACACCTGCGCCGAAAAGTAAAGTCCCGTCGGCGGCGTTGGCTTCGGGAAGGGTGAATACGATCGTCCACGTTCCGGATATTTTTTGGGCGAATGTTCCGGTGGATGTGTTGATAAAAACATCGCCGTTCTTGCCTGTTATATTTTGCGGGAGGGTGGTACCGAAGGAGATGGCAGCTCCGGTTGTTAGATTGGCCTGCAGGAATTGCAGCAGTTGGACAAAGGTATATTGATAGTCCGTATCGCCGCTCACCAGCACCGAAACGTCTGCGCCGTGAACGGACGAGGCCGCAGGGAGTTCTGTTATTTTTTTATCTGTTGGCATAGTATTTTATTGAATAATTTTAACGGGCTGTGATGTAAGCCCCGACGAACATCAACGCAGGTTATGCGGGTGATCTTCAGTTCATAAACTCATACAGGTTAAGGGAGCCGTCCGAACTGTAGGGGCCTAATCCGGCGGGATAGTTAAAATCCGTCCTGTCAATACTTCGTATCCGGGGGCCTGCCTGCCTGCTGCTTTTATTTTTTTTGTTGTAACGCCAGAGCGGAAAATCGGCCTGGTGATCGATCAGGAATTTCTCTATCTCGTTAGCATGCGCATTGGCAACGCTCCGCTGCTGCTGTACCAATTTGACGATATCCTTCGGCGCTACCGGTGCGGCGTTGTCGTGGTGTTTTATCACCGGCCCCGTAGCAGTATAGTGAACGGAATCTGCTTCGATGAAGCGCGCGAAAGTGAAATAGACCAGCGTAGGCGCCATGCCTTCATACAAAACAATGTGACCGTATTTGTCAAGATACTCGGCGCCGTTAAACAAGTCTTTGTAAGGCTGCGGGGCGTCGTCTTTTATGGTGCCGTCGTCGTTGAAGTTCCGGATGAAGTCGAAGTACAATGCATGGCCTAAAAAGGGCTTAAGATCAAGCTCCTGCGCCTTTTTTATAAAAACGCCGAGCCTTTCGGGTTTTATGTTGACAGAGATATCCTCGTATCGCTGAAAAGTGGTTTGATTAATTAAGTTCATGAGCTTGGTTTAAATCCCCGTTAGCAAGGGAGGTTGTTACTTATGCGTAAATAGCCTGTGTGCGGCAGGTCGGTACCGGATTTTGATCCCTGGTATTCTAAGCCTGGCTGCACATTGCCGCCGCTTCCGCTTCCTTGAAGCCGTAGGCATGTACCAGGATCGCGATCTTGTTTTCTGCAGGGATGTCGGAGAGCAACAATTGGTTGATGCTGCTGCCAGCCTTTAATCCGGCGGTGTCGTCGGCAACATTGGCGGGTACGGGCACAATGTTCCAGTTGTTTTTGGGATTGATGTTGTAATAAAAGTTACTGAAAATTGCTTCAAAGGTTTCGGAAAGTTCCAGACGGTCGGGTGCGGTATTGTCATTAAATTCGCTGATGGCCTGCTTCTTTTCGCCGCCGTTGCTTAATCCTGATGATTTTTCCGCATTTATCAGTTCTTTCGGAATAGAAAACCCTTTGATTATCCGGGCTTCCACAGACTTCTCGGTGGACTCAAACAGCTTGTCGTTATTCTGAATGGAATAGGGCTGAAATTCCGGTTTTGTGCTTTCGTCCTCGTACTCAATAACGATGATCTTCTGAGCGCTTTTGGCTCCCTGAAATGTGCCAAGATCTTTTTCGAGCTGCGATGGCGTATTGTTGTATAGCGCATCGTTCGCGCCCGGGCTGCTGTTGTCAGCTTCTTCCCGTCTTGACTGCATGAACAGCATCGTTGAAGGAAGAAATCCGGTGGTGACCTCGCGGTTGTTAAATATTTTGATGCCGGCTTCCGTCTCAAAATCCTCCCATACGCTGTCCGCCTCGATCAACGGGTAATCATCAACCTCGGGGTTAAAGTAATACAGCTGGCCTTTATACTTTTCCCAGCCGCCAGCCACCTGCACCTGCATGCTGATCACTTCTTCATCGGGGTTATACCTGTCAATAAAGTCGATCTTGCTGCGCATGATGTTTTTCCACGTCTTGCGCCCCCAGTCGTTGTAAACGGCATATTTGTCTGCCGTGTCGGGGCAATCGGTATCGCCCATGCGTATGTCTTCAAATCTGACATAATTTACCGATGCGATCTTAAAATTGGCGTTGTAATTTACATGGATGCCAAAGCCGGTGAATAAGGCTTTATCGGTAGCTATGGCTTTTAGCAATTTTGCAAGCGTAAGGCCTTTGGCATTAATGATCTGTTTGCCCAGGCCAGGCTCTTCAAAACCGTTTCCCGCAATAAATTTTGCCCGTTTGTTCCAGCAATCCTTCGCCGTCGGCGAGGCTGCCACCAACTCCAGCATACGCTGGGGATACGCATTGTCCATGTCGTAGTTCAGAATGCCGAAGGTCTGGTTCGGGCGTACAAAAATACGGCGTTCAATTTGTGGTAAATAAGTTTTCATAATGTTGTTTTGCGCCAGATATTGACTGTCTTTAACCAATTCCGGCGGTTATCCGGCTGAAGTTTCCGCGAGCCTTTTTCTCCTTGTTTTCTGCTTTACGGAACCGTTGCGCTCCGGGCAGACGACGAACAGGCTTTTGATGTGCGGATATTTTTTCAGATACCAGGCTGCCGCTTCGTCGGTGAGGTTGTCGTTATCATGCTCGGCAATAGTGCCTGGCGCGAACTGGTGTCTGCCGGGTTTCAGGATATATTTTTTTGTCATAAACGTATTTTTTAAAGACGATAGCACACCGGCATTGCTGAATGTTGGCTATAGACCGGCGGTCTATCGTCTGTTAACTGTGCCGGTTACGCTACCAGGGCTTCCAGAGCGGCGAGGGTACTGGCGTAAGTGGCAGTATCGCCTTCCGGCGCTATTGATACGGCGCGCGGCGGATAAGGCTCCCGTAACTTGTCAGGATTGGTGAGTTTCAGCTTGTAGCCGCCGTCGATGGTCTCATCAGCTGCGCTGCGCTCGGCGTCGGTCAGGATCAGGCCGTTTATAGCACCGAACAGTTCGACAGCCGAATCGCTCGACTTGTAGTTATTGATCGCGATTGCGCAGACACGGCCATAGCCCATTGCCATCAGCTGTGCTTTAACGTCAACAGAAATCCCGGCAACGTTGAAATCGATTTCCTCGGTGTAACGCGGGCCGACGGAGGTCTTTACCAGTTTCGACATCGTGTTAAAGCTGTTGTTCGTTCCTTCGAACTTGTACACTTTAGCGGTATCTACGGCGGTGAGGCCGGTAACGATCAAGGGGTTCATGGTGTCATAGGTAACCGTGATCTCATCCTGGTTGAAAATGTAGATCACGTCTTCGATACCAGCAGTAACGGGAGAGCCTGTACCCAGGCTGAACCCTGCGTTTATTTTGTTATAAATTGACATGTGTTTGTGTGTTAAATGGAGTTGTTTTTTGGTTTAAACTGATCAGCACCGGTTGCCCGGCGATCCGGTTAGGCGCTCAGGTAGAATATTTCGTTTGCAAACTTGTAGTTTACCGCCGCCTTCATGCGGGCCTTCATCCGTACTACGTTATCATTGGTGTAAGGCTTCATATAAACGGTTGAGAGTTCCGAAGCGTCACCAAGCAGATCGACACCGAGGAAAAGGTTTGACGAGCGCGCACCCAGAATGGTGTTGGCCTGCCAGTGGTTCATCAGTTGCAGGGGCAAGCCGAGGTAATCCATCTTTTTCGGATCGGTAAATGCGTTCAGCACATTCACGGCTTTATCGGCCTGGGCCTGTGCGTAGGCATAACCCACATGCAGCGGTATCTGCAGATTGAAATCTTCCTGACTGCGGTCGGCCGGATCAAGCTGTGCATACACCCCGGTCAGAACGCTCAGTACGTTGCTCGCGTTGATGTAGCTTACTGTAGCGGCCGTAGCGGTGCCCGAGAAGGTGGCAGCCTTGCGCGTATTGATCTCGTTGTAGTTGCGCACCAGTTTAAAGGTGGTTGAGCTTAGCACCTGGATGAAGTAAGACTGTCCCTGAACGTCGATACCTGAACCGCCGTTGGTGGTGTCCTTGCTGCTGCCGGTCACTGCGGTGATGGTCACCACGTCGCCGTCCTTTAATGTAGCGGTATCCGAAACGGTTACCACGCCGGTAGCGCTGATTGCAGATGCCGACATGGAAGTTGCCGGTTTGCCGAGCCCCACCTTATAAACACCGGATGCTGCCGCGATGGAAGGGAGCAGGCCCGGAAAGTCGGCGGTGAAAGCAGCCTCTTTGGTTGCTGATTTGCCCAGCCAGTAAAGGCGCTCATTGGCAATCTGGATCTTGGTAAGGTAACGCTGTACCATAAAGTCGCTCAGGTCAACCACGCCCTCATAGTCCATAAATGCACCGGGCTTCAGGCTCTGGGCCTCCCAGCTTTGCACCAGTTTGTCCCATTGTTCCGGTGCCGTTATGGAACTCAAAGATCCTGTCCGAACGGTTATAACTTTTTATCAGGCGCTGCATTTCGGGCCAGGTATGGTATATCGAAAGGGCATCTCGCAGTGCGCCCGCCTTCAGGTTGGGGATGTCCTGCCCGGCAACGGTGATCACCTGCATGGCGTTTGCACAGGCAAGGCAGAACAGCGCCTGCAGGATGGCAAAGGTTTTGCCCGAACTGGTGCCGCCCTGATTAACGACCACGTGCCCCTGCGCATAATAATTACGGGCGAAAAGCACCGAAGCTTTTTGTGGAAACATATTTTTGATCTTGAATTATTGTTATATTTGATAAGCTATTGCTAACCTTTTATGCGCCGTATTTACTTTTTATTCATGGTGTTATCCGCCTGCATCCTGGTGTCGTGCAGCAACAAGAGCGGAAATGATCCTGCAAATTCGCAGCCGAAACTTATTGTAGGCAAATGGACCCTGCAACGACAAACTACCGCCGTTTTTATTGATGGCGTGGCACAGCCGGTGGTCACTGCATCGGCGTCCGATAAAACGTACGGCTATGCACAATTTGACGGTTCGGGCTATACATCGGTCAGCTACTATAATTCCGGCGGTATCGGCAGCACGGGGGTAGGCAACGTCATTGCGGCAGATACGGTGCGCGGCACTTACAGCTTTTCGGGATCGGCGTTCAACCTGTCTGTGCCTGTAATGGCGGGCTTTGAGGTAGGTACCTTTACCACCAATACGGGCAGTCCGGCTATCATCCGGCTTGTCTCGCAATCGTCTAAAATCACGCAGCTGACAACGTCGGTGTTTGAGCTGCACATAGAATATACGACCACACACACAACCGAAGCGGGCGCGTCGGACTATAAGAACGTGCTTGATTATTACTACACCAGGTAAATAGTTGCCCCTGCTTTTGCCTGTTTCAAAATATACCAGTTATGAATATGCGTACCCTTTTGAAACACAAAAAATGGCTGTTGCTTATCCTTGCCGTCGGGCTGACGGGCCTTCAGGCCTGCAAAACCGATGCTTTTAAACCGGACGGGCAAGCGACCGTGGTTGGCAAGTGGTATCTTTCGCAGCATAACCTCAAGCTGGTCAAAAACGGTGAGCAGATAGGCGAGACCGTCCGGACCAACTACAGCAAAGACGACTTTATCCAGTTTTTTGAGGATGGCACCGGCTACCAGTCGGTCAAGGTTTCGTCTGCTACGCCAAGTCTTATCATCTTTCATTATACGCTGAAGGACAAGCTGATCACCATGTATATTAACGGCAGCCCCGGCGTTGAGGAAACCATCACTAAACTTACCGAAACCGAATTTGCCATACACTACGAGAGCCAGATACCAGACCCTTATACCGAAGGCGCTTTCAATACCGAGATTGACGATTACGCGTTTGTGCGGTAGTTAAAGCACCACATCCTTTTCGGACGCGGCTGGCTCCGGGCCGCTGTTCAGGATCTCCACGCGCAGCGGCTGATCTGCGTTCAGCGCGGCAGGCTTTCCTTCCTCACGCTCGTTCCATCCCATGCGTTTCAGGGCGAATATGGCTCCGGCGGCCGACTGCTGGTGCAGCTTTTTTTCGTACGATGCTTCCACACGCAGCTTTCCCCATTTAAGCACATCGGCATGCCTGCCCGTTTCGGTGTAGGTATCAAAAGCCTGTAGGCTGCTGAACCCTAAGAACAGCGCCAGGCCCGCAAAGGTGGCCGGTTCGGGTTTGGTGTCTTTCCCGGATTTTTCGTCCGCTGGCTGATCGCCCGAAATAAGGTCAAAATAAGCGTCGATGCCGGCACGGAGCGCCGCCTTGCTGGAAAGATGATCGGGATACATACGGGTTATGCTTAAAATGCCATTTGGCATATCTGAGATGTAAAGATAGAGAATTTAAAATTAAAATGCAAATATTTTTAGCAAAAAATAAGGAATATTTTCAGGGAAGGAAAATATCTGTTTGCGCGAAAAACAAAAATAACCGGCGACTATTATGTAAATAAATAACATTGTTACGATGAGATGGTTAAAAAATGTTAAATTGTTAGTTAATTTTGCGGTTGAGACAACTATCCCTGCTGTATCTTCGTTTATTGTTTTGTAGATTTAGTTGCAAAATCAAAAGTATGCGCGGTAAACCTTTTACTTACCTTCTGTATTTCTTTTCGCTCGCCTTTATGGGGACGCTTGCGTCGTGCCAGAAGGATAGCGATGCGACAGAAAACGCAACCTTAAAGGCAAGCCACAGCGCCGACAGCGCGGCGGCGGTATCGTCTGCAAATATCCTTGCGTCGGGCGGCACGCTTTCTATCACCATCAACGATTCCACCTACACTTTTGATGCCTCGCGCGATTCCATTGCCTTTATCAACGTTCATGACGATAACGAAGATAACAGCCGTTATTACGGGATCACGGCCATCAACAAGGAACATAACATGAGTTTTGGCATCAGCTCATCGGGCTATGTGCATTCCGACAAGAACGGCGACATTGCAGGCAGCCAGTTTTTGCTCGGTCCCGGCTATCATGTTGCCGGGTTTCAGTACTCGCTGAGCAGGTATGCCGGTCAAAAGGATTTTGGCAATATCCACATTGAAAAATATAATCAGGACAGCGTGCTGGCTAAAGGCACCTTTCATGCCTGGCTTTCCCCAAGCGACAAGGCCGACGCACCCGTGTATAAAGCTGAGGGCACGTTTAACCTCAGGTTAAAATAAAAAACGAAGCCTATCCTTTAACCTTATCCTACAAATCCCCCTGATGGTTGCAAAAACGACACGCAGTAATTTGGTTTTGATAACCGGAGTGCTGATCGCCGTATTTTTTTATCCGCTGGCCGGTCATCTGCTGTTCTCGCAGCTGGGTTACACCTTTGCCAATGCCCTGTATTCGAGGTTACTGATCTGGCTGGATGTGCTGATCCTGTACCTGTATGCGCTCAATATAGAACAAAACCGCCTGCTGCTCTGGGCCGAACGTAAGCGCGGCGCGGGCTTTTACCTGGCATCGTTCGTGGTGCTGTACCTGCTTTCCATGGCGGCGGGTGTGGCATCAAGGGTTCCTGATCTGTTCGGTTTCCGCGACGACCGATCTATCCTGGTGCGCATGATCGCGGTGTTTAATCAGAACGCTTTCCTTGCAATATTCACCGCCGTTACCGCCGGTATTACCGAGGAACTCATCTTCAGGGGATACCTGCTGCCCCGGCTCGAAATCCTTTTCAAGAACAAATACATGCCGGTCATCGTCTCTTCGCTGGCGTTCGGGCTGATGCATTATAAATACCGCTCGTACCACGAGGTGATCTTCGCGACACTCTTCGGGGTGATCTTTTCCATACATTACCTGCGTTACCGCAATATCTGGATACTGATGCTGACGCACATGAGCATTGATATGGTTTCGCTTTTTGTGTACCGTATGGCTGCCCAGCATCATTTGCCGGTAAAATGAGAAATTTATATTGTCAGACCAAATAGTGCCTAAAACTCTTTTCGTTCTACCCCTCGTTTATTAATCTCATAGAGGAATGGCCTTTCAACTTTATCACAAGTTTCTAACACTGTATGCCAATGATGAATCATAAGCTGTATAAGTGTCCAAAATGTTGTTTTTTTATCCTGTTTAATCCAAAATAAACCGATGTTGTAGTCCTTAATGGCGCTATACAGATGACGCTGTGTTCTAAAATCTGCATCATATGTTATAAGTATTCCGTTTCTTTGTACGACTTCCAATACTGTTGCGTCGGCTATACCTACCTTACCTAACAGGCTTATTGAAGTAATTTCAAATTCTGCGTTAGATGCGATTGGGGCAAGGATTTTTAATCCTTGTACTAATTGATCGGGTACATTTTCGTCAAAAACGATATACATTCTTAAGCGCTACGTTTAAAGTAAAGAATGGCATCTTCTACCTGATCTATATGCAATTTATAAAGTTTGCAAATAGTCTCCTTACTTTCACCGCCTTTGATAAACCCTTTTATAATTTCAACCTTAATGCTTGTTCCTGTGATTGTTGGTTGCCCAAATTGCATAGCAGGATCAATAACCACTTTTTTTGCTTCAGTCGGAAAATATCGAGCCGCTATGTCATCCGCATTAAACTCAATTTTTGAAAGAAATGGCCCAAGAATGGGCTTTAACGAAAGTTGTTTCCTATTGTCTGCTTTAATAAGGCTTTCCAAATACTCGTACCAAATTCCTTTTTTACCGTCCGTGTGTATTTTCCGTGCAAAAGGATATATAGTATTTAAGTCTGCAGATATCTTAGCATGAGCTTTTTTTATCTCCTGCGCGCTTACAGAAAGCTCCCGTAATTTATAGAAAGTATAAAATTCAATTAATGTATAAAAATTAATGGCTTTATTGCCCTTTATCCCGAATGTATATCCATCCCAAAATTCTCTCATAGAATAGCTAACCTTATGGTACGGCAGGTTTAAAATATCAGCGATATCACGAGCTGTATAAATGCCCTCACCTACTTTGGGTAATATGTTGGTTTTTTTAATAGTATTCATTGCTTAACAAATATATACTTAAACGTATATTTCTTAACTAAAGATATGAAATATATAATAATTTGATTGTCAAAGTATTATAGAAAATACAAACTTAAATGAATTGTAAGAAACAATATTTGGAAAGTTTTTAAAAAACGGGTTTATAGTCTGACAGATATTGAATTATCATTAAACCTCCGACATCTGCAAACAATTCCGGCGGTTTGTGCTTAATTTTGAACCATGAAACCAGGCGACAAGGTAATCTGCATTAACGATAAGATAGACCCCGACAAAAACGAGGAGATCCGGCGCGATTTTGAGATCTGGATCACCCGCGATAAGGAATACACCATCCGCGAGATACTGGATAATGAGGGCATTGCCACCGGCGTGCTGCTGGAGGAGGTGCATAACTTTCCCAAATACTTTAAGCTGATCAACCGTTATCAGGAGCCTGCCTTTGCCATCTGGCGTTTCCGCAAGCTGCAATACGCCAGTAAACCCGCCGAAGTAGAGGCCGAAACAGAAGAACTGGTGAAGATAGTCCGCGGACTATAGTTTATAGTTCATCAGCCAAACCGACATCCATGCACGACGACCAGATATTTGAAGACATCAGTTACGCCGGACAAACCGTTGCCGGGGGTGAATATAATGGCTGCACCTTTAAAAAATGCGACTTTACCAACAGCAGCTTTGGCAATCATAAATTTATCGATTGCGTTTTTGATGGCTGCAACCTGTCGATGATGAAGCTGGCCAAGGCAACCCTGAACGGCGTGGCATTTAAAAACTGCAAAATATTAGGCGTAAACTTTACCGAATGTGCCGACTTTTTATTCAGCGTTGAGTTTGACGGCTGCATATTGGATTACTCGTCGTTCATGCTGAAGAAGATGCCGAAGACCAGGTTCCGCAAATCGGCCTTAAAGGAGGTGACCTTTACGCAGGCCAACCTTTCCGGTTCGGTGTTCGACGACTGCGATCTTAACGGCGCGGTATTTAACCGTACAGACATCAGCGGCGCAAACTTCATCACCGCTTATAATTACGACATCGATCCCGAAATAAACAGCGTTAAAAAGGCCAGCTTTTCGGCGCAGGGCATACATGGCCTGTTAAGCAAATACCAGCTGAAGATTGTCGGTTAATGGCGATTTTACAAAACAGGACGCTTGCAAAACACCAGCAAACCGATGAAACTGTTTAGGTGGGCTTTATAAAGAATTCCTTCCTGCTTTCCATTAATTCAGCTAAATCGCTTTCTTCCAGCATAATGTTGTTCAGAAAAGCCTCCAACGCCAGTTTTTTGGCCTGCATCTTCACCAGCGCATATTGCCGGGTATCCACCGGGGTGTGTTCGGTCAGTGCGCGCTGATAGGCATCGATATCCGCCTTGGCCGACGCCAGCTCTGCCGCCGTACCCAGTATCAGTTTTTGCTTTAGTCCACCCAGAAGCTGCCGGGTGGCTTCGGCCAGCATGTCGTATTTTTCGGCATTGGTGAACGGCAGCAGCTGCAGTTTGTCGAGAAAGTTATAAACGGCGGGGGCAAGGGCGGCGATATCCCGGCCTTCGGCCTTATACCGCAGGACGCGCAGGGCGTTTTCCCTACAGGTTTCAAACTGTTCGGGCAGACCGGGCGGCAGCTTAACCGGATCATCCGGCGGCATGGCCTTTACCATCGCGGTCCGTTTGTCCGACAGGAGGTATTGCCGGATAAAACCCTCGAATGTAACGAGGCTGAGACCGAAAAACTCACCAAACCGCCCGCGAACGCCCAGCCATATCGCATCCGGAATTTCGTTCAGCCGGATGGAGGGGTAATGCCCGATGATGTTGTCGGTCAGTTCATTTACCAGGTAGTGGCGGTCGGCATCGCTGATCTCCTTCTGGTTCAGGTCCATAAAGGCTTTGGCTACGCTCATCAGCACCACACTGAATACGTCCTTCTTCGGCAGCTGGCTTACCATCTGCTGTTTCAACACGGCCCAGCCCTGTCCGTCGCCCTTCGCCGCAAGCTGCTTATCATGCGCAGATGACCGGCCCATTATTTTTCCTCCCGCATTTTTACGTTCGCAAACTGCATGGCCACGGCAAATCCACGCTGCGGCGGCAGGTCAGGCTGCCGCGTATTTTCTTTTTTTGCGCAACTTTTTTCTTTTTGCCGCGCGGCAAGGTGTTTAGGCAGCCAGTAATAAAAGTTACGGGCGATGTCTTCCATGCTCATGCCGTTCAGGTCGCCGAGGTCGATCTTTGAATGGTAAAACGTTTCAAAATAACCCAGCACGGCGTTATTGTCCAGCCCGAAGCGGTCTTTCAGCATCCTGTTGTTTTTTGTCTCCACAAAAAAGGCAAACGCCTGATCGCAGCGGACTACTACTACCTGTTTAGGTTTTATGTTTTTATTTAGTCCGTCGGTACCTGCGTCAGCGGCAGCGTCAGGAGTTGCGTCAGCACGGATATTCCGGGACAGGTAAGCTGCGCCGATGTCGGTAAGCTGGTAGCTGATGTTCGGTGTGCCGCGTACGGACTTGAATTTGAGGATGCCGCCCTTGCTGAGCCGCCTGCGTGCGCGTTCCAGCGTGGAGCGTGATACCTTCAGATCGGCAATTATCTTGGCATTGTTCCGCCTGAAGGGGTTGGCCCAGCCTGCGCTGTTGCAAACCTCCAGCAGGTAAAAATAAAGCGCGGTATCGGTGGTGTTAAGGCAAAGCTTCTCGTGCAGCAGCCAGAAGCCCTTTATCTGGGTGATGTAGTTCATGTTCGTTTATTCCTGAATAGGTATCCGGGTCGTGTTAATATGTTTAATATGCTTATTGGCATAATATCAGTAAAGGAAAGCCATGTCATCGCCCAGTGTCTGCGATTCGATCAGCTGTGTAAGCAGCATCTTGAGCACCGTTTCGCGCGCCCATTGCTGCTCCACCGCCGATGCATCCTCCTGATACCAGCGGATAGGCGGGTTGATCTGGATACGGTCGCGGTACACGTAGTTTTTCTTCGGATGCGTTTTGGCGCCCTCGTAACTGTTCAGGTTCTCTTCCCTGATGATCCTGGCAAACTGCCTTGCCGGGATATCTACCTGCAGGCACTCGTCGAGGGTGTTTTTAAAGTCCTGTTTATCTTCCAGCCAGAGCGTGAGCGTATCGGCGTTAAGATCGTGATCTGCAATGGAAATTCGGCTGTAGTCATAATCAACGGATATGATGAGCCACCACAGCTTGTCTTTTAGTGTTTGTGATATCTTTATCATGGGTGTAAAAATTGTTGTGCCCCGGGGCGGTGGTCGGGCCGCCCGCAGGGAGGGTTAGGATCTATCTGAATGCGGGCGACCATCCCGGAATATACTTTTGTATGGCGGCTATCTCGTGCCGGTATTTTTCGCATACGGCTAAAAAGGCCTGATAACGCAGCAGCAGTTCGGTGGATGTTTCAGGCGCGGTATTGTCGGTGTTGCTTATGGCAGAATACGCAAGGTGCATAAGGTTAAGTAATAATAAGTTCGGCGACCGGCAACAACCGGCCGCCCGGATGATGGAACAATATATCTGTGTGTGCGCAGAGCGTTGAAACGCCTGTTATGCGACGGTGTTAAAAACAATTGCTCCGTCAGATCAGGGTGGTCTTATCCCATCAAAAAAATATTCTGTATATTCTTTAGTCATTTGTTTGGCTTTAATAAAATTTGTACTACTTTAGCGTTGAATTACAAAGCAAATATAAAGAAATATTTGTATTATAATAAAGAAAAAATTGTAAAATAATTATCGACATCATGGAGGATAAACCAACGCCGAAAAAAGTAAAGCTGATCCGTCCGGAAACGCTTGAATTTATTATTTTGTATAATCAGTTGAAAGGTAGGGCGTTTCGTGGAAATACGGAGCTTGCCGAGGCGCTCGGGTTCAATAACGCCAGCTCAATTACAGAGATAATAAAGAGCCGCCAAAACATCGATCCTGAAAAATTCCGTATTTTTAAAGATAAATACAGCGATTATTTATCCGGCGCAAAAAATACAGTGAAATCTGAATTTGAGGTGGCGGTAAAGGCGCCTTTTCAGGGTATCCCGATGTATGAGGTTACCGCAACTGCCTCAGGCGTGGAGGTTTACAGCGACATCAATTATAAAGAACCGATGGGGCACATGAACTTTCCCGGTATTGAGGACTGCGACTTTGCCCTGCCCGTGTGGGGGCACTCCATGTATCCCTACCTGGAGAACGGCTGCTGGGTGGCCCTTAAAATTATTCACGACCGCAAGATACTGCCGGGCGAGGTATATTATATTGAGTGGGGCGACTACCGCATGTATAAGCGCCTGCTTGCCGGAGATAAGGAAGACGAGGTGATCGCCCACTCGGACAACATCACCGAAATGGTTGGCGAGCGCCTTAAATACGCCCCCTTTGTGATTAAAATTGCGGACATCAAGAAACTGTGCCTGGTTAAGGATATTCATAAAAAACATAACCATTAAACGGCAATGCAAAATTAAAAAACTGTGCCTGCCGTTGCATAGTTGCGGTTTTATGGTGTAAATTTGACAAGCGGAAGGTTTTGCCTTCCGTTGTGTAAAATTATCCTGACCTTTAATCACATTTTTTCTGGCATTTATGGCAGTAAACACAGTTGATGAAGTGCTTTCCGCATTGGAAACCATCATTGCCGACAGCATTAAAAACAACGACCGTGCAGGCTATTTCGCGGCGCTTTATTATAAGGTGACGGCGAGCGTAAAGGAGGGTATAGACAAGGGCCGGTTTGAGGACGGTCAGCGGATGGAGAAATTCGATGTGCTGTTTGCCAACCGCTATCTGGACGCGCTGACCGCCTGGCGCAAAGGGCAGCCGCTTTCGGCTTCGTGGCTGGTGGCTTTTGAGGCTACGGGCAGATCGTCCGTGCTGGTGCTGCAGCAGTTGCTGTTAGGTATGAACGCCCACATCAACCTTGATCTTGGCATTGCCGCCGTGGAAGCCTCGGGCGGGGAGCTGGCGGGCATCCAAAAAGATTTTAACAGCATTAATACCATTATCTCCGCGCTCACCTACGAGGTACTGAATGACATCGACCGGATGTCTCCGCTGTTATCGCTGCTGGGGCTGCACTATACCAACCAGACCTCTATCCTCATACAGTTCAGTATCGATAACGCCCGCGACGGGGCATGGTGTTTTGCCGAAGACCTGGTTACCAAACAGGGCGCAGACTATTTTGGCTGCATTGCCGGGCGCGACGAAACCATCGCCAAACTTGCCGGTGGCCTGATACACATGCAGGGCTTTATGCGCTTTACCGTGTGGCTTATCCATTTGTTTGAATGGAAAAACCCGGCAAGGATCATCCGCTCGCTGCATCAGGATACCAAACAAAAGATTGTGGTGGGAGAATAGTGATGAAGGGTTTATCATTTGTCGTTTAACATCGGTTTGCCAATATTTGCACAAATAATAATCCATGCTCATCCGCCTTGCCACTGCTGCCGATATACCCGCGATACTGAAACTGATTGCTGAAGTGGTCCCGCTGATGAATGCAGCCGGAAACTTTCAGTGGGACAACACCTACCCCAATAAGGCGGTATTTGAAAACGATATTGCCCTGCAGCAACTGTGGGTGGCAGAGATTGACGGCGATATTGCGGGCATCTCCGCCATTACGACCGACCAGGAGCCGGAGTATGCCTCGATCGGGTGGGACATTGATCAGCCTGCTATTGTTACGCATCGCCTGGCGGTTAGTCCGCATTACCAGGGCAGGGGAGTTGCCGCTGCGCTGATGCAACAGGCCGAACAGGTGGCTATGGAACGCGGCATCGGCACCTTACGGGTGGACACCAACACCAGTAACCAGGCCACACAAAAGCTTTTCCCAAAAATAGGTTATGTATTCGCCGGCGAGATCGGGCTGGGATTCCGTCCGGGGATGCGTTTCCTCTGTTATGAGAAAATAATTTCGCACCGCGGATAGTTCAGTTCCTTTTTAATGCTGATTACCAACGCTTTAACTTAAAAGGCATTTTTTTGTGCCGCTGGCTGCTTTTTTGCGCGATTTGACGCAGGGGGCGGACCGGTAATTTATCTCTCCTGAAAAATTCTAGAAAAAATCGTAACTACTTAGTGTTCACTATCGTAAAAGACGGTAATTGAAAATTACTTGAACTGGGGTTCACAAAAAAATATAAAGCGATGGACATATTTTTCTTCTTTTTAGTAGCAGGCGTTTCGATCATAGTGCTGATATTAAAGTTTGATAAAAAGCAGACCGTAAAGGTCAGCACGGTTTTGAGAGAAAGCCGCAGCATCCCGCCGATGTTCCTGCTGAAATCCACAGAACAAAAAATAGCCTCGCTGAAAGCCATGCTGCGTTTTGATGATACTCCGCAAAATATGGCTACCCCGGCAGTTTCAGGCTTATATGCCAACCCGAGCGAAAGCCTGCGTTTGTCAAAGGTTCAGGAGTTGAAAGTGCTTTCGGCAAAATATAACAACGGAATGATCTCCATCGAGGCGTATAATGCACGGCTCGACCAGTTGCTCGACCTGGTTCATCAGCACAGCAACGAATTTGTACTGGCAAGTTAGTTTTAATTGATTAATATAGGTTGATTTAGTTTTTGGGAGGCCGCAGGTTGTTTTTACAGCTTGCGGCCTTCCGGTTTTATGGCCTCACGGCTTGGATGCGCCTAAAAAAAGATAATCCTTGACAATCGGGCTACTTTGTTTATTATTGCAATCATGTCTGACGAAGCAATTGTAAAACGGCTTAAAGTGATCGTGAAAGAACACGGCGGTCAGCTGGCGTTGGCCGGTGCAATTGGCGTTGATCAGGGTTTTATCAGCAAGGTGATCAACAAAAAGCAGGACGTCAGCTATTATCTTATCCGCAAGCTGTGCTTCCAGCTGAAATACTCGCCGGAGTGGCTGATACTCGGCACGGGCGAGAAAAAGATCAACAAACCGGAGTCGGCCAAACTGATCACCGAGATACAGATGATGCGCACCGAATTAGATATTCTGCATGCCCGTATGCGCGCCTACGAACTGGAGCTGAAGGAGCTGAAAGAACACAGCGCTGCCAGTGAACAGCAAGCCGGATAACGCACCTTTTTATTACCATCACCCCACCTGTCCGGGCATTCCTTTTTTACAGCCTTTATTCGCCGGTTTGCGGCACAATCCCACCAATTTTCGCCTGTTTCGGGCAGAAATCCCAATGTTAAGCCTAAAACATCGAAAATACAGCAAAACAGGCCGTTTTTGCCGCTAATGTTAAGTGTATGTTACTAATGGTTGGGAAATATTAATAATTTGTTATTAATTATCGTTTAAGGAAATATGTGTTGTAAATTATTTATAATCAGTATTTTAAAAATAAACACGCCCGCTAAAGGTCCCTTTTTTCCCGTTTTTGCAGCTTTTAAGGTTAAGTTAATATTTATAAAAAAGCACTAAATATTAATGACCTGTTAACATTAACATAATGCTGCCGCTCCACTTTTGAACCAAAATTCTTTTAACCCTTATTGAATATGAAAACAGCTTTTACAAAACTTTTCAGTATTGCCGTACTTTTAAGTTTAACAGCAATCGGCTTTAAAGCTAAGGCACAAACAAACTCACTGGTTGATGCGGGTACGCCAGCCGCAAAGGTTACTGCTCCTGTTACTTATACTCAGGACGCTCCTAAAGCCGAAGCAAAAACGGCTGCAGAAACTAAAAACGAAGTTGCCGCTCCGACAAAGGCAGCTGAAGACACTTCATGGAAACCTGTTAGAAGGCTTTGGGGCTACTCGTTCGGTGATTTTTATTACAATGCACATCAGGATGCCGGTAACCGCGGCGGCGAAACCAACTACAAAGGTGTGCCTACCTACAGAAACGCCTTCCAGCTGAGAAGGGTTTACTTAGGTTACGATTATGACATCAACAAAAAGTTCTCGGTTTCATTGTTGCTGGCGTCTGAGCCAAGTGCAAGCACCGGCGTAAACGGATCAACTTCGATCCAGAACGGTGATAACCTGGTTGATAACAAAATGGCGTTCTTTATCAAAAATATCAACTTAAGATGGAAGAACGTATGGAACGGTACCGACTTCATCATCGGCGAGCAGAGCACTCCGGGCTTTGCTACCATGACTGAAGGTATCTGGGGTTACCGCTCGATCGAAAAGACCGTTGCTGACTTCCACAAAGAGTCAGGTTCATACGATTTAGGCGCAGGTTTGCAGGGTGTGTTCGATCCCAAGACCAAGAACTTCGGTTACGACATCCTGATCGGTAACAACAGCGGCGCCAGCCTGCTTTCGGCTGCTAATGCCAACACCGGTTTCTACAAAATGTTCTATGGCGATATCTTCGCAAAATTCCTGGACAAAAAACTGATCCTGGACCTGTATTTCGATAACCTGAAAACTGCCGGCAGCACTGCAACCTTAGGTCCGCAATCGCGCACTACCATCAAAGGTTTCGCTGCTTACACCACTCCGAAGGTTACCTTTGGCGTTGAGGCTTACACCAGCAAGATCACCAACGGCTTAACCAACTCAACTACCAACAACAACGAAGATGCAACCGTTAACGCGATATCGGTTTACGTTCGCGGTGCTATCGTTAAAGATCAGCTTGGTTTCTTCGCCCGTTTCGACAGCTACAACCCTGATACTGACCTGATCGGTACAGATTCATATAAAGTTAACACCAACCTTGGTTCATACGACCCATACACCAAAGAGTCGTTCTACACCGCTGGTCTGGATTTTACCCCTGCAAAAAACATCCACTTTATGCCTAACCTGTGGCTGATCGATTACAAAGATCAGAGAAATGCTTCTACTTCAGGCTATATCGCTCCTGACCACAACCTGGTGTACCGGTTAACTTTCTACTATGTGTTTGGCAAGTAACGAGCTTCTCAAAACAAAACCATAAAACATCAAAACAAAACCATGAAAGTAATTAAAAGTTTAAAGATCGCTGCCCTTGCAATTGCAGCCAGCGCGGTATCGCTATCAGCTTCGGCACAGGATAACACCCTGCTGGGCGCGGGCAGTACCTTTGTGTACCCGTTTTTTTCGAAAGTATTTGCGGAGTACGGTGCTAAAACAAGCGTGAAGGTTAACTACCAGTCGATCGGTTCAGGCGGCGGTATATTACAGCTGACCAACAAGACTGTTGACTTCGGCGACTCGGACGCACCGCTGAACGCAGAACAAGCCGGTAAAATGGGCGTGCCTGTGCTGCACATCCCGGTTGTATCGGGCGCTGTTGTAATTACTTACAATGTTCCCGGAGTATCGGCATCGCTGAACCTTTCAGGTAAGGATCTTGCTGATATTTATCTCGGCAAAATCACCAACTGGAACAGCCCGCTGATTGCTGACGCTAACCCAGGCGTTAAATTACCTGATATGCCGATCGTGGTTATCCACCGTTCGGACGGTAGCGGTACCTCATTCATCTTTACCGACTTTTTATCAAAAGTTAACCCCGAGTGGGCCGGTAAGGTTGGTAAGGCTACTGCCGTTAACTGGCCAGCAGGTTTGGGCGGCAAAGGTAACGAAGGTGTTGCCGGCTTGGTTAAACAAACTCCGGGTGCTATCGGTTATGTTGAGCTTGCTTACGCTATCCAGAACCACATGACTTTTGGTTCGATCCAGAACAAATCAGGCAAATACATTAAACCGACACTTGCTTCAACTACACTTGCAAGCAACGTTGAACTGCCTGCCGACTCAAAAGTATCATTAACCAATACCGACAACGCTAAGGGTTATCCAATTGCGAGCTTTACGTGGGCTTTGATCTATCAGGATCAGAACTATGGCGGCCGTTCAGCTGCCCGCGCTAAGGAAGTATTGCAATTATTGTGGTATATTGTTCATGACGGACAAAAATTTGCAGAACCGCTTAACTACGCGCCGCTTTCAAAATCGGCTGTTAAAGTGGCTGAAAAGATATTAAAGTCTGCAACTTATAACGGAAAAGCTATTTTATAATACTTAATGTTACGTTACTTAATACTTAACATTAATTTAACATAAAATAAATAAAAACTTATTGCAGGAAGTTAAAAGCGGGACTGATAAAATCCTACTTTTAACTTTCTGCTTTCCGTTAATAAGGCATTTGATTTTTGTTCAAACAACACAGATAAATGAAGAATAAAAGGTTAGATCTCTCGTACAGCCAGATGAAGTGGGAGACTATTTTTAAGCGGCTACTGATCGTTATGAGCTCCATCCTGATACTGATTGTTATCGGTACCCTGATCACGCTCATTTTCAAGTCAATGCCGTCGATAAAAGCGCTGGGAATAGGCTATTTATGGGGCAAGGTTTGGGACCCGGTACAGAACATTTACGGAGCCTATCCCTTCCTGATCGGTACGCTGCTTACCTCGTTCATGGCGCTGATCATTTCCATTCCATTTTCATACGCGGTATCTATTTATCTTGGTGAATACAATCCCAAAGGCTGGTTATCCAACCTGTTAAAAAATGCTATCGAGCTGATCGCTGCTGTTCCGTCCATTATTTATGGTTTCTGGGGGCTGTTCGTGCTGGTGCCGATCATCCGCAGCTTTGAGATGAAGATCGGGGTAGCGCCGTACGGTATCGGTATCTTTACCTCGTCGCTCATTCTTTCGGTCATGATCATTCCTTACGCCGCATCGCTGGGCATCACGCTGATCCGCATGGTGCCTTCGCCGCTTAAAGAAGGCGCTTACGCGTTGGGGGCAACCCGTTTCGAGGTTATCCGCAGTGTCATCATGCCTTTTACACGGTCGGGCCTGTTTGCGGGCGTGCTGCTCTCGCTGGGACGTGCGCTTGGCGAAACCATGGCGGTAACCATGCTGATCGGTAATACCAGCGCCATCGGGCAAACATTTAAAGATCTTATTTTCGGGCCGGGCAATACAATGGCTTCCGTTATCGCCAATGAATTTACCGAGGCCGACCACACCGTTTATCTTTCGGCACTCATCGAGCTTGGCCTCGTGCTGTTTTGTGTCACCGTGATCATCAACCTCATCGGTAAACGTATCATCACCAGATTTACCAGCAACTAAGTTATGGAAGCACGTTTAAAAGTAAGAAATACCAAGAGTATTTTGTTTAAATGCCTTATTGTATTTTTGTCCTTTCTGATCACCGTCCCACTGATTGTTATCCTGCTGTACATTATTAAACAGGGGGTACTGCAGGTGAACTGGCATTTTTTAACGCATGTGCCTGCGCCTGTGGGCGAAACCGGCGGCGGTATTGCGAACGCCCTGGTAGGCAGCTTCATCATGGTGATGCTGTCGGCTGTTATCGCCATCCCGATCGGGATGCTGTCGGGTATCTACCTGAGCGAGAACCCGCATACCAAACTAAGCTATTACGCCGGGTTGTGCGTGGATATCCTGCAGGGGGTACCGTCCATTGTGGTAGGTATCGTTGTATATTTCTGGATCGTGAAACCGTTAGGTACCTTCAGTGCGCTGTCGGGTAGTGTGGCATTATCTATCATGATGCTGCCGATCGTGATCCGCTCCACAGAGCAGACGCTGCGCCTGCTGCCGCCATCGCTTAAAGAGGCGGCGCTCTCGTTAGGGGTACCGTATTACCGGGTAATATTAAAAGTGATCGTTCCCTGCGGCTTTGCGGGTATATTATCGGGCATTATGCTGTCTATCGCGCGTATTGTCGGCGAAACGGCTCCCTTGCTTTTCACCGCGTTCGGTAATCCGTATCTTTCCGCATCGATCACCAAACCGATGGAAAGCCTGCCGCACCTTATATTTACCTATGCAACCAGCCCTTACGATGAATGGCACAACCTGGCCTGGGGCGCATCATTTATTTTATTAATGTTTGTATTAATTTTAAACATAGTTACCAAACTGATTACAAGAAAATGGAACATACAGTTGTAAGCTCATCAAAATTTAACGCCTGGTTTGGCGATAATCACGTTGTAAAAGACGTAAGTATCGGCATCGAAAAAAATCAGGTTATAGCAGTTATGGGCCCTTCGGGATGCGGCAAGACAACTTTTTTACGCTGCATTAACCGTATGCACGAACTTATTCCGGGAGCGACCACCAAAGGTTCCATGAAGTTGTATGACGATGACGTTTATACCATGAACCCTATCTGGGTGCGTTATAAAATCGGCATGGTTTTCCAGCGGCCAAACCCGTTCCCGAACCTGAGCATTTATGATAACGTAGTAGCCGGATATAAGCTGAACGGCTTAAAAATGCCGAAGGCGGAGATGGATCAGATCGTTGAAAAATCGTTAACTTCAGCTGCGTTATGGAACGAGGTGAAGGATTCGCTGCATAAAAAGGGAACCTTCCTTTCGGGCGGGCAGCAACAGCGCCTGTGTATTGCGCGCGCCATTGCCATGCAGCCTGAGGTGATCCTGTTTGACGAACCTACCTCGGCCCTCGACCCGATCTCGACATCGAGCGTGGAGCAGCTGTTCCATGAGCTGAAGGAAAACTATACGCTCATCATCGTGACGCACAACATGCAGCAGGCTGCGCGCGTTAGCGATAAGACCGCGTTCTTTTACCTGGGCGAACTGGTTGAATTTGATGATACCAAGCAAATGTTTACCGCCCCGTCCGACGTTCGTACACAGAACTACATCACCGGCCGGTTCAGTTAAACTTTAGCTTTTAAAAACCTTTAATAAAGATATTATGACACCGTTAGAAAACGAAATTGCCGGAGTTAAAAGGGAACTGATCAGCATGTGGATACTGGTTCAGTCTCAGCTGAACAAGGCTAAAGAGGCCATGGTAAAGTTTGATAAGGACCTGGCCCGCGAAGTTCTGATAAAAGAAAAAAGGGTAAACTCCTTTGAGCTGAAAATAGACCGGGATTGCGAGAATATTTTTGCGCTGCATTGCCCCGTGGCGGTGGATCTGCGCTTTTTGCTTGCTGCGCTCAAGATCAACACCAACCTGGAGCGCATCGGCGATATTGCTGCCGGTATTGCGCTTTACGTAGTGGAATCGTCGGTTAATTTTGACATTAAGGCGCTGGAGAGCACCTCGCTCATCCGGATGTATGACGAGGCGGTGAACATCCTGATAGATACCCGCACCGCTTTTGAAAAAGAGGATACCGAGCTTGCACGCAGCATATTTAAACGCGACGATGTGCTCGATACCATTAACGAGAACGCACCGGTAACCGTAGCCGAAGTAATTAAAGGCGACATGAACAGCATCCCCGAGGCGCTTTACATCCTTTCGGTTATCCGTAAGCTGGAACGCGTTGGCGACCAGGCCAAGAACATTGCCGAGGAGATTATATTCTACATTGAAGCCAAGATATTAAAGCACCTGGCCAGCAGCCAGAAAATGATTGACGGCGAAGAAGACGAATAACCGCAGCTAAGGTTATTTTTTAAGCGAATTAATTAGGTTGATTGATTAATAATGAGGACAGGGCGGATGACAAATATCCGCCCTTGTTATTTTCAGACTGCCCGTTCCCGGGGCTGTTTTACCTGTTGAACGGATATTCGTTTATCCAGTGGAAGCCGCGGCCCATCAGCCGGAAACTGTTTGGGTCCACCTTATGCATCCGGACATAGATCGAGTCTTTTTTCCAGGTTCCGCGCAACTCCATTACATCCGGTTTTGGCGTAGTATAGGTTAAGTGGAATTTGGCGGCGGTGTCGGCATAGCTGTTTGCAATTGCCGTATGATTTTTCACGTCGGGTTTAAAGGCGTAATAGGTCATGCTGTCGTTCATCATCCTGATCTGCGCGCCGTCCTGATAATTTATGATAAATTTATTCCAGCGCACCGTATCGGTGGTAAGCGGCGGCAGCGTGTCGCGGTTTTTTACAAAAGTGTCCACATCATACAGGCCGTAAAGCGGCGGTTTTTTGGCTTTATCGCCATAGGTTTTCTCTGATTCCAGCGCACCCGTCAGATCGAAGAAAAGGGTGTAAAGTATCAGCAGGTATTTAGCGGCCGTGAGGGTGATGTTCTTCCAACGGGCCTTAAAACGGTGCGGCGTCAGGTTGGCGGCCTTTGCCTCGCGGTTCAGCATAAAAAAGTTGATGAGCCGTGTGGCATCCCTGACGAGCAGGAAGATGCACATCAGCACCAGGAAGGTGGAAAGCAGCTTCACCGGCACATCAAAGCAATAGTTAATAGCCATGATGTTGCCCGCTACCACGAGACCGAGAATGGCGCCGAGCGTGCTGGTTTTACGGAAGAACAGCAGCAGCCCCACAGCGATTTCGGCAAAACCTGCAAAATAATTAAAGCCGGTTGAATAGCCGAGGTAGGTCCAGGCCAGGCCCATCGGCGACATTTTGCCTACCGGCTCGAGCAGGCGGCCAAAGGACGGCGAAGGGAACTGCAGTTTGATCACCTTAAAAAAGCCGTACCCGATCATGGTGATCGCCACGTAATAGCGGATCACCACCGTCAGCCAGTAGAACAGCTTGTTGTAATTACGGGTTTTGCGGCCCGTAACCGACCATATCGCGGCAGCAATGACGGAAATTACCGTCAGCATCAGGATGGTCAGGTAGTCGTAAGTGGTATCGCCGCTGCCGTTGGTGAAAACGGTGACGGGTTTGGAAAGATGCAGCACGTGCGCCGCCATCCAGGGGATGAATTTATGGAACGGCTCGATATAAATACCGAACAGGTTGTCCGAGTAGGGCAGAACGCCGTTCGGATTAAAAAAGATATACAGTACAAAGAACACCATGAAAAAGCGGAACACAATTTTTTGGGTGTTCGACCAGTAAACGGGTTCAGCAACAGTTGTCATAAAGGTTAATCAGGTGGTTTACAATGCTCTAATATAATAAAAATAGCACTGTGCAAAAACCTGAACCCTTTTTTTTGTGGAAATGGCCTCGCGGATTTAAAGATTCGTCCGCACAAAATCGTCAGTCCAGGCCTTTATCATATCGCGTACCTTTCTGAATTCTTCTAAAACCTGATCGGGGTTGCCAATGGCTTTTGCCGGATCGGGAAAGTTATGATGAAACCGTTTTACATTGCCGGGAAAGAACGGGCAGGCCTCGTTGGCATTATCGCAAACGGTGATCACGCTATCAAACGGGACCGCTGAATATTCATCCACATGATTGGAGGTATGCCCGCTGATGTCGATGCCGTCCTCGGCCATTACCTGTATGGCCCTCGGGTTAACGCCGTGCGTTTCAATGCCTGCGCTGTAAATGGCGGCTTTGTTCCCTGCGAAGTAACGGAGATAACCCTCGGCTATCTGGCTTCGGCAGCTGTTGCCGGTGCATAACACCAGTATGTTTTTCATGAGATTTTTGTTTTAGGTTGATAATATTTTTTGCGCAGCCAGAAAGCCGCGTTCACCAGCGCAATAAGGGCGGGCACTTCCACCAAGGGGCCGATCACCCCGGTAAATGCCTCGCCGGAATTGATGCCAAATACGCCAATTGCCACTGCGATGGCTAATTCAAAGTTGTTGCCGGTGGCCGTAAAAGCAATTGACGTGCTGCGCGAATAATCGGCGCCAAATGATTTGCCGATGAAAAAGCTAAGCAGGAACATAACGGTAAAGTAGATCAATAACGGCAACGCGATACGCAGCACATCCAGCGGGATGCGAATGATCAGATCTCCCTTCAGGCTAAACATGACAACGATGGTAAACAACAACGCAATTAACGTAACAGGCGAAATGGCCGGAACATACTTTTGCTGAAACCACTGCTCGCCTTTTAGTTTAATTAAAGCATAACGGCTGATAATGCCGGCCGCGAAAGGGATGCCTAAATAGATACCCACGCTTTTGGCAATTTGTAAAATGGTAATGTTTACCACCAGCCCCTTAAAGCCAAACAGCGGCGGTAGCACGGTTATAAACACAAATGCATATACGCTATAAAGCAATACCTGGAAGATGCTGTTGAGCGCAATTAACCCGGCTGCGTATTCGCGGTTACCCTCGGCGAGTTCGTTCCATACTACAACCATGGCAATACAACGCGCCAGACCAATTAAAATAAGCCCCACCATGTAGGCCGGATAGGCATGCAGAAAAACTATTGCTAAAATAAACATCAGGATGGGGCCTACTATCCAGTTCAGCACCAGCGACGCACCCAGCACTTTAGTGTCTTTAAATACCTCGTCCATGTTTTCGTATTTTACTTTGGCCAGCGGCGGGTACATCATCAGTATCAGTCCGATGGCGAGCGGAATGTTGGTAGTACCGCTTGAATACGAATTGATAAAGGCCGACGATGACGGAATAAAATAGCCAATAGCCACCCCGATGGCCATTGCCAGGAATATCCATAAAGTCAGGTACCTGTCGATAAAGCCCAGTTTTTTGCGTTCAGCAACGGGCGCGCAATTGTTTACCGACATATTAATTGCTTTGTGGAATTATTTTACACATCACGATCGCCGACTGCGGGCAAACATGGCTGAACTCTGATGATCGCTTTACATCGGCAGGTACGTCGTTTCGGGTAATGGTAGTATAGCCTTTGCGGGTAAAGTACTCCGGCGCCGTTTCGGTGAGCAGGTAAATAGCCTTGAGATGCCTGGCCTGCGCAACGGCTTCGATGTGTTTTACGAGTTGCCCGGCTATACCCTGGTTCCGGAAATTGCCGTCCACCGCGAGCGAGCGTAGCAGGCCGTAATCACCATAGATCTCTAATCCGGCAACGCCGGTAAGTGCATCGTCCTCAACTGCCGCCGCAAAGTTTTCCAGTGAAGCCGGAAGATCGTCTGCCGGAAGTTTTTCTGTTTTAAGCAGGCCGGCAATAAGCCCGCGATATTTTTCTGCTGATTCTATTTTCATATTTTTCTCTGATGGTTAACAACATCCGGAGCCTGGTGTACAGCATCCTGTTGCTGCCAGATTTGAGAGGACGATTTTTGATTTTCCCGACGTTGAGCGGTCGCTGGTATTTGGTCCGCAGGTTTGGCCGCGGTCATTGGCCTTACATTGTACGGTATCGGGCCGCAGATCGATCAGCAGACTGTCGCCGTCGGTACGGATGTCATTCGGGAACATCTGCCGGGTGTCAAACCCGGAATTGCCAAATTCTATCTTCACCACGGCATCGGCATCCAGCGGCAGCATCTTTTCAACCACGCCGATGATCGACAGGGCCTTAGCCACCTTCATGGCCCGTTGCTGCGTTGCGTTATCAGGTTCCCACAGCTGTACGATCACCTCCGTCCACTTATTCATCACGCCGCCGCAATCTACCGAGGTAATGGGCGCCTGCTTGATTTCGGTAATATGATAGGATGCATTTACACGCTTGTCCGCAGCGTATTGAAAATTCAGATCGAGTTCCGGGTTTTGCAGCAGCGCCTGTTTAAAGGCGTTCCAGCTGAGCGGTGTATGGTTCATATTTATTGCAATATTACGATGGATTACTTCAAATTTTTTTAGCAGCAATTGGGTTTTAATTCGGCAGAGGTTAAGAAGGTATTCAGCTGCTGCTTTAAGGCGGCCCAGTTATTTGGCTCGATGCAGTAGCATACGCTCACGCCTTCGATGGTGCCCTGTATCAGCCCGGCAGACTTCAGCTCCTTTAAATGCTGCGAAACGGTTGCCTGCGCCAGCCCAAGCTCGGCAGAGAGATCGCCGCAGATACATGCATTTGCAGCAATGATCTGCTGTAAAATAGCGATCCGTGCAGGGTGCGCCAGCGCTTTCAGCATCACAGCCAGCCTGTTCTGTTCGTCGGTAAATATTTCTGTCTTTGTTAAACCCATTATTATATTGCAATATTACGATGGATATAGATCATTTGCAAATAAATTTTATTTTTTGCCGGTGTAGCAAAATTCCGGCGCCTGCCGTAATTATGGATAAACAAACCTGTTATGAAAATAAAATACATGCTTCCGGCCTTAACAGCCTTTGCCTTGTGCCTTTATGCCTGTAAAAAGGATAGTGCGGCGCTGATCAACGGAAAATGGAACGTGGTTTCCGATCAGTCCTTCGAGGGGGTGGGAAGCTCTAACCATCAGGTGGATTACACCGGACAGGAGGGAGATTATTTTGATTTCCGCACCAACGGCCGCCTTTATATTAATGAGGGCCAGGAGCAGGATACCCTGACGTTTAAGGCTATCTCGCATTCGCAGTTAGTGCTTTTTTACCCGCAGCCCAATGCCAACAGCGTCCCGGATACCTGCAAGCTGCTGAATTTTACCTCAAGGTCTGTTACCATTCAGACACCTCATTTAATTACACCCGGCGGCCAGATCGGGCGTACCATACAGCTAAGCAGATAAGGGAGTAAGCGTGCGTATCAGTTGGCGTTGGTAAGGCCGATGAAGATCTTTTCGAGGGTGTTGCCTTTGTTTTTGGCGCGGAGTGCGTCCAGGCTGTCGTTAGCTACAATTTTGCCTTTGTTGATGATGATCACCTGGCTGCAAACGGCTTCAACCTCCTGCATGATGTGTGTGGAGAGGATAACCGTTTTGTTTTTGCCAAGCTCAAGAATGAGCTGACGAATGCCGATCAGCTGGTTCGGGTCGAGGCCGGAGGTAGGTTCATCCAGGATCAGTACCTCGGGATCATGCAGGATGGCCTGCGCAAGGCCCACACGCTGGCGGTAACCCTTTGAAAGCTGACCTATCTTTTTATGCTGTTCGGGTCCGAGGCCTGTCTGCCCGATCACTTCGGCAATGCGCTTTTGCGGCGACCGCAGCTGATGGATGCCGGCCACAAAGGCAAGCGATTCCTTTACATACATATCGGCATACAGCGGATTGCTTTCGGGCAGGTAACCTATGCGGCGTTTCACCTCCAGCGCTTCGGTCTCCACGTCGAAGTCACACACGAGCGCCTTACCCGAGGTTTGCGGAATAAAGCCCGTGATGATCTTCATGGTGGTTGATTTACCCGCGCCGTTCGGTCCGAGAAAACCTAACACACCCGTACCGGCGGTAAAGCTGATGCCATCAAGGGCTTTTTGCATCCCGTAAACTTTGGTCAGTTCATCAACAACAATGCTCATGGCTCAAATGTAGGAGATAGTTATGAGATGTACGAGCAGGGAACGGAGAAATTTAAGATAGAAGGCTAAGCCGCTGTACGTTTCAGTTTTTTCTTATAGGACGAGTAACTTATAAAACCTATCAGCGGGATCGACAAGGCGTTGATATAAAGGCCAGTAATACGACAAAAAATCAGCGCCTCAGTCAAACAATTGTAAGCGAAATATCTTACTATTGTCAGCCGGATATAAAACCATCCAAAAAGTCAGGCGGGCTATAATTTAATTGTCATATTGTCATACAATCAATTGCGGCAAGCTATTTGAATACTATATATTTGTAACACAAAAAATTAAAACTTTAAAATCATGGCTTTAGAAATAACTGATGCAAACTTTGACGAGCTCGTCCTTAAATCTGATAAACCGGTATTGATTGATTTTTGGGCTGAATGGTGCGGACCTTGTAGAATGGTTGGCCCGGTAGTTGAAGAAATTGCTAAGGAATATGACGGCAAGGCGGTTGTAGGCAAAGTTAATGTTGACCATAATCCCGGTATATCTGTAAAATATGGTATCCGCAATATACCAGCCCTGTTCTTTTTTAAGAACGGCGAAATTGTTGACAAGCAAATTGGCGCTGTGCCAAAATCTGTGCTGACCGATAAACTGGTGAAACAACTCGCCTGAGTTTAAGTAGCAGACAGCAAAATAAAATAAAAGTGTTACACCGATTGGCGCATGCCGGTCGGTGTAATTCTTTTTAATACCTATATTCGTCTTTCACACCTGTTCAATCAGCAGCATGTTAAGCGACGACCAGCAGATACGACAATTAGCCAACCTGGAGCTTCTGGCCCGGCAGGTGGTCGAAGGGTTTATTACCGGCCTGCATCAAAGCCCGTTTCACGGATTTTCAGTAGAGTTTGCCGAACACCGGTTGTATAACAACGGCGAATCGGTAAAGAATATCGACTGGAAGCTGCTGGCCCGCACAGAAAAACTGTTTGTAAAACAGTTTGAGGAGGAAACCAACCTGCGCTGCTACCTGCTGCTTGACACGTCCTCATCCATGAACTTTCCGGAAAAGGGGCTCAGCAAACTGCAATTTTCGGTTTATGCCATTGCTTCGCTCATGTATCTGTTTAAAAAACAGCGTGATGCGTTCGGTCTGTGTCTGTTCAGCGACAAAACTGACCTGATGACCCCGGTGAAATCGACCTCGGCGCATCTTTTTTACCTTTTTGCCGAACTGGAAAAGGCGTATAACCAACCGAGGAAAAACACGACCACCAATATTACCCAGGTACTGCACCAGATTGCCGGGCAGATCCATCAGCGCTCCATGATCATCCTGTTCAGCGATATGCTGGAGAACAGCCTGAACCCAGCCAAAATGCAGGAACTGTTTGCCGCTATTCAGCATCTGAAATATAACAAGCACGAGGTGATCATCTTCAATGTAAGCGACAAGCAAAAGGAACTTGATTTTGACTTTGATAACCGCCCGCATCAGTTTATTGACATCGAGAGCGGAGCGGAGGTACGGGTGCATCCCGGGAAGATCAGGGAGGCCTACACTGCCGCGCTGCATAGTTACCGCCGCGAACTTGAGCTGAAATGCGCGCAATACCACATTGACATAGTGGATGCCTGCATCGGCGAAGGATATAACAGCGTGCTTAAATCCTATCTCATCAAACGAAACAAGATGATATAAAAAAAGCTGTCCTTTTAAAAAAGAACAGCTTTATAGGGGTAACAAGGAACTAAAACTCTATGGCAGCAAAGTAAACAGCCTTTTATGAAGATTTAGTGAAGTTGCCTAATTAAACAGAAGTTTAATGGTGGTTCCGCGCTCATTGACCGAATCTATCCTGATCCTGATCTGATGGAAAGCGGTTATACTTTTCACAATGGCAAGGCCCAGTCCGTAGCTTTCCTTTTCGTCGGTTTCCAGTTTTTCAAAACGGTTAAATGCTTTTTCTATCTGCTGTTCGCTCATTCCGCAACCCGTATCGCTGATCTCAAGTTGATAGCCCTCGGGGCCTGAACTGTCGGCAACGGTGATGGCGCCGTTTTCGCGGTTGTATTTTATCGCGTTGTTGATGATGTTGAACAGCAGCGTATGGATCAGGCTTTGGTTTCCCTTTATGGTGCGGTCGTGCCGTATTTTGTTATTAAAGGTGATATGTTTGTCTTCCAGGCGGTCCTCAAGTTCATCATAAATTTCAGCAATAACCTGCGGTATCCGTATCGCTTCGTTTTTATTGAACTGATTGTTCTCTACCTTCGATATCAGCAACAGGCTGTTGATGATGGATTTGAGCCGGTTTAAGGTTTTAAGCGATCCGAATATTTTGTTTTCGCTGTCTTCGCTCAATTTTTCATGCAGTAAAATGTTTTCGAGGCGCGAGCTGATGATGGAGATCGGAGTAAGCAATTCATGCGATACGTTGGCGATAAACTGTTTTTCGAGCATAAAAAGGTCTGCTATCTTTTTCATCAGCGTGCTGATACTATCGTCGAGCAATTCAAAATCCCGTGTGGTGGTCTTTACCTTTTTGTAATCGAAGTTCATCGGGTCGTTCACGCGGATAAGCTTACGGTCGATAATGCGGTAAAACGGCGCAAGCAGGTATTTGGTAAAGATCAGATCGGTGATCAGGGTCAGCAGCAGCGCAACCATCAGCATCAGCAGGGTGAATTTCCTTATGGTTTGCTTTAACTGGATGACCGCATCCATGGTGTCGCCTATTTCCAGCTGGTAGGTCCGGCCCCCGAAGTTGAATTTGCAGCGGAGGATAAGATAATTGTCCGTGGTCTTTTCAATGGTGCGTTTTTGGGTGCTGAAATTTTCTGTAGGCTGCACCACCGGTTCATAATGCACCGGTTTCAGATAAATATATTCCTCTTTCAGTACGTTATAATTGGTAAAGCCCCGCTGCTGTTTTAGTATCTGGGCGATCTCTTTTGGCGAGAGGTTTTTAATAAAGATGTCCTTTTTGTTTTTGAGCCGCATGGAAAGGTGCGCATAGGTGATCTTCTCGAGCGAGAATAAAATGAGCAGCCCGGTCAGCACAATAATGGCCAGCTTTGTGAGGGTGTTATACAAGGCCAGCTTTATCTGCAGTTTCATTTTTCTTTTTCCTGATAATTTGGTGGCGCAGCCGTCAGATGTTTACCCGGTAGCCGATGCTCCGTACGGTCTCGAACCAGTCGATCGCCTCAAACTGCGACAGTTTTTTGCGCAGGTTCTTTACGTGAACATCCACAAAATTTGAGTCGGAATTAATTTCGAGCACATCGCCCCATACATGCTCGGTCAGGTTGGTGCGCGATATTACCCGGTTCTTATTCAGCACAAGGTAATTAAATATCTCAAACTCCTTTTTAGTAAGGTTGATGCGTTCGGTACGATAATGCACGGTTCGGTTCTGGATGTTGATCCTGAATTTACGCACGGAGATATCGTTGCTGTCCAGCTTATGCTTGCGCCGGGTTATGGCATGCATCCGGGCGAGCAGTTCGTTCAGCGAGAACGGCTTGGCCAGGTAGTCGTCCGCGCCCTGTTCCAGCCCTTCCACCTTATCGTCCACGGCACCACGTGCGGTCAGTATAATAACGGCGTCGTCGCGGTCTTTCAGCTCTTTCAGCATTTGCAGCAGGCCAAAGCCGTCGCCATCGGGCAAATTCAGGTCGAGCAGTATAAAATCATAGCTGTTTACAAAAATCTTTTCGCTGGCGATGCCTTTGCTTCTTGCATGTTCGATAGTAAAGCCCTCGTGGCTCAGAAATTCGTCAATTTCGAGCGCCAGTCCTTTCTCGTCTTCTACTATCAGTACGTTCATGGGGTGAAATATAGCAATTTGACAAATGGGTTGAGGAATAAAGCTGACAAATGTCTGTAAAGCGTACGCCTGTGGGCCGGGCAGACGATTTGCTTTTCCTGATGTAAAATAAATAAATTGCGGCAATCAATTTAACCTGATTGCTGTTTACTGTATTAAATGCTGCATTTTTTATGAGACTTTCTATCGAGCGCAAACCCATCAGAATTTATCCAGATCCGAAACGCGTAATAGCCAGATTCTTTTTTAATGGGAACGACCGGGCGAAGGAAGTTATCCAGCGTGTGATGGAGATCAGCGAGGAAGGGGCGTTTGCCATTGTATCGCCGCTGTTGCAGGAATATTCCAAACGGCACCGGAATATTACGCGGGCGCTTAACCGCCATTGCAGTAAGCTGAAGCCGCTTTTTGCCGAGCTGTCTATCGACTATGATACCCTCACCGTGTACCGCAAGCTGCTGATCGGCTCTTATTTTACACATGAATATTCGATTGAGTCGGCGGCTTTTTTTAATCCATCGATCATAGAAGACCCCGATCAGACTGAACTGGAAGAAGGCGAAAAACGGGTGATCATCAGTTTCCGGGCAGTAGGCGAGGGGCATATATCTTCTATCACATTCCGCCGTGCGCTGATCGATCAGGCGAATAATATCACCGTTTCACCATCGGGAAGTTACATCGACGAGGCGGAGATCGTGCGAAACGCCGTTTATAATAAAAAACTTTTTTTCGAGAAGGCGGCAGTAACACAGATCAATATCAATGTACTTAACGAACTGGAAGAAAAGCTCGATCATCATTTTGAGTATGCCAACCTGCGCCGCATGATCATTGATTCGCAGAAATTACAGGAAAGCGATATGATGAAGCTGGAATACGACAAGGTGTTGTGGCTGGCGGATTCGTACTACGAGATTGTGTTCTCGCTGGATACCGACCTTTCCGACCGGGTGATATTCCCGATTTCGGAGTATGAACGCAAGGGGATTGAAGACGCAAGGTTTGTGCATTTTAAGGATGAGGACGGCAGCACTGTATATTATGCAACCTATACCGCTTATGACGGCTCGCTGATCATGCCCAAGCTGCTGCAAACCAACGACTTTTATAACTTTAAGATCATGCCGCTTTATGGCGCAGGCGCACAGAACAAAAACCTGGCGCTGTTCCCGCGGAAGATCAACGGCAGGTATGCCATGATATCAAGGATCGACGGCTGCAATAACTACATCATGTACTCGGATAAGATCAACATCTGGGAAAAGCCGATCCTGCTGCAACAGCCAAAGTTCAGCTGGGAGTTTATCCAGATAGGCAATTGCGGGTCGCCGATTGAGACGGAACACGGCTGGGTCGTGATAACGCATGGTGTAGGCCCGATGCGCAGGTATGTGTTAGGCGTCAGTCTGCTAAAGTTAGACGACCCGGAAGTAGAAATCGGCCGGTTGAAAGAGCCATTGCTGATACCCAACAACGACGAGCGCGAAGGTTACGTACCGAATGTGCTTTACTCGTGCGGGGCGCTGGTGCATAACGGAAAGCTGATCATTCCTTATGGCGTGTCGGATTCATCTACGGCCTTTGCGGAAGTAAATTTGTCTGAACTGATCGCCAAACTGATCGCAGATAAGGACGAAGCTGACCATCATGCATGATGACTTTCCACAACCGCCCCTGTCATCAGCTACACAGTATCCAATTTACTATACATATTTATTTCAAGGCCTCTTGCTGAACCGCTGAAATATCGCCGTACGGCGTCTATTTTGTTTTTTTTGGTCAAAAAGCGCAATTGGCATAACGCTTGCAATACAACTGTCGGCTATAGATATTAAATTGATATTATGCCAGTTACGCATTTTACTATGAAAAAAATTTATTAAACCATGGATCATTTCAGAGAAATAAAGAACAGCCTTTCGTGGCACAACGAGGGTAAATTTGAGGTGGAGTTAGTGAATGGTGTTATTACCAGGCTTAATTTCTGCGAACCAGGTAAAGGACCGGAAGATGCCGGCAAAAGCCTCACTTCAACGAACTATAAATTTTTGCGTTCGGTATATTTCTGCCTCGGCGACCTGTTCAATTTTATTGAAGAAGAAAACAAACGTTTGGGTTACCGTTATGCCCGTGATACCGAAATTCACCCTTACCACAGCGAAAGAACTCCTGAAGACGATTATCCTTCAACTTCGGAAACAAGATTGCGGCCATTGATCAATTATGATCATCGTCCGGTTAACAGCACCATCTCGGCCGAAAAGATCGAGCAGTTGCTGGCCGATGCACAATCAAACCAGGACGTAAAGAGCGCCTGACCGAAAGAAAGAGAAAAGGTAAGGGCGGTTGGTCCTTACCCTGCTATCTGAAGGTATAATTTCAGATAATCATCCACCATTTTATCCCGCGAGAACTGCGACTCCGACCAGTTGCGGCAATCCGGCCGGGAAATACCCGCTATCCCGCCGACGGCATCAGCAGCTTCATCAATGTTGCCGACCAGGAAGCCGGTCTTTTCGTGCAGCACAAGTTCGGGCATGGAACCTTTGTTAAACGCGATGACGGGAGTGCCGCACAGCATGGCTTCGGCAACACTCATACCAAAAGGCTCATTAAAATTTATGGGATGCAATAAGGCATACGCATTTTTCAGCAGCTGATTACGCGCCGAGGGTTCCGCGTTGCCCACATAAACTATCTCTTCACCCAGATGAGGTTCTACTTCTTCTTTAAAATATCGTTCATCCTGGATCAACCCGGCGATCAGTAATTTTCGTTTACATTTTTTAGCGATCTGTATGGCTTCGGCGGTGCCTTTGTCATGATGTATGCGGCCAAAGTACAGCAGATAATCTTCCGGAGTCTCGTTAAACTCAAACTGCTGTACGTTCAATCCATTATAAACCGTTGTCATGTAATCCAGTTGCGGGCTGCGGTCGGCATTGCTGATGGAAACATAATATGCAGAAACGTTATATTTTTTATATACCGGGATTATTTTAGGCGACGAAAAACCGTGAATGGTAGTAATAACCGGCGTTTTTATGAGACCGGAATAGGTAAGAGGTAAAAAATCGAAATTGTTATGGATAATGTCAAATTCTGCGGCGCGCTCCATCAGATTGCTGATATGCAGGCATTCCAGTACCTTTGCATCCTGCGAGCGGTCTTCCTCGTACCCGGTTTCGCAAACCGAATAAAGCTTACCGTTGGTAATGGAGTCGCCGGTGGCAAATAGCGACACCTCCATTCCCCGCTGCACCATTCCCTCTGCAATATTTGACGCCACCTGTTCCCAGGGGCCGTAATGCCTGGGTGGAGTTCGCCAGGCCACCGGAGCTAAAATTGCGACCTTCATATCAAAACAAGAGGGCGTGGTGCCCCACTTTGTTGTATTCGTATTCCAGTTCGAATGCCTTTAATACAGTAAGGTGCGAAATGAGATACGCCAGGGTACTTTCCGCGCCCTGATTACGGTTGATGCCCGTCGGCAGCAAACCATCGCAGCAGCCTTTGGTCTCGTGGTCATACAGCGGTGCGCGCAGGGTGTTCTCCCCCAGGAACCACTTGTAATCGAGGAACATCTTTTCGATATAACGTGGTTTTCTGAAAATGGTATAAGCCTGAAAGTGCATCAGCACCATTGCCATGGTCTCAATAGCCTGCTGGTCGAACACCGGGAAACTGCCGCCCTTATGATACCAGCCATCGTTACCAACGGGGCTTAAATATCCTTTTGAAAGCGTAAGGTCGTCCAGGAATTTCATGGTACTGAGCGCAACATTCCGGACCTTTTCATTCCCGGTGATCTCGCAGGAATGTAACAGCGCCAGCGGAAGGATGGCATTATCATAGGTCATTTTTTCTTCGAACCACTGCCAGTCTTCGGTCTGGTGCTTTTCATACGCATCGATGAGGGGTTGGGTGAGTGTTATCAGTTCGCTCATCATGCCATCATCGCCGGGGAACACCTTTAAATAGTGACTAATGCCGATAACGGTATTGGCCATTCCGCGCAGGTGTTTTAATGCCTTGAAATGCGGGAACGACTTGTGAAATATCTCGGTGGCAAACTCACGGTACGAGTTGTGTGCGGCGCAACCGATAAGATACCCCAGCGCCCAGATGGTACGGCCGAAGGAATCCTCGGAACCCACGTCGTCAAGATAGCGGCGGTCGAAACTGAGAAAGTTCCTGAAATTGCCGTCATCAGTCTGCATATAATGAATATAACTGAGGTAAATGGGTAAAAGCTCGAACGCCTCGCGGCTTTTGCTACGCTGATAGGCCATGAGTGCCATAATGAGCGCACGGGCATTATCGTCAAGGCAGTAACCCTCCTTCAGGTTGGGAATCCCGTATTTGGCATGCTGCACGATGCCTGTATCATCCGTCAGCCGCAAAACATGCATCAGGCTAAACTTTGGCATGATCTCCGGATCGACGATGCTGTTTTTCAATATCTTTTCGCTGAAATCATGCGAAGCGCACAACTCCTGCGACACCCGGATAAATTCGGCGCCGATGACCGGCCAGCGCAGGTGCAGGCCATAACTATAGGCATTATGCTTCAGTTCGGCAAGCAGGCGTTCCTGATCCAGTAATTCAATAACGATATCAGCCAGAGCTTCGGCATTTTTGAACTCGAACAAACGTCCGCGATTATTGGCCAACAGCTCAGTCGCGTGCCAGTAAGGAGTAGATACTACCGCAGCCCCGGCGCCTATGGCATAGGAGAGGGTCCCGCTGGTGATCTGCGCCTCGTTGAGATAGGGCGTAACATAAATGTCAGTCGCCGAGAGGTAATCCACCAGTTCTTCCTCGGCCACAAACTTGTTGATAAAACTCAGATGCTGTGAAACGCCCAGTCGCGCAGCGAGGGATTTCAGGTGATCCCGGTATTCTTCGCCGGAGTTTTTGATTACACCCGGATGGGTATTGCCCAGCACCACGTACATAATTTCGGGGTGCTTTTCAGCAATCTTCGGCAACGCCCGCACGACGGTTTCCAATCCCTTGTTACGGCTGATCAGCCCGAAAGTGAGCAGCACCTTCCTGTTCTTGAACTGGCTGAGGCTTTTCACCGGGTTAGGCTTTGAGGCTTCCACATCGGGAACGCCATGCTCGATGATCTGTATCTTGTTTGCAGGCACTTCGTAAACCTGGGTTAAAAATTCAACCGCACGCTTACTCATTACCACTATTTTTGACGACTGCTCCGCAATCTCGCGGATGATAATGCGCTGTACAAAGCTCGGGTCTTTCAATACCGTATGTAAAATAGATATCAGCGGTTTTTCCAGCCGGTTGAGCAGGGGGAGGATGTATATGCCGCTTTCGCCGCCATAGATGCCAAACTCATGCTCCATAATGCACACATCCGCATTGCTGGTATTGATGTAGCCTGCGGCGCGGATATAATCCTTCTGATGGTTTTGCCGGATGACATATTTCACTTCCTCGGGATATTCGTATTCCTGCAGGTTCTCCGAATCGTTCAGCGCGACGACGAATCCACCGGTCAGGGGGGAGGTCCGCTCCGGGAAGTTGGCATTCACGGCGCGCATTAAATTGTGATTAAATGTAGCAATCCCGCATTCACGGGGAGGATATGTTGAGATGTAGGCTATTTTCATTTAGTGTGTTATATATCGTTAGAACCCTTTTATTAATTAATTGTTTATCCGGCTGGCTGAAAATCGGCCATCTTATTGTAATAAAATCGGCCTAAAAAGCACCGGCAAAGCGTTTTTTACACATAAAATAGTAGCGGTTATACATGAATCCCGGCTCCTGAAGCTGTGGTTTTACCAATTGTAACTTTATCAGGACAAAGGAAAAACCACCGGGCCGGATTTGATCGGCAGGTATCTGTAATACCGGAAACTGTTTTTTGTGTTGTTTGTTTTTCTTAATTTTAAAAAATGGAACACAAAAGCGTGGAGGGAGCCTGCGAAGCGAACGCGGTGGATTTAAAGCTGAAGGGGTTTAAAGTTTATGAGATTGAGGCGCCGGTAAGCAGGGCGCCGTCGTACACCCGGCGGGATTTTTATAAGGTATGCGTACTTACCGCCAAAAGCATTATCCATTATGCCGATAAAAGCATTCTGCTTGACGGCACTTCCCTGTTTTTTGCAAATCCGCATATACCTTATTCTGCGGAGCTGCTTTCTGAGCGGCAAAAGGGATACGCCTGTCTGTTCACCGAAGACTTCCTGGCCGCAGGCGACCGTTCGGAGAGTTTGCACGAGTCGCCTTTGTTTAAAATAGGCGGTAATCCGGTCTTTTCGCTGAATGATGAACAGGTGGCCTTTGTAAATACGATCTTTAAAAAGATGTTAGCCGAACAAAGCGCTGACTATCTGTATAAAAACGACCTGATACGGAATTATATCAATCTTATTATTCACGAAGCGCTGAAATTGCAGCCTTCCGACAGCTTTGTTAAACACAAAAATGCATCGGCACGGACGACAGCCCTGTTTCTTGAACTGCTGGAAAGACAGTTCCCGATTGAGACGCCTGACAAGCCACTGCGGCTGCGCACTGCGCAGGACTTCGCCAAAAACCTGTCAGTACACGTAAATCACCTGAACCGCTCGGTACGCGAGGTGACAGGAAAGCCAACTACGACCCATATTGCTGAACGGATCATCAGCGAAGCAAAGGCTTTGTTGCAGCATACCGACTGGAGTACCGCCGAAGTTGCCTATGCCCTCGGATTTGAATACACCACTTATTTTAACAACTATTTTAAAAAGTTAACCGGAACCATCCCGAAATCAGTGCGGCTAAAAACTGTTTGATAATCTTACTTTTTTGTTTGATAATCATTATTGCAGGCTTTGCGGGCTATCTACTTTTGTGATATCCGGAAAAGGAGAGAAGATTATGGAAATTAAACGTATTGGTTCACAACCATCAGCCAAAGGCCCCGCCGAATATTTTACCGGCGCAGTGCGCATTGATCCGCTTTTTACGCCGCCCGATCCCGCCCGTGTGGCAATGGCGCTGGTCACTTTTGAGCCGGGGGCGCGCACGGCATGGCATACGCACCCTTTCGGGCAAACATTGATCGTTACTTCGGGCTGCGGCTGGGTGTGCCGCGAGGGCGGCGAAAGGGAGGAAATCCACCCCGGGGACGTGGTATATTTTTCGCCGGGAGAAAAACACTGGCATGGAGCTACCGCTACCACAGCAATGAGCCATATTGCCGTGCAGGAAAAGCTGAACGGCTCGCCGGTGGAGTGGATGGAGCAGGTCAGCGATGAGCAATACGGTTAATAAACTTCGGTGAGATGGAAAAGTTAAAAACCGCGTTATTTATCCTGCAGATGGCAACATTATCATTTGGTACGGCCGCCGCGCAACAAAAAAGCCCGTTGGTGCATATTGCAAAATTACAGATTGACCCTGCGCAGCTGAAAAACTACGAAGCAGCCCTGAAGGAACATGCTGAAACTGCCGTGCGTGTTGAACCGGGTGTATTAACCTTGTATGCGGTAGCGGATCAGGACAACCCCACACATATTACCGTGTTTGAAATATACGCCGACACGGCCGCCTATAAGGCGCATCTGCAATCGCCTCATTTTATAAAATACAAAACTACCACCAGGGACATGGTTAAGTCGTTGGAACTGGTGGATGTAGTCCCGGTTGCGCTTGCGGCGAAACCGGATCTGTGGACAACAAAAAAAGAATAAAACTATGGAAAAGAGAATATTGGGAAACAGCGGTCTGGAAGTGTCTGCAATGGGCCTGGGCTGCATGGGTTTAAGCTATGGCTATGGCCCGGCAACGGATATACAGGACGCTATTAAATTGCTGCGCGCCGCCTTTGAACAGGGTGTTACTTTTTTTGACAGCGCAGAAGCTTACGGTCCTTTTAAAAACGAAGAACTGCTTGGCGAAGCGCTTGCGCCGTTCAGGGATGAGGTGGTGATCGCCACAAAGTTTGGTTTTAAGGGCGGTAATGTTCAGGCGGGACTGGACAGTACGCCGCAAAATATCAGGGAAGTTACGGAGGCGGCGCTTAAACGTTTAAAGACCGATCGTATCGATCTGCTGTATCAGCATCGTGTTGATCCGGATGTGCCGATGGAAGATGTGGCAGGTACGGTTAAAGAATTGATTAAGGAAGGCAAGGTAAAACACTTCGGCATGTCCGAAGCCGGTGCGCAAAGCATCCGCAAGGCGCACGCCGTGCAGCCGGTGGCGGCCCTGCAAAGCGAATATTCGTTGTGGTGGCGCGAACCTGAACAGGAAATATTACCCCTGCTGGAAGAAATGGGGATAGGTTTTGTTCCCTTTAGTCCGTTGGGTAAAGGGTTTCTGACTGGCGCTATTGATGAGAATACGAAGTTTGACAGTACGGATTTCCGGAACATTGTTCCCCGCTTTACACCCGAAGCCCGGAAGGCCAACCAGGCGCTTGTTGATCTGCTTGGCGATATTGCAAAACAGAAAGAAGCAAGCCCCGCACAGATAGCGCTTGCCTGGCTACTGGCGCAGAGACCGTGGATTGTGCCGATACCCGGCACCACCAAACTACACCGCCTGAAAGAAAACCTCAGCGCTGCAAACGTAGTGCTTACCGCAGAAGACCTGCAGCAGATTGAGGAGGCGGCCGCCAAAATTACCATTGAAGGCGCCCGTTATCCGCAGCATTTGCAGCAACGTGTAGGACGCTGACCGATAGCTGATCAAAAAGTCAGCGATTTAACCGTAATAATTTATAGCCTCCAAAATAACACCGGAGGCTTTTTCTATTTCTTCAGGGGTGATGGTCAGCGGCGGGGCTATGCGCATGGAGTTGCTGCAATGTAAAAACCAGTCGGTAATAACACCGTTTTCAATACAGCGGTCGATGATCTTCTTGTTAATGTCAAAGCTTTCAAATTCTACGGCAAGCATCAGCCCGATCCCGCGTACTTCTCTGATGGCCGGATGAACCAGCAAAGTTTTAAACAGGGATGTTTTGGCAGCCACATCGTTTATCAGGTTTTGGCTGAGCAAATACTCAAGCGCGGCCAGTCCTGCGGCGCAGCATACCGGGTGCCCCCCGAAAGTGGTGATATGGCCGAGGATGGGATTCTCCTTCAGCGCGTCCATTATTTTTTTTGAGGAGATGAACGCACCCACAGGCATACCCCCGCCAAGAGCTTTCGCCAGTAATAGAATATCAGGCACGATACCAAAATGCTCAAAGGCGAACAGGCTGCCCGTGCGGCCAAAGGCGGCCTGTATTTCGTCGAGGATCAGCAGGGTGCCCGTTTCATCACAGCGTTTGCGCAGGGCCTGCATGTAAGCCATATCCGGAATGCGAATGCCCGCCTCACCCTGAACGGTCTCGATGATCACACATGCCGTTTCCGTCGTGATCAATTGCAGATCGCCGGGTTGATTAAATTCAATAAAAGTAACACCGGGTAGCAGCGGGCGGTAAGCCTGCTTAAATTCTTCGTTGCCCATCACGCTTAACGCACCGTGCGTACTGCCGTGATAGGAGTTTTTGCAGGCCACTATCTCGCTGCGACCCGTGTAGCGTTTGGCCAGCTTTAATGCGCCTTCAACCGCTTCAGCGCCCGAATTGGTAAAATAAACCGACTGCAGGCTACCGGGCAGGACGGAGATAAGTTTTTCGGCGAAGCGTACCTGCGGCGTCTGCACGTATTCGCCATATACCATCAGGTGCATGTATTTATCCAGCTGGTTTTTTACCGCATTAACCACATAAGGATTGCTGTGACCTAAATTGCTTACGCCGATACCCGAGATCAGGTCGAGAAAGAGCTTACCCTCCCTGTTGTACATATACACGCCTTCGGCGCGTTCAAATTCAAGCAGCAGCGGAAAATCGGTCGTCTGGGCGTTATTGGCAAGAAATAATTGTCGCAGGGTTGGCATTGGGCAAAAGTAAGCCTTTAGTCCCGGGTTATGAGTGTGGAGGCGGATTAAATTTTATAATGACTTGTGAAACAGCTTGTTGACGAAGTCACTGCTGATGATTTAAAACTCAGGACTGATCAATCGCCGGCCCTTACACTACGTTCCGTAAGGATGCGCAGGGCTTCATCGTTAAATTCGCGTTCGCTTTTATACAGGATGCTCACCTTTTCGGGCGACAGGATCTTGTAAAACTCGTCCTTATACCGCTTTTTAATATTAACCAGCTGGGTTTCGTATTCAAGGTCCTTATCTACCTGCTGTGCGCCATCAGATGTGGCGTTGGAGTTATTCTCGCGTTTCAGTATCCTCACGGCAGTAAGTTCCTGGGTATATCTGCGGTATAAAGGCCAGAACGCCCGTGCCTCGGCTGGTGTCAGGTTAAGCCTTCTGGCCAGAAAGTTCTCTTTTACGACCTGTATCCTTTTGCCCGCAGATTGTTGCCCGGTATTTGACTTATTTGTGTAACGCTGTGCCGATTTTTGGGTACGGTTATAAGGTTGCGCGGGTACTATACGGCGCTGCCCGAAGCAATTGTAGCTCAGCACCATCATTATCAATACGCTTAAAACACTCCTTATCAGCTTACTCATTTAAATTATTACTGCACGTTATTAATATCCTTTTGCAAGGCTTCTTCCAATCCAGGGTCGTCTAAAATCGCGTTATCAGCCGCAGCTGTCTGCTGCGCATCCGACGGATCGACGTTCAATTCCAGATAACTTTTTATATCATCAACAGGCACTGACGAAAGCTCCTTGTGTAAAAAAGTAGATTTATGTTCCACAACCGAACCGGTCAGCTCACTTAACAGAATACCTCCGCTTAAAGCTACCGCAATACAGGCCGCAGTTGCATATTTAAATGCAGTTGAGCTGTAAAGCCTCCTGATGATCGTTTTCTGTTTAACCGTATTCTGCTGCTTAACGGTATTATCCAAAATGCTGGCATTCAACTTGTCAAAATAACCATCAGGCACAGCAAAACCTTCCGCTGGTCCGCTCAGCGCCTCTTCCACAAAAATGCGGCTTTGTATCTGTTGTTCCAGGTTGCTGAAATAGCCTTCGGGCACAGCAAAGCCGTGCTCATTATCCAATGCGCTTTCAACCGTTATCCTGCTTTGTATGTTCCCGGTAAGTTCCTCAAAATAATTTGACGGAACCGTAAAACCGTCTGAAAATCCTTTGTCTTTTAATTCCTCTAAGTTTTTGGATGCTGCAATACGATCTCCGAGATTGTCAAAATAGTCGGCCGGCACTGTAAACGGATTAGCAGGGTTAACCTGTTTAAGTGACATATATTCGTTTAGCCAATCTTTATTTTCCATATCACTCTTCATATCTTAACTACTATAGATGGAACAATTGCCAAAAGGTTTAAAATAAATTTCAATTAATCTGTACCTAACAAATGCGCCTCAATTTTTTTAACCGCGAGGTGAAAAGAAGCCTTTAAAGCGCCGACGCTTGTACCCAGCACCTGCGATATTTCCTCGTATTTCATATCGTCGAAATATTTCATGTTAAACACCAGCTTTTGCTTTTCAGGAAGGGTCAGCAAAGCTTCCTGTAATTTGCGCTGGGCCTGATCACCATTAAAATAGGAGGTGTCGGCCAGCGTGTCAGCAAGCGAATAATCGGTATCATCAAGCGATACGTTATTCTTTTGCTTCTTTTTATTCAAAAAGGTGATGCATTCATTGGTGGCGATGCGGTACATCCAGGTATAAAGCTGTGCATCTGCGCGGAAACCTGCAAGATTCTTCCATATTTTGATGAATACATCCTGTACCAGATCGTCGGCGTCGTCATGATCGATCACCATGCGGCGGATGTGCCAGTATATCTTTTGCTGATATTTTTTAAGCAGCATGTTAAACGCCTCGTTCCGGGTCTTTTCATCCTGGAACTTACTTAAAATCTCTGCGTCGTCAACCTCTATTGGCATGTAACAATATAATAATTAAAATTTAATCCTGATTAGCTGCCGCCTGTTTATACAGGCAATATTAATATTTTTACTTAACATAACACACGATTACCACAGGCCGGGGTGTATGCCTGCCTCGTTTTAAAGCCGGTGTACAGATTACTGCAACAGATCGAGCACCTGCTGCGACGCATTTTTAGTGTCCACCTTATCGATGATCTTGCTGATGGTTCCGTCAGGGCCGATCAGGAATGTTTTGCGGGCGGTGCCCATATATTTTTTGCCGTACATGTTTTTTTCGACCCATACGCCATAAGCCTCGTTGATGGCTTTTTCGGTGTCGGCTATCAACGGGAAGGGCAGACTGTATTTGGTCTCGAATTTTTTGTGCGACTTTTCATCATCCGTGCTTACCCCGATCACCTCAAATCCCTGCCCAAGCATCGACTGGTAATTGTCCCTGAAACTGCATGCTTCGGCAGTACAGCCGGGCGTGTCATCCTTGGGGTAAAAATAAAGGATCACATTTTTGCCCTTAAAATCTGATAATGAAACTGTCTTTCCGTTCTGGTCCTTCGCGGTAAAATCCGGAGCCTTATCGCCCTCTGTAAGTGTTGCCATGTTATCTGTTAAATGCTGCTTTAAAGTATCTGCTATTATTTTTATAATCGGTAACAGTTAATTCAAAAATATGTTTACCGGGGGCAATATCGTCATTAAACCTGTAACCCAGAACCTTAGTTTTATAATCCCATTCCATCAGCACCCATTTGCCGTCAATTTTACCATTGTATGATTTCACGCCGGACAGGTTATCGCCGATGCGCAGGAATATTCCTCTTGCTTTGGCCAGATTCGCACCGTCGCGGATGTTTACCGGAGTGACGGTCGGCGGCAGCGTATCCAGCCGGATATAAAAATCGCCGAAGGTGTGTGGCTGTCCCTTTATGTAGCCGTCTTCGTAAACGCCGCCGGCCACTGCGCCATCGGTACTTACAATTTCAGCCTTATCGGCATAATTGGCAATATCGGCATCTGGTTTTATCCACAGGTCGTAGCTGTCGTGTATGGGCGTGAATTTGTTATGAATGGCATAAGTAGCCGAAAGGGCTCCCGGTTTGCGCGGCAGTTCTTTGTAAATGAAGTATATATCGTCATACAGGTTTCCCGGCGTGATGGATACTTTTACCTTGTCCGACGTAAACTCGTTCTTCTGATCGTAATGAAAAAGCTGACCTTCGCTTTTTGCCGCTGACGGAGTGTTTCCGCCGATACCGGCCTTCACTTTCAGATGCAGGGTTGAAGTATTGCCCGCCACATCTTTTACCACATACTCCACATCGTGCAGGGCGCCGTCATTAAAATTGATCAGCCCCCGGTTTACCGACTGCGGGTAAAGGTTTATCCTGCTTCCGGGCAGGATAAAACATTTTTGCATCCAGCGGCGTGTCTTCATCAGTTCGGGGTAATCGATATAGGCGTTGACGGCGTGGGTCTGATCAAACGCGAAACGTTCCACGGCAAAGGTATAGACTGTATTTCCGTCGAGTTTAAGCTCGCACGAATAAATGCCGTTATGATTGGGGGATGCGCTGGTCATGTCGGTAGCGGCAATGCCAAAACCGATCTCGCCGGTAAGGTTCAGCACCTGCGGGCGCGTAAGGCGATAATTGCCGTTTTTTCCGGCCACGCCGAGAAACTGGCGCGGTGTGTTTTCGCTGAAGGGATTGCCGTCGATGTGATAAATGCCGATCGAGGTAATGGTCGGCGGGATCCTGTCCGGGATGGTCAGGCCAAACAGTTGAGGATTGATGGTTTCCTCGGTCTGCGTGTCGCGTATCTCAAAATGCAGATGCGGCCCTGCCGAAGCGCCCTCGTTGCCAGACATCGCGATAATATCACCCTTGCACACCTGTATCTGCGTTGGGTCGAGCTTAAAATCAACTACATCGCTTTGTTCTTTCTCCTGCTCCCCGCGGATCAGTTTCTCCATCTCGGGGCTGAACGATTTAACATGCCCGTACACGGTGGTAAAGCCATTGGGGTGGGTAATATAAATGGCATGACCAAAGCCGCCGAACTGCACCCTCAGCCGCGACACATAACCATCGTAAGCGGCATGCACCGGGTAACCTGTGCGGTGGTTGGTTTTAAAATCGAGGCCTGAATGAAAGTGCGCACCCCGCAGTTCACCAAATGAGCCCGCGGTTGAGGGCGGCAGATCAAGCGGATAACGGAAAAAGTTTTGCGGGTATGGTCTGCTCTGGATTGTGTTTTGTGCTGATAATTGGCTGCACCAGCCGGATATGATAAAAAGGGTAACGATTATTTTTCTCATACTATCTTCAACGCGTATTTGTTGAATTGTTGTAATGGGCTTTTTGTTTGCGGTATCTGGGGCGGCGCGACCGGGCAATCAGGACGGTCAGATCATTTGATCATAAAGTCCAGCATCTTTACGTCTTCAAGATAACCTTCAAGATGGTCGCCTGCTTTTACCTTAGCTACTCCCTGCGGTGTTCCGGTATAGATCAGGTCGCCCTTTTTTAGCGTGATATAACGGGATACGAACGAAATGATGTATTCAAACGGGAATAGCATCAGCGAGGTGTTGCCCTGCTGCCGTGTTTCGCTGTTGACATCCAGCCGGAAATTAATATTCTTTAAATCGGCAAACTGCGATTTGGGTACAAACGAACTGATCGGCGCAGAATTATCAAACGCCTTGGCAAGTTCCCAGGGCAGCCCCTTTTCCTTGTGCCGCGACTGGATATCGCGCGCCGTAAAATCAACGCCGAGACCGATCTCCTCAAAATAGTTTCCGGCAAATTGTTCGCCGATATATTTGCCCTCTTTGCTTATTTTTAGCACTACCTCAATTTCATGGTGGATATCGTCTGAAAAATCAGGGTGATAGAATGGTTTGTTATCTTTCAGCAGGGCGGTTTCCGGTTTCATAAAGATCACCGGTGTGCCCGGTACCGGATTGTTCAGTTCTTTTGCGTGCTCGGCATAGTTGCGCCCGATGGCAATTATTTTCATACGCCGAAATTAAACTAAGATTTACTGGAATAAAAGACTTAACGATATTTTATTGAGGCGGGCGGGCTTATCAGAGTATGGATATCCTCTTGATAACCGATTCGGTGCCTGCCACTACGCGTAAAAAGTAGAAGCCACGGTTAAGCTTGTTGTTCAGCGGATAGCTGAAGTTTTTTTCGCCGGGTTCAGTCCGCTGATTGTAAAGGGTAGCAACCTCATTGCCCAGTACATCCACCACCTTGATGGTTACGGTTGATGCGCGGGAAATATCGTATTTCAGGTTGATCTGATCAGTTACCGGGTTGGGATAAACGCTGACATTGCTTAATAGCTTGTCATCAGGCCTGGGCACGTAGATCTTTGTAGTTGATATAACAGCCGGTTTTAACGGCGGCATCACCAGGTGAAGATTGCTTTTGAAGATCGGTGTTTTTGCGCGTGGTTTGAACAGGTGAACAATGTTTGTATCAGCCTTCTGAAAACTCATGGCCTTCGAAAAGGCAAAGCTCATGAATATTGCTGCTGCAAATATTATGAACCATGAAATTTTATAAGTAGAAGTTCGCTTCATACAATTTTGTTAGCTACAAAAGTATAAATAATGACGTCATCAATTTAAATACTCCTGCGTTTTATAAAGCATTTTAACAATTTTTAACACAACAAGGTTTAATGCTGCAATAAATTTAGCTTTTCTTTTTCTAATATTTAATAATTAATCAGTTAATTGTAATTTTTAATACTTTTGGGGCTTTGAAAAGTAAAAAGTGTCAAAGCATAAAGATCTGCAAAAACTGACCGCCGCTGGGTTGCTGGTCAGTTTGGGAATTATCTACGGTGATATTGGTACATCCCCCCTGTACGTTTTCAAAGCCATAGTCGGCGATAATCAGCAAATTTCAGCAAGCCTTGTTCTCGGAGGCATATCGCTGATCTTCTGGACGCTGACGCTCCAGACGACCCTGAAATACGTAGTAATAACACTCCGCGCCGATAACAAGGGCGAGGGCGGCATTTTTTCATTGTTCTCGCTGGTACGGCGCAGGGCAAAGTGGCTCATCATCCCCGCGGTGATCGGCGGCTGCGCATTGCTTGCCGACGGGATCATTACGCCGCCAATCACCATCTCGTCTGCGGTTGAGGGCCTGAAACCCAAGTTCCCTGAACTTCATACCGAGGCCGTAGCCATTATCATCATTATCTGTTTATTTATTATTCAGCAATTCGGTACGTCGCTTGTGGGTAAAGCCTTTGGCCCGATCATGTTTTTATGGTTCAGCATGATGGGGATACTGGGCGTATCCTATATCGTCCAGTCGCCATCCGTATTAAAGGCGCTTAATCCGTACTACGCCATTCATTTGCTAAACTATCCGCCGCATGGCGTACATCCGCTGGTGATCATCGGCGCGGTGTTCCTGTGTACGACGGGGGCGGAAGCGCTTTACTCCGACCTGGGGCATTGCGGACGAAAAAATATACAGATCAGCTGGATATTTGTGAAATGCTGTCTCATCTTTAATTATCTGGGGCAGGGCGTATGGTTGTTGCAGCATAACGGACAGGTACTCGACCTTAACCTGCGCAATCCCTTTTATGAAACCATGCCATCGTGGTTCCTGCTGTACGGCATAGGTATTGCGACCGTGGCGGCTATCATTGCCAGCCAGGCGCTGATCTCCGGCTCGTTCACGCTGATCGCAGAAGCCGTAAGGCTGAACCTCTGGCCGAAAGTCCGTATCAATTATCCCTCCGAACAGAAAGGGCAATTGTATGTACCAAGTGTTAACTGGCTGCTTTGCGCCGGCTGCGTTGGCGTGGTACTGATCTTTGAACACTCCGACAGGATGGAAGCAGCATACGGGTTAAGTATTACCGTGGCCATGCTGATGACAACCTTGCTGGTAGCTAACTTCCTGCGTCGTAAAAAACTGCCGCGTTATTTAGTGGTAATATTCCTGCTTATCTATGTTTCGATAGAAGGTACGTTCCTTGCGGGCAATCTCGGTAAGTTTGTGGATGGCGGTTGGTTTACGCTGTCGGTAGGATCGATACTTTTCAGTGTGATGTGGACATGGCACAGCGCCAGGAAGATCCGCAACCGCTACGTGAAGTTCACCGAAATTGAGGATTACTTTAAAATTCTGACGGAGTTAAGCGAGGACGAGACCGTCCCTAAATATGCCTCCCAACTGGTTTACCTTACCAGCGCCAACTTTAATTCGGAGATCGAGTCGAAGATCATCTATTCCATTCTGCAGAAGCAACCCAAACGGGCGGACGTGTACTGGCTGGTGCATGTTGACGTGGTTGATGAACCTTACCGTAAAGAATATGAAGTTGATTTCCTGGTGCCGAACAAGGTTATCAGGATCGATTTTAAGCTTGGCTTCAGGGTGGAACAGCAGATCAACCTGCTTTTCAGAAAGGTTGTGGAAGACCTCGTAAAAAAAGGTGAGGTGGATATAACCAGTAAGTACAAATCGTTAAACAAGCACAAAATTGTGGGTGACTTCCGTTTTGTGGTTATCGAAAAGGTGCTGTCGCGTTCGCATACCCTTTCCTTTTTTGAGGGCTTTATCATGGCCTTTTACAAGGAGCTTAAAAAGATCAGTTTATCCGAAGAGCGTGGTTTTGGCCTCGATCTCAGCTTCGTGACCGTGGAGAAAGTTCCGTTGATGCTTGTTCCTCCTGAGTCGGTTGATATACACCGGATTAACTAATTACTGTGCGGGAGTGAAAGCGCCCGCACAGCGGTCTGTTTGATGTTAATCTAATATTAATTCAGGATTACTACAGAATTAAATAATATTTTTACGCCGTTTTAGTTTACTATATCCGGGCCATTTAAACCGGACGTGTTAGGAATAGATTAAGAACACAAGCAAACGGCTATTGAGAAACATATTTTTTGCCTTGCTATGCGTATGTTGTCTGCAAGCAAGTGCACAGGTTACTGATACTACCAAAGTAAACCTGGCTGATACCTTAAAGAAAGACATTTTAACAGCGCCTGATACTGTAAAGCATCTGCACAGTTCAACCGCTGCGCTGATACCGCCTGCCGCCATGGTGGGTTATGGTTTGATTTCGCTGGTTGTACACCCTGTTCGCCGGGTGGATTACTGGGTGAACAGCGGTTTTGATAAATACTATCCCAAGTATCCCGGTAATATCGAGAATTATTTTCAGTATGCACCCGTTGCGTTAGTATATGGACTGAATTTGGTTGGCGTTACCGGAAAAAACCGTTTTATCGATCGTACGGCACTGCTTGGCCTTTCGGCTGCGTTTACAGGGGCGGCAGTTTTTGGCCTGAAAGTAACCACCCACAGGCTGCGCCCAAACAAAGCGAACAAGTATTCTTTTCCTTCCGGGCATACCGCCAATGCCTTTATGGGTGCAGAGTTTCTTGCGCAGGAGTATTCGGGCAAGTCGCCGATATATGGCATCGTAGGCTACGGTTTTGCTATCACCACCGGCGTGTTAAGGATGTATCACCGCGATCACTGGTTCAGTGATGTGGTGGCAGGCGCCGGGTTTGGTATCCTGTCCACCAAGGCGGCATACCTGTTGTATCCGCTGGTCCGCAACGCTTTCAGCCATACCAGTAAAGATGGTAAGCAGACGATGGTAATGCCTTTTTACCAGGATGGCGTTAAAGGCATTTCGTTTGCCATGCAGCTTTAAGCGACTGTTCTCGTCGTATTTTTCCTTTTATTCTTTTTCGGTGCTGAGTACGCTGTGCTTATAGCTGTAGGTAAAGTAGATCACTAACCCGATCACCAGCCAGATCAGAAAACGCAGCCAGTTGGTATATCCCAATTCTGTCATCAGGTAAAAGCAGCTCAGTAATCCCAGCACCGGAATAAGTGAAAGATTTTTGATAAACGACAATACCGCTAACGCCGCCGAAAGAATGATGAACAGGAATACCGGAAAGTTTTCGTGTGCGTTGCTGGCGCTGAACAGCCCCAGAATGTCGTTACGGAAGAAATACCCCCCGATGATCACGATCGGCGGAACTATCCATTTTGAATTGATGTAGGGCAGGTGAAAACGTCCCTTCTGTGCGGCTTCGCGGGGGAGCAGCAACACACCGCCGCAAACCAGCACAAAGGCAAACAGTGTGCCGATGCTTGTCAGGTCGGTTACTTCGGTCAGGTTCATAAACAGGGCCGGTACAGCCACCACAAACCCGGTTACAATGGTAGCGAAGGAGGGCGTGCGGTATTTGGGGTGTATCCGAGAAAAAGCCTTAGGCAGCAAACCGTCGCGGCTCATGCTCATCCAGATGCGCGGCTGCCCCAACTGAAAGATAAGCAATACACTGGCAGTGGCAATAACCGCACTGAAGGATATAATCCCGCTTAATGCCGTTAAATGCAGCTTGGTGAAAACATAGGCTAATGGATCGCCTACGGCAAGTTCTTTATAGTTCACCATGCCTGTCAGCACCAGCGCGATCAGAATGTAAAGCACCGTACAGATAATAAGCGAATAGATCATACCTTTAGGAAGGTCCTTCTGCGGATCGCGGCATTCTTCGGCTGTGGTTGATATGGCATCGAAACCGATGTACGCAAAAAATACGCCGGACACACCTTTCATCACCCCCCCGAATCCGTTTGGTAAAAATGGATGCCAGTTGGCCGGGGTTACATAGAAAAATCCGACGGCGATAACGACGAGAACGATAGCGATCTTTAAGAACACCATCGCGTTAGTTGCCTTTTTGGTTTCGCGGATGCCGACATATACCAGATACGTAATGATGATAACGATAAGCAGCGCGGGAATATTAGCGATCAGTTTAAAGTCGCCAAATCCGGGAGCCGTACTCCATGCCCGCGCACCCTCTTTTATAGCGCTGGTAATCTCACCGCTATGGTTCTGCAAAGTTTCGTGTGCCCGGAACGCGGTGAAATAATCCATAGTGAGATATTCCGGTATATGGATACGAAAGCCTTCGAGCAGGTTGACAAAATAAGTGCTCCATGATATGGCTACCGCGATATTACCTATGGCATATTCCATTAGCAGATCCCAGCCGATTATCCATGCGATCAGTTCGCCGAACGAAGCGTATGCGTAAGTATAGGCGCTGCCTGCCACGGGTATCCGCGAGGCAAACTCGGCGTAACACAATGCCGAAAAGCCGCAGGTAATGGCCGTCAATACAAACAGAATGGTCACTCCGGGGCCGCCATTGAACGATGCCAGCCCGATGGTAGAGAATATCCCCGCGCCAACCACAGCCGCAATACCCATCAGGGTGAGGTCCTTAACGGCAAGTTCCTTTTTTAAGTGGCCTGAGTGTTCGGCATCGCTGAAACCGCTGGCAACATCGCTTAATATTCTGTGAATGGATTTTTTCCGGAATAAACTTTTTGACATTCGTTCTTTAATTATTGGGTCAGTTGGGTAAACATAACCATTTTTTTTAAATCCATGAGGATATGCTTACTTTGCACCCATGAAGATAGGAATAAATGAGGTTTTAAAGCAAGTGAGGCTATTTTTTATCCCTTATCTAATTCTGCTTTGCGCCTGTCTCATCTTAAAGGCGATTTTTACCAAACAGGAAATATATTTTGCGGTAAACGGCGTTTACAGTGCCGCTGCCGATGCCATTGCGCCTTATGTTACCGACGCAGGTAACGGCTGGACAATCATTACTTTATCCGCAATTTTATTGCTTTTTAACTACCGTGCCGGGTTCCTGATGGGTAGTACCTATGCCATCACCTCGTTAACCGCGCAGGTGGTAAAGTATATTGCCGATGCGCCCCGCCCGACCCTGTTATACCATGATCAGCTTAGCCGTATCCATCTGGTAAAGGGCGTTTACATGCTTCAGTTCAATAGTTTTCCTTCCGGGCATACGGTTACGGCATTTTCTACGGCAATCGTTATATGTTATCTGATCAAAGAAAAACGGTGGAGCTTCCTGCTATTAATAGCAGCGGTAGCTGTTGGATATTCGCGGATGTATCTGAGCGAACATTTTTTTGAGGATGTTACGACGGGCTCGGCATTAGGTGTACTCCTGACGGTTTGCTGGCTCGCATTTATTGAGCGAAAGGCATTTATCCATAAGGCCGGGTGGCAGGGAGGATTGCTGCGGAGGGCGAAAAAAAAGCCCGGTTTAAAAAGCCAGGCTTGAATTTTTAAATTGATAAACCAATTAACTGAGCGACAGTTTTCTCCTCTTTCTGCGTACGATCGTAATAATGATCAGCAACAAAATGACTGCGCCGCCGCCGTAAATTGCGGTCTGCGCCACCGGTGAAAGTCCCTTCGCGTTTGACAAATACTGATCATTTCGCTGCAATTCCGGCGAAATGCGGATGGATGAAGCAAACGACTGGTATTCGCTTTTGCTCAATTCCGTTCTTTCCGCAGGGTACACATACTCAAATGTGTAGGTTACATCCTGCGTATATAACAGAATAAAATTGATCAACTGGATAGATCCGCTGCCGTTGTCGTTGTGCAGGGTAAAGGTCTTGGCCTCCAGGCTGCCCAGGGTCGTATCGCGAACGTGCTGCGCACTGGCTCCGGCGCCTACCTGGCCCTGAATGCTGCCGATATACTTCTTCAACACTTTATTCAGGTCCTTTTCCTTTTTCAATGGCGTGTTTCCCTTTTCGTTGGGCGCCACGATAACGGTCATGAACCCATATAAAGCGTTTGCTGAATATATATGCTGACCTAATGTGTCTTTTTTCTGATATCCTTCTGGTAACGATACTGTCACCAGGCTGTCTATCTTTACAGGCTTAAGCGCTGTCTGGCTGAACGCCGTTATAGTAAACAATATAAGGGCGAAACTTATTAGTATCTTTTTCATAAGGTATTAAACTCCAAAAAGAATAATAAGTTTGAATAACCCATGTCAAATTGATGGAATTATGACATAAGTGGTTATTTTGTAGTTGTTTATGATGCCACTGACGGAAATAGCGACCCTGATCTTTTTGAAATATCCGGCAAGGCAGGGAGGTAAAAACAAAAGCGGATCCCCTTTTCAGAAATCCGCTTCCGGTTAATGAAAATACAATTATAGCTTGTCCATTTCTTCTTTTACAAACGCCGCCAGTTCTTTTACATAGGTTGCGCTGAAATCAAATTTAATGCCTGCTGTTTCGTAAATCTCTTTGATGGTTTTGGTGTAGCCCAACTTTAAACCGTCGAGATATTGCTGTAAACCCTTTTCCGGATTTTCCTTATAATTTTTCCAGACTGCTATTGCGCCGAGTTGCGCCATGCCGTACTCAATGTAATAGAAGGGTACCTCGAAAATATGGAGCTGTTTTTGCCACAGGTTTTTTTCCGCTTCGGGAAATTCACTCCAGTCGGCAAAGCCAGCACCGAATGGTTCGTATATCTTTATCCATGCATCGGTACGCTCGGCATCGGTATGATCAGGATTCGTGTACAACCAGTGTTGAAACTGATCGACAACCGCTACCCAGGGCAGGGTTTTCAGAACGTCAAACAACTGATCGCGTTTGGCCCGTTTAAGGTTTTCTTCGTTGTCAAAATAAACATTCCAGTTATCCATCGAGATCAGCTCCATACTCATCGAAGCCAGTTCGGCAACCTCGCTTGGGCAATGTTTAAAATCATTCAATTCCAGGTCGGCGGTCAGAAATGTGTGTACGGCGTGGCCGCCTTCGTGTACCATTGTTGTCAGATCGCGAAAGGTATTGGCCGAGTTCATGAATATAAAGGGTGCACCTGTTTCGGATAGCGGATAGTTATATCCGCCGGGGGCCTTGCCTTTGCGGCTTTCCACGTCGAACAGGTTGTTGTCTTTCATGATCTCCAGCCGCTCGCCAAGATAACGGTTGATATTACTGAAGCACTGTATCGATTTTTCGATCAGCTCCGCGCCGTTGTTAAACGGTTTTAACGCCGGTTTCCCTGAAACGTCAACGTCAAGGTCCCAGGGTTTTAATACGTCAAGACCAAGTGCGGTTTTGCGTTTTTCAGCCTGCTCGCGCAGGATCGGCACCACTTCCTTTTCGATAGCCTCGTGAAAGGTATAGCAGTCCTGGGGGGTATAGTCAAAACGGCCAAGCGCCTGAAACATATAATCCCTGAAGTTTTCAAACCCGGCATTCAGCGCTACCTTGTGTCTTAACACACGCAGGCGGTCGAACAGTTCATTCAACTGGTCCTTATCCTGCAGGCGACGTTGGGTTATCTTTTCCCAGGCTTCCTGCCTTTTTGAACGGTTGGTGTCTTTCAGCAATACAGAAGCCTGTTCCAGCGTAAATTCCTTATCACCGATGTGTACCGACATTGCCCCGGTAATGGATTGATATTTTTGCTGCTCAACCTGAATTTCTGTTTGCAGGGGAATGTTTTCCTCCCGGAACAATTCCAGTGATTTTTTAACGCCGCGCAGGTAAACAAAATACTTTTTCTTGTCCAGTTTGTCTGTCCATTCGCTGGCAACGAGTTTTTTATTCAGCTCATTGCTGAACGGGGCTATCTTCGGCTCTATTTCGGTGGCGAAGTACTGAAAGCTTTGCAGCAGGTCGGCGTTAGCCGTGTCGCAGGTCATGCGGATGTAGCGCCAGGCAAAATCTTCTTCTAAAGCGGCTTCCAGTTCACTGCGGTCGTGCAGCCACTTTTCGAGGTCCGCAACTGAGTTAATGGGGCGGTCGCGCAGCTCAGTCAGGAGCGGTTCGAGGTTTTCCCATTTGATCTCTAACGTTGCGGGAATATATTTTCTTGTTTTTTTATGGATCATGATATAATCGGATTGCAGATGTGCGTATGTGCAAATATGCGGATTAGTATCATAACATTGAAGCCGGAGCTATTCTAATTTGCCTGACCATCGTCATATTTAAGGCGCTGTCTCCGCGTGCCAATACACCTGCTTAACGCTTTGCATACAATGTGGCTGCCATTTCCCTGATCCCTTCCTCATAGCTCGTTGGCTTGAAATTAAAGGTTTTCTCAAACTTCGATGAGTCGAAAATATAATCGTGATCGTATTGATAATACATCTCAACCGTACCCATGATGACCTTTTGAAATAAACCAGCTACCCATAGCATGAACTTGTTGATGGCGGAAAATTTTGGCTTTACACCGTAGATGCCCGCTGCCATTTCCATAAATTGCCGACCGGTTACCGGGGCGGCGGTGGGCATGTGCCAGATCTGGTTATCAGCTTCCGGATGCTGACCCAGCAGAAACATCCCTTTGCCCATGTCGGGAATATAACTGAAGTTGTGCAATTTGTCGGGCAAGCCTATCCACTGCGCCCGCTGACCGGCGGCATATTTCGACAGCACCATCATGTCGATAAAACTGTTGCCGTTTTCGGTTCCGTAAAAATCGGCCGCACGTGCTATCGTGGCGCGAACGTTTCCGGCCGCGGCTTCGTCCATCAGTTGCTTTGCTATCTGCGCGCGTATGCTGCCCTTTACGCTAACCGGATGATAAGGCGTGTCTTCCTTCATCGGGCCATCTACCAATCCGTACATATATACGTTATCAAAGAATATCAGCCTTGCACCGGTTTCTTTACCAAGCCTGATAAAGTTTTGCATGATGACAGGCCACTGTTCGGCCCATACTTTTTTATCGTACACCAGTCCTGCGGTGAGGTATATCACCGCCGATCCGCTGGCTGCATCAATAAGTTCTGCGTAGTTCAGCAGGTCTGCTTTTTTCCAACTTGTGTTTTTGCCGGTGGTTTCGATCTTCCTGCGGCTGACAAGTCTTACGGTTTCATTAATGTTTTCCAGTTCGCGGGTAAGCGCATTTGCTACCGGTCCCCCGGCTCCTAATATGGTATGCATAGTTTTGTCTTTTTTGTTTACTCAAAATTAGGCAGGCTTTGGTGTTCAAAACGTTAACAAAAGATAAGAATTTAAGCAAACATTGAAAAGGAGACGTAAATAAACAACGGGTAAAAGTTCCTTGTTTTATAAGGTAAAATTTCCTATATTTGAATTATGACAGTAGTTGAAGCAAATATTTTACGGGGCATACCATCGCGCGTGGATACCAACGCGACGCTGGGGCTGATAAAAAATAACAAGGTAGGCCCGCAGCATTTGCAGGCCATTAAAACGCTTACGCTGTTTAATGATGAAAAGATATCGGATTGGCTCGATATCAGCGTGAAAACATTCCGGTCCTATAAAAAGCCGGAGAGTGTGATCAAGGCAAGGATAAAAGAACATGCGGTGATGACGCTCTCGCTCATCAAACATGGCATTGCCGTATTCGGCAGCAAAGAGGGATTTTCTTCCTGGCTGGAAAAGGCAAATTTCTTTTTCGATCATAAGGCCCCCATTGAATTTATGGATACCCATAGCGGCCTGAAATTTATTGATGACCGCCTTACCGGTATCGAATACGGCGATAACGCTTAAGCGATGGAGGTTTTCCGGATAGTAAGGGACACTTTTTCAAAAAGACTTGAAGCATCGGGCCGTGCCGGGCGGTGGAACTTTGACGATCAGTTTGTTATCTATACCGGAAGCTCGCGTTCGTTGTCGTCACTGGAACTGGTCGTTCATCAAAGCTCGGTTTCTCCTGCCTTTAAATATAAAGTAGTGGTTATATCGGTAGCTGATGAGGAAGAACTCGTTTCGCAGGTTCTGCAATCGTCACTTAGCAAAGGCTGGCGAAGCATGACCGCATACCCCGAAACACAGATGCTTGGCGGCCGCTGGTATCAGCAAAGATCATCGCTGATCCTGAAGGTGCCTTCTGCAATCGTCCCGAAAGAGTACAACTATCTTATCAATACCTCCCATCCTGATTTTAGCTCAAAGGTTTCGCTGGTGCGCACCGAAGATTATTTCTGGGATGAAAGATTGCTTTAGACCATCATTTGGCTTCGGTCAGGATGCGTTTCCTGATACGTGAAAGTGATACGGGCGTAATGCCTAAAAAATGCGCGATGTAATGCTGAGGCATTCGCCGCAGAATATCGCGGCCATTGCTTAACAGATCGATATAACGTTCCTCGGGCGTCTTTGTAATAAAGGCAGACACGCGGTCTTCGTAGCAGATCAGATAGTGTTCTGCGATCAGCCTGCCGAAACGTTCCATTTTGTAGGCCAGCATCGGGTTTGTCAGCATGGCCTGCATGTTTTTGTGCGTGATGACGATCAGTTCGCTGTCTTCCAGCGTTTGTATGTAATTAACGGCGGGCAGGCGTGTCAGGTAGCTTTTATAGGCGCTTACAAACTCATTTTCGAAACTAAAATAGCCGGTAATTTCTTCGCCGTCCTTTACATGGTAATAGCGGACCGACCCCTTCACGATAAATCCGATATGGTCACAGATCTTGCCCGGCTCTGCAAAAAATCTTTTCTTTTTCAGGTTCAGGAAGTCAAGATGCTGAATAAAGACAATCCATTCAGCCTCGTTAAATTCAACGTATTTTTTTATCTGCTCCCTGAAGATAGTTAACGACCCCGATGTTTCCATAGCGATGTGCGAATAAGTAGTGATAGCCCGCTGAACCGGTCAGCAGCAACAGGACAAAGTTACAAAGGGCAGGCCAAATATTCAGGCAAGCTGTAATTCAACGGATCCAGAGCCTGTCCAGCAGGAAAAAAACGGCAAATACAACACTGGCTATGCCGTTGGTGGTCATGAAGGCAAAGTTCACGCGGCTGAGGTCGTCAGGCTTTACTAACAGGTGCTGATAGATCAGCATTACACAAAAGAAGACGATCCCGGCGTAATACAGCGGGCTCACCAGCGTAAAGAACACCGGCATGATGACAAACACTGCAGAAAGTACATGCAGAAACGTGGATAAGCGGAGCGCATTCACCTTACCCAGCCAGGCCGGGATAGAATGCAGGTGCTGCCCGCGGTCAAAGTCTTCATCCTGAAGCGCATAAATAATATCAAAACCACTTACCCAGCACAACACCGCAAACGAAAAGAACAGGGGCGTTAATGCAAATTGCCCGGTGATTACCAGGTAAGCGCCGATAGGCGCGAGTGATAAGCCCAGCCCCAAAACAAGGTGGCAAAGGGCGGTAAATCTTTTAGTCGCGCTATAACCCAAAACTACCAGCAAAGCCACCGGCGAAAGGAAAAAACACAACCGGTTTATAAACCAGGTAGTGGTTATAAACAAAATACAATTGGCAATGGTAAATATCAGCGCCGACCTCGGGCTGATGCGGCCTGCGGGGATGTCGCGCTGTTTGGTACGAGGATTCTTTGAATCGATATCCCTGTCGAGATAGCGGTTGAACGCCATGGCCGAATTTCGCGCGAAGATCATGCAAAGCACCATCATCGCCAGTTTCAGCCAGTCGAAACGATGGTTGGTGGTGGTCACTGCCAGAAAATACCCTATAAAGGCAAATGGCATGGCAAAAATGGTATGTGCGAACGTAACTAAGGAAAGATACTTTTTCATGTCTGAAACCTTGCAGCAGGTTAAACAGGGTGACCTGGCGCAGCGGGGCAAAATTACTAAAAATTTCATCGGCAACAGTGATACCCCGATGTTTCATCCGATGATACCTATGCCGATGTTTTTTTAAATCGTGCCGGAATAATATTGTTGTATCCCAGCGGGTTATTTGTATATTTATTTGCTGAGACCACAAGAGAATGCTGCAACACCTCTTATCCGCTTTGAGCGAGGCGGTAATCGCTTTTGATATTACTGACCAAAAGCTGCTGTTTTTTAGCGATGCTGTTTGCGCAGTGACCGGGCGCGGTCGTGAGCAATTTGAGCAAAATATGGGTTTGCTTGAGGCAATCGTTCATCCTGACGACGTTTCGAGAATAAAGGAGCAGGCATCAGAAATGGCTGTTCCCGGTGAGATGGAGTTGTCTTTTCGTATTATCACCCCCGGCGGACAGGTGAAGTGGGTCAGGGAAAAATGTATCTATCTGACCGACGAAGAAAACGGGCATACCGTTCATCTGCATATTCTTGCCGATATTAGTGACCAGATTGCCTACCGGACTGTTTCGGAACGTAAGGTCTGGTTTTTATCCTCGCTGGTAGATGCCATTGCTGCATTGGTATTCCGGGTGGATACACAGGGACGATATACCTTTGTCAATGATATTTATACCCGGCACCTTGGCTATAGAAGAGAAGAACTGATCGGCAAGCCGATGTCGGATTTTTTGTATGCCGACGATTATGCAACGCTGTCGAACACGATCACCAATTGTCTGGCGCATCCGGGGAGCGTGTTTCATATACGTCACCGCAAGCGAACAAAAAATGGCCAGTTAAGATGGATCGCGACGGACGCGGTGGCTGTTCAAAACCGTCAAGGAAAAGCTACCGAAATACAGGGCGTTGCATTGGATATTACTGACCTGTATCAGGCGAGGGAAGACCTGCTGCATACGAAAAATAACCTTGAGGCGCTTATTAACAATACGGAGGATCTGATCTGGTCTGTGGATGACGGCAAAAATTACATATCGGTCAATGCAGCTTACCAGAAATGGGTGACCAATCACCATAAATTCGAGCCGCAACCAGGTATGTCTGCGATCAGGAAAGAAGTTTTTGTGATCGACTGGGAGCCTTATTACAACCGGGTGCTGGCCGGCGAGCGTTTTACAGTGGTAGATAAATACATCTGTAAAGGCAGCAATACATCGAATGTGTTTGAAATATCTTTTAACCCGATCCTTTCGGCTGAACAAAAGGTAATCGGCGCAGGCTGTTTTGCCCGCGATATTACCGAACAACTGGCCAAGCAGCAGTCGATAGAGATGCAGAACGAGCAACTTACCGAAATTGCTTCGTTAAGCTCGCACGAACTGCGCAGACCTATAGCCAACCTGCTCGGCCTTATTCCTTTGTTTGACTACGAACATCCGGGAAATTCGGAAAATATACCAATACTGAAAAATGTGGCGGCATCAGCCAGAGAGCTTGACGATGTTGTACAGCAGATTGTCGATCAAACATTTATAAAAACGGTGGATACGCCCTGAATGAGTCCCTTACCATTTCGCTCTTTCGTATTGCTCAGGCCATTTAATGTCCTGTTGTAAAACGTGTGCAGCCCTCAGCGGGAAATAAGGGTCCCGCAGTAACTGGCGAGCCATGATGACCATATCTGCCTGTCCGGTCTCGATGATCTCATTTGCCTGCTCAGGCTCTGTGATCAGGCCTACCGCTCCGGTCATGATACCGGCTTCCTTTTTTATCTTTTCGGCAAATTCAACCTGATAGCCCGGTTTCAACGGAATCTTTGCCAGTACATTACCGCCGGATGAACAGTCGATCAGATCAACATCTTTCTTAATCAATATCTTCGCCAGTTCAACCGAATCGTTAGCCGACCAGCCACCGTCTGTCCACTCACTGGCTGAAATCCTTACGAAAAGCGGGTTTTCTTTTGGCCAGACTTCCTGCACGCTGTCGATCACCTCAAGCAGCAAACGTATGCGGTTCTCAAATGATCCACCGTACTCGTCTGTCCGGTGGTTGCTTAGCGGTGAAAGAAATTCATTGATCAGGTACCCGTGTGCGCCATGTATCTCAATTACCCGAAACCCAGCTTTCACTGCGCGAACAGTCGCCGCCTTAAAATCCGCCTTTATCTTGCTGATACCAGCTTTTGTGAGTTCCTGCGGAGCCTCTTCGTTTGGAGAGAACGGAATAGGGCTTGGCGCCAATGCACGCCAGCCGTTCTTGTCTTTTGCGGGGATCTGGGCATTGCCTTTCCACGGCACCTCATGGCTTGCCTTACGGCCTGCGTGAGCCAGCTGAATACCGGCAACGGCGCCATGTTCATGTATAAAATCGGTGATCTCCCTTAATTTTTCAATGTGACCATCTTTGTAGATGCCAAGATCGCCGTAAGAGATGCGGCCTTCGGGCGACACTGCGGTGGCTTCCGTGATGATCAAACCGGCACCGCCTATAGCGCGACTGCCTAAATGTACCAGGTGCCAGTTATTGGCGTAACCATCTTCGGCGCTGTATTCGCACATAGGGGATACGACCAGACGGTTCCGGAACTCAACGTTTTTTATTTTTATAGGGGAGAATAGTTGTGGCATGTTTAATTTTTTGAGCAAATATGCGCACAACCATTAAATGTTCGGCGATACTTCCGGATTTTTTACCGGATAATGATGCAGGGCAGCTAAGCCTCCTTGAACTTATATCCCCAAAACCTGTTTCAGTTTGGCGTAGCCGGTTTTGCTTACCGGAACCTTTGCTCCGGATTTCAGGATGGCCAGATGGGCATCTTTTTCGTATGGGTCAATACGAGTGATCTGCTGTATGGCGATGATATAGGAGCGGTGTACCCGGACGAAGTATTTAGGATCAAGCGTTTGCTCAAAAAAGTTCATTGTCTTATTTTTCAGATAAGAACCTTCGGCAGTATAAACGCTCACGTAGTCGTCATCAGCCGCGAGGTAGATCACATCCTGCACGGGGATGATCTTTACCTTGGTGCCTGTTTTCACCACGATGCGCTCATGCTGCGCCGGAGAGTTCGATGCAGTTTCAAGCAATTCTTCGGTATGTTTTTTAGTCGTGGTGGCTTCTACAGCCGTAGCGAGATACTTTTCAATGGCCTTATTAAAGCGGTCTTTGTTAAAGGGTTTCAGCAGATAGTCAACCGCATGGGCTTCAAATGCTTTGATGGCATACTCGTCAAAGGCGGTCGTAAATATTACGGCTGGCGGGTTTTCCACCAGTTCCAGCATTTCAAAACCGTTTATCTTGGGCATCTGTACGTCCAGAAATATCAGATCAGGCTGATGCTGCTGAATAGCTTTTAATCCCTCGAAACCGTCGTTGCACTCCTGCAATACCTCGATCTGCGGGAAACCCTGCAGATACTCCAATACAACCATCCGTGCCAAAGGTTCATCGTCAATAACTAAGGCTTTTTTCATATTTATAACTGCGGTACTTTAATAATAGTTGTAAATATATTATCATTTGCGTGAGTTTCCATCAAATCATTGCGGGCAAAAAGCAAATAAAGCCGTCGCTGTACTCCCCTCAAGCCAAAGCCGGTACCCTTTTTAGGGCGCGAGGTTTGCGGGTCGTAGGGGTTTTGTACCATCAGTACCAGGTAGTTATTGTCCATTTCGGCACGGATGCTCACCACTACTTCGCCGATCGTGTCATACAGCCCGAATTTTATGGCATTTTCAACAATAGGCTGCAACAGCATGGAAGGCAGTACCGCCTGCCCCGATTTGTTGTCGCAACTTATTTCTGTTTGCAGGCGATAGCCAAATCTTACTTTTTCAATATCGAGATAAAGGTTCAGGTGAGCGAGTTCTTCAGTCAGCGATACCTGCTGCTGATCGTCTTTTTTCAACGTTCCGCGCAGAAAGTCAGAAAGCTGGTGTATCATGCGGCGCGCCTCGTCTGGCTTAAAGCCGATGAGCGCGTTGATGGAGTTAAGGCTGTTGAAAAGAAAATGCGGTTGTAACTGCTGTCTTAAATTATACAGCTCGGCGTCGCGGGCAAGCTGTTCGGCTTCTGCCTTTCGTCTTTCATTCTCTTTCTGATCAAGCTGGGTATAGTACAGCATACTGATCATCGCCATCCAGCCTACGGCCAGAAAATTGATAAAGAACCGGATCATCACTGAATTGATGAGGAACAGGGTGTATGCGGGGCCGGTGGTTAAAAAGGGCAGAATCCATCTTGCACCAAATGCACAAATGGCGGCAAGGGCGGCTATCCAGATCAATATGTTCAGATAATTTCCTTTTTCCGGCTGATAATAACGAAGGTTGTTATTGATCAGCCAGCAGGCAGAGGCAAGCAAAATAGAGCATACCAAACCATCGGTACAGGCAATGTACCAGTTAAAACCGAAGCTATGCACCACGTAGGCCTGTATTCCGGCCCAGGCCAGTCCGCAAACAGCAAATGCTGCATACAGCCGCGGTGTGGAAATATTTGATGGTAAGGCCATTGTTACAGATCCGGGCCTTCAGCAAGCGGAGCCTCCGCTTCAACAGGTCCGGGACTTATCTATTAATTTTATTGATTATTTAATTTTTAGTCTGTTTCTGTCTTTCCGTCAATAGCTGCGGATATCAACCCCCGCAAAAATAGAAACGCCTTTTATCAGTAATATTTTATCACTGCCTGCGGTTACGGTGCTTTTCAGCCGCTTGTCCTCGATGCCAGCAAAAACAGCAGCAATATCGGGCACTACCTGCCAATGCGGCGGAACGATCATTTTTATCCCCCCGAATATCTGGGTGATATCAATGATGACTTTTCCGTTGATGTCGGCTTGTGTAAAGTCAAGCTCTGCACCGCCGAAAATGTTCACAATTTCACCGCCCTTAAAATTTTTGGATAATATAGTTTTCTTTACTGATCCAAACACCGAAACTGCATCGAGGTAATCGTCGCCGGTAGGGGGATACGGAGAAGGGTTTACCGGAGGGATGTCGCCAGTGGTATAATCAACGGCAGGATCATTGGGGTTAGGAGAAGTAAAGCTGCCCGAACTCCATTTGCTGTTGTAATGTGCCTTCCAGTAGTCTTTATCGAAATGGTGATGCCTGCGCAGGATCATCCATAGCCCAAAAGCAATAATGGCTATCGGCCATACGATCCGGTCTGCATTGTCAACGTTATTATTGATCAGAAAAACAACTCCCAAAACGATGAGCACGAATGAAGATGGTTTGTGGAAATTGGATTTGGCGCCAATAAACAGTCCCCATCCGATCAGCCACATCGGCCATGAAAATAACCAGTGCGGGAAAAAGAAAAAATCGAACTGCCGGATAAGCAGTAACGCGCCAATAGCGAGTAAAATGATCCCGGCCAGGGCTTTGCCATTGCGGGGATTGTTAGATGGTAATATATCGTTGTTCATTATTATGGTCGCAATTTAAAACTTATCCAAAACTAAGGTAACATTATATGTACGCCAAACAAAAACTGGCGGTTTGTTAAAAGTTGTCGGTAAGATAATATAAACTGTCGGTGAAAAAGTTGGATTTTCAACAGTGCGTCTTATTTTTTTTGATCTGAATGTATTTCAGCGCTTTGCAACCTCTGGTTGGGTAACCTGTCAGACCTGCTGAAACAGGGAAAACGGCGCATACCTGCCGGTAAAAAATCTCGTGTGTCTGAAAACAGAATTCTAAAAAAAGAAAGCCGCCCCAAAATACGGGGCAGCCTTCAACCGCTATGAAAATATCTGAACGTTGTATTCTTTTTTAGTTGGTTTGCTGGTATGTGTTCTCCAGGTTTCTGTTGTGTTTGGTTACCATCCATGCGCCGGTGCCGATAATGATCAGCGGCCATACCACGCGGTCGGCGTTATCGATGTTTTCGGTGAACAAAAATGCAGTTCCCATTACCACCAGCCATATCCACACCTTCTTTTTGAAATTATGCCGTGCACCCATATAAAAACCGTATGCTATGATAAACATCGGCCAGCTTAACAACCAGCCGGGTATAAAAAACAGATTCATCTGATCGATAAGGAGCAAACCGCCAATGATAACAATGATGATTCCGGCCATTGTTTTGCCATTAAGTTTGTTGGGGTTGTTTATAATCGTTTCCATCTTCTTCTTCAATTAAATTTATACCCTAAAATTACGGTCATATTAAGGCGTCATCAATTGATTGTTGGCGGGACGTTAACAGATGTCGGTGTGGCGACAGAAATTGTCGGTGAAAACGGACACAAAACAATTCGGCCTACTAAGCTTTTAAGCAGATAAGTTTCACAGGTGCTCTGCCTGTCTTGCCGTTGCGCAGCAAAACGTTCTCAAGGTAAGGGGGGCTTTTTAACAAGAAGACGGTATCTCCCTTTTACGCTTCCGGTTCCTGCTGGCTCAGGCAGTGAAAGCTGCCCAGCCCCCAGATAATATCTGTCGAATCGATGCCGATCACCTTTCTTTCAGGGAAACAGCCCTGTAATATATCGAGCGCTTTATCATCATTGGCGCAGCGATAGGTAGGCACAACAACCGCTGAATTTGCGATATAGAAATTGGCGTAGGACGCAGGCAGGCGCTGATCGTCATAGATAACGGGGTCAGGCATCGGCAATTCGATGATATCGAGTTGCTTGCCGTTCAGCAAGCGCATGGTTTTGAGCGAGGCAAGGTTTTCCTGAAGGATATGATAATTTTCGTCGTTTTTGTTCTCTTCAACTACGGTCACCACCGCATCCTCTGAAATAAATCGTGTTATATCATCAATATGACCATCTGTATCGTCACCAACTATGCCGTCACCCAGCCATAATATCTGCTGAACCCCATAATAATTTTGCAGGTATTCTTCAATTTGCTGCTGACTTAAATGCGGGTTACGGTTCTGATTAAGCAAGCACGCCGTGGTTGTCAGAATGGTACCCTTCCCGTTAAAATCAACCGAGCCGCCTTCCATTACAATGCCCGGATGATATACCGGTAGGCCGAGACGTTCGCCGATCTTTGTGGGAATTACATCATCGAGATCGAAAGGCGGATATTTACCGCCCCATGCATTGTATCCCCAGTCGATAATGGCCTTTTGCCTCGTTTGCTCGTTAATGATAAATGCCGGGCCATGGTCGCGGCACCACGCATCATTGGTCCCGAACTCATAAAATTCAATTCGCCTTAGATCGACATCTGCCGCAAGCAGTTGCTCTTTGGCAAAGGCAGCCATCTGCTCATTTGCGACATTGATGCGCACCAGCTCACCCTCGCTTACAGCTCTTATAAACTCGCAGTATTTTGGAAATATCAGATCGATCTTGCCCGGCCATGAAGCCTCTTTATGGGGCCAGCTGAGCCATGTCGCGGTATGTTTATGCCACTCTGCAGGGAAGAAAAAGTCCATAGTCGATGGTAGATGGTCCATAGCTAATTTTGCCTTATAATGTATTTTTTAATGCCGTAATCATTTTCGTTAACGATTGATATTCATGGTATAAGGTCTGAAAATCATCTTCGTTAATTATACCTCTCCGCTTAGCAATAAATAAACAAGCCACAACTTCAATTGCCGATCTCAGCGAGTAGCTAAGAAAGTTTTTAAATACCAGATTTGTCTGGCCAGTACATCCTTCAGCGATATTAAGCACCACCGAATCTGCTGCTCTTTTTATCTGGGAGGTTAAAATGAATAATTCGTCTTTTGGAAAATGATTTTTTGTTAAGAGATTTATTTCCTCTGTTAAATCCAATCCTTTTTGCCACACTTGAAGGTTCTCAAACTTAAACGCCATAGTTATTTTACTGAACCACAATCTAAATATTTTTTTGAATCTATCGACTATGGACCATCAACTATGGACTGTCTATTCTTCGTCCAAAAATCTTTTGGTGATCGGCTGATAAGACTCAATCCGCCTATCGCGCATAAAGGGCCAGTGACTGCGATAATAATCAGATTTATTCAGGTCAAGTTCCTGTACCACCACCTCTTCATCATCAGCAGATGCCTGATAGATCAAAGCACCGAATGGATTAGCAAAGAAAGATCCGCCCCAGAATTTTACACCAGCCTCTTCGCCGACACGGTTTACACTTACCACGTGAACACCATTGGCAACCGCATGTGAACGTTGGATAGTCTGCCAAGCGTTGTATTGCTCAACGTTAGTGGCTTCGTCCTGTGTGGTAGCCCAGCCAATAGCGGTGGGATAAAATAATATTTCAGCACCCATCATAGATGTAATACGTGCCGCTTCGGGATACCACTGATCCCAGCATATCAAGACGCCAATGGTCGCAAATTTAGTTTTGAATACCTTGTAACCAAGATCGCCGGGAGTAAAATAAAATTTCTCATAAAAACCCGGATCGTCCGGAATATGCATCTTCCGGTATTTACCGAGGTATGCGCCGTCTGCATCCAGAACAGCCGTGGTATTGTGATAAATGCCCTGCGCACGTTTTTCGAAAAGCGAGGCAATGATCACTACGCCCAGCTCTTTTGCTACAGCGGAAAGTGAATCGGTAGAAGGACCGGGGATGGCCTCCGCCAGTTTAAAGTTGTCGTAATTTTCCTCGTCACAAAAGTATAACGAAGTAAAAAGCTCCTGCAGGCAAACTATCTGCGCACCTTTTTTGGCAGCTTCTTTTACCTTCAAAATGGCTTTATCCAAATTTTCCTGTTTATTGGCTGTGCAGGTCATTTGCACCAGCCCTACGTTTACTTTAGTCATCCCGCTGAATTTTGCGCAAAAATACGTTTTTTGGTAGATTAAGGATAACAGGCAAACAGAGTAAATTGTTGTTTTACTTTAAAATGAGGTGGCAAATGGCGCTCATTCCACTGCCAGTAGCCCGGTGATGGTGCTGATCAGTTCATCCAGGCCAAAGGGTTTGGAAATGATCGCATCGCAGCCGCAGCTTAGCATATCATCTTTATTAAGGTAAGCGGAGCAAATAATTACCGGAACGTTATTAAGCTTCGGATGGGCCTTTACCTGCCGGCAAATGTCGTCTCCGCGTAAACCGCTGAGCTTATAGTCGAGCATCAGCAGATCCGGCGCATATTCCGCGATGTATTCCATAATGTCGTCGGTATCCGATTTTACGGTAACTTCGAACTGCTCGTAGGAGAGTGCTTCCTTAACAACTTCCAGTACATCCCGGTTATCATCAAGCATTAATATCCGCTTTCGCATGTGTGATCAATTGGGTGATGTAAATATTTTTCTATACCGGGGTATCTTCAACTAATAATTAGCATTCAGTTTGTTACACAGGGGAGCCTATATAACGCTGAATGTAATGCGTTTATTTGATGTGTTCCGTAAATTTTAGTATTTAACCCGTTTTAGTGCCGGAAAGTCAAATACGGATGGCAATAGGAGGTATGTTAAAAATCGTGATAGATGCCCCTGAATGTGCTGCGTAATCCAAAGGTGACCAATACTGTTTTGCGATTGCCAAGATCATTGTTTTCGCTGCGTATCAGGCCGCCAAGCTCAAAGCGCAGGTTGTATTTAGGATTGATGAGATAGGAAGCGGTGCCTTCTGCATAGTAAAAATTGGTAGTAATACCCTGGCCTATCGTTGTTCCGCTTGTCGAGGCGGAAGTTGAGGTATAACTTACATCCTTACCGTAATTCATTCCCTCGGGATTAAGGCCATATTTGGCATAGTTGAGCTGGCCCATAAAGTCAAAATTACCTATTGAATAATTAAGAATACCAATAACCTCGCGGAAGTTAGCGCCAAGCGGATCGCCTAAAGGTTCGCTGTAATATGAATAATTGGTGATAATCTGCGGACTGGTATAGGTATATGGTTTTACCGTATTATATTCCACGAGAAAATTAAGCCCTGTTGCGCCGAAAAGATCGGCACCGCGCAGGCCGAGCTGATAACCATCTGAGTTCGTGTTATCCATCAGAAACTGGCCGTAAACAGCTGTTTTGTCGAATATTTTATACTTGCCTGTAAAACCCGATAATACATTGTCGGGCTGGTCGGCAGGGCCTATGGCGCTTGCAAAAAACAGCGGGTTGATAAGATTGGCATCAAACCCGTGAAAGTTTCCGTTATCGTCCGCTTCCTGTGCGATTACCGCATTGAAAAATCCTAACGACAGGCGGTTGTTAACGTTCCAGTCGAGATAGTGAAATGCGCCGTATTTGCGGCGGTTACTGCCATAGTTGTCAAATTTCGGAACATTCAAATCCTGCAGATAGGTCCACATCGCCATGTATTGTACGGGACCGAGATTTGCAGTTAAGCGAAGCAGGGGATAATTCGCTGCAAAATCAGACAGTAGCAGCGACCGATAACCGTCGCCGATAAATGTTTTATCCTGACCGAGTGTAATATTTAGCTGTTTGATGGGCGAGTAGGAAATGATGGCCGTTACGTATGACCAATCCTGACTGCCACGCGGTTGTCCGGAATAGCTGCGGTTATATGCCTGCCCGGGTACAAAAGCATACCTGTTGATGATGTCGTTGTAATATCCGGGAAATTTGGCCGAGTTCTCAAAGCCGCTCGTGTAAAAGGAAAATTTATCACCTACCGTACCACCCACCTGAAAACCTCGCGTATTCATGTTGGTGGTGATCTTATCCGAGAAATCGCGGCCAAGCATCAGGTCGGGCAGATAATCGGCATAAAAGGTATATTCCTCTGTTTTTACATCAAAGACATGCTCATTAAATATTTTGCGGACTATCCAGGTATGCCGGCTGCTGTCCACGCCACGGCTCATAACGGCCTGGTAGGTCGGTGCAAGCGTGCTGTCTATCAGAAAGGGTTTTAATGAAGTATGGATCGAGTTTTTCAGGCTGTACACATCAGCGTTGAACTTTTGATCGAGCTGATAGGAATATGGAAGATAAACCGACTGCGCATTACTTAATGTGACTGAAAAACATACTATTAAAAACAGCGGTATTAGTTTTTTCATAAGCGGCGCACAGGTTGTTTTGTACGGCAACAAAATAAGTATTAATTGTGATGAAATAAAAATTGATTTTGGAGTACTTCATCCATGCAGGGCGGGTATTGCGATAAGAATTTTGGCGCTCGAAAAATACAGCATATTTTATCATATTTGCACCTTTCGGCGTAATGCGTAATTTTAAATTGTTAAAAGTTGTTAAGACGAGCCGGTTTTAATAAGAAAAAGTGTTAAAAAACCTGATATTTACCTTGCAATAATCTATTATTTGTAATCCATGCAGTACAAAAAAATCAATAATCTTTTAGGCTGGCTTTGTTTTGTCATCGCTTCACTTACCTATATTTTAACTCTTGAGCCTTCGGTTAGTTTCTGGGATTGCGGCGAATTTATTTCGTGTGCATACCGGCTCCAGGTGGCACACCAGCCGGGTTATCCAATGTTCGCTATGCTGGGCAAGATGTTCTCGCTGCTATCGTTCGGCGACAACACCAAGGTGCCTTACTTTACCAATCTCGGTTCTGCATTGGCGAGCGGCGCCACCATCATGTTCCTTTTCTGGAGCATTACGGCGATCGCCAGGAAAATGCTGACAGGCAAGGCCGAGGCAGAAGAGGAAAAAAGCCGCACTATTTTGATTATGGGCGCAGGGCTTGTAGGTGCGCTTGCATTTACCTATACCGATACCTTTTGGTTTTCGGCAGTTGAGACCATCGTGTTTGCACTGTCAATGTTCTGTACCGCCGTGGTTTTCTGGGCCATTTTAAAATGGGATGCACATGCAGACGAACCGGGGGCCGATAAATGGCTGATCTTTATCGCTTATGTAATCGGGCTTTCTATCGGTATTCACCTCCTTAACCTGCTTACCATACCGGCTATTGCTATGGTTTATTATTTCCGCAGAGGAAGGAATATCAATATCGCCGGGGCTGTAGGTACTTTCCTGATCGGCGTGCTGATCCTGGTGTTTGTTCAATACGGCATCAGGGGATATACGATCAAAGTTGCGGCCTATTTCGATTTGTTCTTTGTTAATACATTGCATACTGGTTTCTGGAGCGGTGCATTTTTCTGGTTCCTGATCATTGCCGGTGTGCTCATCGGCGGGATCATTTACAGCAAACGCAAAAATAAACCGTTAATGAACCTGGCTTTTCTTTGCGTTGCCTTCATTTATTTGGGCTACAGTTCATTTGCATATATTCCGATACGTGCCTCTGCGGGAACCAATCTGGATAATTCACACCCTGATAACGCCTTTACGCTTTATGGCTATCTGAACCGTATCCAGTACGGCGAATCGCCGCTGTTGTACGGCCAATATTTTGATGCGCAGATCATCGATCAGAAAGACGGTGCAACGCTTTACCGCAAGGGAAAAACCAGATACGAGAACGCTGGTAAAAAGCAGAATTATATTTACGATCATAATACCATTTTTCCGCGCATGTACAGTAACGACGGGCAGGATCCGCAGTTTTACCGTCAGTGGCTGCAAATGGGCGAAAATGATCCGCCAAAATTCTCCGACAATATCAAATGGCTATTCAGCTGGCAGATCTACCAAATGTATGTACGGTACTTTTTATGGAATTTCGTAGGACGGTATAATGATGCGGACGGTCAGCAGAGCACGGCAGCCATTGACGGAAACTGGACAAGCGGACTGCTCGACGGCGGCAGGCATCTGCCAAAATCAGTAGTTGGCGGCGGCAAACCTATACCCGGTCAGGGGCTTCAGCTGGGCTATACCTATACGCCGTTGTTTGCGTTGCCTTTTATTATCGGCTTGTTAGGTGCTATATATCATTTTCAGCGCAAAAAACGCGACGCGCTGGTAGTGCTGCTGCTGTTCTTCTTTACGGGGATTGCCATTGTACTTTATGTAAATCAACCAAGTATCCAGCCGCGCGAGCGTGATTATTCATATGTCGGATCGTTCTATGCCTTTGCGATCTGGATAGGCCTCGGGGTTATTGCCCTTGCGGAACTTATCCGGATCAAACTGAACGCCAAGACATCTGCCATGATCGCAACGGGCGTTTGTTTACTGGCGGCGCCGGTAGTAATGGCCAAACAGGAATGGAAAGCGCATGACCGTTCCACTAAAATGACGCCGCACGATATGGCTTATGATTACCTGATATCATGCCCGCCAAACGCTATATTATTTACTTATGGTGATAATGATACCTATTCACTGTGGTACGACCAGGAAGTTGAGGGCATACGTCCGGATGTACGTATCGTTAACCTCAGCCTGTTCACCGGCGACTGGTATATCCGCCAGATGCAGGGAAAAATGAACGAATCGGCGCCGCTGCCGATCACGATGCCGTATGACAAATACAAGGAAGGTGTGCGCGACGTGATCTATTACGACGATAAAAAGATCCCGGGCTTTGTAGAATTGAAAGATGTTTTCGATTTCATTTCTTCGGACGACAAAGCTACACAGGTGCAATATCAGAGCGGTGATTGGGGCAACTATCTGCCAACCAAGAATTTTAAGTTAACCGTTAACGCGGACGAAGTGCTGAAAAATCATGTGATCACCCCGGATCAAAAGGATAAGCTGGCTACCGAGATGGAATGGAAATATACCTCGAACTATGTAACCAAGGAAAATCTGGCCATGTTTGATATACTTTCCCATAATCACTGGAAACGTCCTATCTGTTTCACTACCACTATCGGTAATGAAAACCTGATCGGCTTGCAGCCTTATTTATATAAAGAGGGCTTTACCTATCGCCTGATACCTTTTAAAAAGGATACCACCACACACGACCAACTTGGAAAGATCAACAGCCTGGTGATGTATGATAACGTGATGAATAAATTCAAGTTCGGTAATTTTAAGACTGCCACTTACCTGGATCATGAATCGACCACCATGTTCTACCCGGTGATGGTTACCACTTTCCTTGATCTTGCCGATGGTTTGGTTAAGGATGGTCACCCTGATCTTGCGCTAAAGGCTCTTCACAAATTTGATCAGGTGATGCCGGATATAAACCCGGGACTGGAAGTAGCCGACCGTAAGATATTTATGGCGCAGACCACTTACAGCCTGCATGATAACGTGCTCGCCAATAAATTTATAAACCAGGTGAACGATTATATCGTTGATCAGCTGGATTATAACTATAACCTGCTTAAAGATAATTCAGGCGGTATCGATCTGAGGACTATACAATACGGCGTGTCCTTTATCAACGCAATGGCCGAAATGGCAAAAGACAATCATCAGGATCAACTGTATGCTAAATTGAGCAAGGAACTGAACGACTACACTAACAAGTTTTCACCAATCCTGCAGCGCCAGCAATAATAGCAAGCCTGGAAATAATAACATGCAAACGCCAATCCGGAAGGATTGGCGTTTTTTATATGTTTCAGGATATAGAGATTAATTTTTGTGGGAAACCACTTACGATGCAAGCTGCATTTTGGCCCCGGCAAGCGTGCCCATAGGTAAGGTAAACGAAAACTTTGTGCCTTTTCCTACTTTGCTGCTCACCCATATTCTGCCGCTGCATTTTTCAACAAGATCCTTGCAGAACAGCATTCCCATCCCGGTGCCCGTCTCGTTATTGGTTCCGGTGTTGCTGTTTACCTTGCTCTTGAATAATTTGCCCAGTTGTTCTTCGCTGATGCCTATGCCGGTATCGCTCACGGATACGATGTAACTATGGTCATCCTGCTGATTTGCAGTGATCTCTATCATGTCGTTTTCGCTACAAAATTTGATGGCGTTGGTGATCAGATTCCTCACGACTATCCGTATCGAATTAGGATCAGCGGACGCAACTGCATCAGCAGGTACATTATCGATCAGATTAATACCTTTTAAAAGCGCCTGCTCATGATAATGTTCTAACTCGTAGGCTACCACGTCCTTGATGTAGAAACTTTTGGTTGCGTTTTCGAAGTTTTCCATCTGGCTGTTTATCCAGAATAAAAGGGTATCGAGGAAGTCTGACGTGTATTCGAGTTTTTTAAGCACACCCGGTATCATTTCCAGCATCTGATCGTGCGATATGGTTTCGTCCTGTAATAAATTAAACAGACCGCGCAATGTACTTAACGGCGCACGGAGATCATGGGCCAGCACGGAGATCAACCGGTCTTTCAGCAGGTTTAAGTTGTTTAGTTTTTGAGCCTGATCGTCAAGGTCGGCCTTTTGCTGTAACACTTCGCGGTTTTTATCTTCCAGCTTTTCATTGACCAGCTGCTGTTTACGCTTTTGAAGATAATAAACGATTGAAATCGCAATGGTTGCGGCAATAACGGTTAAAAATATGGTATTAATGAGACGCTGTTGTTTAATACGGTCGCGATATACCTCATCTTTTTCACGATGCTGCTCTGCTATCTGCCTTTCTTTCGAAGCAAAGTCGAGCGCCATGTTGTATGATGTCAGTTTCTGCAGACTTTCGTTATTGTTCAGGCTGTCCCGCAGTTCATTATACTGCCTCAGCATTTTATAGGCATCGTTGTAGCGGCCGAGACCGGCGAGGGTCTGGTTAAGCTGGAGGGCAGCATTGGAGCGTATGGCAAGATTGCGGAGCTTTGTTGCCACTTCCTGGCCCTGTTTAGCGTATTTGTAGGCGTTCTTGTAATCCTTTTGCAAGTTATACATGGTTGCAAAACCAATAAGCGCGTAAGCCTTATTATATACGATTTTGTATTTGCTTGCAATGTCAAGCGATGTATCGAGGTATTGCTTAGCTAAATCGAAGTGATTTTTATGCGAGTAACATAGTCCGAGATCGGTAAATACCGAACTCATACCATCCTTGTCATCCTGTTTTTTGGCAATGTTGATCGCTTTTGTCAGATGAACGATTGCCCTGTCGTATTCTTTATGGGCGATCAGTACCTCGCCAATATTTTCATTAACGGTACCTACACCATTCAGGTTGTTAGTCCCTTTAAAAAGATTGAGTGCTTTTTTGTAGTATTCGAGAGCTTTAGGGTAAACCTCCATGCCTTGTAACACTACGCCGATGTCATTGTAAATAGCCGCAGACATGGGTTTGTCGTTATTCCTCAATGCAATGTACAGGCCTTTATAATAATAATCGAGTGCACTTGGATTCTGTCCTTCGCTGAAATAAACGATCCCGATGTTTTTATAGCAGTCTGCTATTTCGGTCTGGTTTTTCAGGCTTTTATTAATTTCCAGCGCGAGGTTAAGGTATTGAAGCGCTGTTTTATATTTAGCTAACAGGTTATCCATTCGGCCATATAGCTTATAGCATTTGCTCAATCCGTTCAGATCGTTAATGTGCCTGTAAAGTCCGATTGCCTCGTCAAAATCAGCCTGGCCCTGTTCAAATTTGCCTCTAAAAAAGTTGGCGTGTCCGCTCTGAACCAGCCCGTTTGCAAGGCCGGATTGGTAATTGATGCGGCGGGCGAGCGCAATGCTTTTGTGCGCATAAAATAACGTGCTGTCCGGGTTTGACTCAAAATAATTGGCGGCAAGACTGTTGAGCCGGTTGACGTTTAATGTGTCATTCGCTATTTGCCCGTTTGCAGCTGATGAAGCGATCAGCGTTTTCAGGCTGTCCACTCTGCCACGGTCGATGGCGGCGTATCCCGGAATAACAAAAAGAAATAATGATAAGGTTAAGTAAATCCTCAATGTCCGAATTATTAGTTAAGGCAGCATTCTGCTACCAATTGCTGTTTTACAAGCGCTTATACGGAAAAACGGAGGTGTTTTGTTTTAAACTTTTTTTAAAAAGCAGACTTATTTTTTCGGGTATCAAATAAAAAACCCGTTTCCGGTTAAAGAAACGGGTTTCCGTAGAAAATATCTATAGTTTATTTTAAACCGTTAACAAACTTGGTCAGCTTTGATTTATTGTTCGAAGCTTTGTTTTTGTGGATAACATTCTTTTTCGCCAGACGGTCAAGCATAGAAATTACCTTAGCTAAAAGGGGAGTCGCATCGGCTTTAGTAGTGCTGCTTCTTAGTTTTTTAATAGCATTTCTGGTGGTTTTAGCCTGATACCTGTTGCGTAAGCGCTTCGCAGCGTTAGCGCGAATCCTTTTTAATGATGATTTATGATTTGCCATTGTATAGCGTTGTTATTCTTTTCTTTATTTTTAAGGACTGCAAATATATGATGATTATTTATAAATTCAAATAGCTTTTTTTATTTTGTTTTTAAACATTTAACTCGAATCCTGCCGGTTGCCGGCATGTTAAATAATACCGGTTATATTTGGATATGAAACTACTCGTACGATGCGCAGCGGCACTTTTTATTATTATTACCTGCGCGTCGTGGGGGTTCTATGCACATTACCGCATCGGGAGAGTTGCCGTTTATACCTTACCCCAACCTATGCGGGTTTTTTATGAAAGTAATATCGGATACCTGACAGAACACGCTGTCAGCGCCGATAAACGCCGGTACGTCGATTCCACCGAAGGCAGCCGCCATTTTCTTGATGCCGATCATTATGGTAAACATCCGTTTAGCAACATTCCGCATAACTGGTATGACGCGGCGCTTAAATACACCGCCGATACGCTCGATAAATACGGTACGGTGCCCTGGGCGATACAATATAACTATTACCGTTTGGTAAGGGCCTTTAAAGAACACGACACGACTGCGATTCTGAATACGTCCGCTAATCTGGGTCATTACATAGCCGATGCCCATGTGCCGCTTCACCTAACGGAAAACTACAACGGTCAGCTAACCGATCAGACGGGTTTGCACGCGCTGTGGGAGAGCAGGCTGCCGGAGTTATTCAGCGATCATTATAATTATTATGTCGGCAAGGCGCGCTATATCGAAAATCCGCTTGAGGAAGCCTTCAGGATCTGCCGGAGCTCATTTGCGGAGGTAGATAGCGTGCTGCGGTTCGAACGGATACTAAACGCGCGTTTCCCGGCAGACAAAAAGTATGAAATGGTAAAACACGGTCAGCGTGAAATTAAAGATTATTCTGCTGCTTTTGCCGCAGCTTATAACCGGATGCTGAAAGGTATGGTTGAACGGCGGATGCGCTCGTCAATACTTTCTGTGGGAAGTTACTGGTTTTCGGCATGGGTTGATGCCGGGCAGCCCGATCTTAACAAACTGATCGCTACGCCGATGGATGCCGCGCAAAAAGCAAAAATGCGGGAAGAAGAGGCTTTGTACAGAAGCGGAAAAATATTAGTTTTAGACAAATGACAAATTATGAGGAAGAAGATAGCGTCAATAGCTAAAAAGAAGGAGTCGGTATTTATCTGGCGCAGCCATGAACCTTCGCGGCTGGAGACTTTCAGCGACGCTGTTTTTGCCTTTGCTATCACGCTGATCATGGTGTCGTTGGAAGTGCCGCGTACTTTCGATGAGCTGTTTGAAGTATTTAAGGGTTTTTTATCCTTTGCCTGCTGCTTCGGTATCCTGTTTATTATCTGGAATAACCAGAATATCTATTTCCGCCGGTACGGGCTAAATAACGCTTATGTTACTTTTTTAAACGCCATGCTGCTGTTTGTGGTGCTGATGTATGTTTATCCCCTCAAATTTTTGTTTATGGCGCTGTTTTCCGGCGGAGTGTATAATGATCACGGGCATACAGGCGTTATGATCACACCGGAGCAGCAGCCTACGCTGATGTATGTTTACCACGCAGGCTATGCAACAATTTATTTTCTCTTCTTCCTGATGCATGTTCACGCGAAGAAAAACAAGCATGAGATTAAACTGTCGTCAGCAGAAGTATTTGAAACAGATACCTTTATTTTTGTAAACCTGTTCAATGCGCTGCTTGGCGTTGCGGGGATCTTATTTGTGCTGATCGCACCCAAAGGATATAAAGGTTCGTCAGGTTTTATTTATATGTGTATTCCGTTTCTGTACAGTTTTGTGTTCGCTTACAGAGGTAAATTATCCCGGAAGAAATTCGGAAATATTACCGAGCGGGTTTCTTAACGGTTCTGCTTCTGATAGCGCCGTATATTGGCGGAATAATGGAAATCAGTATAATTACAATTCCGATAAGGGCAAAGTGATCCTTAAAAAATGGAATGGTTCCCAGCTGATAGCCTGCGAACAGAAAAAGAATGATCCAGGAGGCGCCGCCGACGATATTGTAAAAACTGTATCGCGCCATTGGCATTTTTCCGACGCCTGCTACGAAGGGGGCAATGGTACGGATGATCGGCATAAAACGGCTGAATATGACAGCCTTGCCGCCATGCTTATCAAAAAAGGCCTTGGTTTGCAGGTAATAGTCCAGCTTTAATATCTTGTTCTTTTCCTTAAACACCTTCGGCCCAAGATAGTTACCCAGCAGATAATTGACGGTGTTCCCGGTAAATGCCGCAATGATCAGGATGATGCACAGCAGGTAAACATTCAGTCCGGTAGCGCCTCCGGCGATCAGGGCGCCAGCCGCAAACAACAGCGAATCGCCGGGCAAAAATGGTGTGACCACGAAGCCTGTCTCGGCGAAAATTATAGCGAACAGGATCAGGTAAGTAAGGCCATGATACTGATTGATAATGTCGGCAAGGTGCTTATCGATGTGCAGTATAAAATCGATCAGGCTTTTAACTATTTCCAAGGCTTTTAAAATTTGCGCTAAAATAGAAAAATTAGTTGAGTACTTAACCGTACCGGAGCAGGCTTAAGTGTTTATCCGTCACCGGTTGTTTATAATGACTGCATTAAATGCAGCCGAGTCGGAACGCGTGGTGTAGCCGTACGAATACATAGTATAAAGCCTGCCATCCTGGATCTGAACGTTCTGCATGGTCTTTAAAACCGTGGATGAGCCGGGAGCATTGATCTGAAAATCATAGAAGCCGTTGGGCAGCTCGATAAAATCAGAGTAATTGGGATACGCCAGCTTGTTGAAGATCCTGGTTCCGTTGGCATACACATCCAATCCTGTTTTTCCGGACGGGGAGGCATCTACAAAACGTACTTTCCCAAAGCCGATCCTGGCAAGCGAGGCGGTATCGACGGTAAATATGGTGTCGAGCGTATTATTGGCAACATCGCCCGTTATGTAAAGTGAGTACGACGTGTTTCTCTGCAATACCCTGTGCATGAAAAACAGCGGCGTGTCGATCAATCGGTTAGCAGATTTAATATAATAAGGTAATACCAGCGAGGGAACGGGAAAGTATCCCTGACTTACTCCGTAATAAAACGGGTTTTTGTTCTCTTTAAGATAATCGAAATAAATATCTACCGGATATACGTCCGGACTTAGGTTTAACACCTGAAATTTGATATTTAATCCGAGTGAATTGGTAGCGGCGTTTTTACCACAGGAGGTTATTGTTGAGGCAAGCCAGAAACCCGCTATCCCGAGCAATATCAGGCAACCTGTTTTAAACGTAATATATTTTGACTTTAGCTTCATAAATTGAGCGTTATGCCTACGCCAAACTTCGAATTGCCGGTGCCGCCCGGTTGTCCGTAGGAGTAAAGCGTATAGATGTGGTTCAGATTCATGGTGAACGTGGTATCGGCCAGTAAGGTATTCGTACCGGATTTAAAAACCTTTATTTCGCGTTCGCCATCGGCAACAGGTGTAAATGCAGCCTTCGATTTAAATTCCTTTCCGGAAAAACGGAGGGTATCGCCAACAAACACATCAAGACTGCCAGCATCCGGTGCGGCGTTAACAAAACTTAATGCCACAAAGCCAGTATCAACAAAAAGCGTGTCGTTTGTTCTGAACGCCTTGTCGGCGGTACTTCCGGTAATATAAAGGGTATGATTAAGTGAATCAATCAGTTCCGGCCAGGCGAAAAGTACATCCGGACTCCCATCTGTCTTAAATTCAAAATTTTGCTGACCAAGCGGCGTGGTGAAATAAAAAGTTGCGTAACCGGGCGGGAGGCTGCCTCCGCTATTGATGCGTGTGCCGTTCAGGAAATAATTGAGACTATTGGACGATGCATTTACAAACTTAAAGCTGCCCTTCAATATCTCCTGAGGGAGGACATTATCGTTGTTTTTGCAGGAAAAAAAGCCTGTCAGCGCAATGATAAAGAGAAAGGAGGTCAGCCGGGTGTTCATGCAGTAAATGCTATTATAACTGTGTATAATAAAATTTGTTATCGGGGCGAATAAAAAAGTCCGGTTTTAATGCCGGACCGTATGATATCAATTAAGTGTTTCGATTTTCATTCAGCTGAAATTGCGGTACGTTAGTTACGCGTAGCTGTTCAGCATAACCGGCATCACGAGCATTAATACGTCTTCGTTTTCATCGCCGCCCTGTGGTAACAGAATGCCTGCACGGTTAGGGGTTGACATTTCAAGAACAACTTCTTCGCTGCTCAGATTTTTCAGCATCTCTATCAGGAAACGTGCGTTGAATCCGATCTCAATATCATCGCCTTCGTACTGGCAGCTCAGGCGCTCATGTGCTTCGTTAGCAAAGTCGATATCTTCTGATGATATATTCAGTTCGCTGCCGGTTATTTTAAGCCGTACCTGGTGCGTGGTTTTATTGGCATAAATGGCAACTCGGCTAAGCGAACCCAAAAATGCAAGACGATCGATATTTAACTTGTTCGGATTGTTTAACGGGATAACCGCTTCGTAATCGGGATAGCGTTCATCGATCAGACGGCAAACAAGATTGATGTTGCCGAACTTAAAGAACGCGCTGGTACTGTTATATTCCACCGAAACGTTTACATCGTCGGACGGAAGAGAAGATTTTAGGAGCGTTAATGCCTTTTTTGGCAGAATGAACGATGTGGTGCCTTCGGCCTTTGCATCTTTACGACGATAACGAACCAATTTGTGTGCATCGGTTGCAACGAAAGTAAGATGCTGGGTTGACAACTGGCAGTAAACACCCGTCATGGCAGGGCGAAGTTCGTCGTTACTTACGGCAAAAATTGTTTTATTTATTGCTTCGGCCAAAACTGACGCCGGTAAATTTACCGAGGAGGCATTTTCAACGACGGGTATCTTCGGGAAGTCCTCACCGTTTTCGCCGTTCAGTTTATATTTACCATCGCCTGCGTTGATCTCGATGGCAAAAGTGGCATCATCAACCGAAAAGTTTATCGGTTGCTCAGGTAATGACTTCAGTGTTTCTAATAAAATGCGCGAAGGAATGGCGATCCGTCCGTTCTCTTTTGACTCGACCGAAAGCGATGTCGTCATACTGGTTTGCAGGTCGGTAGCCGAAATCGTTAAGTTTCCATCTTTTATCTCGAACAAAAAGTTTTCAAGTATGGGCAATACCGTGCTATTGCTCAAGGCCCCGCTCACAGCCTGTAATTGCTTGAGTAATGTTGATGTAGAAACAATAAATCTCATATAATTGGAATTAATCTATCAAAAGTAACTAAATTAACGTGCATACTTTCTCCTGCGTAAATAATGTTGAAAAATAGCAAATATTACCAACAGGAACAGCGGCAGCACGGTATTGAGCATTTGCCAGTAAACCTTCTCGTTCCGGATACGCTCCCGGTTCAGCAAACGGATCTTTATCTCCTTGGCACGAAGCCCGATCAGGCCTGAGTCATCTGTCATGTAGTCGGCGATATTTAACAGCAGATTTTTGTTGCCGAAGTTACGCTGCATGTAGCGGTCGTACCCGAGGGGATATGGTGAACCGTCGGGACTGATCTGATTTTTAAAGATATCGCCGTCGCTGATGACGATCATTTTGGTTGGCTTGCTTTTTGACAGCACCGGCACATTTTCTTTAATGCCATCCGGTACCGGGCGGTTCATGAAATCTGATTTGAACTCTCCTTCCAGTAAAACACCGGCTATTTTCGGCGGGTTTTTAAATTCTTTTGCATCCGGCTCCTGTTCAACGGCCTGCAATGATATGATATGCGGTGCCTTTAGGTTTTTGTTATATGGCGAAGACGTGAAGAGAACGGTTTTCTTTACATTTTTTACGGCCAATGTATCGATAGTGCTGGCAAATTCGCTGCGGATACCATCGAGGTTTTTTACCAGCGGATGCTTTGATGTTGGAATGAACACCGGATAATAAAGCCAGGGGAGGAGTTGTATCTGCGCCTGCCCGCCTACATTCCCGGTGGTTATGGGGATTTCCGCGCAGGTCATGTCAGCGATCAGGTCGTAATTGATGCGTATTCCGTAGGTGAACAGCTGGTCGTCAAGTTCGAGTTGTTTCGGGAACGACATTTGCTCACCGCCGCCGCGAAGGCTGTCCAGTTCGGCATTAACCTGATCGATCGCCCAAAGTACGCGCCCTCCGCGCATGATATACTGGTCGATCTTAAACTTTTCGGCTTCACTGAATTTCGTGTCCGGCTTTGGTATCACCAGCAGGCTGATCTTCATCATTACGTCAAACGGAATGGTGCTGAGGTCAACGCGCCCTACCTGATAGCCATCCGATAAGGATTTCATGGCATCGTTCAGCTGAAGGTCGGTAAGTTCATGATGCCCCTCTGTAAAGGCAATTATAGGCTTGCCGCCGCTTGTTATCTTTTTTATTGCCGAAGCAAAGGCGTATTCAAGATTTTGTATCGAGTTGTTTGCTACCTCTTCGTCTGAGAGCATAATACGGCTTTGCAGCAGGTTAACAACAGACTCTCTTCCCCTGAACTGTATCAGGGCCTGCGGGAAGATCAGCATTTCGGATACACCGTTATCTGTTTTTACGGTCTGGTTTTGCCCGATGATGCCCTTTGCCTCCAGTGAGTCGTAAACCTTTTTCTGCTGCTCGTCGGAAAGTCCTTTTATCCCGGCTACGGGATCAACAAATTCAAACTGCACATGGTCATCGCTGTAAGCACGCAGGTTGATCAGCATATCGCGGGTGGCCCGTTGCAACCTTTTTAGTTCTGCCGGAAAATTATTGCCCTGCAGATATACGGTTACTTTTACGGGGCCCTTCAGACCCTTCATAATATTCCGGGTAACCGGCGATATCGTAAAACGCTTTTCAAGGGTGAAATCAAAGCGGGTGAATGTTACCTCAGATACGCCCCAGACAACGATCAACCCGATAACGACGCCAATCAGCACCTTATCTTTAGCGGGCTTTTGCCGTTGCTTTAACAAAGCAAAAAGCGTCAGACAGATAAAAAGTCCGGTAAGCTGAATGAAATAAGTAAGATCGCGGGTATCCAGCACACCCCGGCTTACCGACTGATAATGCTCATTGATACCCCAATCCTGTAAATTAAACTGCTGCAGGGTAAGTAACTGGCTGAGGGAATCGAATCCGCTAAAGAAAAAGAAACAAAGGAATACAGCCAGGGTAAAAGCGATCACCTGGTTTTTGCTGACCGATGAGGCAAACAAACCTATTGCAGAAAACCCGGCACCAAGCAAAAATAAGCCAATATAAGAGCCGATCACACCGCCGGAATCCACATCGCCGACCGGGGTTCCCAGCTGATAGACCGAATAATAGTAGATCAGTGTTGGTACGAGCGCAAACAGTACGATAAAGATACAGGCCAGGTATTTACCCAGTACGATCTGCCAGTCTGCCAGGGGGCGGGTAAGCAGGAGTTCGAAGGTGCCTTCTCTTCTTTCCTCAGCAAGCGAGCGCATAGTGATAGCCGGAATGAGGAACATAAACAGGTACGGAGCTATGCTGAAGAGGCTGTCAAGCCCTGCATAACCGTAATCCAGGATACTCGACTGAGGATACACCCACAGCAATAAACCAAGCACCAGGAGAAATACGCCGATAGTAACATACGCTACCAGCGAACTGAGGTAAGAAATAATTTCCTTTTTTAGAATACTAAGCACGTTATTCCTGAGAGATGAATGCCGAAATTACATAATAATGCGCACAAGCAAAACGTTACACTTTACTTTATTGTATCGAACAACCTTTAAAATATCACGCCTTATGAAAAAAACATTGATGATAGTTTTGGTTTGCGTTTTGACATCAGGCTGGCTTTTAGCTACAAACCTGCCTCAGAAAGGCAAATTCCATATTATGAGTTACAGTACCGATACCATTAAAACTTCCGCATTGAAGTTCAGTTCAAAAAGCGCCACAGTTGCAGGCAGTGCGGATGGCATGAGGAATTTGCTTGATTCGGTAAAGGCCCATCCTGATGCATCCTGTTTGGTCGTTTCCAGAATCGATGGGAACCGGTGGCTGCTGAACAACAACCCTGAGATGAACCGTATTTTAAAATATGACGCAAAAAAGGTTACTGTTCTGCAGGGTGATATTTATATCATGGGGGTCAGATACAGCCAGAAATACGCAGTTATTATGGAATAGCGGTTTTTGTTGGTATAACTGATCAGAAATATTTCCGTTATTTGCGTCGATGAAATGGCTCTCGGTCATAGTTGCGGTGTGTATCGTGTTTCTGTCCTTTGCGGGATTTGTTCCGCAACATGCGGGACCGGACGCTAAAGATATGTGCTGCATGAAAAAGAATGCCGGGGCATGCAATCGGAATAAAAGCGAAAAGCAAAACAAGGACTGCGAAAAACACGGATGCGCCGTGATGTTTTCGTGCAGCACCTGCGGCTTTTTAAGAACCGAACGTTTGCAATTGAAAGAAACATTTGCAAAACACATCCCGAAGCCAGTATCTCTATATATTATTGGCGATCTGTCTGCCTACCATTCTTCCAACTGGAAGCCACCCAAAGTTTGTTAAATAAATTCACCGGACAATCTAAACCGCTGTATTACTGATTATTTAACAATAAAAAAACGATAAAATGAAAAAGATAACTTTAGGCGTTCTGGCTGTGGTATTTGCCAGCGCTTCTGTAATAGCAAATGTTCCCGTTCACGCAAAAAAGGCTGCCAAGCAAGCTACTTGCACCAGCTGCCCGAAGGGACAAAAATGTACAAAAAGCACCTGCGATAATCCGTCGGATTGCTGTAAATAAAGCGTGAGCTTTAAATAAACAAGGCTCCCTGCCATCAGGCAGGGGGCCTTTTATTTTTTCAGGTCAATTACGGGCTTAAAATTCAGAATAACGGTCTTGCCCGAGATGCTTTCAAGCAATGGTTTAAATATTAATTGTGCGTTCTGACGCGCCATGCCCAGAACATTCATCTCTTTGGCGTTTTCCATGATTTTTTTTTCAGCGACTTTATAAGCGCTTTCCACCAGGTCTTTGGCTTGTTCCTGGAACCATGTTCCGCTAATGTCATAAACCTTCGACTTTTGATGGTCAAGCGCTGAATAACATATTTCAGGCTGCGGAAGAAAAACGGTAACCGAATCCGCCGACTGAATGATGTCTTCTTTTCTGACCTTTGTCAGATCGATACAGGCTGTTACCTCGCCAACGGCTAAAAACAATACCTTGCTGTCGGGGATTATAGGGTGAACCTCCTTTTGCTCCACGATATCCTTCATGGTATATTTTACCAGTTCCAGCTTGCCCATACTCGTTATTTTCTGCACCATGCCTGTTTCGGTGATTTCCGTACGTGATGTCGTAAACTGATGTTTTAAAAAGAAGAACAGAAAGATCAAAAAGGCGGTTACGATGATAGAACCGGCGAGTAGATAAAGGATGCGTTTGCCAAAGCGGTTTGCCATTTTTCCGGAGGTTAAATGATTGTGTTAACGGGCTGAAGTTATACGGCTCGTCAGGAGCCAGTATAAATATAACAAATAACGGGAGCAGATGTTGGTCTGCTCCCGTTAAACTTGTGTTATCTGTTAGAAAACCGGATGGCTTATTTATGCATAAACCACATTTAGTGTGATAGGCACGCTCAACGCTTTTGAAATAATGCAATTCGCTTTAGCGCCTTCGGCAATTTCTTTGAACTTTTCTTCACTTACGCCGTCAATAACCGATCCTTTAAGTTCAAGGTGTATTCCTGTGATGCTTAAAGCCTGCATATCGAGATCAAGGATAGCGTCGGTTGTCAGGTCGTTTGGTGTAAATCCAGCCTGGCTCAATGCCGCGCCTACTGCCATAGTGAAACAGCCCGCATGCGCTGCTGCGATCAGTTCTTCGGGGTTGGTGCCGATACCATCCTGAAAACGTGTTTTAAATGAATACTGGGTGTTGTTAAGTACGGTGCTTTGTGTGCTGATCTCACCTTTACCATCTGTAAGGGTGCCGTTCCAATGGGCATGTGCTGTACGTTTCATAGTTATTGTTTTTGTTAAGTATTTATTTCAGGTGTTACAAATTGCAGGTTTATATCGCCGATAAAGTTCAGTATCTCCTCGCGGCCCAACTGGGTTTCGGAAGAGGTTACAAAATGCGCCGGTACTTCCTCGAAGCTTGCCAGCAGCGCTTTTCGGAATTTCGCGATGTTCTGGTCTGTTTTAACCGAGGACTGTTTATCAGCCTTGGTGAATACGAGTACAAAGGGGAGGCCCTTTTCGCCAAGCCAGTTGCAAAATTCGAGGTCGATTTTCTGTGGCTCCAGCCGGCTATCGATCAGAACCATTACACACTGGAGGCTTTCACGCTTATCCAGATAGGTATGGATAAATTTATCCCAGTCGCTTTTTTTATTCTTCGAGACACGGGCATACCCGTATCCCGGAAGATCGACAATATACCAGCTGTCGTTGATTAAGAAATGATTGATCAGCTGTGTTTTTCCCGGCACTTGGGATGTTTTTGCCAGGCCCTTTTTCCGGGTGAGCATATTGATCAGCGAGGACTTGCCCACATTTGACCGCCCGATAAAAGCATATTCTGCCTTTGCGGGTGGGGGCAGTTTGGATATCTGTGTATTGCTGCAAATAAACTCTGCTGACTTGATGATCATATAACAAAGGTATAGTTTTTTGTGGTAGCGATACACCCGTTGGTTAGTGTGGAAAAAGGAATGCCCGTGTTTTTACAATCATCAAACAAAATCCTGCACCTTTCTGCTTAAATTTGATGTTTAAACATTTAATTGAATGGAGAATTATAGAATACCTGCGCAAACCCGCATCGGTCATGTGCATTTAAAGGTAAGCGATTTGCAAAAGTCGCTGGATTTTTATTGCGGTTTGCTTGGTTTTGATAAGATGATGCTGTACGGCGGACAGGCCGCTTTTATTTCCGCAGGCGGTTATCACCATCATATCGGGCTGAATACCTGGCACAGCAAAGGAGCCCCCAGGGCGCCTGAATACGCTCCCGGTCTGTATCATACCGCCATTCTATATCCCGAACGCAGAGACCTCGCGGTTATATTGCAGCGTTTGATAGACGCCCGTTATCCGATAACCGGCGCCTCTGATCACGGTGTTTCTGAGGCCATATATCTCGACGACCCGGATGGTAACGGCGTTGAATTGTATTGGGACAGACCGCGTGAGGTATGGCCGGTGGATGAAAACGGCGAACTGATCATGTTTACGCAACGACTGGACATGGAAGGGCTGTTAGCCACGATAGGTAGCTAAAAGACTGGACATGTTTTTTGTCCTTTAAATTTTAATCCAGGTTTTTGATAAATATATTCCTGAAATAGGCCTTGTGCCCGTGATCCTGCAAGGCGATGTGCCCTGTCTTTGCCATGCCATAATCCGGGTAATCTTTCCATTTACCTTCGGCTTTTTTCTTGTTCCAGTCAACAGTCCACGCATTAAAGGCTATAATCTTTTTCCCATTCAGCCAATGCTCCACATGACCGTTCCTGAAAATGATCTTGCTGTTATTCCATTCGCCAACGGGCATTAGTTTTTTCTTGTTGTTGGGAAGATGCATGGCATAATCGCAGCCTGTCTTTTGCCAGTCTTCCAGCTTCTCGGGCCAGCCTTCATCGTCGATGATCTGATATTCCGGTCCTGTTTCGTACGTGCTGTGGCGTGCCGGATCTTCGATAACATGATAAAGTACGCCGCTGTTGCTTCCCTTATCGATCTTCCAGTCCCACGATAACTCAAAATTATCATACTGGCCATCGGTAACAATATCGCCGCCGGTATCGCCCTCCGCAGCGCCGAGACAAACTAGTGCGCCATCTTCAACAGTCCAGTTTTTTACGGTTCCTTTTTTGTTAAAGCTATGCCAGCCGTTAAGCGTTTTGCCGTCAAAAAGGCTGGTCCACTTTTTAATCGATACAACGCTGCGTTTATGATGCAAAGGGTTTGCGATCGCGACCGCAACTATCATTGCCGCAGCGGCTATTAGTACAGGTGTCTTTTTCATGTGTGCAGTAAAGGTTTTTGAAGGTAATGTTTTTAGTTTATTATGCCTTTTTTATCATTTTCTCAGGATCCCAGAACATCGGTTCGTTTTTAAAATAGCTGTCGTTACACAACAGGGCCGGAGCAGCGGCACGATAGCCGAAAATGGCATCTTCCACCACTTTGCCGTTGTTGCGTATAGCGTTGAAGAAATTGTTCATGTGGTCATAAGGGCCGCCGAGATAGCCTTTTTCCGCCTCAAAAGTGATCTCTTCAGGCGGCAGCATTTGTTTTCGCACAGGCGCGGAGTTTGGCATCTGTTTCAACTTATCGAGATAGAATGGGTCGTCAGATTCAAAGACCTTGTTACGCTTCAGCACCACCTTGTCCCAGGTAATGTCCATCGCTCCTTCGCTGCCCACCAGACGCAGGTAGGTAGAACCGCTGGTGCCATCCACAAAGTTGCAGCGCAGCGAAAGGTTGAACGCCGGATGAACCGCCGTTTGACCGTAATCAAATATTCCCAACAACACGTCCGGAACTTCGCGGCCGTCGTGCCAGAAACGCAAACCTCCGGAAGCATAGATCTTTTCCGGGCCAAACGAACCGGTAATAAAATGCAGGCTGCTGAAAAGATGGACGAACAGATCGCCTGCCATCCCGGTGCCGTAGTCAGTATAATTACGCCAGCGGAAGAAACGTTTTGAATCGTACGGACGTTTGTGGGTGTTGCTTACGTATGTTTCCCAGTCAACCGTTTGGGGCGAAGCATCGTCAGGAATAGGATATTGCCAAACTTCTACGGGGCCGCGCCTTGCCCAAAAGCCTTCGGCATAATTTAGTTGTCCGATGGCGCCGCTTTTTAAAAGCTCTTTTGCCTTTTCGTTACCAAGCGACGATACCCCCTGACTTCCTACCTGAAAAACTTTTCCTGTTTCCTTTTGCGCTTTGATAACTTCCGGTCCTTCTGTAATTGCATGAACCATCGGCTTTTCGCAGTAAACATGTTTTCCGGCGTGCATGGCATCAACTGATATCTGCTGATGCCAGTGATCAGGCGTGCCAATGATTACCGCATCGATATCCTTGCGGTTAAGTATTTCCTTATAAACTTTAGTGGTGTAGATATCGGAGCCCCATCTTTTTTTTGCATTTTCCAGGCGGCCGTCATAAAGATCGCAAACGGCTACCAGTTTCACTCCCGGTATCTGCAGCGCCACATTGGTATCCTCGCTGCCCTGCCCGCCTGCGCCGATCAGTGCAAGGTTTACCTGATCGTTAGCACCGAATGTTGAGCGTCTTTTCAGATAAGTAAAGACCTGGTTGCTGTTATCGGCGGCGAATACATTTGAGCCAACGGCGACGGCTGCCGTTGCAGCGCCTAATTTTTTGATAAAACTTCTGCGGGAGCGTTCATTGCTTTCTTTCATAACGTGAATTTGCTTTATAAAAAAGATGGGGTATCCGGTAGTGAAGTTAAAATTTAAAAAGCAAAAACCGAAACGACAGGAAACGAAAATAGTTGTAAATAAATCCGAAATCAATAATCACTATCTTTGCCCGATAAGCATAATGAATAAAACGATAACTCCCTATCATCATCAGCAGGGCACCAAAAAAGAGCAGGTGGCCGATATGTTCAACAATATTTCGAAAACATACGACTTCCTGAATCATTTTTTGTCGCTCGGTATTGATATTATCTGGCGGAAAAAGGCCATCAACGAGCTGAAAAAGGATAAGCCGCAACTGATACTGGACGTAGCCACTGGTACCGGCGATTTTGCATTTGAAGCATTATCGATACTTAAACCCTCGAAGATCATCGGTGTGGACATTTCGCAGGGCATGCTGAACGTAGCACAGCAGAAAATTGAAAAAAAGCGTTTGAGCGATAAGTTCGAGGTGCGGATGGGAGATTCGGAGAAGCTGCTGTTCGACGCCTCGACATTTGATGCGGTTACCGTGGCGTACGGAGTCCGCAATTTTGAAAACCTGGAAGCGGGCCTTGCCGATATCAACCGCGTGCTGAAGCCGGGCGGAAAAGCGGTTATACTGGAGTTTTCAAAGCCAAAGATATTTCCGGTGAAACAACTGTATAATTTCTACTTTAATTATATTACACCGTCTATCGGCAAGTTATTTTCAAAGGACGCGCGGGCATATACTTATTTACCCGAGTCGGTAGCTGCTTTTCCGGAAGGAAAGACATTTACCGGGCTGATGGAGAAAGTAGGTTTCAAGCATACCAAACACCGGCCTCTGGCGTTTGGTATTTGTTCCATTTATACGGGTGTTAAATGATAAAAAAAGGCGGCCTGTTACTTGTTTTGCTGTTAAGCGGTAAGCTGTTGCTGGCGCAGACCCTGGTGCCTGCCTGGGGTGGCGGCGCTGATCAGACAGACCTTAGCTTCGGGTTCAGCTTTTCCTACATATCCAATTATTTTAAGATCAACAAGAAAGTAAACTGGCGCGATCCGTATTTTGATCCCGGTGTTGGGCATAACATCACCGACTCATTAACGAGCATCAGTTCCAAAAACTCACCGGGGTTTGCAGTCGGCTTTATTACACGATACAGCCTTACCGATCATGTTGAGGCCCGCATTACACCCTCGCTTGTTTTTGCCGACCGCTCCGTTACTTATACCTATCCCAACCGGGACGATGATGTAACCAAACAGGTGCAAAGCACTGTCGTTGATTTTCCGATAGAGATGAAGTTAAAGTCGGACAGGATCAATAATTTCAGGGCGTACCTGATGGGCGGTGTGAAATATTCAGTGGCCATCGGCACAAAGCGAAACGCTGATCTCGGAGCTGATCCGCTTGATAAACTGGTGAAAAACGTCGGAGGATATGGTTCGTACGAGGTGGGGGCCGGTTTTGACATTTATTTCGAATTTTTTAAACTATCGCCTGAAATTAAAATGTCCAACTCGTTTGGCAACGTGCTTGTGCCTGAAAACCATCCTTATTCCAGCCCTATCAGCAGTCTTGGGCTGCATACTTTGACATTCAGTCTTCTTTTTGAATAACTTCGGTTCTGATCTGCCGTGCAGCCATCGTGACCTTCAGCGATTATTCATTGCCGTTAAATGACAGGTTATTCGGATCAAAAACATAATTTCGCTGCGACAGTTACCTATTATATGGCTAAAATCGTATTAATAACAGGAGCTACCTCAGGGATAGGGGAGGCTTGTGCCCATTTGTTCGCCCGCGAAAAGTATAATCTGATACTCACAGGCCGCCGTATTGAAAGGCTGGAGAAACTTGCTAAAAAGCTTAATTCAAAATATAACGTAGAAATAGCTGTTTCGCAGTTTGATGTACGCAACCGGGACGAGGTTACGGATAACCTGGAACAACTACCTGCCAAATGGAAAAAGGTAAGTGTGCTGGTCAACAATGCGGGCCTGAGTCAGGGGCTTGATCCCATTCAGGACGGTAGCTTTGATGACTGGGACACGATGATAGATACCAACGTGAAGGGACTGTTATATGTATCGAAGATCGTGGCGGGGTGGATGATCAAGGATGGACACGGCCATATAGTAAACATCGGCTCGATAGCCGGTAAGGAGGTTTACCCTAATGGAAATGTATATTGCGCCAGCAAACATGCGGTGGACGCACTTAACAAGGCCATGCGGATAGACCTTGTAAAGCATGGAATAAAAGTTACCGGAATACATCCGGGTGCGGTAGAGACCGAATTTTCTGAAGTGCGTTTTAAAGGAGACAAGGAACGTGCAAAAAAAGTTTATGAAGGATTCGAACCGCTTGTTGCTGAAGATATCGCCGAAACGATCTGGTTCGCAGTATCCAGGCCCAAACATGTAAATATCAATGATTTGGTGGTGATGCCAACGGCGCAGGCGAACGCGGTGACCATCGTCAGGGACTGAGTTCCGTAAGGTTTATTTTTAAGTTGTTAACTTTGACCCGGAGAAAATCTAAATCAGAATATGTCACTTATAAATCAAATTGACCAGGATATAAAACAAGCTATGCTGGCCAAAAATGCAGACCGTTTAAGAGGTCTGCGTGCAATTAAATCGGCGTTGCTATTGGCAAAGACCGAAAAAGGCGCTGCCGAAGAGCTAACCCACGAAGCGGAGATCAAGGTATTGCAGAAGCTGGTGAAGCAACGCAAGGAATCGGCGGAAATATACAAGGCGCAAAACCGTGAAGACCTTTACCAGATTGAAATGGATGAAATGAAGGTGATTGAGCCTTACCTGCCCGCGCAGATGAGCCGTTTTGAAATAGAAGGGTATCTTCAGGAACTTATTACCCGTGTCGGAGCAACATCGGTGAGCGATATGGGTAAGGTGATGGGGATTGCCAATAAGGAGCTCGCCGGACAGGCTGACGGCAGAACCATATCAGAGGTGGTGAAGCAGCTTTTGGGCTGATTGAGGCCGCTATTGACGACTGCCGGTGGTATTTAATTTTATTAAATGTTGTTTCTAACAAGCAATAAGCTATTTTTATAGCATTATTATTAGCTGAAAACGCACAAGCTGCTTTTAAAGGAGCTGATATTTTACAATTTAAACTTTACAAATTTATATATGGATTTCGTGCTTAAAGAGGAACATGGTTTTAGTTATATCGATGAGGGCGAAGGAGAGGTGTTGTTGTTATTACATGGTTTGATGGGTGCTTTAAGCAACTGGGAAGCCGTTGTAAATGAATTTAAGTCGGAATACCGGGTGCTGATACCCATACTGCCAATATATGAGCTGCCGCTGATCACCACGGGCGTTAAAAGCCTGTCGAAGTTTGTACACAAGTTTATAAAGTTTAAGGGGCTTGAAAATGTAACCTTACTGGGTAATTCGCTTGGAGGACACGTTGCACTGATCTATGTGCTGGCGCATCCTGAAAGAATTAAGGCGATGGTGCTTACAGGCAGTTCGGGATTGTATGAAAATGCTTTCGGTGGATCGTTTCCTCGTAGAGAAAGTTATGATTTTGTGAAGGAAAAGGTTGAATACACGTTTTATGATCCGAAGACAGCGACCAAAGAGTTGGTGGACGATGTTTTCCAAACTATTAACGACCGTAACCGCGTAATAAGGATATTAGCGATGGCAAAATCGGCCATCCGGCATAATATGTCTAATGATCTGAATAAGATTACCTGTCCTGTCGCGTTAATATGGGGTAGGGATGACAAGATCACGCCACCGGAGGTAGCTGTAGAATTTAGTCAGAAACTGCCTGACACTGAGTTGCACTGGATAGACAAGTGTGGTCATGCTGCTATGATGGAGCAACCGGAGGAGTTTAATAAGTATCTAAAGGTTTTTTTGGATAAGATAAAAAAATAAATGTTTGCGATTGAATTAATAGCTGATGCGATACCGCCACTGCACACTTCGGATACCATTCAGAAGGCGCTTGACCGTATGGTGGAGTTTCGCGTACGCCATTTGCCAATTGTGAACGAACGGCAGTTCTTAGGACTGCTTTCGGAAAGCGATCTTGCTACAGACAATGATTCTCAAACGCCAATAGGTGCGCTCGCATTGTCGCTGGTTAACCCCTACGTGTTGGAAGATCAGCATGTTTATGATGTGATCAGGTTATTTCACGAACGGCAGCTGACGGTTGTACCCGTGCTGGATGCCGCGCAAAATTATTCCGGACTGATCACTATTGATGTTCTTAATCATTGTTTTGCTGAACTTACTTCGGCCGACCAACCGGGTGGTATCATTGTTCTGGAGATAAATAACAAGAACAACTCGCTGGCACACATGTCGCAGGTGGTAGAGTCGGATAATGCGCAGATTTTAAGTTCGTATGTTCGAACCTTCCCGGATTCAACACGGATGGAAGTTACGCTGAAGGTAAACAAACAGGATATTTCAACCATCCTGGCTACTTTTCTCCGCTACGATTATGATGTAAAGGCAACCTTTAATCACACAGGAGATAACGATAATTCGAGAGACCGGTATAATTCGCTGATGAATTATCTGGATATGTAAATCACACTCTTTTTGGTCAATTTTCTTAACAAATATCAATACAGACAAACAAACACGACTGCAATTCATAAATCATTACCTTTGCGGCAATGAACCATCAACCATGAACTCATGAGAATCGCAGTTTACGGCAGGCAGTTTAATGATCCGGTAGTTGTTCCGTATATCCGGCAGGTATTTGATAATCTTTCAAAGCATGGCGTGGAGATTTACGTTTATCCGCAGCTTCATGATTTTTTGCAGGAGAATGTCAGCGCGATCCCTTACAAGCTTCTTGAAAACGATGATAAGATAAAAGGCTTTATCGATCTGTTTTTAACCCTGGGCGGCGATGGTACGTTGCTGGATATGGTTGCCGTTATCCGTGACTCGGGCATCCCGGTGATCGGTATTAATTTTGGCCGGCTTGGTTTTCTGGCAAGTATTAACAAGAATGATATCGACGCTGCCATTTCTGCCGTAGTTAACAAACAATTCAGTCTCGACAGTCGGGAATTGCTGTGCATCAATTCGGAGCAAGCGATTTTTGGCAGGGATAATTTTGCACTCAACGACATTACCATCCATAAGCGTGATGATGCGGCGATGATCACCACGCATGTCTTTTTAAATAAGGAGTTCCTCAATTCATACTGGGGGGACGGTATTATCATATCAACCTCCACCGGATCGACAGCATATTCGCTGAGCTGTGGCGGGCCTATCATTTTCCCTGAATCGAACAGCATTGTGCTTACACCGAATGCGCCGCATAATCTGAACGTCCGGCCTATTGTATTGCCTGATACCAGCGTGCTTACCTTTGATGTGGAGTGCCGGAGCAACAATTATCTGGTATCGTGCGATTCACGGACGGCCATCATCGAAAAAACAATGCGCTTTGAGGTCAGCAAGGCTGTGTTTTCTCTTAATCTCATCCGTCTGAATAATGAAAGTTATTTATCTACGTTAAGAAACAAATTATTGTGGGGGCTCGACGTCCGCAACTACTGATATCGCCGATGGGTAAACTTATACCATTTATATTTTTCGCTTTTATAACCTGTTCTCTGAAAGCTCAAACCTGGGAGGTCGGCGCGGCCGCAGGTGGTTCAGGCTATATGGGCGATCTGAATACCAATAATCCGGTGAAAATAAGCGGTTATTCGGTCGGTGGTTTTGTTAAACGCAACTTTGATGGCTACTGGTCGGCAAAAGTAAGTTACACCTATGGTAAAATTGCAGCCGCCGACAGCAACTCTTCCGATCCGCAGTTCCGGCAGCGTAACCTGAGCTTCACCACCACTTTAAGCGAGGTGAGTCTTGTGGGCGAATTTAACTTTATGAAATATATTCCGGATGCCGGAAAAAATAAATACACACCATATATTTTTCTGGGCGGCGCTACGGTAAATTATTTCCCATATACCATATATAAAGGCAACAGTTATGGCTTACGCTCCGCACGTACAGAAGATCAGCAAAAGCCATACCCGACAGCCGCTTTCTCGTTGGTTTACGGTGCCGGGTTTAAATATAATTTTAGCGGCAAATTAACCGTTGGCGCTCAGTTAGGATACCGCCTTACCAATACCGATTATCTGGATGATGTGGGTGGTTATTATGCAAACCGGGGACCTAAAGACAGCTACCCTGGCGCACTGGCTGACCGATCAGGAGAAAAGACAGGTGTTTATATTGGTTCTCCCGGCGTACAGCGCGGTGACATGCGCCCCCGGGACATGTACTTTTTCTCACAGATCACGCTCTCCTATACATTCGTTACCGAAAAATGCTACTTTGAATAGGCGTAGTTCTGCCTGCTATTATATCGGTATTTACTCATCTCTTGACAATATTGCATATCGCAGATAAATGCAGAATAATTAAATGCATCTTTGTTGCAATAAAGTGTATTTCCGGACGTTTTTAAATAAATGTTCAACGACGGTTGAGCGTTGTAAACCAATTTATTAACCTTAATCATTACCGTTATGGCTGAGTTAAACCAAACTCCCGGAAAAACAGGCGGAAGACACGCTAAACGCATACCTGTTCGTGTTGACCTGACCGCCATGGTTGATCTTGCTTTTTTGCTGATCACCTTTTTTATGCTGACAACGTCGCTGCAAAAGCCCCGAAAAATGGAACTTAACATGCCGGTGCCTGCATCGCCGGAACCGTATGCGGAAAGTTCTACCATGAGTGTATGTCTCGGTGCGAAAAACAAGGCGGTTTATTATCTGGGTATGCCCGGAAAACCAATTACGTCGCCGGAAGTTGCCGGATATGGCAGCGACATCAGGGCAGCTATTATGAATATGAGCAGACAGGTGCTTCAAAAAACGGGAAAGCCAATGTCACTAATTATAAAGCCCGCCGAACACTCGGTTTACCAGAATCTGGTAGATGTGCTGGACGAAGCGAATATTAATAAAATAAGCACTTACGCCATCGCGAAAGTAACTCCGGACGATATAAAAATGTTAAAGCAAAAGGGAATCTATTAAAATCAAACGAAATAAAACGGATAATCTGCGCCCGGAATCATCACTGGTTCCGGGCGATTTTATGTATGCAGGCTGGTGTTTTTTCAAGTGTTTGCAAAGCTTTTTTGCAGCCCGGGGCAATAACATTTTCTTTTCCTTCGTCATAATAAAAAAACTACAATTAAGTTTTTACCTTTGTCCCCTGAAAAAAACAGCATAAGTTGTTGAAGATGGGGCTGAAAAGCAGCCCGGCTGATGATGAGCGTTTCAAAACAGGTGAATTATCGCCCCTTGAGAGTTAAATATTTCTTTGAGCCGGATATGGCTTTAATAACGTTATAATGGGATTTAAGGACCAGATTGATTTGTTGAGACTTCCGGAGCATATTGCCATAATTATGGATGGTAACGGGCGCTGGGCGAAGGAAAAAGGCAAATTGAGAATATTCGGCCATCATAATGGAGTACTTTCTGTAAGGGACGTGGTTGAAGGGGCGACGCTGCTGAATTTAAAATATCTCACACTTTACACTTTCTCATCTGAAAACTGGAACAGGCCGAAACTGGAAGTAATGGCTATAATGGAGCTTATGGTAAGCACGATTCATAAAGAAATAAGAAACTTTATGGAGAAAAACGTGCGGCTGAACACCATCGGCGATCTGGATATGCTGCCTGAAAAAGCTTACAAGGAATTGGTTAATGCAATGGAGAAGACCTCGGCAAATACCGGATTGGTGCTTACCCTTGCGTTGAGTTACAGTTCGCGACGCGAGATTGTAAGTGCCGCCAAAAGCATTGCTGCCAAAGTACAAAGCGGTGATCTGACTATTGACGACATTAATGAGGAAACTTTTGAAAATAACTTATATACCCGGGATATGCCCAACCCCGAATTACTGATCAGAACCAGCGGTGAGCACCGGATCAGCAATTATCTGCTATGGCAGATTGCTTATGCGGAATTGTACTTCACGCCGAAATTATGGCCTGATTTCCGTAAGGAAGACCTGTATGACGCCATCCTTGATTATCAGAAAAGGGAGCGTCGTTTTGGCCTGACAAGCGAGCAGGTGAACTAAATTTTTACTTTTAACACTTTTTAACAACTGTATAAATTATTTTTAGCCCACTAAAATATTCGAATGAATAAATTTCTTTTTGCTATTCTTTTCACCGTAATCAGCACTGCAGCCTTTGCACAAATTGGCCAGCAGCCCCGATATTCTTTGCCACAGTCAACGTTGCCGCCTGATAGTTTAAGTTATTTCGAGCCCAAGGATTATATCATCGGCGGGGTAACTATTACCGGTACAAAATCACTCGACAAAGACGTACTGTTAACAATATCAAAATTGAACAAGGGCGATCATATTGTTTTACCCGGCGAGGCTAACGCCAACGTGATCAAGAATATGTATGCGCAGGGTTTGTTCGAGGACGTACAGCTGAACATCACGAAGATCAATCTGGATACTGTTTACCTCGAAATAGCAGTTACGGAGCTTCCGCGTTTGTCACGCCTGCACCTGACCGGCATCCGCAAGGGCGAAATTGATGAACTGCAGAAAAAACTTTCGGATAAGGCATATAAGATCGTAAATCAAAACCTGATCAGCACCAGTACCGCGATCATCAAAAAGCATTTTGCCGAAAAGGGTTTCCTGAACACCACGGTAAGCATAAAACAGCGGAAAGATCCGGGCGATGCCAATAGCATTATCTTAGATGTAAAGATTGACAAGCATAAAAAAGTTAAGATAAGCGACGTTACGTTTGAAGGGAATAAGGATTTTTCGGAGGCGAAATTGAGGAAGTATCTGAAAAAGACGAGGAAAAGGAAATTTTACAATATTTTCGGTTCACGCAAATTCAAACGTGATAAATACGAAGAAGATAAGCAGAACCTGATCAGTAAAATGCAGGGCAAGGGTTACCGCGATGCCGAGATACTGGATGATACGGTATTTAAGACCGGCCCGAATACTGTTGGCGTTAAAATAAAAATATTTGAAGGCAATAAATATTACTTCGGTAATATCAAATGGAGCGGCAACGCCAAATATCCGGCTGATGTACTGAACAGGATATTAAAGATAAAAAAAGGCGACATTTTCAGCGAAGAGGAAATGAACAAAAGGCTGATCGGTCCGACGCCTGATAATGATGATGTTTCATCTTTTTACCTGAACGATGGTTATCTGACCTATAATGCTGATCCTGTGCAGACACGTATTTATAACGATACGGTTGATATTGATATTCGTGTTTACGAAGGGCCGCAATACACTATTAACAGGGTTATCCTAAAGGGCAACGATGTTACCAATGATAAGGTGGTGATGCGTGAGATTAAAACCAAGCCTGGACAAAAGTTCAACAAAGAGTTGTTGATCCGCAGTGCGCGCGAAATCGGTCAGCTTGGAAACTTTGATGAGCAAAAGACCGAACCAAGGCCTGAGAACATCAATGCGCAGGATGGTACTGTTGACATCGTTTATAATGTTGTTGAAAAGCCGTCCGATCAGATCGAACTTTCCGGTGGTTTTGGCGGCGGTCAGTTAGTTGGTACCCTGGGTCTGACATTTAATAACTTCTCGCTGCGTAACATCTTCCACCTGAAAGCTTACCGTCCGCTGCCAAAAGGCGATGGGCAGAAATTAAGCTTACGCGGTCAGTCGAGCGGTCACACCTATCAGAACTTTTCGTTCACCTTTTCTGAGCCATGGCTTGGCGGTAAAAAACCGATCTATTTTGCGTTGTCGGCATACACACAGTTAAGTTCCACAGGCGACTATTATACCAAGGACAACCCGTTGTACAACAAACTTCGTATCAACGGTGTGGGCGTAACGCTCGGTAAGCGTTTAAACTGGCCGGATAACTATTTCCAGTTAAATTACTCGCTGAACTTTGACCATTATAACCTGGATAACTATACCGGTTATCTGTTCTCCAATGGTACATCGTTTAACATTAAGCTGACGCAGGAACTTAGCCGGAACTCAGTTGATGCACCGATCTATCCGACTTCAGGATCGAATATCCGGTTTACTGTTCAGGCCACGCCGCCATATTCATTATTTAATAGCATTAATTATAAGATCGCGACACCTGAACAGCGTTATCATTTTGTGGAGTATTATAAATTTAAATATGACGCACAATGGTTCACCCGCCTTACCGGCAAGTTGGTGCTGATGTCGCAGGTGAGGTTTGGCTTCCTGGGTCAGTACAACAAAGAGGTTGGTCCGTCACCTTTCGAGCGGTTTAAGCTGGGTGGCGACGGTATGCAGAGCTACCAGTTTTTGCAGGGAAGCGAGATCATCGGTTTGAGGGGCTATCAGAACTTCTCCATCATACCGGAGGGAACGAATTATACTGCCGATACCAACCCCGGAAGTACCATTTATAACAAATATACCATGGAGGTAAGATACCCGATCATTCAGGGGCAGTCGGCAACTATATTTATGCTGGGTTTTGCCGAAGGCGGTAATGTTTGGAATTCTTTTAATAAATTTGATCCTTTCAACGTAAAACGTTCAGTCGGAGTTGGAGCCAGAATATTTTTACCTATTTTTGGCCTGCTTGGTCTGGATTATGGTTATGGCTTCGATAAAATTCCGGGCATACCGGATGCTAACCGCGGTCAGTTCCATTTTTCAATTTCGCAAAGCCTGAATGGCGGATTTAATTAATTTGCAAAAATTGTGATGAGGAAGGCAATTTTAGTAGCGTTTTTTTCGTTAGTTACACTCACCGGCGCGTTTGCGCAACGGTTTGCCTATGTGGACTCGGACTACATTTTAAAACACATGCCCGAGTATGCATCGGCACAAAAACAGATTGAAGCGCTAAGCGTAAAATGGCAAAAGGAAGTTGATGAGCGATATCAGGAAATTGACCGTTTGTACAAAGCGTTCCAGGCAGACCAGGTATTGATGACTGCGGACATGAAAAGGAGGCGGGAGGCCGAAATTGCCGATAAGGAAAAAACAGCAAAGGACTTTCAACGTCAGAAGTTTGGCCCGGACGGAGAACTTGCCCAGAAAAGCAGTGCGATCATTAAACCGGTTCAGGATAAAATGGCAAAAGCTATACAAGCTGTTGCCGAGAGCGATAACCTGGATATGATATTTGATAAAAACAGCGAGGTGATAATGTTATATGCCAACCCGCGTTATGATAAAAGTGCGGATGTGCTAGCGAAACTCGGATTAAAAGCCGGTAATGTTGCAAAATAAATTTTTTAATTATATTAATCCCATTAATTTAAAAACACAGGACACAAAAATGAAAAAACTACTTAAAGTTGCTTTAGTTGCGGTATTGTTCTTATCGGTTGGCAACTTTGCAAAGGCACAAGCGAAAATCGGATATATTAACTTTGACAACCTGATCGGCCAGATGCCGGAAGCAAAGACAGTAAAATCGCAGCTTGATATTTATTCAAAGCAGTTTACTGACGAACTTTCTTCTATGCAGACCGAGTTTCAGACCAAGGCTCAGGAATACCAGAAAGGCCAGGCTGCAATGACCGATGCTACCCGCACCGCAAAGCAGGCTGAATTACAGGATATCCAAAAACGCATTCAGGACTATCAGACAAGCGCTCAGCAGAAATTTGACGAAAGATCAAACGAACTGGTTAAGCCACTTTCAGATAAAGCACGCACCGCTGTTGAAACCGTTGCTAAGGAAAAAGGTTATACTTATGTAATCAATACTGCTTCAACCCAGTTTATTGTTGCGCCTCCGGGTGATGACCTGATGGACGCTGTAAAACTTAAAATGGGTATTAAATAACAGCCGTAAATAAAATATTTGCAAGCGCCTCCGTTCGATACGGGGCGCTTTTTTATTTTTGTGAAAATGCTAAACAATAAACCTATCGGTATCTTCGATTCAGGCTATGGTGGCCTGACCGTTTTCCGCTCTATTTTTAAACAGCTTCCGGACTACGACTATGTTTATTTAGGCGATACCGCCCGGGCGCCCTACGGCAACCGCTCTTTTCAGACCATCCATCAATATACCTGGGAGTGCGTGCAATGGCTTTTTAAAAAAGGTTGCCCGCTGGTTATTCTGGCCTGCAATACCGCTTCGGCTAAAGCATTGCGTAACATACAGCAGCTTGATCTGAAAAATCAGGACCCGGAAAAACGTGTGTTGGGCGTGATCAGGCCGACTGCGGAAGTGATCGGCAATTATACCCGGACAAACGAGATTGGTGTGTTAGGCACAAAAGGCACCGTACAATCGGGATCGTATCAGATTGAGATCGGGAAGTTTTTCCCGGATGTGACCGTACACCAGCAGGCCTGTCCGCTCTGGGTTCCACTGATTGAAAACGGCGAGTACGATAAACCCGGCGCAGATTATTTTGTAAAGAAATACCTTGACGAGGTATTGGCTCAATCTGCAAATATCGACACGCTTTTACTGGCCTGTACTCATTATCCTTTGATACAACAGAAAATTGAAAGTTATTTGCCTGCCGGAATACAGGTAGTATCGCAAGGCGATATTGTTGCCGCAAGTCTGGTGGATTATCTGCAGCGGCATCCGGAAATGGCGCAAAGAATCAGCCAAAATAAAACGCGGCAGTTTTTTACAACAACCGACGACACCGATGACTTTGATCACTATGCGGAAATATTTTTTGAGGAAAAGGTAATGTCCGGTTATGCCGAGATAAGGTGTTGAGGCGGCAGGAGACGATTATTAAAAGTGTTAATCTATTATTTCTACCAATTTAATCAAGTATTCAACTCTGTCTGACTCAATCGGCTAAAATTTGCTAAGTTTGCAGCCAAAGTAAAAAGATTGAGTCTCTACATTACATATTTTACTGTCGCGATAGGATTGTTCGGATTCTCGGCATTGTTCGCGCTTTTTGGTGTCTATGCTGAACGCAAGGTCTCTGCTTTTATACAGGACAGGCTTGGCCCGACAGAAACGGGAAAGTTCGGTAGCCTGCAAACTGTTGCCGATATATTAAAAATGCTGCAAAAGGAACTCATTACTCCTGCTGCAGCTGACAAATTATTATTCATTCTGGCTCCGGCAATTATTTTTATTGCCGTTTATCTCGGTTTTGCCGCACTGCCGTGGGGGCGTGGACTGGTACCATCGAATTTGAACCTTGGGCTTTATTATATTTTTGCAATAATTTCTGTCGAAACGCTGGGTATCCTGATGGCCGGATGGGGGTCAAACAACAAGTATTCTATACTTGGCGCCATGCGATCAGCCGCTCAGATCATTTCCTATGAAATTCCGGCAGGCTTCGCTATTATTTCTGTAGTGATGATCGCTCAGACACTTAATTTACAGCATATTTCCGCGCAGCAAGGCGTCTTGTCGTCTGATGGCGTTAAGTTTTTCGGTTTCTGGGACGTTTCGTCTATCGGCGGGATATTTGGCTGGAATATTTTCAGGGCTCCGCATCTGATTATTGCGTTTATCATTTATTTTATTGCGTCATTAGCTGAGAGTAATCGTGCGCCGTTCGATATTCCCGAGGCGGAATCAGAGCTTGTGGCAGGATTTCATACGGAATACACCGGATTACGGTTTGCACTGGTTTTTCTGGCAGAGTATTCCATGATGTTCCTGGTTTCGATGATCGGCGTTATACTTTTTCTGGGTGCATGGAATACGCCTTTACCCAACATAGGTGTGGTGCAGCTTGCTGACTGGACAACAGGCGCGGCCTGGGGAGTACTTTGGATAATTGTTAAAACACTGGCGCTGGTAGGCGTACAGATGTGGATACGGTGGACGCTGCCCCGGTTCAGGGTGGATCAGTTAATGAGATTATGCTGGAAGGTGTTAACGCCGCTGGCTTTTATTTGTATGCTGATATCAGGGATATGGCGGCTTTGGCTAATGTAAATAACAGGCAAAACGGGCGATTATGAGCAGTATTTTGAACGGATTTTCTTCGGCGCTGAAAGGTTTATCAGTCACAGTTAGTCATCTCTTTGCCTCGCACAGAAAAAGAGAGCTGCTGCCTGCGAGTGATCAGAATTATTTTAAGCAGTTGGAGGGAACGAACACCATTCAGTATCCCCATCAGAAGCTTCCGGTTCCCGAGGTCGGTCGTTATCAGCTCGACGTGGAAATGGATGACTGTATTGTTTGTGATCTTTGCGCCAAAGTGTGTCCGGTCAATTGTATCGACATCGAATCAATTAAGGCGACCGAGGCTATCGGGCAGACATCAGACGGGACAACCAAAAGGCTATATGCCGCAAAGTTTGATATCGACATGGCGAAATGCATGTACTGCGGTCTTTGTACCATTGTTTGTCCGACGGAATGTATTGTCATGACCAATCAATACGATAAAAGTGTGTTTGCGCTTAACGATCTGGTATATCAGTTCTCGGATATGTCGCCTGAAATGGCGGCAGAAAAGAGGCTCGAACTTGAAAAACAGCAAGCCGAGCGACAGGCAGCTAAACTTGCCGCTATGCAGAAAAAGGAGGGCGGATCATGACCCTGCTGAAGCTGCTTTTTTACCTGATGGCTTTTATTGCCGTTGCATCTGCCGTGTTTGTGGCTTTAACTAAAAATCTGGTCAGGTCGATATTTATGTTTTTTGTGACGCTTTTTGCGTTGGCAGGTCTGTATGTGCTTGCCCTGGCGGACTTTGTCGCAATTACACAAATTGTGATTTATGTAGGCGGCATACTCGTGCTGATATTGTTTGCATTTATGTTGTCAGGCAGGGAGGCGTTGAATACCATAGCCAAGGTGAAGCAAAAGTTTACCGGCGCCCGTAAGGTGCCTGCAATGCTGATATCCGGGTTGTTCCTGATCGTGCTGATCAATATGTTTTTAAAGACTGATGCAAACGATATAGCGTGGGTAAAAAAGGCTGCCGTGGTCAACAATGTTATAAAACCAACCTCCTCGATGACGGAAAACATCGGGATAAACCTGATGACAAAATATCTCCTTCCATTTGAAGCAATTTCTATTTTATTGATGATCGCACTGGTAGGAGCAGCACATTTGTCGCGAAAGGAGGGTAGGTCATGATATCGTTAACTGATTTTCTGATTGTCAGCGCCATATTATTTTGCGTGGGTTTATACATGATTTTGTCCAAACAAAATGCCATACAGGTTTTAATCGGTATTGAACTGATGCTGAATGCTGCCGTTCTGAATCTGGTAGCCTTTGGTAAATATGACCGCATGAATAACGGCGGCCAAATGTTTGCGCTGTTTGCCATTGTTTTAGCTGCCGCTACTACGGCAGTGGCACTGGCTATTGTCCTAAATGTTTATAAGCAATACAAAACCATTGATCCGGGAGCAGTTGATAAATTAAAAGATTAATGATGTCAGCTATATCAATTTAAATCCACTTGTAATTACTGAAAGAAATTGAGCAATTTTTTACAAGCTATAGATATCCTCACCATAAAATTCACGCTTGCGGCGGTGTTGCTCCCGCTACTTGCTTTTGCTATAAATATATTTTCGCCCGGTAAGAACAAGGTAGCCGGATGGCTGTCAACCGCCGCAATATTGTTAAGCTGCGTATTATCCGTTTTTGTATTTGCAAAAGTTTGGAATACCGGTCATCTTGTGCATCAAAACCTGCTGTGGTTTATCATAGGGGATACAAAGGTTTATGCAGGCATCCTGTTGAATGATCTTTCAGTCCTGCTGCTTTTGCTGGTCAATGTCATTGCGCTTCCGGTTCATATTTATTCGACGGCATACATGAAGGGCGATGCCCGTTATAACCGTTACTTCGCTTATCTGAGTCTTTTTTGTTTCAGTATGCTGGCGTTGGTGGTCGCTGACAACCTGCTGATATTCTACATCTTCTGGGAACTGGTGGGTTTCTCTTCCTATTTGCTTATCGGGTTTTGGTTTAAACGAAACCGGGCTGTTCAGGCAAATAAGAAGGCGTTTATCATGAACCGCATAGGCGATATCGGTCTGCTGGTTGCCATTATTATCCTGTTCACCCAATACCATACATTTGATATCAATGCCCTGTTTGGGTCGGCTTCTTCTGTTAGTTCCGCTGGAGACGCAGGTTTAGCAGCACAAGGAATCGGAGCGTTGCCACAGATCTGGCAATACACTGCCTTTGCCGGAATACTTTTAGCGGTCGCTGCAAAGTCGGCGCAGTTTCCGCTACATACGTGGCTGCCGGATGCGATGGAGGGGCCTACCTCTGTTTCGGCGCTGATCCATGCTGCAACGATGGTTGCCGCGGGTGTTTTCCTGCTGGCGCGCGTTTACCCGCTCTTTAACAGTACAGAGCTGACCATTCTGGCCGTTACGGGTTGTTTTACGGCCTTTATGGCTGCAACTATAGCGCTTACGCAAAACGATCTGAAACGCATACTGGCCTATTCCACCATATCGCAATTGGGTTATATGGTAATGGCCATGGGTGTTGGCGCTTATGCATCTTCGTTGTTTCACCTGATTACTCATGCATTTTTTAAATGTTTGCTGTTCCTCGCCGCAGGAGTTGTAATTCATCAGATGGCGCATGTGCGTGACGACAATAAACTGGAGATAGACCCTCAGAATATTTTAAACATGGGTGGGCTGGGCAAAAAAATGCCGCTGACCTTCATAACTGCGCTTATTGCTGGCCTGGCGTTAATAGGATTGCCATTTACCTCCGGCTATTTGTCTAAGGACGGGATTTTAATTCAGGCGGTTGATTGGGCCGGGGGAAAGGGCCGACTGTTTAGCCTGGTACCTATCGTTGCTATTATTACCACTTGGCTTACTGCATTTTATGTAATACGGCTTATGGTGAGGGTGTTTTTAGGAAAATCAAATCTGCGAGAGCGCTTTCCGGATATTAAATATCATGTAAGCGACGGTGGGTGGCAATATTACGTGCCTTTGGCATTACTTGCGGCAGGATGTCTTTTCCCTGTATTCTCGTTCAATCCCTTCAACTATGAGGGTTCCTGGTTGTTTTCCGGATTACAGCAGAAAGTAACAGGAGGGCAAACAGGTGCGCTGCATCTGATCATTCCGCCGGGCATAAATATTTTCAGCCTGCTGGTGATCTATGGCGCTTATGCTATTTATACTCTGCAGCGAACAAACCCTTTTTCGCAGACCGGAATGCTTTGGCAACTATCGCACAATGAATGGTATATCGACCGCTTTTACAAAAAACGCATTGTTAGACTATTCCTTTTTCTGGGGCGCTCCGTTTTCTGGTTTGACAGAAGGGTAATCGATGGCCTGATCCATTTTGTTGCAAGATTAGCTGCAATTATGGCAAAAGTGGCAACATGGGTAGATCATCACGTGATAGATGGTTTTTTGATGGTTGTAACAGATGCAGTGAAGGCTGTAGGAAACTTTGCCCGCAGGTTTCAGAACGGAAATGTTCAATATTATCTTTACAACATGCTGGCTGTTATATTAGCGTTATTTATTTTAAAAACTTTGATATGAGCGCAGTTTTAAATATAGTCTGTCATTTTATCTCCGTGCGGAGCATAAAGATACCGGATGTTACTTTTTTTTCTGCCTTTAATTATTCTGCCGCATGAATATCCTGACCTTACTGATATTTATTCCCATTTTATTTGCGCTGCTGATCGCTTTGCTGCCATCTTCGTTACGCGGCGGGTTTAAATTCATCACGCTTGCCGCCACACTGATCCAGCTTGTGATCAGCCTGTGGATCTATTTCCATTTTAAAACGGGGACTGGTTTTGGCGGCGTTAATCAGGAGGCGCAATTTCAGTTTATGCAGAAAGTCCCGTGGATAAACATCGACCTGGGATCGATCGGAAAGATGCAGATCGATTATTTTGTCGGAATTGACGGCCTTTCTGTAGCACTGCTGGTAATGACATCGCTTGTTCTGGTCATCGCCGCATTAGCTTCATGGGAAATTAAAAGCAACCTTAAAGGCTTTTTTGTGCTGTTCCTGATATTGGATATGGCAGTCATCGGTGTTTTTTGCGCACTGGATTTTTTCCTCTTTTATATTTTTTACGAACTGATGCTGCTCCCGCTTTACTTTTTGATCGGTATGTGGGGGGGCGCAAGGCGCGAATATGCTGCCATCAAATTTTTTCTTTATACGTTATTCGGATCGGTTTTTATGTTGCTGGTGATGATCGGCTTATATTTATCTGTTACCGACCCTGTCACCGGGAACCATACTTTTAATATGATCCAGATGATGAATCCGGCCAACTATCAGCCGGGATCGGTATTCTCTGTTTTGAGTCATCAAACCATTTTCGGAATATCCGCGCGGTCAGTAGGGTTTATTGTCCTGTTCATTGCTTTTGCCATAAAGGTTCCGGTGGTGCCGCTGCATACCTGGCTGCCCGATGCCCACGTGGAAGCACCCACGCCTGTTTCCATTATACTCGCAGGCGTGCTGTTAAAAGTCGGTGGTTACGGTATCATACGTATCTGTTTAGGAATATTCCCTGACATTGCCCATACCGGAGCCTACTGGCTTGGCCTTTTGGGTGTAATATCCATTTTATACGGTGCGCTTAATGCGCTGGCACAGCAAGATCTTAAGCGTTTAATTGCTTATTCCTCGGTATCGCACATGGGCTTTGTTTTGCTTGGCATAGCCTCTATGACAACCGAAGGACTAAGCGGCGCGGAAATGCAGATGGTAAGTCACGGCTTTTTATCGGCCATGTTGTTCTTTTTGGCGGGAGTGATTTATAACCGGGTTCATGACAGGGGGATTACGCACTTCAGGGGGCTGACATCCCTTATGCCGAAGTATGCCGCCTTTGTCATCGTGGCCTTTTTTGCCTCGCTCGGTTTGCCCGGATTTTCGGCCTTTATCGGTGAAGCCTTTTCTCTCACAGGGGCTTTCAGATCGGCTTCGGTAAACGGACTGCTGCCTTACTGGATGGCGGTCTTGGGTTCAGCAGGTATCCTGCTGTCGGCGGCCTATTTTTTATGGACGCTACAGCGTATGTTCTTCGGCGCATTGAATCTGAAAGGCGGCGCGGTATGGAAAACAGCGCTGACAGACCTGAACCTTCGCGAAAAGATCACTTTAATGCCGCTTGCTTTTATGGCGCTGGCGCTGGGCGTTATGCCCGGATTAGTGTTTGAAAAGATCAACGAATCGATAATTACATTTATACAATTCCTCCAGTTAAATAAATAAAGTTTTCTGTTATGGAAAAACAGAAATACCTGCATCCTTTAAATGGCGTCCCGGTTGGGACAACGAATTAACCGGAAGCATTTATTTAACCTAACGAATTATGTACAGAAAATTAGTAATGGCTGCATTGATGTTTATTATAGCGATAGCAGCAAAGGCCGACGAAGGTCAAAAAGTAGCATCAAAAGTTCAGAAAGTAACCATCTTTTTAAAAGGAGCTCAGGTAACCCGCACAGCAATGGTAAACATAAACGCAGGCACAGCCGATCTGGTATTTGGGGGCATATCCCCTGATATTGACGTGCAAAGCATACGTGTTCAGGCTGCTGGCCAGTTTACCCTTCTTGCCGTTAAGCATGAACTGAATTTTCTGGGCGAGGAAATAAAGGATAAGCAGGTGGCTGATCTTCGGGAGCAGCAAAAGGCCATCAGAAATAAAATATCCCTGCAAAACAGTCTTATCGGTATTTATCAGCAGGAGGAAAACATGCTGAGCAAGAATCAATTGGTGAAAGCAGATAATACCACACTTGATGTGGTCAAATTAAAGCAAGCGCTCGATTTTCAGACTGAGCGCCTTACTGCACTAAAACAAAAGGAGCAGGAACTTACCGATATCATCATAGACCTTAACACACAACTGCAAAAGATTGACAAGCAGATAACCGAAGCCAATCAGGCTAAGAACACGGCGACCAGTAATATCCTGGTGACGGTTTCGGCCAAAGCAGCCTTACAATCAAAATTTACCATTAGTTATGTGGTGCGAAACGCTGGCTGGTACCCTACTTACGATATCCGGGCAAAAAATATAAACAGCCCGGTAATGGTTTCCTATAAGGCAAATGTGAGCCAGCAAAGCGGGGAGGAGTGGAAGGACGTTAAACTTACACTGTCAACCGGCAACCCGGCGGTAAGCGGTAACAAGCCCGAATTGCTCCCTTATTATTTGTCCACCAATATGTATTATACACAGCCTGCAGGTTCCGTAACGAGGGTTACCGGACAGGTCTTTGGCAACGATGACAAAAGACCGCTGCCTGGCGTCAGTGTACAAATAAAAGGTACGACTATCGGAATGGTGACCGATGTAAATGGAAATTTTTCATTGCAGGTGCCGCCTGGCGCACAGACTATAGCTTTTTCATTTATCGGATATGAACCACAGGAGAGGGCGATTAATGCCGGGTTTATGAGTGTGGGTCTTAATGTTTCAGCAAAAACTTTAAATGAGGTGGTGGTCGTAGGTTATAGTAACAACCGGGATTCAGAGGATAAAGCAGATGTTGGCAGATTACTTTCCGGGAAAGTGGCGGGGGTTAACATTGAGCATATTCCAATAGGAGTCAATCAGGTTGAAAACCAGACCAATATTGAATTCAATATTACCAATCCCTATTCCATCCCTGATAACGGCAAACAATGTCTGGTTGAAATTAATCAGGTGGAGGTAAAGGCGGCTTATCAATATTATGTGGCCCCCAAGGTAAACACGGATGTTTTCTTAAACGCTCAATTAACAGACTGGAGTAAAAATAACTTCTTATCGGGTGAGGCAAACCTGTATTTTGAGGACACATTTATAGGCAAGTCGCTGATAAATGTGGATAACGCTGCCGATACGCTCAATATCTCTTTAGGCACGGATAAAAATATTGTTGTTTCGCGCACACTGCAACGGGAACACACACAAAATCAGACTTTCGGTTCCAATAAGAAGGAGACTAAAAGCTGGCTGATCGAAATCAAAAACCGGAAAAATCAGCCCGTTAACCTGCTGGTAGAAGATCAGGTGCCTGTGTCGCAAAATTCTTCGATCAGTGTTGATCCTCTGGAAACATCAGGTGTAAAACCCGATGCGTTAACAGGCAAGGTTTCATGGAATTTACTGTTAAATTCGCAGCAGGATAAAAAACTACAATTAGCTTACCAGGTTAAATACCCCAAAGATCAGTTGGTGATAGTTCAATAACATACATGCACGATTTAATACCATTTATACCGGGATCAGTAAATAACACACTACAGAGCATTCCCTATTTTTTGCCAGAGATCTATCTGACGGTATTATTCATCGTGGTATTGATCACCGATCTCCTCTTCGGGCGTAATTCGGAAAAATTATGCAGAATAATAGTTGCTGCCGGAATTTTGCTGGTGATCCACAGGGATTACCAGCAAATTCAGTTGTTGTTTGTAAGCGGTAGGCTGAACGGACAATTTCTATTCGGTGAAATGTTGCTGCTTAACCGGGTCGCCATTGATTTTAAACTGATTATTGATGTGCTCGCTTTTATATTGATCCTTTATTTTGAATGGGATAATCGTTTAAAGTCGCACGACAAAAGACTTTCAGACCTTTATACAATTGTTGCCGGGTCAGTACTCGGGCTACACCTGATGGTGATGGCCATCAACCTGCTTTCCATTTATGTTGCCATTGAAATGGTATCGATAGCGTCCTATCTGATGGTGGCTTACCGCAGCGAAAATAAGACTGGCGCCGAAGCCGGACTCAAATACGTGCTTTTCGGCGCGGCGTCTTCTGCTATTATGCTTTACGGCATATCGGTGCTCTATGCGTTGACAGGCTCCCTGAACCTATTCAGTGGAAACCTGCTCCCCGGCCTGATGGAGGCGAACCCGCTGCCGGTAGCTTTCGGATTGACGCTGGTATTGGTCGGTATAGGATTTAAGCTGTCGTTCGTTCCGCTGCATTTCTGGGTGCCGGACGTTTACGAAGGCGCGTCCACACCGGTTACGGCATGGCTTTCAACTTTACCCAAAATAGCAGGTTTTGCATTGCTTATTAATTTCTTAAGACCTTTTATTTACTTTCAGCATTGGCAAGCGTTCGATTTTAAAGCCGTGCTGAGTATTGCAGGTATTGTTACCATGATAGCCGGTAATTTTGCTGCTGTACTTCAGCAAAGCGTTAAACGTATGCTGGCATATTCAAGCATAGGCCATACCGGATTTGCGTTAATGGCTATTGCTACTTATAGTACAGCCGGTATCAATGCGCTTGTCTTTTATCTCGCCCTATATGGCATTGCCAATATTGGCGCGCTTGCACTCGCCAGCTATTTTGCCAATATGCTCGATATCGACAATATGAATGGTTATAAAGGCCTTGGTTTTAGGTTCCCTGCGGCATCAGTTTGTTTTGTAATCATACTGGTTTCGTTAACCGGATTACCGGTAAGCGGAGGATTTACAGGAAAGTTATTGGTGTTTTCGTCCGTCTATGCAGTCTATCAGCAGAACCATGATATTTTACTAATGATTATGATGATCACAGGCGCACTGACGACGGTGGTCTCATTATTTTACTATATCAAAATCCCTTTAAATTTGTTTCTGAAACGAACAGAATTGATAAAAAACTGTACAGTAAAATCGCCGAATATTGTGGTTTTATGTTGTTTTATAGCTTTTTTGGCTGTTTTATTAGGTATCTGGCCTGATTTCCTGTTTAAATTCTTATAAAATTTAATTTTCTTATTTTTTTCGAATAAAAATGTACTTTTTTGTTTGTTTTTACCGATTAATATATCTAATTTCAGCAACTTTTTAAATAAAGCAACGGCGTTTTGACGGAAAGGAGTGCGCCGGTAGAAACGGATTAAAATTTCCCAAACCTATATTATGACGAGCCTGGTTTCTGTGACCGGGCTTTTTTGTGCACTGTTTTCTTTTCTGCGAGGGGAAAAATTATCAAACTATCATCTTAATATGCAGTAATTCTATAAAAAATAGGAAATCGGTAATTTATTAGCTTATTAAATATTAAAATGATAATAATATCTGTATTTGTTTAAATATTTAACTTTTTTGGCATTTTTACAACCGTATAAACCAACTCCAAACGGATCTGTTTACTGATATAAATTTGCATGAAAAGATATTTTCCTTTTGCCCTTATTGTTTTTATCCTAATACTCACCTTTATTTTCCCTTCGGTTGATTTTAAGCAAACCGGCAGTCCGCATTTTGATACCGGCGATATCGCGTGGATGTTAATGTCCACGGCGCTCGTGCTGATCATGACACCGGGGCTTGCCTTTTTTTACGGTGGGATGGTGAAAAAAAAAAACGTGATCTCTACCATGCTGCAAAGCATTGTATGTATGGTGATCATTACTGTAATGTGGGGGATTTTTGGGTTCAGCCTGGCTTTCGGTGACACCTTAGGGGGATTTATAGGCAACCCCGGGACATTTTTTATGATGAAGGGTATGTTAGGAAATGCTACATGGAAATCGGCGCCTACAATACCGCTGCTGTTATTTGCCATGTATCAGCTTAAATTTGCCATCATTACTCCGGCGCTCATTACAGGCGCTTTTGCAGAGCGTATCCGCTTTAATTCATACATCATCTTCGTGGTGCTTTTTACGGTGTTTATATTTTCTCCGCTTGCGCACGTTACCTGGCATCCCGATGGCATTCTGAATAAGCTTGGGGTACTTGACTTTGCCGGAGGAACAGTCGTCCACATGTCCGCAGGGTGGGCTGCATTGGCTTCGGCACTTTATCTGAAGGGCAGAAATGAGGCAAATCATTCGCCCGCCCGCATTACTTATGTGATGATCGGAACGGGGCTGCTGTGGTTCGGGTGGTTTGGATTTAATGCGGGTTCTGCGTTTGGGGCAAATCATCTGGCGGTGACAGCGCTCGCAACCAGTACAACGGCTTCGGCAGCAGCAGGTATCACCTGGATATTTTTTGACATGCTTCGGGGGAAAAAACCATCGGCAATGGGTACCTGTATCGGTGCGGTTGTGGGCCTTGTAGCGATTACGCCTGCTGCCGGATTTGTTTCCGTGCCTCACTCGCTTGCCATCGGAATTATTTCGGCTGTGGTAAGCAATCTTGTGGTGGAATGGCGCACCCGTACGCAAATAGACGACACGCTTGATGTGTTTCCTTGTCATGGCGTCGGCGGTATGGTTGGGATGCTGCTTACCGGGGTATTCGCAAGTCAGAAGGTCAATCCGGGTAATACAACAGGTGACGGCCTTTTCTTTGGCCACACCCATCTTTTCCTGGTACAACTGATCGCGCTGGTCGGTGTTTCGGTGTTCGCATTCTTTGGTTCCCTGCTTTTATTAAAAATTACAGATATGATATCTCCTTTGCGTGTTTCGGCACAAGATGAAGAGATCGGACTCGATATCAGTCAGCACGGCGAGAAGCTGTAATACCGACCTGCAACAAAATTTTTAGCGGGTAATTTCCGACCAAAACAGACTTCGGTACAAAAAGTAACTTTAAATTGTTTAAAGTTACTTTTTGATCATTTCGGTTCAAAAACGGCCTAATTTTGAAATTTAGGCCGTTTTTTGTAGATTTGTATAAACCCAATTATATGTACAATCTTACAGTTTCTCCCCAGGATGTTCAGTCATCGCTGCGCAAGCACGTATTAGCCGATGGTTACGATTTAACGTTTGACATGGAAAAAAGCAGGGGCGTTCATATTTACGATGCCAAGTATGACCGTACTCTTCTTGATTTTTTTACCTGCTTTGCTTCTGTTCCTTTGGGTTATAACCATCCCAAAATGGTGAACGATGAAGTGTTTAAGAAAAACCTGATGCTGGCGGCGCTGACCAACCCGTCAAACTCTGATATTTATACGGCTCAGTATGCTCAGTTTTTACAGACATTCGAGCGGGTTGGGATTCCTGAATATCTTCCGCATGCCTTTTTTATATCTGGCGGTGCGTTGGCGATAGAAAATGCGCTTAAAGCAGCCATGGACTGGAAGGTACAGAAGAATTTTGAAAAGGGCTACACAAGAGAAGCAGGTTTTAAGGTGATCCATTTTGAGCACGCTTTTCATGGCAGATCGGGTTATACGCTTAGTCTTACCAATACACAACCGAATAAAACCAAGTGGTACGCTAAATTCGACTGGCCGCGGGTTTCGGTGCCTAAAATAAAGTTCCCATACAGCGATGAGAATCATGATGATCTGCTGAAACGCGAGGCGCTTTCGATTGCTCAGATAAAAAAGGCTTTTGAAGAAAATAAGGACGATGTGTGCGCAATTATCATCGAACCTATACAATCCGAGGGCGGCGACAACCACGTGAGAAGGGAGTTTTTAGAACAATTGCGCGTGTTGGCCGATGAAAATGAGGCAATGCTGATCTACGACGAAGTGCAGACCGGAGTAGGACTCACCGGTAAATTCTGGTGCCACGAGCATTTTGGCGAAAAGGCGAGGCCTGATATACTTGCCTTTGGCAAGAAGATGCAGGTTTGTGGCATCCTGGCCGGTAAAAAAGTTGACGAAATTGAGAATAACGTTTTTAAGATTTCGTCGAGGATCAACTCTACCTGGGGCGGCAACCTGACCGACATGGTCCGGTCGTCAAAAATACTGGAGATCATTGAGGAAGACAACCTCTGCGACAACGCCGCTAAAACAGGCGACTATTTGCAAAACAGGTTGAGTGAACTATCGGAACAATATCCCGTCATCAGCAATGTGAGGGGCAGGGGATTACTGACTGCCTTTGACTTTCCGGATAAGACCACGAGGGATAAATTTATCGCAAAAGGGTTACAGCAGAATGTAATGTTTTTAGGGTGCGGCGAGCAAACTATCCGCTTCCGACCGGCGCTTATTATTCAGCAAAACAATATAGATGAAGGCCTTGAAATACTTCAAAAAATAGTGGCTGCCATGTAAGGTAAATGTAAAACAATTGATACAAAAACCTGTTTTTTAGTGAAATTGAGCATATTTTCGATAATTTCAGCAATAAAATAGTTAACGGGCGTTAATTACTTATTAATTGGTGAACAGTCTCTATTTTTTCCATAATTCCACGCATATTTCTGGTTATTACGGATATGCCGGTGAATGAATCAATAGCTTCACAGTTAATATTAACAGGGTATTTGTAACATGAGTAAGCATATTGAAAAATTAAAAAAACAATTGGTAGAGATCTCTGAAGTCGTTAATTCATTTCAATCGGAGGCGGTGCAGGTAAGGGTGGTTGACAGATTGCTGGATGTAATGATCGATATGGAAAAAAGTGAGGGCGATGCTTCCGATATATTTCTAAAAAAGACTTACAAATCGCGGGATAACGGCGAGGTGACCGGACATATCAGAGCAAAAAAGCCTGGTGCCACCAAAGTTTTAAATCAATTGCTTACTACCGATTTTTTCGATACCCGCCATACCATATCGTCTATCGCTGATTATTGCAAAGAAAATTTCGATTCCGATTTTAAGACTTCTGAATTATCGGGTATCCTTTTAAAACTTTCCAACGAGAACAAGTTAAAAAGGGAACGCAGCGAAGAGAATAACCGCTTTGAATATGTAAAGGCCTGATCTATTCGATCAGAAAAAACATCATAGATCTCCGCGCAGCATCCTTCCGTATAAATAGGCAAATTCCTTTTTTAATGTTTGTTGTTGTTAACGAAGGTCAAAAAGGCTATTTACGCCTAATATTTTGCGCGAGGTAAAGCCTTCACCAAATTTTGCATTGATGCTTTTGCCAAATTCGCGTGCGCGGGCCTCCACGATTTGTATAAACTCCGGCGACGAAATATAAGTCTGTGGTTCATTCTTCCAGTTCGGATTATGGAATTGGGAGCCGAAAGCAAGAATACTTTCTATTTTTTTATCCCAGAATTCGGTAATATCGATCACGATATCCGGACGGATATAATTGTCCTGAATAAAATGAAGTACCTGTTTAGGGCGCCAGGCTTCCTGTTGCCCGCCATCAGCACTTTGCGTTTCTACCTTTCTCAAGCCAGCTAAAAAAGCTGACTCTTCTACCAGGCGATTTGCGCGGCCATGATCCGGGTGACGATCGTGATAAGCATTGGTGATGACGATTTCGGGTTGATAGCGGCGGATAGCTTCAATGATCTTTAACTGATATTCTCTTGTGTTTTCAAAAAAGCCATCGGGAATACCAAGATTTTCACGGATTGATAATCCAAGTATCCTGCCAGACTCAGCCGCCTCCTGCTCCCGGATCTCGGCAGACCCCCTGGTTCCAAGTTCTCCCCGTGTGAGGTCAACAATACCGACCTTTTTTCCTATGGATATGTGTTTCAGGATAGTGCCTGCGCAACCGAGTTCCGCATCATCCGGATGAACGGAAAGAACTAAAATGTCTAATTTGAGCATATTAAATTTTGGATGATTTATCCGAACTAAGTAAACGTGCTATTCGCTTTCTGATCTTGGCCGATGTGGGTTTGGTAAAAGGATAAAAGAAATCGGTTACACGACCGGATCTGTCAATAAGGAATTTATGGAAGTTCCAGCGGGGAACAGAACCGATCTTGCCGTTCTTTTTTTTGTCGGCAAAAAACGAGTACAGCGGATGTGCATAAGGGCCACGAACACGTATCTTATCAAACACCGGGTAGTTTACCTGCTGAATTTCGCAAAAATCTTCTATAGCTTTACCCTCCAGCGGTTCCTGTCCGCCGAAATCATTTGAAGGGAAAGCCAGGATTTCAAACTCTTCATCGGGAAAGCCTTTACGAAGCTCTGCAAGCTCCTTGAGTTGTGGTGTAAACCCGCATTGTGATGCGGTATTGACTATTAACAGTACTTTATCCTTAAATTCAGATAAGCTTAATTGTTCCCCGTTTAACTGTTGGACGTTAAACTGGTAAATACTTTGGTCAACCATTATTAATTGTTAGATGAAACATAGCCTGCCTGGTTGAGGATGGCTTCTATATCTTTTTGTTCTTCGGGGTCGTAGGTTTCCTTAAGGTCGTGGCCAAAAATTCTGGCTGCGGATTGTAACAGAAAGGCTTTAAAACCGCCTTTCAGCTCGCGCACCATAGCAAAGCTTGTGTAACCGGTTTCCCGGTCGATCAGTTTGATCAGCACCTCGCCCTGACTAATTGTCAGGTTCTTTATTTCCTTGTTAAATAAACCTTTTATTTCCGTTTCGCAGGAGTTTATCAACTCTTTTTGTTTATGCCTGTCGCCTGTCAGGGCAAGGTCGCGCTGCAACTGACGGTATCGCTGACCTGCAAACCGGGCATAAGGTAACACCTTAAGCACGTTATAACGTAAACGGCGGTAATTATTAAGATCGGCCTGGCTTTTAAAAATACGTATATCGCTTATCTTAACCTCGTTCAAAACGATCCATGGAATCATTTTTCCGCTATCGACGGTAAGGTAGGTCCGGATGGTATCATTTTTGCCGAGAACTAATGGTGCAGCAGGTTGCGTTTGGGCGCTGGCGGCCCCCATAAAGCAACAAAACAGCAACAAAAAGCCAATAAATTTCATAATTTTACCTTATACAAAAATAACGTAAATTTTTTTGGTAAATAATATAACCGGTAATTATAATTTTTATTGCAAGGTTATGATATTAATGATCTAAGGAGCAAAGCGATACAATGAAGGAACTGGTGATCGACGTTGAAGCAGAAAAGAACGAGATATTGAAAAGATACCGTGCTTTGCTGCGTGCGTCAAAGTCAACTTTGCAGAAGGGTGATAAGCGGCTGATACGCAAAGCTTTTGAGATGGCGCTTGAAAGTCATAAGGACATGAGGCGTAAATCGGGTGAACCCTATATCTATCACCCTATTGCTGTTGCGCAGATCGCAGCTGAGGAAATAGGGCTGGGGACGACCTCAATAGTTTGCGCATTGCTGCATGACGTGGTGGAAGACACCGATATGACCCTTGATGATATAGAAAGGGAATTCGGTAAGAAAGTAGCGCGTATAATTGACGGCTTAACTAAAATATCGGGCGTTTTTGATACCAACAGTTCATTACAGGCAGAGAATTTCCGCAAAATGCTGCTTACGCTGGCTGACGACGTAAGGGTGATCCTGATCAAACTTGCCGACCGACTGCATAATATGCGTACGATGGAGTTTATGCCGCGCGACAAGCAGCTTAAATTATCCTCGGAAACGGTATATCTCTATGCTCCGCTGGCGCACCGGCTTGGGCTTTATGCCATTAAATCAGAACTGGAAGACCTCTCCATGAAGTACATGGAGCGCGAAACCTATCAGTTCATAAAAAATAAGCTTAACGAGAAGAAAGCCGAACGGGAAAAATTTATCAGGGATTTTATCGAACCGGTAAAAAAAGTGCTTGAGGGGCAAGGACTGCATGCCGACATATTCGGCAGGCCGAAGTCCATTCATTCTATCTGGAACAAGATGAAGAAGAAGGCCATACCGTTTGAGGAAGTTTATGACCTTTTTGCCATACGGGTGATCCTTGATAGTGCGCCTGATGCGGAGAAGGCTGATTGCTGGAAAGCTTATTCCATTGTTACTGATCTTTACCGCCCTAATCCTGACAGGTTGCGTGACTGGATATCATCGCCCAAAGCCAATGGTTATGAATCATTGCACACAACCGTAATGGGGCCGCGCGGCCAATGGGTAGAGGTGCAGATACGTACCAAGAGAATGAACGAGATAGCTGAGAAGGGATTTGCTGCCCATTGGAAGTATAAAGAATCTTCGACCGACAGCGGGCTCGATCTGTGGGTGCAAAAAGTCAGGGATTTGCTTAAAAATCCTGACTCGAATGCGCTCGATTTTCTTGATGACTTCAAGATGAACCTCTTCTCGGATGAGATATTCATTTTTACGCCTAAAGGAGCGTTGATCCAGTTACCTCTGGGAGCAACAGCGCTTGATTTTGCATTCGAGATACATACGGACGTCGGCGCCAGCTGTATAGGCGCCAAGGTAAACCACAAACTGGTCCCTTTGAGCCATAAACTTCAAAATGGCGACCAGGTGGAAGTGATCACCTCGGGGAAGCAAACACCAAAAGAGGACTGGCTGAATATTGTAGTTACGGCGAAAGCAAAGGCAAAAATCAAATCGGCACTTAAGGAAGAAAAGCGTAAAATAGCGGAAGATGGAAAGGAGATTCTTGAGCGCAAGATGAAGAGCTTAAAGATCACCTATAATTCTGAAAACATTCACAAACTGAGTTATTTTTTCAAGCTGCCTTCAACCCAGGATCTTTTTTACAATATCGCTACGGGCGTTATTGATATGAAGGACCTGAAGGAATATCAGGCCGCGGAAAAGGTAATTGAGAATAAACCCCAGGACAAGATAGAGACAGAGCAGGTGCAGAGCCTGCTAAGAAGTATAAAGGCTAAGGACAGCGATATGCTGCTGATTGGCGAGGATATGCAGAAGATTGATTACAAACTTGCAAACTGCTGTAATCCGATCCCCGGCGACGATGTTTTTGGTTTTGTTACGGTTAGCGACGGTATCAAAATCCACCGGACAAACTGCCCGAACGCTGCCAAACTGATGGCAAACTATGGCTATCGCATCGTAAAAGCCAAATGGACGAACCAGCAGGAGCTTGCCTTTTTAACCGGGTTGAGGATAACCGGTATCGACGAGGTTGGTTTAATCAATAAGCTGACAACCGTTATATCAAATGATTTCAAGATAAATATCCGTTCCATTACGGTGGATAGCGATAACGGCATTTTTGAAGGCTCCATTATGGTTTATGTAAACGATACCGACCACCTGGATAACCTGATAAGGAAATTAAAAACTGTAAAAGGAATCACCGGGGTTAACAGATTTGACTCGGTAATTGAAAAGGCATCTTAACTTTCTGAAGGCGTGGTATCTTTTAGGTGGCCGTTGCCTGTATATTTATGCAATCATCCCTGAAAACTTGGCCATTTATAAACTAAATTCAATAACTTTGTCCCTTTAATAACAGAACATGCCTCAACAGGAAACCATAGAAATGGTTAGGAAGATTTTCGAGGCCTATCTCGAAAATAAGAACCTCCGGAAAACGCCCGAGCGCTTTGCAATACTTGAGGAGATATATTCGCGTTCAGATCATTTTGATGTGGAATCGTTGTATATCCACATGAAAAACAAGAAGTACCGTGTAAGCAGGGCTACGGTTTACAATACACTCGAATTACTGGTGTCGTGCGATCTGGTGACCAAACACCAGTTTGGTAAGAATATGGCCCAGTTTGAAAAATCGTACGGGTATAAGCAGCATGATCACATCATCTGTATCGACTGCGGTAAGGTAGTAGAGTTCTGTGATCCGCGTATTCAGCAGATACAGAGCATGATGGGCGGTTTGCTGAAGTTCGAGATCAAACATCATTCATTAAATCTTTATGGAAATTGCGAAAAACTGCGTGCAGGGTTTTGCGACCGCAAAGCCCAGTAAAAAATGAATAAGCCGATTTTAAACAAGCTGTTCAAAAATGAGGGCGTAATAATGTCGGTAACGAAAAATGCGCAATTTTCCGGGAGTGAAACCCCTACATACAAACGATTTGAAATAACCGCTTTTTCAAACCGGGTACCCAAAAACCGGACGGGAAATCTATTGTAAAAACATTTGACAAAAAATATAAACGCGAAATAAAATTAATGGCTGTTGACGTATTATTAGGGCTCCAATGGGGCGACGAAGGTAAGGGAAAGATTGTTGATGTACTAAGCGCAGGGTATGACCTGATTGCGCGTTTCCAGGGCGGACCCAACGCGGGCCATACGCTGGAATTTGATGGTAAGAAATTTGTTTTGAATACCATTCCTTCCGGGATATTTTTTGAAAATACGATGAACCTGATCGGTAATGGTGTGGTGATTGACCCTATTACCTTAAAAAGAGAGATCGATAAGTTAAAGGATGCAGGTCATGATCTGTTAGCCAAGGGCAACCTGATGATCGCTAAAAAGGCCCACCTGATATTACCGACGCACCAGTTGCTTGATGCGGCATCAGAGAAAAAGATGGGTGAGGGTAAGATCGGTTCGACGCTGAAAGGCATCGGCCCAACCTATATGGACAAAACCGGCCGCAACGGTCTGCGCGTCGGAGATATTACTCTGCCCGATTTCAAAGAACGATATCAAAAATTAGTTGATAAACATGTTTCGATGCTGTCGTCGCTTTATGGCGAGGTAGCCGACTTCTCCGAACGCGAACAGGCATTTTTTGAAGCCATTGATCTGATTAACAAATTCCCGTTAGTTGACTCCGAGCATTTGGTAAATAATTATCTGAAAGAAGGCAAAAAGGTACTGGCGGAAGGCGCGCAGGGTACTATGCTTGATATTGATTTTGGTTCTTATCCGTTTGTGACCTCGTCAAACACAACTACTGCAGGGGCCTGTACCGGCCTCGGTATTGCTCCCAATAAAATAGGGGATGTTATCGGTATTTTTAAGGCATATTGCACCCGTGTAGGCGGCGGGCCTTTCCCTACCGAACTGAACGATGAAACCGGAGAGGAACTGCGTCGTATCGGTCATGAGTTTGGCGCTACCACTGGTCGGCCGCGCCGCACAGGATGGATCGATCTGCCAGCTTTAAAGTATGCTATTATGCTTAACGGTGTCACACAGATGGTAATGACCAAAGCTGATGTATTAAGCGGATTTGAAAAGATTTACGCATGTACACATTACCAATATTTAGGGGAGAAAATTGACTATATGCCCTATGATATTTGTTGTGTAGATGCTACACCTGTATTGCAGGAAATAGAGGGATGGAACGAGGATCTTACCGGAATTACCGGGATATCAGAGATACCGGACAGGCTGCAATCATACATTGCTTATCTTGAAAGAGAATTGGGCGTGCCGATCAAATATTTGTCGGTCGGTCCCGACAGAAAACAAACGCTGACATTACGTTAATGGTCAGCATTGAACCTGATTTTATAAAGGGCTCCGTTAATGGGGCCTTTTGATTTTGAGACTATTATTAAAACGTGATCAAAGTAATTGCTAACCGGGATGAATTTAAAGCAAAGGCCCTGCAATGGGCTGCAGCTTTTGATGTCTGCTGTTACCTGGATTCCAATAATTTTTCAGACGCTTATTCCAAATATGATTGTCTGATCGCTGCAGGAGTTAAAAACGAACTTGCAGCTAAAACGGGTAAGGCCTTCGCGCAATTGGCCGAGTTCCGGGAGAGGTATAAAGACTGGATAATGGGCTTCTTATCCTACGATCTGAAAAATGAAACTGAGAACCTCACTTCAGAAAACCCCGATCATCTTCAATTCCCTGATCTCTATTTTTTTGTTCCCCGGTATGTTCTGATTTTCAGAGCCGAAAGTGTTGAAATAATTGCAGAAGACGCAGGAACTGTCTTTGAAAACATTAACCAGCAAAACATTAAAGATACTGCAACTAAACAATCGATAGCCATTCAATCACGTTTGAGCAAAACTGCTTATTTGGATGCCATTGAAAAAATAAAAGAACATATCCGCAGAGGGGATATTTACGTTACCAATTTTTGTCAGGAGTTTTTTGCGGATGACGCGGACATTGACCCGCTTGCAGTTTTTTACGAGCTTAACAGAATTTCGCCAAACCCTTTTTCGGCATTTTTTAAGTGTAGAGGAAATTATATTATATGTGCGAGTCCGGAGCGTTTTCTGGCAAAGCGCGGACGAAAGATCATCTCGCAGCCGATCAAGGGAACTGCAAAACGAGGAAATAACGAGACGGAAGACATTGCCATTATAAACGAACTACGAAATCATACCAAAGAACTGCAGGAAAACGTGATGATAGTTGACCTCGTGAGGAATGACCTGACACATTCGGCGGCTCCCGGTTCGGTAAAAACGGAGGAATTGTTTGGTATATATAGCTTTAGGCAGGTTCATCAAATGATCTCTACCGTCGTATGCGAACTGGCAGAGCATATTGATGAAGTTCAGGCCATCAAAAACACCTTCCCGATGGGCAGCATGACCGGTGCGCCGAAAATAAGCGCCATGCAATTAATGGAACAGTATGAATGCAGCAGGAGGGGCGTTTATTCCGGGGCGATAGGGTATTTTGATCCGCACGGGGATTTTGATTTTAATGTGGTGATCCGGACGATACTTTACAACAGCTGTAATAAATACCTGTCATTTCACGCCGGAAGCGCAATTACCCATTCGGCTGATGCGGAGAAGGAATATGAGGAGTGTTTGCTTAAGGCACGTGCAATACTTGAGACGCTGGAGCGGCCGATACCTTCTCCCCAATACGGACATTAATAGCTGAACCGTTCGCAAAAAATGCGGAAAACGGCGTCGCCGTAAGAAACGGAACAAATTCACCGCCGTAAAGGGCCGCGATGTCTGCTTCAAAAACAGGATCGGTGACCGTTGCGACCTGCCAGGGTATATGTTCGACCTGATATTGCATAGTGACGGCTTCAGCAAATTTGTTATAGCCCCAATAGTGCTCAAATATAAATTCCTCTGCACTTCCGGGTTTTATCTTCTCAAAATGATTGCTTACGGTTGCGCCGAGTTTATTCCATTTACCTTTTAAATTCTATTCATACAAGAACTTTGTATGATCTTTATCAATGCTATTTTGAGAATAGCGCATTGGCAAAGCCTGATAGTGCTCTTTATATAAATTGTTTGCAATGAGCGCTATCATACGTTTTGGAACGATCTCGCTGATGAAGACTGCGCCCCGTTTCCAGGTTTCACCGTCAAAATACTTTACATAAAATCTCAGATTAACTTCCTCGAAGTTCGCATGTCCCGGCCAGCGGATGCCCAGCACACGGGTATCTAAGAACCGGAAACCAACCATGCTGACCAGAGCTTTTTCCTCCCAAAGATCGAGAATTGTATAAGGAGGTAAATGCGGTTTAAGAATTTCAGGATCAACCTCATAGTTCAGCATCAGGAGGTTGATCCAATTCGCCCGCAAAAAGCGTCTTTCCGGCATTGATGTGGGGTTAGTGTTTGTAATATTTCATCGCCTCCGGCAGGCGTTTCTGAATATCTGCAATGCGTGTGGCATCGGCAGGGTGTGTGCTTAACAGCTCGGGTGGATTACTACCCTTATTCTGTGCCGCCATGTGTTCCCAGAAAGTCAATGCCGCATTCGGATTATATCCGGCCATTGCCATGAATGTAAGACCCAACCGATCTGCTTCTGATTCCTGATCACGTGAATATTTCAGCAATGCCAATTGCCCACCTACGCCATACATGGAATTAATGATATTTTGCGTAGCCTGGCTTTTTGTTGATGTTGCTGCGCTTACCGCACTTCCAATCCCCTGTGCTACCATTTCCTGCGAGATTCGCTCGGCGGAATGATGTGCTATGGCATGCCCGATCTCGTGACCCATGACGGTAGCAAGCTCGGCATCGGTTTTTGCAAGAGGCATCAAACCGCTATAGACGGCTACTTTTCCGCCGGGCATACACCAGGCGTTTACTTCGTCGCTTTTTATCAGGTTGAACTCCCATTTAAAATTATATTGACCGCCAAACCCGTTGGCGTTCAGGTAACTTTCGATAGCGCTTGCAAGCTGGTTGCCCACGCGCTTTACACGCTGTGCATCAGTTCCGCTGTTTATAACAACTGTTTTAGGATCCGAGAGCAGTTGACTATAGCTTTGAGCCGCAGACTGGTTGATAGCGGCATCATCAGCAAGTGATAACTGTTTGCGCCCCGTTAACGGTACGGTTGAACAGGAATAGATTAAAGCGGCAATAAACAGGGTGAGGAATATGGCAATTTTTTTCATACGGCAGTTTTCTTCTTAAACAAATTTACGCGGGACTCTTTACCTTTTAATAGTCTCTCGATATTTTTTTGATGAGTGACCAGGATCAGAAGGCAGATAAGCATCCCGAATATTACAACAAGATTGTTGGTGTATTTGTTGAAGAAAAATGTAACTCCCACAAGATAGGCGAAACCTGCAGTGATGGAACTCAATGATACATAGCGTGTTATTAGCAAAATGACAATGAATACCGATACACAAAACAAGGCTGCGTCCAGGTTAACGGCAAGCACCATTCCGAACAATGTGGCGATGCCCTTTCCGCCCCGGAAACCCGCAAAAACCGGGAACAAATGCCCCATAACCGCGGCTATGCCCAATGCCAGCTGATAGCTTATGTAATTTGAATGAGGGCCGCCGGTGGTAGAAACACCGATAAAATAAGCCAGATTGGTGGCGGTCCATCCTTTTAATATATCGATAAGCATTACGGGTATCCCGGCCTTTTTGCCCAACACCCTGAAGGTGTTGGTCGCGCCGGCATTGCCGCTGCCGTATTCCCTGACATCAACTCCGTAAAAAGCCTGACCTATCCATACAGCTGTGGGGATAGAGCCGCAAAAGTAAGCCAGAATAAGCGCTGAAACAGAGAAGCCAGTTATCATTTCACCGCAATATTAATAAATTGATGTCATAGTTAGTTTCGAATGCCGGCAAGTACGCAGAGTTCCGAAAGAGAAAAACACTGTTTCGCAATTTATAAGATGACATAAAAAGGGTAGTGTATTTCCTCCAATAGCTTTAATCAGCAGCCTTTAAACTCAGGTCTAAACTTTTAACTGAATGCGTCAGTGCGCCTACCGAGATATAATCCACTCCGCATGAGGCATATTCCCTGATGTTGTCAATGGTAATGCCCCCTGATGCTTCGGTAATAAATCTGCCATTTATCCGGTTAACTGCTTCGCGCAGATCGGTAAAATTAAAGTTGTCAAGCAATATACGGTTTATGCCACCTGTTTCCAAAACCTGTTGCAATTCCTCCAGGTTTCTTACTTCAATTTCAATTGCCAGTTTTTTGTCGTTGTTCTTAAGGTATTGTTGTGTATTTTCTATCGCCTGCCGGATGCCGCCTGCATAATCCACATGGTTGTCTTTGATCAGTATCATGTCATAGAGGCCAAAACGATGATTAACACCGCCGCCAATGCGCACAGCCCATTTTTCGAGATAGCGGAGTCCGGGTGTTGTTTTACGGGTATCCAATACCTGCGCACCGGTGCCTTGCAAAAGATCGGCGATATGACGGGTCTTTGTGGCTATCCCGCTCATTCGCTGCATGCAGTTCAACACCAGCCGCTCAGCTTTCAGAATATTGCGGGCATCACCTTTAACTTCAAAGGCAACATCTTTCGGTTTAACAGCGGTGCCATCGTTTAAAAAGACAGTGACTTTTAAATTTTTGTCAACGATAGAGAATATTTCCAAAGCAAGTTCAACGCCCGCCAGAATTCCTTCGTCCTTTACCAGTAGTTTTGCTTTTCCCCGTGTTCCTGCGGGAATGGTGGCCAGTGAAGTATGATCGCCGTCGCCAATGTCTTCGTTAAGAGAATTTATTATGAATTGATCGATAAGTTGTTTATCCAAACCTCAAGTTTTTTGACGCTCAAAAGTAAGAAATAGTTCATTCAGTACACTAAGTCTGCAGTATTTTTTGAAATAGTTAGATCAACGGGTCTGTTTTTTCCTTTTTCTGCTATTTCACTTTTTCTGTCTCAATCCTTAGCTCGATCATAGAAAGACCGCCGTCAGTTTGCCGCAATGTGAACGCGACACGAAACGCACCTTTTTGGGTATTCAGGATAAGCACGCCGAAAAGATAGCTTGGATTAGAGTTTATTTTATGGAGCACATTGACAGAAACAGGCTTATTTTCGTGAAAGAATTTTTCCAGTATAAGTCCAGCCTGAACCTTTGAGTAGATATTTTCTTCGCCCTGTACAGTCATTTCCACATTGGTGGCGAGTAGCTTGGAAAGCTCATTTACGTTCCCTTGTCGCATATATTCGGCCACTTTTTCTATAGGCCCGGCGGAAACCGGCAACATATACAGCGCAACGAGCATAGGCAGGTAAAGCAGTTTCATAATTTTAATAAGTTAGAATTAAAAACGAGTGCCGCGCAATTTTGTTCTCGGTGGAAAGATCAGATCAGGGAAAAAAGGTTCGCAATATTGTTTTTTCAGTATAGCCAGTCCACCTCCAGTCAACTAATCGACAATAATTTATATAACTAACAACGTTGCCTTTATATTTGCATTGTGGAAAATCAAAAAAAAATTGCGCTGATAATTCTGGATGGATGGGGTTACGGCCGTAACGACGCCTCGAATGCCATCTTTAATGCTAAAACGCCGTTCTTCGACTCAATGCTTGAAAAATACCCGAATTCAAAGCTCGAAGCTTCGGGCGTTGCGGTTGGTTTACCTGCCGGGCAGATGGGTAACTCGGAGGTTGGTCACATGAACCTCGGAGCCGGAAGGGTTGTTTATCAGGAACTTGGGCGCATACATAAAGCAGTTGACGATAACGAGCTGGTGACTAATCCAGTGCTTAAACACGCTTTTAAATATGCCGGAGAAAATAAAAAGGATGTTCATTTTATCGGTCTTGTGTCTGATGGGGGCGTTCATTCACATATCAAGCATTTAAAAGGTTTATGTGACGCTGCATCAGCCTACCAATTAGATAATGTATTTATTCACGCCTTTATGGATGGCCGTGATACCGATCCGAAATCGGGAGAGGGTTTTATTTCGGATATGGAGGACTATATCGCCGGGTCAAATGTAAAAATCGCTTCTGCCATAGGCCGGTATTATGCAATGGACAGGGATAACCGTTGGGAGCGTGTTAAACTGGCTTATGACCTGATGGTTAACGGGTTGGGAACACCGAGCACAGATATTGTACAGTCTATAAAGGAATCCTATCTTCAGGACGTTACCGATGAGTTTATAAAGCCAATTGTTCGTGCGGATGAAAATGGAAATCCGCTTGCTGTAATTAAAGAGGGCGATCTGGTGATCTGCTTTAACTTCCGTACCGATCGTGGGCGTGAAATAACATTGGCACTTACGCAAAAGGCATTTCCGGAACATAATATGCACCCGCTTGATCTGTATTATGTGACCATGACCTCGTATGACGAGACATTTAAAGATGTAAAGGTGATATTTGATAAAGATGATTTAACCAATACACTCGGTGAGGTTTTACACAATGCCGGAAAAAATCAGATCAGAATTGCTGAAACAGAGAAATATCCGCACGTAACCTTCTTTTTTTCGGGAGGTCGCGAAAAGGAATTTACTAATGAAAAGAGAATACTGATCCCTTCGCCCAAGGTTGCGACCTATGATCTGCAGCCGGAGATGAGCGCGGAAGGTATTCGTGACGCTATTATCCCTGAACTGAAAAGCGGCTGGCCTGATTTTATCTGCCTGAATTTTGCCAATACGGACATGGTTGGACACACTGGCGTGTTCAGTGCAGTGGTAAAGGCCGCCGAGACTGCCGACAGCTGTACACAGGCTGTGGTGGAGGCTGGGATTGCGAATGGTTATTCATTTATCATCATAGCTGATCATGGTAATGCCGACTTTATGATCAACGATGATGGCTCGCCAAATACGGCTCATACAACCAACCTCGTGCCGTGCATTGTCATCGATAAAGATGTTACACAGGTAAAGGATGGAAAGCTGGGCGATATCGCACCGACAATACTGAAGATGCTCGGCGTTGCAATTCCAGATCAAATGGGCGGCAATGTGCTGGTTTAATTCGCACTATGCGCGACTGATCGTTCTTGCGGGATGCATAGCCCTGTGTAACAGTTCCTGCCGCCCCGGCGTTAGAAACAACGGAGGCGGATTAAAATATTTTGATATTAAAGGATATTTTGCAGGCGAGATATCCCGCCTCAACCGGGAAAACAGCCCGGTTTTAAAAACTGTAAAACATAATGGCACTGCCCAAAGCAAAAAGGTATCTATAAAAAACTGGGAGCAGGAGCTGGAATCATTCACAAGCGCCGATATTAATAAACCAGCCTGGAAGGATAGCTACACCATTACTACCGGAGATAGCATTACAATTTACAAAGCCAAAGAACCAGACCTGAAAGTACGCGAGATCATGATCAAAAAGACGGAAGGGAAAGTTAAATGGCTCGCGATCTATACGCGCACCCGGAATATGCTTTATCAGAATATTGAAAAATTAAGCTATTATCCGGACTCTTTGTATCTTATTGAAAAGGGGCAGCACGTGAGGTTTATCGGTGACAATAACTACACCATCAGAGGCTTGTTGCAAAAATAATAGCTTATTTACGTGTAGTAGCTTCAGCAAGTTTCTGCTTCGACAGATCAATTAGAGAAGAAATATCGGCCCTGCCGGGGTTGTCCGACAAAACTTTTTCGAGATCGTTTATAGATGCCCGTAGTGAATTGATCGCTCTCACTTTATCATACTGACGGCCGGGCGCCTGCAGCTTAAATACGCCGTACTCCCGGTAGGCAATCCCCCTGACCTGGTAGTATTTATTTTTGGTATCGTCCGGGTCAATAGCGATGGCTTTGGTGAGATCGAAGATAGCGCCCAATAGATATTTTTCTTTATCAGCGGAAGAGCTTTGATTGTCCTTGCCAAGATAGCCTTTTGCCCGCGCACGGTAATAATATGCCGTAGCGTCAAGCGGGTTGATAGCGATCTCCTTGGTATAGGCAGCTATAGATTTTTTGTAGTTTTCGCTGTGATAATAAGAGTAGCCCAGCATTAGCAGGGCAGTGGAGTTGGTTGAATCCAGCAGGCAGGCTTTTTCAAGTTGTGTTACAGCTACTTTAAAATCGCCATCCATTAACGCCTGCTGCCCCAGCTTTATGTAAGAATTCTGTGCCGAAGCGTTTTCCAGCGAAGAAATGATCAAAAAAGATATGATTACCGAAATCTTCATTGAGGCCAAAAGATGATTATCAAACAGTATATAATTAACTTTTATTGTCAGAAATTATTATGCCGCTTGTGTTTTTTTGTAACAACACCTTTAATAATTTATCAAAACAGGGTGCTATGATATGACTTTTTTTCATCTTTATCAATAACTTTATTTTTTTAAATAAAAAACAAAACAATCATAACAGCCAAATTATCAATGTATTGTATTTTGAAATAAAATGCATGGTGATAATGCTTAATATTGGCACAGGTCTTGAAACATTAAAAGCCTGCATGAATAATTGCAATTTGGCCTGTGCGGCAACGACCGTATCTTTTACAGGCTGACAATATGACGTTTTTATAAAACACAGAAGAAGTTGATGAATTTTGATCCGTTTGATTTTAGTAGTGCATTACCGGTAATAAATGAGGATTCAGAGTTCTTTCCTTTAATGTCCACTGAGGATGAAGAGGAAATGAACAATGAGGCTTTGCCGGATGTTTTATCCATACTTCCCCTACGCAATACTGTATTGTTTCCAGGCGTGGTTATTCCTATTACGGTTGGCCGCGACAAATCAATAAAATTGATTCGCGATGCCAATAAAGGAAACCGCATGATCGGTGTGGTGTCGCAGCAGGATGTTGCCATTGAAGATCCCACTTTTGACCAGCTTAATAAAACAGGAACCATTGCGCTGATCGTAAAGATGCTGCAGATGCCTGATGGAAATACTACTGTCATCCTGCAAGGTAAAAAGCGTTTTATCCTGGACGAGGAGATGCAAAGCGTTCCTTACATTAAGGCAACCATTCAGCCTTTTAAAGAGGTTAAGCATAAGGAAGATAAGGAATTTAAGGCGATGGTATCGTCAATCAAAGATATGGCGATGAGTATTATCCAGCTATCGCCGAATATTCCAAGCGAGGCAGGTATAGCTATCCGTAATATCGAAAGCACTTCGTTTTTGATAAACTTTATTTCATCAAACATGAATGCGGATATGACCGCCAAGCAACAATTGCTGGAGGAACCTAATCTGCGGAACCGTGCAAATTTGGTGCTGGAGCATTTGACGCTTGATCTGCAAATGCTTGAACTTAAAAATCAGATTCAAACCAAAGTTAGGGTCGATCTGGATAAGCAGCAACGCGATTATTTCTTGAATCAGCAGCTTAAGACTATACAGGAAGAACTTGGTGGCAACACACCTGATCTGGAAATAGATAGCCTGAAGCTTCGCGCCTCCAAAAAGAAATGGGCGAAAGAGGTAAAAGAGCATTTTAATAAAGAGATAGAAAAGCTTGCGCGTACCAACCCCGCCGCGGCAGATTATTCGGTGCAGATAAACTACCTGGAACTGCTGCTGGACCTGCCCTGGAATGAATTTACCAAAGATAACTTTGATTTAAAGCGCGCCCAGCGTATTCTGGACAAAGATCATTTCGGGCTTGATAAGGTAAAACAGCGTATTATTGAATATCTGGCTGTACTTAAGCTGAAGCATGACATGAAGGCGCCGATACTTTGCCTTGTAGGTCCTCCGGGGGTGGGAAAGACTTCGCTTGGTAAGTCCATCGCTAAAGCGCTTGGCAGGAAATACGTACGTATGGCCCTTGGTGGTATTCGTGATGAGGCAGAAATACGGGGTCATCGCAAAACATATATTGGCGCTATGCCGGGACGTATCATCCAGTCGGTAAAAAAAGCTGGTGCCGCTAATCCGGTCTTTATCTTAGACGAAATAGACAAGGTAGGGAACGATTTCAGGGGCGACCCGTCATCGGCATTGCTTGAGGTGCTTGATCCTGAACAAAACAGTACCTTCTATGATCATTATGTTGAAATGGATTTCGACCTTTCCAACGTGATGTTTATCGCCACCGCCAACTCGTTGAGCACCATACAGCCTGCCTTGCTCGACCGTATGGAAATTATTGAAGTGAACGGCTATACGATTGAAGAAAAGGTAGAAATTGCGAAACAACATTTGCTCCCCAAGCAGCGGGAGGCACATGGCCTGAAAGCAAAGGATATTGTGGTAAAGGGAGACGTGATAGAAAAACTGATCGTTGATTATACCCGCGAATCAGGTGTGCGCTCGTTGGAGAAAAAGATAGGCTCGCTTGTACGTGGTGTCGCAAAAAATATCGCAATGGATGAACCGTATAGCCCGACCGTGAATAAGAAGGACGTTGAAACCATACTTGGCGCACCCATCTTCGACAAAGATCTCTATGAAGGCAATGACGTAGCGGGAGTAGTAACCGGCTTAGCGTGGACTGCTGTCGGAGGAGATATTCTCTTTATCGAAGCAAGCCTGAGCCCCGGCAAGGGAAAGCTGACTTTAACAGGCAGTTTGGGAGACGTGATGAAAGAATCGGTAACGATCGCGTTAGCTTATTTGCGCGCGCATTCCAGGTATTTTAATATCGATCCGCGGTTGTTTGACCTTTGGGATGTGCATGTACACGTTCCTGCCGGTGCGACGCCGAAGGATGGCCCGTCAGCCGGTGTGACCATGCTTACAGCGCTGACCTCTGCCTTTACACAACGAAAAATAAAACCACATCTCGCCATGACGGGAGAGATCACCCTTAGAGGGCGGGTATTGCCGGTTGGCGGAATTAAGGAGAAAATACTGGCCGCTAAACGTGCGAACATCAGGGAAATTGTTTTATGTGCATCCAACAAAAAGGATATCCTGGAAATTAAAGAGGACTATATTAAAGACCTTAAATTTCATTACGTGACCGAAATGCGGGAAGTGATCGAACTTGCGCTTTTGGATGAGACCGTTGACAATCCACTGGATTTTACAATAAAAGAAGATAGTATCAGACCTGTTGCATAATTCACTTTTTTAATATATTTAGCTGATCGTTTGAACCTTTGGTTTATTTGCTGTATCCTGTAATTTTATTAGTTTACGGGCTAATTTGAAACATTTTCAGGGCTACAGGCGTATTATGCGTATCTTGATCGTAAAGCAATTATGGTTAACACCGATCACCTCCAAAATATAAAAAAGTGAAAAAAACTTTTACTCTGAAAGCTGGTTTTTTATTACTTCTCATTACATCTTCGTTTTATCTGCAGGCACAAAATCTCGAGGAAAATCCGATAAAAAGAGATACTGTTCCCGAAATCTTTATAAAACCGAGAACGGTGTTTTTGGAGGTGGGAGGGCCGGGGCTGGCACTGACCGTCAATTACGATACCCGTTTCGGTGAGAAACGCGACAAGTTTGGTTACAGGGTTGGCGCGGGATATTACAATACCGGAGCAAACTGGGTAGCTTCTGTGCCTTTACAATTGAACTATTTGTATGGTCTGGGGCGTGAAGGTGGCAGCAGCTTTGCCGAAATAGGCGCGGGTACTACCTTTGTTCGCTCTGTAGGATCAACAAACGGAAATTTTTTTGAATTCGACAATATCACCGGCTTTATCGGTACGGCAACGTTAGGTTACCGTTTTCAGCAGGATAACGGCGGTATAAATTTCAGGATCGCCTTTGTGCCAATATGGTATGACGAAGGTATCATTGCTGCGGGCGGATTCAGCATAGGTTATACCTTTTAACAAGGTTAAAAATATTTATAAAAGCTCCGGTGATTACCGGGGCTTTTGCTATTTTAGACGGTTATTCCAAAATAAACCGGATGAAAATTAAGATTCCTTTGCTCCTGGTCGGCATTTTTTTTGCTGCACAACTTTTTGCCCAGACACACGCTAACGAAATAGGCATACAAACAGATAACGACTCCTATCTTTTACAAGGCTCCGACAGATATTATACCGATGGCATTTATTTGTATTACCGACATGCTCTGGATGTAAAACCAGGCGGTAACCTGGCCAATAAAGTTCTTGGAATTGAAACTGGACAAAAGATATTTAACCCCCAAAGTGGGAGCATTTTTTTTCAGGGGGCAGATCAGCCTTATTTAGTTGACCGTCCCTTTGCTGCATATTTATATGCAGGAGCCACTCTGAACCTGCTTTATCAGAACGAAAGTAGTCTGAAATTGAGCGCTCAGGTCGGTATAATTGGTCCTGGTGCATTTGGAAAGGAGGTGCAGGATTTTGTACACGATCATTTCGGCTTTTATCATCCGGATGGCTGGGAATTCCAGATCCATAACGAAGCGCAGCTTAACCTTTCGGCAAGTTATAACCGTTTGCTTGCACGGGCCGACTGGATAGATGCTTCATTTGCAAGCTATCTGAACCTCGGTAATGGCTTCAGCGGTGCAGGAGCAGGCGGAATGATCAGAATGGGCGCTTTCAATCAGTTATATAATTCGGTAAGTACGCAAAGTACTGCGATAAGGAATCCGGCCGGAAATCTGCTTCACCCGCACGAAATATTCTTTTACTATAAACCGATGTTTAATTACGTAGCCTACGATGCGACGATACAGGGCGGATTATTTGCCAGTCATAATGATCCGAATAGTCTGGAGATCACCCGCAATAAGGAGCCGTTCGTTTTCAGTAATCAATTGGGTGTAGCGTTTACAACAGGCCGTCTTGTTGTTGATGCTGCTGCGATTTTTCATACCAAAGAAGTTAAAGAGATGGTGCGTTCCGAACAATGGGGCAGTGTTACGGCCTTATACAGGTTCAAATAACTGCTAATCGTCCAGCTTTATCCTGCGATTCTCTTTTTTGACCGAATTGATGCGCTTGGCGGACAGGCGGGCAGCTTTGGCCGCTTTGCTAACTTTTGTCGCCTTCCGGATTTTGGGTTTGTGCAAAGCTTTTGCCAACAGCACGGTCAGCCGCTCTACAGCTTTTTCCTTGTTTAAATATTGGCTGCGCTCTTCGTCGCAAACGACCTGGACCAGCCCATCCTTATTTAAACGGGACGATAGTTTAAGCTTTAACAAATCTTTTTGTTCGGCGGTAAACAATAACGAATTGTCGATAGAAAATAACAACTCCACCTTGGTTGATACTTTATTGACATTCTGGCCACCTTTTCCGCCACTTCGGGATGTTTTATAAGTAATCTCTTTTTGCAGGCCAGCTTTTGTAAGTTCCATATACAAAAGTAACTAAAGTTTACCGGCTGACATCATCTCTGCAAAAGGTCCAACAGTACATCGGCAATTGCCAACTTTTTGTTACTTTCGCCCGTAATGAACGACAACATTGTAGTTGCCATCGACGGCTATTCATCCTGTGGAAAAAGCACCCTCGCCAAAGCTCTGGCGCGGAAGCTTCACTTTGTTTATGTAGATAGCGGCGCAATGTACAGGGCCGTTGCTTTATATTTTTTGAGAAATAACGTTGATCTCGAAAATCACGATCAGATTGCCGGGGCCTTAAAAAATATTCACTTAAATTTTCATTCGCGCGATTATCAGACACATATTACGCTGAATGATGAAGAAGTATCTGAAGAGATAAGGCAAATGCCGGTTTCCGAAAAGGTAAGTTCGGTATCAGCTATACGCGAAGTGAGAAAGGAAATGGTGAAGCAGCAGCAACGCATGGGGAGATCGAAGAATATTGTGATGGATGGCCGGGATATAGGCACCGCGGTTTTTCCGGATGCCCCGGTTAAATTCTTTATGACTGCCGACCCTTTGGTAAGAGCAGAGAGACGTTTCAAGGAGCTACAACCCAAAAATCCTGAATTAACGCTCGAAGAAGTTTTTGAAAGTCTGGCGCATCGGGATTATCAGGACACTACCCGTACTGAAAGCCCGTTAGTAAGGGCGGACGATGCAATTATTTTAGATAATACGGACCTAACCCCCGATGAACAATTATTGTTTGCGCTCAGCAAAATAGAACCTTTTCTGAACGAAGATTAAATTATCCTAAAGCTGATCAGGCTCGAATTTTACAGCAGTTACCCCAAACCTGTTCAAAAAATCGACACCTTCGTCGCTTGGCAGTCCTTTATACGCCGCGTAGGATTTATCAAAGAAAACTTTTTTTACGCCTGCTGAGAAAATCAATCTGGCGCATGGAAGGCAGGGCGATAAGGTAGTATATAAAGTTGCCCCAACCAGGTTTGCTCCGTTTTTTACTGCATATAATATAGCATTCTCTTCGGCGTGCAAGGCAAGTGAGCAACTGCCTTTCGAGTCGCGTGCGCAACCTGTTTCCGGCCATTCTTCATCACAGTTATGTGTGCCCGCAGGCGGCCCGTTATAACCAATGGAAATTATTCGCGTGTCTTTGGCTAAAACGGCACCGACCTGGGCCTTAACGCAATGTGAGCGTTTTGCCAGGTCGGTTGCCAGATTCATGAAAATGTGATCGAAGCTAAGTTTGGTCACGTTTATTTTTTATTGAATGAAAAGCATTTTAGTGTGATGATCCTGTTTCGATCGCGTCAAAATCTATCCCCTGGTTGATCAACACCTTTTTCACTTTAATAGCATAAAAAGCAAGGTAAACGAAACAAAGTACGCCAACTATATAAGAAAACTGTATGCCAAGCAAATTAGGTGAAGCAAGATAACCTTGTAATAAACTTATGATCCCACCGCCCATAATCATCATGATCAGATAACCGGAACCCTGATTGGTATGCGTACCGAGACCGGCGATAGCTAATGCATAGATGCTTGGCCACAAAGTTGAACAGAACAAACCTACGCTTATAAAAGCATAAACGCTTATATAACCACTTGACAGCATCCCAATGGCCAATGCTGTAATGGCCAGCAACGATGATATCAGCAGCTGGCGGGCCGGATTTCCTTTACTTAGCATATCTCCAACTATCATTACTATGATAACTGCCGCATACACATAAAATGGAGTGATATCATGTTGTGCGATTTTGTTGATGAGTAAGAAAACACCAAACGCAATGTATGGCATTAAAACATTGAATAATTTTTTAAGCCCTCCCGATAAATTGAATGCGCCAACCGATGCCGTCCATCTGCCTATCATCAAGCTGGCCCAGTATAACGAAACAAATGGCGCAATGTCACCCGTTGCAGTATGAAGCTTTTCCTTCATAAACTCGGGCAGGTTACTTGCGGTAGAAACCTCAACCCCAACATAAACAAATATTGCCACCATACCTAAAACGAGTTGTGTGTAGTTAAGGGCACTTTTACGTACGGCAACAGGTGCGGTCACAACTTTGGTATCGGTTGGCGAAACAGCTGGTTCAGCCTCTTCGTCGGTTATGTGGTCAATTTTATTTGGAACGGATGAGAATTTAAATACAAGGGCCACCACAATGAAAAGCGCCCCCAAAACTAAGTACGGATATTTTACAGATTGTATGTCAGCGATCTGACCCTTTGCAACGACTGAGCCGAAGATGGCAAGGCTCACCAAAACCGGCCCGATAGTAGTACCAAAATTGTTTACACCGCCAGCCATATTCAGCCTTTGAGATCCGGTTTTTGGATTACCCATTATAATGGCAAGCGGATTTGCTGCGGTTTGTTGTAATGAATATCCAAGACCGATAATGAACAATCCGGTGATTAACAGCGAGAACGAAGCAGTTTGGGCGGCCGGATAAAATAACAGCGCACCTAAGGTTGATATGATCAGGCCCAATACAATACCATTTTTATAACCAAGTCTATTCAGTATATCTCCGCCGATAAGTTTGGATACGAATGAATAGATTATCGCGCCAACTGTATAAGCGACATAAAATGCAAATGAAATCATTTGTGATTGCCATTGCTGCAGATGGAGTTTTTCTTTAAAAACCGGGATCAGGATGTCGTTGCTGGCAGCGACAAAACCCCAAAAGAAAAAAACTATAGTTAGCGTAAAGAATGCTGATGAGTTAGTTTTGTTTTGTTTTGGTTCCATCTTAAAATTGAGATTTTGAATAAAAGGTATATTGAAGCACTAAACATAGCCATTTTTTGCAATTCCGCTATATTTTTTAATTAATTAATCACAAATTTAAGTTTGGTTGTTTTCTATATAAAATTGCATATTCGTACTCCCTTGTTTAAGTTTGACCGGCACATAAGCCTATATTAATGATAGAAGCTATAATTTCGGGTATTGGATTTGGATTAGTGCTCACGTTTTTGACCGGCCCGGTTTTTTTTGCATTGATAAAGACAAGTATCGAAAAGGGCTTTCATGCCGGCGTTGCGCTGGCTTTGGGGGTGGTTTGCAGCGATATGGTCTTTGTGGGTGCTATCCTCTTTGGTTCGCAGTACTTTGATGTCACGTCGCACGATAAAACCTATGCAGGTTTATTTGGCAGCGCCATTCTTTTTGCTATAGGTGTTTATTATCTCTTTAAAAAAGCTGAAATAAATTATAATAACACCGTACCGACGACGTTGCACCGGGCTGGCTACTTTTTGAAGGGCTTTCTGATGTGTATCTTCAACCCGACCATCCTGTTTCACTGGACGATCGTGATCGGCGCTGCAAGTACGGTTTATCACGAAGGGGTACCTCACCGGCCATTGAAAATCGCGATCATGTTCCTGACCATACTGATTGTACAGTTTGGCCTTGACACAACAAAGGCGTTTTATGCCAATAAATTGCGCGACCGTATATCCATAAAATTTGTTCACCGGCTTAACGAGGTTGCGGGTATCGCTCTGATCATTGCTTCGCTGGTGCTGCTCGATAAGCTTGTAACGCACTTTATCTTCTCGCCGCCGGGTACCATGGCGACCATCGCGTCCGGACTGGCTATTCACTGAGCGCTATACCGGACCAGTTGCCAAGTCTTGCGAAAGCCCTGCTTTACAATGTCACGCCGTTGATGTCGGCAGACAAAATTTCACTCATGTAATCAAAAAAAGGCCGCATATTTCTGAAGGTTGCATTCACGTTATTTAAAAAACCGGAAGCCAGCACCTCGTCGTTGGTAAAAGGCCGCATCAGTAAAAACTGTTTAAAGCGGAGCAGATCAATAGCGGGATGATCGGCGGGGAAGCCCTTGGGTGCCGTTTTTAATTGTTCCCCTCTAAGGACTCCGAATGTATCAATGAATGAAGAGCTGGCCAGTATTAAGCGTAACGGTGAATCGTCGAAAGCGATATCGTCCCTGATCAGTTTGAGATCCTGCGGATCGGGGCCCCAGAAACCTCCTCCAATGAAGCTGTTTCCCGGCTCGATATGGAAATAATAGCCGCCGCGCCGCTGTTTGCCTGCCCGTTTGAAACCACCGCTCCAGTTGGTCTTATATGGTGTTTTATCAGTTGAGAAACGGGTGTCGCGGTAAATACGGTGAAGGCTTTTTTTACCCGATGGCGTTTCAATAACGTCGTGAGCATTGAGTTGCTGCAACAAGGCGTCAGCAAAAAGGATGATCTCAGGCTGTAATTCCTGGAAGATGTTTTTGTTGGCGCCAAACCATTCCCGGTTATTATTTTGTTTCAGGTCTTTCAGAAACTCAAGCGAGGATCTGCTGATCTGTGGCGTCTGACCTGTGTTGCTTTTTGCCATAAGTGATGATACTATCCGTAAAAATAACTGATAAACCGGATGTCGCGGTCACGATTGCGTAAGAAACTAACTAATCTGATTTGGTTTTTTTTGGGGCATCTAATCGCCTGTCCAGATTGATGGCAGCGCTGATTAGGCCCAGATGCGTAAATGCCTGTGGAAAATTGCCCAGTTGTTCACCGCTGAAAGCCAATTGCTCTGCAAATAAGCCAAGATGGTTGGCGTAACCGAGCATCTTTTCAAAATAGAGGCGCGCCTTTTCAAGCTGACCAGCCATACTCAGGCATTCGATCAGCCAGAAAGTGCACATTGAAAAAGTTCCTTCCTGGCCTTTCAATCCGTCAACTCCGTTATCCTTGCGGTAACGATAAACCAAAAAGCCATCTGCAAGTCGTTCTTCTATCAGTCGCATGGTACTAAGCCAGTGAGGATCAGTTGCCGCAATAAAACCAACGAGCGGCATCATGAGTGTGGCAGCATCCACCACTTTTGCGCCGCTATATTGTACAAAAGCCTGGAGTTCCTCGTTCCAGAAATCCTGGTGAATGGAAGTGAAAATTGCATTCCGCTGCATTTTCCAGTCGGTATCAAACGGATAGGAATGGTTTTCTGCGATTTTGATAGCCCTGTCAAACGCGACCCAGCACATCAGGCGGGAATAGATAAAGTGTTTCTGTCCGCCCCGTACCTCCCAGATACCATCATCTTTCTTTTTCCAGTTATCGGCCAGCCAGTCCATCTGCGACGCAAGGTTTTCCCAAAGGGCGTATGAAATTGGTTCACCCTCTTTGTCATATAAATAAACCGCGTCCATCAGTTCGCCATAAATATCCAGTTGTAGTTGCTGGCAGGCTGCATTTCCGATCCTGACCGGAGCCGATTGCCGATAACCTTCGAATGTTTTCAATTCGCTTTCATCGATCTCTTCGTCTCCGTTGAGTCTGTACATGATCTGAAGGTTGGTCTTCTGTTTAACATCGAAACATTTGTGTTCCATCCACTTGATAAAATTACCAGCTTCTTTTGTATAGCCCAAGATGAGCAGGCTGTAAACGCTGAATGAGGCATCCCTGATCCAGGTAAACCGGTAATCCCAGTTCCGGTCGCCGCCAATCTCTTCGGGCAGCGAAAAGGTAGGCGCCGCCACCAGCGACCCGTGCTTATTAGAAGTCAGCAATTTCAACACCAGCGCCGAGCGCATAACCGCACCCCGCCAACGCCCCTGGCAAGGTGACTGATCTATCCAGTTTCTCCAGTAATTTATATTATTGCTCAGGTTGTTGTTTGCCCATTCATTTATCTTGTCAGTTGCCGGAGCATGTTTGTCTGTGTGGAGCAAAATGAAATCTGCCGACTCGCCTGCACTTAAAGTAAATGAAGCGACAGCGTCTGCGTCGTTTATGGTAATAGTAGTGCTCCCGATCAAGCGCATGTCAAGATTAATGTCCGGACACGAAAAGATAATTTCCTGCCCATTTTTTTTATGAATGGAATGCCCCGACCTGCCATAATTAAATCGCGGAGCGCAGCGAAGCTGATAGGTCAATGATCCTTTTACTGTGGTTACCCTTCTAATCAGTTCATTCCCGTGATCGAGTTCCTGCACGGGCATGAAATCTGTAATTTCACCAATACCGTCATCCGACAGAAAGCGGGTAAGTAACACATTCGTTTCTGGTAAGTACAGTTGTTTGGTTTTATAATTTCCGGACGCCGGGCTTATACAGAACATGCCGCCTTTTTCCCTGTCAAGCAATGAGGCGAAAACGGAAGGGGAATCAAAGTCGGGGAAGCACATAAAATCTATTGTCCCGTTTATATCGACCAGTGCGATGGTGTTCAAATCACCAATAACGCCATGATCTTCAATTGCCGGGTAAAGCTGGTCCTTCTGCTGTTTATCCGGTCGGCTATGGTTTGCTTTTTTCATATTTCAGAAACAAAACGGGGCGGCGCTTGTGTTTTTTATATACAAAAACAAACATTATGATACAATTACTTCATCAATTACCTGACAATGTGGTGGGCGTTGAATTGACCGGCGAAGTCACCAAAAATGAATACGATAATATTTTTCCCGAAGTGGAAGATCTATTAAAAAGAGAAGATGAGATCAACTATCTGGTAGTTATTAAAACACCGCTGAGTGAATTAACCTTAGGCGTATGGTGGGACGATTTTAAACTGGCTCTGAAACACTATACCAAATGGAACCGGGTTGCAATTGTTACCGACGAAAAGGGCATCAGCACAGCTGCCAATATTGTTGACTTGGGATATCCCGGAGAAACTAAAACTTTTCAGCTTTCCGAATTTGAAAAGGCGGTCGCCTGGGCAGCCGGAATCACGGTGACTGCCGACTGAAATAGTTTTCAATCGCCTGACCAAGCTGGTTGATCAATTCCTGAGGGTGATTCCCATAAACTTCACTCCATGAATTGTCACCATTGTTGATCATGGATATCAGTTCATTTTGGTATCGCACGTTAAATGTTTCGTCAACGTGTTCTACGTCGAGGCTTGTAGGCACATTGCCTGCTATAATTGCCTCTATTTTGAATTCTTTATCTGTCGTCATGTTTCGTTAACAGTGTAAATTAAAATTTGTTGAGCTATGGATTATCAAATATCACCGGTTTCGGGAAACAGCTTCCTGATCAGATTAATACCGGCTACACCGGACGAAGAGAAGGAACTGACGAAAAAAGACAACGAGAAATTGCTGGCCGATCATTACCGCTTAGCTATCAGACAGAAGTTTGGAGAGGATACCCATCTGGCGTCGCTGACGCCGGACAAATTTACGCCATCTATTGCGATGGTCGAATTATTTAATCAAAGCGGTTCTGTTTAAATTCATTATGTATGAGTATCGACAATATTGCCATAACTGTTATTATCATTTGCCTGATTTGTTCCGTCATTATCATTGCTGATCTTTTCAGACATCCGCAGCACATGAAGATCATGAACATTGTATGGCCGGTAACCGCCCTTTATAGCGGCCCTATCGGGTTGTGGTGTTATTTTTCAATCGGTAGAAGCAAAGAGAAGAAGCCTTTCTGGGAAAGCGTGCTGACAGGAACGTTGCATTGCGGAGGCGGGTGTACGCTCGGTGATCTTCTGGCAGCTAATATGCTGATGTTGTTCCCTTTAGTGTTTTTCGGAAGTAAACTACTTACGGAATGGACAGCGGAATATGTTGCTGCTTTTATTATCGGCATTATCTTCCAATACTATGCCATCAAGCCGATGAAAGACCTTTCGGCAGGAGAAGCGATAGGCGCGGCGCTGAAAGCCGATGCCCTTTCATTAACTTTCTGGCAGATCGGCATGTACGGTTGGATGGCCATCAGCAACTTTCTAATTTTTCACCGGGTACTCGAAGCATCTGAGCCTGCGTTCTGGTTAATGATGCAGATCGGTATGATATTAGGCTTTTTTACTGCCTTTCCCGTTAACTGGTGGCTTATTAAGAAAGGTATAAAGGAAGCCATGTAACCAAACAAATATTCAGTCCAATTGTAAAATTAATAACATCTAACAATTAAAGCCTATGTTACTCCCCTTTGCATTCATCGTAATTTTTCTGTTTGTCGTTCTGGCTATATATCTGATTGTCCGGAAATCCAGAGGGAAAAAGGAAAGAAGATAGTATCCGGAAGCGAATTCAATCGCTAAGAATTTGATATACAACGTCCTGATCTGCTATGCAGAAGCAAGCGGCAAGGTAAAATGGAAGGTCGAACCCAAACCTCTTTCGCTTTCCACCCATATCCTGCCGCCATGACGTTCGATGATCTCGGCACAAAGATAGAGACCGACACCGAAGCCGGATATTTGCCGGGTATGTTCGCTCTGAACGCGGTAATAACGCTCAAAAAGTTTGTCGATATCTTTTGGATTAATACCCATGCCCTCGTCCCGGATGCTTAGCAGCGCCTCGCCGTTGTGGACAACCGTGGCTATATTCACTATTTTTCCGCCGGGAGAATATTTAACCGCATTGGAAAGCAGGTTTGATATAACTACGCCGACCTTGTCACGGTCTGCCACCACATTGATTGCGCCTTCCGGCTCGAAAATGAAAGTATGACTGCTGACCGAAAATGTAATTTCTCCAATCATTTCGGTCACGAGGTTATTCAGGTCAAACGGGTGTTTTTCGATTAATAATTTACCCGACTCCAGACGGGAGACATTGAGAAAACCGTTGATCAGCGCCGTCATTTTCCGGGTTTGCAGCCCTGCCTTTTCCAAGGCGCCCGTTATAAAGGGATCGTCATGATCGCGCAGCTTTTGTTGAACGATCTGTATAAACCCGGTCAGTGAAGTTAAGGGCGTTTTAAGTTCATGGCTGGCCATCCCGATAAAGTCGTTCTTACGTTGCTCGTCCCTTTTTCGCTCGGTGATATCACGGGCTATTTTGGATATTCCAATAATCTGGTCCGCTTTGTTTTTTATGGGCGAAATAGTTAGCGATACATCGATCAGCCGACCGTCGGCTGTACGCCGAACGGTTTCATGATGTTCGATACGTTCTCCGCTTTTGATCCTGTCGATGATCTCAGGTTCTTCATGATGCCGTTCCTGGGGAATCAGTTTGAAGATAGATTCTCCTATCATTTCGTCTTCGGTATAACCAAAAATATGTTCCGCTCCCCGGTTCCAGCTGGTGATAACTCCTTGGAGCGTTTTACCGATGATTGCATCGTCAGAAGATTCTACAATGGCGGCCATCTTAGCGCTTCGTTCTTCTGCCTGGATCAATTCATTGACCAACTGCTGCAGGCGCTGTTTGTTTTCTGCCAGTTCTTCATTGGTGGTTTGCAATTCCTCATTGGCGGCTGCCAGTTCTTCGTTGATGGCTGTGAGTTCTTCATTAAGTGCCTGAGTTTGCTGTTCACTGTCAGCGAGAGCCCGCGTTCTTTCTTCTACTTTCAACTCCAGTGATTCATTTGCGTCCGCCAGCGCTCCCCGGGCCTCCAGAAGCTCTTCATTACTTGCAGTTAACTCCTCATTAGCTGCTGTTACTTCTTCATTGGCGGCAGCCAGTTCTTCATTAAGTGTTGCCGTTTCCTCCTCCTGTTCCTGCAACTCACGGTACAGCCGGTCTTTCTCCCTGACCTCTCGAACTGCGCGGAAATAGGAAACAATTGCAATAATAATAGCAAACGCGAGGCCGACTACGATGAGTACAGGGGCAAGCGCGGTATAATAATCTAATCGTTCTGCACGGGCATCGAGCAGGTGCTGTTCGTCCATTTCAGTCTTTGCAACAGCGTCGCGAAGCGCGTCCATGGCAATTTTGCTTTCGCTGAGATCAGCCGTTGTTACGTACCGGCCAGTCTCGCGCAGCTTTATCTGCTCCTGCAAAATATCCAGACGTTCGGTAATGATCTGGCGAATTTCGGCAATGTTTTTCTGCTGAACGTGATTATCTGCGGTAAGGCTGTCAAGTTGCCTGGTCAGTGTCAACGCTTTTTGAACGGCGCCGCGGTAAGGCTCGAGAAAGGTACGCTGACCGGTAAGCAAATAGCCGCGTTCGCCTGTTTCGGCATCTTTCATATACGAAAGCGTTTGCTCCAGTTTTTGTATAACCATAGTGCTGTGGGCTACCGAACGATTGCTTTTCAGTAAACCCGTCAGCGACAGAAGAGCCAGCAGCCCAACGGCAAAAAGAATCAATAGTGAAGCTCCGTAGCCGAACAGAAGGTTACGGTTGAATTTTTCACGCATAGTAGATTATTCCGGGGTTGAAATCCGGATGCTAAAGTTAATGAATTAACAGCAAAAAATTTATCGGGGGGAAATCTCTGTTGGCGGCATTTTTCGCCCAATCTGTATTATTATTTCATGATTTCCCCGCTACATCAAATTTTAGTAACACTATCGGTGATATTGTGTTTTTTAAAATTACCATGAGAGCCTTCCTTTTGACTTGGTCCCATTTTTACAGGTATAGCGCCCATTTTTTGTAGAGTTTCAGGCATATTTCCAAGGTGTTTCCGGTTGGTTCTGACGTGAATTTTTGTTCATCCTGGTTTTTGTCTGTCCACTCCCAATCAAATCTGGCGCGCAGCTTGTTGAATGCTTTCATGTCGGGCTCCGCCCCGGCATCGATGGTTTTGCGCAGATCATTAAAAAATAACTGCCATCTTTTTTTGTAATAATGCCCGATAAGGCCCGACCAGTCCTTGGAGGCGTAATCGGAATTAACATTATCTTCTCCGCCCCAGGTGGTGATCAATACACGCGCACTTTTTTCGTAATAGTTCTTCTCGGCTGATGTATTGCCGAAATCACGGGCCTGATCCAGCCAGTTGCCGAGCAAAAGTTCGTGCTGGGTGCCTGTGAGGGCATCTACATCATCGCACAATGAAGTGAATAGTCCCGTAAACTTATCAAAATCGGGCAGGTTTTTGGCGTAATAGGCTTTGCTGACAGAATCGCGGAGCGACACAGCAAGGTTTACAAGAACCTGCTTTTCAACCATTACCAAATCCCGTTGGTAATGCGGAGAGGATAGCGAAACCGAATCTGCTAAAAACATGACTGGCAAAATATTGGCTAAGGCGGCATAATCATATTTACTCAGCCAGGTGTAATCACCGTGCCCCTTGAGCATCGGTTTAGATTGAATGATATTTCCCAATCCAACACCCGATACCTGGTTATTATAAACCAGTGGTAACAGTTTGGTCCAGGCGGCCTCCGCAACAGGGTCATGGTTGCCCGCCCGGCTGTCGGCATATTCTTTGATCCATTCATTGGTATTTGCTGCCTTCGCGTTCCAGGCGTAGTCAAAAAGCCATTCAAACATAAAATCGTTTACACCAAAACCTTCGAGCGTTGAACCAATGCCTACCATTTGCCTTTTATTAGGATCGTTTTCGGCAGCGGGTAATAATTTCGCAACCTTTAGTATGGGCGCGGCAAGTTGTGTATTGCCGCCGAAATTGCCCAGATAGCACCAGATGTACGGCGCATTAAAAAAGCCATCCGTCATCCGCCAAACTTCGGTTTGCTCGTTAAAATAGTCGAGCAGCATCATTTTATTGGCGGGCACGGCCTTTATCATGGCCTCTAACCGCGGGTTTGTCCAGTGCTTGCGGTCATAATAAAATGTCCATCCCATTTGTACCCAGGTAGCGGAAGGATCGACGGCTTTCATACCACTATAAATCGTTTTGGCGACGCTGGCAAGATATTCGGGTTGCCAGCTTGGCGGGTTCATTTCGTTAAATGGGTCCGCTCCATAGTAATGGTCAGTCCCCAATAGTTTTTGCTGTTCGGCCAGATATGCTTTCTGGATCTTTACAAACAGCGGGTCCATCGGATCAAGAAAGAATGCATCATTTTCCTCGCCGGTGTCATAAGAACCCAAATCAGTAACCTTCATGTCAGGAAACTTCTTTTTCAGGTCCTTGGGTACGTGGCCTGCAAATGCAGGCAGGATAGGGGTCATGCCGAAACTTCTTTCGCGTTTTAAAATTTGTTTTTGTAACGCAAACTGATTGTCGATGAAGCTCTGCGGCAACGGCCCTAACCAGCGGTCAAGGTTTCCCATTCGCTGCCAGGGCAAATGAGATGGCCCGGTAAAAAAGGCGCGGCTTTGTGCATCGGTCATTCCGAACTGGTTCCAAACCTTTTGCCAGATGTACTCCTGCCCGGTTATGGCCAGCGGCATATTGATGCCGTTAAGCGCCATCCAGTCTATCAGCCGCTCCCAGTCATTCCATTTCCACCACAGCATGGTATAACCGAAGGTGCAATAGTTCAGGAAAAAGCGTTTGTCAAAACGGCAGGCTTCGCTACCCGGCGCAGTTACGCGGGGTAACCGATCTGGTACGGCTATGGCATCGTTTGCATACCAGCTTACGGAAATGTGGCAGAAATTTTTCAGATAATAATTAAAGCCTTTGGCCATAGCTATCGGGCTGGTCGCTTTTATCCATATCTTATCGTTGCTGTTATCCACGTAGAAACTGTCCCTGCTGGTTTGAACGGGAATAGTTTCCAGTATAAACGAGGACGATTTTCCGGGCAAGATGCGCTCAATTAATGAACGTACTTCGGGGTTGCCATTTTCTGATTTTTTTACAGGTTTGGCTGACAGCAGGTTAGGGCCTAAGCCCCCGGATATCGTTAGTAGTATTACTAAAAGGAAAATAGCCTGGGAGGCCCGATGTGTTTTGCGTAGCGGGCTTTGTTTTGAAAGTTGAAAAGGCATGTTAAGTATTATAGTTCCCCAAGATAAAAAATAATATCAAAACGGTTGCGGATGTTCATTTCCAAATAGATTCAGCGGCAAATGACATGTCGTTATAAATATGATTCAAAGATCTCGGTAACGAGTTGATATTTGGGGGAGAATTTGAATTGTAATTAAATTAGTTCAATTTTATAACTACAAGCTTTAATACATGCACCTTCATTTTAATAAAATATCTCGTAAAATATTGGTCGGTTTAGCCGCGGCCGCTGTGTTTTTTGTTATAATACTGTTTCAGAATCGTATTAGTTTATCAGAAGAAATAAAAAACATATTAGTAGGACTGTTTAGCTCATTATTGGTGGTTTTATTAATTGAAATTATAAATTTAGTACATGAATCAACACTTTATCAGGTTTGGCAGGAAAATATAAAAGACTAAAAATTACAAATTGGAATTCAATAACCCAACAGTATGATGATATAACACATCGTTACGAAGAAGGCGGATACAACAACAATATCGAATTAGAGTATTGCGGAGAAGGTGAATACAAAGGAACTGTTCGCTATGAGAAAGGTACTGTCGGTATTGTTATCAACATGAACAAGGAAAATCCCGATGCCGGAAAAGGAACGTATCAATATAAAACGAATGATGCCCATCCTGATCTCGGAACTTATGAGATTCAAAAAGATCAAAATGATGTTAATATGGTTTACGTGAATTATTCAAATGTCATTAGTTCTGACTGGAAAAACAGCGGAAAAGTCCAAGGATATGAAATTTGGCGGAAAATTAAATGAGTTATTATATAATATAACAGACTCCATTTAAAACAAGCCGTAGTTCTACAAAAAAATCTTTTTTGTAGAACTAACTGTAAGCAAAATGTAGTGATGGTAGTTTAAGTAGGTTTTTAAAGCATCACTAACCCGTACAATACGAGCATAACAGCAATAAAAACATAAATAACCGATATGCCATAAAAGGTAGTCCACCGCAGCCAGTTGACAAATTCCTTAAACATTTGTACGATCGGGTCTTCGTTCTCTTTGATGATCAGGTAGCTGTTTTTCCGGTTCAGCTCCGTTGTTATTCTTTTCTCTTCTGCATACTTGAAGCGTCCATAGTCGAGATATTCGCTGCAATGCGGGCATTTTGCATCGATCTTTCCAGTCCAATCACACCATTCCCCGCAAACGGGACATTTTATTTCGCTAACCTTGCTCATAACTAAATTATTTAAATGATCTTTTGTAAACAACCAACACAATAAGGTGGTGCATAACCGCTTATTGTTATTATAAATTCAATAGTTCCGTTTATCAGGCTACTTTAAAATGCTTAATTGTCTGCGAACAGCAGTGCTTCAAAATTCAAAAAGACTAAAACGGCAGGAAAGATGGCTTATAATTGTAAGATATGCCGTATTTATTATATGTATCCGCTGGCAATGAGCAAAATAAATGTAAATAAAAAAAATGGAACGGCGAATAAACCGGGTAATTATTTTATTCTTTTTGTGAGAGGTCTTTTTCGTTTTGCGTATTGTTTTCTTTGCGGGTTGCGTCTATCAAACTATTTCTTTATTTCATAATGAAGCTCTACCATCCCGTTTTTGTACGCTGTCACGTTTTTCAGGTGCAATGCAAGTCCTTTGTCAATTTGATCGTAAAAGAGGATGCCGTCGCCCAGAATTACCGGCAGTATCGATTGTCTGATCTCGTCAGCGAGATTTAAATTAATGAAGCTTTTGGCAAGTTTAGCTCCGCCAGCGAGCCATACGTTCTGATAGTTTGGTTTCAAACGCTCATTTACCAGTTGGTTCAGGTCGCCGGAGTAAGTTTCTACATTTTGCCTTTCGATCCGTAGCTTCCTGTTCGTTATGACAATGGTTGGCTTATCACCGTACGCCCATCCGTAAGACCTGGAGAGTTCGAGCGCATGTTCATAAGTTCCCGAACCCATGATATAACAGTCTATGTCGTCCAGAAATTTCTTCGCATCCTCATCTGTAATATGTACTCCATTCCCGTAACTGTCCGCGGTTTCAAACCACGAAATGCTGTTATCCTTTTTGGCGACATAACCGTCGAGGCTGGAAACCATGTGTACGGTTATTTTAAAGGGTTCATTTGCCATTGGTGTTTATCAGCTATTTTTAACGATAAAGATCTGATAAGTAAATATAATAAAAGTAACACCGTGTGCTTCGAAAAACTCATAACGCATTATTGTTGGTGTTGATACAATTAAACAAGCGTTCGGATATAACCATATGCCAGCCCTGCGTACATCTTTCATAACACTCTTTTTCAGGTACGAGGCCCTCGTGGGTAAAAAGAACTTCCGTATTTTTATCGTTGGGATTTATTTCAAAGATCATTTTCGTATTTGTCCATTCCTGCTGATTTTGAAGCCAGCTAAGTTTGCTTTCCGTCACCAGCCAGACAAGTCTTTTATCCGGTATTAATTCGATCACCCTGTGCTTCGAGTAATGAGTATCTGCATGAATGATCGTAAATTCGTCGTTTATCTGTGTACTGCTGCCTGCAAAGTCTTCGCCACCCCACCACTTTGGCACATCTGTAATATGACGGAAGACCTCTGACGGGCTGGCCCCGACTTGGATACTGATATTGTAATTCATGTTTTTCATTTCTTACTTGATTTAAGCGCTTCTTTTACCCGGGCTACGTCAGGGCCTGTTCCATGGCCTTCATAAAACGACATGACTTCATCAATTCCTGCCAGGCGCAGGCATTGCCCTCCGGGCGCCTGAAAATAGAGGTGAGGGTCAGGTATCTCAAGTTTTCTCACAAGGCCACAACCGAGAATTTTTTCCTTCATTTCCTCAATATTATCTGTTTTGATTTCCAGCCAGACCGACCGGGCGGTTCGTAAAAACTCACTCGCGTCAGGTACGTTTCCATACAGAAACGCGATATAAAAATCGTCACCTAGACGAACAAAATCCCTTTCCGGCTCTGATCTTGTGATCTTTCCCCCAAGGACATCGATATAAAATTCAAGGATATTATCCCGCTCAGTTTCCGGCACGATGACCGACGAATGATTCCCGAAAATTACCTTTGCCATTTTCTTTAATTTAAAGAACAATCAAACGGTTTTGCCGGTGGTAATAAAGTTGTATAACTTTTCTCTGATGACCATATCGCAAAGTTCCTGAAGCCGGTCATATTCATTTTCCAGCACAGGACCTTCATAAGTGAAGTTTATTTTGGTGGCGTCGTCAGTGGGCGTCAATTCAAAAATGTATTTAGCACCGGTCCAGACAAAGTTGTCTGTTTTACGCAGACTGTCAGTAGTAAGCCAAACCACTTTAACGTCCGGAACAAATTCGATAATCTGCTGTTTTGAAAAGTGCATTTCGCCAGAACGGAATGTGAATTCGTCGTTCAACCCGGCGCTTTCGCCCTCAAAATCTTCGGGCCACCATTTGGAAATATCGTTGATGCACCGGAAAACAATTCCGGCAGAAAATGGCACCGTTATGCCGGTACTGTAGCTCACATTTTTCCTGGTTTTCAATTTTCCTTTTCCGGTGGTTAAGTAAGATAACAGGCTTGTTCTGATCCAATGCGTCCAACCGGGTTCGCAATCCTTGTAACATTCAACGTCTGGGGTAAGGCCTTCATGTGTAAAAGTCAGTGTCAGTTCGCCATTTTCTTCTGCGATTTCAAAAATCAATTTAGTGCCTGCCCATTCCTTCTTATCGGAATACCAGGGCATATTGCAATCTGTCACTAACCAAACCACCTTTTTGCCGGGGATTAATTCGGTTACCGTAAAATTAAAAAAGGAGTCGCCACCCATTTTTATGATAAACTGATCGCCTTTTTTTTCGGCGCTGCCGGTAAAGGCAACTCCCCACCATTCAGGCACATTGCTGATCTTTTTAATTGTCTCTTCAGCGCTGACGTTCGCCGTAATGCTGCATTTGAAATCGTTCTTTTCCATTTTTTGCTGATTAAATATTGGTGTTTTTTTCAGTCAAAAATCGGCTGCGGGGATGATAAAGTATTGTATAAATCGGAATTCAGCTGGTGTAATGTTTGGTGGCGAGTTCGTTCATGCTGTTCTGAAGCTCGGTGGGCGTGGTTCCGGTAAACCGTTTAAATGCACGGATGAAATGCGACTGATCATGGTAGTAAGGGTAGATATGATCTTTCAGGTTCTGCACTTTAAGGCCGGTTGAATATGCCTGATAGAATTGTTTGAAGCGGACAATTTCGGACAGATTTTTAGGGCCCGTACCCAAATGTTCAGAGAATTTGTTGTGAAGCCACCGGGAACTGTAACCGGTTTCTTTTTCGAGCTGCGCCACGCTGATCAGGCCATTTGCGCCGGATATGCGGTTGATACAATAATCATAGATCGGATCGGCATCGGTAACTTCCAGCCATTTTATCAGGAAATTCTGCAGCAGCTGTAGTTTAAGGGTTACAGAGTCTGTTTCCGCAAGCCGGGATTCCAGTTCCGACGCGCGGTTACCCAACAGGTCGGAAAGCTCCACAATCTGATTTTTAATTCCGGTGTATGACAAACGAAAAAGACGATATGCCCCAAGCGGATTTAATTCAGCGATGATAGTACCTGTTTGTGTGTCATCCTGCGGATTAAGCATCACCGGAGAGTCGATCAGTCCGGTTAAACTGAGCTTGTTTTCGCTCTGTACAAAGGTGCTGCCCTGAATACTCGCCGCAATTCCGTTACGATAGGTAAGGGTCAATTTGAAATTCGCGTTGGGAACGATCAGCTTTCTATCCAGGTCAGGGAGGCGGCCGCTGCTTTCAAATACATACATTTTCGCAATGTACGGACTCAGCAAAAGATGAGGCGTCACAGGAATGAATCGGAAGGAAGTCATTTATTTCTCCAGACAATTAGCGCTGTTTAAAGATAAGGCTATGAAATGTTTTTTCCGAATTTTTGGTGGTGGTGCAGTGATTTGGTGACAAATTCAACCCGCCTCAGTCTGCCAATTTGAATATCGGGGCTGACGTACCAGGGGTTAGAACTGCGGCTTGGGGAGTTGCAAGCATCATCAATCTTAAATATTTTTAGCATAAAATTTGCGCAACTTAACGGTTGCGGTTATATTTAACCAATGATTTGCTGAGGTAAGGAGAGGAGAAAACGAAAAGGAGTGAACGCCTGCCGTGCCGCTCCCGCAAATGCGAGAGGAAAGTTTTAAACAGTGAGATAACCTGATAAACGTTTTTGAAATCAAAATCATGATCAACAATTTTGTGTTCGACGCGGATGTTGCTGCCAAGAAGATTTATATCAGCCGCGAATTCAACGCACCGGTTGAAGCGGTATGGCGGGCGTGGACAGAACCTGATCTGATCAAAAGGTGGATAGCGCCAAAACCCTGGAAGGCCGAGACCCGGACGTGGGACTTTACAGTGGGTGGGACGTGGTTGTATGCCATGATAGGCACTGAGGGCCAGAAGCACTGGGTGTATGCTGAATTTACAGCGATAGAAGAGGGGCGCACTTTTTCAACAATGGGCAGGTTTTGTGACGGCGAAGGTAATCCTCTCCCCGACGGGCCGAAATCGTACCGGGTAAATCAATTCTCGTCCATTAACGAAGATAGATCGAAGGTGGATACGGTCATCACCTTTGAGGATGAAGCGACTATAAAGATGTTTGTTGAGATGGGCTTCAGGGAAGGCACAATGATGAGTCTGGATAATCTCGATAAACTGCTGGCTGCGGAATAGTAGTTTTAATCAGGCTGCATAGCGTTATTTAATTCGGAAATATTTGTTTTAAAGATATCCTGAATTGCAATGAATTGTTAATTTTAAGCAGCTATTTCATACTCCTGATCACCCAAACCCATATCGCTGACTAAATCAGCCTACTGACAGAAATACCGAACGCTGAAATTGAACCTGGGTACGAAGTGATGGATACCTTACTGAAACGCAGAATATGTTGACAGAATGACCCAGCATGTTTTAGCTTGTCCATTTGATAAACCTTGGACTCCAAAGTACTTAACAACAGAATTTTTCCTTTTGTTGCTTTACGGGCGATGTCAATTATTTCTTCATTGATCTGAAGAGATTGGCAGATTTAGACTTAAATTGAAAACGGTTCAAAATAGACCAGAAAGATTTTAGTGTCAAAATATTTGATATATGAATTTGGATTACTGTAAATTTATCTTCGTTTCAAACTATGAGTAAAATTACCTGCCTTATTCTTTTTGTAATATTTTTTTCTTCATCATGTCAACGGAACAGCAAAAAAAGTAATGATGAAGCTTATCCCACCATTCAAAAGAATTGGAGGAAAATTCCAGACGAATGGATTAATAAGGCATTAAAATTCAACTATCAGAAAGTGGACACCACTTTATTTGTCGAATTTTCCCGATATATAAAGCCCGATACGATAGCACATTTAAAAACAGAGCATGTTGATCCCAATTATGGATTGATCTTTAACAGTATTCTTGCCGACCTGGATGGCGATCAAAATAGTGAGTTAATTTGTTTACAGGGATGGGATGTTTATACACCTAACTTATGTGTTTTTAAGCAAATTGATAAAGCGTGGTATTTGATTTATAAAGAAGAAATTGACACTTTTTATAACTCACCTACACTCACTATTGCCGGTAATTATTCATCCAACAAAACGTTTTATCTGAGAAGGGTTTATGACCATGGCTCCGGTGTATATATAGATGGTTATAGTTTTTACAAATTGGAAAACAACAAGGTTTACAAATGCCTGAAAATAATTAATGACGCTCACATTTATGGATGGGGTTTATATCTCAATCAGTCTATAAATTCTGATTTTGAATTTATGGGAGATATAAAAGATGAATTAGACGTAAATTACAGCTATAATTTTTTTCCAGGAAGTATTTATCCGACAGACTTCTCTTGGGACTCACATGAAGAAATTCCTTTGATTAGCGGACAAGACGCTATATCGTATATTTATGACAAAAAGGCCCATCAGTATAAGTTGGATATACCAAAATATAAGAGCGGTGCGACCGACCTTACAGCTGAGAAAATAGATTGTTTTGGTGATTTTGGTAACGATAGCTTATTTGTAAAAGCATTTCGCAGGCATATTGATATGGTATTGAAAATTGGTACGCCCATCCAAAAAAAACTATTGAACAAGTACCTTAAATTGGCAGAAAAAAATAAAACTGTACACACAGAAATATTAGAACTAAAAAAACATGCCGGCGGGACATCGTTTTATGGGCCGTCCAATTAAAACGTGTAGATCCCCAAATAAAAAAGCCCGCAGAAATTCTGAGGGCTTTATAAAACTTTTTTCGAAAATATTGACCACGTGGTCTTTTTTGTGGTGGCTACTACACAAATATCCAACCATTTCCTGTCTGATTTGCGCCTGATAGCAAATTTAGACTTATAAATTTTTTGGTTCAATTGTTATGCTATCTTTGTTATAATCAGGAACTTTTTATCCAATGTAATTCTGCATTGTTTTTGAGATTATAACCAACGCAATTTATGTGGCATATTTTACCTACAGAGGAATGGATTGATAGTGTGGTAAAGTTTATTAATGAAAATCGACTTAAACCAGAGGAATCAAAGTTCATGATGGCTTTTTTTTCTTCGATGGATAATGAATTTGTTAATTATTTTCAAAAGAATAAAAACCAAATATCGTCATTCAGCGGTTTTAACTTCCACATTTTTACCCCGTTAATTTATGATGATAAAATTATTCCTGATGAGCATTGGAGATATATGCGGAGTGAATTTAATTCTTTAGGTATTCCCATAAGGACCGATCCGACTTTGGTTTTTTTTAAACTTAACAAAATTAAGCACGAAACTTTTGAACCAGTATTCTTCGCAGGATTTGAATGCCATTCTTTCAAGAATTTCCCTAAGAAATTACGAGATGCGATAGATGCGAGTGTTAATGTAAATGACACAAAACTTCTCGTAAATAATCTAACTCAGATATTCTTAACCAAAAATATTATCCCGTCCGATAAGGTTGATGAGAAACTAAAACAAACAATAATAGGTAAACTGCCAGCATCAACGATTTTTATCAGCCATTCAAGCATTGACAAACCATTTGTTAGGAAATTGGAAAATGAACTTTCGAAAGATACTGCGCTGAAGTTCTGGATTGATGAAAAGGAAATTTTAGTAGGCGATGATATACAAAAGTCACTTTCGAAAAATTTAAAGAAAAGCGATTATCTTCTGTTAATTATTTCGGAAAACTCAGTTAAATCTAATTGGGTGAACTTTGAAGTATCTCAATTTATTGGTTTCGAAAATGGCAGTAATATAATTCCTATTGTAATATCAAAGGAGCAAAAGTTCCCTGAACCAATTGACAACATAATAAGGCGTTTAAAATACCTTGATTTTTCCCATGAGGATAAATGGGAAAGTAATATCTACGAACTCAAAACAGTACTATCTCACAAAGACAGAAACTAACGGTGCAAAAAGACGACGATACTCTAATTTGTTTGCTGGACGTTTTAGGTTTTGAAAACCTATTTAATAAGCTAGGGCTTGAGGGTATTGAAACAAGATATAAAGAACTTTTGGCTGTAGTTGATGAGCAAAATGTTCAAGTTGCTATTTTACAAGGGGCTGGTGGAGTGCCGGTGGTTTGCTCCCCGAATATTCAATCTACTTATTTCAGTGATACCATAATTTTTTGGTGTAAGTATGATACTTTTCGTATGGAAGTATTATTGGATTGCATGAAAGAGCTTTTATGTAGGTCAATAGAGATCGGGTTACCATTGAGGGGTGCCGTTGGTGTAGGTGAAGTAAAAATAGATAAAGAGATCGCAGTTTATTTAGGGCAACCGATAATCTCCGCCGCAAGGGCAGAAAGCGTTCAAAAATGGATTGGGATCACATTAAGCAAAGATTTTGCAAAACATCCTTATTGTGGAGGATTTAAAGCGGATGCTATTTTAAAATATGATAGTCATCTAAAAGAAAATGGAAAAGATAAAGTTATCCCATTAGCAATCGATTTTCCGAGACATTGGCGCATAAAACGGTCAGGTTCTCTTGAACATGCCATTAATGAGCTTAATACAGATGAAGAATATTCGATATATTATGAAAATACCATCGAATTTATAAGATATTCAAAAAATAATCATGACTGGTGGACAAAAGAACCTGGCTATATTGACGAAACAAAAAGGTGAGCGGGTACCGCTCTTAATCAGCAAAAGGCCATCGGGAATTAATCCAAGGGCTTTAATAAACAATCTAAATTTTTTCACACTATCATAACACAGTGTTAAAAATGTGGTGCCAGCTGGAATCGAACCAGCGACACAAGGATTTTCAGTCCTTTGCTCTACCAACTGAGCTATGGCACCATCCGTTTTGGGATTGCAAATGTAGTGTTTTTTTTATTTTATGATATTTTTTTTTGAAAAAACCTGTAACGGGCTGATTGACTGAAAGATCAATTTGTGCTCGTCGCAAACAAATATCACACGGTGTTATTTAAATAACTTTCGCTTTCTTTTGCGTTGAATTATTTTCGTTTTGTCTTTTCGACAATAAACATAACTTTGAAAAAAATACTATGCATGCATAATGATTGCACAGATACTCTTTATAATTATCCTTATCGCCGCTGTTTACCTGTTTAGCAGGAATGCGGGTAAAATACGGCGCAATATATTGCTTGGTCGGTCCGCAGACAGATCGGACAATCCTGCGCAACGCTGGAAGACGATGGCGCTGGTCGCCTTTGGGCAGACCAAAATGGCAAAGCGTCCGCTGGCCGCGGTCATGCATTTTTTTATTTATGCAGGATTTATCATCATCAATCTGGAGGTGCTGGAGATCATGATCGACGGCATGTTTGGTACACATCGTATTTTTGCCGGTCCGCTGGGCGGATTTTATAACTTCCTTATCGGTGGGTTCGAGGTTTTGGCGATGTTGGTGTTACTGGCCTGTGTTGTTTTTTTATGCCGCCGGAATATTATTCACTTAAAAAGGTTCAGCGGCAGGGAAATGACGCAGTGGCCTAAATCGGACGCCAACTATATTCTCATCATCGAAATATTGCTGATGACCGCCTTTTTAACAATGAACGCCGCCGATCATAAGCTGCAGGTACTGAACTTTGGTCATTATGTGAAAGCGGGTGCTTTTCCGGTCAGTAACTTTTTTAGTCCGCTGTTGCCTGACAATCCGGGGACGCTTGAAATAACGGAGCGTGTCTGCTGGTGGTTCCACATCATCGGTATCCTGGCATTTCTGAATTACCTGCCTTATTCCAAACATTTTCACATTCTTCTGGCGTTTCCGAATACCTATTATTCAAATTTGCGTCCGAAGGGGGCCTTCAGCAATATGGCTTCGGTAACCGGGGAAGTAAAGGCAATGCTCGATCCTTCTTTTGTCCCGGATAGTTCCGGCGAACCGCAGCGTTTTGGGGCTAAGGATGTAACTGACCTGACCTGGAAAAATCTGATGGAGGCTTATACCTGTACAGAATGCGGAAGGTGTACCTCCGTGTGCCCGGCGAATATTACCGGAAAAGCGCTTTCTCCCCGGAAGATCATGATGGATACCCGTGACCGGATCACCGAAGTGGGAAATAATATAGATAAGCACGGGAAAGATCATACCGACGAGAAAACACTGCTGGATGACTATATCACCCGCGAAGAGCTTTGGGCCTGTACCACCTGCAACGCCTGCGTGGAGGCCTGTCCGGTTAACATCAATCCGCTGGAGATCATTATGGAAATGCGCCGCTATATTGTGATGGAAGAATCGCAGGCCCCGGCAAGCCTGAATGCGATGTTTGGCAACGTAGAAAATAATGGCGCTCCGTGGAAATACAGTGCATCTGACAGATTAGACTGGAGACACTAAAACTTAAATAAAAAGACGGGCCGACGCGATGTTAAATGTCGTTGGTAGTGATCTAAATATATCCAAATATGGAAAACATGAAATCCGAAATGGTTATTCCCACCATGGCCGGGATGATGGCCGAGGGTAAAAAGCCGGAGATTTTGTTCTGGGTGGGGTGTGCAGGAAGTTATGATGAACGCGCCCGCCGGATAACACGCGACATCTGCAAGATACTGCATCATGTGGGGATAAGCTTTGCCGTGCTGGGTACAGAGGAAAGCTGCACGGGAGACCCTGCCAAAAGAGCTGGTAATGAATTTTTGTTTCAGATGCAGGCAATGGCAAATATACAGGTGCTTGAGACTTATGAAGTAAAGAAGATAGTTACTGGTTGCCCGCATTGTTTCAATACCATAAAAAATGAATATCCGGGTCTGGGTGGAAGTTACGAGGTTATACACCATTCGCAGCTAATACAACAACTGATTGATGAGGGCAAGCTAAAGGCTGAAAACGGAGAGCATTTTAAGGGGAAGCGGATTACCTACCATGACCCCTGTTATCTTGGCAGGGGCAACAATGTTTATGAGGCCCCGCGAAAGCTGCTCGAAATTCTTGATGCGGATCTGGTTGAGTTGAAACGCTGCAAAAGCAACGGCCTGTGCTGCGGCGCAGGGGGGGCACAAATGTTTAAAGAGCCGGAAAAGGGTACAAGGGACGTCAATATTGAACGGATGACAGATATATTGGAAAGCAAGGCGCAGGTAGTGGCTGCAGCTTGTCCGTTTTGTATGACGATGCTGAACGACGGGGTGAAGAACACCAATAACGAACAACGAATAGAAGTATTGGATATTGCCGAACTCACGGCAAGGGCTAATGGCTTATAAATGGGAGGAAGCGCCAATCCGGAAATATATTTAACCCAGCGGCGTGTTTTTTTACTACAGCATTAAAAATAATCATCTAAAAAAACCGAGCGACTTCCTACTTCGTTTATATGACTTTATAAGTATATTTTATGACGTCAATAAGCGATTTAAAGACAAAAGCAATCGTCTCGAACATCCGCAAAATAAGGGAATACAGAAATTACACGCAGGACTATCTGGCGGCAAAACTGAAGATCTCGCAAAACGCTTACAGTAAAATTGAGCTTGGCTACAGCAACATTACATTAAACCGGCTGGTAGAGATAGCTGAAATACTGGAAATTGAACTCGCTGATCTGCTTTGCGCAAATGCAGAAGATATTATCAGATTAAAATTGGGAAACAAATAAGTTAAATAAAGTAACCAGCTATTGTAGTTTGTTCAGTTCTTCGGTTAGTATTTTGCTAAGTCCGTTAAAATACCGTCTGACACCAAAACCTATCACGCTTTGAATACCACGGCTGGCATTTGTCAGGAAAACCTCATCGGCTTCGTATAATATATCCGGGCTTATCTGTGCCTCGGTGACAGGAATATTGCTTGCCTTTGCAATGTTGATGATCACCTGCCTCATTACGCCCTCTACGCAGCCTTCGCTTAGCGCGGGTGTGTACAGATGCTTTTGGTACCAGATAAATATATTGCTGCTTCCCGCCTCGCAAAGGTTTCCGTTCTGATTGAGCAGAAAAACCTCGTCAAGCTTATTTTGAGTCTTGTAAATACCTGCCATGACATAGATCAGCGCGTTGCAGGTTTTGATATTTGAAAGATAGTTTGTCGGCTTGGGCAACTCCTCATAAATGTCCATCAGCAGCCCCTTCTCATTCAGAAAGTAACGTGGCTCATCCAGGGGCTGTAATTCAAGACACCAGACCATCCGGTTCTGCGTGGGGGTGTATAATCCGCCAGCTTCGCGATATACCGTCAGCCTGATCCTGCCGTTTTTTATTTTGTTCCGGCGCGCAAGATCGGTAACCTTCTCTTTCAGAAACCAGGCATCCATCTGCGAATACCCGTCAATCTTCAATGCTTTCATCCCTTTTTGCAGCCGTTCAGCGTGCAGGTCGGCGAATTTGAGCTGCCCCTTCATCAGCCGCATGCTTTCGAACAACCCGTCGCCATACCGAAGCGCCCGGTTATTAATTGAAACCAGTTTGGTATCAGCCGGAAGGATTTCGCCATTAAAATTGATAAAAACGGGCGTCATGTATCGGGATTGAAAGATTAATTCGTTTTACTGTTGAAAAGCCTGATTTGTTTGCGTGGCACAATGTATCTCCCACCGTTTCAGGCATCGCCGGTGTAGCGCCGCCATTTTTCCAGGGCCGAACTGAAGTCGGCAGGAACCGGCGCTTCAAAGTACAAATGCTTTTTTAATGTTGGGTGCAAAAAACCCAATGACTGGGCATGTAAGGCCTGTCTTGGCAATAATTCAAAGCAATTTTCTACAAATTGTTTGTATTTGTTGAAAACTGTACCCTTTAATATCCTGTCGCCGCCGTAGGTTGCGTCATTAAAAAGCGGATGACCGATGTGCTTCATGTGCGCACGAATCTGGTGCGTGCGTCCGGTTTCCAACTGGCATTCGATCAGTGTGACATAGTTCATTCTTTCCAGCACACGATAATGCGTTACCGACCATTTTCCCTTTTCAGGATCATCATAAACCGACATCACCCGTCTGTCGGCAACGCTCCGCCCGATATAGCCTTGAACGGTTCCGTCTTCCGGCAGATCACCCCAGACCAGCGCAATATATTTACGGGCAATGGTGTGCTCAAAAAACTGACGGGCAAGCCACGTCATGGAGCGCTCATTTTTACTGATCAGCAATAAACCGGATGTGTCCTTGTCGATGCGGTGGACAAGTCCCGGTCGCCCGTCGTTACCCGGAAGGGTGGGCAACTGCTGAAAATGATAAACCAGCCCGTTGACCAGGGTGCCGGTATAATTGTTATAACCCGGATGTACGACCAATCCGGCTGGTTTGTTGACCACCAGCACATCATCGTCCTCGTAGATGATATCGAGGGGGATATTTTCAGGATAGACCTCGGTATCACGCGGCGGATGCGGTAACACTACCGAAATAACATCAAGCGGTTTCACTTTATAACTTGACTTGACCACCGCAGAATTTACCAGCACATTACCCAGCTCAATCGCATTTTGAATACGGTTACGCGATGCGTTTTCAACACGGTGCATTAAAAACTTATCAAGGCGCAGCAAGGACTGTCCCTTATCAACAACTATACGCAGATGTTCATAAAGATCCTGTTCTTCCTGTTCAGCTAAACCGTTTTCTTCGATCATTGCGGCAAAAGTAAACGTTTTTCAGACATTGATTAATTACAAAATTGTTATAATTTTATCATTCATAAACAAACCAATAGTCCTTATGAAGAAAATTTACCTACTGTTTTCCACGCTTTTTTTAACTACTGTAGTACTGACGGCCAATGCTCAGGATGGCTTTTCTGATCTGATTAAGTCATCGCCTGCCAATGCCACCCGTTTGATCGAAGCCTATGGCGCCCCTCTTTTTAAAGGGTTTGGCGTAGGCATGAACAGCGGATGGACCAATACCGCTAAACCTAAAGGCCTGCTGCACTTTGATCTGCGTGTAACTGCTACAGCTGCTTTTACACCTGTTTCTGATAAAACATTCGACGTAACCAAAATAGGATTGAATAGCAATGTAACACCATCCGATCCAAATCAAACCATCGCGCAAACCATCGGCGGTAACCAGGATATTGACGGACCGACGATGGATATTAAAAGCAACGGGCAAACCGTCAGCCAGTTCAGGCTGCCTTCGGGAAAATTGCCTTTTATACCTTCGCCGCAATTACAACTAACAATAGGTTTGATCAAACAAACCGATGTAACCCTGCGCCTTATTCCTAAAGTTTCGATTGGTGATGCAGGGTCAGTTTCGATGTTAGGTTTTGGCATTAAACACAACCTGATGCAATATTTTTCCGGTCCAACCGAAAGAATCATTCCGTTCGACCTGTCCGTGATGCTTGCCTACAGCCGTTTAAATTTGAGCGCCTCACTTGATGTAAAGCCGGAGAACGGCACGGTGCATGACCCAAGCGACCCTAACCGGAACGAAGATTTTAATAACCAGCATACCGACGGACATTTCTCCAGTTTTCTTGCAGAAGCGATAATATCTAAAAAGCTGCTGTTTTTCACCCCATTTTTGGCAGTCGGCTATAATACCGCCTCGACTGATCTGGGAATCATCGGTAATTACCCGGTAACAACCGGCAATAATACCTACACTGTTTTTACCAACCCGGTTTCCATCAATCAAAATAGCCTGAGCGGCTTCCGGGCCGATATCGGGTTTCAGCTTAATCTTGGTATCCAGATATTTGCTTCCGCAAGCCTGGCAAATTATAAATCTGTTAACGCAGGTGTAGGCTTCGGCTTTTAGCTGCCTGCTGTTTTCCTGCCTGCAGTTGATTAGCTTTGCCACATGGAGATCAACCTCGAAATTTTCAGCCCTGTACATCCTGTCAGCAATAAGCTGTTTGATGACTCAGGGCTGAAGGTTTTTATAAAGCGTGATGATCTGATTCATCCGCTGATATCGGGTAACAAGTGGCGTAAGCTCAAATATCTGCTCCGGGGTGCGCAATCCGAAAATAAAACACACCTGGTGACTTTTGGCGGCGCTTATTCCAATCATTTGCTGGCGACGGCTGCAGCTGCGGCCAGGTTTGGATTCAAAAGTACGGGTTTCGTTAGGGGTGAGGAAGTAAATAACGATATGCTTTTTCTCTGCCGATTGCACGGCATGAACCTGATTTTTACCGACCGGGAAAGCTACCGCGATAAACCGGGATTATTTGGCAATTATTTTGCGGAGGACGCCGGAGCCTTTTTTATCGACGAGGGGGGAGCCTCGGCGGAGGGTGCGCAGGGTTGCAGCGAACTGGTTAATGAACTGCCGGAAACATACGATCATATTTTTTGTGCCTGCGGTACCGGTACTACAGCCGCCGGCATCATCAACGGTATAACCCGTCAGGGGCTTTTAACCCGGTTTAATGCCGTGCCGGTATTGAAAAATGGCGGATTTATGAGAGAAGAGATCAATAAGCTGCTGATCCGACCCGCTGAATTCAATTTGCATACCGGCTATCATTTCGGTGGGTATGGTAAAACAAATGCTGATTTAATAAACTTTATCAAGGATTTTGTGGCGGGAACAGGAGTTCTTATTGAGCCCGTTTACACCGGGAAAATGCTTTATGGGCTTTATGACCTTGCAGCGAAGGGCTATTTCAAAAAGGGCGACCGAATCCTTGCGGTACATAGCGGCGGAATCTGGGGCCTGACCGGAATGAAAGACCGCTTTTAGAAATAGTTTTTCTGTCATCAAAACGGAAAAATCTTAACTTAGATGCAATAGGAAAGCAATCGACTTAGATATGAAAAAAAGAATACTTACCGGTATTGTTTTACTTTTTACACTTGGCGCATTTGCGCAAACCACACCGGATAGCGTCACCTTTTTGCTGCATAAGTTTGAGCAGCATATAGGCAAAGAAACCTACAGCTTGACAAAAAATGGTAAAGAAGTAACTTACGCCATCAATTTTAAATTTGTTGATCGCGGATCACCTGTCCAGCTTAATGCCAGGATGAAAATTACCAATGCTGACGAGCCGCTTGAACTCGATATAAAGGGTAAAACATCACGCTCGTCAACAATTAATGATACAATACGTATTTCCGGAACACTGGCGCGCATTTCGGTCAATGATTCATCCTATACCCAGCAACTTACAACGCTTGTTTACCCGGTTGCCAGTTATGCACCCGGTACGGTGCAGCAGCTATTAATAAAATACTGGAAAAACCATGGCCGTCCCTCAACTATTAATACCCTGCCATTCGGCTCAGTGCAAATACAGCAGAGCGGAAAGGATGAATTTAGCTTTAAGGGGAAAATATTGCGTTGCAACCGGTTTACCATTGGCGGATTGATCTGGGGCAATGAAATACTATGGACCGACGATGAAGGACAGTTGATATGCCTGATCACCAATGATGCCGAGGCCGACAAACTGGAAATGATGCGGGAAGAATTTGAACCGTTGCTTTCGCAGTTTATTGATAAAGCTGCCGTGTATGGTATGGAACTTTTTAAAAAGTCGATGCCTGATGCGGGAGCTAAAGATAAATTGATTGCCATAACCGGGGGAAATTTGATAGATGTGGTTCATGCGACGACCATTCCTGATGCGGTGATCGTTATCCGGGACGGTATTATACAACAGGTTGGCGCAGCGGGTAAGGTTACTATACCGGCAGGTGCAAAGGTTATTAATGCAAAAGGGAAGACCATTTTACCTGGCTTGTGGGATATGCATGCTCACTTTGAACAGGTGGACTGGGGGCCAGCCTATCTCGCAGCAGGGGTTACAACCGTGCGGGATTGCGGCAACGAGTTCGGCTTTATCAATTCGGTGCAAAGCGCTATTGACAAGGGGCAGGGGATCGGCCCTAAAATATTAAAAGCAGGGATTATTGATGGCAACGGCCCGATGGGACTTGGAATTATTAAAGCCGATACCAAAGAGGAGGCCGTAAAAGATGTTGACCGCTACAAGGCAAATGGCTTTATCCAGATAAAAATATACAGTTCGGTAAAGCCGGCTATTGTAAAAGCCATCTGCGATGAGGCTCATCGGGTTGGGCTTACCGTTACAGGGCACATCCCCAACGGCATGACACTTCAGGCAGGCATAGATTCCGGGATGGATATGGTCAATCATGTTCAATACGTGTATTCGGCGATGAAAAGGAATGGCGACAGATCGGTTAATTTTGAAGATTCGGCGAGCGTGGCAGTCATTAAATTTTTAAAAGATCATCATGTGGTAGTTGATCCGACGCTGGGCGTATTCGAGCTCATGCTCCGGTCAGATAAGGAAGATATTACCGCGGTTGAGCCTGCATATTATACCCTGCCTCAGCCATACCAGGTCATCTTCAAAAACACAGGAATGGAACCTGCAACCGCTGCAAAATTAAAACCGTTGTGGGACAGCTTTAAAAAAATTGTGAAGGTATTGTACGATAACGGCGTCACCATTATAGCCGGGACAGACCAGGGTTTCCCCGGTTATAGTCTGGATCGCGAGCTGGAATTATATGTGCAGGCAGGCCTGACGCCTATGCAGGCTATTCAGACGGCGACTATTACCCCAGCCTCGGTTATGAAACTCGATAAGCAAACAGGTTCTGCAGAGACCGGAAAAAATGCAGACCTGATCATTGTTGACGGCGATCCACTAAACAATATCCGTGATATCCGGAAGGTGACGACGGTAATTAAAGGCGGGAAAATATATGACCCGATGGCGCTGCATAAGATGGTCGGGTTTAGTAAATAAGGAATACAACAGACCGAAAGTGCCGTAAAATATCCTGTTGCCAAAAACAAAATATTAATGCAATTTAATGACACTGTTAATTAAAAGTTTTAACATTTAAATTTTAACTTTGCCGCTCAATTGCAATCATGAGTGATCAGATTAAACATGAGTGCGGTGTGGCATTTATCCGCCTTTTAAAGCCACTATCTTTTTATCAGGAAAAATACGGAACGGCCCTTTACGGCTTAAACAAACTATACCTTTTAATGGAAAAACAACATAACCGGGGCCAGGACGGCGCGGGTGTTGCTACCATTAAACTGGATGTTGAGCCAGGTAAGCGGTATATCAGCCGCCATCGTTCGATGGCTTCCAACGCCGTAGCTGATATTTTCGAATACATTCAGAAGAAGTTTGCCGAAATCCAGAAGGAAATGCCGGAAAGGATGGCAGATGCTCAATGGCTTAAAGATAATGTGAGCTTTACAGGGGAAGTGCTGTTAGGCCATTTGCGCTATGGCACCCATGGTAAGAACAGCATTGAAAATTGTCATCCGTTTTTAAGACAGAACAACTGGATGACTCGTAACCTGGTGATTGCAGGTAACTTCAACATGACCAATGTTGACGAACTGCTGCAGCAGCTTTACGACCTTGGACAGCATCCGAAAGAAAAAGCCGATACCGTGACCGTACTCGAAAAAATCGGCCACTTTTTGGATACGGAAAATCAGGGGCTTTTCGACCAGTATAAACGCGAGGGGCTTGATGACAATATACAGATCAGCAAACTTATTGCAGCTGATATGGATGTTGCGAAAATATTGCGCAAGTCTGCCAAGAACTGGGACGGCGGCTATACGATAGCCGGTATTGTGGGTCATGGCGATGCTTTTGTTATGCGTGATCCCGCAGGAATAAGACCCGCTTACTATTATTACAACGACGAGATCGTCGTTGCGGCGTCGGAGCGGCCTGCCATTCAAACTGCGTTCAATATCCCGATGGAGGAAATCCGGGAAATAATGCCGGGACATGCCTTGATCGTTAAAAAGAGCGGCAAGATCAGCGAGGATATGTTCTGTGAGCCTGTTGAAAAAAAATCCTGCTCATTTGAAAGGATTTATTTTTCGCGCGGGAGCGACGCTGCCATTTATCGCGAGCGCAAGCAGTTGGGGCGCCTGTTATGTAAACAGATACTCGATTTTGTAGATCATGATATAAAAAATACGGTATTTTCCTACATCCCGAACACTGCTGAAGTAGCATTTTACGGCATGGTGGAGGGGGTGCATAAATACATCAAGAAATACCAGCGGGACCGCCTGCTGAACCGCGAGGACAAGATAAGCGAAGAGGAGCTGACGGAAGTGCTGTGTATGGCACCACGTGTAGAAAAAATAGCGATAAAGGATGTTAAACTACGCACCTTTATCACCCAGGATGCAGACCGCACGGAAATGGTGGCCCATGTGTATGATACAACCTACGGTTTAATAAAAAGGAATACAGATACGCTGGTAGTGCTGGATGATTCTATCGTTCGCGGTACAACGCTGAAACAAAGTATTTTAAAGATTCTCGACCGGCTTGGCCCTAAAAAGGTGGTGGTTGTTTCCTCGGCGCCGCAAATCCGTTTTCCGGATTGTTATGGTATCGATATGTCGCGTATGGGTGAATTTGTCGCTTTTGAAGCGGCTATTAGTCTGCTGAAGGATGCAGGCCGGGACGACATCATCCTGCAGGTTTACCAGCAGTGTAAAGACAGTGAAGCGTTACCGAAAGAACAGGTTAAGAATTATGTGAAAGCGATTTATGAGCCTTTTACCGATCAGGAAATTTCGGATCGCATTGCAAAGATCATTACGCCTAAGGAAATAAAAGCAGAAGTGAAAGTGATCTACCAGACCCTGGACAACCTGCATATTGCCTGCCCTGAACATACCGGTGATTGGTATTTCTCCGGGAATTACCCTACTCCAGGCGGTAATAAGGTAGTAAACAGGGCGTTTGTTAACTGGATGGAAGGTAAAAACCAGCGGGGATACAACTAATTTCAGATAGGTTTAGTTATTTTTAATACAAAGCCGGGCGAATAACGTCCGGTTTTTTGATTTTAGGGCGTTAAGGCGATCGCTTAAAATTCATTAATAGGAAAATATTTTACCTGAAAGTGAAAGAAACGGGAATCTGGCACGTTATATGTTAGATAAATAGTGATAAATTATCTTACCTATGGAACTTCAGCACACACATACACAAAGGCATTTGCAGCAAAAGGCAGCAAATACAGCCGACCGCATCAATGAGGCTTCAAAAGGTTTCAACATGAAGCAATTGATATTCTGGATAATGATAGTCCTTGCGTTTATATGTATTATATCGCTTGGCATGATTGCCGTTAATTTTAGTCTGCACACCAGGGTTTAACACGTCTCGTCAACACAAATTCCGCTTCAATTTATATTTGCAATAATTTCTGCGAATAATATTGCTTTTGATACAGCTTATCAGCCAAAAAACAACTTAGTTAAAACAAGGGTTGTTTAAAATACTTTTTTATTATCATATTTGGCTTGTAACCAATTACCGGCAACTCACTATTATAAAAACTTATGATGCAGGAATTAGATCCCGTTATTTTGCAAAGGGCGAACGCATGGCTTCAGGGGAGCTATGACGCTGATGTTAAACAGGAAATCCAGAATTTATTAGACAGCAAGGCATACACCGAACTTACCGATTCGTTCTACCGCGACCTTGAATTTGGAACCGGCGGGCTGCGCGGAACAATGGGACCGGGCACCAACCGCATTAATAAATACACCATTGGCGCTGCTACACAGGGGCTTGCCAATTATCTGAAAAAGACTTATCCCGGCGAGAAGGTAAAGGTTGCCATTGCACACGACAGCCGTAATAATGCAGAATTATTCTCGCGCATTACGGCTGAGGTGTTTTCGGCGAATGATATTTTTGTTTATTTCTTTAAGGCCCTGCGACCAACGCCGGAACTTTCGTTCGCGGTGCGTCATCTTGGTTGCAAAAGCGGCGTAATGCTTACCGCATCGCACAATCCAAAAGAATATAATGGCTACAAGGCTTATGGAGCCGATGGAGGACAATTCGTCTCGCCTCACGACAAGGCTGTAATGAACGAGGTTGCGGCGATCAGCAGTGTTGACGAGATTAAATTCGACCGGGTTGATACCAATATTCAGGAGATAGGGGAGGATATTGATGAGTTGTACCTGGATGCCATTACCAAATTATCGGTTTCGCCGGAAGCCATAGACCGGCAGAAAGATCTGAAGATAGTCTATTCGCCAATCCATGGCACCGGCGTCACACTGGTGCCGCAGGCTTTAAAACGATTCGGATTTGAGAATGTGATCCTGGTTGACGAACAGATAACACCTGACGGCAATTTCCCGACCGTTGTTTATCCAAATCCGGAGGAAAAGGAGGCGCTTACCCTGGCCTTAAAAAAGGCAAAAGAACTTGACGCTGATCTGGTTCTGGCGACGGATCCGGACGCTGACCGTGTAGGAATTGCTGTAAAAAATACCGACAATGAGTTTATTCTGCTGAATGGTAATCAGACCGGCGCGATGCTGATCAATTATCTTCTGACCGCATGGCAGGAAAAAGGCAAACTGACCGGTAAGGAATATATTGTCAAGACGATTGTTACTACTAATCTGATTGATGAGATTGCGAAGGAAAAGAATGTAACCTGCTATAACACGCTGACCGGATTTAAATACATAGGCGAGCTGATGACGAAGTTTGAGGGCAAGCAGACCTTTATAGGCGGTGGTGAAGAAAGTTATGGTTATCTGGTAGGCGAGCTTGTACGGGATAAGGATGCCGTAGTATCGAGCGCATTTATTGCTGAAATGACCGCCTTTTATAAAGACAAAGGAAGCAGCCTTTTCGAAGCGTTGATAGATACTTATATTAAGTACGGCTTTTATAAGGAAAAACTGATCTCGCTGACCAAAAAGGGAAAAACCGGTGCCGAAGAGATCAAGGAAATGATGGAGAAGTTCCGCAGCAATCCTCCGGCAACCTTAGGCGGATCAAAAGTTGCTACACTTAAAGACTATGAGAAAGGTGTGGAGACGGATTTGCTGAATAACACCACCAAAAAGTTGGAGCTTCCGAAAAGCGATGTACTGCAGTTTATTACCGAGGATGGTAGTATTATTTCGGCGAGACCTTCCGGGACCGAGCCGAAGATCAAGTTTTACTGCAGTGTGAATGGAAAACTTGCCAGTAAAGCGGCCTACCATGATACGGATAAACAATTGGACGAAAAGATAAGCAATGTGATGAAGGATCTGGGTGTATGACCTTTATTGATATATAAAGCTTTCTGAAGAATGCCTTCTTTGGATTTAAACCCTGGCTAAAACGGCCGGGGTTTGTTTTTATCAACCGGCTGACTTGCTTTTAATATTATTATGTTTATACCTTTAAAGCTATTTGCATTTTTCTCCTGATGAAACCGAGGTTAAGCCTGTTTTTTTTACTTGCTCTAATGAGTTTGCCAGTTTTAGCGCAAACCAAAGTGGACAGCCTGCTGAATAAACTGAACGCCGCATTGGCTAAAAAGGATACTTATGTAAAAGAAAAGCAGCAGCGTATAGAAAAAATCAGCCGTGAAGAAAAGCAAACGGGCAATCCGGAAACAAAATACGTTCTATATCAGAGATTATTTGATGAATATAAGGCGTTCAGCTATGACTCAGCATATAGTTATGCCAAAAAGCTGGAAGCAACAGCAAGACTACTAAAAGACTCTGCAAAACTTGCTCATGCCAAAATGGAGCTGGGGTTTACACTAATTTCGTCGGGCATGTTTAAAGAAACGCTCGAAACGCTCGATCAGGTAGATGTCAAATATTTTAACGACAGCGACAAAATAGAATACTATTTTTTAAAGGGACGCAGTTATTTCGATCTGTCTGACTTTGATCGTACCGCAGATTACTCCGCCATTTACATCCCAAAAGGAATTAAATGCATCGACTCGGCGCTTAGTCTGAGCAAGCCGGGAAGCTATAGTTATCTTACCCTTAACGGGCTGAAAGACCTGCGCAGTGGTAACTACGCTGGGGGTATCAAAGATTATACCGCCCTACTGGATCTTCCCGGTCTTACGCCGCATCAGTTTGCGATTAATGCCTGTAGTTTAAGCTATATCTATGAAGTGGAAGGAAAACAGGACGAGTCGATCGCCTTGCTGATACGCGCTGCGATAGCCGACATCCGCTCAGCAACAAAGGAAACTGTGGCCATGTATAAACTGGCCGACTATATGTACAAGACCGGCGACCTGAAAAATGCTTATATTTATATTAACCAGGCAATGGACGAGGCCATATTTTATGGCGCGAGACACCGGCAGGTAACTATCAGCAGTATCCTGCCGATCATAGAATCGCAACGCATCAGTATTGTAGAGCAGCAACGCAAGTCGTTAATTATTTATTCGTCGATCATTACGCTGCTGGTGATCTTTGTGGTCGTCTTTGCCGTGATTATCTTCAGACAATTAAAAAAACTCCGCATTGCCGACGAAATCATAAAGAAAGCGAATACAACTTTACAGCATAATAATGAATCGCTTGAAGAGTTGAACCGAAATCTCAGTACAGCCAACAAAATAAAAAACGAATACATCGGGTATTATTTCAATATCAACTCTATTTATATTGAAAAGCTGGAGAGCTTTCAGAAATCAATTGAAAAAAAGTTAGCGAGCAAGCGTTATGAGGATGCGCAGAACGCAGTTAGAAACCTCAATCTGGAGAATGAAAGACATCAGCTTTTTCACACCTTTGACCAGGTGTTTCTCCGTCTGTTTCCGGACTTTGTCAAAAAATTCAATCTGCTTTTTAACGAGGGCGACGAAATAGTCGTTCCGGACGGGCAATTACTCAGTACCGAACACCGCATATTTGCCCTGATCCGGATGGGTATCCATGACAATGACCGTATCGCCAAACTGCTGGGCTATTCCGTCAACACCATTTACGCTTATAAAAACCGGATAAAGAACCGTTCGTTTATCGCGAACGAAGAGTTTGAAGACCAAATTATGAAGATCGAGGCGGTGTAAGAGCTCCTTTCCGCAATTTAAAATCTATATTGCGGATTCATGATGGTTTCATAAATATCTGATTGTAAGTTATTTAATTATTTGTCAGCCTTATACTTTCTATATTGGCTACCTGCCTTATTGTTAAACATTCCTGCGCTTCTTTCCTTTGAACTGCGATCCGGCGAATAGACCGGAGGCCAATTAAACCAACTTAAATTAATCTGATTAATGAAAAAGATCTACTTTTTAAGGTATGTTTTTCTGCTGCTTTTTGTGCTGTTTGCGGGCCGGCTGCTGGCCCAAAGCGGCACCATAAGCGGCCGGATAACTGATGAAACCAATCAGCCGCTTCCCGGAGCGACTGTTGCCCTGAAGGGCACAACCAACAGTGCCGCAACCGACCTGAATGGCTATTACAGGCTTACCGGCGTTGCGGGCGGGCAGCAGGTTCTGACTGCCAGCTTTGTAGGCTACAAAACGCAGGAACAGACTGTCGATGTAAACGGCGCGGTAACGATTAACATACAATTGCAGCCGTCGTCAACATTGCTAAACGAGATCGCCGTGATAGGATACGGCGTAGTGCGAAAGAGCGATGCCACCGGCTCGGTGGATGTTGTCACCGCCAAAGACTTTAACAAAGGTGCCGTAAATGCTATTCAGGATGCGATATCCGGTAAGTTACCAGGGGTGGTAATCACATCGAACAGCGGCGCCCCCGGGAATACTTCGACCATCCGTATCCGGGGGACAACTTCAATTAATGCAAGCAGCGATCCTTTGATCGTTATTGATAATGTTCCCATCAGCAACGTGTCCGTTGGAGGGACGGCAAATATCCTGACCACAATCAATCCCAATGATGTAGAAAACATCACCGTGCTGAAAGACGCATCAGCCACTGCCATTTATGGCTCGCGCGGCTCGAGCGGTGTTATTTTGATCACCACTAAACGCGGATCGAAAAAGACGGTCATAAATTATACCGCTACCGCGTCGCTTTCGGCAATACCCAAAGAAGTAAATGTGTACAACGGTGATGAATTTCGTGCGCTTGTAAACAGGGTTTATAATGGCCAAACTGCCATTACCGGTTTATTGGGTAGCGCGAATACCAACTGGCAGGATCAGATATACCACAAAGCTTTTGGACAGGATCATAACCTTAGCGTATCGGGAAGCACGAAGGATATGCCATACCGGGTCTCTTTGGGTTATAACAATTCGGACGGTATCCTTAAGACCTATAATTTCTCCCGTACGACCCTCGATGTAGGGCTTGATCCGAGTTTGCTGCACAACAGCCTGAACATCCACATCAATGTGAAAGGACTTTACAATACCAATAATTTTGCCGACCAGACGGCAATAGCCAATGCGGTAAACTATGATCCGACGCAGCCTGTTTATAACGGTAATACCCGCTGGAGAGGTTACACTACCTGGACGACAAATGGCAATACCGATATAAACGGCGCACCTGTAACACTCGCACCAGCAAATCCCGTAGCCAGGTTAAATGAAACCGACAATACCTCTACTTCACGCAGAAGTATCGGCAACGTCCAGTTTGATTATAAGCTGCCCTTTTTGCCCGATCTGCGTGCCAACCTCAATCTGGGATATGATTACGCCGAAGCTTTTGGACACAACACCGTGCGGGACAGCACACAATGGATCTACATTCCTGTAGCGTCGGGTGGACAGCGCGCGGTTTACAATACCGTGAACCGGAATCAGCTTGCAGAGTTCTATCTGAACTATAAGAAGAACCTGAAATCGGTTGAAAGCGTGATAGATGTAACCGGAGGATATTCATGGTCACATTTCTACACTGAAGGGAATTCACAATTGTCCGATTACAAGCAAACGGCCTTTAATTCGCCGGCACCCTATAAAACAGAGTATTATCTGGCGTCATTCTTCGGCAGACTTAATTATACCTATAAAGATAAATACCTGCTGACGTTTACGATCAGGGATGACGGTACTTCAAAGTTCTCGCCTAAAAACCGCTTTGGCGTATTCCCGGCGGCGGCGTTCGCATGGAGGATCAAAGAAGAAAGCTTCCTGAAAAATGTTGACGCATTGTCTGATCTGAAATTGCGGATCGGGTATGGAACTACCGGTCAGCAGGACTTAAATAATAATAACAATTACCCGTATCAGGCGCGGTTCAGCCAAAGCGACGCTTCATCGAGATACCAGTTCGGGAATAATTTTTACTATACGCTGCGTCCCGAGGGATATGATGCTGATATCAAATGGGAATCGACCACTACAAGCAATGCGGGTATCGATTTTGGGTTCCTGAACAACAGGCTGAGCGGCAGCATAGACGTATATTATAAAAAGACCTCGAACCTGCTGAATGTTACCAATGTGCCGGTGCTGAGCAATTTTTCGGCGACGCTGCTACGCAACGTAGGCAATATGGAGAACAAAGGTGCAGAACTCAGCCTGAATGCGGTTGCAATTGCAACAAAAGACATCAATTGGCAGATTGGGTATAGTGTTACCTATAACAAAAATAAGATCACCAAACTGATCGACCAGAATAATCCTGATTACATTCTTCAGAATCCATTCTCAGGAATCGCCGGTACAACATCAGGGTTGATCCAGGCCGATAAAGTGGGATATCCGATCAATTCGTTCTATGTTTTTCAGCAGATATACGATGCCAATGGCCAGCCTATTGAAGATGGCTATGTTGACCGCAACCATGACGGACAGATCAATAGCGCTGATCTGTATCTGTACAAAAAACCTGATCCAACGGTCTTAATGGGTATCAACTCGACCTTCAGCTATAAAAGATTTGACCTGAGTTTTTCAGGACGTCTTAGCCTCGGTAACTACAATTACAACAATGTGGCCTCGGGCAGTACTTATCGCGGCCTGTATTCGTCGCTGGGCTATCTGGCTAACCAGACAAAGTTTGCTGACGATACCAAGTTTACCAATGCGCTGCAAACCAACCTGTCCGATTACTACATCCAGAACGCTTCGTTTTTCAGGATGGATAATATTAACCTTGGTTACAATTTCCCGGCCTGGAACCACAACAGGACACGGTTAAGGGTGAATGCAGGTGTGCAGAATGTATTTGTAATAACCGGCTACAAGGGCCTTGATCCTGAAATAAGCGGTGGGTTGGATAATAACTTTTTCCCGCGGGCACGCATTTACCAATTTGGCGTGAACTGTAGTTTTTAATAGCAAGAAGAAATTATGAAAGCATATAAAATATTCACTTTGCAGGCGGCGATCATCGTTTTGCTTGCGACATCGTGCACCAAAGACCTGGATACCAAGCCCATTGATCCGCTGGTGACCACTTCGGCCACGGTATTTGACAATCCGGCGTCCTATAAGCAATTTTTAGCCAAATTGTATGGCTCGCTGGCCTTATCCGGCCAGAAAGGGCAATTTGGTGCGCCAGAAATTCAGGCTTCTGACGAGGGTACCACCTGTTTTTTGCGGGAGTTCTGGGCAGCCGAAGAAGTAACCACTGATGAATGCATCAATGCCTGGGGTGATGGCGGTTTGGTGGAATATCATGGGGGCAAATGGAGCGACAACAACCTGTATGTACAACTGATGTATGAGCGCTTATTCATCAACATCGCTTACTGTAACGAATATATCCGGGATGTAAATGCCAGGATCGGCGGACTTACAGGATCATTGAAAACTGACGTGACGGAGTATGTAGCCGAAGCCCGTTTTTTACGCGCCTACTTTTACTATATCGCGATGGACATGTTCGGCAACTGTCCTTTTGCAACAGAAACCGATCTTCCCGGTTCATTCGTGCCTAAACAAATTTCGCGGGCAGACCTGTTTAAATATATCGAATCGGAACTGATCGATATTCAGCAGGTGCTGCCGGAAACCAACGAATATGCCCGCGCCAACAAATATGCCGATTACGCGCTGTTAAGCAGGCTTTACCTGAATGCGCAGGTATTTACCGGTACCGAAAGATATACCGATTGTATCACCTACTGTAATAAGATCATCAACGCAAACAAATACACACTCCACGGAAGCTACCGGGAGCTGTTTCTTGCGGATAACAATAATTGCAGTGACGAGATCATTTTACCAATTGCCGAAAACGGCATCAATACACAAAGCTATGGAGACATGACATTTGTGATCCACGCGGAGGTGGGCGGCTCAGAGGACGCAACAAATATGTTTGGCATAGCATCCGGCGGCTGGGGCGGTAACCGTATGACCACAAAGTTTGTGAACCGGGTGTTCCCTGACGCATCGGGAAACACCGACAAACGGGCTATATTTTACACTGACGGTCAGACGCTGGCGATCACCAACCCCTCGGTGTTTACACAGGGATATCTGAATGCCAAATTTAAAAATGTGACCTCGACCGGGGCGCTCGGATCCAATGACACTTTCGTTGACACGGATTTTCCGCTGTTCAGGTTTTCAGAGATTTACCTGAACTATGCGGAAGCCGTGTTACGCGGCGGTGCAGGTGGTGATGCGGGTACTGCTTTAACTTATATCAATAAATTAAGGGAACGTGCATACGGTAACACCAACGGAAATATTACAGCGGCGCAGCTGACCTTAAATTTTCTGATTGACGAACGTGGCCGCGAATTGTATTGGGAGGGTTTCCGAAGGACCGACCTGGTGCGTTTCGGATTGTTTACCGGCGGTGATTACCTGTGGGATTTTAAAGGCGACGTGCAGGACGGTAAAGCAACCGATGCTCATTTGAACATATTCCCTATTCCTGCTTCAGACCTATTGTTGAACAACAACCTAAAACAGAATCCCGGTTATTAAAATATATAACATGAAAAAGACACTTTTAATCATTTCTGTATTTGCCCTCGGCCTGCTTTCCGCCTGTAAAAAGGACCCGCTGGTTACCGTATCGGCAAACGTAGGTGCGCCGGTATTACTGACACCTACTGAGGGCACTGCGATAACGGTAACGGCAGCCGACTCCAATGAAGTAGTAAACGCTACGTGGTCAAAAGCTGATTATGGGGTTGACGCAGTGGTTTCCTATTTTGTTCAGGCTTCCGTAGCAGGTAATAACTTTGCAACGCATATTCAAATTGGTGAAACCAATAACCTGAGTTTATCATTAACCTACGGGGCGATAAACAACCGCCTGATCAATCAGCTTCATTTACCAGCTAATGAAAGCTCGGATATTGAGATTCGTGCAGGCGCCGCGATTTACGGCAAGGACTCCGTATATTCCAAGCCGGTAAAGCTGACCTTTACCACGTATAAGGAACTTGCGCCGGAAAAACTTTATGTGCCGGGCGCTTATCAGGGGTGGAACCCCGGCGCTGCCCTTACTATTCCTTCCGTGACGACATTTACATACGAAGGCTACATTTACATGAACGTAGGCGATTACTTTAAATTTACAAGCGCACCCGATTGGGATCATATTAATTATGGCGATGCCGGTGGCGGCAAACTAAGCACTGACGGCCTGGCTGCCGGGTTGAAGGTAGATGCACCGGGGGTGTACAAACTAAATGCTGATATTCAGAATCTGACTTATTCCGCCACGCTGATCAGCACGATCGGGATGATCGGCACTGCCACACCTCACGGCTGGGACGCGTCAACTGCGATGAGTTATGATGTAGCTTCAAACAAATGGAGCGTAAAACTCGACCTTGTGGCTGGTGCCCTGAAATTCAGAGCGAATGACGCCTGGGATATTAACTATGGTCCGGCAGATACCAATGCGTTATCGGGCAAGCTTATCTTTAATGATCCGGGCGCGATCACGATAACAGATGCGGGAAATTATACCGTGACGGTTGATATGAGTCAATCATCATCAAAAGGGTATAATTATACCATCGTTAAAAATTAATCAGATATAAAAGGACCGTGTTAAAACATTTTTTGGCACGGCCCTTTTGTCATACCGCTTAAAATGAAATGATATATATTTTTGACACCGGTGAAATTAAGTCGGCACGATGCCGTTTAAGACAGCAAAATATAAAAGGATAATTTAACCGGATGAAAACCCAAATAAAAGGAAAAGTGAGTATGAAAAGTTACAATTTAAAAATTCAGATGGACAGCTTAATAATTATTTTATTATCGGCTTTATTGGGAACGGGCTGCGGCAAGAAATCCGTTACACCTACTCCCTCCAACCCGGTTACGACAAACCCAACAGACGACTATAAAGACCCGGAGGCCTACGGTACTCCGTTTAACAACATACCTGACACCAAAGACATTGTTATGTACGAGGTTAATCTCAGGTCATTCAGTGCATCGCACAGTTTTAAGGGAGTTGCAGACCGGCTCGATTCGATCAAGGCGCTCGGCGTTAACACAATATGGCTGATGCCGACTTATCCTGTAGGGGTATTAAAATCTGCTGGTGGTCTGGGATCTCCTTATGCGGTGAAGGACTACAACGGTGTAAATGCTGAATTTGGCACACTTGCCGATCTGCGTTCGCTTATAGCCGAAGCGCATAACCGCAATATGGCTGTGATTATGGATTGGGTGGCCGACCATACCTCGTGGGATAACGCCTGGATAAATAATAAAAGCTGGTATAAACAGGATGCTTCCGGAAATATTATAAGCCCGCCGGGCACCGGCTGGAATGACGTGGCTGCGCTGAATTACAACAACAACGATATGCGTAAGGCGATGATACGTGCTATGAAGTTCTGGATATTGACCGCCAACGCAGATGGCTACAGGTGTGATGCCTCCGACTTTGTGCCGGACGATTTCTGGAAACAGGCACTTGATACCCTTAAAGATTTTAAGAACCGGAAGCTGATCCTGCTGGCCGAAGGAAGCAAGCAATCCATGTTCAGCAGTGGTTTTCAGATGAACTATGCATTTGATTTTTACGGCACGCTGAAAGGTGTTTTTGCAGGTACACAAGCCCCTGACGCGTTGTTTACCACCAATAATAATGAAAACAACCAGGTTTCGGCAGGCGGATTTAAGCTGCGTTACAGTACCAATCATGATGTAACATCGAGCGATGGCGCTACAGTGACGATATATAACGGAAAGCAGGGGGCCCTTGCTGCTTTTGTGCTGGCGGCATATATGAATGGCGTGCCGCTGATCTACACCGGTCAGGAAGTGGGAAGCCCTAAACAGATCAATATTTTTAATGATGACCCTATAGACTGGAATGCAAATCCGGATATGACTGCGGCCTATAAAAAGATCATTGCTTTCAGAGCGGCGCATGAGGCTATAAAAACCGGTGCATTAACCACCTATAATGACACCAAAGTAATTGCGTTTGAAAAGAAATCGGGCGGAGACGATGTGCTGATATTGGTTAATGCCAAAAATGAGGTTGCCGATTTTTCTGTACCGGCGGCAGTTCAGGGCAACTGGACCAATGGCATGACAAACAGTTCGATATCATTAACATCAAAAATAACGCTGCAGCCCTACCAGTACCTGGTACTCAGCAAGTAATTAAAGAGCTTTTCTCTTCGTACAATTGGTTTACAAGGGGCGGGAGCCCTCCCGCTTCCTTGTATTAAAAAGATGTAAAAGCTGAACCCTGAACGACGCCGTTTTGCAGGATGCGCTGATCAATATAATGCTGGATCTCTGACTTTTTCAAACCCCAGTTTGGCGCAATCAGCAGCTCACGGTCGCTGAGGCCAAAAAGACGCTGAATAACGATATCATGACGGATAAGCGGCAGAAGTTCACAAAGAAAATCGGCATACTCGCCGATACTGAAGAGCTTAAACGGTTCCCGTTTGTATTTAACACCCATAACGGAACCTTCTACAATATGCAGGTGGTGAAGCTTGACAAATTTTATCTGCGGAAAACGGTTGATCTCATCTGCATACCTGAGCATCATTTCCCGGGTTTCCCACGGAAAGCCGAATATGGTATGCACGCAGATATCCAGGGGCGTATTTTGCAGCATGTTTAAGACCCTGACGAGGTCGTCATGACTGCATCCCCGGTTTATTTGGGCTAAGGTGTCGTTATAGATCGATTCCATACCCATTTCCAGATCGACATCAAAACGGTCGGTGTAGCTTTCCAGCAACGCGATCTTTTCAAGATCGATACAGTCCGGCCGGGTGCCGACAGACAATCCGACGATATCCTCAGTTCCATAACTCAATGCTTCGTCGTAGAGCATTTTCAGGTAATGAGCGGGGGCGTAGGTATTGGTATTCGGTTGAAAATAGATGATAAACTTATCGGCTTTATTACCTTTGCGGGCGCGCTCCATGCCCTGAATTACCTGCTCACGCACTGAGGGCGCGTTACGGGATACCGACGGCGTAAAGGAGTCAACGTTACAATAAGTGCAGCCGCCGTAGCCTTTTGAACCATCGCGGTTGGGACAGGTAAAGCCGCCGTCAACGATCACCTTGAACACCCGCTGCCCCTTGTACTTTTCACGAAGCCACGGGCCGTAGTTGTTATATCCTTTCTCCCAAACTGCTGCTGTTTCCAATGATTGTTGCTTTAATAAAGACACGTGTCGGGTGCAAAGATACAGCTTTTAAACATTAATAAATTTTGATGTGTTCTGTATCCCCTCAGGCAAGAACCCTTAATTTAACCCCGCTTATTCATGCCGTTCGTAGGTAAGTCAAATAGTTTATTATGCAAGCATAGTAATTGATGTGTTATTTATCGTAATTTTGTAGTTGAACTAAATACCCTGCTCATGGAAAGCGTTGCGCCATACCGCTCAAAAAATAAGATACGTTTTGTAACAGCCGCCTCGCTGTTTGACGGCCATGATGCAACTATCAATATTATGCGCCGCATTCTGCAATCGTCAGGAGCGGAGGTGATCCATCTGGGTCATAACCGGTCGGTGGATGAGGTGGTTAACTGTGCCATACAGGAGGACGTACAAGGTATTGCGCTTACCAGCTATCAGGGCGGGCACATTGAGTATTTTAAATATATGTATGACCTGCTGCACGAGCGCGGTGCCGGGCATATTAAGATATTTGGCGGCGGCGGTGGCGTATTTTTGCCAAACGAGATCAAGGAATTGCAGGCCTACGGCATCTCCAGGATATATTCGCCGGACGACGGTCGTACGATGGGTTTACAAGGCATGATCAACGACATGCTGCAACAATGCGATTTTAAAACTGTCGCCAAACTTAACGGCGAACTGAAATATCTGACCGAAAAGGATCCCAAAGCTATAGCCTCATTGATCTCACTCGCTGAAAATGAGGGTCTGAATGTTTCGATGCAGCCTTTAAAAAAAGGTGCGGAAAATGCTCCGGATGAGGTAAAAGTTCCGGTATTGGGGATCACGGGCACAGGCGGATCGGGTAAGTCGTCATTAGTGGATGAGGTTGTACGCAGGTTTTTGCTGAATACGGACAGGACCATCGCTATAATTTCTGTAGATCCATCCAAAAGGAAAACAGGCGGCGCACTGCTGGGCGACCGGATCAGGATGAATGCGATCAACAGTCCCCGGGTGTATATGCGATCGCTGGCTACGCGACAGGCGAATCTTGCGTTGTCAAAACATGTGCAGGAGTCGATTGATATCTGTAAAGCTGCCGGATTTGACTTTATTATCGTGGAGACTTCGGGCATCGGTCAGTCAGACACGATGATCACCGATTATTGCGACCTGTCGTTATATGTAATGACGCCTGAATTCGGCGCGGCGACCCAACTGGAAAAGATCGATATGCTGGACTTTGCCGACATGGTTGCCCTCAATAAATTTGATAAGCGTGGCGCACTCGACGCCATCCGCGATGTGCGCAAACAATATAAGCGTAATCATCAGCTGTTTAATGCGAAAGACGAAGAGTTACCGGTTTATGGGACTATGGCATCGCAGTTTAACGATCCTGGTATGAATACGCTGTTCGATGCGTTGATGGAAACCGTGATGCGCAAAACCGGGGTCGATCTGATTCGGAGCAAAGAACACCCAAGAAAGGATAAAGACGGTGAACCGGAAAAAATATATATCATACCACCGGACAGGAACCGCTATTTAGCGGAAATTGCAGAAAGCCACGAGGCGTATAAAATCTGGGTCAACGAGCAGTGTACGATAGCGCAACAGTTGTATGGGATCAGCCTTGCCCAAAACCTTTCGGATGCAGAGAATGTGAAAAAAGGCCTGCATAAAATCCAGACCCATCTTGAAGAACAACTGCATCCGGAATGCAGGAGACTTTTACGCGAATGGCCGGAAACCGTAAAGACCTATAAGGCCGAAAACTTTATTTACAAAGTGCGTGATAAAGAGATCAGGCAACCGCTTTATTATACCTCATTATCGCAGTTGCAGATACCTAAGATAACCCTCCCCAAATATGAAGCCTGGGGGGATATTTTACGCTGGTTGCTTACTGAAAATGTACCGGGCGAGTTTCCATACGCAGCGGGCGTGTTTCCGTTAAAGCGCGAAGGAGAAGACCCAACCCGGATGTTCGCCGGAGAAGGTGGCCCCGAACGTACCAATAAGCGTTTTCATTATGTATCGTTTGGCCAGCCTGCTCACCGGCTTTCCACCGCATTTGATTCGGTTACCCTGTATGGCGAGGACCCGCATATCCGGCCGGATATTTATGGCAAGATCGGTAACTCCGGTGTCAGCATTGCCATGCTGGATGACGCCAAAAAGCTGTACTCCGGGTTTGATCTTTGTGATCCGTCAACTTCCGTCTCAATGACGATCAACGGGCCGGCACCGATGCTGCTCGGTTTTTTTATGAATGCGGCGATTGACCAGCAATGTGAAAAATATATAATCGCAAACGGGCTGGAATATTTAGCAGAAGCAAAGTTTAAGGAGATGTATGATGACCGTGGGATAAAAAGACCAGCTTATCAGCAATCCGAAGGAAAGGCTTTACCTAAGGGGAACGATGGTCTCGGATTGATGTTGCTTGGTCTTACAGGCGATCAGGTGCTGCCTGCTGACGTCTATCAAAATATCAGGGCCAAGGCAATCGCCACTGTACGTGGCACGGTGCAGGCCGACATATTAAAAGAAGATCAGGCGCAAAATACCTGTATATTTTCAACAGAGTTTGCCCTTCGGATGATGGGCGATATTCAGCAGTATTTTATTGATAAAAAGGTAAGGAATTTTTATTCGGTGTCGATATCAGGTTACCATATTGCCGAGGCTGGTGCAAATCCCATCACCCAACTGGCTTTCACCCTGTCGAACGGTTTTACCTATGTGGAATATTACCTGAGCAGGGGGATGCATATTGATGATTTTGCGCCAAACCTTTCCTTTTTCTTTAGCAATGGCATCGACCCGGAATATTCGGTGATCGGCAGGGTGGCCAGGAGAATATGGGCTAAAGCGATCAGGAATAAATACAAGGGGAATGACCGCTCACAAAAACTTAAATATCATATTCAGACCAGCGGCCGTTCGCTGCACGCACAGGAGATCGATTTTAACGATATACGTACCACGCTGCAGGCGTTGTATGCTATTTATGATAACTGCAATTCGCTGCATACCAATGCCTATGACGAAGCCATTACTACACCGACGGAAGAATCAGTACGCCGGGCGATGGCTATTCAGCTGATCATTAACCGGGAGTTAGGGCTTGCCAAGAATGAGAACCCCATACAGGGGGCATTCATTATTGAAGAACTGACGGATTTGGTAGAAGAAGCCGTAATGACGGAATTTAAAGCCATTAACGAACGCGGTGGCGTGTTAGGCGCGATGGAAACTATGTACCAGCGCAGCAAAATTCAGGAAGAGTCGCTTTATTACGAGACCCTAAAGCATAACGGAGAATATCCGATAATCGGGGTGAATACTTTTCTCAATAAAAAAGGATCGCCAACGCTGGTGCCATCGGAAGTGATCCGTGCTACGGAAGAAGAAAAACAAGCCCAAATAAGTGCCTTGCAAGAGTTTCAGCAACGAAATGAACGCCAATCTGCTGAATTGCTGAAAGACCTTCAGCAAATGGCGGTATCCGGCGGGAACGTTTTTGAAAGCTTGATGGAAGTTTGTAAATATTGTTCTCTGGGTCAGATATCGCACGCGCTGTATGAAGTGGGGGGACAATACCGGAGGAATATGTAAATTGATTTGATATTAATTTGAAAGTTTGTACTTTTCTTCTCGGTATCATACTTCTCAAATGATGGAATTGATTTTTAAGCTTTCAAAAAAAGACTATCTGAAATTCTGTAAGCTTCACCTAAAAGATTCCATCAGCAGACATTTCGTACGATTTCTCTTGTTAGCGGTTTTTTTAGTGATTATTTTGAATGCGGAAAGCTTCGATTTATTGAAGTTTTTAACTTCTTTGGTGCTTGTTCCTGCAATCCTATTCACAATACTTTATTTTATTCCACTTTTTATTTTTTATCGACGCCTTATTAAGAAAATCAAAAATACGCCTGCCTACTTATCTGAAAAACGTTTGATCTTGGGCGACGAGGGGCTTTTTACAGCGAATGGAGACAAAATGGATATATGGAAATGGCAGGCGATGAAGTCTATCTATTCAAATCAAGAGTTTGTTTACCTCATCTTGATCGATAAAAGATATATAGTTATTCCCAAACGTTGTTTTGAGTCTGAAAACGCCGCTGTTAATTTTTATGGACTGGTATCGCAGAAAATATTTTGGAGTGGGAGAAACTCAGCGACCCATGACTTTAACGAAGCCATTAAACCTAACTACTGGTGGGGATTGTTTGGCTTGATACCAGCTTTTGGTGCGGTGGCAGGTCTGATATTTATTGTAAACGGCATTTCGAGATTTAAGAACATTAGATATACCCTAATGGGTTTGGCTTGCGTTGTCTTTAATGTAATTGTTTTATATATGATTAACTTGAATTTAAATCCTGATCATATATTCAGAAGGCAGTTTTTATTTAGTTCCAAGTATCAGCTTAATCAATTATTGAAAAATGTGGAATTTTATAAACTTGAGTATGGGACGTATCCTGATAATCTTTCACAATTAAAGAAAGATGATCCTACGATTTCAGATTTTGATCCTATTCAGTCATCCAGCAATAAATATGGCGTTGGTTTTAATTATCAAAAGGTAGGGGATCATTATTACTTATTCTCTTCAGGATTTGACGGGATACCCAATACGAAAGATGATTTTTATCCTGATGTTGCCGTATCTGACAGTATGAAATTTGGTTTGTTGATAAAGTCGCATCCAAACAGGTAAAAAGTGAAATCTAATCAAGAATAAAATTTCCGGTAGATGAGAATGGTATTGATGCTTCTTTTGAACGGGTTATTTATCTTTTTACCCTTTCCGCCATGTAATTATAGAGCAGATTCGGTACCTAAGAGTAGTATTCCTAAAATCGTCCAAAGATTGCTTTGCAGCTACAAAGATCAGATAACCGATTACGCAAATAATCAAATTGTTTTTAAAGACGGCACTAAACTGCTTTGGGATGACGGTATTAAAAATAAGTCGCCGCAGCAAACGCTTGAAAATCCCGACATACAGGATATGTTCGATCAGCATTACAGCACCGGATCATTATCTTCACCGCCTCCGCCATATTTTGATCCGGGGCGGGTGCGGAACGAACGATTCTTTGAAAAGATGTATGGCAGCAACGTCCGGGAGGTTCGCCATAATCTCACGACCATTATCTGGTGTCCAAAACTGGTTGGTCAGCGGATCACCGTGACAAAGGTTAATGGCGTTGATCAAAAGTTAACTCAAATTTCAAGGGAACTGGACCTGCATCCGGAATTAAAAAAATACCTTACGAATATTGGCGGCACCTTTGACTGGCGTTACATTGTCGGTACCCATCGGCTTAGCATGCACAGTTTCGGCATGACTATCGACATCAATACCCGGTACTCGGATTACTGGCAGTGGGCCTGCAAATGTACCAATGAAAATAACCCGGTACGGTACAAAAACAGAATCCCGCAGATAATAGTTGATATATTTGAGAAACACGGGTTTATATGGGGTGGGAAATGGTACCATTATGATACCATGCATTTTGAATACCGACCGGAACTGATAAATTAGACATAAAGAAAATAAGCGCTGAAAATAATCGCCATTTATCTGAATCGTTTCAAATTTGAAATTAATAATGAAAACCGCCTTATTACTTGTTTTTATTGCCTTGTGCAGTTTTAGCACCGAAGACACCGTTCAGGTTAGATTTAAAGCACCGGGAGGTTATCACCGTGTCAATGTTCCGGAGCACAGTTTTGCGGCTTACCTGCGCGAACTGCCGCTAAAACCGCCGGGCACTCCAACCAGAACCTACAAAGGCGAGGTTGCCGCCACAGATGTTTACACAGCCGCGGTAGTGGATATGAGTGTGGGACACGAAGACCTTCAGCAGTGTGCGGACGCCGTTATGCGATTGCGGGGAGAGTATCTCTACAGTCAAAAGAATTTTAAAGCGATCAGCTTTAATTTTGTCAGCGGTTTTAAATGCGATTATCTGCATTACGCAAAAGGTTACCGTTATCACGGTGGCAGATGGATATTAAAAGCCGCGCCTGATTATGGTTATAAAACTTTTATGCGATATATGGAACTGGTGTTTTCGTACGCAAGCACCATCTCCCTCGAAAGGGAAACGCGGGCTGTTGCCAATCCAGCAGATGTAAAGGCGGGCGATATCTTCATACACGGCGGTTCGCCCGGACACTGTTTTATTGTAATGGACGTGGTGGAAAACAACAGGCATCAGAAGCAATTTTTGCTTGCGCAAAGTTTTATGCCTGCACAGAACATACAGATACTCCAATATCATTCACCTTGGTTCAGCATGGAACAACGCAGCGATATTATGTATGGCGAACTGATAAATAAAAATTATTTGCGCAGGTTCGACTAAAGATGCTGCAACAACAGCGCGGGTAAACAGGCATATTATATTCTTATCGCTATATTTACAAACACGAACAGTACGACCAGTTATTTATCTAAAGGCATTGGCCTTCAAGTTATGGCAAAAAAGAACGATAAAACAACACCGGCGTCCGGAACAACTAAAACTCCGGCTGCAAAGACCACTACATCAAAGTCCGGAACAGCGGCAAAGGAGACAAAAACCTCCACAGAAAAAGCCGTTGCTGAAAAAAAGAAGACTGCGGTGGCCAAAAAGCCGGCAGCGAAAACAGCCAAAGTTAAGTTGACGCCGCCACAGCCGGATGTTTTAGGTCCTGTGATAGTTTACAGCCGTTTTACTGATTTTGATATTTCCCTTTTCAGAGCGGGGAGGCACTATAAACTTTATGAAAAATTCGGTTCGCATGTGATAGAATATAACGGTGTGACAGGTACTTATTTTGCCGTATGGGCACCGAATGCACAATATGTATCTGTGATCGGGAATTTTAACGGCTGGAACCGGAGTTCACACCCGCTTTTTGTACGCTGGGACAGTTCGGGAATATGGGAAGGATTTATACCGCATACAGGTAATGGCGAGACCTATAAATATTATATTACGTCATCCACGGGAGACCAGCTTGAAAAAAGCGATCCGTTTGCGCTCCGCTGGGAGATAGCCCCCAAAACAGCTTCGATGGTAGCTGACACTTATTATGAATGGAAAGACATTGGCTGGATGTCCACTCGCCGGGATCATAACGCTTTGGACAAACCCTGGTCGGTATATGAAATGCATGTCGGTTCGTGGGCGAGAAGCCCGGAGAGCCCAGACGCATTTTTAACCTACGATCAGCTTGCGGATAGATTGGTGCCTTACGTCAAGGAGATGGGTTTCACCCATGTGGAGTTTATGCCAATTATGGAGCACCCGTATTATCCAAGCTGGGGATACCAGATCACGGGTTTTTATGCGGCATGTTCCCGTTACGGAACCCCTCAGCAGCTGATGTACCTGATCGAGCAATTGCATCTTGCCGGAATCGGCGTCATTCTCGACTGGGTGCCGTCGCATTTTCCTGGCGATGAACACGGTCTGTATAATTTTGACGGAACTCATCTTTATGAGCACGCCGATCCGCGTAAAGGATTTCACCCGGACTGGAAATCTTACATATTTAACTATGGTAGAAATGAAATAAGGTCTTTTCTCATCAGTAACGCCATATTCTGGCTGGACAGGTATCACGCCGACGGATTGCGCGTAGATGCCGTAGCTTCAATGCTCTACCTCGATTACTCTCGCAATCACGGGGAGTGGGAGGCCAATATTTACGGTGGAAATGAGAACCTGGAAGCGATATCGTTTTTAAAGGAGTTTAACGAAGCAGTTTACAATGTCTTTCCTGACGTGCAAACCATCGCTGAAGAATCGACTTCCTTCACAGGCGTTAGCCGCCCGGTTTATGCAGGGGGCTTAGGCTTTGGTATGAAATGGATGATGGGGTGGATGCATGATTCGATAAAGTATTTCTCTACCGACCCGATTTACCGCAAATACCATCATAACCAGATTACATTCAGCCTTATCTATGCATTTACTGAGAATTTTATGTTGCCGTTCTCGCATGACGAGGTAGTGTATGGCAAAGGATCAATGCTCAGAAAGATGCCAGGGGATGAGTGGCAGCAATTTGCCAATCTGCGTCTGATATACAGTTACATGTTTACCCACCCGGGCGCAAAGCTATTATTCATGGGTGCGGAATTCGGACAGGGGACAGAATGGAACTTTCAGCATTCGCTGGACTGGTATTTAATGGAGTATCCGAATCACCAGGGAATAAAGGCAACCGTAAAGACACTAAACCATTTATATCGGGATGAGCCTGCCCTATATGAAAAAGCCTTTGAATGGAGCGGATTTGAGTGGATTGACGGCGGTGATTCCAATAATTCCATATTAATTTATATGCGAAAAGGTAATTCTCAGGTAAATGATCTGGTCGTGGTACTTAATATGACACCGATCACTCATCACGGCTTCCGTGTGGGCGTACCGTCAAAGGGGAAATGGATGGAGATATTCAACTCGGACGATAAAGCCTATTGGGGAAGCGGTGTTAAGAACGAAGGACAATTTTCGACAGAACCGGTTAACTGGCATGGTCGTGACAACTCTATCATAATCACGATACCGCCGCTTGCCGCCACTGTTCTTAAAAAAGCGGAAACCGTCCCGCCGAAGTATGAATTAAAAAAATAAATGGTTTAATATTTTTAGTTAATTTTAACCAACCTTTTTTGGATAGCTAACGTAACAGTCCGTATGGTCCTTTAAAACAGATCATTATAAAAAAAGTATGAATCCAAAATATCGTCCGTTATATCTGCTGTTAGGCTTTGGAGGGCTTTTCTTCCTTATTTATGACGGTTTTTCGGCATATCCGGAGATCAGTCCATTAAGGACGCTGCTGATCGCCTTTCCGGACATGGTCATATTTTTTCTGGCTTACAAAACCTATCCTGCTGAAGAGCACCGTCCGGTTAAACCCAGGAAGGTAAAATCTTACCATCATTAATTCAGTTTTCCCGCATTTACGATATAGAAAAGATCCGCATGAAACGCCTGCGGGCTTTTTGTTTAAGACCTTTTTTCCTGGAATGCTTTGTTTCTTCACCACCAATATTTGTGTAAAACTTTTCGTAACCTTTTGATTAGCATTGCGTAACACAGTAGTAAATAAAAATTATTGTGATGAACGCTAAATATTTCCCACTGTATCTTATGATCGCCTTTGCAGGCCTGATCTTCCTTGCTTTTGATTCTTTTATCGGTTATCGTGACCTTGATCCGGGCCGCATTCTTCTGATCGCCCTGCCTGATCTGGCTTTCTTTATGTTGGCTTATAAAACCTGCCCTGAAGGGAAAGAACATTCGGAGCCTGTAAGATAATAAGGCTGAAAGCGATTGATTTGCGATAGAACAGCTTTCAGGTAGCGGCTGATACTTGTTATTTGAAGGCTGATTGCTTAGCTTTATCAAACGGACAAACATATATACCCCGCGCCCGTTTAAGCTATAAATATATCGCCATGAACCCTAAATTTCTTGCACTTTATCTTATCGCCGCTACGCTTGCTCTTGGGCTTGCCCTTTATATTTCCGTAACCACTTATCCGGATCTCCAATACGGCAGGATTGCGCTCAACGTGGTGATGTCATTCTTCTTTTACTACCTATCCTATAAAGCCTATCACGAAAAAAAGGATAAGGAGCTGATGTAAAAGGCGTTTAAAAACCACACCTCACCGTGTTATCACGCTATAGGTCTGACCCTTAACGGTCGCGAATTGTAATGACCCATCATGCATCTTTTTAAATTTTACCTTTTTTCCGTTTGAGGTGACCGACACATCACCACCTGCATAAAGATGGCATAGATTTCCCTCTCTGGAAAGTATATCGGCCGACGTAAGTTTGTTTTGCTGCCACCTGATGTCAAGTGTAAAAGCTCCCGCCGCACAAACACCCTTAAATTCACCATCATGCCAGTCGTCAGGCAAGGCAGGCAACAATTCGATCAGATCAGTATTGGAGCGAATAAGCATTTCGGTAATTGCAGCGGTTACGCCCATCGTTCCGTCGATCTGCATAACACTGCCGCCTTTTGCAAATAGTTGAGGAAATGCCTGATCTTTGAAATAGCCCTTCAGAATGGTATTGGCGTGGTTGCCATCGTTTAGCCGTGCCCACAGCGCAGTTTTCCATGCACGCGACCAGCCGCTGCTGCCGTCGCCACGATTGTTTAGCACGAATTTTACCGGATCAATAAACTTTGGCGTTTTTCTTACCGAAAAGACATTTCCGGGGTACAACCCGTAGAGTGGAGACGAATGTCTGTGTTGTTTTTCCAACTGTCCCCAGTCTTCCGCCCACTCCTGCAAACCGCCATCTTTACCGATCAGCTCGGGGCGTAACCGTGATCTTGTGGCGGTAACCTTGCCAGCATAAGCTGTATCTTTTCCCAATTCCTGTGCTGCAGCGGCATAATTGATAAACAAGTCTGTAATGATCTGCATATCGATTGATGACCCGGCGCAAATGGTCGTGCCGGGTAACATGCTTCCGGTCGTTTCGTCAAAGTAAGGCCCATTGCCGGGGTTACCGGTAAAGTTTTCGGGTGAGGTAGATGGGTTGGTAACCAGCCATTTGTTTTTGGGGTCTTCGGTCAGATAATCCATAAAGAAATCAACTGAGCCCTTGATCACCGGATAGATCTCTGCAAGATATTTTTTGTCGCCGGTGTAACGGTAATGGTCCCAAAGCGCATCGCATAACCATGCGCCGCCTGTAGTAAAGGTGCCCCAGGTAGGTCCGTCCATCGGCGCAGCAACCATCCAGAGATCAGTATTCTGATGCAAAACCCATCCCCGGCAATTATAATTCTCCTTTGCCACCTGCGCACCCTGGTCGGTGATGTTTTTCATCAATTGTATCAGCGGCTCAGCGCATTCTGCAAGATTGGCCGACTCGACGGGCCAATAATTCATTTGTAGGTTAATATTGGTGGTATATTTTGAATCCCAGGGTGGATTCATTTCGTTATTCCAGATACCCTGCAAATTTGCCGCCTGAGTACCCGGGCGGGAGGAAGAAATAAGTACGTAACGCCCAAACTGGTACGCGAGTGCGGCCAGTGCAGGATCAGGGGCGTTAGTGCTGTTGGCCAATCGTTCATTAGTGGGCAGCCATGAGTTGTCCGTAACAGGCAGGTTAAGACTAACGCGACTAAAAAGATCCTGATAATCTTTTAAATGAGCAGCTCTGATCGTTTGATATGATTTGTTGTTTATAGCCTGCAGGTATGAATTCACCCTTTTGTGCTCATCGGCGCTAACGTCTTTGTAATTGACGAAATTAGTTGCCGCCACAAAATAGAGAGTTACCGTATCGGCATTTGAGACCGTGAGACCAGCGCCATCGACACTTGTTTTGCCACCCCGGGCCACTGCCTTCAGCCGGGCTTCATACCTTAATCTCCCTTTAACGCCGAGGTAATCGGCTGATTTTCCGGTTAGCACCAGCTCATCGTCGCCTTCTCCATCCATTCTGAAATAGTCGGTCGCATAATCAGAATGCTGCTGGTTACGCACACCGCGAAGACTGGCATCGAAAGAGATACTTCCGGGTTTGCTTGCAGTAAGACGAATTGCAATTACCTGATCAGGTTCGGATGAGAATACCTCACGCTTATAGATGATGCCATTGCTATTAAATTCCACACCTGCAATACCGGTTTCAAGATCGAGCCAGCGTTTATAACCGCCCACATTTTTCAGCGGCTGAAAGGATAAGATAATATTTGCCAGCGATTGGTATTTTTGCTGTTCAACCGGATAGCCCATCAGCTTACGCCCGAAAAGCGTTTGGGCATCCCTGAACTTTCCTTCTGAAACGAGGTCGCGGACTTGCTGCAGGTATTTATAGCCGCCCTTAACTAACGAAGAATAAGGGCCGCCTGTCCAGTATGTGTCTTCATTCAACTGGATGTTTTCCTGGTTTATTCCCCCGTAGATCATACCACCCAAACGGCCATTGCCTACCGGAATGGCCTCGTCCCATTTGGAAGCGGGCTTACCCAGCCAGATCAAAGTGGCGGGACTGAAGGTATGGTCGGCGATTTTTTCCGAAAGGCTCGATTGAGCATATAGCCGGGATGCTGTGAAAAGCAACAGAAAAATACAGCTTATTTTTTTGAGTTTCATGCGAGGTGGGTTGGATACAGCTTTTAAGATACTAAATCTAATCAAATAACTGTAAAACCCCAAGCATCAGCCTGAGCCCGCCTTATGAAGGACAAAACACGGCACGTGTCGTTCTTCGGCAGAACGGGTAGGAAAAATAGTCTGAATTATAATTTTTTTAATCTTTTTTGCCGTCTTTCCTCATCGGGATCAACCTTGAAGGGCATAAGCTCCAGCTTGCTGATATAAGTCTCCGGAAGACCCGCATTTTTCGCCAGTTTCAAAACCTTTTGATGATACCAGTCAAAAGGGAGCAAATGAGTATTTGTTGCATGAGGCAGCGCGGTAAATGCTTCCGCAGGATAGACCGTGCCATCTTCGGTGATACAATTTACAGGTTCCATCTTAAAATCGCTGCTCCACATTTCCTGATTAAAAAAGTTTGCCCTTTCATTATCATCAAGCTGGATAAGCACTCCCCATACCTCATCGACCGTATTTGCAGAAGGCATAATATTGGCCTTCGACGACTGATCTTCGGCGGTTTTGTTAAATACAAAACCGTACCCGGCGAGCCTGGCGACCCCTATTTTTTTAGCTGACGGAACCGTTTTCGCAAATGAATCAACATCCATGTTGCCGGCAAATGCAAATAATATCATATTGAATAAATAAGATAGCGATAGTTTTGTTTTAACGCTGTTGCAAACAATTGTAGTATGTGATTTTCAGCTGCTATGTGCGATCTTTTCTAAATATTTTTTTGGCTATAAGCTGGCAGACATTTGCACAGCGTTAATATTTTCAATTTCCGGATCAAGTTTATAACTTCGCTGCGAACCATGGGCGCGTTCTCATAAAGTGCCAAAACTGTTTAACCGTTAAATCTTATCCAATGAGTAGTTCAAAAACTTTTATTTTCAATCTTTTCTGTAATGGTAATATTGAAATACTTCAATGCAACGCCGAAATAATGGTCATCCGCACAGAAAAGCCTTTAAAGGTATTTTCTGGATCCTTTGATGTTCAGGACGGAGCAAAAGAGCTTACTTTTTCCGTCAATGATGGCGATCATCTCTATGCGGTTTTCAATATCTGGAAATATAAATATCAGGGTATTGTCTATGACATTTCTCCAAATAATAAAAGCGGTCAGCGGAAAGTCGGGTTTCTGGCAATATTCAACGCTGCCGAGAACACTATTGCAATAAATCCTTTGTCCACAGTTGCGTCTGCATACACCTTTGTTCGCGGAGCAAGGATAACGGATGGGGTGGTAGAGATATCTGCTAATAAGGATTTTTGCGAAGTGGCCTATGCCATGAAAAATAACTTTTATTATACCGGCGGCGGTATTTCAAAAGTTATATCGTCATCGCCAAACGACAAACAAACCAATAGTTATGCTTCATTTAATTTTCTTGCCAATCTGATCAGCTATTCGCTGACAGATTTAAGCGTTTATACCAGCTTTTTGAATTGCATCAACAGCATTTCCGGAGTGACGGCATCATCTGTGCTGGGTTCCCTTGTTGCAGTCGCGCAGCATCCGTTCGACCAGGTACAGGAGATTTATGGGTTGATTGATAACTTGCCGCCTGTTTATCAGCCGTCATTGACCCAACTCACGCTTCCGGAGGGTGTTTCCACCGTTCCTGATCAGTGGACGCTCGCCGTTAAGGTGAACGATTCAGGATCAAAGAACTTTCTGATATCAGGGACTGCGTTTACAGTTTTTGACAAAGAAAATAAGGCATGGGTGACAAATAACTTCAGAGCCGGAACAGACAAGTCTGGTACACACTGTTTGGTATTTAATCCCGACGGAAGCCCTGCCGACATCTCGCCGATAATGGGAGGGGGGATATTAGGACCCGGTTTTGGTGTAGGGGTCTCGCCTGATGGTGAGACCATTGCTATAGGAAATTACGGCTGGGGCGTCCCCGACTGGAATCCGGCGGAGGGCAGTGTGTCCATGTTTAAATATACAGGAGGGGTGGTCAGCCCACCCAACGGATATACCGAGGGTTTAACCAGGGTTCAGGGTGTGGTCTATGACCAGCAGGGCAATCTTTGGATGGCCTCCTGGGGTACTCAGGAATCCATGGCTGACCCAAGTTCGGGCAGCGTTTATCATCAGCAAGCTAATCCCAGCGCAGTGGTTTGTTATCTGGGTGGCGATCATAATCAAATGCTCTCGTTCAATAATTTCTTCGGCAATCCGAGTCAATATCACGGAACGTTTGCAGTAGCCATCGATAAGGATGGAAGTGCGATCGTTTCAAACGCGGGCACCGCCGGAAAAATGGCATCGTCGGTGCACCGGGTACGTATAGCTGATGACCGGAAAAGCCTGATTTGTGTAGCATCATGGTTAAGCGACTGGCAAAGCCCGAATCCGGATCAGATACCTAATTTCGAGGAATTCAGACAACCGCAGACGGATAGTGAGGGCAATGTATATGTTGGCGGTATTACGAGCGGACGGGTAGTTAAACTCAGCCCTGAACTTGAAAAACTGGATGCCTTTTCTCATGACATCCACGGCCCGTGGGGATTAACATTTGATACAAACGACAAGAAGTTTATTTGTGGATTCGGTGAAAAAGAAGCTATTGATGCAAGCGGCTCAGGTGTTGAGCGGGCAGGCACATTTGGCATAAGCGTGGTAGAAAGCAGTGATGTTAACTGGGAAAATGTGCACCTGATGACGCTGCCTACAGGTGGTGATCCCGTACGTCTGGCTAACGGTCAACCACTTTACGGGTTTAATCAGCTTGATAAAAATGATCAGTTAATCCCTGAATCATACCAACCATTGATGCGTGTCACCGCTACATCTATAGATCGCGCAGGCAATCTATGGTGTGCCAATAACTGGAAACCTTCATTATATATCGATGCAAAATCACCAGATGCTAACCCAGGCGGTGACGGTGTTGTCATTTTTATAGGTGTTGCGGAACCGCTGGCAGGAATAAATCCCTGATCATAAATACAGGAAGTGCCGGTACAAAAAGGCGGAACTTTCTATATTATATCAATCAGTCATTGCTTCCTTATTGTAACGGTTTCTGTATTCAAGCGGCGACATACCGGTGATTTTTCTGAATACCTCGCGAAAGGCTTTATTATCTGAGTAGCCGACTTCGTACATCACTTCATTGACAGTTTTGCGGCTGCTTTCGAACATCCGTTTGGCGGATTCAATTTTTACACGCTGTGCGTATTCCAGCGGTGTGTTGCCGGTAGCTTTGATAAACCGCCGGTCGAAGTTTCTCCGGCCGATCGCAAATTTGAACGAGAGGTCTTCTACCGATATCTTTTGATGCAGATTGTTTTCAATAAAGGTTTGCGCTTCCTTTACCATGTTGTCGCTATGCATCTTCTGCCCGTTAAAAATGATAAATTCCGATTGACTCTGCCTGTCCATTTCGACCTGAAAGACTTTTGAGCAATAGATAGCCGTTTCACGGTCGAATTTCTTTTCAACCAGATAAATGATGAGGTTAAGGAATGAGAACGCACCGCCGTTGGTATAGATGCCATTTTCATCGGTGATCAGTTTATCGGTTTGCAGATTAATGCCCGGAAACATTTTTCTAAACCCGTCGGCGGCTATCCAATGTGTTGAGCAGGTTTTGCCCTCAAGTAGTCCGGCAGCCGCCAGCAGAAATGCACCAGTGCAAACACTGGCGATTTCGCAGCCGTTTTTATATTGCCGGACAATCCAGTCGATCATAACCTGATTTGCTACAATAGCCTGCTCGTAATTGTGGTTGAGCGACGGAATGACCACTAAATCTGTCTTACCGACGTCGCTGATGTGTTTGTGCGGCCGTATGGCAAACAAGCCGTCGTAATATTCAACTTCTTTTGATATCCCAGCCAGTTCAATGATATATAAAGGTGTTTTCCCACTTTGCTGCCAGACCTGGTTGGCACGGGTGAGTATTTTATAAGCGCCAACTATGCTGCTGACGTTATTCTGTCCGTCCGGTACGAGTATGGTGATATGTTTCATGGGATATACTTTCAGGCAAATATAAGGACTTAAGAATGTCTTAATCAACCCGTATGAATGTCTGATTTGCACCCGACGACGAGCATTTTTAGTCTATAATATTGCATTGTATAAATTAAAATACTTAAAACGTTATGCAGAACAGTGATTTACAATATGTTTTTACGGTTGATCAGACTCCGGCGGAAGTGTTCGGAGCCATTGCCAATGTCCGTGGATGGTGGTCAGAAATGTTAGAGGGCAACAGCGTGAAAATAGGAGACGAATTTATTTACCGTCACGGCGATCTGCATTATACCAGACACCGCGTGACTGAAGCAATACCTGACGCTAAAATAGTCTGGATTACGCTGGACAGTGAACTTACCTTTGTAGATAAGACAGACGAGTGGACCGGCACAAAGGTGATCTTTGAGATTTCAAAGCAAGATGACAAAACACAGCTTCGATTTATACATGAGGGGTTAACGCCCGAACTACAATGTTTTTCGGCCTGTTCAGGTGGCTGGAACTACTATCTCACGCAAAGCCTGCTGCCGCTCATTACTACCGGCAATGGCAAACCCGATAAAAACAACGATTAATATAAAACAATTTGACAATGGAAAATCAGGATTTTACTGCTACAATATTGGTAGAGCAATCGCCCCGTGAGGCTTTTGAAGCCGCCCTTAATATCAAAAAATGGTGGTCTGAAAACATTAAAGGAGAAACCTCAAAAATTGGCGGCGAGTTCACCTACAGGGCACAACAGCTGCATAGCTGTAAAATGCGTTTGGTAGAGCTGATCCCCGATAAAAAGATCACCTGGCTGGTGCTCGAGAATCATTTCAGCTTTACACAGGATCAAACGGAATGGGTGGGAACCAAAATCAATTTTGACATAACCCGCGAAGGGGATAAAACAAGGGTGGTTTTTACCCATATCGGCCTTACGCATAATCACGAATGTTACGACGTTTGCGAGGGCGCGTGGACAGATTATATCACAAACAGTCTGTATGCATTGATAACTACAGGCACCGGCTACCCGAATTCGGTCGAGTGCGTTGTAGAGGCAAAGTCCTGAAAAGGGTTATAAACAAAGCGCCCCGGAATTTCCGGGGCGCTTTGTTTATTATATCAATCGGTAATTAGCTTAATTTACCAACTTCCTGAACAAGGTCGATCAGTTTGTTTGAGTAACCCCATTCGTTATCATACCATGATACCACTTTTACAAAGTTGTCATTCAGGGCGATACCTGCTTTAGCATCGAAGATAGAAGTACGTGCGTCTCCTTTAAAATCTTCTGATACCACGTCATCTTCGGTATAACCTAAAATGCCTTTCAACTCGCCTTCAGAAGCTTCTTTCATAGCGGTCTTGATGGCTTCGTAGGTAGTAGGCGTTTTTAGACGAACAGTTAGGTCAACTACAGAAACGTCAGGAACCGGAACGCGGAATGACATACCTGTTAATTTACCTTTTAATGCAGGGATAACCAGGGCAACAGCCTTAGCAGCACCGGTTGATGAAGGGATAATGTTCTGGTAAGCACCACGACCGCCTCTCCAGTCTTTGTGTGACGGGCCGTCAACGGTTTTCTGTGTTGCAGTTACCGCGTGGATGGTGCTCATCAAACCTTCTTCGATACCGAACTTGTCATTCAATATCTTGGCGATAGGCGCCAGACAGTTGGTGGTACATGAAGCGTTCGATACGATGGTCTGATCGGCTTTCAATTCCTTGTTATTAACACCCATTACAAAGGTAGGGGTGTCATCTTTTGCAGGGGCGCTCATCACTACTTTTTTAGCGCCTGCGTCGATATGTTTCTGAGCTGTTTCCTTGGTCAGGAACAAGCCGGTTGATTCAATGATAACTTCTGCTCCAACTTCATTCCATTTTAAGTTGGCAGGATCTTTTTCAGCAGTAACGCGGATAGTCTTTCCGTTAACTACCAAATGACCACCTTCAACAGCAACAGTGCCTTTGAACTGACCATGGGTTGAGTCGTATTTTAACATGTAAGCCATGTAATCAGGCTCAACAAGGTCATTAATACCCACAACTTCTATGTCGGGTCTGTCAATTGCAGCTCTGAAGGCCAGGCGGCCAATACGGCCGAAACCGTTAATTCCTATTTTCATGATTTTTTTAATTTTTGTTTGTAGTACGTTTAATTCCTGTTCTGATAATATATTAATAAGTTGTTAATAGGTTCTTTAATGATTACTGAGATTTTAAGATTTACATCAGCGGCAGCGTCGCGTAGATGGTTTTGAAAGCTTGCCGCGACAGAGCCTGCAAAATACAAAAAAGCATCCGGATGTTCATCATGTAAAGGTAATAAATAGGTTCTCATCAGCTTGTCAAAACCTGTTCTGATGATGTTTTTCATATAGGCATCTTCCTGATTATCAATGAAAAAATCAGTGAAGGAATTGAGGTACACGGAGGGCTGTTTCTGTCTGTAAATTTTTTCGAGCAGGGTCTTGCGCTCCGGGTCGTACCGCTTGACAAACTTGTTCCGGATATGCTCCGGAAGGGTTTCGCTCATGTAACCTTTCAGCAGCTGGCGGCCCAACCAGTTACCTGAACCTTCGTCGGCCAGTATATAACCAAGTCCGTAATTATTAGGCTTTACTTTTTTCCCGTCGTACCATGCTGCATTGGAACCGCTGCCAACAATGCTGATAATACCCGGTGTGTTTTTGCAACAGGCGATAGCCGCCGCGGTGATGTCATGTTCAACAGATACCTTTCCAAATTTAAAAAAAGTTGAGAGGGCATTCTGAACGGTATTTTTCAATTCTTTCGAAAAGGAACCCGCGCCAAAGAAGTAAATACGCCTGATCTCCTCGGCATGGTGGATCAGATTGATGTTTTTATTAAGCGTCTGGATGATATGTCTCTCATCGTTGAAATAAGGGTTGATGCCGCTGGTTTTGAACGAGGCGACGGTGCGGTCTTTATCGAATAACCGCCAGTCGGCATAATTTGAACCGCTATATACAACCGCATTCATTTATTTCAGATAGATAATATTTCAGCCATCTGCATCAGATCTTCTTCCAGTTTATATTCGTGCTGTGTTAAGGCCTCCTCAAGGCTGGTTATTTTAATATGATTTGCCTGCAAACCGACCATCATCTGCGATTTTCCTTTCAATAATGCGTTTACCGCTGCGAAGCCCAGCCGGCTGCCAAGTACCCTGTCAAACGCCGAGGGACTGCCGCCCCGCTGCAGGTGACCGAGTATGGTAACCTTTACATCATAAAACTTCACCTCTTTCTGAACCTTTTTTGCAATATCATAAGCACCGCCGTTCTTATCACCTTCAGCCACGATCACTATGCTCGATGATTTTTTATTAAGCTGTCCGTTTTTTAGATTTTCGATCAGATCGTCAATCGCTGTAGCTTTTTCTGGTAACAGGATAGCTTCCGCTCCGCATGATATACCCGCACGGAGTGCAATGGCACCTGAGTCGCGCCCCATTACTTCGATAAAAAAGAGACGGTCGTGTGCATCTGCTGTATCGCGTATCTTGTCAATAGCTTCGATAACCGTGTTGGTGGCCGTATCGAAGCCAAGCGTATAAGTTGATCCGTAAAGATCGTTGTCGATCGTTCCCGGAACACCCATAACCGCTATATCAGGAAATCTCTTTGAAAAACGCAATGCACCGGTAAAGGTACCATCGCCGCCGATCACCACCAATGCGTCGATACCACGCTTTTTCAGATTCTGATAGGCTAAGTCCATCCCTTCGTCCGAGCGGAACGGCAGGCAACGTGCAGTTTTAAGAATAGTGCCGCCAAGGTTCAAAATGTTGCTTACCGAGCGAGGCTGCATGTCGTACATGTCATCCTCGATAAGCCCCTGATAACCACGCCTGATGCCTACAACTTCGAGATTATTATAGATAGCTGTACGGACCACCGACCTGATACAAGGGTTCATTCCCGGCGCATCACCACCCGATGTTAAAACCGCGAGTTTTGATATTTTATGCATTTTTTACCGTTGTTTTACAGGCACGAAGATACTGTGTAAAATTTACACCCTTAAATTTAATTTTTTTTTTTACATTAGCAGATAACCAATTAACTTTAGCAAATTCACCTAAAATAGCCAGGTTTGGAAACCGTACTGCCGACATTTAACTCAGTATTCTCAATCGATTGTGTAATATTCGGTTTTGAAGCGGGAGAACTTAAAATATTACTTATTGAAAGAAACCAGGAGCCATTTAAGGACTGGCTTGCCTTACCCGGTTACATTGTAGAGCAGGACGAAAGTATTGATGATGCGGCGGAACGTATTTTGTACGAGCTTACCGGTTTGCGCGACCTGCACATGCAGCAGTTTCATACCTTTGGCGAGGTAAACCGACACCCCCAGGGACGGGTAATTACCGTTGCGTATTATGCATTGATCCGCATAAACGGGCAAAAGGAGCTGCGACCGGTTACGCAATATGCCCGCAAGGCTTTCTGGCATCCGGTGAATGAGTTGCCCAAGCTGGCGTTCGATCATACCGAGATATTTGAAACCGGTTTTAATAAAATACGCCGGAGGTTGAATTATCAGCCCATCGCATTTGAACTCCTTCCCGAAAAGTTTACCTTAACACAGTTGCAGTCGCTGTATGAGGCTGTACTGAATAAAAAGCTCGACAAGCGGAATTTCAGAAAGAAGATGCTGAGTTATGGCTTTTTAAAGGAGCTTGATGAAAAGCAAAAAGGCGTTTCATACCGCGCAGCCAAGCTTTATAAATTCGACAGGCGCAAATACGCTAAGATCTTCAATAACGAACTAAACCTCGATAAGTAGTCCTTCGGGGGATATTCCTCCAAAACCCACAACGTTTTACAAATTTTATTGCCGACCTGATCTTAAGCTACAACAACAGTTGATTTGGCTACGCCGTTTCTGTGCCGGTTGAGGACCTTTGCTGTAACCAAATCAGGGAAAAATGAAAATTGTTGTTACAGGTTCGTTGGGGCACATCGGAAAGCCATTAACTGAAATATTGATTAAGCAAGGGCATGCTGTCACGGTTGTCAGCAGCAAGCCGGATAAACGCGGTGGTATTGAAGTACTTGGCGCGGCAGCAGCTATTGGTACAGTGACAGATGCCGCATTTGTTGAAAGCGTTTTTGCCGGAGCCGACGCGGTATATTGTATGATCCCGCCGGATTTAAGTAAAAAGAATCAGATTGCTTATTACAGCGGGATCAGCCAAAATTATGTGAAGGCTATAGACAGGGGAGGCGTTAAACGTGTCGTTCACCTGAGCAGCTATGGGGCCGATCTTGATCGCGGCACCGGAATTATATGCGCCGCTCACCACGCAGAACTCATCCTGGACAGTCTCGCAGGGGTAGCCATTACTCATTTGCGACCCGGGTATTTTTACTACAATCTTTTCAATTTTAAAAATATGATCAACAAGGCAGGGTTTATCGGCGCCAACTATGGTGGCGAAGACCGCATCGTGCTGGTTGCCCCGGAAGATATCGCCAAAGCGGCTGCTGAGGAACTTATCAGACCAGGCACGGGTGTCGATCACCGTTATGTGGTGAGCGATGACAGAACGGCGGCGGATATAGCGAAAGTTTTGGGGGCTGCGATAGATCAACCAGATCTGCAATGGATGACCTTTACTGACGAGCAAGCCCGGCAGGGTATGGAGCAGCAGGGAATGCCTGGGCATCTGATTCCGGTATTTGTTGAATTAGGGGCAGCCATTCACAGCGGCATCTTGCGGAAGGATTATGATAAGCATCAGCAATTAGTTAAAAACGGCGTCAGGATCGAGGATTTTGCAAAGGAATTTGCAAAATCATTCAATGAAATTTAATAAATTGTGGTATGGCCGGAACGCAACCTCACCGATTTAAAACGATCAATGAATTTCATCAGTTCAGAAATTTGCCCAAGCCTGAACATCCGCTGGTGAGCGTTATTGATCTCAGCAACGTAATGCAACTGCCCGGAAGCGAGGTCAATCTTGTGAAAGACTTTTATTCCATCGCGCTAAAAAGGAATTTCAATGTAAAAATGAAATACGGGCAGCAGCAGTACGACTTTGATGAAGGTATCATGTTCTTTATGTCTCCCGGGCAGGTATTCAGGATAGAGGTTGAAAAGGATGCCCCAAGAGAACAGTCCGGATGGCTGCTGCTGTTCCATCCGGATTTTTTATGGAATACGCCGCTGGCAAGAAAAATTAAGCAATATGCTTATTTTGATTATGCAGTAAATGAAGCGCTGTTTCTTTCAGAAAAGGAAGAGGCGATCATTACCGGAATTCTGCAAAATATTGAACAGGAATATCGTGCTAACATGGATAACTTTAGTCAGGATATCATCATCGCTCAGCTTGATCTTTTGCTCTCCTATTCGGAACGGTTTTATCATCGTCAGTTTCTTACACGGAAGATAACAAATCATCAGCTGGTTGGCCAGTTGGAGGATGTACTGGACGTATGCTTTAAGGAAGATATATTAATAAGGCATGGTTTGCCAACCGTTACACACATTGCCGAAAAGCTGAACGTATCGCCGGGATACCTTAGCGGCTTGCTGAAAGTGCTGACGGGACAGAGTACACAACAGCATATTCATGATAAGCTGATCGCCTGTGCCAAGGAGAAATTGTCAACCACCGAACTATCGGTGAGCGAGATTGCCTATCAACTTGGATTTGAACATCCGCAGTCGTTCAGTAAATTGTTCAAGATAAAAACCAACCTCTCTCCGCTTGAATTCAGGCATTCATTCAACTGACCGCTATGTTCGCTGAACGGTGCTATTTAGTTCCCCTGGCCGGTGCAGGTGCAGGCTGATTGAGCAGAAAACGCTTATGGATAACCGCTATATCTTCGTTTGAAAGATTTGATGTCTTTTTAAGAATACTATCCAGAAAGCTGACTTCTTCCTCGGTAGCCGGGCAGCCTACATTGTCCTCCGGTTTTGCTACGGTTTCACCAGCTTTCGGCTTCAGCGAGTTGGCGAGCACATTACCTTTCGTATCAAGAATCAGCCAGAAAGGAAGTCCGGATTTTTCACCGCCGAATTTTTTCAGCACATCCATGCTTCCTGGATTTTCGAGATTGGCTTTGGCTGGTTGTTCCAGCACATCGAGCTGTGCTATCACATAATTATCGTCGATCATCTTCTTACAGGAAGGATCATTTAATGAGGCATCCATCTTTTTACACCATCCGCACCATGATGCGTGAAAGATGAGCATCACTTTTTTATTTTCCTTAGCCGCCTGCGCGTACGCATTGTTTAACACTGTTTCCGAAGACGGTAACGCGGATTGCGCCATTGCAGCAGAGCCAGCCAGCATAAAGAGCGCATAGAGCAGATGAGTAGCTTTCATGATCGTAAGTTAAATTTTGTCATAACCATTAACCGAGGTATCAAGCCGGACGGGTTATCAAAAGCCAAGTTAGTCTTAATTATTTTGAATTTGCTGTGTCAAGGTTATTTTTAAAATACGATGACGGAATTTCTCCCACTTTATGACCTTTTACAAAGATTTCGATCAGTTCATTTTTCTTATGTAATTGAAGTCGTCCTTTAAACAGGTGATCCTCACTTTGTTGCAGAAATTTTGCGATGTTTTTCGACGTCGTTTTGTGGCAAACATTTTCCACGCCCCCGTAACAGACTACTAATCGCAGCTTTCCGTCATGGTTCTCGATGTTGAAGGAATAATCGCCGTTTAGCCCGGTTGTCATTATAGTAGAATGTATAAATAGCTAAAAATCAGCATGAAATAAAAATATTCATTAAAGTTTTTTAATCGAAACAACAAGGATTTACGGCATAAATAATAATCCACACGGCTATTACACAAGTGTTAATAACTTTAGTGGTAGAAAGTGGTAAGAAGTGGTAAAAGAAGCCTAATTTTACATACAATTAATTGCCATAGCTTTAATATGTCCTATTTAAACGGCGAGTTTGAGTGTAAACTGGATAACAAAGGGCGCATGATGATCCCTGCGGGCCTCAAGAAGCAGCTTCCGGAAGCTGATAAGGAGAGCTTTGTGATCAATCGTGGCTTTAAAAAGTATCTGGTCATTTACACTAAACAAGAATGGGACAAGAAGCTTGATGAACTAAACAAACTTAATCAATACGAAACTAAAAATATAGAATTCATAAGATATTTTACCCGCGGGGCAACTGAATTAACTCTGGATGCCGCCGGTCGGGTGAATTTACCACAGGGTTTGCTTGATTATGCAGGTATTGGCAGCGACGTGGTGTTGAATTGTATGCTGACCAAAATTGAGATGTGGGACAAGGCGGCATATAACACCATGATTGAAAATGAGCCTGCGAATTTTGCTGCGTTGGCCGAAGAAGTGATGGGGGATAAAAGAAGGGAGGGCAGCGTATGAGTAACTACCATACTCCTGTAATGCTTCATGAATGTATTGAGGGGCTGAATATTCAGCCTGGCGGTACTTATGTTGACGTAACCTTTGGCGGCGGCGGGCATTCGCGCGAAATACTCAGGCACTTAAATTCCGACGGACGGCTACTGGCTTTTGATCAGGATGCCGATGCGCAGCAAAATCTGATAGATGACGAGCGCTTTGTTTTTATAGATCAGAATTTCAGGTATCTCAAAAACTTTTCGCGTTTGCACGAAGCTGTTCCTGTTGATGGCATATTGGCCGATTTGGGTGTGTCGTCTTACCAGTTTGATCAGGCGGAACGTGGTTTTTCCATCCGTTTTGACGCAGAGCTGGATATGCGGATGAATCAGCAATCCGAATTAAGCGCCAAACAAGTAGTTAATACCTATAGTGAAGCAGAGTTGCACCGCATCTTCGGTATTTACGGTGAGATACAAAATGCAAAATCGCTGGCTAATACAATTGTAACGGCGCGGCTAAATGCCCCGATCGTAACGGTAGCTGATCTGAAAAATGCGATCAGTAACCGTATTCCGAAGGGTAAGGAAAATAAATACCTGGCGCAGGTTTTCCAGGCACTGCGTATCGAGGTAAACCAGGAGCTGGAAGCTTTAAAGGATTTTTTAATTCAGTCGGCTGATGTGCTTGTATCCGGCGGCAGACTGGTGGTCATGTCCTATCATTCGCTGGAAGACCGGCTGGTAAAGAATTTTATAGCCAAAGGTAAATTCAGCGGCGAAGTGGAAAAGGATCTGTACGGAAATGATAATAAACCATTTGATGCGGTGAGCAGGGGCGCTATTACCGCATCGGAAGAGGAAATAAGAAATAACAACAGGGCACGGAGCGCTAAGTTAAGGATAGCGGTAAAGAAATGACAAACAGGCTACGTTCGCAAATTGAGGAAGAAGAAGCTGAAAAGCAAAGACTGATTGTTGAAGAACAGCGGAATAATGAATTTCCGGATAATTTCTTCACACAGTTTTTAACGAAGGGTTTCTGGAACGCCGACTCGGCGAGCAGGGCGCTGCCGTTTACACTTTTTCTTGCCTTTTTGGGAATGCTGTATATCGCGAATATGCACATGGCCGAACGTAATATCCGTACCATTAACAAGCTGAGCAAGGAAGTGAAGGAATTGAGCTGGGACTATAAAACAGCCAAAGCAGATCTTGCATTTAAAAGTACGCTCACCGAGGTAGCCAAGCGGGTGGACAGTCTGGGGTTAAAAGAATCGCTTACGCCACCGCAGAAAATTGAAGATATGGAGGTGAAGGATGAACATTAGTATCAGAAAACGAATCCTGATCAGGGTCTATCTTGCCTTTGGGCTCATCCTGCTTTTTGCTGCTGCGGTGGTGGTGCAATTGTGCCGCGTACAGTTTGCGCAGGGCGACAAGTGGCGTGCCATGGCCAACACGCTTTCCACGCGCTACCAGACGGTAGAGGCCGCCCGCGGTAATATTTTTGCCAACGATATGAGCCTGCTGGCGACATCGGTGCCTGAGTACGAACTGCACATGGATATGTTTGCCCCCGGTATTGTTGACGATAAGGTTTTCAGCGAGAAAGTTGATTCGCTGGCGCTCTGCTTATCACAGATGTTTGGTGACCGGACAGAAAAGGAATATATGCGGATGCTGCGCGATGCCCGTAAAGACCGGTCGAGATACGAACTGATCAAACGCCGGGTGACTCACCGCCAACTGGCTGAGATTCGTAAGTTCCCCATCTTCAGGATGGGTAAATACAAAGGCGGTCTGATCGTAATCGAACAGAACAAACGTGTATTGCCTTTTCGTTCACTGGCGGCACGCACTATCGGGTATAAAAATGAAAATGTGAAAAATGGGGTTGGCCTTGAAGGGGCTTATGCCAATTATATAGACGGCGAAAGCGGTAAACGCCTGGTACAGCGTATGGCCGGCGGGTTGTGGATGCCAGTAAACAACGGTGACGATGAGGTTGAGCCACGCGAAGGAGCAGATATCATCTCAACTATCGATGTGAATTTTCAGGACGTGGCGCAGGATGTGTTAAAGGCCCAGCTGGACAGCGTCGCAGCCGATCATGGATGCGTGGTGCTGATGGAAGTTGCCACAGGTGAGATACGTGCTATCGCCAATTTTACCCGGACAAAGAACGGGACTTACGAGGAACGTCTGAATTACGCGATAAGTGAAGCGCGCGATCCGGGCTCGACGTTTAAACTGGCTTCATATATGGCGCTTTTTGATCAGCATAAGATCGATACCAATACGATGATCAATGGTGATGGCGGCAGATACAAGATACCGAAAGGGCCAGTGATCAGCGATGTGGAGGACTATAATTTTATGATGACTGCCAAACGGGCGTTTGAGGAATCATCCAATGTTGCGGCGGCGAAGTTTGTTTACAATGCATACTACAATAATCCAAAGCAATTCACGGACAAGCTTTACAGCTACCACCTGAATGAAAAGCTTGAGTTGCAAATACCCGGTGAGGCTACGCCGATAGTGAAAAACCCGAAAAGCAGAACCTGGAATATTAATTACAGTCTGCCCGAAATGGCCTATGGGTATGAGATGAAGATCACGCCGCTGCAGATGCTGACATTATATAACGCTGTGGCCAACAATGGTAAAATGATAGCTCCAATTCTGGTAAAGGAAATCAGACGACTTGGGAATACCATAGAACAGTTTAAGGCGCGTGTAATAAACGAACAGATATGTTCTGACGCGACACTTGGAAAGATGAAAAGCCTGCTTGAAGGCGTGGTGACTGAAGGTACTGCCAAAAGCCTGTTTAAAAATGCCTTATATACGGCTGCCGGTAAAACCGGGACTGCGCAGATTGCGAACGGCTCGAAAGGTTATGGACAGAAAAAGACCTATCAGACATCGTTTGCGGGCTATTTCCCGGCGGATAAGCCAAAATATTCCATGATCGTGGTGATCAATAATCCCACAAAGGGATCATATCTCGCCGCCAAAGTAGCAGGACCTGTTTTTAAAAGAATAGCAGACCGTGTATTTGCCAGCGACCAGTCGCTGCATCCTGCAAAGCCAATGCATTATGTGGGTAACACCAATCTGCCAAAGATCAAAAAAGGTAATGTGAAGGCCTTGAAAGAGGTTTACACAAAATTGGGCATCAAGCCTTTATATGCAGCCAATAACGCACAGGCAGACGGGGTTGACACCAGCAACGGCGTGGCGTTTGAGAATGTGGCGATAAAGACCGGTGTGGTGCCACAGGTAAAGGGAATGGGTTTAAGCGATGCGCTGTATGCGCTGGGAAATGCTGGGTATAAGGTTACCGTTCGCGGCAGTGGCACGGTTGCCAATCAGTCGGTTACGGCGGGAAGCATTATTCCAAAGGGATCAAAAATAACAATCGATTTGCAATGAAATATCTGAGCGAAATAATAGATGGGCTTGCGTTTACTGAATTACAAGGCAGTGCGGACATAGAAATTACAGCGATCGTTTTCGACTCGCGTAAGGTGGTGCCGGGTTGTTTGTTCGTTGCGGTTAAAGGAACGGTGGTTGACGGACACGATTTTATTTTACAAGCCATAGAACAAGGGGCTGCGGCAGTGATTTGCGAGGAGTTGCCTTCGCGGGTGACCGGTGAAGTGGATTTTCTGATGGTGGCTAATTCTTCGCTGGCGCTGGGTATCGTTGCTGCTAATTTTTATGACAATCCTTCTTCGAAGTTAAAGCTGGTAGGCGTAACCGGAACAAATGGTAAAACGACCATTGCTACAATGCTCTACAAGTTATTTCGCGACATGGGTTATAAATGCGGATTGCTTTCGACGGTAGAAAACAAAATTAACGATAAGGTTCTGTCCGCAACCCACACAACGCCTGATCCGGTAGTGCTTAACGGATTACTGGGTGAAATGGTCGATCAGGGCTGCGATTACTGCTTCATGGAGGTGAGTTCACATGCTGTTGCCCAGCATCGTATTTGGGCGCTGAATTTTACAGGCGCGATATTTTCGAATTTAACTCATGACCATTTAGATTATCATAAAACATTTGAAAAATACCTGAAGGCAAAAAAGGCATTTTTTGACGAGTTGCCCTCGAATGCATTTGCGCTGACCAATATTGATGATAAGAACGGCAACGTGATGCTTCAGAACACCAACGCCCACAAGAAAACATACGGGCTGAAGAACATGGCGGACTATAAGGCCCGTATCCTGGAAAACCAGTTTGAGGGGTTGCACCTGCAGATAGATGGCGAAGAGGTGTGGTTTAAAATGGTAGGCACTTTTAATGCGTACAACCTTTTAGCGGTGTATGCGGCGGCTATGTTGCTTGAGCAGGATAAAACCAAAATACTGACCAGTTTGAGCAAACTGACCGGTGCGCGTGGCCGGTTCGACTATATTATTGCGCCGAATAAGGTGGTAGGGATCGTCGATTATGCGCACTCGCCTGACGCAGTGCAGAATATATTGAGCACCGTGCATGACATACGGAAAAATAACGAGAAGGTGATAACTGTTATTGGCTGTGGTGGAGACCGGGACAAAACCAAGCGACCGCTGATGGCCAAGGCCGCCTGCGAATGGAGCGATAAGGTGATACTCACCTCCGATAATCCCCGCTCAGAAGACCCCGCTCAGATCATCAAGGATATGGAAGAAGGCGTTGATCCCGCATTTAAGCGTCATACACTGAGTATAGTTGACCGCAGGGAAGCGATTAAGACGGCCTGTATGCTTGCAAGCCCGGGGGATATTGTTGTTGTGGCCGGAAAAGGGCACGAGAAGTACCAGGAAGTAAATGGCGTTCGTTCGCATTTTGACGATATGGAAGAACTGACAAACATTTTTAAGGAAATGAATTGATGAGCTTAAATAATTAATCAGCTGATAAAATGAAGATGTAAAAAGAATGAAAATGTCCGGTCATTCGAACATTTCAAACTCTAAATCCAAAATTAAAACATGTTATACTATCTGTTTACCTGGCTTAATAAAAATTACACAATTCCCGGATCTGGGGTGTTTCAATACATCACATTCCGTATGGCGATGGCGGTAATTACCTCGTTGATAGTAACGACGGTGTTTGGTCGCAGACTGATCGATTACCTGAGATTTAAACAGGTAGGAGAAACGATCAGAAACCTTGGCCTGGAAGGACAGATGCAAAAGGCAGGAACGCCGACAATGGGCGGTGTGATCATTTTGCTCGGCATACTGGTTCCGACGCTGCTTTTTGCCAAGCTGGGGAATATCTATGTGATCATGATGCTGGTTACTACGGTATGGCTCGGTGCTATCGGCTTTCTCGACGATTATATAAAAGTATTTAAGAAAAATAAGGAAGGACTAGCAGGCAGGTTTAAGATCATTGGTCAGGTAGGGTTGGCGTTGTTTATAGGCTTTACGATGTATTCCAATTCTGATATCGTGATACGGCAGGAGGTTAAGCCGCCGGTGAAGATTGACGCCCCGGTTGACTTTCATTTACATGCGGGCAAGCCTGTTTATACACAGGATATCCATTCGACTAAAACGACTATGCCGTTTTATAAGAACAATGAATTTGATTACGGTAAGGTGCTGAAGTTTATCGGTGCTGACGGTGATCACTACGCTTTGCTCGTGTTCATGTTCTCGGTGATCATTATCGTGACATTTATTTCCAACGGTGCCAATATAACAGACGGCATTGACGGACTGGCGACGGGAACATCGGCGATCATTGGTATTACGCTGGCCATCCTTGCTTATGTGTCAAGTAACCTGGTGTTTGCCGATTACCTGAACATCATGTATATCCCTAATTCCGGCGAGCTGGTAATTTTTGCCGGAGCGTTTGTGGGTGCTTGTGTTGGGTTCCTTTGGTACAACTCCTATCCGGCTCAGGTTTTTATGGGTGATACGGGCAGCCTGGCGATAGGAGGTATCATTGCCGTCTTCGCTATCATGATACGGAAAGAACTGATGGTGCCTTTGCTGTGCGGAATTTTTGTGATCGAAAACTTATCTGTGATCATCCAGGTGTCATGGTTTAAATATACGCGGATAAAATTCGGAGAGGGGCGTAGGATATTCCTGATGTCGCCGCTGCATCATCATTATCAGAAAAAGGGATTTCATGAAGCCAAGATCGTAACGCGGTTCTGGATCATCGGGATACTGTTAGCCATTGTCACCATTGTCACTTTGAAATTAAGATAATTACGAAGCAGGGAAAACGATCAACTCATAACCAATACATAAACAGATAACATGTCCGAGAATAAAAATATAGCAGCTCAAAATATATTCCCAAAAGGGAACGGGCGCCGTATTGCCGTTCTTGGCGCAGGCGAAAGCGGTGTTGGTGCTGCGTATCTGGCTCAACAGCGGGGTTATGATGTGTTTGTTTCTGATTCCGGACCGATCGCAGATAAATATAAAGCTCAGCTGCAGGAGTGGCGTATTGCTTTTGAGGAAAATCAGCATTCGGAAGCCGAGATACTAAAGTCAGCCGAAGTAATAAAAAGCCCGGGCATACCTGAAAAAGCAGCGATAGTAAAAAAAATAAAAGAAAAAGGTATTGCGGTAATATCAGAGATAGAGTTTGCCGGAAGATACACGAATGCGAAGATCATCGGCATTACCGGATCAAACGGGAAGACTACCACCACGACACTGACCTATTACATATTAAAGAATGCAGGGCTAAATGTAGGACTCGCGGGTAACATCGGGAAAAGCTTTGCCTATCAGGTGGCGACAGAAAACTTTGATCTGTACGTGCTGGAACTAAGCAGCTTTATGCTTGACGACATGTTCAGCTTCAAGGTGGACATTGCCATACTTTTAAATATAACGCCCGATCATTTAGACCGGTACGACTATAAAATGGAAAATTATGCGGCGTCAAAATTCCGCATCACTCAAAATCAGACAAGGGATAGCGTCTTTATCTATTGCGCAGATGATCCTGAAACCATTAAGGGTATGACCGGGAGAAAGTTTGACGCGCAATTGCTGCCATTTTCAATTGAGAAAACGGTTGAAAAGGGCGCATTTCTCAAACAAGACAATATTATCATTAACACTCACCAACAACATTTTCAGATGTCAATACACGAATTAGCTTTACAGGGTAAGCACAACATTTACAACTCTATGGCTTCAGGCATTGCAGCTAAATGGTTAGAGATACGCAACCCCGAGTTGAGGGAGAGCCTGAGTAGTGTTAAACCCATAGAGCACCGGCTGGAGTCGGTTGCGGTGATATCGGGGATAAGCTTTATCAACGATTCAAAAGCGACAAACGTTAACTCGACATGGTACGCTTTGGAAAGTATGACCAGCGAGGTGATCCTGATACTTGGCGGGGTGGATAAAGGCAACGACTACGGCATGCTGCGCGGGCTGGTTAAGCAAAAGGTGAAAGCTATTGTTTGTCTCGGCAAGGACAACAGACGTATCCACGAGGCGTTTGAAGATATAGTGGAGGTAATTGTAAATACCCATTCGGCGCAGGAAGCGGTGACGGTATCCTACCACCTGGCATCCAAAGGCAATACGGTATTGCTGTCGCCGGCGTGTGCAAGCTTTGATCTTTTTAAAAATTATGAAGACCGCGGCACGCAGTTTAAAATGGCGGTAAAAGAACTTTAGAATATAGCAGAGGACTTATTGATAAATAATAGGCTGATATGAACAAAATACTCAGTAATACGAAGGGCGACAGGTGGATATGGCTGATAGTGATATTACTGTCGCTTATATCACTGTTATCGGTTTACAGTGCGATAGGATCATTAGCCTATAAAAAGGGCGTCGGTACCGAGACGATATTAATCAAACACCTCGCCATGCTGGTCGGTGGTCTTGCAGTAATGTATGTTTCGCACCGGATAGATTATCGTTATTATCGGGGTATTTCCAAGCTGATGATGATCGTGACGATACCATTGCTGCTTTATACCCTTGTATTTGGTCACCACATCAACGAGGCAAGCCGGTGGGTAGCCATTCCGGGTACAGGTTTAAGCTTTCAGACTTCAGACTTAGCCAAACTTGCTCTGATAACTTACCTGGCACGCACCCTGTCGATAAAGCAGGAAAATATAAAGGATGTAAAACAATCGTTCATCCCGATAATGGGCGCGGTTTGCGTAATATTCGCGCTGATCGCCTGGGCTAATTTATCTACTGCGCTGATGTTGTTTGGCGTGAGCATCCTGTTGCTGATCATGGGGCGCATTAGCGTGAAGCAGATCGCGGTAGTTTGTTTGGGTGGGGCCGTCGTACTTTCAGCGGTGGTTTTTCTCGGACCGCGGCGGCACATGTATGTTACGCGTATTGAAACTTTTTTGCATCCGGAGGAAGCGGGGAAAGACAAGGCTCAGCAATCGAACCATGCAAAGATCGCCATCGCTACAGGCGGCATCTTTGGTAAGGGGGTTGGCAACAGTGACGAGATCAACAGCTTGCCTGAAGCTTATTCGGATGAGATATATGCCATCATCGTGGAAGAATACGGATTGATAGGAGGCGTAATATTGATCGGCATTTATCTGTTCCTGCTTTTCAGATGTATAAGGATAGCCACCCGCGCGCCAAAAGCATTTGGTACGCTGCTGGCTGCCGGTTTGAGCTTCAGCCTGACGATACAGGCGTTTGCAAATATGGCTGTAGCGGTGGGCCTTGGTCCGGTGACTGGTATTCCATTGCCTTTTGTGAGTATGGGGGGGACAAGTATTTTATTTACAAGCCTTGCCTTCGGAATTATTTTGTCCGTTAGCAGAGATATAGAGGAACCAAAAAAAGTTATTGTAGGCGAGATAAGAGAAGTAGCAGTGGCTTAGATGTATTTGGCTTTAAACACATTAACATAACAAAGCAATTAAAGTAAACATGGTACAGAGAAAAAGACAACCCGATCAAAAATATTCCGAAGGGAACGAAAGGGCTCGCCGTATCATTATTAGTGGCGGCGGTACAGGCGGACATATTTTTCCGGCTGTTGCTATAGCCAATGCTTTAAAAGCAATTGATCCGGCTACAGAGATATTGTTTGTTGGGGCTAAAGGCCGCATGGAAATGGAGAAAGTACCGGCTGCCGGTTATAAGATCATCGGGCTTGACATCCGGGGAATCCAGCGAAAATCAGTATGGAAGAACCTGATGTTCCCTGTGAAACTTTTAATGAGCGTACGAAAGGCCGCAGGTATTATAAAGGAATTTAAGCCTGATGCTGCCGTTGGCGTGGGAGGCTATGCGTCCGGGCCGCTGCTGTATGCTGCATCGACGATGGGTGTTCCTTATCTGATTCAGGAGCAGAACTCATACGCGGGTATTACCAATAAATGGCTCGGCAAAAAGGCGGGCAAAATATGCGTGGCCTTTGACGGGATGGAAGCTTTTTTTTCTTTCGAAAAAATACTAAAAACAGGTAACCCAATCCGCCGTGACTCAGTGAACATTGCAGGCAAGCACATGCAGGCGCTTGAACTTTATAAGTTATCGGCATTTAAAAAGACGATCCTGGTGATCGGCGGCAGCCTCGGCGCCGGGACGCTCAATAAAAGCATTATGGCTGGCCTGGATAAGCTGATCGCTGCCGATGTGCAGGTGGTGTGGCAGACGGGTAAATTTTATTACAAGGGAATTATCGAAAAGTTAGGCGAAAATTACCATCCGGATATCCGAATCGTCGAGTTTTTAAACCGTATGGATCTCGCGTATGCGGCTGCAGATGTGATCATATCACGTGCGGGTGCAGGTACCATTGCCGAACTGTATATGGTGAAAAAGCCGGTCATATTGGTTCCGTCACCAAACGTGGCTGAGGATCATCAGACAAAGAATGCGCTGGCGCTGGTTCAGGAAAATGCGGCGGTGCTTGTGCCCGACAGGGATGCAGAGGCCAAATTGGTTGACCGGGTAATTGAGTTGTTAAAGGATAAAGAATCGCAGCGAAAGCTAAGTGATAATATCGGTAAGATGGCGATGCCTGATGCAGATGAGGTGATCGCAAATGAGGTATTGAAACTGGCTGCAAAATAGCCGGGAATCAGGTTGAATATTAGTTAGTATAAATATTAAAATGGAATTAAGCAGCATTAAAAGAGTCTATCTGGTGGGTATCGGCGGCATCGGCATGAGCGGACTTGCACGCTATTTTCATCACCTTGGCTGCATGGTATGCGGCTATGACAAGACTCCGACTGATCTGACCGCAGATCTTCAAAATGAGGGAATGAAGATAATCTTCGAAGATCGTTCCGACCTGATCCCCGAAAGCTTTCAGACACCGGATGAGGAAACTTTGCTCATTTACACGCCCGCTATTCCGAAAGATTCGGCTATTGTAAATTATTTCAAATCAAGGGGGTTCACGCTTTATAAGCGCTCGCAGGTGTTGGGCATTATCAGTCAGACCATGTTTACCGTTGCCGTTGCAGGTACACACGGAAAGACAACTACGTCAACGATGGTTGCGCACATCCTGAAAGCATCCGGTAATGATTGTTCAGCATTTCTTGGCGGGCTTTCGGCAAACTATCATAGCAATGTGCTTTATGGTAAAAATAATGTGGTGGTGGTTGAGGCGGATGAATACGATCGTTCTTTCCTGACCCTTCATCCGGATGTGGCCATCATCACCTCAATGGATGCTGACCATCTGGATATTTACGGCGATCATGCTCATTTGAAGGAGTCATTTAAAATGTTCGCCTCGCAGATAAAACCGGGCGGTACACTTATCCGCAAGAAAGGCCTGCCCATTGATACAGGTTACACGTATGCGGTGGACAGCGAAGCTGATGCTAAGGCAACCAATATAAAAATCGAAAACGGCGACTTTTATTTTGACTTCGCCAATAAGGATGTACGCATTGCCAATATCAAGATGGGCATAGCAGGGTTGCATAATATTGAAAACGCTGTGGCAGCCATTGAGGCTGCGCTGATCTTATCGGTGCCTGCCGATGCAATAAAAAATGCGCTGGCGTCATTCGCGGGAGTGAAGCGCAGGTTTGAATACATCGTTAAGAATGAACGTCATATCTACATCGATGATTATGCCCATCATCCGGAAGAGCTGAAGGCGACCATCCGATCAGTTAAAAGGCTCTATCCGGATAAGAAGCTGACAACGATTTTTCAGCCGCATTTATATACCCGTACGCGCGATTTTGTTGAGGGTTTTGCAGAAGCGCTGGACCTGTCGGACGAACTGATCATCCTGGATATTTATCCTGCACGGGAATTGCCGATAGCAGGGGTCGATTCGGAAATGATCCTGGAAAGAATGGAATTGGAGAATAAGCGCTGCATCAGCAAAAACGATGTGGTGAATGTAATACGGCAGGAAAAGCCAGCGTTGCTGCTGACCGTAGGCGCCGGGGATATTGACACTTTAGTACAACCTTTAAAACAAGTTTTGCAAAATGCTTAAGAAACGATTTTGGAAGCCTCTGCTGATCGGCCTTGCCTGGACAGTGTGTTTCGGCGGACTGATCGTGCTGATGAGCTTTATTGAAGGGAAGAAAGATGAAGTGCGCTGTAAGGATGTAAAGATATATATCCCCGGCAATCAGTATTTTATTGACAGGGATGAGGTTGACAAAATTTTGCAGGTGGACAGCAGGTCGCTGATCGGGCGAAGAATGGCCGCAATCGATATTCAGGAACTGGAGGACAAATTAAAAGCAAATCCATTTATTGAATCGGCAAAGGTTTATACCGATATGGACGGGGTAATTAATGTACAGATCAGTCAGCGACAGCCTATCCTTAGAGTGATCAACCGTTTCTCGCAGGATTTTTATATCGACCAGCATGGGCTGAAAATACCGCTGTCGTCCAATTTTACCGCGAGGGTATTGGTTGCTAACGGCTATATCGACGAACTGTTTGCCAATCACGTGGATAGTTTACATTCGGAGATAGCCGCCGAATTGTTTAAAACGGCCGATTTTATCCGGAAGGATTCGCTCTGGAGCGCGCAGATCGATCAGCTTTATGTGAACAGCGATCACGAGATAGAAATGATACCGCGCGTGGGCAGCAACAGGATATTGATCGGCAACGCTGATTCGTTAGAAAGTAAATTTCATAACCTGTTTGTTTTTTATAAAAAGGCATTACCCATGGTTGGCTGGGATGCTTACAAAGCCATCAATATTAAATATTCCGGCCAGGTGGTTGGTATAAAAAACGGGAACATAAAAACTGATTCATTAAAAGTGACCGGCGCTGTTAATGATACAATAAACAAGATTAAGGATACATCTATAAATATGAATTGATATGGACAAAACTTCAACACAGGAAAAAATCTCTCCCATCATCGTTGGATTGGACATCGGTACTACGAAGATCTGCGCCATTGTAGGACGAAGGAGCAGGAACGGGAAAATAGAAGTATTGGGGATCGGGAAAGCCGAGTCGGCAGGGGTGACGCGCGGCATGGTTTCGAATATAGATAAAACGGTGCAGGGCATTGAACAGGCGGTTGATATCGCCGGTACGCAATCAAACGTCGAGATAAAGGTGGTAAACGTGGGAATTGCGGGGCAGCATATAAAAAGTTTGCAGCATCGCGGGCTGATAACCCGGCGCGATCTGCAGTCGGAGATATCCCGAAAGGATATTGACAAGCTGGTTGAAGATATGTATAACCTGGTGATGCCGCCGGGGGAGGAGATCATCCATGTATTGCCCCAGGAATTCACAGTAGATAACGAACCAGGCATCAAGGATCCGATCGGTATGGCCGGTGTGCGTCTTGAAGCCAACTTTCATATCATTTCGGGACAGGTGACCGCTATCAAGAATATTGTAAAATGCGTGAATAAAGCCGGTCTGCAAAGTGAAGAGTTAACGCTTGAACCATTAGCATCTTCCGAATCGGTATTGAGCGATGAGGAAAAGGAAGCAGGCGTAGTGCTGGTTGACATCGGCGGCGGAACAACCGACGTCGCTATTTTCCACGAGGGGATTATCCGTCATACAGCAGTTATCCCGTTCGGTGGCAACAGCGTGACTGAGGATATCCGCGAAGGGTGTTCGGTGATGCGCAATATTGCTGAGCAGTTGAAAGTCAGATTTGGGTCGGCGCTTGCGGACGAGAACAAGGAAAATGAGATTGTTTGTGTACCCGGTTTGCGCGGACGCGAGCCGAAAGAGATATCGGTAAAAAACCTTGCTTATGTTATTCAGGCCCGGATGGAAGAGATTGTTGAACACGTTTACTACGAAATAAAATCATCAGGGTATGAGAAAAAGCTGATCGCGGGGATCGTGATCACGGGTGGCGGCGCACAGCTGAAACACCTGTCGCAGCTCGTGGAATATGTTACCGGGCTGGATTGCCGTGTAGGGTATCCAAACGAGCATCTGGCAAAAAATGAGGTACTGCCCAAGAATGTTTATGAAGAATTGCAGAGCCCGACTTTTGCTACCGGTATCGGGTTGCTGATAAAGGGTATCCAGAAAGCGGAGTACAACGATTTTGTACCGATTGCTGAGGACCTGAAAGTAACAAAGCCACGCTACACTGAGGACAGGAAGTTTGGTTTGCTGAGTAAATTATTGGAGACAGGTAAGCGTTTTATTAAGGACGATATTGCGGATGAGGATTTTTTAAAATAGGAAAGCAAATAGTGTTTGAAAAATCTTTCAACAATCGCCGATTCTTTCCACATATTGACAAATGTGGATAAGTCTTGTTGAAAAAACCTTAATATTACAATAGATAAATCTGTTTATTCGTCAATCACATATAACTGGAAATAAGCATTATGCAGTTTGAAATGTTAAAAGAAAAGTCGTCCATCATTAAAGTAATAGGTGTTGGCGGCGGCGGGGGTAATGCGGTAAACCACATGTACAGGCAGGGGATTACCGGTGTTGACTTTATTGTTTGTAACACGGATGCCCAAGCATTGGAATTAAGTCCGATCCCGAATAAGGTACAGTTGGGTGCAAGCCTGACAGAAGGGATGGGCGCGGGTTCAATTCCGGAAGTTGGCAAGAACTCCGCCATCGAAAACATCGAGGATCTTAAACAGATGCTCGGCTCGAACACGAAAATGCTTTTCATCACCGCCGGAATGGGCGGTGGCACCGGTACCGGCGCAAGCCCCATCATTGCCAAGGCTGCAAGGGAATTAGATATATTGACCGTAGGCATCATCACGACACCGTTTGCATTTGAAGGTAAACGGAGAAGGCTGCAGGCCGAGGCGGGTATGGAAGAACTGAAAAAATACGTCGATTCATTCCTGGTGATTAGCAATGACCGTCTGCGTCAGATCTTTGGCAACCTTACATTAGGTTCAGCATTTGCACAGGCAGACAACATTTTGACCACTGCAGCCAAAGGTATTGCCGAGATCATCACGTTGCCGGGTTATATCAACGTTGACTTTAAGGATGTGCGCACAGTGATGAAAGACAGCGGTGTGTCGATCATGGGTAGTTTTGCTGCCGAAGGTGAGAACCGTGCATTGAAAGCGGTGGAAGGTGCTTTGTCGTCGCCATTGCTGAAAGATAATGAAATTGAAGGCGCCAGATATATCCTGCTGAACATCAGTTCAGGCAGCACCGAAGTGACCATGGATGAAGTAAGCGTGATCACAGACTATATACAGGAGGAGGCAGGACTTGCGGCAGACCTGATATGGGGTAATTGTATCGACGAAAATCTGGGCGACAGATTATCAGTGACCATCATTGCAACAGGCTTCCAGACCAAAGATGAACGCGAAAAGGAACAAAGCACAAGGAAGGTCGTTTCTATGCTGGTGCCTGAAAACGAACCGAAAGCCAAGGTAGCTAACGAATTTATCACGCCGGTTAAGCCCGGCGCGGTTACAGAGCCGTATATTAAACCAGCTAAAGAAGAGCGGAAACAGCAGGATCTGTTTGATTTGTTCGCTGCGCCGCCTGAAGAACCTAAAGTGGTGAAATACGATCTTAATCCGGAAGAACCGCAGCCGGTTGAGGCTGAGGCCGACGCTCAGGATATGCCGGAGATGACGTTTAAAATTTCGGAACCTGCCCCGATAATGCAGCCTAAAGAGGAAAAACAGCCGGAGCCGGAAAAGGAACCGGAACCAGTTGTTGGTGCGGATGATAATAAAACCAACGAGTCTATAGAAGAACAGCTGCGTAAATCGCGTGAGCGTATTATGCGGTTGAAAGACCTGAGCATGAAGCTGCGCAGCGGCAACATCCAGGAACTTGAAAACGTACCGGCCTATAAACGCAAGGAAATTGCCCTGCAGCAAACTCCTGCCTCGGATGAAAGCCATGTTTCGCGTTTCTCCCTGTTGCCGGATAGCGACGGAAACACCGGAATACGGAACAATAATTCTTTTCTGCATGACAATGTAGATTAGAAAACGATTTAAAAGCAAATTCCTAATTGTATTTATATAAATCTGAGCCCCGCTTTAGCGGGGCTTCTTTGTAAAAGTCTGATGAATAGGTAATAAGTTATCTGTGCGAACCATTATAGCCTATTATAAAAAGTAATACTGATTGATTTTACACGTTTTAACGGTTATATTTGTATTTTTAAAAAAGAAAGCATAACGTTTTGGATATATTCAATAAAATATCGAGAAATATGGGCGGGCCGATAGGCCAGCATCAAAAATGGTCGCATGGGTATTTTTCTTACCCTAAGCTGGAAGGAGAGATCGGGCCGCACATGATGTTTAACGGCAAGGAACACCTGGTTTGGAGTCTTAATAATTACCTGGGGCTGGCCAATCATCCGGAGATCAGGGAGGCCGATGCAAAAGCTGCTGCCGATTATGGTATGGCTTATCCGATGGGCGCGAGAATGATGTCAGGAAATACCATACATCACGAGGAGTTGGAGCAAAGCTTGGCTGCTTTTGTAGGTAAAGAAGATGCATTTTTGCTGAACTACGGCTACCAGGGTATGGTTTCCATCATCGATACGCTTGTTGACAGAAATGACGTGATCGTGTATGATGCTGAATCGCATGCCTGTATCATCGACGGTTTGCGGATGCACATGGGTAAGCGCTATGTTTATCAGCACAACGATATTGAAAGCTGTGAAAAACAGCTTGAGCGCGCTACTAAAATGGTGGGTGAAACCGGCGGCGGGATATTACTGATCACCGAAGGTGTTTTCGGAATGTCAGGCGCGCAGGGTAAACTGAAAGAGATAATCGCCCTTAAAGAAAAATATAATTTCCGCATACTGGTTGACGACGCACATGGTTTCGGAACGATGGGTCCCACTGGTGCCGGAACGCACGAGGCTCAGGATTGCGTTGACGGTGTGGATGTTTATTTCGGGACTTTTGCCAAGTCAATGGCGGGTATCGGCGGGTTCGTTGCTGCCGACAAACTGATCGTAGATTATCTGCGATACAATATGCGGTCGCAGATATTTGCCAAGGCATTGCCGATGCCAATGGTTATCGGTCTAAAAAAGCGTTTCGAGATGCTGAAGTCGATGCCTGAGCTGCGTGAAAAGTTATGGCTCGTGGCGCGCACGCTTCAAAATGGTTTAAAAGAGCTTGGCTTTAACATTGGCGCCACCAATACTATGGTTACCCCTGTTATTCTGGAAGGCGATCTGTATGAGGCAACCGCATTGACCCGTGATCTGCGTGAGCATTATGGCATATTCTGCTCTATCGTAGTCTATCCGGTAATTCCTAAGGGCCTTATCATTTTGCGCCTGATCCCAACGGCTGCCCATAGTCTGGAAGATGTACAGCGCACCTTAGACGCTTATGCAGAAATGGCTCAGAAGCTGAAAGCCGGTTATTATAAAGAGAATAAGCTGGTTGTTGCCTGATCATAAGGCGACTGCAAGAAAATATTAAGCGGAGTGTAGTGAACACTTCGCTTTTTTTGTTCCCGGGCAGCAAACTCTGTAACAAATTAGTTCAGCCTTACGGAATAAGTTTTTATTTTAGAAGCCCGTGTTTAACCATACGGACTTAAGCTTTGTCGAATAAACCTGTTTATATTTTAGGTACCGGATTGTCGCACGATGGCTCGTCGTGCCTGCTGAAAGACGGTCATATTATTTGCGCGATAGAAAAGGAGCGCCTCTCAAGAAAGAAACATGACGGCGGTAACGACGCGCTTACCGTTAAGTATTGCCTCGATTACGCAGGCATCACTGTACACGATCTTTCGTTAATGGTGCAGGCTGCGAATTTTGAAAAGGATACCATCCAAAAGGACCGCTACCAGGGAGCGCGGTTTTTTACCGCAGATTGTGCGGTACCGTTTGTTTCCATATCACATCACCTTGCCCATGCTTACAGCGCCGTCGGTACAAGCCCCTTTGACGAAGGTAATGTATTGGTGATCGATGGATGTGGCAGCCCATACGAGCAGTGCGATGATCTTGAGGGCGCCGAATTGCCACAGAGCATCATAACAGGTTTATATGCTGAAAAGGATAGCTTTTATCGTTTTTCGGAAGACGGACTATTCCCATTGTATAAAGACTTTTCTGAACTCAACCTGTCGCAGCAGGGGGGAGAATACCGTATGCCGCTTACCACACATTCCATCGGCGGGCTGTACAGCAAAATAAGTCAATACATCTTTGGCAATATGGACGATGCCGGCAAGCTGATGGGCCTTGCGCCCTACGGTAACTGCGACAGGTTTAAGGAGTCTTTCTTTTTGTTGAAAGACGGGCGGGTATTTGTTAACGAAGATTCTTTGTTACAGCTTAACCGTCCGGCAGCGTCATATCAGGATTTTAAGGATCGCTTCAATTATTTTGCCGATGTGGCGTCATGGGCACAACGCGACGTTGAAGAAGCTGTTGTTTATATAGTTAAGCAACGGTTAGCGAGCAAATACCATCCGAACCTTTGTTATGCGGGCGGAGTGGCGCTTAATGCGGTCGCCAATGCGCGGATATTGCGTGAAACACCGGTGAAAAATCTTTACATGATGCCTGCCGCAGCGGATAACGGACTTGCCATAGGATGCGCTTATTACGGGTGGCTGAATGTTTTGAAACGGAAGCCCTGCAAACACGACGGCGCAATATGTTTAGGCAAAGTTTATACGGAGGACGAGATTGAAGCTGATATAAATAGATTTATTGCCGATCATCCGGGGATAATGATAAGTTTCCAAAAAGCTGCCAACGTTTTAGATGATGCCTCCCGGATGCTTGCTGACGGCAAGGTGATCGGATGGTTTCAGGGGGGAGCTGAATTTGGGCCGAGAGCGCTGGGCAACCGGAGTATCCTGGCTGATGCACGTAGCGAAGGAGTGCGGGCATTTATTAACCGCGATATTAAATTCCGCGAAGATTTCCGGCCTTTTGCACCCGCGGTAACCGGGGAGGATGTATCGGAATACTTTAAGTACGGATACGAAAGCCCATACATGATACTGGTTGATGAGATAAAGGAAAATTACCGCGAACTATATAAAGAAGTAATCCATGTTAACGGAAGTGCGCGTGTGCAAACCGTAACACAAAACATTAATCCAACTTTTTATGGCTTGTTAAAAACATTTAAGCAGGTCAGCGGCTCGGGTATTTTGCTTAATACGTCTTTCAACAAAAAAGGAATGCCGATAGTTGAAACGCCTTATCAGGCGCTGTCGCTGTTTTATGAGACAAAAATGGATGCCGTAGTTATTCATGATTATGTATTTACAAAAAATCAGCAGCAGGTATATTTCGCATCAGCCTCATATAAAACGCCTTAGCAGGCAATTTGCTTTTTCCATACGGATACTTTTCAAATTAATTTAATAAGCCCTTTCTTAATCGGGCCTGCTTTTTCTATTTTTACCGCTTACCAATTGAAAGCACAATGTTATCCCGCAGAGATTTTATTAAAATAAACGGCGTTACCACCGCCGGTTTGGGTCTGGGCCTGCGCCCGGATTGGTTTGGTGCCGTTACTTCCTTCGAAAGCAAAAGACCGCCGTTAGCTGAACGAAAGTTTACCAGTAAGGCAGTTGAAGCAACCATAAAAAGTATAAAAGCAAGCATTAAAGACCCTGAGCTGGCCTGGCTTTTTGAAAACTGTTATCCCAATACGTTAGATACAACGGTTAATTACTCCGTAAAGGATGGTAGGCCCGATACCTTTGTGATCACCGGCGATATTAATGCCATGTGGCTACGCGACTCATCAGCGCAGGTATGGCCGTATTTGCCATCAATAAAAAATGATCCGGCGCTGAAGGAACTGATCAAAGGCGTTTTGAATCGTCAGGCGGCCTGTATCCTGATCGATCCTTATGCAAATGCTTTCAACGCCGGACCTACCGGCAGCGAGTGGGACAGCGACCGCACAGATATGAAGCCGGAGCTGCATGAGCGCAAATGGGAGATTGATTCGATCTGTTATCCGGTAAGGCTGGCTTACAATTACTGGAAAATAAGCGGCGACGCCAGTTTTTTTGATTATAACTGGCAAAATGCCGGCAAGGCTATTTTAAAGACCTTTAAAGAACAGCAACGTAAACATGGAAAAGGACCTTACCACTTTCAGCGGAAGACCGAAGTATCGACCGATACGGTGCCGTTAAGCGGGTATGGCAATCCTATCCGTCCTGTAGGGCTTATCTGTTCGATGTTCCGGCCCAGTGATGATTCTACGATCTATCCTTTTCTCATTCCGTCAAATTATTTTGCGGTGATCAGCCTGAAGCAAATGGCTGAGATGTATGAACGATTGGTAAAAGATAAAGAAACCGCTGCGGCATGCAGGGCGCTGGCTGCCGAAGTATCGCAGGCACTGCAAAAGTATGCGGTAGCACAACATCCGGAATTTGGCAAAGTATTAGCCTACGAAGTAGATGGCTACGGAAACCAGCTGTTTATGGATGACAGTAACGTGCCGAGCCTGCTTGCGCTGCCGTATCTTAATGCGATCAGCGAAAATGATCAATTATATCAAAACACCCGTAAGATGGTTTTAAGCAACGCCAATCCGTATTTCTTTAAAGGGACGGCAGCAGAAGGCATTGGCGGGCCACACGTAGGTCTGAACTACATCTGGCCGATGAGCATCATCATGCGCGCATTGACATCGAACAATAAAGCCGAAATTAAACAATGCCTGCACTGGCTTAAAACTACGCACGCGGGTACCGGTTTTATGCATGAATCCTTTAATAAAGACAACGCCGCTGATTTCACCAGAAAATGGTTTGCGTGGGCAAATACGCTGTTCGGTGAATTAATCATAAAGGTTCACAAAAATTATCCTGATCTGTTAGAATAGGCATCACTAAAAATTTAGTTGCATAGATACGGCCTGATCTTAAATTGAGAGATTGAATGCAAATCGGGCTTAACGTTTTAACGTTCGTAATAATTGTGAACTTTATATTAAAATACGGTAAAGCTTACAGCAATTTATTGATAATATAATAGTGTTATTATATATATATTCCGTCTATTTTAATACGATCCCAATAGGTGATTTAAGCCAAAAATGTTGAAAAAAACCACTGTGGGGGCATTATTTTTCTCCTTTAAAAGTTTTTAATTAAAAAAAAACATTTTAGATTAGCTTAACAAAACAATAAACCTCATTATTTTAAAAAAGGAGTAACTGAAATGAAAAAATTCGATGAAGTAAAAGAGTTAGTAGCATCTTTGGAAGCAGATGCTGACAAGTTTTACAACAAGGGAAACAGCGCGGCTGGTACCCGCGTAAGAAAAGGCATGCAAGACCTTAAGAACTTAGCACAGGCGATACGCCTTGAAATTCAAGAGGCAAAAAACAAAGCTTAAGTTAAAGAAAACATATTCTTTGCTTTATTAGATAAGCCCGCCCCGTACACCGGAGCGGGTTTTTTATTGGTTATAAATAGCCTTTCTTTTTCAAATAGGCGACCCAGATATCATAAGCAGGCGGTTTCAGGTGCAGCCCTTCGTAGGTGTATTTGGCTTCCAGGCGCTTGTCCTTGTCAAGAAACAGCGGAAATATATTAACAAAAGCGTATCCGCCTTTCTCTGCATTTGCTTTTAGGAGCCTGTTGAGGGCAAGTACATGTTCCTCCTTATCGTAATGCTGCGGGAAATGAGCAACCGTCGGATTGACCGGCAGCACGCTTTCTACATAGATTTCCGTTTTGGGGCAGGCGCTGTGAACACGGTTGACGATCTTCAGTATGTTATCAGCGATCACGGCATCCGGTATGTCTTTCCCGATATCATTGATGCCGCAGAGAATAAACAGTTTCGACGGTTCCCGGTCGGTAATATCTTTTAGTCGCTTTAATATCCCGAAAGTGATATCGCCGCCTATTCCGCGATTAATGACGGTGGTATCGCCTGTCGCTTTCTTCCAGTTGCCCATTTCAGTGATGCTGTTGCCCAGGAATATCACCCGCCCTTTTACAACCGGCTCTTTTTCAAACAGGGCTATCCGTTGCGGCGTGTGTTCAGGTATAAAGGGAATGGTATCAAACAGGTTCTGGTTGGTTACCGGGTTTTGCGCTGACAATACCGCGGGAAGCAATAGCAGCAGGTAAAAAATACGTTTCATGGGTTTGTAAAATAGGTTTGCTTACAAACTTACCATTCTGTATCGAAAATAAACAAACATTGCCTTACGAAGCGTTGATTGAACCCCAGATAAGGCAATGTGTAATGAAACGCGTACCGTTATTTATTCAGTTTGCCGGTTTCGGTGATGATCTTGTCTGCCGTAGCGCTGCTCACCTGAACGAGCGGCAATCTTACCGTGTCGCCGCAGATTCCTATCTGTTTCAGCGCGGTCTTTACGCCTGCGGGGCTGCCTTCAGCGAACATCAGCCTGGTAAACTCGATCAACGAGAGATGCGTTTTGAGCGCGGATTTAAAGTCGCCTTCGAGACACTCGCGGATCATACCCGACATTTGTTCTGGCAAAGCGTTGCCAACAACTGAAATAACACCCACGCCACCCAATGCAATCATTGGCAGGCTGATCGGATCGTCCCCGGAGATAAGCATAAAATCTTCCGGCTTATCGCGCATGATCTGATTCAGCTGATCGAAATTTCCCGAAGCCTCCTTAATGCCGATAATGTTTTTAAAGTCGCGGGCCAGCCTTACGGTGGTTTCCGCGCTGACATTGCTTCCTGTACGGCTTGGCACGTTATATAATATCACCGGCAGCGGCGCAACTGCCGCAATTGCCTTATAATGCTGATAGATACCTTCCTGTGTAGGTTTATTATACTGAGGGCTTGCTGATAATATCGCATCATAACCGTCGATATTAAAATTCTTTATTTGTTCTACGGTCTCGTGTGTGTTATTACCACCTATTCCCGCAACCAGCAGCACACGGCCACCGGTCTTCTTTGCAGTAAACTCCCAAACCTGCTTTCGTTCATCTTCGCTCAGGGTGGCGCTTTCACCGGTTGTTCCCAATGAAACGATGTATTCCACACCTCCGTCAATTAAATGGTCGATGAGCTTTCCTAAAGCTTCGTAATCGACCTGCCCGTCTGCCCGGAAGGGAGTAACAGCTGCTACCCCGGTTCCATAAAATCTGTTCATGTTTACTAATTAAAAGAGCGCTAAGATAAGAATAGTTTAAATAGTTGACAGACGGCAAAGGAGGGTATTTTTCCTTACACTTATTAATATGCCAGAGCCTGAACGGAACTGCGGCAGGTAGATCAGCTTTGACTTTAAACATTATCGCTTAAAAATTCACGCCAATCCGCAGCGCTGAATTTGTATTTGTTCCGCTGTTAAAGGATTTTCCATACATCAGGCGGAAGCCGAGATATTGAACACCCACACCCAGCTCGGTATAATTTTTCAGCGCAGGGGTTGACAAATAGTTTACATCAAATATTTCCTGTAGTTTCAGCTTTCTGACCAAAGGGATCTTGTTGAGAATAAATCCGGAGAAGTTCTGCTCAAAATGCCCCTCGACGTATTCAGAGCCCGTGCTGTAGGTGTAATAGTCAAGCAGTAAGAAGCTGTTAATACCGCCGTTGAGAAACAAAAGCTGGTTGCCGGAAAAATGGTTATAGTCGGGATAGTATATCTTATTCTGATTCAGGAATTTTCCTGCACCGATAAAAAAAGAGGTTTTTCCAAATATACCGGCATTGATATTTGATTTTGAAATATCAGCAGAAAGAAGATCATAGTCCACGTCGGAACCCAACACGCCTTTGATACCTTTGGTATAAGTCAGGCCAATGGTGGGGTATTTGGATGGAAGGTATCTTCGTCCGCTGGGATAGGTTGCATATTTTCCGCTGAAGTCATAGGTGGTTCGTACGGCCAGTTTTAGGGACTGATTGCCGCTGAATAACGGAATATCCATATCAGGCTTCAACGGATTGTTGGAAGTAAAGTCGTGCCCGTTGGGACTAAAGAAACTATACGCCGATGTATTGGTCAATGCCCCTCTGTCGGCCCATTCCACATAAGCGTTGGCCATCCAGCCTCCGGTTATCCGTCTGCCAACGGATGCAGAGACAAATTTTTTGCGGTAGAATTTCTCATAATTCTGACGTTCCAACAAACTGTAGGCAGAGTTGATCAGCCGCGAAATTGGGGCGTGGTTGTTAAGATCGGTTACTTCCGAGCCGACATTAAGACCGATGTTATATGCCCCTGTCTGCCAGCCAGCGTATATCAGTCCGGTAGGTTTTTTATCGGAGAAGCCATATCCGGCATGTGCGCCGACTGTGAGGTAATGGTTGCTGGCGCTGTCGGTCTGTTTGGTAAATGATCCGCCGTAGCTGATGTTAAACCCTTGCACGGTATTAAACGCCAGTGATGGTATAATACCATCAAGCCGGTAATATTCATGCTGATAGCGGTTTGAATGCCGGTAACCATCAATCAGCAAAGCCGTCGGTTTAAATTTGTTGTTTACCCGGTCGAGTGAATCCAGATAGGTCTTTGACTCCCGTTTTTTGGCCAGAACAGCCTTTTTTGTATAATCTGTTTTTTCTTCCTCTGTTAACGGGACCGGCCGCTCATTTGCCCAGTAGGCGGAATCTTTTTTATTACTTTCCTTAGTGATCCGCATTACCTCACGAAATTCCTTTTTATTCAGTTGCGGGTCGATGTCGTAATTTTTATAAACAGAAATATAATATCCGCCAATTTTAAAACCAAGCAATCCACCTGTGAAACCGAATTTTACCGAAGACGGCATCCAGGCTTCTTTACTCACCGGGAAAAACTGTTCGCTTATTTTCAGGGTGTCCACAAAGTTTATGTTCTGCTTTTTGGTAATGAAAAGATCGAGGCTGTGAATACGCCAGTCGCCCTCAAGAATGTAGATATAGCCCTGAAAGCATGGGTCGTGTTCACGCCTGGGCGTTACCTCTATTTTGTCAACGGTTTCGCCGTTCTCGGTGATAAAGCCGATATATTTATAGTTGTAATAGAAAAGCGCATTATCAGCTACAGGGGATACCAGCGGGCGCAGGCTGAGTTCTCCCCAGTTTTGTATATTCTCATAAAAATTAACCTGGATGTCCGAGGCACGGTTATAGCTGAACGCTTTGTTGCTGCCGGATACCTTGGATGAAATGAGTTCTTCATGTACCTGATCGGGCCGTTTGAACGTAAACTTTGATTCTGACTCCGACAGGTAAATAATGCCCGTCCTGTTTGAATCCAGCCCCATTTCGCGCGTAGCCTTCTGAACGTCGAAACCGAGGAACTTTTTAGGAGCAGCAAGCAGTTTTTGCAGACCCTTGATATATACGTCGCAGGTATAGGCGTTAACTTCATTCAGGTGTGCTTTCCGCTTTTTAATCGCCTTGCGGATGATGGCGTAGGCGGGATCTTCGCCCCCCGACCGCACCACGACATCCCCGAGCTGAAATGTTTCGGTTTGCAGTGTCACGTTGATAACCTCATCTTTTTGCAGTGTGATCCTGCGGCTTTGCTGACCATAGCCTACCGCTTTATATTGCACATCATAAGTTCCCGGTTTTAGTTGCAGGGTGTATTCGCCTTCGCTGTTTGCCGACGTGCCGGTAGTGGTGCTTTTTATATATATGCTGGCAAAGGGTACGGGCGCATTCTGGTCGTCAGTAATCTTTCCATGTATGGTAAGCGTTTGGGAAAAGAGGCTTAACGCAGTAAAGCTGAAAAAGAGAAAGGTTAGCGTAAATTTCATGCAACAGGTTTTGAAACGAAGTTCTGTCAAATTTCCTGAAGCTCCACGTGCGTTTTTGTTAATTATTGTTAAAGCAACAGTTCCGGGGCCCGATCCGGAAGCAGATATTATAATATGCAGTTTTGTTATTAAAAAAGGCTAAAAATAAAAGCCTCCGCACACTCGCTGTTTGGAGGCTTTAACCTAAACCTTATCACAATAGGCGAGCAGGATGCTCACCGTATGAAGCCGCTAATATATAAGATTATACAATATGTCAGAAATTTTTAGGGCAAATTCGTACAACTTGTTACATTAATATATTTATCCCGTGAAATAATAACTTTTGGTTAAATGAGGGGGTTTGATAATTAACTTAATCTATCATTTTAAACAGGTCCGAATCGTCAATAATCGGGATGTTCAACTTCTGTGCTTTTTCCAGTTTAGCTGGTCCCATGTTATCTCCGGCGACGAGGTAATTTAATTTTGCCGAAATGCTGCTAACTATCTTACCGCCATTCTGTTCTATAATATCTTTCAGTTCATCGCGGGAAAACTTTTCAAACACGCCGGATATGATGAACGTTTTACCGCTCAGTTTATCACTGGCAAGGTTTACCTCTTTTTCTACAGCGGTAAACTGCAAATCCTCGTGTTTTAGCTTGTTTATTTCTTCTTTATTATTTTCGTTATTAAAATATTCAATAATACTTAATGCGATGCGTTCTCCAATTTCATCTGCAGCAATTAATTCTTCGTAACCTGCGTTCATCAGGCTGTCGATATTTTTGAAATGCATGGCAAGTTTTTTTGCTACCGTTTCGCCCACATACCGGATCCCAAGCCCGAATAAAACCTTTTCGAACGGCATCTCTTTAGATTTTTCAATCCCCTCCAGCATATTGGTGATCGACTTCTCGCCGAAACGCTCCATTTGCTGAAGTGCTTCTTTATGCTGTTTAAGCAGATAAATGTCGCTGATATGGCTGATGAATTTGTTCTGGTACAGTGTCTCGATGGTTTCATCGCCAAGGCCGTCAATATTCATGGCCTTACGGCTGATAAAGTGCTGCATCTTACCGACGATCTGCGGATGACAGCCCTCATCATTAGGACAATAATACGCAGCCTCACCTTCCTTTCTGATCAGTTGGGTGCCGCAAACCGGGCAATGGGTGATATAATGTATGGGTCTTGCGCCGGGTTGCCGTTTTTCAAGGTTTACGCTGATGATCTTCGGAATGATCTCGCCACCCTTTTCAACAAATACCCAATCGTGTTCATGCAGCATCAACCGTTTTTCAATTTCGTCGGCATTGTGCAGCGTTGCCCTTTTTACGGTGGTACCAGCTAATAATACCGGCTTTAAATTGGCGACGGGGGTAACCGCCCCGGTGCGACCAACCTGATAGGTTACCGCTAACAGTTCCGTTTGTACCTGTTCAGCCTTGAATTTATAGGCGATGGCCCAGCGCGGCGATTTAGCGGTAAAACCAAGCTCCTGTTGCTGGGCGTAGCTGTTAACCTTTATGACGATGCCATCAATATCATAACTTAGCCCGAAGCGGTCTTTATCCCAGTGATTGATAAAGTCAAACACCTCCTGCATCGTACCGCATAGCTTACTGTGTCCGTCCACATGGAATCCCCAGCTTTTTACCGCTTCAAGGCTTTCCCAATGAGTTTTAAACAACAATCGCTCGGTATAAAGCCCATATAAAAAGCAGTCGAGCGGACGGCGGGCAACTTCCGCAGAATCCTGCATTTTTATGGTTCCTGATGCGAAATTGCGCGGGTTAGCATAAGGCACCTCTCCATTTTCTATACGCTCATTATTGAGCCGTTCAAACGCTTTAAGGTGCATGAAAACCTCACCCCTTATTTCAAATTCATCCGGATAATTGCCCGGTTTAAGCCGTTTAGGTATGGTATTGATGGTGCAAACGTTGGTGGTCACCTCATCGCCCTGTACACCGTCTCCGCGGGTAACGGCGCGCGCCAGCTGTCCGTTTTCGTAAGTGAGGCTCATGGACAGGCCATCGAACTTCAATTCGCACACATATTCAAAGTTATCGCCGATGGCCTTACGGATACGCTGGTCAAAATCAAGCAGATCCCGTTCACTATAGGTGTTGCCAAGCGACAGCATCGGCCATTTATGCCGGACGGTCACAAACTCCTTCGTGATGTCCCCACCAACCTTTTGGGTAGGAGAGTCGGGGTCGGCATATTCAGGAAACTGCTTTTCAAGCGCGTTAAGTTCTTCCAGTTTTTTGTCAAAATCATAATCGGCGATGGTTGGCATCGCGAGCACATAATAATTATAGTTATGCTGCTTTAATTCTGACGTGAGCGATTCTATTCGGTTTTTAGCTTCAGCCGGTGACATAGTGAGCGAAGATAAGCGTGATTTTGGAAAATATTGGGCTGCAGCAGATTTAAATTTTTTTTAAACCCTGTTGAGTTTTGATTGTCTTAATACCCAAACAAACAATTAAGTTATGAAAAAGTACGGAAAAATTCTAATGCTATTTTTAGCTATATCACTTTTTGGCGTTGCAACAAGTGAGGCACAAATTGTTGTACGCGCGCGTTTAAGCCGCCCAAGAACAGCGGTGGTTGTAAAACGTGTACCAAGGCCGTCGCCGCATCATGTATGGGTTTCAGGTGAATGGGTGCCAAGCGGCAGAACTTATGTATATCATGAAGGTTACTGGGCTGAACCGCCTCGTCCGCGTGCGGTGTGGGTTTCCGGACACTGGAAGCACCGTCATCATGGCTACATCTGGGTAGGCGGCTACTGGAGATAGGCTGTGGCCTTTTATGGATCAGCATGCCGGGAAAAAGCGATCAGCAGACCGTTTTTTCCCGGCATATTTTTTAGTTACCGGTTATCGCTAAATCTGTGTCGAAAGAAACCGGGATATCCATTCCGCCCGGCACCTGCGGGCTGTCTGCAATATGCATTGAACCCATCATGACCTGCTTCAATTTTGCTTCTTTCAGCCAGCCTGTTGACTGATCAATCCGGGTGTCGGAAATAACCGAACCATTGAGATCATATTTTACAGGTAAACCGTTAATATTTACCGGCGGCGAGTTCTTGTCAGAAGCGATCTTGCCATCACCGTGAATGAGGTACATGCCCTGCGCAATATCGGTAAGCTGATAATCCATGCTGACCAATGCCTTAACGGGGCTTTCTAATTGTGTTGACACCGTCCATTTATCGTCTTTTGCGACCGCTACCTCAGGAAGAATCGCTGTCTCTACTTCAAGGCTGCCCTTAAATGCACTTGGGCCAAATGTTTGCAGAAACATTGTTTTCAGTTGTTCTTTTTTTGCTGAATCGATACCTGTAAGCTGACCAAGAGAAGCCGTGACCATTTTGACGATATTGGTAACTGACCTGATCTTTCCGGTTTTGGTCATTTCCACGTTGAAGGGTTTATTCATCATCGCGGCAACGATGGTTGAAGGGATATCCCCGGGATCATGTTTTTCTGAATTAAACTCGATTCCTCTCCCCGCCATATCCATCTTCATATCCAGCGACTGATAACTTACCTCCATACTGTACACTGAATCCGTTACTCCCGTTACCTTAAAGGCCATCCGATAATCATAATCAAGTTTGATGGTGTTTTGCTGCCCGCCGACGGTCTGTACAATTACAGAGTTAGCTCTGCTGGATAAGGTATAGGTCTTGCCTTTAGCCAGGTTTAAAGACGGCTTAAACTTCTGAGCCTCAGAGCTGTTGATCACTCCCACTAAGAGTAATACGTATAAAATATATTTCATTTTATAAAGTTATTTGCACGCTAAGATAGCAAAGTATCGGCTTAGAAGGTATTTTTCAAATAGCTATAAAACAAGAATAGCCAGGCTCTCAACCCCGGCTATTCTTTAAATTAGCATTATCATTAAATTTTCACTCGGGGTCTTTTACGGGATCAACTAATGCAAGGTTTCAAAAAAAATAAAAAAAAGACCCCGACTCTCAGAGTCGGGGTCAAACGTGGTATTTTGCCACTAATAAATAAAATATAATAGGGTCTTTATATAATTAATAAAGCGTTTTGTTTTTTATCATGTTGATACTGGTCTTGATGATAAAAAATACGGGTATCGCCTGTATGGCTATTCCGATAATGGCGAGAGTACTCATGATATTAGGATTTGAGAGTGAACGGATAAGTATGCTAATTCATAATAAATTAATACAAAAATCATACCCAATTCACTTAAAACGGGCCGCAGAGACTTAGGGGATCAATAAAAAATTAAGAGAAAAGAAGTGGAAATATCGATGTGTATTTTTGGGTAAAAAATTACACTTAACGGGGTTTTATTTGCCCGAATTAAAAAGAAAAATACCGTGCCAATCAAGGTGCTTATTAACAATAATGGAAAAATATCGAATATTTGTGTTAATAATTGCGTCAATATAAGTATAAATTAAATATTTTTCGAAACTTAATTTGTCTGAATAAAATTTAATTTCAGCGAACAAGCCGTTTTCTGCTCTGCAATTGTTATACCACACTCCGGGACCATAGTATTTGATCCCGGAGAAAGAGGCAAAGGTTTTAAAAATATATAAGCAGGGCTTATTTTCCGCTTCCGTCGTCGCCTGTCTTGGCGAACATAGCATCCTTGATCAACTTGACCGGAGCGCTGCCGTAGCTTAAAAATTTTTCGTTGAAATCCTTCAATTTATATTTGTCGCCCATTTTCTTTTTCCATGCATTGCGCAGGTCCATTATTTCCTTATAGCCTGTATAATAGCTATCGAGCTGTACGCTCGTGACGCTTACGCGGCGCCATTTTCCGTCAGCTTCAGCCTGTTGCTGAAATGCCTCGCGGGTGAGCAGTTTAATGGCATCCGCCTGTTGCATGTTCTGGGTATGAACCGCATAATCAAGTATCGTATTGCAGACTGAGCGCAGGTTCCATTTATACCACATGAGCAGCATTTCAGGCTCACCACCGCCAAAACCATTTTCGAGCATCATGTCTTCGCTGTAAACGGCCCAGCCTTCCACCATTGCGCCATTGCTGAAAATCGATTTGATAAGCGAGGGCGCTTTGTTGGCATAAACCAACTGTACATAATGCCCGGGTATAGCCTCGTGGATGCAAAGGATCTGTAAAGTATAATTATTGTATTCACGTAAATAGCTTTCAGCTCTGTCGGCAGACCAGCCACTAAGACTGCCTACGTTGAAATAGGAATTTCCATTCTTGTCATAGGGACCGGGCGAACTCATCGATGCACCCGCTACACCGGCCATATAGCCAGGCTCTTTCCGAACGACGAGCGGTTTTGAAGGATCGAGGGTTACCAGGTCCTTATCCTTTACAAAAGCGGTGAGCTTCGGAATTTGTTTTTCAATAGCTGTCTGAAAATCTGCCGGGGCAACATGTTTGGCTGAGATCGTGTCGATAACCATCGAGATCATCGTCAGCGAATCAGAAGGTATGGGCCGGGAACCAAAGTATTTTGTCCACAGCTTTTTACTGATCTTTGCCATTTCGCGGTGAATGAATTTTTTGCGTTCTACAGCGGCATTGTAAATCTGCTGCGCCGTTGACTCTGACTGTATCTCGTATTTGAATTTGGCCTCGTAAAGTTCTTTGCCAAGCCGGAAACTGCGTGGCTTGTCATTTTTCAGGGCTTTAAGCCAGTCTGCATAAGCCTTTACGGCATCGGCGGAGATTTTGGCCCGCTCAAGCATCTGCTTTTGTTCCGTCTGCGGTATGCCCGATTTTTTTAACGAATCGGCAAAGTCCTTTTCAAATGTGCTTAAGCCGCCCAACAGCTGTGTTTCGGCAAGGGTGGTGAGTTCAACCACCGGGTTTTTGATGTGTTTTTCGGCTTCCTTAAAATAAGCGGGAATATTGGCCATTTTTTCATAGAAGTGGCGCAAACGCTTGTCGAGCGGTTCGTAATGCTCATTCAGCATGTAAGCAAAGGTGCCGATCAGGTTATATTGGGAAGGGTCCCACTGGTAATCTTTTAATTGCTGCAGTCGCCATTCTATCATTTCCATCTGGTTCTGCATGATCCGGTAATCCATTTTGTTGGATTCCGACAATGTGTTGGCGTCGAAACGGCTCAACGAATCGATCTGTACCTTAGCATAAGTCAGCATTTTATCCCGCAGCTTGTCGTCCGGGACAAGGAGTACGCTATCGTATTTGTGATAGCCAACGGAGGTAGCCCAGTCCGGATTCAGTTTCCAGAGGCCATCAAGAAAAGAGTTTTCATAAATGGAAAATGCCGCATCGTCTTTTCCTTCCAGCGAAGGGAGGGAAGAACCGTCTTTTTTACATCCGGTAAGCACTGAGTATATCAGGCATGCCGCGAATAGTAGTTTTTTTATCACCGGGGTATCAGTTAATAGTTTGGAGTATAAACTTAAAACATTTTACCCGAAATCTATATGATCGGCGATCAAATGTGCAGCGGCAGGTGCCGACCCCGGCTAAATCATCTCCGGTAATCTGCACGATACGACCGGAAACGGGGGTATGTTTCCCAATAATTTCCAACCAATTCGGGGTATATTTGTTGACAGATAAAAACGAAACCTATGGAAGATCAGCGCAAAATATTAATCAGTGAACTATCAAAATTACTGCTTGGCGGCAGCGCACATGCTTCGTTTCATAAGGCTATCAGTGGCCTTAAACCGGAACTGCGCGGCGTGAAAGTAGAAAATATGCCTTACAGTATCTGGCAGCTCGTGGAGCATATCCGTATTGCTCAATGGGATATGCCCCAGTTTTGCAAGGATGCCAACCACGAGTCGCCCAAGTGGCCGGATGACTACTGGCCAAAGGAAAGTGAGCCAAAGGACAATGATGCCTGGAATGGTGCGATCAGACAGATCGATAGCGATCTTGATGAATTTATCGAGTTGATGGAACATAGCGATCTGTACCAGCGGCTGGAACACGGAGAGGGGCAGACGATCCTGCGGGAAGCCTTGCAAATGGCTGATCATAACTCGTACCATACAGGCGAAATTATCGCCATAAGAAGATGTTTAGGCGATTGGAACGGCTAAAAAAAGCAGGTTGCAGTGGGCTTTCAGGCCTACCGCACCTTGTTTACAAAGTTCACAATGGCGGAAACAAGTTCCGGTTTTACCGGGAGGTCGGGCTTATCGTATGTTGCGATGTTTTTTTCCTCGTCATCCGGTGCCTCCTTTAAAATATGGTTCATGTCCTTTATTTCCAGGAGCGTTGTTTCGGATTTTGACGCCTTTTTCATTAACCTGCTGCCATTTTCAACAGGTACAATTTTATCGGTAGTCCCCTGTATCAGCAGCAGCGGTACTTTGATCCTTCTTATACCTTTAATAGGATCATACCGGCACCAGGACATGATAAAGTTCTGAATACTTGGACGCGCGATGAAATACAATGAAGGGTCGATATTATCGGTGGTCTTTCCTTTTCTCAGGCTATCCAGAAATGCCTTAAACTCGTTCTGCAAAAACTGCGGTTTCTCTTTCATCTGGTTTTTGAGGATCACGTCCGCATTATCCGCTGCCCATTCGGCAGCGATCATCGCTTTGGCTGGTGAGTCATTCACAATTAATGCCGCAACCAAAGCGCCCTCCCCATGGCCAAAAACCACAATCTTTGAAAAGCGGTCATCGTCATTCAGCATCTTCAGAATCCCCATGGCATCGTCACCGTAATCTTCAAACCGGAGTTCGGATTCTTTGCTTTTCGTTACGCTCGCACCAACCAGTCTTTTATCATAACGAACCGAAGCAATACCCGCCTTACCAAGATCGTTGGCAAGCAATTTATAGGTATTACCGTTGACGCCGGTTTTAGGGTTATTTCCGTCGCGGTCGGTTGGCCCCCCATCGGGAATGATCAAAACCAACGGAATTTTGCCCTTCGGATCTTTAGGCATAACCAATGATCCGGATATGGTACCGGTCAGCGTTTTTACCAGAATAGGCTCTTCTTTCAGGGATGGGTCGAGATCCGGGCCGGACACCGCTGTGGTCGTTTCCTTATATTCTCCCAGCGAGATACCGTTAAGTTCATTTTTTGCATTCAGCGCTATGTTAAGTACGAAGGTGCCTTTTTGGAAGGTGGCCTTATAAACAGCAACCGATTTTGAAAAACTTAGAAACCCGGTATTAAGCAGATCGCCGTATTGCGACTTCAATTGCAGTGTGGTCGGTTTAAAATTATCAAGCGGCAATGCAGCTTTCAGCTTGGTGCTGAACATGCTGAAAATGCTGTCGGGCTGGCTTTGGTTATAATAATGGGTAAATTTTTTAACCGCCACAGCGTATCCTGCGGGTTCGGCCTGCGCCATAACCTTTAAAGCTAAAAGCAGTGTAAGCGAAATAAATATGATTTTCTTCATTTAAGTATAATCAGATGCAACGGGTTGCAAACTCCGAAATTAATAAAAATTAAGCGGCATTTATTAATTCGTTTTAATACCGTTAACCGGAGAGAATAAACAACACGATTGCCGTTTGCCGACCGATTAAAAATAAAACCTTTTGTGCCGAATTTTATTATATCGTTATGGAACTGAGTACCCAGGTTGCATGGCTGTTTTTACTTGCCATACCTATTGCATGTATCGCATGGACGGTAACACACGAGGAAGTGTTCCGTGAGCCGCGTGAATATTGTGTGATGCGCTGTCACAAAAGCAAGACAATTGCCGGGCGCAAGTTTTTTTACGTATTTACCTGCGAGTACTGCTTTAGTCATTATGTCACGGCCATTATGCTGATCATCACCCGGTATAAGTTACTGTTTGACGATTGGAGAGGTTTCCTCATTGCCGGTTTTGCGCTGGTTTTTGTGGCCAATATTTACATGAGCCTGTTTGCATTATTGCGTACCGACCTCAAGAAAGTGCGGTTAGAAGCCGAGGAAAAAAAGGAAACGAAGTGATCCGGATTGTCAGCCTACCAGCTGTTCAAAAAGCCTGTCGAGTGTTTGCTTCGGATTGGCTGTCATGCCGGGGTGTACTTTTGAAGTTTGCAATACGGTGCTTCTTGTCGCGGTGAGCCAACGGAAACGGGAAGCGATATCAAGTTTACCGATTGGTCCGGACGTTTTACCGCCCTCGCATATGTTGTAGAAAGAACAAAGATGTTCTCTCAGTTCGGGAATATCGATACCTGGATAAACCGCAGCCAGCCGTGACCCGTTCAATTCGTAGCGGACCTGCAGGAACTTCAATTTTGCACAATACAGTATGACGCCGATATTCAGGAATTCTTCACGCTCTACCCTCGGCACAACGCGGATCACTGCATATTCAAATAAGTGTTTCTGCTGCATGTTGTGCTTCGTTTACAAAAATTTCCGAATGAGCTACCCGGGTGTTTAAAAACACGGTATAAGCATCCCGGTACTGGCCGGGTGTTTCAAAAGTGGTTTCGCCAATCAGCCATTCATCCGGAACAAGGCTAACTATTGCGCTGATCTTTTCGGGTGTGAGCAAAGTTTTTAGTCCGGCGTTAACCTCTTCGAGCTTTGTGGCCTGCGATAACAGGACATGATCCTTTACCTGCAGAAAAGGTTTTATGGCCTGCTCGCGCCAGTTATGCCAGCTGTGGTGAAAATAAAGCGCAGCACCGTGGTCGATCAGCCAGAGTTCCTTATTCCACATCAGCATATTGGTATTTCTTGGCGTACGGTCAACATTGGTGAGCAGGCAATCGAGCCAAACGATCTTAGACGCTATGACCGGATCGATAACGGCTATAGTTGCATCAAAGGTTATAGCCCCTGAAAGATAATGGAGACCGAGGTTGAGCCCTACACTGGCCTTTAGCAAGTCCTGGATTTCCTCATCGGGTTCGGTGCGGCCGAAGGCCTCATCAAGATTGGCAAATACAATTTCAGGTACCTTTAAGCCGCAGGCCCGGGCAATTTCGCCACCGATCAGTTCCGCAATCAGCGCCCTTGCGCCCTGACCTGCCCCGCGAAATTTAAGGACATACAAAAAACCGTCGTCGGCATCGGCGATGGCAGGCAATGAACCGCCTTCGCGCAATGGCGTTACGTATCGGGTAACATTTACAGTACGTATCTGCGGGGGATAGTTCATTTGAGGCCTGTTTTTGTTCTGCCGGTCACGGCAAAAGTAAGCGAATAAAAATCAATCGGAAAGCGGAAAAAATAAAACAGCCGGATGTTGCCATACTTTTTAAAATAAATTATTAAGCAATATGACAGGCGATTATAAATATCCCGATTTTATAGTGAATCGATTATTTTATTACCCTGAGTTAATATATCAAATGTATATAATGTAATAGTTAAGATATTTTAGTATATTTTTTAACAAACATTTAATACCGGTTATGCATAAAATCTCAGTTTATTTATCAAGTTAATTTTTGTTACTATATTGTGGCGGGTTTAATTTAAAGGTAAGTTATAGTAAAATTTGTACAATACCCGTTAATGAAGGTTTTATTCCGGTGCTTGTTATCAGCGTTGCTGACGGTTCTGTTTACTAAAGTTTCAGCTCAGATAAATTTTTCATCTATACAGGGCAGGGTTTTGACCGAAACCCACGCGTCGGCGGAATCTGCGACTATCCTTTTATTAAGGGCGCGGGATTCATCCATTGTCAGCTCAACAGTCATCGGTAAGAACGGAAAATACAGGTTCGTGGAGGTGCCTCCGGACACCTACCTGTTGCTGGCGACCTCGATAGGATATTATAAAGGATATGCCGGACCTTACAAACTTGAAGAAGACCAAAACCTTAAAGCAGCCGAAATAATCTTAAAACCCTCATCCGGACAATTAAATGAAGTTACCATATCGGCAAGCAAGCCTGGTATTGAGGTAAGGGCCGGAAAAATCACCCTGAATATCCCGAACAGCCTTACTGCCGACGGCAATTCCGCACTGGAAATTCTGCGGCAATCGCCGGGGGTGCGCGTGGATAACAATGGCAATATCAGTATCATCGGGCGACAAAACGCACTGATCACGATTGACGGCAAGGCAACCAGCTTAACAGGTGACGACCTGACCGCTTATCTGCGCAGCATACAATCCGCTTCTATCGATAAAATAGAACTCATCACCAGCGCGTCGGCAAAATACGATGCATCCAGCGGCGGCATTGTTAACATCGTCCTGAAAAAAGGGAATAACGTGGGGGCCAACGGGGTTTTTACCGCTACCGCGGGCTACGGTAAATATTATAAGAGCAATACCGGCATTACTTTTAATGACCGTATGGATAAGTTCAATATTTTCGGCGGGTATAATTTTTCGGCGGATAAGACCTTCCATAACTTCGTGACAGACAGGTTTATCAACTTTGATGATATTTTAAGCAATTATCACGTTGATTACAGAAGCGTGCAAAAAAGTGAGAATAACGGCTTTAATCTCGGCACTGATTATTTTTTGTCAAAAAATCACACGATCGGCTTTTTGATCAACGGCTTTTCCAGAACCGACCGTTATGTGAAGGATAATAGCCTGAACATCAGCAATCAGGGAAAGCTGGACTCGGTTATAACGGCCTCCTCAAACCTGAAAAGACATATCACCAAGGTAAATTATAACCTGAACTATACCGGTAAGCTGGATAAGGCGGGAACAACAATTTCGGCTGATCTGAATTATACGACATTCAACCGAAGTTCGTCCGAGTACATCACGGATAATTTTTACAATGCGGCGCTGACGCCGTATAAAAACGCAGTGCTCTTTGAGAACCTTTCCCCATCAAAAATTCATATCTGGTTGTCGAGACTTGATTTTTTTATGCCATTGTCGAAAAATACGAGGCTGGAGGCAGGATTCAAAAACAGCCATGTAAACAGCAATAACGATCTGGTTTTCGGGCCGAAAATTGATGGTCAGTATGTTCCCAACCCTTACCTGAGCAATCATTTTGTATATACTGAAAATTTAAACGCCGGATACGTAAATTTTCAAGCAAAGGCAGGAAAGTTTGATATAACGCTGGGCCTGCGCGGGGAGCAAACCGATGCGAACGGCAATTCGGTAACTTACAATGCGACAATAAACCGTAACTATTTTAACCTGTTTCCGCAAGCGACCTTTATATACAGCCAGAATGACAAAAATGATTTTTCGCTGAGTTATAACAGGGGTATTAACAGGCCTGCGTACGAGGAGATCAACCCGTTTTTATATTACGTTGATGTGTATGATTACCGGGCGGGAAACCCGAATTTAAAACCCGAGTATGCAAACAATATAGAGCTTACCTATACCTATAATAAAACCATTGCCACCACTTTATATACGTCAATTATTAGCAATTCATACGATTTTGGTTATTACCTGCAAAACGACACGTCGAAGGTAAGTGTGCTGACGCACACCAATTTTGGAAAAATATACAATTATGGTATCAAGTTTTCGGCGCCGGTGGTATTCAACAACTGGTGGGATGCTTATTTCAGGGTTGATGCATCTTATCAGCGTTATGTAGCTTATCCGGAACATGGAAATCTTAATAAAGGTACGCAGGATATTATACTTGGCACAGTGCAAAATTTTAAACTCGGCGGGCAGATTACCGCTACTATCAACGGTAGTTATGAGTCGCCAAATTTTTACGGGATCAATCAGAACAAGGCGCGATACTGGGTTGATGCGGGAATAGGTACAAGATTATTAAATAAACGGGGAACCCTGCGTTTGAGTGTAATTGACGTATTTAACACCTTGCGCGACAGGGCCAGCATTGACTATCAAAATATTAATCTTACAGTGGTTGACAAAAAAGAGAGTCAGATCGGTCGGCTTACCTTTACTTATCGTTTTGGCAAAACGTCGGTGAAGGCAGCCGCAGTTCACCATACCGGGAATGAGGAAGAGCAGAAAAGAATAACTACCGGCGGAAATTAAACTATCCGGCTCTGCCGCTTAACATACTGGCAAAAATGATGATCAGCACCAGTAAACTGATACCGACATACAGGTAATCTTTTTCAAGCAAGAAACCCACCGTTGAAAACATCACCCTCAGAATGGGTGTGGCAACCAGCAAAACAATACCCAACTGAATGATGGCCTGCCCTTTTAAGGCAAATGCCGCCGAGATGAGACTGTCTGTGTGCTGCAGGAAAGCAGGTATGCCTTTGAAGGCCTTATAATCCGGGACAGAATGGCCGTGACGCCAGAGATAAAATATGCCGCCGAAAAATACAATGCTTATTGATACGATCATTCCGCCGCGTAATACCTGGCCTACAAGCTTTTGTATATCTGTATCTTTAAATTTCATTTGACGATGTTTAATATAAGATCGCGTCTTTTGATGACTAATCGGGTATTAAATTTTTCCTGTTATTCCGTTATAGATCATTTGTACGGCTAAAAACGTTACCACGATGGCGAACATCCACCGCAGCCACTGCGACGACTTGGAGTGAACGAGTATTTTTGACCCTGTAAACGCGCCGACGAGTACACCGATCACCACGGGCATAGCAAGCCCCGGCTGGATGTACCCGCGTTGCAGGTAAACCACTGCGCTGGCAGAAGCCGTAACGCCGATCATAAAATTGCTGGTGGTGGTGGATACCTTAAAAGGTATGCGCATGATAGTATCCATTGCGATCACCTTAAGCGCACCTGAGCCGATGCCTAAAAGACCAGAGATCACGCCGGCGAACATCATCATAAAAAAGCCGCCCGATACGTGGCTGACGGCGTAGGTGACTTCGCCTTCCGCTCCCTGATAACTGCCATTAAGTTTTAACTTTTCGGTCAGGAAGCTTTTTTTGGTCACGATATGCTCCGCTTTTTTACGCAGCGACATGATAGCCGACAAGGTAAGGATGAGGCCGAACAGAATGGCGATAAAGTTTGTAGGCACGTAGATGGCCAGCACGGCACCCGCAAACGCACCGGCCGTAGTGGCGATCTCCAGAAACATCCCTAACCGCATGTTGGTAATACCTTCTTTAACATAAGCCGCCGCCGACCCTGACGAAGTAGCGATAACCGAAACCAGCGATGTGCCGATAGCGTAATGGATGTCAACCTTGAAAACCAGCGTTAGTAACGGGATGATAACCACGCCGCCGCCAAGCCCTGTTAATGAACCCAGCAAGCCTGCAAAATAGGACCCGAAAAGTATGATAACCGTGAAAAGAATGACCGACATAGCACAAAGGGGGATAGACCGCTGCTAAAGTAACAATAACTTTTTTTAAGCGCTTACTTTAATGTTTATCTATAGATTTAGTGGGTATAGTAGCATTTTACAACCGTTTAAAATGACAAGCGATGTGTACAGCACGGAGGCATTTTGTACCTTTGTCCCTGCATGAGTTATCCGAGTTTACAAGCCTGTGTCAGCGACCTTGAGCAGCATGGCCAACTGATACGCATTAAAGAAGAGGTTGACCCTTACCTGCAAATGGCAGCGATCCATCTGCGCGTGTTTGAGCATAAGGGCCCGGCGATCCTTTTTGAAAATGTAAAAGGTAGTAAGTTTCCGGCCGTATCCAACCTGTTCGGCACGCTGGAACGCTCTGAATTTATTTTCAGGGATACACTCGGAAAAGTAAAAACTTTGGTGGATCTGAAATCTGATCCGGTCAAGGCAATAAAAAATCCGTTTAAATATGCAGGTGTCGGGCTTGCGGCGCTGTCAGCCCTGCCAAAAAAGGTAGGAGGGGGTGCCCCGGTTACCTGGGGGAAATGCAATATTGCTGATCTGCCTCAGATCGTGAACTGGCCGCTTGACGGCGGGCCTTTTGTGACCATGCCGCAGGTTTATACGGAGGACGTGGAAAAGCCGGGAATCATGAACGCCAACCTGGGCATGTACCGGATACAGTTAGCGGGTAATGACTATCATACAAACCGCGAAATAGGCCTGCATTATCAGTTGCATCGCGGTATTGGCGTTCACCAGACCAAAGCCATAGAAAAAGGACAACCTTTAAAAGTAAGCATATTTGTGGGCGGGCCGCCGTCACATCCTGTTGCTGCGGTAATGCCGCTGCCTGAAGGTTTGTCGGAAATGACATTTGCAGGCGCGCTTGGCGGCAGGCGTTTCCGGTATTTTTACGACGATCAGGGGTTTTGCATTTCGGCGGATGCAGATTTCGTCATCACCGGAACCGTCGTTCCGGATGAGAACAAACCTGAAGGGCCGTTTGGAGATCACTTAGGTTATTACAGCCTGGTGCATCCATTTCCGTTACTTAAAATACACAATGTTTATCACAGGAAGGATGCCATCTGGTCGTTTACCGTAGTGGGCAGGCCTCCGCAGGAAGATACCAGCTTTGGCGCGCTGATACATGAAATTGCCGGGACGGCGATCTCCAAAGAGATACCCGGACTGGTAGCAGTCAACGCGGTTGATGCAGCCGGTGTACATCCGCTGCTGTTTGCCATAGGCAGCGAACGTTACACTCCTTATAATAACATACGCAGGCCACAGGAGATACTCACCATCGCCAATCACATTCTGGGAAGCGGACAGCTGAGTCTGGCAAAGTACCTGTTTATTGCTGCGAAAGAGGACGATCCTTCCTTGAACGTAAATGATATCGGTGGATTTCTGAAACACATTCTCCAGCGTGCCGACTTCACACGTGATCTTCATTTTTATACCAACACCACAATAGATACCCTTGATTACAGCGGCAGCGGCCTGAATTCAGGAAGCAAGGTAGCAGTGACGGTAGCAGGGGAGGTAAAACGCAAATTGTGGGCCGAACTGCCACGTGGATTTGCGCTTCCGCGACCATTTGAAAATTACAGGATGGCGATGCCGGGCGTACTGGCACTGGAGGTTCCGAAAAATGTGCGTACCAGCGACATGCCGCTGATGCTCGAGATATTAGAGGAACATTTTCACGAAACAGAATTGAACGGACTGCCGCTCATCGTGTTTTGCGATGACGCAAACTTTACAGGACAAAATATTAACAACCTGGTTTGGGTGACATTTACACGGAGCAACCCGTCACACGATATTTACGGGATAGGCAGCTTTACGGAACATAAGCATTGGGGATGTACCGGGCCGCTCATTATTGATGCGCGCATCAAGCCGCACCATGCCCCCGTTCTGGAAAGAGACCCGGAAACAGAAAAGCTTGTTGACCAGATGGGCACACCCGGCGGTGCGCTGCATGGTATTATTTAATTGTATGCAAAAGAAAAGAATGATATTAAGGACGATCAGAACTTTAAGTGTTAGTTTACTGGTGATGGCAGGCGTGACAGCCTGCAAAAAGCCACAGCCTGTTCCGGATTACACAGTTTCAAAAGTATTTAAAACCGATACCGGCACGACCGTAAATGTGCATATAGCAAACCGCATGACCGCCCCGCAATTGGTGCTCATCGCCGGAAAGGTAAAAAAAGACAGCGTTCAGCTAAAAGATCTGCATATCAGCTTTCTGTTGCCGGGCAACACCGAGACCAGCATGGGCGATCACAGTTATTATGCTTCAGCAAAATTTATAGACCCGGCACAGGTAGCCTCGTATGATACGCTGAAGGACGAAGAAGGCAATGTGCTGCGTCTGAAAATATTTGGTCTGAGCGAGACCTCTGCGAAGCATTTGTTAAGTCTTCAGCCCGAGCAGATCGCCGGGAAAAAGGTATTAGGCCGGTTTATAGATGATTACAACCATACCGTTATTATTCCGTTTGAGGCAGATTCAGCCAAAAAAAAGGAATTGTATATTATCGAGCTTGATTCGACGGCGAAAGTGGTGTCAGGTACTATTCCGCTTAAGGTTAAAGACGGCGATCAGGAAAAATGGGTGGTTACGCAACACGGGGATTATATGACACTGAAAGACAGTGTTCTTACCCAATATCCTGCCGATGGTCTTGGCCTGCCTTTTAACAGCATAAAATCGGGGATTTAAGAAAACGGGAGGTTGTCGCATGTTTCAGACGATAACCAGCTCGACTTCACGGACACCTTTAAGCCGCCGGAGTTCTTCGACGACGGAAAACATTCCCTTATTTTTTTCAGATAATTTAGGAAAACCGATGCTTACCTCGTCGGTATCTTCTTCGAAGGCCGGGGCTATGCTGATCTGGTTAAACCTGATCTTTTTTGCGATCAGAATGTCTTCTATCCTGTCAAGATCGGCCTGCTCTCGCTCAATAACCAGTTTTAGGCCGTCAAATTTTTTTTCACTGAAGAACTTTTTTTCGAGCGGCTTTAAGATCGCAAGGATGACCCAAACTATAATAGTGGCGGCAACGGCAGGGATGTACAATCCACAACCTACGGCCAGACCAACCCCGGCTACCGTCCATAAGCCTGCGGCGGTGGTTAATCCGCGCACTACTTCCTGACGCAAGAACATGATGGTGCCTGCTCCCAAAAAACCGATACCGCTGACAACCTGCGCAGCGATCCGTGACGGATCAAAAGAATAGCCCTTTTTGCCGATAATGTCCTGAAAGCCATAAGCGGAGATCAGCATCATCAGCGCCGAACCCATGCAAACCAGCATGTGTGTCCGCAACCCGGCAGTCCACTCGTGTTTTTGCCGCTCAAGACCGACAATGCTGCCCAGCACTGCGGCGGTCGCCAGCCGTATGGCCATTTCCAGATAGGTGATCATTATTTGTAAAAATACAATTTAGCAGATGAAAGAAATAATCCGCATTGTGATTGTTATCTCTCTGCAAAGAAATAATGCAGCAGGATAATGGTTTTAGCGTCGATGAATGCACCCTGTTTCAGCTTCTGCCGCGCCTCGTTAAAGGTCATTTCTACCGGTTCAATGTTTTCACCTTCCTCCTCCAGCCCACCACCGTCACCCTTTTTTTGGGAAGGAGTATAATTCCCGATAAAATAGTAGATGAACTCCGTCAGGCCGCCGGATGAGGAATAAGCGCCCGCCACCCGTTTAAGGTTGGTGATACCGTATCCGAGTTCTTCCTCCACTTCGCGGTGGGCTGTGGCTTCGGGCGTTTCGTTGTCATCGATAATACCAGCACAGGCTTCTGTCAGGTAGCCGCTTTCGCTGTGGTTTAAAAAAGCGGGCAGCCTGAACTGTTTGGCAAATAAGAGCATTTTCCGCTCTTCGTCAACCAATAACACCGCCACTGCGTCCGGGCGGAAATAAACTTCCTTTTCGATGTTACGGAACACGCCGTTTGCGTCAGGCTTTTCGAAGGTGATGTATTTCAGCGGATATTTTTTATCGGAAAGGGTTTCTTTATTGAGGATCTGAATGTTTGACATAATGCGTGCTTTTTAAATAGATACTTATTTAAGAGCGATATGTTTGGGCAAGATGATTTTAGATTTTTCCGCCGCAGGATGTTAATTGCCGTACAGGTGTGGGCTGAAGCAGTTCCATGCGATCAAATTATTAAGCTATGAGATCGCCGCGCTACGCTCGCGATGACAGAAGGTTTTAAATGTGAAGGATAAGGATTTCTCGCAGAGCTCGAAATGACAGGGTAGCTATTGTTTATCTTATCGTTTCCCTTGCTGTCATTTCGACGAGGTACGAGGAGAAAACTGTTCCCGATATTACAATATAGATTTCTCACGGTGTTCGAAATGACAGGGTGGCTATTGTTTATCTTATCGTTTCCCTTGCTGTCATTTCGACGAGGTACGAGGAGAAAACTGTTCCCGATATTACAATATAGATTTCTCGCAGAGCTCGAAATGACGGGATTGACAGGTTGCTTGAATCCAACGAGATCGCTGCGCTACGCTCGCAATGACAGGAGTTTTTAAAACGTAAAGGATAAGGATTTCTCACTGTCGTTCGAAATGACGGGGTTGTTATTATTTATGATGCATAACGCTTGCAGTGAAAAACAATTATTTCAGCTCATCTAACAGCCTGAAGATCTTCTCCCTCATTACGCGGCTGCTGCCGTTAAAATTATTCACCATGACGGAAAAGCAAAGCTCCCGACCGTGATAGGTATGATAGCCCGCGTAGGTGATGACATTTAATATACTGCCGCTTTTCATTTTCATGCCGTTATAAACGGGCAGACTATCATAAAAATCATCAAACCAGCTTTCCTTTTTTGCGGACTGCAGAATAGTAGCGAGGGTTAGAGTCGTTACCCGATCGCCGGGGGAAAGACCACTGCCATCAACAATGTTAAGCGAGTTGGGATCGATGCCCTTGTCTTTCCAGAAATCCTGCTCCACTTCCACGCCGTTAGCGGTGGTAGGCTCTTTGCCTGCCTTCCAGGCGATGGTCTTTAGTAGTTGTTCAGCGTATAAGTTAATACTTTTATGATTCAGCCAGTAGATGATCTGACTGAGCCGAGGTGAAAGCAGGGTATTCAGTTCCGTGGTAATTTGAGGAACGGTTGCGCCTTTGGCTGTCAATGTCCGGGTTGATTCCGGCTCATTACTGACAAGGATGCCCAAACGACGAAGCGTGTCCATCAGCCTGAATGCTGCATCATAGGCAGGATCAGGCAGGGCGGCAGAAATACTTTTTTTTGACTCATCCACTGCATAGGTGCCGCGCAGGTACATCATGTTGCTGTTCACCGGCAAAAAAGCATAGGCATTGTCGCCGGTACCGGCGGCGGCATTGGTAAGCTCGCTTTTAAAGCTGAGGTATGGCATTGCCGGTGCCTCATGTGTGATGGCAACAGGTGAGCCGACGCGACCGGTACGAAACTTAATGTCAAACTGATTTTCGCGCCAGCAAAGGCCTGACGTACCCGCGCCATAATAATTACCTACATCCATCCAAATCCACCCCTCGGGTATCGACTGCGAACCAAAAACGGAGTCGTCGCCGATGATACGGCCATTTATTTTTTTGATCCCCGCCTTTTGCAAGGCATCGGTCATCATCGTTAAGATATGTCCCTCGCGGGAACTTTCATAGCGCCAGCTTCCCAAAGTAGGATCACCGGACCCCTGAATGATCAGGTCGCCGTTCAGTACACCGTCTGCGGATACCGTTCCGCTGTAGCCGAACCGGGTTTGATATTGAAAGTCCTTACCCAGCAGGTTGAACGCGGTAATGGTTGTTATGGTTTTTAAAGTTGACGCCGTAGCCAAACCCATGTAAGGGTTCGCCGTAAATACCTGTCCGCCGGTTTTGGCGTCGAGTACGGTAAGCGACAGCGACGCATATTTACATTGGCTGTCGTTTTGCAGGCGGGCGAATGCCGACTGTAGTTTTTGGTCTAAAGGCTGGGCAAGCACTTGCCCTGAAAAAAAAATTAAGCTAATTAACCAGTTCGTTCGTTTCGTCATTTGATATTCTGCTCTTCGCCACGAAATAAATAGGTATGCCTATCAGTACAATGATTAAACCCGGCCAGGTGAAGTCTGGTTTGTAAATAATTAAAAGAATACAAAATGCAACACCCATAATAATATACAGGGCAGGCAATACCGGGTAACCTATGGCCTTGTACGGGCGCTCAGCCTCGGGACGTTTAACCCTCAGAATATAGATCCCTAATATGGTCAGCACATAAAATATCACGACGACAAAGGAGATCATGTCGAGCAGATCGCCGTATTTTCCGCTTAAACACAAAATGGAGGCTACAAGACACTGAATCCATAACCCGAACTGCGGAACGTTGAATTTATTGAGCGTTCCGGTGCGTTTAAAGAACAGTCCGTCCTTAGCCATGGTGTAATACACGCGCGCGCCGGAAAGGATCAGGCCGTTATTGCAGCCGAAGGTGGAGATCATGATCATTACCGCGATAACATAGGTGCCGATATTACCAAAGATAACATGTGACGATGCCACCGCCACGCGGTCTTTATCCGCATTAACAATATCATGCAGGCTCAGCGTACCCGTATAAACAACGTTGGCCGACACGTAAATTATTGTAACGATCAATGTACCGAACATCATACTTAAAGCCACATCGCGTTTCGGATTACGCATTTCACCAGCGACGAAGGTAACACTGTTCCAGGCATCGCTGCTGAAGATCGAACCTACCATCGCCGCCGCGATCGCGCCCATGGCACCACCCATCGTCAGGTTAACGATGCTTCCGTCCTTATTGAGCTTATGTATATTCCAGGCATCGGTCCAGTTGGCATGCCAGATATCACCTTTAAAAGCCAGGAAGCCAAATCCTACTAATCCCAAAAGGCTTAAGAGTTTGGTCATAGTAAATGTAGTTTGAATGATTTTACCTCCGCGTACTCCGCGGGTATTCACAAAGGTGAGGAAGATGATAAGTATAATGGAAACAATTTGTGCCGAGCTTATCTTAAGCCAGCCAGCATTTAATACAATATTGTCTTCGCTTACTAGATATTTTAAAGAATCTGGTACAACGTAGGCCGTAAACTTCGAGAAAGCCACGCCCACCGCTGCTATGGTTCCGGTCTGTATTACTGCAAAAAAGCTCCAACCGTATAAAAAACCCGTCAGCTTGTTGTAGGCTTCCTTCAGGTAAATGTACTGACCGCCCGCTTTCGGGAACATGCCGCTCAATTCGCCATAGCTTAATGCAGCAGTAAGCGTCATAAACCCGGTAATGAGCCAAACGGTTATCAGCCAGCCGGATGCGCCCACGTTGCGCAGGATATCCGCGCTGACAATAAAAATACCCGAGCCTATCATCGAGCCTGACACCAGCATGGTGCCGTCAAGCAAACTTAACTCGTGTTTTAAATGCGGTTGTTTTGGTTTTTTTGCCATCAATCAGTTTAAAGTTGAGAAGCTAAGCTATTCAAAAAACTTTATAATTCTCACGCTATTGTAAAGAAATTAATTTGCTATTTTGCACAACCAATTATATTTGCACCCTGTGACAAAAACACTGGACTTTTTTACAACGAAAACTTAAATATGGATTTATTAAACAATTACTTAATTTATTTAATTCCTGTCCTTGGCCTCGTGGGAATCATTGCGATGTCGGTAAAGGCTGCGTGGGTAAGCAAGCAGGATGCCGGCGACGGCGACATGGTAAAACTGGCCGGTTACATTGCGGACGGTGCAATGGCATTTTTACGTGCGGAGTGGAAAATATTAAGCTATTTTGTGGTAGTGGCAGGTTTGCTGCTGGCCTGGTCGGGTACAACGGTGGTAACATCGAGCCCGGTAATAGCCATATCATTTTTGTGCGGCGCTTTTTTGTCGGCATTTGCAGGCTTCCTGGGTATGCGTATCGCCACTAAGGCCAACGTCCGCACCACTCAGGCTGCGCGGACCAGCCTTGAAAAAGCCCTTAAAGTATCCTTCACCGGTGGCACCGTTATGGGCCTTGGAGTTGCAGGGCTTGCCATCATAGGCTTAGGCTCTCTGTTTATTGTATTCTATCAGTTCTACGTTGTGCATGTAGCAGGCGGCACCGTTAATGGTGAGGCTATGGCAAAGGCGCTTGACGTTTTAGCCGGATTTTCGCTGGGCGCAGAATCCATCGCGCTTTTTGCGCGTGTAGGCGGTGGTATTTATACCAAAGCTGCCGACGTAGGCGCCGACCTTGTAGGTAAAGTTGAAGCCGGTATCCCGGAAGACGATGTTCGGAACCCGGCAACCATTGCCGATAACGTTGGTGACAACGTAGGTGACGTGGCAGGTATGGGCGCCGACTTATTTGGTTCGTATGTGGCTACCATGCTGGCAACCATGGTGCTTGGACGTGAGATCGTTTCGCATGATGCCTTTGGCGGCATCGCTCCGGTTTTGCTGCCGATGGTCATTGCCGGTTTAGGTCTGATCTTCTCCATCGTGGGTGCTGCCATGGTTAAGATAAAAAACGAAACAGACAGCGTGCAAAAAGCGCTTAACATAGGCAACTGGGCATCTATCGTTCTTACCGCAGTGGCCACTTACTTCGTTGTGCAGTGGATGCTGCCAAACGAGACCTTCCACATGGTGCGCGACGAGGACGCAAACGGTGCTGTTAAGGCAGGCTCACTGATATTTACCAAAAACGGGGTGTTTATGTCGATCGTGGTGGGACTGGTTGTAGGAACACTGATGTCGCTGATCACCGAATATTATACCGCAATGGGTAAACGCCCTGTGCTGAGCATTATCCGCCAGTCTTCAACAGGACATGCTACCAACATTATTGGCGGTTTGGCGATAGGCATGGAATCCACCGTTGCGCCTATCCTCGTATTGGCAGCAGGTATTTTTGGTTCTTATCATTTTGCGGGCCTCTACGGAGTGGCTATCGCTGCCGCCGGTATGATGGCTACTACAGCAATGCAGCTTGCGATCGACGCGTTCGGCCCGATTGCTGATAATGCGGGCGGTATTGCGGAGATGAGCCGTTTACCCGAAGAAGTACGTCACCGTACAGATAATCTCGATGCTGTAGGTAATACCACTGCCGCGACAGGCAAGGGTTTTGCAATTGCATCAGCGGCTTTAACGTCGCTGGCCTTATTCGCGGCTTTCGTGGGCGTAGCAGGCATTGAACATATCGATATTTATAAGGCTGATGTGTTAGCCGGATTGTTCGTCGGCGGGATGATTCCTTTTATCTTCTCAGCATTGTGTATTTCGGCGGTAGGCCGTGCAGCAATGGCGATGGTGGAAGAAGTAAGACGCCAGTTCCGCGAGATTCCGGGAATTATGGAGTACAAAGCCAAACCGGAATATGAAAAATGTGTTGCCATCTCGACCAAGGCATCTATCCGTGAAATGGTTGCTCCTGGTCTTATCGCGCTGATCACCCCGATCATCGTTGGTTTTGCTTTCGGTCCGGAAGTATTGGGCGGTTTACTGGCAGGCGTAACAGTTTCCGGTGTACTGATGGGTATTTTTCAGAGTAACGCGGGCGGCGCCTGGGATAACGCAAAAAAATCGTTTGAAAAAGGTGTTGAGATCAACGGCGAGGTTCATTACAAAAAATCAGAGCCGCATAAGGCATCGGTGACCGGTGATACCGTTGGTGATCCGTTTAAGGACACCTCAGGACCTTCTATGAACATCCTGATAAAGTTGATGTCGATCATGTCACTGGTTATTGCACCGCACCTGCACAAGGAAGTCAATAACAGCGACCGTATCCAAAAGGAATTGCACCTGCATTCACAGATCACTCATGTGATCAAGGCAGATAAAAAAGCCTAAGGATTTGTACAATATTGTCAGGGGGATATCGTAAGATGCCCCCTTTTTTATTTATATAAAACCTTACAGCATAGGCAGTATCTGTTTTGAAATCTTCAACTTTCGGACTTTCCGACTAATTCCTTATCTTCGCCAGCTATAACTGATTTTTTAAACTTCATGAAACTATTAGAAGGAAAAACCGCGCTTATCACAGGAGCATCAAAAGGGATAGGGCGTAAAATTGCTGAAAAGTTTGCAGAACATGGCGCTAACGTAGCCTTTACCTATTTGTCATCTGTTGAAAAGGGCCAGGCGCTGGAGCAGGAATTGCAAAGCTTTGGTACACAGATAAAGGGTTACCGCTCTGACGCTTCAAAGTTTGATGAAGCTGAAAAACTGATCAATGATATTATTGCCGATTTCGGTACGCTGCACATCGTAGTAAACAATGCGGGCATCACCAAGGACGGCCTGCTGATGCGCATGACCGAAGAGCAATGGGATGAAGTGTTAGACGTTAACCTGAAATCCATTTTTAACGTTACCAAAGCAGCGTCAAAGATCATGATGAAAAACCGCAGCGGCGTGTTTATCAATATGAGTTCGGTTGTAGGCGTACAGGGTAATGCAGGACAGTCCAATTATGCAGCATCAAAGGCCGGTATCATCGGTTTTTCCAAATCAATTGCCAAAGAACTCGGATCGCGTAATATCCGCACCAATGTGGTTGCGCCGGGATTCATCAAAACAGAAATGACCGAAGTACTCGATCCGAAAGTAGTTGAAGGATGGGCAGCTTCCATACCGCTTAAACGCGGCGGTGAAACCGAAGACGTGGCAAACGCCTGTGTTTTCCTTGCGTCGGACATGGCGTCATACATCACCGGACAGGTAATACCTGTGGATGGTGGTATGCTTGGCTAATACAAGTTATTCGCCTGATTTTTCAGGCTGATCCATACGTACATGACAGTTTGCGGGAACCAGAAAGATTATGGTGACCGTCCGGCTGTCATGTTTTTGTTTTAGGGCCATCCCATAGCCCAATTTAATTTTCGACCTGCTAAATAGAATTAAAAACAGCATATTTGAAAAACAGATATGCCTTTTTTATTTTCAATTACCTGGGGGACGGTTTCGGGATGGTGGGCGCCTGTATGCGTATTATCAGGTTTGCTGTATGCATGGCTGCTGTACCGCAGGCCGGTTAACCTTTCCGACAAGTTTCGCTATATGCTTTTCGCAGCCCGGGCGCTGACGGTGACGTTTGTCTGCCTGCTGCTGGTATCGCCTCTCATAAAATCAGTAAAATATGATCCGCAGAAACCGCTTGTACTGGTATTACAGGATAACTCCCAATCTGTAAATATATTCAGGCCTCAGCACGAACAGGTAACTCCTGCCGCTGTTGTCGATCAGTTGTCAAAACTGAAACAACAATTAGGCGATACGTATGATGTGCGGGAGTTTCATTTCGACAAGGAACTCCACGACAGTCTGACCAAAACCTTCAACGGCCGGCAGACGGATCTTTCGCATGTTTTACGTCAGCTTGATGACCGTTTTGTGAACGAAAACATCGGTGCGGTGGTTATTGCTTCAGACGGGCTGTACAACCAGGGTACGGACCCGCAGTATGACGCTAAAAATTTTAAATCCAGCATTTATACCATTGCGCTCGGCGACACCGTAGCCAGGCGTGACCTGCTGATCGGAAATATCAACTATAATAAGACGGCATTTTTAGGCAACGACTTTGAGGTTGAGGTTTTAACGGAAGCGTACCAGAGCGCCGGAGAAAACATTATGCTGACCGTAGCCGAAGACGGAAGGAAAGTCAGCTCACAGAATATTACGGTTACCTCGGCCAGCTTTCAAAAACAGGTGACATTAAAGTTAAACGCCGATAAAAAGGGGCTGCACCGTTTCGACATCAGTATAGCCCCGGTAAAAAACGAAATTTCGACACAGAATAACTCGGAGACCATCTATGTAGAGGTACTGGATGCAAAGCAGAAAATATTGCTGCTGTACGAAGCGCCACACCCGGACATCACTGTAATTAAACAAGCTATCGAGGCCAATAAAAATTATGAGGTAAAAACCAGCCTCGTTTCGGATCTGGGAACGCTGAAGCTTGCTGATTACAACCCCGTATTGCTGTACCAGCTTACCTCGGCCAGTAACGGCGCTATTCAGGGTGTCCTGAAGAGCAAGGCGCCGCTGTGGTTCTTTGCGGGCGGGCAAACCGACCTGAACAACTTTAACCGACAGCAAAAGGTAACCCGGATTTCATCGGGAAGGCCGGAGATGCAGGAGGTTTTTGCTACGCCGACCACCGATTTTACGGCATTCACGCTTTCTGATTCATCGCGCAGCAAGATCAGCAGGTTCCCGCCGCTTCTGGCGCCTTACGGAAGTTATACCCTGCCGCCGCCGGGCAATGTATTGCTAAAACAGCGGATCGGTACGGTAGAGACCGCGTTCCCGTTGCTGTCGTTTGATGACGAAGGAGGCAGGCGTACCGGGGTGTTAAACGCCGAGGGTATCTGGCGGTGGCAATTGGCCGGTTATCAGGCTTATGGCAGCCACAGCGCTTTGGATGAGTTGTTCGGACAGGCGGTGCAATATCTTACTGCAAATGCCAACCGCCAGCGGTTCAGCGTTTATTCGGCAAAACATGTTTTTGACGAGGGGGAGGATATTATTTTGAACGCGGAACTATATAACGACGCGCTTGAATTAGTAAATACTCCTGATGTAAGAATTGAACTAAAGAGCAAAACAGGGAAACGCTACAGCTTTTTGTTCAGCCGTAACGATCAAAGTTATATGCTTGACGCAGGGGCCTTGCCGGTCGGGGAATATACTTATGCAGCGGCCACGAAGCTCGGCGAAAAACAATTTAACCAGAGCGGGCAGCTTACGGTGAAGCCGCTAAACCTGGAAATGCGACAAACCGCGGCAAATCATCAGTTGCTGAACACCATTTCGCGGCAAAGCGGCGGCCGGATGCTTCAGCCTGCGCAGACCGCCGAACTCGCAAAGCTTATCCGGAAAGATGAAAATGTAAAGACGGTGGTTTACGAGGACAAACGATACCATGACATTATTGATGTAAAATGGATGTTTGTCGTCATCTTAGTATTGCTGACGGCAGAGTGGTTCCTGAGAAAAAGAGAAGGAGAAATATAATGCCTGGTGTAATGTTCTGAAAGATACGAAAAGCTACTCGTCTTTTTTAGGCTGAACGATCACAAATACATCCTCGTTATCTTTCTTCATAAGGTATTTTTCGCGGGCGAACTTTTCCAGTTTCTTCGGGTTGGATGTCAGTTCATCAAGGTCTTTTGAGACTTTTGCCGTTTCGTCCTGATAGAATTTACGCTCCTGCTCCAGTTTACTTACCTCTTGCCGATACTGGTACTGGGAAAAGAGATCATTTTTATCAAAAAAGATCATCCACACCAAAAAGGCGAAGAATGCAATGAAATATTTGTTCTTAAAAAGATCGATTAACCTGCGCAGTGCCATAACCCTGAAATTTGAGTTAAAACTATCTAAAAAGTACGGCGTGTGCAAAAAAGCTTTTTAACTTTTCAACAACGACCACCCCGTCAGTATTTTATATGAGGGGGCGGCCGTATGGTTTTATTATTCCCGGTTCTTTTTCTTGTTGTTTCCGGCGGTTCCGCTCATGCCGCTGCCCCGATTCCCCCGGCCACGATCTGCCCTGCCAAAGTTCCGGCCGCGTTTTTTTCCGCCACCGTGCCCCTTCTTTTGTTCGGCCGGAGGGGGAACAGGTACATTTTTCATGCTCATGGGGTAGGGGTGAGCTTCCTCCACGGGAATTTCCTTGGAGATGAGTTTATGTATATCCTTTAAAAATTCCAGTTCTTCACGGTCGCAGAACGACAATGCCCTTCCGCTGGCGCCTGCACGGCCGGTACGACCAATACGGTGAACATAGGTTTCCGGTATGTTGGGTATTTCGTAATTGATCACATGGGTGAGTTCATCGATATCGATACCGCGTGCGGCGATATCCGTAGCGATCAGCACGCGCGTGGTGCGATTTTTAAAGTTTGTCAGCGCCCTTTGTCTTGCATTCTGCGATTTATTTCCGTGAATTGCCTCTGCCGTAATGCCGAGACGCACAAGGTCTTTCACCACCTTGTCGGCGCCATGTTTTGTCCGGGTAAATACCAGTGCGGTTTTAATTTCGTTATCCTTCAGCACATGCGCAAGCAAGGCTCTTTTGTCGGTTTTTTCGACAAAATAAACAGATTGCTGGATCGTATCTGCGGTGGAAGATACCGGTGTTACCTCAACTTTTTCAGGGTCGGTTAAAATAGTATTGGCCAGCTGCTGTATCTCTTTGGGCATGGTTGCCGAAAAGAAGAGCGTTTGTCTTTTGGCAGGCACCCGGGCAATTATTTTTTTAACATCGTTCACGAAGCCCATATCGAGCATCCGGTCGGCTTCATCCAGTATCAGCATCCGCAAATGTCCGAGATGAACATAGCGCTGGTCGATAAGATCGAGCAGACGGCCCGGCGTAGCCACGAGTATATCCACCCCCCTTTTGAGCGCATCTACCTGTGGATTCTGCGAAACGCCGCCAAAGATGACGGTATGTTTTAAGCCTGTGTGTTTGCCATAGGCAGCAAAGCTTTCATCTATCTGAATGGCAAGCTCCCTTGTCGGGGTAAGCACAAGGGCTTTTATTGTTTTTTGTTCTTTATGCTGCAGCCTGTCCTGGTAAAGCAGTTGTAAAACCGGTATGGCAAATGCCGCAGTTTTTCCGGTTCCGGTCTGTGCGCAGCCCAACAGGTCTTTACGCTGTAATACAATAGGTATGGCTTGTTCCTGTATGGGGGTGGGTTCGGTATATCCCTCTGTTTTTAAAGCCCTGAGTATAGGCTCAATTAATTTTAAATCCTGAAATAACATGTAGTATTTTTAAAAATATATGCTAACGCGATTGCATAAGCGGATCTGAAGAGTCGTCTGATAAATCAAAACCGTAAGCTAACGGGTATTGGCAGCAAAGATACGCTTTTTTATCGGCAACGGCGGTTGTTACAGGAAAGGTGATGTTTAGATGATGGTTTAGCTTTCCCTGACTACCGCAGTGCCCGACCACTTGTCGTGCCAGCCGTCGTGGGCAAAAAATGAAAATGCCTCGAAAGGTATCAGTCTCACTACCGTCCGGATCATGATCGCCCTGAAAGCGGGTTTGCCGCCTTCAATGTTCACCACGCGTGTCCCCGTCAGCAATTTGGCAGGAGTGATGCCCAGCAGGGTCTCGAAAAAGACATAGTACGCCAAACGAAAGAGAATAATGATGAGGATGATATATTTTTCCGCGGTGGTCTGCTGTACCTGCAGCATTATTCTTGAAAGCGCACCCATATTATAATGTACGAACGGCTGCAATAGCGGCGAAAAAACTGCTATGGTACCGATGGTGTCTATCAAAGGATGTAAAAAGCGCTGTATGCTGGCTGCCCTGACAAGGTGAGGTCCATCCTCCGGACTGACGGCATCTGTTTCCAATTGCAAAGACCTGTTGTTATTAAAAAAACACAATATCCGGTAGGAAACAAATATCCAAAGCAATCCGATCAGCAGATATACCAGGTCAAGCAGCATACGGCTGACCCCGAACGAAAAAAAGGACTTTACGAAAACAAAGAAATAAAGACTGTAAACAATGCCTAAAATATTTGAAAGGAGGATGAGTGAAAATGAAAACCGGATCAATCTTCCGCTTTTGGTTTTCCCGGCGACAAAGGCTATAGCACCGGCTAACAGAAGAACATAGGTTACCCCGTTTGCATACCTGTACCCATTGTAATTTAAGGAATGCCCGCTGAATACCCAGTCGAGGTTCAGCGGATCCAATATCAGCCTGATGCGTATCGCATCAATGCGGTGAGTCGGAAAAAGCAGGTCTCCTGCTATTCCCGCCGCCGCCAGTACAAAACTAAGCGTTATGATAAATGAAGCGGATGGAAATTTTTTAAGCATGAAGTGATAAGGGTTTAGTGTTGGTCTCTTTTTATCAGGTTTCCGGTTCAACGGATGGTTGCTGTCCGCCGTCTTCATCCGGTTTTCTGAATATGGCATGTAACAGCAGCATGAACATCCCCGTCATGATGGAGACATCGGCAACGTTAAATATACCCGTCTGGAAAAACCCGAAATTGATATGCATAAAGTCAGTGACCGATCCGTAGCGCAACCGGTCGTAAATATTGCCGAAGCCACCGCCTACGATGAGAATAATACTGATCAGGGTTGTCCGGTTCAGTTCCCGTGTCAGCATAAAGATCAATCCGGCAACCACTGCAAGCAACGGCAGCAGGTTAAGCAGGACAAATTTTACAGGACCCGAAAGCGAGTTGCCAACGCTCAGGAACGCGCCGGTGTTTTCTACCTTCATTAAGGTGAAATGGTTATGCAGGAATTGTATCTGCTCGTAATAATCAAGTTTGTGCCGGACAATCGCTTTTGAAACCTGATCGCAGGCAATGTCAAGCGCAAGCAGCAGCAGTATAAATAAAATTCGGAAAATGATTTTTGATTTCATGAACATGAGCTTGATTAGCTGCCGTGTGCAACCTGTGCGTCGGCGTAGGTCAGCTTAAATAATAATTCCCGGATACGCCGGGTAACCGGCCCGATCTTTCCGTCTCCGATCGTCTTGCCGTCAATTGCCGATACCGGATACGCAAATTGTGTGGTACTGGTAACAAATGCCTCGTCGGCGGCCTGAAGTTCAGCGAGGGTGATATCCCTTTCCACGACAGTATATCCATCCACATCAAAGTTCAAAACCTTGCTGCGCGTAATGCCTTTTAATATGTTCCCGGCGGCGGTAGCGATTTCATTTCCGCTCACGATAAAGAAATTAGCCCTGGGGCACTCCGTTATGATGCCGTTACTGTGATACAAAACGTCGTCAACGCCTTGTTCCTGCATGAAAGGGTGAAGCCTGACTGCTGCAAGATAATCGATGGTTTTAATGGATGGCAATTGCCGCTGATGATCAACGGTGGCGAGCTTCATGCCTTTATCAAAGGTGTTTTCCTGCTGAATATTCAGCCGATACTGCATCAGGATCAGGTTTGGACTGCCTGCCTTATACCCGTCTTCCGAATAGCCCCCGGTCAGCAACAATTTTATACCTGATTCCGGCATCTCATTTTTCTCCATCAGGCTGATTATGGCCTGTTTCAGCTGCGCCCTGTCAAGGGGCACGTCGAGATACATTTCCTTTGCGGAGCTATAAAACCGGTTCAGGTGGTCTTCGATAAATATCGGGCGGCCGTTTATTACTTTCAGGTAATCAAAAATGCCGTATCCGCGATGAATGGCCAGATCATTGACGCCAATGCGGGCATCAGTTACCGGGATCAACTCATTATTTACCGATACGTATCTGGCGGCCATGCGGGTGATTTATGATTTGCCTGATTTTGATAAGGCTGCTCCACTGATATTGAAAATGTTTTCACTGTAACTTACCAGCAGGTTATCCCGGTCACGCTGACGTTTCAGGGCCACGTCTATCAGGGTCTTTAACAGGCTGCCGAAGTTTTTGTCGCTGGCCTCCCACAGATAGAATGATAACGAACCCGGAATGGTATTGATCTCGTTTACATACACCTTGTTGCTTTTTTTATCAACGAGGAAATCAATACGCGAAACACCTGAGCATGACAGCACCCGGAAAGTTTCCTTCGCCAGATCCTGGATCAGCATGGTCTGTTCCCTGGGCAGCTCGGCCGGGATGCGGCGTTTGGTGCTCGTCATTCCTTTGGATGAGCCGCCTTTGGTAACGTATTTATCTTTGTAGCTTAAGATCTCGCCTGCGCCAAGCGGTTCTTCACATACCGAGGCCGTCTGATTGGCTGCATCACCAAGTACCGAACAATTGATCTCTTTCAGATCGACCACCATGCGTTCAACCAGTATGCGGCTGCTGAAACGGCTGGCAAGTTCTACGGCTTCTATCAGCTGATCTTCGTCGGCAGCCTTTGATACGCCCACGCTTGAACCCAGATTGGAGGGTTTTACGATAACCGGAAAGCCAATGCTGTTGATCTTTTCAATGATCGGCTGACGGTCGATATGCCAGCTTCTGTCCGTAAACCAGGTATAGTCAACCACAGGGAGTCCGCTTTCCCTAAGCACCATTTTCATAATGATCTTATCCATGCCGATGGCTGAGGAAAGCACGTCGCAGCCTACATAAGGAATACCTTTTAATTCGAGAAGACCCTGTAATGAGCCGTCTTCGCCGTTTGTGCCGTGTATGATGGGGAAGGCAATGTCAATTTTGCCAAGTTCCTTGTTTTTCCAGATGGAGGTCTGCATGGCGTTGATCGAGAAGTCGCCGTAAGCCGGCGAAAGATAGATCTCGGTGCATTGTGCTAAAAGGCCATCGATATTCTTGTAATTATCTACGTTCAAAAGGGCGTCACCAGTGTACCATTTGCCCGTCTTGGTAATGTAGATAGGGGTAATATCGTAACCATTTTTATCAAATGCGCTGATGGCCTGCTGCGCCGATATCACTGATATTTCATGTTCAACCGAGCGGCCGCCAAAAATAACGCCAACTTTAATTTTCATTTTTTGTCTCTAAATAGTAATCGTTTAATCTATAGTTCGTAAGTATCAGGCAAATCGTTTTCATATAGCAGCACATCACCAACTTTTGTCATCCCGTTCAGATGATTTACGGCGTCTTTAAAATTCTGGGCTATATAAATTTTTTCAGCGGGGTAGTTTTTGTTGCTAAGCCCCTTCATAATTGGTGCTGTAATATTCTTACCTACAAGTATAACATAATCACACGTATCTGCAATCTGTTCGCCTAACAAACTGTTATAATATTCCTGTTTTTCGCCGAGTTCAATCATTCCGGGTGTGATAATGATCTTTCTTTCGCCGGTTATCGCCTTTAAAACCTCAAGCGCCATTTTGGAACCGACCGGATTTGAGTTAAAGGCATCATCAATAACGGTTACCCCATTGGGATGCGACCGCACCTCGAGCCGGTGTTGCACAGGCTCCAGCTTTTTGATGGCAAAAGCCACACTGCTGTCCGGAACTCCGAGATGGCGGGCCACGATATACCCCGCCAGTATATTAGAAAGGTTATAGCTGCCCAGCAGCCTGGTATCAAATTCGGCGAGCCGGGCGCCCTTGCTGTACACGGAAAATGATGATCCCTTAGCTGAATATTTTATGTCTTTGATATAGTAGTCGGCGTTTTCGTTTTCAGAAGAATAAAGTGCCGTATTGCGGTCATGCACCGGGCGGTTGGCAATGTATTCGTAGTCGGCGTTGAGTACCGCCAACGCTCCGGAAGGCAGCGAATCGATCAGCTCAAACTTTGTTTTCTGTACGTTCCGGATGGTCTTGAACGTTTCAAGATGCTGCTCGCCTACAGCAGTCAAGATACCGATCTGCGGATGCACCAAATCGCAAATCTCTTTGATATCGTTCGGCTGCTTGGCGCCCATCTCCACAATAAAAACTTCGTGCGTGGCCTGCAACTGCTCCCGGATGGTTTTGATGACCCCCATGGTAGTATTGTAGCTGCCCGGCGTCATCAGGACGTTGTATTTCTCGCTCAGAATCCTGAAGAGAAAGTGCTTGGTGCTGGTTTTTCCGTAGCTACCGGTTATGCCGATGATGATGAGGTCGGGGCGCTGCGATAATATTTTTTTTGCGTCGTTATAAAACCACTGATTAACGCTTTTCTCAACCGGGGCTACCAGGATATTGGCCAACGGCATGAACGCGAAACTCAGCAGCAGGATAAATCCTGAAATCCAAACGGTAAACAAGAGATCGTGTGTTGCCAGTAAAAAACCGAGAGCGGCAATGAGCGAAAGCAGGAAGGTCATCCCGAAAAGCCGTTGCGCCCTTTTTGTAAACACCAGCGGTTTTTTTTGTTTTTTTGCAAAAAGCAGGTAGGCCAGTAAAGCAAATAGTACCGCTATCACCACTTTTGCAGTGGCAGGGCCTGTCAACAGGATGGTAATGCCCGAGATGATGAGCATTGTCACTTCGAGTGCCCGGGTGCCTATAAACAGGTTTGCCTTCAGCCACTTAAAATACCGCTCATTGCGATACGAGTTCAGCTGCATCATGTGCAGTTCAAACTTCAGTTTAGCAAATGCGTAAATAGCAATAACCGCGAAAGCAACAAATGATAGTATATTTTCCATTAAGTTCTTTTCTTATCGGGCTCAAGAAAATTGTTCAGTATAATCAGAAACTCGCCGAGTTTTTCGACGAAGCTGAAGTGTCCGGCATTTTTTAATATTACGAGGCCCGCGTTCGGGATCAGTTTTTCCATAGTTTTGGCATCGCTTACCGGTGTAGCGGTGTCGTTCTCTCCCCAAATTAATAATGTCGGCGCTTTTATGGATGGCATTACCGACTTCAGGTCTTCATTTACGGATTTTACCAATATCTGCCGCATGATCCCGGAAGCGTTGTTATAATCGGTCGATCCCGCTTTTTTACGGTAGTTTTCCATGATCTCCGTGGCTTTGGCTTTACCCATCAGCAGGGGCATGATCTTTTTTGCCGTTTTGTAGGAGTAAACCTTCAGATAATATTCAAGCGGACGTTTAGGCTTGATGCCTGCACTGTCGATCAGGATGAGCTTCAAGACAGGGTTGCGCGATGAAAACAGGATAGATACCCTGCCACCATAGGAATGCCCGGCGAGTATCGGGTTGGCAATGTTTTTAACGCGGCAAAATTCCTCAATGAACTGTGTGTATTCTTCTACGCCCCAAACCTCGTTGGGTTCCTGACTTTTACCAAAACCCGGCAGATCAATTGCGAAAACGTTGAAATTAGCCGAAAGGTCCTGTTGCACCCGGGTAAAAGCCTGTAAATTAGAACCCCAGCCATGTAAAAGTACAACAGGTTTACCTTCACCGCTTTCATCGAAATTTATATTAAGTCCCTTAATGACCTGGGTTTGTTCCATAAGTATGCTGTGGTGCTGCAAAGATAGTAAATAAGTGATGCAATAACAGTTTGCCGCTGACGAGCGGGTTTAAAAAAAAACTAACAAAATAGCAGCCGGACGGTTTTATTACATAGGTTTAACCATAAAAAATGATCGTGCAGGCTACATTTAAGCGGAATGAACGGAAGCTGCTGTTATTAAAATTCCGCTTTTATAACTTCATATTGTCATATATAGGTAAATATCAAATATGTGGTTATAAATCGCTAACTTTGCACGCTAATAAGTTGATATGAGATTTTTTGAAGAAAAGCGTCGTGAGGTGATGAAGCACATCGAAAAATTCATGCTTGAAAAAAAGGATGAATATTTGAAACCGGTTGATACGATCTGGCAACCCTCTGATTTCTTGCCGGACTCATCGCGCGATACGTTTTTCAGCGAAATCAAAGAGCTTCAGGAAAGTGCACAAGGGCTTTCATACGACCTGATCGCGGTGCTGATCGGTGACACCATCACAGAAGAGGCCCTGCCAACCTACGAATCGTGGCTTACGATGGTGGAAGGCGTGTCGCAGGATGAACAGGGCGGCTGGATGCAGTGGACCCGCCACTGGACAGGGGAAGAAAACCGCCACGGCGATCTGCTCAATAAATACCTTTACCTTTCAGGACGCGTGAATATGCGCATGATGGAAGTGTCAACCCAGTACCTGATATCTGACGGTTTTGATATCGGCACAGGCCGCGACCCTTACCGTAACTTTATATACACTTCTTTTCAGGAACTCGCGACCAACGTTTCGCATCGCAGGGTGGCTTCGCAAGCCAAGAAGCAGGGCGACACGCTGCTTTCAAAAATGTGTGGTGTAATCGCCGGGGATGAAGCCCGCCACGCCAAGGCCTATAAATACTTTATCGAGAAGATCTTTGAAGTTGACCCCAACGAGGCCATGCTGGCCTTCGAGGATATGATGCGCAAGAAGATCGTTATGCCGGCGCATTTTTTACGCGAGGTCGGATTAAAGATCGGACAGACGTTCGGTCATTTCACCGATGCGGCGCAACGGCTCGGTATCTATACCGCCATCGATTATGTGGATATATTAAAGGAGCTGATCGAAGACTGGCATATCGCCAAGATCACCGACCTTACCGAGACCGGAGAGAAAGCCCGCGATTATATTATGAGCCTCCCGGATCGTTTGCTGCGTGTCGCCGAACGGATGAAAAATCCGATGCTGGAATACAAATTCAGCTGGATACACGGATAATCTTAATCCCCCTTTTCCATATTGAACCCCGGCTTTTTGTAATCCTTTGGTTTGTAATCATCGGGTATCTGGATGCCGTTGCCATCGCGCAGCGCGGTAAAGTGCGGCGACATGATCTCAACACCAGCCTCGTTGAACTTATCCTGGATATTCTGGTGAAGGTTTGAATACATCAGCGCCATTTTGTGAGGCTGAGAAGTATAAGCGTTGATCTGGTAGGTTACGTTAAAATCGTTCAGGTCGGTTTGCAGGACAAATGGTTTGGGTTCTGCCTGCACACCCTCTGTGGCCAGCGCCGCATCGATCATCAACTGGTGGATCATCTGCCAGGGGGCGTCGTAACCAATGGTAATGCTGCTGTGCAGAATAAGACCAAGATTGGCCGATGACGAGCTGTAATTGACAGACGCCGCACCCAATATGGTAGAGTTCGGAACGGTAATGTCCTCGTTCTTGATGGTGCGGATGCGGGTAACCAGCATATTCTTTTCGATCACATCGCCGGTAATATCGCCAACCTTTACCCGGTCGCCGATTTTAAAGGGCCGCATGTAAGTGATCACGATCCCCGCAACCATATTGGAAATTGCCGATGAAGAACCGAGCGAAAACAGGATGCCGAGAAATACCGTCACTCCCTTAAAGATGTCGGAATCGGAACCCGGTAAATAAGGGAAAATCATCACGAACATAAAAGCGTATAACAATACCTTGATGATATTGTAAGTAGGCTTTACCCATTCGGGATAAAAGTTCTTGATCGTGATCGATCCGTTCTCAACCTCAGTGCTGACAAATTTAACCAGCCGTACCGTGTATTTTGTTGCAAGATAGATGACAATGATGGTCAGCAGCTTGGGTATATAATGCAATACACCCAGCAAAATGTCCTTTGCCGGTTTGATGATGTAGCTCAGCAGTTCCGTAGCGATGGGCTTCGTCCACGGGAAAATGGAGAAAGCTATGGGCAGGGCAAGGTAGATAAGAAGGATGATCACGAATATCCGCAAAACACGGAGCAGGCTGGTAAATACAGGCAGCAACCTGTTGACATAACCGATCGGCGCACCTTTTTCACCCAGTTGAGCCACCCTGGCCTCCCATGACCGTAGCAGCTTATATTTCAGCCACCTGAATACCTTATTCACGAGCCATATCAGCACGATGAGCAAAACAACGACGGTAATAGCTTCGAGGATATTGATTGCTATAGTTTTGATGCTGTTATCCTCGAAAACGATGCCGAGGTTTTTTTTCAGGATATTCAGGTAATTTGTTGCCAGTTGTTTCCGGTCCAGTTCAGCGATCTTTGCATCTTCATCGTTCACCGCCATCAATATCTGTGATCTGTAAGTGATGATGGACACCAGGGAATCGTTTTTCAGTACCAGCGAGTCCGGGTTAAAATCCAGTCTGCCGATCACATCACTTATCCGTTTGGTTACAATGCGGGCGCGCTCTTTCGGATCGAACAATCCCTGAGCCGCATAAAATTTAAATAAGGTATCCTTTTTTATAATCACCGGTTCACCTGCCGGTTTGATCACCAAAGGTGCTTTTTCAACCTTTTTTTTAACCGGAAGGTGTTTTTGGGCGCTTACGGTAAAGGCAAATAATATGATAAAAGGCAACAGTAAAAAACGTGGCATTTGTGGCTTCTTAATAATTAAAGCTACGTAAATTAAACGTAAACAGATTGCAAATATATGATGAACAGGAATGAGTTTACACGCTGAACTAACCCTCCAATGCAAGCGATATACCACCTTCGCCTGCAAGTTCTTCAAAGAGCGTGTTCAGGATGGATTCCACCGTGATGGAGTTGACATCATCCACATAATGTTCCGACCGGGTGACGTTCAGATTTATTCCGTCCGGTTCGATCCTGAACAAAAAGCCCTCGTATATTTCAGGCTGCCAGATCTCTACGGCGTTATCCTTTTCCAGGATGGAAAAGTTGATGTCGCTTTGTTTTTGCTCGTGAAAAAGCACATTGAGTTTTCGCTTTAACAATTCGTAAAGTTCAGCCGTAGTAACGGTTTTATGCAGATTTAAAATTTTCATGGCATCAGTGTATCGGATAAGTAAACTACAAGTCAGGCGGGATATTGTTTAGCGTGTAACGGCTTTGTGTTATTTCAGTTAAGCACATCGACAGGACATGAGAGGGGAGAAAATCAGGTTTTTGCTTTTACTTTCTTTTTCCGCAAAAGAAAGTAACAAAGAAAGCTCGCGGCCGCGTTCTGATCCTGCCGCCGCGCGGGCTATCAGCACATCAGGATCAGCCCGGATGCCGCATGTTTAAAAGCCTTTTGTCATTTCGAGCACTGCGAGAAATCTATATTGTAACATCGGTAACAGTTTTCTCCTTGCTGCGCTCGTCGAAAGGACATGAGGGGGAAAAATCAGGTTTTTGCTTTTACTTTCTTTTTCCGCAAAAGAAAGTAACAAAGAAAGCTCGCGGCCGCGTTCTGGTCCCGCCGCCGCGCGGGCTATCCTCACATCATGATCAGCCCGGATGCCGCAGGTTTAAAAGCCTTTTGTCATTTCGAGCTCTGCGAGAAATCTATATTGTAACTGCGCTTGTCGAAAGGACATGAGGGGGCGGAATAAACAGGGTCTTTTCTCCTTACTTTCTTTTTCCGCAAAAGAAAGTAACAAAGAAAGCTCGCGGCTGCGTTCTGATCCTGCCGCTGCGCGGGCTATGCACACATCAGGATCAGCCCGGATGCCGCATTTTAGAAGCTTTGTCGTTATGCGCGTAGTGCTACGCTCGTTGAAAAGGCGACAGGATGAATTATTCTGCGGTATCTTACTTTAGCTTTCCTTAAATTTACATTCTTAAACATCAGAATGCTTATGAAATACAAATTATTGGGCCGCTCCGGCCTGAAGGTTTCGGAATTATGCCTCGGTACCATGGGCTTTGGAACAGAAGCGGGCTGGGGTGCAGACAAGGAAGCAAGTTTTGATATCCTGGACGGATTTGCCGATGCCGGGGGCAATTTTCTGGATACTGCCAATATTTATAAGCTCGGCACCAGCGAAAAGATCATCGGTGACTACATCAGCAATCACGACCGCGATTACTTTGTGCTGGCGACCAAATATACCCTCAAGGATAATGTGACCAATCCAAATGCTTCGGGGAATAACCGGAAGAACATGATGCGCAGTGTGGAGGAAAGCCTGAAACGTTTGAAGACCGATTTTATCGATGTTCTGTATTTGCATATCTGGGATGATATCACGCCAATAGACGAAGTGCTTCGCGGCATGGACGATCTGATCAGGCAGGGAAAGGTTAATTATGCAGCGATCAGCGACACGCCTGCATGGGTAGTCGCAAAGGGGAATACCCTCGCTGAACTGATGGGCTGGAGCCAGTTTGTTGCGTTGCAGGTGGAATACAGTCTGCTTGCGCGGACACCGGAACGGGAACTGATCCCCATGGCGCGGCATTTTGGCATGACCGTGACGCCGTGGGCGCCACTCGGCGGCGGCGCACTGACCGGAAAATACCTGCGCGGCGAACAGGGGCGCGTCAAGCCGGAGAGCAACCGCCGCAACGAACGAAGTACAGCGATCACCAAAGAAGTGATGGCCGTTGCCGATGAATTGGGCGTATCGCCGGGGAACGTCGCGCTGAAATGGACCATGCAGCAGGGTGTTTTCTCCATACCCATCGTTGGCGCCACGAAGCTCAGTCAGCTGGAGGACAACCTGAAAACCGTTGGTCTGCAGCTAACCGAAGAACACTTGCAAAGGCTTGATGCCGTCAGCGCGATACAATTAGGATTTCCGGGAGATTTCTTCCGTGAGGATGCCGTAAAGATGAATACGTTCGGCGGCTTTTACGATAAGGTGGAGAAAAGAGATAAATGAAGGAAGCTGTGCCAACAAAACAGCATAAAATGAAAAAACCCTTGTGTACAAGCAAGGGTTTTTAATCGCGAACCAAAAATAAGGTTTAGGAACACCGTAAAAATAATATTAAACCTAAAGCGGTTTTGCCGTATAATAACCCAATTTTTTTGCGTGCTTTCCGAATAGCCGATGCGTAAAAACCGCAATTTTTAACCGACGGTTTGGCATACAACAACTGTGGATTAAATGAAGGCAAAAAAAAGCCCTGCTATGACGATCACAGCAGGGCTTATCTATTTGGGGAAGATGATTATTTCTGTTCTTCTTCTTCCGTCTTTTTACTTTCGTTTTCCGCTTTCTTCGCAACGATCTTTATCTCGCTGGTTTCCTTATCATAATCCACTTCCATGGTGTCGCCTTCGGCAAGCTCACCTTTCAGTATTTCTTCGGCGATAGGATCTTCGAGATATTTCTGAATCGCTCTTTTCAATGGACGTGCGCCAAACTGAGAATCATAACCCTTGTCGGCAATGAATTCCTTAGCGTCAAGCGTAAGCTCAATCTTATATCCAAGCAGGTTCACCCTGTTGAACAGGAAAGCAAGCTCGATGTCGATGATCTTGAAGATCTCATCCTTGCCGAGTGAATTGAAGACGATCACGTCATCTATACGGTTCAAAAACTCAGGAGCGAAAGCGCGTTTCAACGCGTTTTCAATCACACCCCTTGAATGCGAGTCAGCTTGTACGGCTTTGGCTGTGGTAGCAAAACCCACACCCTGACCGAAGTCCTTTAACTGACGCGCACCGATATTTGATGTCATGATGATGATCGTGTTTCTGAAGTCCACCTTGCGACCCAATGAATCGGTCAACTGTCCTTCATCAAGCACCTGCAACAAGATATTGAATACGTCCGGATGTGCCTTTTCGATCTCGTCGAGCAATACCACAGCATAAGGTTTGCGGCGTACTTTTTCGGTCAGCTGTCCGCCTTCCTCGTAACCAACGTATCCCGGAGGCGCACCCACGAGACGTGACACTGCGAATTTTTCCATGTACTCGCTCATGTCTATCTGTATCAGCGCATCTTCCGTATCGAACATAAAGCGCGCAAGCTCTTTAGCAAGCTCTGTCTTACCTACGCCGGTAGGACCGAGGAATATGAATGAGCCGATCGGCTTTTTAGGGTCTTTCAGTCCTGCACGTGTGCGCTGGATGGCACGGGTCAGTTTTTTGATCGCATCATCCTGGCCGATGATCTTGGTGCCAACAGTGTCAGCCATGTGCAGCAATTTCTGACTGTCTGCCTGGCCAACGCGCTGAACCGGTATGCCGGTCATCATGGATACCACTTCGGCAACATTGTCCTCGGTAACGGTATAACGTTTTGATTTGGTTTCTGCTTCCCAGACAGATTTCGCCTGTTCGAGTTCTTCCAGCAAATGCTTTTCCGTATCGCGGAGCTTGGCAGCTTCCTCGTACTTCTGGCTGCGTACCACCTTGTTCTTTTCCACCTTGATCTGCTCGATCTTCTGCTCAATATCCAGAATGTTCTGCGGAACATGGATGTTGGTCAGGTGAACCCTTGAACCGGATTCGTCGAGCGCATCGATAGCCTTATCAGGTAAAAACCTGTCGGTAATGTATCTTGTAGTTAAATTAACACAGGCAGCAACCGCTTCCGGCGTATAAGTTACCCCGTGATGTTCTTCGTATTTTTCCTTGATGCGGTTCAGTATCTCGACAGTTTCATCAGGCGTGGCCGGTTCAACCATTACCTTCTGGAAACGGCGATCCAACGCGCCGTCCTTTTCGATATACTGACGGTATTCGTCAAGCGTGGTTGCACCGATGCATTGTATCTCGCCGCGGGCAAGAGCCGGTTTGAACATATTCGACGCGTCAAGCGAGCCTGAAGCGCCGCCTGCACCGACGATGGTATGGATTTCGTCAATGAACAGGATCACGTCGGGTGATTTTTCAAGTTCATTCATTACCGCTTTCATGCGTTCTTCAAACTGACCCCGGTATTTTGTTCCGGCAACCAGCGAAGCAAGGTCCAAAGTAACCACGCGCTTATTGAATAACACGCGGGATACTTTGCGTTGAACGATACGCAGGGCAAGACCTTCGGCAATGGCAGATTTACCAACGCCCGGTTCGCCGATCAGTATCGGGTTATTCTTTTTACGACGCGAAAGAATTTGTGAAACCCTTTCTATTTCTTTTTCGCGGCCTACAATCGGGTCAAGGCGGCCTTCTTCTGCTGCCTTGGTAAGATCGCGCCCAAAGTTATCGAGCACCGGTGTTTTCGATTTAATGTCCGACACCTTTTTTGGCTGGCTGAATGATTCCTCTTCTTTAAAGTCGTCATCGCCGCCGGTAGGTGAGCCGGGCATCTCATCGGTAACATCGTTCTTATGCGTTTCTACCTCGCTCTTGAAAATCTCGTAATTGACGTTGAACTGCATCAGGATCTGTGATGCAATATTGTCCTCGTCGCGAAGGATGGACAGTAACAGATGTTCCGTTCCGATCACATCGCTTTTAAATATCTTAGCCTCCAGGTAGGTGATCTTTAACACCTTTTCGGCCTGTTTGGTAAGCGGGATGCTGCCGATGTGTACGTTAGTGCCAATCGTTCCTTTAACGGCGTCTTCAACAGAACGTCTTAATTTGGCTGTATCAACGTTTAATTCTTTCAGTAACTTAATTGCAACACCATCCCCATCGCGTATCAGTCCCAACAAAAGGTGCTCCGTCCCAATATAATCATGCCCTAAGCGTAAAGCCTCCTCTCTGCTATATTGTATAACGTCTTTTACCCGTGGCGAAAATTTAGCTTCCATATATATCCTTCCGATTTTATGAACGTCCTAATGTATTAATTTGTTTGATTAATCAGGACTTGTTCTTTTACACTTATCAACAATATTATTGCCAAGTTTTTGAGTTAGTTCCAAAGCAGACATTGCTATGATAAACCTTTCAACAAATACAAATTGTATTTAGCAATTTTATAAATAAAATGTGCAACCGCAATACGTTTTTGCAAAAAAAAAGTCCCTTTATCTGTTTTTGATTCAATTAATCCGTTATGGTTTAATTAATCCTATACCTGGCAGCCAGCTAAGGCGATATTGGCAGACGGCACTCCCCGTTTATATGACATTACGGCACGCCGAATGGTTGCCACGACTAAAAAATATATTTTACGGTATAAACAAATTACGGTTTCGGCGGCGCCGCGGTTTCCTGAATCTGTATCATTGTTCCAGTTTCGGGAAGATCCGTTTTTAATGATAATGGCAAAATTTGCGTACTTTGCCTTTCCCGACATACAAGTTACCCAAATTAGCTGATATTTGCTTAAATTTTATAAATAATGGCAGACGAAAAAATAATTTTTTCAATGGCCGGGGTGAGTAAGGTTTACCCCCCGCAGAAAACAGTATTAAAAAACATCTATCTATCCTTTTTTTATGGCGCGAAGATCGGCGTCATCGGTCTGAACGGCTCCGGTAAATCATCGTTGCTGAAGATCATCGCCGGAATTGATAAAACCAACATCGGGGAGGTGGTATTCTCGCCGGGATATACCGTAGGCTATCTGTACCAGGAGCCGGAACTCGACCCGGAAAAGACCGTAAAGGAAATTGTGGAGGAAGGGGCTGCCGAAACCATGGCACTGCTGAAGGAATACGAAGATATAAACGAGAAGTTCGGGTTAGAGGAATACTACAGCGATGCCGATAAAATGGACAAGCTAATGACCCGGCAGGGCGAACTTCAGGACAAGATAGACGCCACCAATGCCTGGGAAATTGATACCAAGCTGGAACGCGCCATGGACGCGCTGCGCTGCCCGGACCCGGATACTAAAATATCGGTATTGTCCGGCGGGGAACGCCGCCGTGTGGCCTTGTGCCGTTTATTGCTGCAGGAACCTGACGTGCTGCTGCTCGACGAGCCGACCAACCACCTCGACGCTGAATCGATCGACTGGCTGGAGCAACACCTTAAACAATATAAAGGCACGGTGATCGCGGTAACGCACGACCGTTATTTCCTTGATAACGTTGCCGGCTGGATATTAGAACTTGACCGGGGAGAGGGTATCCCCTGGAAGGGCAATTATTCTTCCTGGCTCGACCAGAAAGCCAAACGACTCGCGCAGGAAGAGAAGAGCGAGAGCAAACGCCAGAAAACCCTGGAGCGTGAGCTGGAATGGGTGCGCATGGGGCCGAAGGGAAGGCATGCAAAATCAAAGGCCCGCTTATCGAACTATGAAAAGCTGGCCTCCGAGGAGACCAAAGACCGTGAAGAGAAGCTGGAACTCTTTATCCCTCCCGGCCCGAGGCTGGGTAACGTGGTGATTGAGGCGAACGGTGTTAGCAAATCGTACGGCGACCGCCTGCTGTTTGATAACCTGAGCTTTTCGCTTCCGCCTGCGGGAATTGTGGGGATCATCGGCCCCAACGGTGCGGGTAAAACCACCCTGTTCCGCCTCATAACCGGGCAGGAAAAGGCCGATGCCGGGACCTTCCGCGTGGGTGAAACCGTTGCGCTGGGCTATGTTGACCAGCGGCACGATGACCTTGAGGCGAATAAATCGGTTTGGGAAAATATTACTGACGGCCAGGAAACCGTAATGGTGGGCAACCGGCCGATCAATTCCAGGGCTTATGTGTCCCGGTTCAATTTTAACGGCGCCGACCAGCAAAAGAAAGTCGGTGTGTTGTCGGGCGGGGAACGTAACCGGGTTCATCTGGCCATCACGCTGAAAAAAGGATCGAATGTGCTGCTGCTGGATGAGCCGACGAATGATATCGACGTAAACACGCTGCGTGCGCTGGAAGAGGCATTGGAAAACTTCGGCGGCTGCGCCGTGATCATCAGCCACGACCGCTGGTTCTTAGACCGCATCTGTACGCATATTCTTGCGTTTGAGGGTGATTCGCAGGTTTACTTTTTTGAAGGGAACTATACCGATTACGAGGAAAACCGTAAAAAGCGGCTGGGCGATACCGGCCCGAAGCGGATCAAATACAGAAAACTTACCGCATAAATGTGCAAAGGGCCTGACGGATAAGTCAGGCCTTTTGTTGTTCAGGGGCGGTAATCTCGTTTAGTATGCCGTCCCAAAGCGCAATGCGGGCTTCAAGCGCCTGCTTTACCGCGCTGATCGCTTCGCGCCAGTGCCGGTCGTCATCGCCGCACAATTTGGCGGTCATCTCATAAGCCAGCTGCGAATGATGATCGCCGTCCACCTCAATATGACGTTCAAGATAATATAAAAGAATATCCACTTTTCCGGGCAGGCGTCTGCTGATCTCCTTCACCATGCTGATAAACATGGATGGGATTAGATCTTCGCGGCCAAAAGTGAAAACCGCTGCCTGTATATAAGCCGGCTGGTTTTCGATCACATCAAATGTATGACGGACAAAACTGCCAACCGGGGCAGGTATGGCAGCATGATTTAATGCTACGCCGAGGGTTTTACCGTTTTTTAAGTCGTCAAACAAACTGTCGATAGCGACCGGGTTACAGCCAGCCTGATGCATGGCACGCAGGTATAACTCAAAATGGCTGGTCCGTTCGCCGGATTCATCCACATCGCTTTCCTCTCCTGCAACGATCTCGTTGATGAGGTAACGTGTGCCGCCATCGCCAACAGGCATCCAGGGCGTGGTAACACAGGTTAGTTGCCGTTGAAGCGATTTAAGTAAAGACATGAAATCCCAGACTGCAAATACATGGTGTTCCATGAAGGTCTGCAAATCTGTAATGGTATTGATATTTTGGTATAGTGGATGATCGACTAACTGCTGGCGCAGCGGGGTTATTTCCTTTTTAAGCTCTTCTATTCTTCTGTTTTCAGTCATCTTGCGTAGCTCATAGTTTTCCGGCTGCAAGTATCGGGAACATAAGTTATATTGCCGAATGGTAATTTTATTTTGACGCTCAGATTATCCGAAGCGAAAGAATCAGTAAATGATATTTCCCAGTTTGATTTCGTAATTGGATTGGCGCGGTGAAAGTAATGCCTTTTAAATCAGTTGAATAGCTGATATGCTGTTTTCTCAATTTATGGCATTATATTGGGGGTTCTAAATTTCTGATAGATGGCGAATACCTATACTCAAATTCACATTCAATGCGTTATGGCAGTAAAATACCGGGCCTCATTAATCCATCCGGATTGGAAAGATCAATTGCAAAAATATATCACCGGTATCGTTCAAAATTATGGGCATAAGATGCTGGCCATAAATAATATGCCCGACCATCTGCACCTGTTTTTTGGATTCAGGCCCAATCAATCTCTGTCGGATTTAATGCGTATTGTAAAAAGTGAATCTTCCCGATGGATAAACGATAAGCAATTTACGCCAGCGATTTTTAATTGGCAGGAGGGCTATGGTGCTTTTTCTTATTCGCGGTCGCATGTACAAAAGGTGATAGAATATGTGTTAAATCAGGAGGAGCATCATCGTCACAAAACATTTATTGAGGAGTATGAACAGTTTTTGACGCAATTTGAAATTGATTATAACGAAAGGTATATCTTCAAATTGCCGGAATGATTTGTTGATCAGATGGTTATGAAGATTTCGCCCCTACAGGGCGAAGGATTTTCATCTTTTTTTCTACCAATATTGGGCTTCCTGCCGGAGCCCCGAGCAGGCTGGCGAGTATTGCCCTTACAAGGCGAAGGATTTTCATCTTTTTTTTACCAATATTAGGCTGCCGTAGGCAGCTCCGGGCAGGTTGTAAAAAGCCAATCCCATAGGGATCAGATATTGGTAGAAAATGAAATTAAAGGGATTTGCGTGCCATCGGTACGCTACCTATACTCGCAGATATTTGTATCTATTTTAGTCGCAGGCAGGTTCCGCCCCTACAGGGCGAATGGTTTTTCCCATTTTTTTCTACCAATATTGGGCTTACTGCCGGAGCCCTGAGCAAGCAGGTGAGTTTCACGCTGTAGGAGCGAAGGATTTTCTCCATTTTTTTCTACCAATATTAGGCTGCCATAGGCAGCGCCGGGCAGGTTGTAAAAAGTGAATCCCATTGATCAGATGTCGTTAGAGACATTGTGAGCGTGTCAGAGGTGTGCTCTCGCCTGCTCAGTTAAATTACGAACAAGGACAAACGGGATAGGGGATATCTCTTTGCTGATCCCATCGGGATCAGATATTGGTAGAAAAGATATTAAAAGGATTTGCGTGCCATCGGTACGCTACCTATACTCGCAGATATTAGTGTCTATTTTGGCCGCAGACAGGTTTCGCCCTTACAGGGCGAAGGTTTCTGTCATTTTTTTTCTACCAATATTGGGTTTCCTACGGGAGCCCTGAGCAAGCAGGTGAGTTTCGCCGTTACAGGGCGAATGAGTTTGTCGTTTTTTCTCTGCCAAGACTAGGCTGCCTACGGCAGCCCCGGGCAGGTTGTAAAAAGCGAATCTCATTGATCAGATGTTATTTGCATTTAAACACAGTTAATTGCGAGCGTGTCAGAAGGGTGCTTTCGCCTGGCTCAGTTAAATCACGAATAAGGACAAACAGGAGAGGGGATATCTCTTTGCCAATCCCGTCGGGATCAGATATCGGTAGAAAATGAAATTAAAAGGATTTGCGTGCCATCGGTACGCTACTAAAATTAATTCTGCAACAAAAAATGCCACCCGCATCCCGGATGGCATTTTTTGTTAAATGGTTTTTACCAAACCTTCACACGATCCTTTTCGGCGCGGTACATCTTGTCGCCGGGTTTGACGTTGAAAGCCTTATAGAATGAAGGCATATTCGACATCGGGCCGTTGGTGCGGTACATTGGCGGCGAGTGCGGATTGGTGTTAATGCTCAGGCGGGTCGCCTCATCGCTGATCTTCATCCTCCACAACTGCGCCAGCGACAGGAAGAACCGCTGGTCAGGGGTGAAGCCGTCTATCTTTTTATCACTTTGTCCCTCAGGCGTGCGTTTAAAGGCTTCGTAGGCAATAGCCATACCGCCGTTATCGGCAAGATTTTCGCCCTGGGTTAAGCTGCCGTTCACATGCAGGTTATCCAGCACGGTATAGGCATTATACTGATCGATCAGCACCTGCACGCGTTTCTTGAATTTTTCCGCGTCTTCCTTTGTCCACCAATCTTTCAGGTTGCCATCCTTGTCGTATTGTCTTCCCTGATCGTCAAAACCGTGGGTCATTTCGTGACCGATCACCACACCAATGGCGCCGTAGTTAATGGCGTCATCCGCGTCCTTGTCAAAGAACGGGAACTGTAAGATCCCTGCCGGGAAAACGATCTCGTTACTGGTCGGATTGTTATAGGCGTCAACCGTTGAAGGTGTCATGAACCACTCCGAACGGTCAACCGGCTTGCCCAGTTTTTTTAGTTCTTCGTTATAGTCGTGTTTGGCAATGGACTGCATGTTTTTATAAAAAGAATCCCTGCTGATCTCGACATCGTCGTAATTTTTCCATTTATCGGGATAACCGATCTTTACTGTAAAAGCCGCGAGTTTTTCCAGCGCTTTTTGTTTGGTCGCCGGACTCATCCAGTCCAGCTTTTCAATCCTTGATTTATAAACTGATTTCAAGTTGCTGACCAGTTCCTTCATCCGTTCCTTGGATTCAGGCGGGAAATATTTGGCTACATACAACTGGCCAAGCAGTTCGCCGATGCCGTTATCAATGACCGACACCATCTTGCGCCAGCGCGGCTGCTGGGATTTTTGTCCTTCAAGTGCTTTGTTATAAAAATCGAAATGTGCGTCGCGGAAGTCCTTGCTCAGGGATGACGCAGCACCGTCAAGGGCGCTAAAATAAAGCTTATCCTTCCATACACCAACGGGTTCAGTTTTTATTAGGTTATCAAGCGCGGCATAATAGGCGGGCTGGCCAACAAGGACGGTATCCGTATGGACATTCATCAGGCCGAACACATTTTTCAGATCGATATCTGGCAGCTGTTTCTGAAAATCCGCCACCGACATCTTGTGATAATTCTTTACCGGGTCGCGCAGCTCAACAGGCGATAGGTGCGACTGGGCTATTTTAGTCTCCAGACTCAAAATTTCGTCAGCTTTTTTGGCAGCAATTGCCGAGTCGGTTCCGGTAAGTTTGAAGAGCCTGGCAATATAAGTCTTATAGGCAGCGCGAACCTTTAATGTCGCCGAATCCGTTTTAAAGTAATAATCCCTGTCGGGCAGGCCTAATCCGGTCTGGTCGAAATGGGCAGCATTCATCCGGCTGTTCCTGTCGTCGGGCGAAACATAGAACCCGAATAAAAAGCCGTCGCCGTCGTTAAAGGTCTTTGCCGAAACATTGATCAGGTCATGGTAATCCTTTATACCGCTGATCTCGGCGAGCAGTGGCTTTACCGGATCGTATCCCAGCTTATTCAGCGTAACGGTGTCCATACCGCTCAGGTACAGGTCGCCTACCTTTTGTTCCTTGCTGCCTTTGGGGTTGTCCTGCTTGGATACATCTTCCAGTATCTGGTGCAATATCTTTTTGTTGTTTACGGTCATTTCGTACATGCCTCCTGCGCCTGTTTCTGAAGGCGGGATCTTGGTGTTCTTTATCCACGTACCGTTCACATACATAAAAAAGTTATCGGCGGGATTAACCGTGGTATCCATACCGGATTTGTCGAAAAATACAGTGCGCTTGGGTACATCCGAGGCTGCATCTTTTGACGAATGCGAACAGCCAGCGATAAGCATCGCGGCCGGAAGTGCAAGCAATAGTTGTTTAGCTATTTTCATCATTCGGGGTTTAAAAAAATAAAGATAGTATCAATCTCCATCATTTAGAATGCAGGACACTGATATTGTTACGATGCGTTTTTTAGCATAAGCAGCCTGTTGCTGATGATCATCAGATCGTACGGCCAAAGCGGGGTAACTAACCCTGTTTTATATGCATCATGTTAATATTCAGGGCAATGTTAACAAATAAATCACATTATATTGATGTTTATATAGATGGTTATCGCTTATTTTTATTGACCCTTAAAAACGGTCAGTGATAATTTAACCTAAATAAATTAATATGACCTGGAGAAAATTTAGCGGCGAAGTCATCAGTTTGCCAATCCTTGAGGAAGTTGAGAAAGCGATAGAGCGCGAATCCCGGCTGGGTAACAAGTTAAAAGTCTGCATTGGCACCGACTCGCAGGTAAAGGGAGCGGTTACTGATTTTGCTACCGTGATCGTCTTTCTGCGTGAAGCCCGCGGCGGTTTTATGTTCATCCATCAGGAACGCACCTCGCAAAAAATGAGCATCAAGGAACGCATGCTGCAGGAAGTGCAGAAATCGATCGACATTGCCTACCGGCTTTGCGATCTGCTCGACCTGTATGACGTCGATCTTGAAGTACATGCAGACATTAACACCAATCCGATGTTTAAATCGAACCAGGCTTTGCACGAGGCCATGGGGTACATCCTGAGCATGGGATTTGTTTTCAAGGCAAAACCCGAAGCCTTTGCCAGTTCGTACTGCGCCAATAAAATGGTTCAGTAAAAATTGTCAAAAACAAATACAGGGTAGCTATATTTGATATTTATATATCAGATACAAGCTATGTCGCCACTAATTGAAACCAACGATCCGGCGCTCAAACATCCGGATACCGTGATCATCGACGCCCGCGGCGGGCAGGATTCCCACCAGCGCTATTTAGCCGGACACCTTAAAAACGCCATTTATGCCGATCTTGACAAACATCTGGCAGCAAAGGTAACCGACGCATCTGTGGGCGGCCGTCACCCGTTACCCGATGTAAAGGAGTTTTCAGTATTACTTGGTCAGTGGGGCATAACGCCCGAAAGCCATATCGTAATATACGACGATAAGGGCGCGGCTTTCAGCGCAGCACGACTTTGGTGGATGCTCCGTGCATTAGGTCACCAGCGGGTGCAGGTGTTGAATGGCGGGCTTCAGGCCGCCGTTAAGGCGGGAGCGGAGCTAAGTACAGAGGAAAATGTTCCACGGGGAACATTACCGTATCACCTTCACGGAGAATTCTCGGGTATCGTCGATATCGACGAGGTGGCCGAGGCTACCCAGGATGAAAGCCGCCTGATCATCGACGTCCGGGAAGCCCCGCGTTATCTCGGGCAGACTGAACCCATCGACCTGATCGCCGGACATATCCCCGGCGCCGTGAACCTGCCTTATTTGCTTAATCTTGACGCGGAAGGAAAATTCCTGCCTGCTGAGATACTGAGAAGCACCTATCACGATATTATCGGTAACATCGGGCCTGAGGACGTGATCGTCCATTGCGGATCAGGCGTAACGGCCTGTCACACGCTTTTGGGAATGGCCTACGCCGGAATTACCGAGCCCAAGCTATACATCGGGTCGTGGAGTGAATGGTCTCGCAAAGACCTCCCGATGGCCACTGCCAACAGGTACTAACATATGGAGGGATTAATTATACGGAAGGCGGTACCGGCCGACCTGGATACCCTCCTGACCTTCGAGCAGGGTATTGTCGAAGCGGAACGGCCATTCGACCGAACGCTAAAGGACGGCGAGATACATTATTACGACCTTGAGAAACTGATCGCTGATCCGGAGGTTCAGGTATTGGTCGCGGAAATCGCAGGTGAGCTTATCGGCTCGGGATATGCGAGGATCACAGTGTCTAAGGATTATCTTAAACATGACCGGCATTGTTATCTTGGCTTTATGTATGTGAGACCGGAATACAGGGGCAAGGGTATCAACAGCAGGATATTGCATGCATTGAAGGAATGGACACTGGCACAGGGCATAACCGAGCTGCGGCTCGAAGTTTACAAGGAGAACCAGCCCGCTGTAAACGCTTATGAAAAAGCTGGTTTTACGCCTAATCTGCTCGAAATGCGGCTCGGTATCGGGCCGCAAGATCAACAATAAAAGTCAATCACATGAAATTCGAAAGTCTTGTACCGATCCTCTATTCCTACGATGTGCAGCGAAGCATTACCTATTATACCGAGGTGCTTGGTTTTGAAAACCAATGGAAATGGGACGATCCCGTTACTTTTGGCTGTGTAGAGAGCGAGTGCGTCCGTTTGTTTTTTTGTAAAGGCGACCAAGGGCATCCGGGTACCTGGATTTGCATCAACTTAGAAAATGTTGATGAATACTATGCGTTTATCAAAGAGAGGGGGGCTGTTATTCTCTCCCCGCCCGCCGATAAGGAGTGGCTCATGCGTGAAATGCTCGTGCAAGACCCGGACGGGCACATCATCCGCTTCGGACACGGCATCGGGGATGATTGAAAATCCTGACAGATCATTAACAAACTGCCGGATAACTTAGCGCGTATATACAAGAGTGAAGACTTATCTTTTAAAAACAGAACAATTTATACCGATCAGCCTTGACGAGGCCTGGGATTTTTTTTCATCCCCGTTGAATCTTGCCAAAATAACTCCGCAGGATATGAAATTTGAGGTTACTTCCGATTATACTGAAGACACCAAAATATACGCGGGCATGATCATTACCTATCATGTTACACCATTGGCTGGTGTCAGGATGAACTGGATGACCGAGATTACCCACGTTAGCGATGGTCAGTATTTTGTGGATGAGCAGCGTTTCGGTCCATATGCCCTCTGGCACCATGAGCATCATTTTAAATCGGTGGAGGGCGGGGTATTGATGAACGATATACTGAATTACGCCATTCCCTACGGTTTTATCGGGACATTCGCCAACAAATTGCTGGTAGGAAGCAAGATCAAAAAAATATTTGCGTACCGCGAAAAGGCTATCAAAGAGTTGTTCGGCGAAAAATAAAATGCATAAAAAAGCCGGAGCTTAAATTGTCCCGGCTGAAAATATTCTAACAATGTTTCGGGTTTTATTTTACCGGTAGTCCAGCCGGTATATAAATGCGAGTGAGATTGATGTTCCTACTGCAGTGTTGCGTCCTGTGAGGAACCTGCCGCCGTTGAGGAATAACGATATTTCACGTGAGAACGAATGGCCTACGCCGATGGATGCCTGCAGGAAGGAAAAGTCCTTGTTTGTTTCCGGTATTACCGAAAACCTTTTGTCGTCGCTTTGTGAATAGATACCGCTTACCGTGGCCGAGATCTGGTTTTCGTATTCCTCGTCAAGCGATACACCAAACGTTGCATTATACCGGTTCTGAATCGGTCCGTTGGTCCCGAAATACTGGCGGATACCGTCAGCGGCATTAAAATAGGTAGCCAGTTTTCCTAAATGACCGGTGCCCGAAAAAGCTAATTTTAATTCAGCACCTTCTTCACCATAGCCTAAGTTCAGGTTGTTGGTATAAAGCGGTGTGATGGCCGTTCCCTGTAATGAAAAATAGTAAATAAAATCAATATTGGCTAAATAATACCTTAATCCTGTCTCCAGATCGGCTAAGCCTGAACTCGTAACGGGAGCATTGGAGGCCGAAGTATAACGGTTGAACACCAGCGGCACGGAGGCCACCACCGCAAACTTCCGGCTGATGCCGTATTCCGCATAAAAGCTGGCGCCTACCGAGGAAAATTTGCCGTTATCAGCAAAGGGCTGCTTTACCTTGTTGGCGTCCCATTGCGAATTGGCAAAGAAGTAGCTGACCGAGGGCGCGATCAGTAACCTTCCCGGCCGAACCGGGAAACCGCCGTCGGCGTAGCTGAATTTCTGCGCGCCGAACGAAAGAAGAATAGTAAGTAATGTTAATCGTGTAAAAGTCTTTAATAGGCTCATGGCTAATGGTTAAATTAAAACAATGCAAAAGTGTCCCGCATCCAGCGCCCTTCGTAAATAGGGTAATTCTTTCCGATCTCATGCGCCAGATCCCTGAAAGCGATCAGGTGTTTTTTGGCGGTGATTCCGTTATAAATTGCATATACCGTATTTGGCGGAGCAATGTTATCAACCATACCCAAACCTACTAACGTCGGGCATTTTAAATTCACTGCAAAGTTCTTGGTGTCGAAATAATCCAGGTTATCCATCACCTTGTCAAACGTTAGTCCCGGCCTTGTTTTTACATATTTTTTTATGTCGTTGAAAGGCCAGTCAACCTCGTTAACCAAATTCCGTACATCGCCCAATATCGGGTTAGCTGCTGAACAGAAGTTTATACGGTTATCAAGGCCGGAAGTTGCGATTGCCAGAAATCCGCCCAAACTACCCCCGACTGCAAAGATGTTGTCATGCCTCAGCTCAGGCCTCGAAAAGATAAAATCTACGGCCCGGATACAATCCATTACTGCGCCCCTTAAAACGTATCTGTTTTTATCTTCGATACCCAGTGTAATATACGTTTCGCGACGAACATTGATCACGTCCTTGCTGTTGCCCTGTCCCCGTATATTCAACGCAAGGGTAGCAATATCGGGGTCGTCACCGATCAGGGGTTTAAGGTTAACCTGGTACCCCGGCAAAGCCAGCATGATCGCAAATTTTTTGTTTTTATTTTTGGTGACAGGCTCTGTCAGCCAGCCGCGTATGGTAAGACCGCCCAGCGATTTCATTTCCACCAGAAAAACGCGCGTGGTTTTTGTGCTGGAGTCGGGCATCTCGGTTACTTTGTATTCCGGTTTTACCTTTGCAAGTTCTTCCTTTGTTTTGTTCCAAAAATCATCAAAATCATTCGGTCTGCTGTATTGCGAGCGGATGTCCTCCGGCCGGATACCAAAGGCCTTCCGGGTAGTATCGTCATAATCGCTTACATTGATCAGGAACCTGATCTTGTAGAACCCGGACTTCAATCCGGCTATATCAAAATCGTAGTTAGCCGAGCTGTTTGCCGGTATGTTAACGGCAACAGAATCAGAACGCATGGGTTTGCCTGCTTCGGTGGTTACAAAGTATCTTACTTTGCCTACCTGCGGCCTTTTATAAGTGCTGTTTACAGTAAAGGTGTAGGAGGCGGTCGAGTTAAAAATACCGTCCTTGCTGTGGGTAGTTAATACGGTGTTTACTTCGCCTTCATCATCTTCCTGCGCAGAAGCGGCTTTTACCGTAAGCAGGAATAAAAACGCAAAAAGTATCGTGAAGATGTTTTTAGTAAATTTTACCATCATAATTAGTTAAATAATTAGCCCCGGAGATCGTCCCCCTGAACTACGGCTTTAAAATCAGCGGTAACTGACTATACTTTTAATTGCATTACATGGCTATTTCCGTGCCGAAATTAGCTATGGTATCCCTGTATATAAGCTAATATACGGAATATGGTGTTTTTTTAATTAAAAACGCTTGATGCCGCAGTTAAATTTTCCTCCAAATTAAAATAAGTGGGTAAACAATTCAACAGTTTTTGTTACGGTATCCTGAATTGTTCGCGTATCCACAGATTTTGGAACATAAAATAATTAAAATTAACCTCATGTGTGGAGTTTGGTACACACACAAATTCCTTATTACTGCTGCTGATATGGTTAAACAGCGCCATGCTGCAGCGCGGCGGGCAAAACTGGTCAAGCAGACCGATACCCATCAGCACGGGGCATGTCACCATCGGCGCAAAATTCTGCGGATCGTAATAGTCGAACGTGCTGTAAAACTTTTCCCATGTATAACCCGGATGTTCCGCCTTGTATCTTCTGAATACCTTGAAAGGAAACACCTGCTCATCGTAGGATGCGGATATCGCGAAATTGTCGTGAATGTCCGCATATAGCGGAACCTGCATGGTAAGCAGTTTTATCCGCTTATCCAGCGCAGCGGTAACCACAGCCAGTGCGCCGCCCTGGCTCCCACCTTCCACAAAGATTTTCGATGTATCGATGCCAAGATTTGCATGCGAGTATAGAAAGTCCAGCCCCCGCAGGCAGTCCATATAAACGCCCCTGTAGATGTATTTGTCTTTATTCTCGATATTTACCAGCGAGTAATTATCCGTTCCGATATTGATCACATCCTTGCTGTTACCGTTGCCGCGGACGTTGAGATCGAATGCAATAAAATCGTCGTTATCCATATTCGGCGCTAAGGTGACTACATAGCCCGGCACGCGGTAGTGTACCGGGAATTTTTTCCCGTCGCGCGGGACAACCAGCCAGCCGCGTATCAGCAGCCCGCCGTATGACCGCATCTCAACCGCGTAAACTTTTTTGCGGTCGGTTGACAGATCCTTACGTTCAAGCACCCTGTAGTCAGGCGGAACGCTCGCTAACTGCTCCATGCTTTGTTTCCAGAAGACATCAAAATCCGAAGGTTTGTGTAATTGCGATCGGATCTTTTCCGGATTTACGCCAAAAACGCGTCGCATCGTATCGTCATACTCCGGCATATTCACCATAAAGTTGATGCGGTAAAAGCCGGTAGTTTTAACGGGTATATTAAAAAGCAGGTCTTTGTCCCCCCGGCCTTTGATTTTCACATGAACGGAGTCGTAGGCTACTTTCTTACCCTCGTCGGTGGTTACCTGGTATGAAAGGCGCCCTTCCTGTACGATGTCGGTATTATTGCTGACCTTCAGCCGGTATCTTATCTTTTCGTTGCCATTAAAAACCGCCTCCTTGTTTTGTGGTATGGCTTTCATCACCAGATCTCCGGTGTCCTCAGTTTCTTCCTGACCGTATGCCGCAGACATGCAAAAAGACATCATCAGCAGAAAAATTGCAGAAGCCGGAAAATACCTGGATACTTTCATGAATTTATAATTTTACTACTGCCAGAACCGATCCCCCGTAACCTATGCCGGTGTTCACACCGAATGGCACGAAAAAGCCGCCTGCGAACACGCTCAGTCTGCGGCTGATCTGGTGACCGAAGTTTAACTGCGGCTTGAAAAAGAAGAAATCATGGGCCGCATAAATATTGCTGTTGAATGTTTTATTGGAGCTGAATGAACGGAACAACAGAATGTCCAGGCTGAGCTGATCATGTTGTGTTACCGGGTAGCCTACTGATGCGGTCAGGCTGATCTGATCCGGTCCCTGTGTGCTGTAATAATGCCGGTAGCCAAATTCCGTATTAAAATATCCTTTCGAAGCCACATCTTTCGGAAGCGCACCGCTGTACATCAGCTTGACTTCGGTGCCGTAGCTGCCAAGCCCTAACGGCGAAATTTCGTTTTCGCTTTTATAAAGCGGAGCGATCCCGGCTACACCGATGGAAAAGAACCGTATATAGTTGGAATTGATCAGGTTATAACTAAAACCAAGTGTCATATCGCCCAGGCCTGCATCTACCAGGGTATTGCCCGGGGCGATGGTGTTTTGCTGATACAAATAGGGTACGGTCACGATCAGATCGAGGCGGCGCGAAAGGCCGTAGCCCACATACAGATTGGAAGCGTAGGAGGTAAACCCTGTTCCGGGCGCCCCTTTGATGACATTATCCTTGTCGTCGAACCTGTCTTTTTGATGATAATAGGAAAAGGTAGGTACCACGACAAAGCGGTATTTCCCGATGGGAAAGCCTGCGAATGATCGCAGCGGGGTAATCAAAACAAGCAGCAGCCAGCAGAAAAAGCTTATTTTAACAATAGTTTTCATCGTAGGGTAAAACCGTTTTCCTTCAGGAGATACTTCAGTCCTCGATCCCCTTGGGGCGTGGCTTGTATTTTACCAAAAAGTCGGATTTCCTGATATAATGGTTCAGCGGTTCTTCAATCAGTTTAAACAGGGTTATTGAAACAGCATTTAATATGATAAAGATGAACAGAAGATTAAGACTGTCGTACTGCAGGGGGGAGTGCCAGTCTTTTCCCCATTTGTCATATAGGTCAAAAATATAATCGTTTAATTTATTGATATTACTGAGCAGCAGATTATACATCCAGCCAAGGTGTATCAGGTAAAATATGTACGAGCTTTTACCAAGCAGCTCGACAAAGGGCAGGGCCAGCAGCTTTTTAAACCGGGTTTCTTCGGTAAGTATGCCATAAAAAAAGAAGGCGACCATGATACACAGCACATAATTATTCGTGATGATGCCAATGGGGCTTTCCAGCCCGGCCAGCCAGGGGGCAATGGGTTGCTGCAGGGCCATGACGAATACGCACACAAAGATCAGGATAAAGCCGCCGTAGGTAAAGCTGATCTTGTTGGTGCGTTTAACGCCGTTCTTTAACACGTAGCGTGCCAGCTGCACTCCGACAAAAAACTCGAAGCAACGTCCGAAGAACGTAAAGAGCATGACAAAGGTAAAGTTGCCGAAAAAGCCATGCCAGTTTACATTCCTGAAGATCAGCACCATCAGGATAGCAAACAGGGTGATCACCACCGGCTGGATATAAAATTTGTGGTACTTTTTAGCGATCAGGAAGATGATGGGTGCGGAAAAGTAGAAACATTCCTCAACGGTTAACGACCATCCCTGCGCGATCCCGGTGTCCCAGTATTGATAAAAGAAGCCGCGGAGAAAGGTGATGTTCAGGAACATCAGTCCCACCGGGTGCGGCGAGCCTTTGGTAATGCTCTGGTCTTTCGTAATAAAATAGTAAACAAAGGCGGCGACGGTAAGCAGAAAATACATCGGATAGATACGCGCAACCCTGTTTTTCAGGTATTGCTTAAACCATTCGCCGGTCAGGTGAAAATTGTTATAATACCTGAACGTGATAAGAAAACCCGACAATACAAAGAAAATACTAACGCCAATGTGGAACTCGCCAAAAAAGCGCTGAATGATGTGTGGGAAACCGCCGTCAAAAACATAGGCGAAATGCGAAATAAACACCAGGTAGGCCGCCATTGCGCGAACCCCGGTTAAGGCTGGGATGTAGTTCTGTAAATTTTTTTGTGACAAATCGCTAAAATTGTTTAATTTTTTCCAAGATAAACCTATTTACAGCCCGTTTACGCAAAAAGTTAATCAATGGGTGTGGAAAAGTTTATTTTTCCCTGATTTAGTGGTTAAAATGGCAAAAAATTAAACCAGAGGCTATAAAAACTACGTTCCGAATTTAAATATTTCATTCCTGATCGCATACAGAACAAGCCCGGTCCGGGTTTTCAGGTTAAGCTTAAGGAAGAGCGATTCCCGGTAATTATCGACCGTCCGGGGGCTTACAAACATCTTTTCAGCGATTTCCCGGTAGGAAAGTTCAGAGCAGCACAATTTTAAAAAATCGACTTCCTTTTTGGTAAGTTCAGGCGATTCACCGCCTGCTACCGTGCGCACCAGCTTACCCGATACCATATCGTTAATAAAGGTTCCCTTTTCATGCACTGTTTTGATCGCTTCCAGCAGTTCCCTCGGCTTCGATTCTTTCAGGATATAGCCGTTCGCTCCGCTTTTGATCATGCGTATAACGGCCTTATCATCCTCAAACATGCTTAAAGCTAATATCCTGACCTGCGGATAGTTTTCCCGGACCCACTTCGCCGCCTGATAGCCGTCCATCACCGGCATATTAATATCCATAAGGATCACCTGCGGCAGATTGCCTTTGGTGATCCGCTGTTGCATCTGCTCGCCATTTTCCGCCTCGAAAATAACCTTTAGCTCCTCAAATTCGCCCATCAGCGCGGCCAAGCCGCTGCGGAAGAGGGTGTGGTCGTCAACTATCGCAATTGATATTGGTTCGGTTTGCATATTTATGGATAAGGTGTGGTAATGATGATGATAGTGCCCTTCCCCGGTCTGGAAGCAATAGCCGCCTCGCCGCCTATGATGGCTGCACGTTTCTGTATATTCTGTAACCCCATGCCTGCGGGTTTGTCGGCCGCTCCGTCCGGTGTAAATCCTATGCCGTTGTCCGTTACCTCCAGTTCGGCAATGGCGTCCCGGTAATTTAAACGGATGATGATTGCCGAGGCTTTTGCATGTTTGATAATGTTATTCAGTATTTCCTGCAGTATCCTGAATAAGATCAGGTCTTTATCCGGATTGCTGACGGCAGGCATCTCGCCGTCGTTTTCATACTCGATCTTATACTGCCCCGATTTCTCTATCCAGTTGATCTCATGCCGGATAGCATCCGGAAGCCCCATGCTGATCAGCTGATCGCCCTGTAACAGTTTGCCAAGCAGCCGCATCTCTTTGATCGAACGCAGGGTAAGACCGATCACCGTATCGATCTTCTGCCTTGCCATCGCCTCGTTAGATAACTCAATAGAGTTTAGTGTTAGAGACGTCAGGCTCAGTAGCTGCCCGATATTATCATGCAGATCAGCGCCGATGGTCTGCATTGTTTGCTCCTGAACTTCAAGCTGCGATTTCACGATCTCCGCTTCGAAAGTCAGTCTCATCAGTTCCTTTTCTTCAATATGGCGTTTTTTGCGACGGTTATAAACAGCTATGTACGTTAATATAAAAGCAGGGGCAGCAAGAAAAATGAGCGTAATTATTATTACCAGCTCTTTGATTTCAGCATCAGCCATTTTCTGCAAAAGAATGAATAACTCCAGAATGCATATAGTATTATATTTAATATTTTATAAATAAAATAAGTCAGGTATTCATTGCCAAAAATCTTTATCGAACTTAATTTATCATCCAAAAAATTGCAGGCAGTATTTCCGAAATAGAAAAATAATGTTCCTGTTATCCACCAAAAAGTAGAATGAAATTTCAATTCAGTGTATGTATCATCTTTTACTAAAAGGTAATAGTAATACAGGCAGTACAAAACATACAACAAAGACATTACTTTATAGGTAGAATAATTATAGATCCGGAAACCGTGCTTTATTAATTCAAAGCTGTAAAAAAGCATAAATAGAGCAATGGCAATTGCTGTAAGAAGTTTATTCTTTTTATACTTCTGAAAAATATGGTTGAACATTAATATGTTAAAGACACCTTCAAATACAAGAAATATATTATAGACCCATTGGTTGTTATGTTCCACTTTTTCAATATATATTCCCGCAAATTCGGCTAAACAGGTAACAAAAAGATAAACAATCATGCTGCGCCAAACCCAGCTTTTATCTTTGATCAGACATGATATTGAAAATGCAAAGCAAACAAGTTCGCTTATTGTATTCAAGGTGAAATAGTTCATTGTTTATGGGACTAAGGTTGTGGTAATGTTATTCCCTGACAATGAGTAGGACAAAGTTCACCATTGTCGGTAGGGCCTGTAAACGGATCGGATATTTTATTAATAAGTGGGAAGTGTTCGCAGTCCAAATAGTCGCTGTGTGTATCAGTGGTGTTTCCTGGTTTAGTTGTAACAAACACAAATTTCACTTTGCCTTTAGCATAATCGTTATCTATTCCACGGGCGAAATAAATACGTACGCCATCATCGTCTTTATCTTCTTCCATTTTTGTTAAAAGATATTTCAACATTTTTATGTCAAACCATTCGGCGGTAGAATTTATGGCGCCGCTTCTAAAAAGACTTCCGCGAAAATTTTGCACCATTGATTCGGCTTTACTTCTCAATATCTCGTGTTCAGAAGATGTGCTACATGGAGTGGTTATATCACAGTTACAAACATCATATAATGCTGCGCCATTTACCGCATCATTGTCGAAATAGATTTTTCCCTTTATATCTGCCATCTTGAACAATTTATTGGAATCCAGATGAGTAAAATAATCTTTGTGAATAATCGAATCTTTATTGTCTATTAATGTGTCCTTACTGAAAGTTGAAACAACTATAATTCCGTTGTTCCTATGGATAGGATTTTGGGGGGTCGCCAGGATACGAGAGAGATAAATTCGAATACCGTCTGCTTTAATGCCTCTCTTTTGATCAGCCAATAGTAAGGAATACCAAGCTTCCACAACTTCTCTTCTAAACCAAATTTGTTCGTTTGCCGGTTTTTTATCTGCTGTTCCAACACTAAGCGTTACCCTGGCATTTGCCTGCGGAATAGTAATTCCATTTAAAGTAGAAATGGTGTCTTTAACGCTAATAGCATTGTGAAATTTAAAAGTGCGATCAGGCTTGAAAGCGATTATCGTAAAAATTGTAATGATTGCCAGTGTCAATTTTTTCATGACTAATAAGATTTAAGTGTGATAAATTTAATGAATTGTTTCTGCTTAAGCAATTCAAAATTGCATAGCTAATCTTCACGTTTTCAACGTTTTTACACCCTTTTTAATACCGTAAAATCACCCGGTTAAAACGGGCCTTTTTGCGGTGGTCAGCCGTCATGGCAACGGCGAAATTTGGGGTAAACAAAAACTAAAAATCATGGAAACAAATGAAATCTTAGCCAATGCAGGCAACATCAGCCTGAATCAGGCTGCACCATCCGACCACAGCAAATTATGCGAAATCTGGCCAAAGGTAAAGGAGGGCCTGCAACTTCTTTCCGCTGTTATCAAAAATCCTGTTGTAAAGGCAGTTATAAGCACTGTTATTGCCGCCGGTGATGCAGTTACCAAACAATTGTGCGGCTGATTCCTTCAAAACCTCCGATCATAATTAATTAAAAGTCAATTTAAACCGGGATAGCCGAAAACGGATGTAGAGTAGGCGTAAAATGTAACTAAATATGTCATTTAAATCATCAATTTTGGGAACAGTGATAGCCTCGGTTCTCGAGTACGATCATCTTATTAAAATTACAGGTGATCCTGTTGTAATCAATCCTAAGGTGTCGGTGTGGATACCCGCAGATGGAAGGAGTATCGATAAATCCCACCTGTCCGAAGTTACAGGAGCATTAATGGCACCAGACTTACGTGGAAGGTTTTTGCGCGGCCTTAATACAATTTTTAGTAATGGCCAACCAAATTTAGTAATTGGCGCGGCTGATGAGGATGATCCGAACAGCAATCGAAAAGCAGGCAGTTACCAGGCCGATAGCCTAAAGCTACATCCTCATAACGCGAGTGGACATATCAATGGTTCAGTTTGTGGATCAAATGGCAGTCACGATGTTGATGGAGGAAGTGAGAAATGGAACTGTGATCCAAATTTTGGCGACCATAACGTCGTAGTATCGGTTCAGCCATTTGGAGGTTTGGAAACAAGACCAAAAAATGTGGCTGTCTATTATTATATTAAAATAAATTAATCAACAATAGGCCGCGATAAAAATGAAAGCCATTCCATATTTACTTGGAATGGCTTTTAGTATGGGCTCTTAATATATGAAAGTGTTGTTTAATCCTTAAGTTATCGTTCCTTCATAGTGGTTTCCTGTATTACTAAGAGTTAATATACTATGAATTTTACCGTCCTTTCGCCACCCTTCCCTTCAACTCTGCTATTGGCATCGTGATCATTCTTCCTATCGGTTTCTTTCCGCGATAGGTGATCACCCGAAGCTGACTGGCATCTTTCGGTACTTCCAGCGGGGCGGTATATTTCGGATAGAACCTGTCGGGGTAGGAGTTGTCAAAGCTGTAATAAATATCCAGATCAGGTATTTCGGTCGTCAGCTCCACAATCATCTTGCCGTTGGGGTCAATCTGTGCTTTAAAGTCAGGGTCATACATGCTCGGCGCGTATTTCACCTCGGCCTCGTCCAGGCGGCCGAACTGTTTCTCTACTCTTGGATAAAAGTCGTTCCAGTTTTTCTTTTCCTTTGGCGACCACACCGACTCCGCTATCGCGAAGCCGCGCGGCCAGGTCATATATTCCACCTGCCTGAAATTAAAAACCTGTTCTGTCCAGAGGTTGGCCTGTCCGCCTAAGATGAGCTTTGCGTCGGCGCTGTCAGGTACGGGCTCAAACTGGTAGGCTTTGTTCAAACGGAGCGTCGCGTAAACATGGGGCTCCATGATACGGTCGCTTTGCATATAGTCAAGATAGGCAAACGTTGTCGGGCTCATCACCACCTCATGCCCTAAGCGTGAAGCAGTGATCCCGCCTTTTATTCCGCGCCAGCTCATTACGGCAGCCTTCGGGCCCAGCCCGCCTTCGATGATCTCATCCCATCCCATAAATTTTTTACCTTTCGACTCAACTATCGCTTCCAGCCGTTTCTCAAAATAGCTCTGCACCTCCTCCATGTTTTTCAGGTTTTCCTTTTGCATCAGCGCCTTAACTTCGTCGCTCTGCTCCCAGAAGTTCTTGGCGCACTCGTCGCCGCCCAGGTGGATATAGCCGAATGGGAAAAGCTGTGCCACTTCGGTCATCACCTTGTCTAAAAAGGTATAGGTCTTTTCGCTGGCAGGGTTAAGCGTATTATCTACAAGCGCTTTGATGCCGTCCTTTCCGAAATTCATCATGTGTTCCCCGGAGCGTACCTGGTATTTGTCTGCGCCCGGCGTACACGAAAGCTCGGGATAAGCGACAACAGCGGCAAGACTGTGCCCCGGTACGTCAATTTCAGGCATAATGTTCAGGAAATGATCCTTACCGTATTGCACCAGCTCGCGGATGTCATCCTGGGTGTAAAATCCGCCGTAGTTGCGCGGTTCATCCGGTGTAGGAGGCGTGAAGTTGCCAAATTCCCCAACCTTCTTTACGTTATAGGCACCTACGGTGGTCAGGCGTGGCAGACTTTTAATCTCTATCCGCCATCCCTCGTCATCGGTCAGGTGCATGTGCAGCAGGTTGAATTTGTACCGTACCATCTGATCAATGTATTGTTTCACCTCATCCTTGGTGAAAAAGTGACGCGAAACATCCAGCATCAGGCCGCGCCATTTAAAGCGGGGGTAATCGGTGATATCCACACACGGAACGGTCCATTTCATATGCTGTACTTCGCTGCTTTCAATTTCCTTTGGAAACAGCTGGAGCAGGGTCTGTACGCCGTAGAACAGGCCCGCAGGTTTGTTCGCCCGGATAACAATCCCCTTTGTACCCACCCAAAGATGATACCCTTCGTCCCCGTAAAGCGTGTCCGTCTTGGTGTTAAGTATCATTTTAATGGAGGCCGGGGAGGTGACAACGTTCCTGATCAGAACGTTTGCCCCGGTGGCTGTTTTCAGTTTTGTTTTAAGATACCCGGTTACATGCTCCATCCCGGCTGCGGAGCTTGCCTGAATGGTGACTGTTCTTGGTAAGGTGAATTGCCCCTGTTTGGTTATGGTTTTAACGGGTTCGGGGATGATTGCTAGCGAGTTTTTGGCAGTCTGACCGAACGTCAGAACAGAAACAAAACAGCAGCATAGCGCTAAGGATAGTTTTTTCATCATTTAAATTTAATAAGCATGAGGTTAATTGGCCGGGATATCGAAATGCAAATTATACTTTTTAAATAAAATTAAAAAGAATTAGTTGATTAAAGTTAACCGGGAGCCTTGTTGATTCTGACTGTTTATTAAATAACTGGTAATTAATGTTTTGAACTATTGTTTTATCGCAGAAGAACCGGGAATAAGGCCGCCGCCGCCTTTTTTATTTGACTTTTAATCGTTCAAAAACAGTATATTGCGTCAGTAAGACACATTATAAACCGACATCATGAAAAAAAATTACTCCCTGGCCCTCGCCGCTGCGGCGCTGTGCGCGATCGTTGTTTTTTTTGCGTTTAAACCAGGCCGCTCGTCTGCCGCTCTGCCCGAAGTTATCAGGATAGACGACGGCTCCGTTTCAGGGGTCAAAGATCAGTCCGGCGAGATTACCTCCTGGAAGGGCATTCCCTTTGCGGCCCCGCCTGTGGGAAACCTGCGCTGGAAGGCGCCTCAGGCTGTTCCCAATTGGGATGGCGTAAAAAAATGTGATGCTTTCGGTCCGAGCCCGATGCAGGGAAAGCCGGTGCCGTTCGGTGTTTATACCAAAGAATTTTTGATACCGGATGAACCGATCAGCGAGGATTGCCTTTACCTGAATGTATGGGCAAAAAATAACGCACCGGAAAAAAAGCCGGTTTTTGTATGGATTTATGGGGGAGGTTTCGTCAGTGGGGGAGCGGGCGTCCCGATTTATGACGGGGAGGCCATGGCCCGGAAAGGGGTGGTATTTGTATCGGTAAATTACCGCGTAGGTATTTTCGGCTTCCTGGCGCATCCTGAACTAACAAAAGAGTCGCCCGAACACGCATCCGGAAATTACGCCCTGCTCGACCAGATTGCTGCGTTAAAGTGGGTGAAACGCAACATTGCAAAATTTGGCGGCGATCCGCAGAATGTTACCATCGCAGGCCAGTCGGCAGGTTCCATGAGCGTAAATTGCCTGGTAGCGTCACCGGCGGCTAAAGGCCTGTTTAAAAAGGCGATAGCCGAAAGCGGATCATTAATGGTGGCCAATCCGACGATAAAAACCAAAACATTGCAGGAAGCGGAAGAACAAGGCGTTAAAACGGCAATTGCCGTTGGTGCGAAGTCGCTGGCGGAACTGCGAAAAGTTCCTGCAGAACAACTGTTAAAGGCAGGTGGGGGATACTCGCCTATCGTTGATGGCTATGTGCTGCCCGAGCCGGTATGGAAGATATTTGCCGGTCACAGGGAAAACGACGTGCCGCTGATGGCAGGATGGAATGCCGACGAGGGCTTTGTTACCACGTTTCAGAAAAAAGAGGAATTTGTCAAAATGGCGCATAGCCGCTACGGCGACAAGGCGGAAGAATTTTTAAAATACTTTCCTGCGGGTACTGACGCGGAAGCCGACCGGTCGCAGGTAAAGTTGAGCCGCGATATGATCTTCGCGATGTCGGGTTACAAATGGGCCGGGATCCAGTCGGGCAGGAATGTCCCGGTGTATGTTTATTATTTTGAGCATAAGCTCCCGGCCACGCCGGAATTTGAAAAGTACGGGGCGTTCCATACCGGCGAGGTAGCCTACGTAATGGATAACCTTAAATTTCTTTACCGGCCGTGGAAAGACACCGATCACACGCTCGCAGATGCAATGTCGGCCTATTGGGTCAACTTCATCAAAAGCGGCAACCCGAACGGAAAGGGTTTGCCGGAATGGCCGGAATATAACGCAGACCAGAGCCGGGTGATGGTTTTTGGGGATAAGCCTGTTGCAGGTCCGCTGCCTGACAAGGGCGAGTTAAACTTCATGATCCGGCAGGTGGAGGGTAAATAGCATAAGCGGCTGCGACCGACCCTTTAAACTAATTTGTTATATTGCGTTACCAATAATAAAACCTAAAACAAATAAGACATGTCATCAGATCGCAGAAAATTTATCAAGCAACTGGGCGGTTCTATCCTGCTCACCTCTGCTTCGCTTTCAAGCCTTGCGGCCGTGGAAGATCATGAAAGAAGAATTTTACAGGCGCAGAAGCGTTACAGTGCCAATGACAAGATCAGGATCGCCACGATAGGTATGGGCATTATGGGCTACAATGATACCCGCGCGGCACTTACCGTTCCGGGAGTTGAGCTCGTCGGCGTATGCGATCTGTATAAAGGCAGGCTTGAACACGCAAAGGAGCTTTATGGTAATCAGATTTACACTACCGATAACTACCATGACATTCTGGACCGGAAGGATATTGACGCGGTGATCATCGCCACCAGCGACAACTGGCACAGCACCATTGCCAAGGCCGCTATGAGGGCAGGTAAAGCGGTGTACAGCGAAAAGCCGATGGTGCATTACCTGGGCGAAGGGCTTGACGAAATAAAGACACAGCGGGAAACAAAGGCGGTTTTTCAGGTAGGGAGCCAGCGCGTGAGCAGTATTGCTTTCCAGAAGGCAAAAGAGCTTTACCAGGCGGGTGCTATCGGGAAGATCAACGCTGTGGAAGCCTCCTTTAACCGGCAGAACTCGCTTGGCGCCTGGCAATATACCATACCGCTGGATGCGGGGCCGCAAACGGTTGACTGGGACAGGTTCCAGGCAAACAGCAAAGTGAAGGTTCCGTACGACAGCAACCGGTTTTTCCGCTGGCGGAACTACCGCGAATACGGCACCGGCGTTGCAGGCGACCTTTTTGTACACCTGCTCACGGGCATTCATTTTATCACCAATTCCAAAGGGCCTGATAAGATATACGCCATAGGCGGAACGTATTACTGGAAGGACGGGCGTAACGTACCTGATGTAATGACTGCCGTTATTGAATATCCCGAAACAGAAGAGCACCCCGCATTCCAGACGAACCTGCGCGTGAATTTCATCAGCGGCGAAGGCGAAAGATCATCGACAAAGATTATTGGTTCGGAAGGCGTGATCGATCTTCAGGACGATCAGGGATTTACCATTCATAAAAGTAAGATGCCCGAAGCGCCGGGAATTGGCGGATGGGATTCTTTGGCGACCTTTCCCGAAGCCATGCAAAAGGCGCTGCTCGAAAATTACAATTCAAAATACACCGCCGAACAACGGCGCGCGCCAAGACTGCCTGATGTCACCTATCATTCTCCCGAGGGATATAATTCATCCAACGATCACTTCGCAAACTTTATGGATTCGATACGCACCGGGAAACCTGTGGTGGAAGATGCGGTCTTCGGTTTCCGGGCGGCAGCTCCGGCGCTGGCCTGTAACGAAAGTTATTTCCGCAACAAGGTTATACACTGGGATCCGGTGAATATGAAAGTAATATAAACCTCAATAAAAAAGGTGGAGACGGCTGTTCGTCTCCACCTTTTTTTATTGCGATAATTTATAGCTTAACGAAGGAGCTTTTGCCCACCAGGCTGTTATCGCTGTTATTTATTACCTGTATAAAATAAGTACCTGGCAGCAGCCCGCTGATGTTGTCCTGCCAGTTAGGAGATGACGAAACGGCATTTTTTACGACAGACCCTGTTACGCTGATTATTTTAATTCCGTAGGCCTTCATTTCTGGTGTTTTTATTGAAGCAAGATGATTTAGATTTTGCACACCCGCCAGCAGTGTGTTAGCCGTTCCCGGTTGGTTAATGGCAAGATTAATGGTGCCGGTTGCCGGGTTAGGATACACATTGATTTTTGAGTTTGCCGCAAGCGCTTTGCTGGCATCGTAAACAATGGAGATGCTGTTCGAATAAGAGATTGTCCCGTTCAGGTCTTCCAGCTTCAGGCGGTAAATGTCAACCGTTTTCACCGGATTCTTGTCTGTAAAGGTATAGGTGCCTTGTCCGTTCGATGCAAATCCACCTAACACATCAAATGTCAATCCGTTATCGGTACTTCTTTCTACCGTAAAATTCGTATAATTTTCTTCGTTTTCCGTTTTCCAGGAAAGCGGTACACCATCAGAAGACTTATTAGCTGCGAAGTCAAGCAGGTGAACGCCGAGCGCGGCATTCTGCCTCACAATGATCTGGAAGCGATTATTGCCGTAACTGGCAGTGTCTGCTTTATTTATTTCAAATGCGTAGTCGGAATTATTGCGCAGATCCAGCGAATCTTTTTTATACCGGTCCATCAGCCACAATTCATATATTTTCGGCAGCTCGTCCAGTTGCATTTTTTTCAGGGTTAACAATCCGCTGTTCGTTGCGGTAACCTTTAGTCTGATGGTTTCAGGCTGCTTTTTTGGCAGCGGCAGGAAGTTGATCGATAATGCAACCGGGGCTTTATCGCTCGAGAAGCTCGCAAGCCCTTCTGCGGCGTTCATTCCCGCCAGGTATTGCGAATCCTCCATGTTGTTGTAAGCCGTCGAGGAATTGGCATTAAAACCAATAACAATATCGTCGTAATTAAGGGAATCGATAAATAATTTTAAACGAAGTATCTGCCGTGCGTTATAAGCGTCCTGCGGCATACCCATCAAAAGTGTACCCTGGTTTGGAGATGTTGTCGATTTGGCGTTTTCAGTAAAGGTAAGCTGGGCGGTAGGGTCATCAGCGATCACAAAAAACGCCTGCCCGCTGGTGATAATATTGCTGGTACCCGATGGCACACCATAACCTGTTCCCGGCCCGATGTTCTGGTAAAGATCATATTGCTTGGTGACCGGGTTAAAGATATAAATGGTTGGCAGTACGTGGCTGCTAATGATCCCCGTATTGCTGTAATAGCTGTTCCAGTCTATTGCGTTGGCATAAGGGTTGCCCACCAAATTTACACCCTGCGAAAGCGTGGTATTGCTTGCAGTGAACGAAAGGGTGTTTTGAACACTGTTCGGCGTGGAGGTATTGTACCACAGATTTACCGGGACATTCCCCTGATTAAGTGAACCTGTCTGGGTAACGGTGGCGTCATCAGGATAATTGGCGGCAGTAATGGGCAGCGTAGTGCGGCCGGTTAACAGGGCTTTTGTCCCCCTGTAAAAAAAAGCAAAGCCATTGCCCGCGGGCAGATAGCCGCTTGTGGTGGTATTATTGTGCGAATCGTAGTTTAATGCCGTTCCGGTGATGTTGGAAACACCGATATAATTGCCTCCGCTGAAAACGGAATTGTCCACCGCCCGGTCTTCGCGATACACGTAAATGGTAGGATTTCCCGATTTGTCGAACCCGCTGGATGTCCCCCCGGTTCCCGTAGTGATAGGATAGGCGGTGTTGGATGTGTTCAGATATTTCAGGTCGTACGAGTTAAAGGTAATTCCCCCGACCGTTTGTGTACTGGTATAGACCGGGGAGGAAAAAAAGCGGTAATTGCGGTAGAGTATATCGCTGCCGCCGTGTATGAACCGCTCAACATTGAACGTTCCGTTGCACGATGCGCCCGAGCCAAGTTTCCCAATCGCGGCAGTGCCTGTTGCGTCCGATTTCAGCGTAAAAACGCCGGGGCTGTTGTTTGTAATAGAAGCAGAAGCCCCGCCAGGTGTTATTGACGAGGTAGCTCCGAGTTGAAAGGTGGCGTTATTTATGACGGATGCATTGGTCCCGCTGAGGTTAATGGTGCAGGCGGTTCCGGAACTTCCCGCATTTATGGTTCCGCTGTTTTTTAAACTGCCGGAGTCGTTAATGGTGATGGTACCGTAAAACGTTGAGTTACCATAATTTATAAAAAGGCTGTTTGCCAGCAGCGAGACGCCATCGCAGGTAAGGGTACAGTTGGCATTGAGCGTAAACGAAGCGCTGCCGGTACTGCTGCCAACGGATAACAAGGATATGCTGGCAACGCCCGTACCGCCTAAGGTGAACGTTATCCCATCACTCACGATCACGTCATTGGCTACCGTTAATGCGGCATCGAGCGTTAAGGTAAGCGAGGTGCCGCTGGTTCCTGTAATGATTATCGAGCCGCACGAGGCTGTTGAGCTTATCGACGGCTGCCGCGTAGCGCCTGTCGAAATATAAACATCTGTGCTGAAGCCCGGCACCCCAGATGTCCAGTTGCCGCTGTCACTCCATGAAGTGCTCGATGCACCCGTCCAAACGGTTGTTCCCGACGCGGCCATGGCGTTTCTGAATGACAATAAAAGCACAACTGAAACAAGCAGTAAACGTGTTTTCACATTTTTTACAATAAAGTATCAAATCAGCCACCGAAAACGCACTTTTCTCCAAGGGGCTATGAAGTTATTAATTAATGTTGATAAATATCAATTGCAGGTTGATATTTAATTTTTCTTTTGCTTTTTGCGTACGATATTTAAATAATAGTTATTGAAATATTGTATTAAGCATAATTAAACTACTGATTTTCAATAAGTCATAACCCTAAACAGCGTACGGTCTTGGTTTTAAACAGCTGCACGCTATTCCCGGTTAATCTCCGGGTGTGCGTTTAATGATCTCGCTACGGCAAGCAGCGCATCAAAAAATCAATAATTTATCAAATCGTCAGGGGTAAAGCAATAACGGTGCTACACGGTTTGTTTTAAAGAAATGAAAAGACGATTGTGAGAATACAGTTACTCAGGGTTACTTATTTTGCCTCAGGTAACAACAAATAAAATATTAGTTAGGAAAATTTGCCCGGGTCGCGTCAGGATAAGCTGAGGGCAGGGGAATTGAAAGAAAAAAATTCCACAGTAGGTCGGCCAACTTCCCCGTCGGGGTACTGTGAGGCAATGCCGCCGGTTTTAATGCACGGCGGCATTGATTGTTACATTTTTACAAAGGTCGTTTTGCCGACAACGCTGTTATCGCTGTTGTTTACTACCTGTATAATATAGGTGCCGGGTATCAGGGTTTGTATGTTATCCTGCCAGTTTGGTTGCGCCGATATTGCCGACTTTACCACCTTCCCCGTAATATTGACGATCCTGATGGCATACGTCTGCGACTTGGTTGACGCCAGTCCGGGCGATTTATCAATACTTTGCAGTCCGGAAAGTAAATTCGCTTTGGTGTCCGGCTTAATGGCGAGGTTTATCGTGCTCACCGCAGGGTTAGGATAAACGTCGATGTTGCTGGTGGCTGCGGTTGTATTGGCATCACCATAGTTCAGCGGGATGTTGCCCGAATAACTGATGGTTCCGTTAAGATCTTCCATCTTAATATGGTAGATATTCACCGCTTTTGCCGGGGTTTTATCAGTAAAATTATAGGTTCCCTGCGAACTGGATAAAAAGCCGCCCAACACATCGAAAGTTACGCCGTTATCGGTGCTTCTTTCAACGGTGAAGTTGGTATAGTTTTCTTCGTTCTCGGTTTTCCAGTCTAACTGCGCGCCCGCTGTAGCTTTTGTCGCGGCGAAGTCGAGCAAATGCAGACCGAGGGACTTATTTTGCCTGATAACGATGCTGAAGCGGTTGCCGCCGAAGCTATTGGTATCAGCAAGGTTGATATCAAATACATACGAACTGTTATTACGCAGATCAAGCGAGTCTTTTTTAAATTTATCCATCAGCCATATCTCATAGATCTTGGGGATTGAGTCCAGGCCTATTTTCTCAAGCGTCATCCGGCGCGAGGCGTTTGCTTCAACGTCTAACCTTATTTCAAGCGGTTTCTGGCTGGGCAACGGCAAAAAGTTAATGGCCAGCGGAACGTTGTCTGACGAATAGCTCGAAAGTCCTTCCGGGGCGCTTATCCCTCCCAGGTCTTTAGCGTCCTCATAGCCGTTATATGCTGTGCTGGCCGATGACCGGAACCCGATCAGGATCTCGTCGCTGTTTACCGCATCGATGGATAGCTTTAAGCGCATCAGTTTGGCGACTTCCTGCTGCGCAGGAGTACCCATTAAAAGATTTCCGCCGGTTAATTGCGAGGTGGGCGATTTGCAGCTTTCGTTAAATGTTAACGATGCTGTCGCCGACAGGGCCTTTGCAAAAAAGCCCTGGCCGCTTACGATTTTACCGCTAAACGTACCGACGTGCGTACTGGATGAAAAACTGAGGTACTGGCAGGTCACCGGATCAAGGACGTAAATGGTCGGATCGATATTGGTTGCAGTTATTCCGCCGCTGCTAACCTTGTCATAGTCAATGGTGCAGGCGTAAGGGTTTCCCACCATGTTGAATCCTTTTACTAACGAACCGGTTGTATTGGTATAGCCAAGATAAGAGGATGTCGGTGTGTACCAGTCTTTCACGGTAACGCTTTGCTGGTTAAGATAGCCTGTCGAAGTCAGCGTCACGTCTTCAGGGGCAATAAAAGGCGCGCTTGTCCGGGTGGTCCAGTTGGTAGCTGCCCCCCTGAAAAAGAACAGTACCCCATTGCCGATCGGTATGGTCCACGAACCGGCATCGGTAGTACCAAGCGAACTGGCGTTGGTGATATTAGTAATACCGACAAAGTTACCTGCGGTATATCCGGCATTGCTCGAAGCCTTGTTCTCGCGGTACAGGTAGATCGAAGGGTTGCCTGCGCTGGTATTCCCGCCGGTCGCGCCGCTGATGAACGAGTTTGTGGTGCTGTTGGCGTCGGTGGTGTGTCCCGCTGTCGAACCAACGATATAATTTAGGCCGTAAATATAATTGCTGTTCACCTTTGAGCCGGTATTTACAGGCGATGATATGATGCGGTAGTTGCGTTCAACCCAGCGGCCTTTAACATTGTCGTAAGTGCTGCCTCCCTGAAAAAAGCGTTCTACATTATATATACCCACCAGCGACGGGCTTGGATTGGCGCCGTTAGGTACTGCCCCGATTGCCGCTGATCCGTAACGGTCAGACTGCAAAGTAAAGGTGCAGGAACTGTTGTTGGTCATCAGACAGTTAGTGGAAGTCGGATAAATGATCGATGTGGAGCCTAAGTAGAAATTGCCGTTTGTTCCTGATGAAGCATTGGTCAGCTTTGGCTGGTTACCATTCAGGGTAATAATACACGATGAGTTTGAGGTGCCCGCATAAAATGTACCGTAGTTAGTGATTGCGCTTGTGGCGGAAGAGCTCGTCATGTTAATGGAAGAGCCGTTCATCGCTGTAAAGAGGCCGTAGTTTATAATGGAATTGGTTCCGTTAAAAGTCAGTGCGGTGTTATCAAGCGTAAATATGCCGGTTGTTGAGCCGCTGTTTTGGTTGGTGATGGATGTTGGGTTGCCGCTGCAATCCACAGTACATGATGATAAAGTAAAAGTGCCGCCGGTATTGGTTATGGTGGTACCGGCAACCATGGTAAAAGCTGTCGAATACGACGTAAATGTAGCGCCGACATTGTTGGTAATTGGCACCGGGTTTCCGTTTAACTTTACTGTCGAAGAGGCGCTTGTATTTACCGTGCCTGAGTTCTTAATATACCCGCCTGCCTCGATATCAAGTGTTGATGCCGACACCGTGAGACTGGTGCCGCTGCTGGTGTTGTCTATATAACTGGGATTCTGGAAGGTGATGGTGGAGCCGGAAACAGCTGAAACTGATGCAGAACCCGAATTGGAAATATGAGAGCCCCCGTTCAATGCCATTGTTGATGCGGAAAGCGAGATGCTGCCGGTGTTAGCAATAGGCACAGGGTTGTTGCAGGTTATTGTCGATGTGGAACTTGCTGAAATAGAACCGTCGTTCGTTACCGTCGTTCCGCCGCCGAAAAGGAGTGTCGATCCCGTCAGGCTGATACTTGCTCCGCTGTTGTTGATAAATGTCACCGGGTTATTGGTCACGATGCTTGATGATGAATTAGCGATGATCTGACCCGAGTTGGTGATGTTGGTTCCGCCGCCAACACTCAGCAGTGATCCGGTCAGCGTAATGATTCCTGTACTGTAGTTAACGATCGTTCCCGGATTGCCCGAGGTGATTCCGCTGCTCGAAGTGGAATTCAGATTCCCGGCATTGTACAGCTTTCCACCGGCATTGACGGACAGCCCGTTGCTGAATGTGACGGTTGGGCCTGAATTTATATTGAGTACCCCCGGATTTCCAATCGAAGATGAACTGGCAAAAGTTACAGTTTTTGTACCGCTGAAATTAAACGTAGCGCCGCCGTTTACAGTCAGTCCCCCTGACACCGTCAGATTCGCAGAAAGTGTAAGGGTAGTGTTGCCTGAGATGGTAACAGACTTACATGAAGAATTGATATCAACTGTTGGTAAACGTGTCGTGTTGGGAATGATGACGTCTGTTGTTGATGTTGGCACGCCTGCCGACCAGTTTCCTGATACGCTCCATAGCGTACTTGATCCGCCGGTCCAGGTGGTTGACGCCATGGCGGCCTGCCCGAAAGCAAGGGTGAGTAAAAATAAGATGTATGTAAATACCTTCGTTTTCAACACGTTATAAACAATTAGAGTGGCAAAATTAACATTTAAGTAACCATTACAACAGTCACATTAACAGCTATTTATCAACATATTAACATTTCAACATTTACGTTGTTAACACTGTTGAAATCAAAAAATTATTCGGGTTTAGGTTTTGTCGATAGTACCTGCCAAAGGACGACTCTTATACGTAGTGAAAATCAGTTGGTTACATATATTCATTTAGAGAATATGAATGCTCCCGGAAACCCGGTTTTTTTCCATTTTTCGGGGATTTCACTACTGTGGTCCGTGATCTTTTTCTGTCACTTTTCTGACAAAATTCCTTGTGGGAAATTTATACGGTTAACAAGCCGGAGTAGTTTCCAAAAAAGAGGCGGCAATAAGTAAAAAACAACCTTTATATTGCAGTGGAAAATGGTGGGGAAATAAGACGTTGATTCCTGATTTTTAAACGAGATATCCCGGAAAGAGAATGAGAAAATTTTACCTGGCTTTTTGTTTCTTGTTTTTGTCGTTACTGTGTTGCCCCCGGGCCTCCTCCGGGCAGCAGGTGCTGGTAACGGACACCGGAAAGAAACATCTTCAGGAGTTTGCTCAAAAAGTTCATAATGAATTTCTTACCAGTTATGAAAAGGCGCTGGCACTCGCAAAAAATAAGGGTTGGGTCGTTATCCGTCATACAAAGGATGGCGGCGTCATTGCGTTGCAGGGTATAAACAACCTGGGGTTCCCGGTGTATCTTAAAACGGATAATAATACGACAGCTGCGGCAACCACGCAGACCAATGCCGTTAACCCGGGGGGCGTCGCCGGGTTAAATCTGTCCGGATCAAGCACCGTTATCAATAATAAGCTCGCCATTTGGGATGGCGGCTCCGTATATAAGCAGCATCAGGAGTTTGCCGGAAAGACGATCACCTTGCACGATTCCTTGTCCGGGGTGATCACCCATGCAACGCACGTATCAGGAACGATGATCGCAAAAGGTGTTTATGGTCCGGCTAAAGGCATGGCATACAACGCCGCCACCCTGCAGTCTTATGATTTTAATAACGACGTGGCTGAAATGAGCGCGGCAGCATCGGGGCTTTTACTCTCAAATCATTCTTACGGCGATGCAGCGGGCTGGAGTTTTAACGACCTGCAAAATCATTGGGAATGGTATGGTCTGCCCGGTGATACGGCGGACTATAACTTTGGATTTTACGGTGAACGCACGCAGCAATGGGATAAGATTGCCTTCAGCGCTCCCTATTACCTCATCGTTGAATCGGCGGGTAACAGCCGGTCAGAAAATGGCCCGGCGGTCGGCGAGCATTATTTTGGCTATCAAAGCGCTACCAATCAGAACTTTGTGGATAAAGGCCCCCGGCCTGCCGGGATCAGCAGTAATAACGGCTATGACATTATCGCCACTACGGCCAATGCCAAAAATATTCTGACGGTTGGGGCGGTCAACCCCCTGCCTGACGGCCCTGCCAGCGGCAGTGATGTGAGCATTGCCTATTTCAGCGGTTATGGGCCGACTGATGACGGCAGGATAAAACCCGACGTCGTTGGGGACGGCGTCGAACTGTTGTCTGCCAGCAGCAACAGCACAACTTCATACACCACACTTTCGGGCACGTCAATGTCTGCGCCGAACGTAACGGGGTCCTTATATCTGTTGCAGGAATATTATGCCCAGCGGTATAATGGTAAATTTATGCGGGCAGCAACATTAAAGGGACTGGCCTGCCATACCGCCGTTGATGCGGGAAATCCAGGCCCTGATTATATCTACGGATGGGGGCTGCTTGATATGCGTAAGGCTGCACAAGCCATTACCGACGACGGCAGGAAGAGTATGCTGGCCGAGAAGACCTTGCAGCAGGGTCAGAAACAAACCTTTAATGTCATCGCGTCAGGAAACGGCCCGCTGGCGGTAACCATATCGTGGACTGATCCCGCAGGCGGCGCAACGCCCGAAGGAACGGTCAACAGCCGTACGCCTAAGTTGGTAAACGACCTTGATATAGTGGTGAGCGATGGCGTGACTACCTTTCGTCCATGGGTGCTGGATCCGCTGCACCCCGCTGCCCCGGCAACGACCGGTAACAATATACTGGATAACATTGAGCAGGTATATATCCCGGGTGCCGTAAGCGGTCGCGCCTATACCATTACCGTTTCGCACAAAGGCACCTTGCTGGCAGGCTCGCAGGACTATTCACTGATCGCCACAGGTATCGGTGGCAGTCAGTATTGCATATCCGCGCCTTTGTCTTCCGCTGATTCCCGTGTGGACAACCTCAAACTGGCCAATCTTGATTATTCGCCGCCTGCAGGCTGCACAACCTATTCCGATCACACCGATCAGACTATTGAACTCGAACTTGCAAAAACATATCCGCTGAGCATCACACTCGGAACCTGCGGCAGCAACTTTAACAAGGCGGCCAAGGTCTATATCGACTGGAACGAAAATGGTGTTTTTGAAGATAATGAACTCGTTGCGGCGTCGGGTGTGATAAGCAGTACCGGGACATTTACAGCCAATGTCGCCGTCCCCGCCACGGTAACGCCCGGCAATTTCAGCCTGATGCGTGTGGTACTTGTGGAAACGACCGACACTTCGAAGATCAAGCCATGCGGAACCTATGCCAAGGGCGAAACCCAGGATTACCGGGTGCAGTTCCTGCAAACGGGCACTGATGTCGGTGTAACCGGTATCGTCAGTCCTGCGGAATCGGCCTGCGCATCCGCTACGCAGATAACCGTTGGGTTGAAGAATTTCGGCAGGTTGCCGGTAAGCAATATTCCGGTCGTGGTAACCGTCACAGGCCCCGATAATATAGTGACGACAATTAATCAAACCTATAAGGGTACGCTGCAACCGCTTGAACAGCAAAATTTTATCCTTAATTCCTCGTTCAATGCCATTGCGGGTGCTACCTATACCATTACCGCGACGACCAACCTTTCCGGCGATCCTGTAACCGCCAATAACCAGGCTTCGGAAACGGTTGCGATCAGTTTGCCGCCGGTTGCCTCCAACCTTGCTGCTTATTATTGCGAAGACAGTAAGGGTTATGTCATGACCGGTGAGGGCGATGGCGAACTGCTGTGGTATCAGCATATGGATGATGCCATACCTGTCGCCTATGGTTCACCGGCCTTTACTTCGTCGGCGCCGGTTAACGGGGTATATTACGCCGGATTGAATGACTTTAAAGGTACCATTGGTCCCGCCACAAAAAATGTTTTCAGCGGTGGGGGATATAATCAGTTTACACCGCATGTCAATGTGAATACCCGCATACCGCTGGTTATCGAGAGCGCCCGGTTATATATTGGCAACTCCGGAAAAATAACATTCAACGTAAATGACTCGGACGGTCGCACGGTGTCGTCGGCTACCATTGATGCGGTCGCCACGCGTTCAGTGCCTGGCAGCGACGCTCAGCCGGATGATCCGAACGATCAGGGAGCGGTGTATAACCTCAACTTGCTTTTGCCCGCAGCAGGAAATTACACCATCAATGTTGTTTATGATAACAATGCAACGATCTTCCGTAACAATGCCGGGGTAACAGGTTATCCCTTTAAAATAGGCGATATATTCAGCATTACGGGCAACGATGCGACTGACGCCAGTGATACGGCCATCTATAAAACCTATTACTATTATTTTTATGATATGAAGGTGCGCAGCGCAGGGTGCGCATCCGATTCGCGGCAGGCAGTTACAACGGGCAAGCCGGAGATAACGCAGGATGGCACCACATTGATTTCGAGCTTGCAGGCCAATAACCAATGGTATCTGAATGGCAAGCCGATCGTGGGGGCTACCGGAACCACATACAAACCTCTGCAAAGCGGTAACTACCAGGTAGCTTTGGTGACCAGCACGGGTTGCACGGTACTTTCTGACAGTTATGTTTATATTATCACGGCCAATAATCCCGGTAAAAACACCGACATCGGCCTGGTCGTGTTCCCGATCCCTGCGAGCAGTGAACTGAATATATTGTTCAAGGCAAGCCAGAGCAATAACCTGACCTTGTCGCTGATCAACGCCGCCGGGAAGGTGTTGTATAACCTGAAGCAAACCATCGCCGCGGGCAATTTCAGCGCGATTGCTGATGTAAGCTATATGCCGCCGGGTACGTATATTTTAAAGGTTCAGCTGGGTCAGAAAACGTATAATACCAAGGTGATCGTACTGAGATAGGTGAAATAAAAAGGCTCCGGGAGTAAATCCTCCGGAGCCTTTTTATTTCGTCGGTGTACTTTTAATTCATTCCTGTCAGAAAGTGTATTTCAGACCAAGTCCGGGAGCAATGTCAAAAAAAGGCCCGGTTGCAAGCTCAGCGCGTGGATTAAGATCGAGGCTGACGGCTATCGGCGATTGCGGTATCAGATACTCCAGTCCCAGCACGCCATCCACACCAAACAGAATATGGTTGTCATTATAAAACTCATCAGGTCCGTTAAAGCGGCGGTAGATCCCGCTGCCTGTAGCCCCGATATGTGCACCTGCGCCGTAATAGAATTTTAATTCTTTTACGCCAAACGCCTCCTGGTGAATTTCATACAACCCGGTGATGACCACACCGTGTGCACGGAAACCCAAAAGCCCTTCGAGTGCCACATCAGAGGTCATAAAATATTTGCCGGAAAAGCCGTTCTCATAGCCACCGAACTTAAGTCCTAAAGCGGCCTTATAATCCTGTGCGTTTGTACGTTGACTGAAAAATAGAAATGCAGCTGCAAAAAATGTGTAAATAAATAGTTTTTTCATGGGTAAATTGTTTTTCAGAGTTACTGTAAACACCGGGAATATTACGGATAATATTTTCCGGTATGTAAAAGCAAATAAACGGCAGAATTAATATTTTATTGGTATTTTTAATATTATAGTGGTTTGACGACCAGCAAGCTATTGATTTTCAGAAGAAAATATTTGATATAATTTTAAGGGAATCTGCCCGCCGGGAGGTGATGTTTTCCGTAATTGGAATTAAGCTTATGCTTTCCGTCATACTTTTTTACGACTAAATATGATAAATTAGCCCGGTTAATATATTCCTGAATGAGTTACCGATCTTATTTTCAAAAAATCAGCTTCCTTTTAATAAGCCTGTTCTTCACTAAAATACTTCACGCACAGGACACCGTTGCGGCAGATAAACCCTATGCAAACGGCATGGTGGTTTGCGCCACACCCGAAGCCGCTAAAGTTGGTGTTGACATACTAAAAAAAGGTGGTAATGCGGTTGACGCCGCTGTCGCAGTACAATTCGCACTTGCGGTAACGCACCCCGAAGCAGGTAATATTGGCGGCGGCGGATTTATGGTTTACCGTTCAGCAAGGGGGAAGGCCAAAACCCTCGATTTCAGGGAAAAGGCGCCTGCTGCTGCTCATCCCGATATGTATCTGGACAACGCTGGTAACGTAATACCCGATATGAGTTTAGCCACGCGCCAGGCGTCCGGTGTGCCGGGTTCGGTTGACGGGATGGTTCAGGCACATAAAAAATACGGAAAGCTTAAGTGGGCGGAATTGGTGCAGCCTGCCATCGACCTTGCCCGTAATGGTTTCAAAATATCTGATCGTCTGGCCCATGCACTTAATTGGGGCGCTAACTCCTTTAGAAAGTCGAATCCGGGAAAGACTTATCTGCTTAAAGACGACAAGTGGAGCGGAGGTGATTTGCTGGTACAGGAAGACCTCGCCAAAACACTTGAACTGATCCGCGATAAGGGAAGAAAGGGCTTTTATGCAGGCAAGGTCGCCGACGAGATCGTTGCCGAAATGCAAAAGGGAGACGGCATGATTACCAAAGCTGATCTGAAAAAATACCACTCGATATGGCGGAAACCCATTATCGGAGACTATAAAGAGTTTAAGATCATCACCATGCCGCCGCCTTCAAGCGGTGGGATTGCCCTGCTGCAGCTGCTGCATTCGGTTGAAGATTACCCTTTGCATCGCTGGGGTCATAATCAGGATTCTACGGTGCAGCTGATCGTGGAAGCCGAAAGGAGGGTATATGCTGACCGTTCAAAATATCTCGGAGATCCTGATTTCTACAAGGTCCCGGTTGACAGTTTGCTGAACCCGGCCTACAGCAGGCGGAGGATGAAGAACTTTAGCTGGGCAGCGGCAACGCCGAGCAGCGCTATTATGCCCGGTACCATACCGGGTTACGAAAGCGATCAGACCACCCATTATTCAATTGTGGATAAAGAGGGTAACGCGGTAGCCATAACCACGACGCTGAATGGCTCGTTTGGATCAAAGATATTTGTAGGTGGCGCTGGCTTTTTGTTAAATAATGAGATGGATGATTTTAGCGCTAAACCTGGCGTGCCGAACATGTTCGGGCTGGTCGGCGGCCGTGCCAACAGCATACAACCCGGCAAGCGCATGTTATCATCGATGACGCCTACCATCGTTGAAAAAAACGGCAAACTGTTTATGGTGGTGGGCACGCCGGGAGGATCGACGATTATTACTTCGGTATTTCAAACTATTTTGAATGTTATCGAGTTTGATGAAGGGATGCAGCAGGCGGTTGATGCCAAAAGATTTCATCATCAGTGGCTGCCGGATGAGGTGGACGTTGAAAAGGGCGGCTTTAGCCAGCAGACAATAGACGACCTCTCAAAAAAAGGGTATAAAATAATTGTCGGAGGGCCGAGCGGCAGGGTGGATGCCATATTGATAACCAAAGAAGGCTATCGTGGCGGCGCTGACCCGAGAGGGGATGATACCGCCGACGGGTGGTGATCAACTACTGCCATGTTAATAATTCTTGACGACTAACTAAGAAAATGACCAATATAAAGCACCAGGAAACGGTTGACTATTTTTTAAAAGTAGTTTGGCAAACGGTTGCCAACAGGTATAATCAATTAGTTGCTGAATTTGGCATAACCCAGTCCATCGGCTACCTGCTGATCAACATTGATGAAAAAGAAGGTACCACGGTCTCTCAGGCTGCGGCACTGCTGGGGCTGAAATCGACCAGCTTGTCCAGGATGCTGCGCCAGCTGGAAAAATCGGGGCTGATCCACCGCGAATCGAACATCGGGGATAAGCGTTCCGTGAAGATTTATTTAACCGAGCTCGGTAAGGAAAAACGCCACCAGGCCCGGGTGATCGGCAAGTTGTTTAATAACTATCTTAACGAGCACATGAGCGAAAATGAACGCGAACAGCTGATAAAGATGCTGAAAAAGGTAAATCAGCTGACGCTGAATTTTAAGCCGGAACGCTAAACGTTGTCTTAACAAGTCAATCATACGATACGTTTTCCCGCGCATGATTATTTTGTAACCGGGTGCCAAAATCCGGTAAAAATTTCCTTTATTTGTTTTTAAGTGTTTTTTGTACAATTATAAACCCGTTCATAATGAGGAAAATATTTACCCTGTGCCTTTTATGCCTGGCAATCCATACCTATGGTCAGCAGGAAACCGCAAGCCTTGCTATCAGCAACGACTCTAAGCTGACGATCAGTAAATTTATATACGGACAGTTCGCAGAGCATCTCGGTCATGGTATTTATGGTGGTTTCTGGGTGGATAAATCATTACCTGTAGAAAAGCAGGATCGTATCCGCCTGGATATTGTAAAGGCGTTGAAGAAGATAAAGATCCCGAGCCTGCGCTGGCCGGGGGGCTGTTTCGCGGATGAATATCACTGGCGCGACGGCATCGGGCCGGGGAGTGAGCGGCCGCGCATGGTCAATACCAACTGGGGTGGTGTTACCGAGGACAATAGCTTTGGTACGCATGAGTTTTTGGAACTATGCAGCCTGCTGGGTTGTGAACCCTACATTGCCGCCAACGTGGGCAGCGGTACGGTGGAAGAGATGTCGAAATGGATTGAGTACGTGAATTCCAACAGTAACAGCACGGTAGCCGAATTGCGCCGCAAAAACGGGCACCCCGACCCTTATAAGGTAACCTTTTGGGGAATTGGAAATGAAAGTTGGGGTTGCGGCGGAAATATGACACCGGAGTTTTATTCTGATCAGTATAAACGCTATGCCTCGTTCGCCAAAAATTATCCAGGCGCGCCGCTTAAAAAGATAGCCAGCGGACCCAACTCCGACGATTATAACTGGACCGACGTAATTATGAAAAATATCCCGGATTGGGATATGTGGGGTATTTCATTGCATTATTACACGGTGCCAACCGGGAACTGGGGACACAAAGGCTCGGCGACCAGCTTCAGCGAAGAGGAATATTTCGGAACGATGCAGCGATGTCTTAAAATGGAGGAACTGGTTACAAAGCATTCGGCCATTATGGATAAGTACGATCCTAAAAAACACGTGGCCCTTGTAGTTGACGAATGGGGGGTGTGGACGGATGTTGAACCCGGTACCAATCCCGGATTTTTATACCAGCAGAACAGCCTGCGCGATGCGCTGATCGCTGCTACCAACCTGAATATATTCAATAACCACTGCGACCGGGTGAGGGCGGCCGCGCTGGCGCAGACCATCAATGTTTTGCAGTCGCTGATCTTGACGGATAAGGAGAAAATGCTGCTTACGCCTACCTATTATATATTCGATATGTACAAAGTACACCAGGATGCAAAATATCTGCCTATTCAGCTGATAACGCCGGATTATGTAGTGGGCAACAACAAAATACCGGCAGTTAATGTATCTGCCTCACAGGATTCATCCGGAAAAGTGCATATCTCGCTGGTCAACCTTGATCTGCATCACAACATCAGTATAAGCACAAATTTGAAGGATATTAATTGGAAGACGGTAACCGGGCAGATCATCACCTCGCCCAATATTACCGATATCAACACCTTCGATAAACCCAATACAGTTGCCATTCAGAATTTTAAGGGCGCAAAAAAAGAGGGAGATAATTTAATGGTCTTATTACCGGCGAAATCGGTGGTTACACTGGAACTGGAGTAGCTATTGCTCGTCCGTTAGAAAGTCTGCGGAGCAATAAAAAGATACTTACAAAAAATACAAAGTTAGAACAAAGGCCATAATCAAACCATTTGCGGTCAATCCTATTTTATGTACCGTTGTTGATTTCCACATCTTGTTATCGATTAGAAAAAGGGAGAATCCAATTGGTAAGCAAAAAAGTTGAACTATAAACGGCATTGGCGGGGTATGTGTGCCGGTAAATCCGCTGGTGACACCAAAAAAGATTGACAGGCAAAAGCATATCAAATAAAAAGCATAATATATAATTTCTCTTGTGCTAATGCCTGATGTCTCATCCATTCGTTATTAAAGTTATGTTTTTAAATATATATCTTTTTCCGGACTTGCCACAGGGTAATTTCTGCGCGGATAAAATAGTCTAATTTTGCCGTCATGAAAACCAAACTCGACCTTAACTCCTGGGTACGTAAGGAACACTTCGATTTCTTCAGCAAATTTGACGAGCCGTTTTACGGCGTTTGCGTACATATAGACTGCACAGCAGCATACAGCGCCGCGAAGGAAAAAGGAGTATCCTTTTATCTTTATACGCTGCATAGAGCCCTTGCCGCTGCTCGCGAAATTGAACCGTTCAGGTTAAGGATAGAGGGTGACGGGGTATATGTGTACGACGATGTACATGCTGCCTCAACTATTGCCCGCAGCAACGGCACATTTGGTTTTGGTTACATTGATTATCATCCGGTTTTTGATGACTTTATTCTTGCAGCGAACAGGGAGGTGGAGCGTGTCCGTAGTTCAGCCTCGCTGGATAAAGCTACCCGTTGGGATCTGATCAGGTTTTCGGCATTGCCCTGGATCGATTTTACTTCCATTTCGCACGCGCGGATGTTTTCGTTTGAGGACAGCGCGCCAAGCATTTCGTTCGGTAAAATGACGGAGTGCAACGGAAAAAGATCGATGCCGGTATCGGTGCATGTACATCATGCCCTGGTTGACGGTCTGCACATCGGCCAATATATCGATTGCTTTCAGCAGCTGATGGATCAGGGCGTTTGATAGTGGCAAACGACGCAACATCGCAAGCTATGGCATTTTCTTAACCGTTTTTTGCAATTTCTCTTCAGCTTCTTTCACCTCGTCCTTTTCGCTCTGGGCGATGTCCTTTTTTACCTTTTCCTGCTCTTCCGGGTGCTTTGCCGGTTGCTCTTGCCTGTCCGTTTTCTGGGGGTGCGTTTTCATCGCTTTTGATTTTATGGTGCCTGTCTTTTCAACTCTCCGTCGCCGGGTTTGTTTGCATTTGCCCATATTATTTTAAAATACGCACAAAGTTTAGCCATGCGAAAATCGTATCGCGCCGTACGATTTTTTGTAACAAGCCCCAATTTCCGTTATCTAAATATCACTTAACCGCTCAGGAATAATTAATGCGTTAAGTTTTCGTAAAAGCCCGTACCTCAAGGGCCATGTTTTTTCACAATCTAAAAAATTTCAAATCTAAAAAAATGAACCCAATGATTATTTCATTATGGTGGGTATTGCCTGTCATAATCATTTTAGTAATGTACAAATTTGTGTTACGCGTTTTCTTCGGTATGGTTATCGTGCCGGACAACCGTATCGGTCTGGTAGTAAAAAAGTACGCCCTTTCGGGCAGTAAGCGTTTGCCCGACGGCCGTATCATTGCCATAAACGGCGAGGCCGGTATGCAGGCCAATGCGCTTGCTCCGGGTTTATATTGGGGGATGTGGCCGTGGCAATATACCATCACGATGGAATCTTTTACCATCATCGAACAGGGTAAACTCGGCCTGGTAAAGGCAAAGGACGGCGCGCCGATGGATATGGGCCGCGTATTGGGCAAACCGGTTGACTGTGATAAATTTCAGGATGCTGTGGCATTTCTGAATAACCGCGGGCAAAAAGGGCCGCAGGCTGCGTTCCTCACACCCGGTAGCTACCGTATCAACACCTTCCTGTTTGATGTGGTTGCTGTGCCGATAACACAGATACATGAAAACAAGGTGGGCATCGTTACCACACTTGACGGTGAGCCGCTGGATAAAGGCGAAATTGCCGGTATTTCGGTACCCGGCCATAAAAACTATCAGGATCCGATGGCGTTTATCAACGCCGGGGGCATGAAGGGTTTGCAGGAAGATGTTATCCTTGCCGGTACCTATTACCTTAACCCCTGGTTTGTGGTGGTTGAGCAGGTGGACATGGTGTATATCCCGATCGGTTACGTAGGCGTGGTAAACTCGTTCGTCGGACCTGAAGGCACCGACACCAGCGGCGAAGGCTTTAAACACGGGAATATCGTTAAACGGAACGAAAAAGGCGTCTGGGATCAGCCGCTTGATCCCGGTAAGCACCCGGTAAACATTTACACGCATGCGGTGGAGATCGTGCCCACCACCAATATCGTATTGAACTGGGCCGACAGCCGTACCGAGGCACATGAGCTGGATAAGAATCTGTGTACCATCACGGTTCGTTCGTCCGATGGTTTTACCTTCAATCTGGATGTATCGCAGATCATTCACATCCCGCGCAATGAGGCGCCAAAGGTGATCGCACGTTTTGGTAACATGAAAAACCTGGTGTCACAGGTGCTGGAGCCAACCATTGCCAACTACTTCCGTAATTCTGCACAAAAGAGCGACGTGATAGAATTTCTGGCCAATCGTGTACAGCGTCAGGATGATGCAAAAATGCACATCAGTAAGGTACTGGACGACTATAATGTGGTCGGTGTGGATACGCTGATCGGCGATATCGTTCCTCCTGCCGCGTTGATGAAAACCCTGACTGACCGCAAGATTGCTGAACAGGAAAAGGTGACCTATGAAATACAACGTAACGCGCAGATAGAACGTAAGGAATTTGAAAGTGCGAAGGCTGGCGCAGATATGCAGCCCGAAGTAGTTAAATCGACCCGTCAGGTCGAAATAAATACACAGATGGCCGCCTCGAAGGTTGCCGCATCGCGTGGTGAGGCCGAAGCCAAGACCATTAATGCAAAGGCTGACGCGGAAGTGAGGATCACGATCGCCAAGGCGGATGCCGAAGCCAAAACAGTGAACGCCAAGGCCGACGCCAACGCTACTGAAGTAAATGGTTCGGCAGAAGCCGCAAAAATTCGCGCCATCGGTTTGTCCGAAGCTGAAGTTACCAAGCAGAAGACTGAAGCCATGGGTATTGAACAGTATGCCATCGTTCGTGTGGCCGAAGCCTTAGCTGCTCATGGCATCAAGCTGGTGCCTGATATCCTGGTGAGCGGTAAAGAGGGTGGAGGCAGCGGAATGATCGACGCGCTGATCGGTTCCGAAATGTTCAAAAAGCTGCAGCATGCAAACGAAACCGTTTCTGGCACTCCGGATGCCGGGCCATCGGCTGAAAAAGAGCAGTAATCGGGAACGTTCGGACAAATAATGTTGCTGAATTTACGGCAGGTTGGGTTTTTGTACCGACCTGCCTTTTTCTTTTGAATTTACCCGATTATTTGATCTTGCTGGTTTCTGAATATTCGATGGTGTAATCCGCATTTGGAATAGTCTGTTCCCGCCCGGTTTTTTCATTTAACTTCAGCGGTTTTTGAAGCAGCACACTATCCTTTAATAAAAATTGTACACCAAGCGTATCTTTCATTCCTTCCTGCATAAAGCTCCATACGACGTTTATCGAGTCGCCTTTCAGGGTGCCGTCGAGGGTACCTTTTCGACTGTCCTTTTGATAGGGGACCCAGTTCATTTCTCCGGTGACCTTGCCGTTTTTTAATACAAGCTGAATGGTCGTGCTGTCTTTTTTTCCGGAGCCGACGGTTCTGAGAAAACAAAGCGACCGGATCGGCGGTCCCGTGATCTTACCGGTATCGGCGGCCCGGATTTCAGCCGTGTCCTTGTTTGTTGCCCCTTGATTGTTCGAAGTACAGGACGCGAACATCACTAATATAACCAAAATAAAAGTAATAGATTTCATACTGATACGACAGTTCAGGGCCGTAAAAGTTTGAACCGAAGGTATTCTCGATAAAACCGGTTGCCGTTTTTCGACGCTCTTCAATCTCAGATGCTATCGGTAGCTTGCATCATTCCAGCGCAGTTCATTCCGTAACTGGTCAAGCCCGGTGTCCTTTCCGATGCGTATAAATTCAAGTCCGGCCATGTCTGCAAAATCCTGCAGGTGTTCAACAGTTAAATTCTGACTGTACGCTGTATGATGTGCGCCGCCTGCGTATATCCACGCCGCGCAGCCGGTTTTCATATCGGGATAAGGCTTCCACAGCACGCGTGCTACGGGTAGTTTCGGCAGATCGTGCTGCGGTTCTACAGCCTCCACTTCATTTGCAAGCAGGCGGAAGCGGTTGCCCATATCAATGATCGATGCATTGATGGCAGCCCCCCCGGCGACATTGAACACTAACCGGGCTGGATCGGCCTTGCCGCCGATACCCAGCGGATGAACTTCGAGCGATGGTTTTCCGCTGGCTAATGAGGCATCGATTTCCAGCATGTGCGATCCCAATACCAGTTGGTCATCCGGGTCGAAATGGTAGGTATAGTCCTCCATAAATGCATTGCCGCCGGGCAGGCTTTGTCCCATTACCTTAAAGGCGCGAACCAGGGCAGCTGTTTTCCAGTCACCTTCGGCAGCAAAACCATATCCTGCAGCCATCAGTCGCTGGGCAGCGATGCCCGGGAGTTGTACAAGACCGTGCAGGTCTTCAAACGTATCCGTAAATCCTTTGAAACCGCCGTCCTCTAAAAATTTCTTTAATCCAAGTTCAATTTTTGCAGCTTCATAAACCGATGCCCGTTGCGCCCCGCCTTTTTTCAGACTGGCGGACATCTCATAAGTGTCTTCATATTCAGCAAGCAGCTGTTCAACGGCGTTGCCGCCGATGCTGTTTATTATATTCACCAGGTCGCCCACGCCATAGGTATTCACCGAATAACCAAGTTTTATTTCTGCTTCCACCTTGTCGCCCTCGGTGACGGCCACATAGCGCATATTATCGCCTATCCGCGCAAACTTCGCGCCCTGCCAGTCGTGCCAGGCTGCTGCCGCACGTGTCCAGACGTTTATCTGACTTAAAACTTCGCTATCCTGCCAGTGCCCGACAACCACCTTGCGGTTTTTGCGCATCCGCGACACCATATAGCCAAATTCCCGGTCGCCGTGTGCACTTTGATTAAGGTTCATAAAGTCCATATCGATAGAACTCCAGGGAATATCGCGGTTAAACTGCGTATGCAGGTGGAGCATGGGTTTTTGCAGGATACTCAATCCGCGTATCCACATTTTGGCGGGCGAGAAGGTATGCATCCAGGTGATGATACCGATGCAGTTTTCAGCGCCGTTGGCCTGCTGTATCGTGGCGTAAATTTCTTCCGGCGATTTTACAACGGGTTTGTAAATTACCTGTACCGGTATTTGCGCCGATTGATCCAGTCCTTTGGCTATTTGCTGCGAATGTTCTGCAACTTTTTTCAGGGTCTCTTCGCCGTATAAATGCTGGCTGCCCGTAATAAACCAGACTTCTAATGTTTTTAATATTGTCATTACTTAAAATATATTTTACTCCCGCTTACCGGAATGTGTGTGATCACGATTGCCCGTAGTATGAGTCCGGGCCGTGTTTGCGTTCAAAGTGTTTTTTTATCAGCGATTCTTTTAATCGCGAGGCGTTGTTGTTGATCTGTTCGGTCAGGTAAGCCATTTGCGCCACTGATTCCAGCACCGCGCTGTTATATACCGCCTTTTCAGCTGTTGCACCCCAGGTAAAGGGGGCATGGTTGCCAACCAGCAACATCTCCGTTTCTTTATAATCAAGTTTAGCCTCTTCAAAATGCCGGATGATCTGCAACCCCGTTTCGTATTCATAGTCGCCCTGAATCATCTGGTCGTCCATCGGTGCTGCGCAGGGGATATCTGTGGTCAGGTGGTCGGCATGGGTAGTGCCAAAAATGGGAATACAGCGTTGCGATTGCGCCCATGCCGTTGCGAAAGTGGAATGCGTGTGCGCGATACCGCCGAGACCTGCCCAGTTTTTGTAAAGTACGGCATGGGTTTTCGTATCAGAGGATGGCCTCAGGTTTCCTTCAATGGTTATTCCGTCAAAATCTACAATAACCATTTTATCAGGCGTAAGATTATCATAGGGCACACCGCTGGGTTTTATAGCGAACGCGCCGAGTGCAGGATCGGCAGCGCTGACGTTGCCGAACGTAAACAGCACCAAACCCAGTTTAGGTAATTGCATATTGGCCTCGTAGGCCATTTCTTTAATGTGCTGGTACTTATCCATATCAATTTGATTCAATATAACTGCCCAGTGAATTATAACGGGTATATCTTTTCAGATAGATGGTGTTTCGTTCCTGATCGGGGAAATATTCGGCATCAAACCCTTTACCCATAGCTTTCATGGCGTCCTCTGCCGACGGATAAATTCCGGAGACAACAGCCGCGAACATGGCCGCGCCAAGCGCACAGGTATGCTCGAACCGGTGAATACGGATAGGCATCCCCAGAACATCAGCCATCATCTGCATAATGTATGGCGACTTTTTCGCTACACCGCCAATACCGATCAGTCCCTTTACGGCAATTCCTTCCTGTTCAAAACGCTCCACGATTCCCCTCGCGCCAAAACACGTTGCTTCTGCAAGCGCGCGGAACAGACGCGGCGCATCGCTGCCAAGACTGAGGCCGGTCATCGCGCCTTTGAGGGTTTGGTCTGCGTCCGGTGTGCGACGACCGTTAAACCAGTCGATAGCCAGTTCGCCGCCCTCCTCCGGAGGCAGGAGGCTGGCCAGTCTGCTTAGTTGCGGTATAATTTTATCAGCAAGTTCAAGTTTAAGTTTTTCGGCGATATCCGGACTGATCAGCCGAGACACCGGCAGTTCATTCAGCGGCCACGCCAGCAGATTTTTAAACCACGCGTAGGTGTCGCCGAATGCTGATTGTCCGGCTTCCAGCCCGATCATGCCGGGTATAACGGAGCCGTTTACCTGTCCGCATATTCCCCTGATCAGTTTACCATCCACATCCGTCGGCGGGGCAACCAGGATGTCGCAGGTCGAGGTGCCCATCACCTTGCTCAAATGATAAGGTTCGATCTCTCCGCCAACGGCACCCATGTGCGCGTCAAATGCCCCTACACCTATAACCACATCGGTTGTCAGGCCAAGTCGGTCTGCCCATTCGGGGCTCAGGTTTCCCGCTGCCTGATCAGCAGTATAAGTATCTTCATACAGCCGCGATACAAAGCCGGATAGTACCGGGTCGAGCGAGCCAAAGAAATCATCGGGTGGCAGGCCGCCAAATTCTTCTGCCCATAATGCCTTATGCCCTGCGGCGCAACGACTGCGCCTCATTGTGGTCACATCGGTTCCCCCGGTGAGCAAAAATGGGATCCAGTCGCAATGCTCCACCCACGAATAGCAGGCGACAGCAACCGCTGCATCAGACTTTAAGGTATGCAGCAGTTTCGACCAGAACCATTCCGACGAATAAATGCCACCGGAATATTTCAGATAATCGACGTCATATTTTTTTGCGTGCTCGTTGATCAGCGCCGCTTCATTTACGGCGGTATGGTCTTTCCACAAAATAAACATCGCATGTGGGTTTTGTTCAAACCCGGCGGTCAGCGAAAGCGGAACGCCGCTTTTATTGACGGCCACCGGGGTTGACCCGGTTGTATCAACGGAGATGCCCTTTACTGCCGGTCCGGCGTTACCGCCTGCCTGACGAAGACACTCTTTTATAGTAAATTCGAGTCCCTCAATGTAGTCCAGCGGGTGCTGCCTGAACTGATTGTCAGCCGGGTTGCAGTACAGCCCCTTTTGCCAGCGGGGATAATAAAACACTGATGTCGCTATTTCTTCACCGTTAAGCGCATTGATCAGCACAGAGCGAACGGAATCGGTGCCATAGTCAACCCCTATAACAAATTTATCGCTGGTCATTGGTTTATAATTTAGTGTTGAAATAACACTTAATTATTGACAAAATGAAATCCTTCTTGAATTTTATAGTGAACAGGCAGGGTTGTTTAGAGTAAAAGCATATCCGGATTGGGGATAAAATTCAGGAACGCCTGCGATTTGGCGTAATAGTTTTGCCGGTTAAGCTGGTAATAATAAGCGCCTCTTTTTGATCCTGCCTTGTCCTTTTCAGACAATTTGATGAGCAGTCCGGTTGCGAGTACCCGTTTGCTGAAGTTCCGCTTATCGATCGTGGTGTTGAATACGCTTTCGTACAGATTTTGCAGTTGGGGTATGGTGAATTTTTCAGGCAATAGTTCAAACAGCAGCGGATGCAGCGCTGCTTTATAACGTACCCTGCGTTTGGCCGCTTCAACCATCTCCTTATGGTCGAAGATAAGTTGCGGCATATTGCTCAGCGGAAACCACTCGGCGTGATAATCGCTGTTTAGCTGCTTTTCATATTGATGAATATCGATCAGCGCAAAGTAGGATACCGATACGGTTCGTTCGATAGGATCGCGGCCGGTATCTCCGAAAGTATGTAACTGTTCAAGATAAACCCCATCAAGCCCTGTCAGTTCTTTCAATATCCTGCCGGACGCCTCCTCCAGGCTTTCACCTTTCTGAACAAACCCACCCATCAGGCTCCAGTTGCCTTTCTCCGGCTCAAATCCCCTTTGGATCAGTAATATCTTTAAAGCCTCTCCGTCAAATCCAAAAACAATACAGTCAACAGCTAATAAATGGCGGGTTTGATTGGCGTATTTTTGCATCTGTCGTTCAAGCGTTGTTTAGTGCCGGAGACAAATGTATTTTTTTGCCGATAGATAAAGAAATAATTATACCCTTACTTTAAATTAACAGTTATACCTCCGGGTCGGGTGCGTCGGAGATCCGAAGGGCCCTCAAGCCTGGGCCATCCTGCTTTCAAGACAATCCCGGATGGTTCGCAAAACCACTTCAACATCAAACGGCTTGGCGAGAAAAGCATCGAAACCATAGTTCCCAAGTGAATCAAGTACGCGGGGATAGGCGGAATGCATAATTACCGGCAACCACGCCGTTTCGGGGTTGGCCTTAATTTCGTGACATAGCTCGCCACCATTGATGCCTGACAGCAAAAAGTCAAGCATCACAAGGTCGGGTTGATATTGTTGTATGTTGCCCGTTATCGAGTCGGTATGTTCCAGTGCACAAACTTCATAACCCTCGTCTTCCAGCAGGTCTTTCAACAAACCCAGAATATCGCGGTCGTCTTCCACGATAAGAATTTTTTGTGGCATAACATTTAAACTGAATGCCGTAATAACAATGCTGATAAATCATTTGTTTTGCGCCCTATTCTTTCTTATTCATTATCAGGTCATATATTTATAAAAGTATTTTTGCCGGACTTTTTTAACGTTGAATAATCAGTTTTTAATTTTTATCAAAGCGTCGTTTCCATGAAAAAAGCTGCCATTTTCTTTTTGTTTTTCTGGTTATTAGTTACCGCCCGTGGTTATGCGCAGGAAAAGAGGGTGGCGGTTATATCCTTTTATCTTGAAAACCGGATCAAGGCGTCTGATGAGCCAGTCCCGGCAAAGGATTCAGTTTTTAACGTTCTGCCACTTTTGAAACATTTTCATGATCAGTTTTTCAAAAATCTTGTACAGGAGTTGCCCTTTGCTGTTATACCTGAACATCAGGTTTTAGGTAACAGCGATTATCAGAATTTTATTCCCGGCGGTAACTCGGTGGAGGATATTCTTGCTTTTAAGAACGAGATCACCGTGCCCGGATACAAGATAATATTGTCGCAAAAAAAACCGGCAGATGAACAGGCCATGCTGCAGCTTTTTCCGGATTGTGACGGCGTAATGGAGGTGCGGCTTGACCTTAGTCTGGAAACGCGCGGTTTCGGGGGAATGTCTCTTGTTAAGGCAAATGCGCGCGCAACGTTTTTATTGTTTAACAAGAGCGGCAGGAAGATGCTCACACTAACCGAAAATGCGCTTTCACCACTTTCCGGTACGCATATCGCGGGTATTCCGTTCATGACGGCGCGCCATTTATTGCCGTTGTGCGAGAGTGCCGTTAATGAGTTGATAACGGTAATGCAGCACAACCTGCCGGACGATATGCGGAAGGCAGCAGCTAAATTGTAATAGGATTTTTTTAATAGTTTATAGACCCTCTAACCAACAAAATCAAATGGCCGCCGCTGACATTGTTTATGCAAGAGAACTGACACTGAACCCCGCTGAATTTATCGATGTGCTGAAACGCAGCACATTGGCAGAACGCCGTCCGGTTGACGATGCTGAACGCATAAAAAGTATGTGCCAGAACGCCAACCTGATCGTTACTGCACGTAAAGACGGGAAACTGGTAGGTATTGCACGCTCGCTGTCCGACTTTAATTTTTGTACCTATTTGTCGGACCTTGCCGTTGACGAACAATTGCAGAAACAGGGGATCGGGAAAATGCTGATCCGTGAAACAAAGAGATATGCGCCGCTGGCAAAGCTGATATTGCTTGCGGCCCCCGCTGCGGTTGATTATTATCCCCGCATTGGCATGACCCGGCATGAGCACTGTTTTATGCTGGATGATATTTCAGATTTAAAAGTTTCGGATTAATGTCGCATAAAATTTGATCGTTAAATTGAGGATATGCAGCTTAAATTTTCGCAGTCTCTGGCGACGTGATACATCGGTTCCCTTACCGGCAGGTTTAACTATTCTTAAACAATTCTGGCTGTATCGCGAACATTAAGGTTGATTTGTTTGTTCAAGTAAGCAATAAACTTTTTTGTTCATCCTTTCCATAGCCAAATAAGAATAAATGATTTCCCTGAAAAATCTGAAAATCCTGCTTATTGCAGGCTTGTGTATAGTTCTGGCTGGCGAAGCGTTTTTCGGGTATGAGGTTCATGTCCTCTCCGGTAAACAGGAGGAAATAAAAAGGGATTATAGCACGCTGAATAATGTCACCTTCGGGCTGTTGTCGATCAATGAATGGCGCGATAAGATAACTGTTGCGGTTACCAAGCGTCTGCGCAATTTCGACCTGACCAAAGAGCAGGAGAAAGATCTGCAGGTGGAGATTGAACAGATACTGCACTCGCTGATTAAAAAGGCTGTTGCCATGATCAATAAGCCGCAAAAGTCGATCGGCGGCAAACTGAAAAAACTTGCATTTAATGCATTGGTAGATGAGGATAAGATACAGGCGCAGGTGCCCGCATTTGCCAGGCAGATCATTGAGAAAATAGAAAAACCCTCGAGTAAAAAAAGGCTTGCCGACCTTGTACACAGCAAACTAAGTCAGCTTGAGCAGGATACCTATGACAGCACCCGCCGGGTGAACGAACTGGTTATTAATAAGCTCCTGACCAAATACCACGCAACAGATAAAGACGATTTTAATAAAAAGGCAAAAAGCTCTTTTCACATCATTAAATACAATACGTATGTATGCTCGTTTGCTATGCTTGGATGCGTGCTGGCAATACTGGCGCTCTGGTGGTTTTTATGGAAACGGTCGGATATATTTCCAACGCTGTACATTTTGTCAATAATTTCTGCCCTGATCCTCTTGCTGGTCGGCCTTACCACCACCATGATCGAGGTCGATGCACGTATCCGGACGCTGAATTTCATGCTGATGGGAGAGCATGTTTCGTTCGAGAATCAGGTACTTTTTTTTCAAAGCAAGAGTATTGTCGATGTCGTTTTGATCCTGTTGAAAACAGGAAAGATCGACGCCATCATTGTAGGTTCGCTGATAATGTGCTTTAGTGTACTTTTCCCGATTATGAAGTTGATCTCAACCGGCTTATATGTGCTTGATAAAAAGAAATGGGGCGAAAATAAGTTCGTTTATTATTTCGCTTTTAAATCGGGCAAATGGAGTATGGCGGATGTAATGGTGATTGCGATCTTGATGGCGTACATCGGTTTCAACGGGATAATTGAAAGCTCGCTCTCCAACCTGAATATCCATAATAATACCCTTACCAGTATTACCACAAACAATACATCTTTACAGCCGGGGTATGTTGTTTTTGTGGTATTTGTGATATACGGGTTGATCCTTTCCGAAATACTGAAACGCGCATGGCGGTCTGATACCGGCAAACGGACGGGAACTGCATAATCGCCTGACGGATATTTTTTTAGAGTGCGGTCGCCTCAATGGTTGTCAGTAACCATGTTAATAAATATAGTCTCCGCCGATATTGACAATGCGATTTTTTTATCTACTTTTATTTCCAAATACTTAAACTTTTAACCTAACCTGTTTATCAATGATTTCAAAAGCACATTTTTTATTTAATATTAATATTTAAACGGGGCGTCGTTTTTATATTAAGCTATAGCCGCTGCGCTGCTCTTCCAACGCTGATGCTATTTTTTTACCTGGACCGTTTTTAATTTAACCTAATTCACAATCACTATTAAACCTTATTCCCTACAACATGAAAAAGTATCGTCTTTTATGGGTGATCGCAGCCATTTTTGGCGCCTGCGTATTACTGAAGTGCGTTTCATCGTCCAAGTCAGAGCCGAAGGATGACGGAGAAAAAGCCGCTTATGAAAAGCGTGATTTTCCCGACTTCGGGGCAATGGTCCCGGTTGATACATTTCTGAAAAAATATCCCGGACACAAGATCTTTAAATTAAGTCAGGACTATCCGAAAGAAATGCCCGGGGACGATAAGATACCGGCCTTTTTTAAATTGCCCTTTGACGATAAAAGCAAATGGATGGATTGGCTGCTGGCTGCACGCGACTACTGCTTTGAGGGCATGATAGACGCCGATTTTGTTGCTCAGGATAATAAAAAACGCGACTGGTACCACATGCCGTGGCTGCACTATGGTCCGCTGGCTTCCGAAGGCTTTAGCGGCCTTGCCAAGGAGGCGCCCATCAGCCCTTATCAGTTGGCTCCTGAACAGACAAAACCCGGGCAGGTGTACGCGCTGGGATTTTACAACGACTTTGCAGGCCATGCATTGTTCAAAATGTGGAATACCTCAACCGACCCCGATCCGTTCGTAACCCAGGGACCGAAGGGCGGCTTTCCTGAAGGAACAGTTATTTTCAAATTCCTGTACACCGAATTGGACTCGACACAGGTGCCTTATCTTAAAAATCCATATACGAGGCTGGCCTACATTACACCCACATTCCCCGACAGCGCACACAGGATCGTGAAGACCGTAAACCTGATCCAGATGGATATTATGGTGAAGGATAAAAGAGCCGATAAATACGGAACCGGGTGGATATTCGGAAATTTTTGCTACAACGGTAATTTGAATAAAGGTAAAACCATGAAAGACAGGGTGATGAACCTGGTGCCCGTTGGAATTCAGTTTGGTAATGACCCTGGATATAAAACCAACTGGATCAATCCTTATCCCGTCGTGAAGACAATGATAAATGACACACTGAAGGAGACCTTTATTAATCCATCACCCGATCTTCCGCCACAGCACCTGGGCTATGCAGGCAGGCTGGACGGCCCGGTTGACTTGAACACGGCTTCATGTATGAGCTGTCATGCGACGGGAGAGTTCCCGCAGTTTGCGGCTCTCGTACCGAACGAAGCTTTCATCGGTGATACGCTGCCTAACGGTGCGATGAAGCATCTGACGCAAACCAATGCTCCGGAATGGCAGAAATACTACCAGAATCTGAAATGCGGCACAGCCTACGATCCGAAGAGGGCGGTATCCACCGATTTTTCGTTACAGGTATCCCTTGCACTCACTTATTACTGGCAATGGAAGAGTATTAATATGGGAGGCAGTTATGCCCAGCTGTACGCGGGTGTGGAGCATATTCCGCTTAGAGGGGGTATTCCGTTCAAAAGAGCCAAGGTGCTGAAGAAAACGGGTAAAAAGCTGAAGACGAACAGCCTGCCTCCGGATCACAGCTCGTTTTAACGGGACTAAATATTGAGTTTAAGTCGGTGTAATTATTAACTGTATTATGCAAAATTCAATTTCATTTTTTCTGAACGGCGAAAAGGTGACTATCGATAATCCGGATACCGGAATGTTACTGATCGATTACCTGCGTTCGCCCGAAGTACATCTTTCAGGGCCAAAAAAACCCTGCGGACAGGGCGGTTGCGGTGGATGTACCGTTATCCTGTCTGGATGGAACACTAAGGACAATAAAGAAGAACACCGGGCGGTGAATTCCTGTCTGCGGCCATTGGTTGCAGTTGACGGAATGGTTGTGACCACTGTGGAAGGTACCGGTGCAGCCCGCAGACCGAATCCCGAATACCTGACGCATACCCCGGTTTCGAGCCGCGGTGCGGCTGACGCCGAAATGCCCCTGCAGCCGGCGGTTATTGAGGCTCATGATGAAGCTACAGCGAAACGTCAGGAGGTGTTCAGTTCCGTTAAAAAGGCGCTCGGTCGTAAAAGTAATCCAAAGCTTTTCCTGCAATCGCAGATCGCGTCCCACCCGTCCGAAGTTACCCACATCGGGATGAACCCGGTTGCACACAGACTCGCCATGAACAACGGTACGCAGTGCGGCTATTGCACGGTTGGTTTTGTAATGAACATGTCGGAATTTATTGCAAATAACCCGAAGGCGACAAAAAAGGAAATTGAAGATATTTTCGATGGTAATATTTGTCGTTGTACAGGGTATCGCCCGATCCTGACCGGCATGAAAACTTTTGCATCCGACTGGACAGCTGAAGACGAAAAGGAACGGATGAAATGCCTGGGCGACGATGCCGTACAATCGCAGTTGCCTGCGCAATCTATCGTCATTCCCTTCCCGCCGGAGGCGCGGGGAATGGATAAGACCGCATCCATACAGAATAAAACACGCAGATGGATCACGCCGCTAACGTTGAATGAGCTGATAGAAGAACTGAACCGGCATAAAAATCAAAAGCCTTATATCATCCATGCCAACACCGCTTATGGTATTTACAAGCAGGATTTTCAGGATGCCCGCCTGATTGTGGATATCAGTCAGGTTCCTGAATTTAACGCCCGGCCTGCAATCTCTGCGGAAGGCATAAAAATACCATCCGGCACAACTTACAGTACTGTTATTTCGCTGTTTGAAAGAGCGCTGCAAAAATATCATGGAAATATTCCGTCCGGCCGCGATCCGGAAACAATGCCCTGGGGCGCAGCACTGTTTATGGCAAAACGTACCGCCGGGCGCATCGTTCGCAACGCAGCATCGGTAGGCGGCAACGCCATGCTCGTATTCAAACATATCGTCGCGGGCACCGGAGAACCATTTCCTTCTGACTTGCTTACCGCGCTCACGGCAACCGGAACACAGATTGAGTATATCGACTGGCAAACCGGCAGCGAAGTTAACACGATAACGGTGGAAGAACTCGCAGCCAGAATAGTAAAGGATCCGGAAACGGCTAACCGAATTTTGCTGGTATCGTTTTATATTCCTTTTGGGGACGCAAACGACGTGGCACTGGCACAAAAGGTAGCTTTACGCGATGTAAACGCTCATAGTATCGTAAATAACACGAGCCTGATAAAAACCGGCGCCGGACAAAAAGTAGAAGAAGTCCGCCTGGTTTTTGGGGGAATTGCACCATATCCCTGGAGAGCGTCGGAAACAGAAAAATTTCTGAAAGGAAAAATCCTTTCCCTGCAAGTGGTGCCCGAAATGCTGGCTACGCTGACACGCGAGGTAAAGGCGGCATTGCACCACTGGGAACAGCGGATGAAAGGACTGCCCGACGAGGGCTTCACCGAAGCTTACCGGATTGAACTGGCAACCGCATTTGTTTACAAGGCTGTTGTAAAAACGCTTACCGAAAAGGGTGTAGAGGTGCCGCCGGAGATCCGTTCGAGCGGCGAGATCACCTGGGGCAGATGGCCGGTGAGTAACGGGCTGCAGTTTTACAAATCGCAGGACTTTAAATCGCCGGTCTCAAAACCCTATATCAAGTTTACAGCGGTAGAACAGGCACAGGGACAACTCCATTACACGCATGAACTGGACGTGCCGCTAAACACGGTGAATGCCGCATTGGTGCAAAGCAGCCGGGCGCTTGCCAATTATCATTTTATTATTCCCGGTGTAAAGGGGCAGGTGACATCGGACGATCTGCGGGATCACCTTTCGGATAAATTCCCGGATTTTATTGACCTGGTTACCAGCGAGGTTTTTAAGAACGGCAGTATGAACATGCAAGGCATGGGTTCAGATCAGCCGGTGTTTGCCTCAGAACAGGTGAACTATGTGGGACAGTGTATCGCGCTTGTGGGTGCGAAGAATGAGCAGAGTGCAGATGAAATTGCGCTGTATGTATCTGGTAATTGTATAGGTTATACCGCTGTTAAGCCCGAAGAAGGCGGCAAGCCCTGGTGGACGAAACCTGTTATCGGGCTCAATGACGCTATCAGGGTAAAAAGCATTTTTCCCGATTATCCGCAAACAGCGAGCTTCAACTCCCATATCTGGCGGATCACACGGCCGGGAAGTCATCTTGGATGGATCAGGGAAAAGGATCCGTTAGACAAAACCATTACCAGCCAGCCGGAGACCGTCAACGGTAACGTATGCCAGGTAGTCGGCTCGACCCAGGCAACCGGTGGGCAGGTGCATTTCTACATGGAAACTCAGGCCGCGATAGCTATTCCAATAGATGGCAGCCGCATGATTGTCAGGGCGTCAACACAAAGCCCGATGACCATTCACGGCACGGTAGCACAGGTTCTCGGGGTTCAGTATAACAGCGTTGACATTCAGGTGCCTCCCGTTGGCGGAGGATTTGGCGGAAAAACCGAGCCTGCAAGATTTGTAACCGCTGCCGCTGCAGTTGCAGCCAAAGCGTTAAAGCGGCCGGTAAGGCTGGTGCTTACCCGCGAGGAAGATACCGCCATGATCGGCAAACGCCATGCTTATTATGCTCAGTATCAGATCGCCATTGATAAAGGCGAAACTACACCCGGCAATAAAGGCATCATTCAGGGATTGTCAAACAAAATGTGGGGCGATGGCGGCGCATTTTACGACTGTTCGTTTGTGGTGTCTAATTGTATCATTACCCGCGCGGATAACGCATATCAGATTCCTAATTTCCAGGCTCAGATCGATGTTTGCCGCACAAATACGGCGCCCAGCACCGCGATGCGCGCATTTGGCGATGTGCAGGGCAAGGTGTTGATGGAAAATGCTATTGACGATGCCGCTTTTACCATCGGGATGAGCGCTGAAGCTGTACGGGAAAAGAATTTATATGATCGCGGCGACGTAACGCCATTCGGGCAGCCGCTTACCTACTGCTATATGAAAGATGTGTGGCAGTATTTAAAAGAAAAGTGCCGCTATGACACCAAGGTGGCCGAAGTGGAGAAATTCAACGCAGAAAATAAATGGCGTAAACGTGGACTGAGCATGATCCCCGTTAAATATGGGTCAGGTTACAACCTGACCATGCTGGAACAGGCGGGCGCCTTTATTTCGATCTATCAGGGAGACGGCAGCATTCTGATCCACCAGGGCGGTGTGGAAATGGGGCAGGGATTGCTGACGCAGGTAAGGCAGGTGGCTTCTTACATTTTGAATGTGCCGATGACGCTGATCGAGATCGAAAGTCCGAAAACAAGCATCATTCCGAATCCGACAAGTACAGGAGCATCAACCGGAACATCTTATAGCGCCGAAGCCGTAAAACGTGTTTGTGAGCAGATGCGGTCGCGTTTGACGGAGTTCGGGTACGATATGCTGAAAACCAATGGTAACGACTGGTGTGTGCAGCAGGGGATAGACTTTTGGAATCATGGCGTGCTTGGCTGGAAGGCTGCGCCTACGGTAAGCGGCAGAAAACCCCTGATCTGGCAAAACCTCATCGGTTTGGCCTATCAGCAGCGGATAAGCCTGATCGAAAGCCTTGCTATTCCGATCGTTGGCGGAGAAACTCCGGTTCCAAATATCACCTTTAAGCCAATCAGCGAACAACCTGTTATTCCGGGCTATCATGCCGTTCCGACCGGAATGCCGGGAGAGTTTAATTCCTTCAGCGGGTTTACTTATTCAGCAGCATGTACGGTAGTTGAGGTGGATATCCTGACAGGTGAAACTAAAATACTGAGCGCTGACCTTGCTTATGATGCGGGCTGGAGCATGAATCCGGCGATCGATATCGGGCAGGTCGAGGGAGCGTTCGTGCAGGGATTGGGCTATGTGCTTTCGGAAAAATTGGTATTTGAGCCGGAAGGCGATGACGAAGGCCGGTTGAATACTCTGAACACCTGGACGTATAAACCGCCTGCAACAACAAGTATCCCGCTGGAGTTGAACGTTTATTTGTTCCCGCGCGATATCGCCGCTAACGTGCCTGAAAATCCGACCTGCATATTGTCATCGAAGGAAATCGGAGAGCCGCCACTGGTATTGTCGGTTACCGCATTTTTTGCGGTAAAGGCTGCCGTGAGGGCTTCCCGGATCGAGCGCGGTCTTGACGGGCTGTTCATCATGGATTCACCCGCAACGGTTCAGGAAGTGAGACGTGCCTGCGAGGTGACCGAAAACAGTTTTCAGAATAAGATTTTGTAATAACTAAAACTTGTTTAACAGAAAGGCCGGGAATTTTCCCGGCCTTTTGTGTTAAGGTACTCAGCTTTTAACCTCGGTTACTTTTGTTACCTCGATGGTGTCGCCTGTAACTTTGCCGTCAACGGTTACATTCTTTCCGGCATATTTGGTTACAGCTTTCTGGTTGGCTATTTTATAGACCTTGTCGCCAACCACCAATACCGCTTTGGCGCCGTTTTTAATACATTTATTGGCGCACGCTACACGCGTTTCCGGTGTGCAGGACGGCGTTTTGGTTGCGGCGCACATCGAATCATCTATATATCCGGTAAGATGTTCATCTCCTCCGCTATAGGCAAATGATGCGCTCATGGTAAAAAACAGAGCGGCTAATAATAAATACTTTTTCATATCGCTGTGGTTTAATAGTTTGGTTAAATCAAATATAAATATAAATCGTGCGGAAAACCACCCTTTGATCGGTTTAATTAGACCGGGCGGGCTGTTTTTAATAAGTCAAAAAAATATTTGAAATAAGAACATAATGCCTTAAATTTAAGTAGCAAAATTTCTTGTTCATAAGCGATAGGAGGATGTTATGAAAAAGGCTACCAAAACCAATCAGCCTGTAAAGGCTGAAGCACAGTCAGAAATGCACAATACGCAGAACAGCGGAAAAAAATTACACCTGTATCACAAACCTTTCGATCCTACACACGGCAGAGTTAACAAAACACCATTCGGAATAAATCACGAACCCGGTTGTTTTTAACTCATACGTCTTGAGTTTCATCTTTAATTAATTGCACCGTATTTCGCAATACAGGCCCGATGTGTCCTTTTTTGCACGCCATTTACTCATCCGGTTTATGATTTACGCGATGGATGCGGCCGTACGCGCATTGGCCGGATTGCTAATATATTAAATCGTATATTAGATCGACTCAAATTGTACGCCGGGTATGCTGAAAGCCTTGTTGGTTGATGACGAGATAAATAACCTGAACAGCCTTGAATTTATGCTCCTTCATGATTGTGAAGGAATAGCTGTTACCGGCAAGGCTCAAAACGCTGCACAGGCGCGCGATTGCCTGCTTTCAGAACACATAGACATTATTTTCCTCGATATCAATATGCCGGGCGAGGACGGCTTCCAGTTTTTAAAGAGCATTGTCAGCGAAAATTACAACATCATTTTTATCACAGCTTACAATGAATACGCTTTGCAGGCTATAAAGGCAAGCGCGGTGGATTATATTCTGAAACCCGTTAATATTGATGAACTGCAAAAGGCGGTTGAAAAAGTAAAACGCTTAGCTGTAAACCCCGTGGCGAACCGGCAGGGTCAGGTTTTGGTGCAGCATCTGGTTGATACGATCAATAAAAGACAGCCGCCCAATAAAATTGCCTTACCACAGTTGGGCAGCATCAGTTTTATCGATGTGGATGATATAGTTTCGCTGCAGGCCGATAGCAACTACACCATCATCCACCTGCAAAACATGCAAAAGGTTGTCATCAGTAAAACGCTCAGGGAGTTTGAAGATCTGCTTGATGGCCATCCTTTTGTGCGTATTCATAAATCATATATCGTCAATCTGAAATATGTAAGGGAATATTGCACCACTGACGGGGGCATTGTAAAAATGACCGATGGCAATCAGTGGAGCGTAAGCCGCAGACAACTTGATGCCTTTTTGTCAAAGATGAAACAGGCCAGCCTGATGTTTACAAAAGATAAATAGCACTTAAAAAACACAAATTATGCGGGGTTTCATGGTTATGTTGCTTACTATCTTCATAAGCTGCAACTGCCAGGCCCAGTCGGATAATTTTTTTACCTATACAACCAAGGATGGCTTACCGAGCAACTACGTTTACCGGGTGATAGAGGATGACGCTGGTTATTTGTGGGTGGCGACGGAGGCTGGTATAGCTCGTTTTGACGGTAAACATTTCCAGGTATTTACGACTCGCGACGGCTTGCCCGACAACGAGGTGCTTGAGGTGGTTAAAGAAAAAAACGGTCGTGTCTGGGTGAACTGTTTTAAACAAGGGCCGGCCTATTTCGATGCAAAAAAAAACCGGTTCATTAATGCCTCCGAAGATCCGATGCTGGCAAAAAATCTGGGTTCAACGGTTTTTTGGGTTTTTCCGCTGGATAACGGAGGCGTAGTGTTTTATAATGAGAATGGTGCGACCATTTTTAGAGATCATAAATGCATCCAATATAAAATTGCCGGAGTTACCGATGGTATTATCATAAAGGAATATCAGGATGGTTCTCAGGTTAAATGGAATTTGGAGAAAATAAAGCGGAATGGATTAAAACGCATGGCGAAAATGATCCTCGTTCGCAATAACAGGGTCGTTGGGCGTATTAACTTAAACTCGACCGCTGATATGCATACCAGGTTTATTGAGAGTGCCGGAGTAAGCTATGAATTTCAGGGGGACAGTAAAAAATGTTATAGATACTACGATATTACCACTGATCCGCTCCGTTGCAAGCGTGATTCACTGGTACTTGCAGAACGGTGTCATAGTTTTGACCTCGCAGGGAATACTTTATATTTCGTCGGAAATTCGGGAAAGATATATGTGTTCAACAAAACGACACTGCAATTAGAACGCACTTTGAGCGGAGACTACCTGCCTAATGCATTTTTTAAAGATAGCAAAGGAAATCTATGGGTCTCCACGATCGACAAAGGTTTGCTTGTTTACCGGGAAAATCAGCTTGGCAGGCTACAGCCCCCCCGGGATTTTAGTCACACCAATTTTATGAGCATTGCCCGTAAGCCTGACGGAACGATACTGGCAGGAAACTATTACGGCGAAGTGATTGAAAGTAAGGGAAAAAAATTTCAGGTTCATCGTGTCGCTGACATGGTGCCGCAAAGGGAACGTAAGATATTGATTTCGGGGAAAGACGTTTACAGCTTTTCAGAAGATATGGTAAACGTTAATTTTAAGGATAAGCTTATCGAACCGTCGTCTCATCTGCCTCTTATAGGCATGAAGACTGCGATCAATTATAATGACAGCTCCATCCTCATTGGAAGTGTGTCCGACTTGAGAGTCATGGATACCCGTACCAAATCTGCAACAAAGATCAAAGGAATTTATCATCGCATTACCTGCCTGGGTATGGATGTTGCCAGGACGGTGTACTTTGGCTCAACCGATGGCCTTTATCAATACAATTATTCAAGACAAATCGTTACGCCGCTTAATTTGAAGGACAAAGTGCTTAAAGACAGGATAGCAGCGATATGCGGATCGCCCGATAGCCTTGTCTGGGTGGCGACTGCCGGAAACGGCGTAGCAGTAATAAAAAATAATAAGTTATTTACCACGATCAGCGAAGCCAACGGAATTGTTAATAATGCCTGCCGAAGCATAACGAACGGCAGACCGGGGCAGATATGGGTGGGCACAACACAGGGTATCAGCATTATCAATTATCGGTTTACCGGGGGGGATTTGCAGTATTCTATTCGTAACCTGTCGGTTAACGACGGCCTCACCAACAATATCATTAATGAAATGGATTTTGTGCGGGATACGATCTACGCTGCAACAAGCAATGGTATTTCGATCATTCCCGCCGGATATACGGCGCCGAAATTCGACATCCCGGTTAAGCTGATCAGTATAAGCATTAACCAGCGAGACACCATGCTGGCATCATCGTATAAACTGAATACGGATCAGCAAAACATTCAGATGCAGTTTTTCGGAATAGAATTGGACGGCCATCTGAAAAACCTGCAATACAGCCTCGACAATGAACGGTGGATCGTATTACGCGAAAATACACTGGCCGTAGAATTAAGCCAGGAGCATCATTTTTTAAGGGTGCGGGCAGTAGATGTGAACGGCAACGTAAGCGGAAAAATTTGTGCCATAAGTTTCGACATTGCTACGCCCTTCTGGAAAACGGTTTGGTTTTGGATAGTATTCGCGGCTTTGACGCAGATCCTGGTGATCTATCTGGTTAATCGGCGTCAGAAAAGGAAAAAGGAGCTCCGGATTGAAAAAAAACTGGCAAGTATTCAAACGGCCTCATTGGAGCAACAGGCTTTTACTTCGCTCATGAATCCGCATTTTATGTTCAATGCGCTAAACAGCATACAACATTATATCAATCTGCAGGACCGGCAGAATGCCAACAGGTATCTGAGTGATTTTGCTTCGCTGATAAGAACGAATTTCGAGGCCGTTCAGCAATCGTTTACACCGCTGGATCAGGAGCTGGAGAGCATAAAAATATATCTCCGCCTGGAACAAATGCGTTTTAACGATAGGTTCGAATATCATATAACCGTTGGTGAGGACGTAGAAACCGAAGAATGGATGATCCCGAGCATGATTTTACAGCCTCTGCTGGAGAATGCCCTGTTACACGGTATTATGCCTTCGCTGATCAGCGGTGAAATAGGGATCGATATCTCGCAAAAGAATGATTTTTTGCACATAATCATTACCGACAACGGTATAGGCATCCGGAACAGTTTGGCATTAAAACAAAATACTTCGCATATCAGCCGTGGTTCTGATCTGATCAGAAAACGGATAACGGCCCTTAATCAGCTTGGATCGGAACAAATCGCCATGACAATGGAACCTGTTTTTGAAGATGATCACAATCCGGGGAATAGAATTTTACTCGTGATACCTTATCGGCTTCACGATGCCTGGTCGTTGTTAAAGCAATAGATCGATCCTGCCGGACACTAATTCATAATATAACTATAATCAGTTTGCGCCGCCGTTCACGCGGCCTGTATTTTGGCTCGTTTCTTCTTGCACTAACTTGTCTGTAATTACTTATGCTGCAAATGAAAACGTTGCCAGGCAGGTCTCTTTTTTACAACGTGCTATTGCTTGTATCTTTTTTCGCGACGGTTTCGCAAACTTCGGCGCAAACCTATCCGGTTACTGCTATAAATATCTCATTACCGGCCTTCCCGTATGCAAATACAGCGCTTTGGGGCAACGGAGCGTCAATGGCGGTTATTACGGCAACGGCCAGGATATCGGGCGCGCATGTGGATCCTTTGCTTACCCGGACATCCATGCCGATTCTCTTCAGCGTTGCAAAAAGATCGGCCGGAATTAAAAGGCAACGGTTAAAAATACAACGATTCCGGTTTAATGACCGGGGCTCTGTTGTCGAATACGCAGCGGCATGAAGATAACGGTTATCATATTATTGATTGTAACAGTACTGGTAATGAGTACGTGCAGAGTGTTCGCCCAGGATACCAGGAATCAACAGAAAATTTCATTATCAGGAGAGATGGGGATAACCTATGAGTATTACGGTCTTGATAAGTCGCCGGAAACACCTGTTCCTGACTTTTATGCTCCCCGTAAGCCCTGGAATTATTTCCGGTATTTATTTAATCCGGTTATATCCACCAATAAATGGCTTATTCCATTTAACATAAGTTTTAGCCCCACCCAGAACAATTTTTTGACGCCGCCCACGGGCCGCAGGCAAAACCTGTGGGAATTTCTTACCAACCCCGCCAATAATTTCGGGGTAAGCCCTAAGATCGGTACCACGGAAATCTTACTTGGCACACAAACCCTTAAATACAGTGATCTTAGCACAGGTGATATTGGGGTGTTCGGTTACGGTGTCAATCTTTCGCCGGGAAGATTCAGATTCAAAATATTCAATGGAGTATCGCAGCGCGGAGTAAACTATGTTTCACCCCTTAATTTCCCACCGAATGGCATTACGGGAGCTTATAAACGAAATCAGTGGATGGCCCAGGTTGGCGTTGGAAAAGAAGGTGTTTATTTCGCGGGGTTTAACTTTGTGAGATCGTCGGATGTTATAAGCTCGGTATCGTCGCCTCCCTTACCGCCTGTGGAACCGCAGCAAAATATGATTGTCAGTTTTTTGACGACCGCCTCAACCGCCAACGGCTGGAATTTTAATGCTGAACTCGGTCAGAGCTTTCATACCCTGAATCTGAACGATCCGTTATCTGTTACACCTTTGGCAGATTTTAAGCCGTTCATCAAATCACACACATCAACCGTGAAGGATAATGCCGTGATGCTTGGCATTGATAAAAAGAAAAAAGAGTGGGAGATAGGAGCGAAATTTAATTACATCGGCGCGGGATATTACACTGCGGGCTATCCGTTTATGGGAACGGACAGAATGGAGTATCTTCTCAATACTCATTTTAACGCCTGGAAAAAGAAATTAAATGTAGTGGGAAGCGTGGGTCAGCGTTTCGGGAATATCAGCCATTTATCCGGGCCGCAGATCACAACGCAAATTGTAGCAAATGTCAATGTCTTTGCACAGTTCAGCGATCACTTCACCCTGAATACCAGTTTCAACAATTATGGCTTTAATGCTCCTGGAACTTCAGCTTATAAAAGCGTCAGTAACGAATTGAGCTTAAATCCGGTTTATACCTGGGCAAACAGCAAAATGAGCAACATGTTAAGCGGTACTTACACGCAAAGCAGGTATGACGAAACGATCTTTCCGGCTCCGGTTACCCATAACGATACAAAAACAGTTCTGCTATTGTATGTTCCGTCTTTTTTTAATTCAAAGCTCAATCCGGATTTCAGCCTGATGTGGTTCCACAACAAAACACAGTTGATAGAGCTGAGATTGTGGAATTTTAGCGGTGATGTGATATGGAATCTTACCAAGGTATTCAATTTGAAGGGGCAGCTGCAATATGCGTTGAGCGCCACAAGTCCGTTTACTTCGGATAAAAATTTACTCACGACGGTCGGATTTAACTGGCAGCTTTATAAAAAGCTGAGCTGGCAGTTTTCGGCGACAGCGAATCTGTATCGTTATGGCAGCGAGCTTCCCGGAAGTTCGCTGACGCCGGTTTATCCCGGCGAACCGCAGTATTTGGAAAGTTCTGTCAGAACGGGCTTGAACTACAGATTTTAAAACATTAATGCGGATAAAAGATGAAAATATATGTCTTTGTTTTATTGCTGCTGATGATGCTGGGGCGCAATGCTACCGGGCAGGTTAGCCTTAGTCTGGCATTGAACAGCAGGCCGCAGCCCTGGCTGGCGGAATGGTCAAACCCGGTTAACGGCGCCATGATCATCACATTTATGCCTGGTGCCGCAGGCGGTGATCCTTTGGTCAGGTTAAGAACGACGCTGCTCAACGAAAGTCAGTCTGCTATTGCCGTTACCAATATGAACAACGCCCGTATCTATAACCTTAAACAAGGAACTAATTACTTTAATATCGGTGATGCCCTGCAGTTTCAAAATCTTGTGTTTCAGGGTAATGTTCGCGCATTGTTACAACGCACGGGTCGTTTGGCAGCAGGTCAGTATCAATTGATGGTTGAGGTGATGAATAATGCGGGGGATGTTGTTATCGCCAGGCAAACGCGGCCATTTTTTGTAACATCTTATCAGTTGCCCGTATTGCTCCAGCCCGCTAACGACGCAAACCTCGACGCTCACATCGCGCAGAATGTTATCATTTTCAGGTGGACAAACCTCGTCCCCGGTGGACAGGAGCTGCCGGAATACCGTGTTCAGGTCTTTGAGATAAAGCCGGGACAAACTGCCATGCAGGCCTTCAGGGGAAACAGGCCGTTGCTTGACGAAGCTGCGCCGCGGGGCGCCACGCAATATATTTGGCGGCCCATGTTGCCCATGCCGGATTCGGTTGCCAATAGAAAATTTATCTGGACAGTTCAGACGCTCGATCGTGAAGGGAATCCCATACCGACAGAGGATTCCGCTATTGAGGGTCGCAGCGAGCCTGCAATATTTAACATTGCCGATAAACGGGCTTTGCCGCAGGAGCCGGTTTTACATCAGAATTTAACTAACAACAAATGAAAAGGACGCTGTGCTTGTTTATACTCTGTTCACTGACGCTTGTTTTGCGCGCTCAGGACGATGCAGACATTAAGCCCGCCGTACTGGCCTTTCATTTGTCATATTATGATTTTGAAACTGCACAACAGATCCGGACTACTTCGCTGAATGACGTGCTTGCCGGAGGCAAATGGAATAATATAGCCAATATGCAAATGGGGCTGGGCTTTAATTATTTTAAGGGAATCACCAGACATATTGATTTCACCGCGGCGCTTGACGGAAGTTATATCGACTATCTTTATAAGAACGGGTCAACCAACGGGAGCAGCATTTTTTTACTTGATGGTAATACAATGCTGAATTTCAAGCTCTTTTCTGATAAACATATTTTCGCTCCTTTTATTTCAGCTGGTGCAGGATTTTCTTTTTATAAAAATAAGGCCGGAGCCTATCTTCCTGCCGGCATAGGTTTGCAGGTCAATTTATTTAAAGAGGCATTTGTATTCACACAAATGCAGTACAGGCGTGCGCTTGGTTCGGTGGTGAACGACCATTTTCAGTATAGCATAGGCGTTGGCATCCCGGTTGGGCGAAAAAGGAAGAAGGCCATGCCCCTTGAAAAAAGCCATTCCGGAGACACGGTTAAAAATACGTTGCAACCGGTCCAAAAAGTAATAGAAAAGAATGTTGTTGTACAGGTAACGGATCAACAGACCAGCTTGCCTTTGGCCGGGGTAGAAGTCGAACTAAACGGTGAGGATGGTGGACAAAATACTTTAAGCAATGCTGCCGGATTGGCTGTTTTCAACGCGGTTAAAGCGGCAGATTACACAATAACCGGCAGATTTCACGACATAGCGACAACCGGCGGAAATGTTCTCCGGAACGCCTTTGATGCAGCGGGCGATGAGATCAATATTCGCATCTTACATAATGATCCCAGGTTTACTTTATCAGGCGTAGTCAGAAACAGATCTACAGGACAACCGGAGGGCGGCGTAGAGGTTAAACTGCTGAATGTTGGCAACGGAAACAGCTTAAGTGTGCAAAACAAGCCGGATGATGGTGGTTTCACTTTTCAGCTGACTCCTGAAAGTGATTTTACTGTTTCAGGGAAGAAGAAGGATTATATTTCAAATATTGCTAAAATAAGCACCCGGGGATTGCTGCGGAGCAAAACGCTTTATGTCGATCTTCAACTGGAGGTTGAGGAAGCTTTACCCGACAAGACGATAACGCTAAAAAATATTTACTACAATACCGGTAGTTTTAAAATAAGGCCGGATGCCTCGACAGACCTCGAGAAATTGGTAAATTTTATGAAGGACAACCCGGAATTGTCGGTGGAGGTCGATTCTCATACGGATAGCCGGGGAAGCAGCGCTTTTAATTTAAAATTGAGCAGGCTACGGGCAGCGGAAGTTGTTACCTATCTCATCCGGCAGGGCATCGATAAACACAGGCTTGTAGCAAAAGGATACGGGGCTACGCAACTGGTGAATGGATGTAAGGTCGGCGTAAAATGTACCGATGCGCAACATGAACAAAACCGCCGGACGGAATTTAAGGTACTTAAAAAGTGATGCTGCGATCTTGTCCCTCGCCTTTTTTCTCGTTGCTCTTTTTAAATTCAGTCGGTGTCATGCCGTATTTCCCTTTAAAAACGGTTGAAAAATAATTCGGATTGGAAAATCCTACCTCATAGGTGATCTCTGCGATCGTATAATTTTCGTTGATCAGCAGGTATGCCGCTTTTTTCAGTCTCCGGTTCAAAATATAATCGGTGATGCTGCATCCCAGCAAGGCCTTAACTTTACGATAAAGCTGAATGCGTGATATGCCGATCACTTTGCAGATGTCATCGACGTTGAACTTTTCGTTGGAAAGGTTTTGCTCTACAAATCCCGTAAAATCATTAATGAATTTTTTATCGAGACTTTTCGCGACGGTTGTTTTTTCAAGACCGGTAATGTCGCTGATAAAATGCTCCTTTAATATTTTGCGGTTTTTTAAGAGGCTGTTAATGCCTGCAAGCAAAAAGTCGAAATTGAAGGGTTTGGAAACATACAGATCGGCCATCGACTCCATTCCGGATATCTTTTGCTCGATGTTGGTTTGCGCGGTGAGCAGGACAATGGGAATATGTGAGGTCCTGATATCTGTCTTTAATTTTTGCGCGACCTGTTTACCGGAGAACCCCGGCAATACCACATCTGATAAAATGAGATCCGGGACATTCTCGTAAGCCTGTGTAATGGCATCGTTTCCGTTGTCTGCTGTGAATATTTCAAAACAGCTGCTCAGTTTTTCGCTCAAATAAGCCAGAAGATCAAGGTTATCTTCGACGATCAGGATGGAAAACTCCCTGGGCTCCTGGAAGGCATCCTTTTCTATCGCTGCCGGTCGCCTGATCAGGTCTGCCTGATAGATCCTTGACTGCTCGAACATATCCGGCCAGGCATTTTGCTCGTACATTTTTTCTTCCGGTCCGAAATGCGAATTACCGAGGGGAAGCGTAACTGTAAAAGTTGTACCGCTCCATTTTTTACTCACGACATTAACATTGCCGTGATGCCGGTCAATGATCTCCTTTGAAAGTGATAGTCCAATACCCGATCCCATTACCGGAGCATGGTCTGCCTGATAAAACTGGTCAAAAATGCGCGAAGTCTCGTCAGTGGTCATCCCGATGCCATTGTCTTCAATATCAATATACACATGTAACTCATCATGTCGTATCCTGACATTTACCTTGCCGTCGCCATTGATAAATTTGATGGCGTTTGAGAGCAGGTTGAAGAAAACCTTATCCAGCATGTTCACGTCAAACCAAACCTTAATGTTTTTTTCCATTGTGCTTAAATGCAACTGGATGTGATGTTTTTGCGCATACAGCCGGAAACTTTCTATGATATCCCGAACGAATTCGACGATATTATTTTCAGACGCGCTTACACCCTGCTTGTCCACTTCTATCTTTCGGTAATCTATCAGCTGGTTTACCAGCTTCAGCAGTCTGAAGGCATTCTGCTGTATCAGTTCAATTCTTTTTCCTGCCACGGCCGTCAGCCTTTCGTTCTGGGAAAGATCTTGAAGCGGTGCAAGCATTAGTGTCAGCGGTGTCCGGAATTCGTGCGAGACATTGGTGAAGAAGTTCAGCCGCGCCTCAGTAGCTGAAGCCGTTCTGGCCGACATTTCTATCAGCTGATTTCGCTGCGATACGATCTCCACGTTTTTAGCTTCCAGCGCTTTGTTCGCTTTGCGGTTTTCCATCAGGGAGTAAAAGGCAAGTCCGCCGAAGATAATAGCCAGGGCAAGCGAGATTACAATAATGTCCAATACGGACTGCTGGCTTTTATAAACAAGCTGCTGTTCCGCAAGCAGGTTTTCCTGCCTTAAAATGTCGCTTTGCTGACTGTTGATCTTATTCAGCTGCATTTTCATCAACCGCACGTTACCTGAATCAATAACCAGCGACTGAAGGATGTTTTCGCGTGAAAAGGGTTCGCGGTTTAGTATTTTCAGCGCGGTTACAATGGCTTCCTTGCCGCCAGTGGGATAAACCAGGCTGGCGTCGAGTATTTTATCATCCACCATCTGTAGCCCGCCGCCGCTGCCTGGAAGGGCATCGACGCCTACAACCTCCACGTGTTTGCCGGGATATAATTTATTGAAAACTGTCCGGGCTCCCGAAGCCATGACGTCGTTGTGTGCAAAGACCGCATCTATATCCCGGAGAGATGCGGATGTTTTCATCAACTGTTTTTCTGCATTACTTTTTACCCAATCGCCATAAATTTTGGCTTTTACATGTATTAAAGGATAGTTGCGTATCTCCTCGCTGAAACCCCTGTCTCTTTCTATTGCAGGTGAGGAACCCGGCAGCCCCATTATTTCCAGCAGATTCAACGATTTTTTGGCGTTTGTTCCCAGGTATTGTGCAGCCATTTTACCGATCTGGTAGTTATCTGCGCCAACGTAGGCCGTATAAAGCGAGGATGCGGTTTTACGGTCAATAATAATAACGGGGACACCGCTGTTATAGGCCTCCTCCACAATGGCAGTTAGAGGTTGAGCTTCGTTGGGTGATATGATCAGCAGATCGATCTTATCATCCAGCATCTTTCTTACCTGTTGCACCTGTAACTGGCTGTTATCATGGGCATCGGTGTAAACAAAATTCACATCCGGGTGTAGCGAAAGCTCCGTCTTCATGTCTTCAAGCATGGTTTTTCGCCACAGATCGGCGCCTGTACACTGTGAGAAACCTACGGTAAACGTCGTTTTTCTTTTCGCATGATTACAACTGACGCATATTAATGCGATAAAAAAAAGGAAAGTCAGTTTTCTAAAAAGATCAAGACCACAACACAGCTGATGCCCTTTTGTCTGCATAAATTTTATTAAGAGGTAAATAATTGGTCGCGAATGAGAGTCCGCGGAATAAAATTAGGGATAAACGGGCTATAAAAACAAATGTTATTTTGACATTTTTAATCAGTACCCTTGCACAATGTAACATGAACGGAGAATTGATGTAACATAATCAGAGATTTAATTATACAAAAATGTTAAGTATTTGATTTTTAGATGTTTACAATATGGTTCAAAATTGAAGATTTTTGAAATAATTTTGATAACCCTCCCTTTGCAATCCTCCATAATATTGCCGGTAATAACCAATTAACACTATTACATCGTTTATGAGTAAGAATTCAGTCACGACCTGGTCGATGGTCGTAGCGCTTGGCGGCTTCCTGTTTGGCTTTGATACCGCGGTGATTTCGGGGGCCGAAAAATCTATTCAACAATTTTGGCATCTTTCCGTTTTCGCACATGGACTCACTATTTCAATCGCTCTGATCGGAACCGTTGCAGGTTCATTATTAGGCTCCAAACCGTCGGATTATTTTGGGCGAAAGAATACGCTCTATTTTGTTGCCCTTGCTTATCTGCTGGCATCGCTTGGCACTGCGCTGGCTGATAACTGGTACATCTTTTTATTGTTCAGATTCCTTGGAGGATTAGGTGTTGGCGCTTCTTCGGTAACGGCACCGATTTACATTTCGGAGGTTTCACCGGCTGACCGCCGCGGAAGACTGGTGGGGCTTTTCCAGTTCAACGTGGTGTTGGGTATTCTGGTTTCCTATTTGTCAAACTACCTCATCAGCCAGTTGGGAGATGCTTCGTGGCGATTAATGCTGGGTGTACAGGCCTTGCCATCTGCTATTTTTCTTATACTGATCTATTTTATACCTGAAAGTCCGCGATGGCTTATCCTGAAACGCAACGAAACGAAACGGGCTATGGATATCCTGAAAATAATAGATCCCCTCAATTGCCAGGATCAGTTTATCGCCATCCAAAATTCGGGTAAACTTACCGGGGATCATCAGGGCAACCTGCGGCTGTTTTCCGGAAACTACCGGACACCGATAGTTCTCGCCATGCTGTTTGCCTTTTTTAATCAGGTATCGGGCATTAACGCTATTATCTACTATGCGCCGAGAATATTCGAGATGGCGGGACTGGGCGCTCATTCTTCGCTGTTATCAACGGTCGGTATTGGCATGATCAACTTTATTTTTACGCTTGTCGGCATCAATATTATCGATAAGGTCGGCCGTAAGTTGTTGATGCTCGTCGGTTCGGTAGGGCTCATCCTGTCTTTGTTTCTTGTCTCGTTTACCTTCTATTCCCATAGTTTCAGCGGATTTGCCATACCTCTTTATATGATGTTTTTCATCGCCTTCTTCGCTTTTTCACAGGGCGCGGTGATTTGGGTTTTCATTTCGGAAATTTTCCCCAACAGCGTTCGGGCTAAAGGGCAAACGCTGGGAAGCTCAACACATTGGATTATGGCGGCGATCATAGCATTCTGTTTTCCATATCTCGCGGAGCGCGTCGGCGGTGGCGCTACTTTCTTTTTTTTCGGAATGATGATGGTTTTACAGCTCGTCTTCGTGTGGAAGTTCATGCCGGAAACTAAGGGAAAGACACTGGAACAGATCGGGTCAAATGTGGTAATGCATTAAAAAATGGACAGGAGCGAAAATATACAGGCTTTGTGTTATGGCGAAATGCTGTGGGATGTGCTTCCTGACGGTCCGCAACCGGGGGGCGCACCAATGAATGTTGCCTACCATTTGCAAAAGCTCGGCCTTGCCTGCGGAATTATCAGCAGGGTGGGAGATGACGTGCCGGGGATTAAACTCAGGCAGCTTTTGGCCGGGTGGGGTATTGCGTCGCAATTGGTTCAGACGGACACAGAACATCCGACCGGAGAGGTTCTGGTTGATTTTGATGAAAAACAGGATGCGGTTTATACAATTGTGAGCCCCGCTGCATGGGATTTTATCCGGACCGAAAAAACACATCGGCAATATCTTAATACTGCAGAATATCTGATCTACGGAAGCTTGTCGTGCAGGAACCAGGTCTCAAAAGATACGCTGCTATCGCTGCTCGAGCATAAAATCACCCGGGTTTTTGATATCAATTTGCGCGAGCCTTACCCCGATAAGGCAACCTTATCGGAACTGCTCAGCAAAACCGACATCGTGAAATTTAATCAGGCCGAACTAAAATATACAGCACGGCTGTTCGACGGTTGGTTTGAAACCGAACATGACAAGGTAAAATATCTGCAGGATGCCTTTGGAATACCCGAAGTAGTGGTAACAAGGGGCGGTGACGGCGCGGCATATTATAAAAATGATAAAATGTATTGCGCCAGTGCACCTGCTATTAAAATCAATGACACGATCGGCAGCGGCGATGCATTTCTTGCTGCATTTATTCAAAGTCGCCATCAGCTCATTCCCCCGGAAATATCAATTAATCAAGCCATAGTTATGGGTGCATTTATAGCAACAAAGAAAGGAGGTTGCCCGGAATACGAAAAAACAGAGATAGAAAACTTTAAAAACCAGATAAATCAACCACAAATCAATTAAACAGAGATTCAATATGAGAAAACTATTACTTTCTTGCGTTTTGCTGCTGCTAATTGCAGCAAAGGGTTACGGACAAGTCAGAGCCATTACCGGTAAGGTAACCGACAAGTCCGGCAACCCCGTTGACGCAGCTACGGTAGCAGTAGTTGAAACACAACTGGCTACCGCCACAGACAAAGACGGAAAATTTACAATTAATGCCGAGAACGGACAGACCATTAGGGTCAGCTATATTGGCGCAATCGCATCGGTAAATCACATCGTCGCACCGGGAGACAATAATATTACCATACAGTTAGACCTTTCGGGAACGAACCTGAACGAAGTCGTCGTGACAGGTTATACTTCGGAGAAGAAAAAAGACCTGACAGGGGCAGTCTCCGTGGTGAACGTTAACGAAATAAAGGACATTCCGGAAGGTAACCCGATGAAAGCTTTACAGGGACGGGTTCCGGGGTTGAATATCTATGCAGATGGTTCGCCAAATGGCGGCGTGACCGTAAGGGTACGCGGAACCACTACGTTGAACAATAATGATCCTTTGTACGTGATTGACGGAATCCCAACCCAGCGCGGTTTGCAGGAGATCAATCAGAATGACATCGAGTCGATACAGGTGCTGCGGGATGCCTCGGCGGCAAGTATATATGGTTCTCGTGCAGCGGCAGGCGTTATTATTGTTACTACCAAAAAAGGAAAGAACGGCGTTCAGCGCATCGACTTTGATGCCTCTACTTCGTTACAATATTATAACAGCAAGCTAAGCACGCTTAACGCACAGCAACACGGACAATCCTATTGGCAGGCACAGGTAAACGATGATCAGTTCGGCGTTAATTTCCTTAATAATCAGCCTGTTGATCCTGTTGAATTTGGCGGCGTGTACACATTCGACTGGAATCACGATTACAGCAATCCGGTATTAAATGCCGTTAAGATCAGCCCTTTTATTGATCCTAATACCAAAACGATGGCGTCTGCCAACACAAGTTGGTTCGACGAAATATCTCAGCCTTCTGTTTTGCAGTCCTACAACCTTACACTCTCTAACGGAAGCGATAAAGGGAATTATCTTTTCTCGCTGGGTTATTATAACAACAAAGGGATCATTAAAGAAACCGGGGATACCAAATACACCGCCCGTTTGAATAGCCAGTATAACCTCTTCGGCGGCAAATTAAAGATCGGTGAGACCCTTTCAGCAACTTATATGAAAGATCCACAGTTGCCTACAGGAAGCATCACGATACTTTCGCTGATCGAGAACCCAATTATCCCCGTTCACACCGTTGACGGAGTGGGCTGGGGTGGACCTATCGCCGGGATGGACGACCGGGACAACCCGGTACGGCTGATTGAGGACAACAAGCAGAATTTTAACAACTTCGGAAGGGTGCTGGGAAATGTTTTTGCCGATGTTGAAATTATAAAAGGTCTGCATTTTAAAACAACTTATGCCGTGGATTTCGCCGGTAATTATTACAGGTGGCTACAAATTCCTTACACCGCAGGCTTTCTTTCGGACAACCGGACTATCGCTGGTCAGTCAACTGATTATGCGGTTACCGAAACCTGGCAAAACCAGTTTACCTATGATCTTACCTGGAAAAAACATCAGTTTAATTTCCTGTTAGGCGAGGAAAACATAAAGGATAAATATCAAAACTTTAACGCGAATGCACAGGGGCTTACGCTGGCAGATATCAACTATGCTTATCTGAGCGAAGGAACCAGCAATATCAACGCTTATGGCGGTGGCGCAGGCGATGCCTTGCTTTCCTATTTCGGTAAGATAAACTATTCATACGCTAATAAATACCTTGCGTCTGTTACATTACGCCGCGATGGTTCCTCAAAATTCGGGGCAGATAATCGCTACGCGTATTTTCCGGCAGCATCTGTTGGTTGGAGGATCAGTCAGGAAGATTTCCTGAAGAACAGCAATATTATATCAGACCTTAAATTGCGCGCAGGCTGGGGACAGACGGGTAACCAGAATATAGCCAACAATGCTACTTATTCATTGTACCAATCTATATATGGCAATCGCGGAGCTTTCAACGGTGACAGCGGAAGCGCTTACGATATAACCGGAGCTGGCTCAGGAACCCTTCCGTCAGGTTTTACTTCCACCCAAACCGGGAATCCGGAGTTGAAATGGGAAACCACGACCCAAACCAATATTGGTGTTGACTTTGGTTTCCTGAACAATAAGATTACCGGTTCGATAGATGTGTTTAAGAAAGACACTAAGGATATTCTGATCAACCCGCCTTATCTTGCCGTTTTGGGCGAAGGCGGTAACGAGTATTTCAATGGCGCTTCTGAAAGCGTTAAGGGTTTTGAAACGCTGTTAGGTTACAAGGGAAATATCGGCAGCGACTTCACTTTTGCATTGACCGGAAATATTGCAGCATACCGGGCTAAGATCACCAAGTTACCGGCTGCGGCTATCAATGGTTATCCGGGCAACGGAACGACGCAAACCATTATCGGTCGTTCACCAAATTCGCAATTCGGATATGTGGTGCAGGGTATTTTTCAGTCGCAGGATGAAGTTGACAATTCCGCTACGCAGCCGGGTAAAGGCGTAGGGCGTTTGCGTTATAAAGACCTTAACGGTGACGGCGTTATCAACCCAACCGACGAAACCTATATCGGTAATTCGGACCCTGACTTTACCTATGGCCTGAATGCAAGTTTTGGATACAAAGGCTTATCGCTCAGTTTCTTCCTGCAAGGCTTGGCCGGATCTACAGTTTATAACTCATACAAGTATCTGACTGATTTTACGTCGCTTGCTCCAGGTTCAAACTGGGGAACGAGGACTTTGCAGGCATGGACTCCGAAGAATACAAGTTCAACAATCCCTGCGCTTACCCTGGTTAACAATAACGACGAGGGCCGGTACTCCACCTATTTCCTTGAAAGCGGTTCCTACCTCAAACTTCGTAACATTCAGTTAGCCTATGATTTTAAAAATGTCCTGAAAAGCTTAAAACTACAGCGTGCTACCTTCTACGTTCAGGCAAGCAACCTGCTGAGATTCAAAAGCTCTTCATACACCGGTCCTGATCCCGAAAATCCGGGCAACGGTTATCCGATTCCGGTTATCACTACTATCGGCATTAATTTATCATACTAATTATACTGACATGAAAAGATTTAAATATATAGCAACATTTATTCTGGCGATAACGGTTGCGTCCTGTAAAAAATATCTTGATGAAACCCCACAGGGTGTTGTTTCGAAAGAAGACCTGACTACGCCTGCAAACACTGACGCAATGGTAATAGCCGCTTACTCCTATCTCGGTAACGATTATTATTTTTACCCCTTCAGCAGCATGTGGGCCTATGGAAGTATCCGTAGCGGCGACGCCTATAAAGGTGGCGGCGGTCCTGGCGATATCGCTGAATTTAATCAGCTTGAGGTGTTCTCGAACAATACGATCACCAATGGATCGGGTGACAACGTTTTTTATCAGCTTTACGTAGGCGTTGCCCGGTGCAATACCGCGCTTACACTGGTTGAAGGTCAGGATGTAGCTAATTATCCGCAGAAAACCGAACGCGAAGCCGAATTAAAGTTTTTACGAGGTCACTTTTACTTTTTGCTGAAGATCCTGTTCAAACACATCCCCTGGATTGACGAAACGCTGCAAAAATCAGCGGCAAATTACGGGGCGGTTTCCAACGTTGCACTTACCAGCGACCAGCTCTGGACGAACATAGCCAACGATTTTAAGTTTGCCGCGGCTAATCTTCCGGTAACACAATCGGATGTTGGCCGTGCTACAAAGGGTGCAGCGGAAGCTTATCTTGCAAAAACATTATTGTATCAGGCTTATACACAGGACGATAATAACAATGTGACCGGCGTTGATAAAACAAAGCTGTCGGAAGTTGTTGCCAATTGCGACGCAGTTATCAATTCAGGAAAGTATAGCCTTGATCCTGATTTTGCCGATAACTTTTTGCCGCAATATGAAAATTCGCCGGAATCTGTGTTTTCCATACAATATTCAAAGAATGATAACACACCACTCGGTAGGGTTGATGCGGGTCACTGTCTGAACTATCCGATGGATGCGGAATACGGATGCTGCGGTTTTCATGTGCCAAGCGATAACCTTGTGAACGCATTTAAGACAAACGCAGAGGGGTTGCCGGAATTTGATAGTTTTAACAATACCGATGTTGTACCGTCCGGCGATTACAAAAGCGAAACATTTGACCCGCGGCTGGATCACACCGTTGCCATTCCGGGCCACCCGTATAAATATCAAACTGATCTGGTTTATCAGGCTTCCTGGGCACGCGATCCGCAAAGTTACGGTCCGCTGCTGAGCTTAAAAGAAGTGGTTGCTTATACCGACCCGTCATTCACACGCTTCCCGCCATTCATGTCCAGCTCAAAGAACTGGGAGGTGATCCGCTATTCGGATGTGTTGTTAATGAAAGCCGAGGCGTTGATACAGATGGGGCAGGAGAATGACGCCCTGCCGCTGATCAACCAGGTTAGGCAACGGGCAATGAACAGTACCGCCCTGCTGAAGCAGGCTGATGGTTCGCCAACATCAAATTATCACATGGATATTTATAGGCCTGGTGTAAACTGCACCTGGACAAATGCCTATGCATGGCAGGCCCTTATGTTTGAACGGCGGCTTGAATTTGCTATGGAAGGATACCGCTTTTTCGATCTTGTACGCTGGGGAATTGCAGCAGATTATTTGAATAATTATTTCTCGGTCGAGACAAAGCGTACGCCGCACTTAGTGGGCGCACATTTCACCAAGAATCGTGACGAATATCTGCCGATTTCGCAGGCGCAGATTAACTTCAGTAAGGGATTATACAAACAGAACCCAGGCTGGTAAAATTATATGTTCGGATGAACTGTCTATCTTTATCGGGATAGACAGTTCATTTATATAGAAGATGACATCCGTAACTAAAATATTGATCTGCTGTTTTTTCGCGATAAGCGGATTTTCCTGTTATGCACAACCGCAAATAACAACCGCTGCATTGTTGCACGAAATGATAGATTATAGCTCCGTCGCAAAATGGCCCGATCCGTTTTATTACGAATACCAGGCGAGCAGCTATGACCGTAAGTCCGTATCGCCGGACAAACCCGGTTGGTTTGCCAATGGAGATGCTTCGCAATACATCAGGTCAGAAATTACAAATGGTCATACCGAACAGGTTATGCTCGATGCCGATGGCCCCGGCGCTGTCGTCAGATTTTGGTTAACCACTTTTAAAAGAGACGGAATCATCCGTATTTACTTTGACGGGAATAACAAGCCCGAAATTACAATCCCTGCTTATGACCTGATGCGTCTGGGTTTAAATATCGATCCTCCGTTGCTTGCGCCTCATTCGAGTTATGAGCCCAAAGAGAAGGGAGGAAGCACGCTTTATTTGCCGTTGCCTTTCGCAAAACATTGCAAGATAACTTTTGAGGATAAGGATACCGATAATCAGCCGCGTTATTACCAGATCAACTACCGCAAATATGAGCCGGGTACCAGGGTTAAAACCTTCAGCGTTCATGAACTGGACTCTTTACAGAAACTGGTTAAAGCTGTAAATCATAATTTGCAGCAGCCGGATAGTGCAGTGGCTGGCAAAAAGCTAAAAGCAGAGGGCACGGTACGACCGCGGAGCGAGCTGACATTGAATCTTCCGGAAGGGCCTGTGGCAATCGGGCAACTTGTAATTAAAGTTCGCGGCACGGACACCGGAACATATGAAGAAGCACTGCATTCGGCGCTACTTAAACTCAGTTTTGATGGAAGGCAGACAGTTGTTTGTCCGCTCGACGGTTTTTCGGGTAGCGGTTATGGCGGAAAGCCCTTGAAGAGCTGGTACCGCACCGTCAAAGCTGACGGAACGATAATCACCCGCTGGGTAATGCCATACAGAAAATCTGCAAAAGTTGTTGTTTTTAATTCCGGCAAACAGAACTTAAAGATCAATGTCAGCACAACGCTGACCAAATGGCGCTGGGATGCAAATAGCTTGTATTTTCATGCAGACTATAGATCTGAAAAAAATGTCCCGATAAAAAGGACGGAAGAAGATGGCCCTATAGAATGGGATTTTAATCGCATGTCCGGAAAAGGTATTTACCTCGGCGACACTTTTGCTGTTTACAATCACATGCATAAATGGTATGGCGAGGGAGATCAAAAATTATGGGTGGACGGCAAAGCATTCCCGGCAGAATATGGAACGGGGACCGAAGATTACTACAATACATCATGGGCGCCGGTGGTTCTTTATCAAACCCCGTTCGCTAATGCCCCGCGTGCCGATAATGGCGACTCCTTTGGTTACAACACCTTTACGCGTACACGAAACCTTGACAGGGTGCCGTTTAAAAAGTCATTCCGGTTCAGCCTGGAGATGTTAGGTTGGGAAAATGGTACTGCTGATTGCGCTGCAGTAACCTATTGGTATGGTTCGCCATATGCAAACCGGTTGACCGGCAAAAAGATAAGACCGGATATTGAAAAGAAGAAAAACTAAGAATATGTATAAAGCAAGATTAATGGGTTTGTTTTTGTTTTTGATGTCGGCGACGACATTCGCACAGCAAGCCGAAACACCTACGCCGCAATGGCGGCCCGCTTATCATTTTACACCGGATAAGTATTGGACCAACGACCCCAATGGTTTGATTTACCTCAATGGTAAATTTCAGTTATATTATCAGCACAACCCGTTTGAAAACAAATGGGGACACATGAGCTGGGGACACGCAGAAAGTCCGGACCTGATACACTGGAAACACCTCCCGGTAGCTATCCCGGAAGTGGTGACTAAGGATACAACCACCTGGATCTATTCCGGCTGCGCAGTTGTGGATAAAGACAATACCAGCGGGTTCGGCGTAAATGGCAAGCCGCCTATTGTCGCCATTTTTACCGCTGATCAGCCCAAACAAAAAAAGGAATCTCAGTTTATTGCGTACAGCAATGACAATGGTATGTCGTATCATCTATATGATAAGAATCCGGTCATTGACCTGAATATGAGAGATTTTCGCGATCCAAACGTTTTCTGGTTCGAGCCTGAAAAGCAATGGATCATGACAGTGTCTATGGTGAATGAGCACATGGTCAGGTTTTATGGTTCGAAAGACCTGAAGAACTGGACTAAGCTGAGCGACTTTGGCCCGGCAGGATATACCAAAAATGGCTGGGAATGCCCGTCTATGATACCGCTGCCCGTGGACGGAAACAGCTCGAATGTTAAATATGTTTTATTCGTTTCCTGCTTTGGTGATCACGGTCCGCAGATGCAGTATTTTATCGGTGACTTTGACGGAACAAAATTTACCAACTTAAATCCGGCGGATAAGCTTTTACGCGTTGATAACGGCGACTGCTTTTATGCGGCAATAGCCTGGCGCGATGCACCTCAAAATAAAAAGATACTGATTGGCTGGCTGATAAATGGCAAACCCGAAACCTATCCATGGAAGGGGCAAATGTCTATCCCACGTGATCTTTCCCTGCGAACTACGGGCGATGGGATCAGGCTTTTTGAAACACCGACCTCGCTTATTACCAGCGCGCTTCAAAGCTTTGCAAAAGGCAGACCGCTGATAAAGAAAGATATACGTCTTAACGGAGATATGTTGCTTTCCGGGCCTTCGCGGTTTAATAAAAACGCCTACTGGCTTCAGGCGCAACTGCAGGTAGCCAAAACGGGCAAAACCGGATTTTATGTTGCCGGAAACAAAGACAACTCAAAGAAGATTGAAGTTGGATATGATGCCGACAAGCAGGAACTGTATGTTGACTGCTCCGGTACGGAAGGCGGTAATAAGGATTCAAGAAACCTCATTCAAACGGTGCCGATGAAAGCAAAGAACGGCACTATTCAGCTTAATGTACTGATGGACAAATCATCGCTTGAGGTGTTTGGGGATGACGGAAGGCATGTTATTACAACAATGGTCTATCCGGATGCAGATGCAACCAGGCTGAGCGCTTTTTCTTCAGGGAATGCGGTCATAAAAAAAATGAAATTGTGGGACATGGATAAATAGCCATAACCACTAAATAATACTCTCCTGTACAATTGGCTTTACCGGATGCGCCAGCCCCAAAAGGCGCTCCGGTAATTTTTTAATGTATTTAAAAAATTTATACAACTTTGTTCCGACAATCAAATCCAAATTATGCAGCTATCTAAAAAACAGTTCTCGTTATTTTTTGCAATCTTTCTTCTCTTTCGTGTGGTTTCGGTAAATGCCCAGGTAGGTAAAATGCCTGCCTACCCGCTCATTAATCACGATACCTATTTCAGCATCTGGTCAAATACAGACAAGTTATACGATTCGCCGACACACCATTGGACGGGCAAAGACCAGTCGCTGATGGGTTTTATCAAAGTGGACGGCCAGTATTACCGTTTTATGGGTAAACCATCGCCCAGATATAAATCGGTGCTTGCGGCAGGTGACGAACAGTACTATACATGCAGCTATCTCGAAGAAACAGCTCCTGCCAAAGGATGGGAGGCGCCAGCGTTTGATGATAAGGGCTGGTCGTCCGGAAAAGCGCCTTTTGGTGATGACAGGGCTGATGGCGGAACTAAATGGACAGGTAAGGATATCTGGCTGAGACGCAAATTTTCCCTTGACGAAATTCCTTCAGGAAGATTACTGTTGAAGAACTACCATGACGATGACGCCGAGTTTTATCTGAATGGTCATTTGATTGCGGCCCGGCCGGGCGCAAATGGTGACTATGAGATGTTCGAACTTAATTCTGCGGTGAAGGATTATCTGGTTAAGGGAGAAAACGTTCTTGCGGTGCATTGCCACAATACGGGCGGCGGTACAATGATTGATGCGGGGTTGTCCATAGAAGTTAAAGAAAAAACGGCGCATGATATTAAGACCGCAGAGCAGACCGGCGTAGATGTTACGGCGACACAAACCATATATAACTTCATTTGCGGGCCTGTAAAATTAACGCTGACATTTACGTCGCCTTTGATACTTGATAATCTGGCTTTGTTATCCCGGCCTGTGTCTTACATCACGTATAAGACCGAAAGCAACGATGGGAAAAAGCATAATGTCGAAGTTATCACTTCGGCGAGTTCGGACATTGCGGTGAATACACCTGCTGAAGAAATTAAGGCTTCGTCATATCATTCGGGAAACCTGCGTATCTTAAAAGCAGGGACTATAGCGCAACCTGTCCTTGAAAAGAAGGGAGATAACCTTCGGATCGACTGGGGTTACATGTATGTTGCCGTGCCGTCAACTTCCGGCGCAACACAATACATCAGCTCGCAGGATGCTGCAGCCAATGATCCTGACGCAAAACCAGCAAAAGAATCGGAAACAGCGGGCAGGCAATTGATGCTGAATACCGTTATACCTTTCGGACAGGTAGGGGCGACGCCGGTTTCGAATTTTCTGGAACTCGGCTATGATCAGATCAAATCCATACAATATTTCGGTACGAACCTTAACCCCTGGTGGAGAAATAATCCCGGCGCCTCCATCGAAAAACTTTTGACAAAAGCCGCATCAGATTATGCAGTGGTGATGGCAAAGTGCAACACAACCGATCAGAAAATCTACAGAAATGCGTATGCTGCAGGAGGTAAAACCTATGCAGCACTATGTGTGATGGCTTATCGTCAGAGCATTTCTGCGCACCAATTGGTAAAAAGTCCTTCGGGAGAGCTGTTATGGCTTTCGAAGGAAAATTTCAGCGGTGGTTTTATCAATACCGTTGATGTTACTTACCCGTCGGCGCCGCTTTATCTGATTTATAATCCCCGGCTTATGGAGGGGATGCTGAATGGTATATTCTATTTTTCCGAAACCGGAAAGTTTGACCATGATTTTGCTGCACACGATCTTGGTGTGTATCCGCAGGCGAACGGACAACTTTACGGCGAAGGAATGCCTGTTGAGGAGTCGGGTAATATGATCATCCTGACCAATGCCATCGTAAAAGCTGAGCATAACGCAGCTTATGCGCGAAAGCACTGGAAGGCTTTAACGACCTGGGTAAATTATCTAACCAAATTTGGTCTCGATCCGGGTAATCAGCTGTGTACGGATGATTTTGCCGGACATCTCGCCCACAATGCCAATCTATCGGTAAAGGCTATTGTTGCCATTGGTGCGTATGGGCAGATGGCTGCGATGCTTGGAGATGCTAAGACCGCAGCAAGATATGGTGCTATGGCAAAAGCTATGGCGAAAAAATGGATCGTAAAAGATGACGCGGGAGATCACTACGCACTTGTTTTCGATAATAAAAATACCTGGAGCCAAAAGTATAATATGGTGTGGGATAAAGTGTTTCAAATGCACCTTTTCCCTGAAAATGTATATCATACCGAGATCAGCTTTTATTTAAAACATCAGAATAAATTTGGGTTACCGCTTGACAGTCGCAAGACTTACACCAAATCCGACTGGATATTATGGACGGCTGCGATGACAAACGATAGCAAGAGCTTTAACGAATTGATTGATCCGGTTTACAAGTACGCAACAGAGACACCGTCAAGAGTTCCTTTAAGCGACTGGCACGAAACAACGGATGGTAAACAGGTTGGATTTCAGGCCAGGAGTGTAGTTGGCGGATACTTTATGAAGGAGCTTCTGAGGAAATTTACAGGAATGAAATGATACTTTTAAAAGCCTGATTTAAATAATGAGGAAGCCGCAAATTGTGAGATTTGCGGCTTTTTTCATCAACGCGCAACTGACGTCGATAAGTAACCAATAGGCCTGTGACCTTGCTCCCTGTTTAAATTTTGCGATAGGTTGAAGCGCCCGATACAATAATTTAATTTTTCATCAATTGATAATCTGATTATCACTATTTGCTGTATATTGCTATATATTTACAGCGTTAAATTTACCTGCCGACCCCCTTTGAAAATAAAGCCGCTAACCTTTTTTAGTTAAAACAAAACTATATTATTGCGTATTAATTACGATAAACTCAAAGCAAATGCCAATTGATATCACGAAAATTTTAAAAAAAAATCAGGCTGCCATACTGGAGCGCTGGATGAAAAACCAACTGTCGAATGCAGGTTTGCGCGACGATCTGATGAGTAATGACGATCTTCGGACAGAATCTGACGAATTGGTTTCGGCGCTGGTCAATAGTCTGAACGAAAGAACGATAGACGATATTGAATCGGGAGAATTTGATCATGTCATCGAAATATTAAGTGGTATCTCAATTTCGCGCGCAAAGCAGGGATTTAGTCCACGGGAAACAGGCATGTTCATCATGAGCCTGAAAGAGGCGTTGCTGGAGATTTTGCAGGAAGAAATTAATGATCCTGTCGAACTTTACGAAACAAACCAGAAAGTATCCCGTTTGCTTGATAATTTTTCGATCATCACTTTTGAAACCTTTATTAAGGGCCGCGAGGAAGTGATCCTGAGACAGACCGATGAGATCACAGAGATATCCACACCGGTTATCCGGGTTTGGGATGGCATACTGGCACTGCCCATTATTGGTACGCTGGATAGCGCCAGAACATAGGTAGTAATGGAAAGCTTATTGACAGAAATTGTTGACTCAGGCAGCAGTGTGGCGATACTGGATATTTCCGGCGTACCGACTGTTGACTCCCTGGTGGCGCAGCATTTACTGAAAACGGTAAGTGCAACAAGACTGATGGGCGCTGAATGTGTTATAAGCGGTATCCGTCCGGAAATTGCGCAAACCATCGTCCATTTGGGGATTGATCTGAGCGGAATAGTTACTAAGGCTACACTGGCCAGTGCATTATTATACGCCTTTTCGAAAATGAGATTGGAAGTTAAAAAAATACAGGTTAGTAAGTAACCGGGAAATAGATTTTTGCCTATGGATAGAATTCCAATATTAAGGATGGGGCAATTTTTACTGGTCACCATCCAGGTTGATTTGTATGACCGACTGGCTATAGACTTAGAAGCCGATCTGATTAAGATGGTCAGTAAAACGGGCGCCAGAGGTATCCTGATAGACATCAGCGCGGTAAGCATTGTGGACTCCTTTATGGGGCGTATCATCGGCAATATCGGTGTTATGTCCAAGCTTTTGGATGCCGAAACCGTGGTAGTGGGTATGCAGCCCGCAGTAGCAATTACATTAGTAGAATTAGGCCTTCCATTGAAAGGTGTATTTACTGCACTTAATGTCCAAAAAGGCATGGATCTGTTGCAATCGAAGATTCAAGTAACTGAAGATGATGACGTAGAGACCCATGACGATGATAACAGCGATAATCTCCTTAAATAAAGACATGATGTCGGTTGACCGGGAGCAGGACGTGGTACCTTTCCGGAATCGGGTAAAAGAGCAGGCTGTCAAAATACGCATGGGTTTGGTGAACCAGACCAAATTGATAACCGCGGCAAGTGAGCTGGTACGTAATATGTTGCGTTATGCCAATGGCGGAAAGGTGTTTATCGAGGTGGTATCAAAGGGACGCGACAACGGGATCCGGTTGTCTTTTAAGGATGAAGGCCCGGGGATACCTGATATAACCCTGGCGATGAAGGACGGTTTTTCGACAGGTAAAAGCCTTGGTTTGGGATTACCAGGCGCAAAGCGTCTTGTAAACGAATTTAATATAAAGAGCGAAGTGGGAATAGGAACAGAAGTGACAATAATTAAGTGGGCCAATGGTTAGTGCTACGCATACCCGTTTTGTGGCTTCAGACAGAAGTTATTATGCGATTATTAAAAAGGAGGCTCACAATATAGCTGGAGGCGCGGGGTTTCACAGTACGAAAATTGCGGAAATGGATATCGTTATCGCTGAAATGACGTCCAATTTGTACAAATATGCGGATGACGGTGAACTCTTAATAGGCTATTTTAATGATCAGCAAGACGAATACATCGAAATTATTTGCATTGATAACGGTCCGGGCGTTGGGGAAATGAACCGTGTCTTAACTGACGGGTTTTCTACAACAAATACCTTGGGGCATGGATTGGGAAGCATAAAACGTTTATCAGATGATTTTGATATCTACTCTCAGAAGGGCTGGGGGACCATCCTGCTAAGCAGATTTTACAAGGTAAATTCTCCCAAAAAAAATAGAAAGGCCGTTACTTTGAATGCCGTAGTGGTGGCAAAACCCGGTGAAACTTTGAGCGGTGACGGATGTTACTTTAAAAGATCGGATAAACTGATTAAATTTATTATAGCCGATGGGTTGGGGCACGGGCCAGAAGCTAACGTTGCCCTGAATGAGGCGGTCAATGCTTTTAAGCTTTGTCCATACGAATCACCCTGCGAAATTATCCGTTATCTTCATCATGACGTCAGAAAAACGAGAGGATTAGTGGCAACTGTCGTTGTGCTGGATATTGATGCCGGTCTGATACGCATAGCAGGCGTTGGAAACATTTCTACGAAACTGATGGGCCCGCTTTTGTCGAAAACACATCTGGCTTATAATGGTATCGTGGGCCACAATATACCAAACACCATGAACGACCAGGTACTTAGCTTTAACGATTTTAATCAGCTTGTCCTGTGTTCAGACGGGATGCGTTCCCGCTGGGATCTAACCCGTATGATCGGTATCGGGCGCTGTGACCCCAGTGTACAGGCTGCTGCGTTGTATAAAGATTTTGGGCGTCAGACCGACGATATGTCCGCTGCTATTATTAAAATCCCCAAATAATGACCACTCTGGCAACCGTTACACTTGAAAACGAAATGGACCTTATACTGGCCTATAAAAAGGCCATACGTATCGGTGATTTGTTAGGGTTATCAATTTCCACACAGACTGCATTTGCCACCGCTGTTTCAGAGGTCTGCAGGGAGGTGCTCGATAAATCAACAGATGGCATTGCCTCGATCGGTACAGAAATGGAGGACTCGCGGTTTTTTCTGAATGCAAGAATAAAATTTACGGCAAAAGGATACAATCCGAATAACGAAGCCTATGAATACGCCCGGAAATTAATCCCCGTGCTGGAAACTTCAAGCGATGGCCAAAATGTTGAACTATTGTTAAAGATCGGTATCCCCCGCGCGCTTAAAGTTGATAGGAGGAAAGTGCTGGAAACAGGCAAAATACTTGATCAGGAAGGGCCAATCAGCGCTTACGAGGAAGTAAAGTTGCGAAATGCAGATTTGCAGCAGATAAGTTTGAAAAAAGATATCGACCTGGCTGAGTCAAACTACCTCAATCAGCAAAAAAATGAATTTTTATCTATTGCCAGCCATGAGTTAAATTCGCCGCTTACCATTTTACATTCCTATTCGCAAATAGCATTACGGGTAGAAGGCGGAAATAATCCGGTACTCAACGGTTATCTGAAAAAAATAGAATCCCAGTCAGGAAAAATGGCGCATTTGATCCGTCAGTTACTGGATATATCAAAAATTGAGAATGGAAAGATCAGCTATAACAAACAGGATGTTGATTTTAAAGAATTTATAGACGCCACATCAGAAAACCTGATGCAATTGGTACCAACTCACCAGATACACATAACCTCGGAGGGCAATTGCGGGATATTGATCGACAAGATGAGAATTGAGCAGGTGCTGAATAACGTGGTAGGCAACGCTGCAAAATATTCGGAACCGGGAACATCTATTTATATAAAAGCCGAGGTGACCGGTGATATGGCTGTTGTGTCGGTGAGCGACGAAGGTATAGGTATGTCGGAGGAGGAGATCAGGAATGTTTTCGGAAAGTTTTACCGGAGTGAGAGCATCATGAAGAAATACAGCGGGCTGGGAATGGGGCTCTATATATCGTCGCGGATCGTTTCCGATCACAATGGAACGATGAATGTAAAAAGTGTAGAAGGAAAAGGCTCGACGGTGTCATTTTCTTTGCCTTTTGCCTAAGTATAATTGCCGCAACTTGACCTTACAGCCCGTGATTGATCACATGATTATGTGAAATGCTGCATTGACCGCTCTGATGTACGGTTAATATACTGTAAATGTTTATCTTTAAATGTGTTGCGATAGCAGAGCAAGCACATCAAACTATGAAAATGTCAGCCAGTATAAAAAGCGTGCTTAACAAACATGGGATCGTTGTTACCACGAACGACGCATCAAAACAGATAAGTATCCCGCCGAAGGAATCGGGCTATGGCTCATCAGTCAATGGCGGTGAATTGCTGCTTCTGGCGCTGGCAACCTGTTTTTGCAATGATCTGTACCGCGAAGCGTCAAAAAGAAACATCGCGATTGCGGGCGTTAGCGTGGCATGTACAGGCGAGTTTGGCAGTGAAGGCGAACCCGGTTTCAATTTCCGTTATACAGCAAATGTCGAATCCGATGCGCCCAAAGCTGTGATCGATGAACTTATCCGCGACACAGATCAGGTAGCTGAAATTCATAACACCTTGCGCAAAGGGATCAACGTAACGCTTGAACAATAACATAACAAAGATTACGATATAAGGGTACCACTATAAGTTAACAGTTCATTACCTGACGACACACCCTATACGCCCCTGAATTCCGTTTCCTAATTATCCCATTTATAGTTAGTTAGTTAGTTAGTTAGTTCGGACAGGTCTTTCCAATATAAATGCCGAATAACATTTTACCGCACGCTCATTTATAATAGCCAGACGATCAGCCATATATAGTATTTGGACAAGTAGGGTTGTCCGCATAATTATCTGCACCTAACTTAACGCCTGTTAAAACCATCGATTATAATTTCTTTCCTGCAAGGGAGTGATAAAACAGGCAATGAAGAGATTTATTACTATTATACTTATTGTATTTTGTGTACAAGTCCTTGCACAAACTAATCCTGTAACAAATATTACCATTCAGTTGCCCGCCAGTCCGGATGCCAATACAGCAAATTGGGGAAATGGTAATTCACTACTCACGATCACTGCTACGACACACGTGGTTAACGGACATGTTGACCCAATGGTGGAGGGAAGCAAGATGCTGGTAATTATAAAAAAAAATGGCGCCAAAGTATGTGGAACCTATACCAGTAGTACTGCTCCGGCATCAAATTTTAATACGATCACAAAAGTATGGAGTGGCAATAATGCTACTTCTTACCTGGGTACAGCTTGTACATTAGCGCCGGGTAGTTATGAAATAAGCGTGCAATTTTTTAGCTATAATTATTCCACCAGTAAAATGGTTGCTGTAAGCGATGAGAAAACCAAACCTTTCACTATTGTAAATACAAGCCAGGTTTACCAGCCGCCTCAAATTATCACGCCTGCGAATAATACCCAGTTTACAAACTCGACCATAACTCAACCCATTTCCTTCAAATGGGTGCCGGTTATACCAACGCCGCAAGGTGTTGTAACTTACCGGTTGAAAATATGGCAGCTGTTATTGGGGCAAACGCCTACACAGGCAAAAACACTCAATCTGCCCCTGGTTACCAGGGATGTTAATGGCGTTGCGCAAACAGTTGTTACCAATCTTGTTTCAGGCCCATGTCAGGCGCCGTATGTATGCGATTTTGTTTACACTGTGCAAGCCCTTGACAGCCAGGGACAGCCCATCGGCAGCAATAACGGGACAAGCGGGATGGCCGAGTTCAGCGTGCTTCCCGGCAGCACAAACTCAAATACCGCGGGTTGTGCAACGGTGTCGGCCAAAGTTTTTACCACCGGAGACGAAATAGGATTATCCGGCGACTTCAAACTAAAACTAACGGCTGTACCAACCGGAACCAATACCGCTTTAAGTGGCACTGGTACTGTTTATGTAAAATGGCTTGGGCTATTGAACGTGAAATTTAAGGACATTAAAATAAACGGGGATAATAAGTTATGCCAGGGTGCGGTTTACACCAACACCGATCCCAATCAGCATTATCCAACCCAATGGGCGATCAACGTATTAAATAATACCAGCGCCGGATCATGGACTATCGGCAAAATCAAAGACCTGTCCGATACCATTAAGGCTAACAAAGACTTAAAACCGTTGGTGCCGGCAACCAATCAGGTAAACAACTTCCTGGCAACGCATCCGGTCAATATGCCGCTTGGGTATTTTAAAGGTGGCGATACCACTACGGCAATAGGCTTTACTGAAATGATATTTAAGCCCGATCATGCTGAATTTGAAGTGATCGCATCCCTGAATACCGGGGGCATATTTAAAGATGGTGGCTTTAGCGGTACGGACGCTGTCGCTTTGCAGGGAAGCGGCATCGAGTTTACCAATAACGGATTAAGCGGTATAAGCGGATCGATAAAGTTGGCGCAGCCACTTGTATTTACTTATGCCAATGCAGGAACCGAAGATTTAAAGATGAAATTTAACGTTGAAGGTAATGGGCATATCGGTAATGGTATAGTATTTAGCCCTGTAAGTAATACTTTCTGGACTTACAACCTCGACGTTAACGTACAGTTACCAAAGGAATGGCTGGCACCTGTTGATCCGGCTAAGACAAATGTTGACATGAATTTCCAGACATCTGTTTCGCAATGGAATGATTTTATTATACAGGGTACTTTGCCAGCGTGTATTATTCCGCACTCAAACGGCATTGGGATAGAATCAGGCATCGTAGCCTATGACCATTCTTCTATAAGCAACCTAAATGGCATGGTATTCCCGGCAGGATACGGCGGTAATGCCAATACAATGTTTACGGGCTTTTACTTAAAGAATTTTAAGTTCACCCTGCCGGATCAATTAAGAAGCTACGCCGACACGTCTAAAAACATACAGGTGGTGGCCGAAAACTTAATTATCGATAAATATGGCATAAGCGGTAAGGTCAGCGCCAATAATGTGTTAAACTATCCAAAAGCCAACATCGGCAATCTGGGTGCCAGCATCGATACTGTAAAAATCGCTCTGGCCAATAGCGTTTTGACGGAGGCTTCAATGGCAGGCAAGATCACGTTGCCGTTAAGCACATCTGACGACAATACCAGTGGTATAAATTATTCGGCCTTGTTCGTGCCCTCTAACTCAGCAACCGGTAATGCATCATCACTAACTTTCGCGCTGCATCCTGCCCAGGATATCACGTCAAGGTTCCTCGGTGATGGAAAGATACAGATAGAACCAACATCCACCCTCAGCCTCGTCCTTACAAAATCGGGTAGCGGCGCGAGAAATATTCAATTAGATATAGATCTGGATGGAAAGCTTTATTATCCGGCGGGAAAGATAATTGATCCGGGTAGTATGCTGCCAATGGATCTGGACCTTTCATGCAATTTTGAACATCTGGGCATGACCTATGATAAAAATGGCCAGGAGACCTTTACTTTTAATCCGGGGCACTGGTCATTTGCAAGCCCGCAAAAGAAATTATCGGGATTTGCTTTCACCATTACCGATGTAAAACCCAAAATAGAACCGATTGGTACCGGAACCGAAAAACAATATCTTTTTAAAGGCGGGGTTGAACTGGTTGCCAAAATAAATATAGGAAGCGAGAACTCGAACATTAACATCAGCGGCGATACGAAAATCTCATTAACCGGCGCTGTCGAGTCATCAAAATATACGCCGCCTTCCGGCAACGCTGCAAACTCCTCTATAGCAAATTTGAACGTCCTTACCGCGCAGTCGCAGTTGGCCAGCGGTAACGTAAATTCCGTGAGCAGCGCAACAACCGCGGGCTTCGTAGATTATGGCTTTTTAACACAGCTTAAGCCAAAATTCCTTGGCGTACAGGTAAAAAGCATACACATCGAATCGCACATGCCTGCAGTCTATATCAAGGGTGATGTCGATTTTTATAAGCACGACCCCGTTTACGGCAACGGCTTTAAAGGCGACCTTACCGCAAAATTTACGACGCTTGACTTAGGAATACAGGCAGGCGCCATATTTGGCAATACAAAATATATTCCCAACAATACTTCCCAGGGTTTTAAATACTGGATGGTACAGGCCCAGGTAAACCTGCCGCCGCCGGGTATTATATTTTTAACAGGGGTTGCCTTCAGGGGATTTGGTGCCGGCGTGTACAGCCGGATGCACATGACGCCGCCAACCGTTTTTAATCCGGCAGAAGCGGCTGCAAGTACATTCGGCGGGGCGGTGTTTACTCCCGATGCCGGGGTAAGCATGGGCTTCAAGGCAAAGGCCATTATTGCCACTACGCCCAAGGAAGAAACATTTAACGGCAGTGTGGCCCTTTCAGCGCAATTTAATGCCAGCGGGGGTATGAACTTCATACAGTTTGACGGTCTGTTTAACTGCGGCGCAAAAATAGGCAACGAGGCAGATGCCTTTGCCAATGGATCAATAACGGTAACGTATAATTTCCCGCAAAAGCTATTTGATATGACCTCCGCCCTGATTATCAATAAGAACCCGATCTCTACTGATCCCCCGGGCATACAAACCAAGTTGCACATTGACGGATTGAACAATAAATGGTTTTTTATGAGTGGTACGCCAACGGTACCTAATAAAGTAAAGCTTTTTAATGTGGCGATCAATTCATACCTGATGTTTGGTAATGATATTCAAGTCCCTCAAGGTTTTATGCAGGAAACAAGAGATGGTTTTACCAGCATAGGCCATAGCTTGCCTTCATTCAGCGACAATGCCACCGGAGAAGGGAAATACCAGTCGGCAAAGGGTTTTGCGTTTGGCATTGGGCTTAATTATTATACTTCGGACAGCTGGAATATAGCCGATTGGCAGGCTTGTAAAAAATGCACTCACCGTTATCTTAATATTAATTACAGTATCGTCGCTGGCGGCGAAATAGACGCCTCCTTTTTACAATATACAGGATGTACCGGGTTGGGTAAGGGCTGGCGGGCTAAGGCAAGCATGGCCGTTTATGCGGGTGCAACACTCGGGTATTCCTACAATCTTCCGGCACTGGGGTCTGCATCGGGCATACTGGCGCATGTTGCAGGAAGCGCTTATGCAACAGCCGAGTTTCCGAATCCCACATTTTTTGACGGGCAATTGGATGGGGATTTTTCAATTGGCGGATATAGCGTCAGCTTCCACAAACATTTTCAAAGCGGATCGCAGTGCGGGGGCAGCCCGGTAGAAATTGACCCCTCCGTTAACCAGAATATTTACACGCAGCAGAATGTAAGCGACTCCCTGAACTATATTCTCATTAAGGACATTATGATAGCAAATGGCTCAGCCAATGTATCCAGAACCACCACCTTTGGCGTTGACTTAAATTATCCCGCTAACGAGGCTTTTGATATGCAGGAGCAGCAGGCATCGGGTCAAATAAAGGTGCGCACGTTCAGGGTGGTTTATACGCCTGTTTTAACACAGGACTCGGTTAGTGCTGGTCCGTTGCAGATGAGTTCGCAGGTGGCGAATCATGTTAATTTACCGGCAACTACCGGCCCAACTTCCTCGGGTAACGTTGGTACGACACATACGGGCGGCAGCGTGCAGGCGGTTAACCATACCACAACCGGCAACACGGCGTCTTTTTCAGCCGCATCGGTAATTTCCTCATCCGCAAACAATTTGAGCCTGTTTGACAGTGGTTATGACAATATGGGCGCCAAGATATATAAACGCGGCGGAACCGGTTTGCAGTCGCTTAATGTTCAACCGTTAAAAGCTAATACCAGTTATAAATTCCAGATAACGGGAGAATTGCAGGAGAAAATAGGTGATGTATGGAAGGTCGTGAACCATAAAAATACAACTGTTCCGATTAGACAGGTTAAAAACGTTTATTTTAAAACCAACGCCGCGCCTGTAAGCTCCGGCCCGACAACACAGGCGGTGTCGGGCAGCAACAATGCATTAATGCACCATTGACCAACAGCTATGAAAGCGTTATTCATTTTATTTCAACTCACATTCATAAGTATTATTTGTTTAGCACAACCGGATACGGGTAAAGCTTCGGTGGCATTGATGGCGCGTGGCTATCCGGATCATGTTGTCCTGCGGTATTTTCCGACAAGCCCTGTTTTGTTAAACAAGGCTAATAACGCGGGTTATATAATTGAAAAGGCAATTTTTAAAGCCGGAACTCCGGTAGAAAAATTATCCTACACTCCGTTAAAAGGCTCCCCCTTTAAACGCTGGACCGATGACGAATGGGAAAAAGGGTTGCAATCGATCGATAAAAACGATACATCGGCTACAAGGCTTGCCGGTTTCGCGATGACGCTTTCTGATCCAAATGTAGAAACCGCAGCGGGCGATGTTTTGGCCGGAGGACTTAAATCCCTGAAAGAAGAACGCGACAACCAGGATATGAAGTTTGCAATGGCGCTTATTGCAGCTAACCGGAACCAGCTTGCCGCCGAAGGTTTAGCGCTGCGAATAACCGATAATGATGTTAAAACAGGAATTACTTACATTTATCGTGTCCGTATTAATGATGCCGCAGAGAATACAAAAAATGGAACTGCTTATATTAAAGTGCTATGTGCTCCTTTTAATCCGAAATATTTAACCGATAACAAGGCTGTCAAGGTTAACGAGGGCGACGAAAATATATCGTTTACATTTCCCGGATCAAAAGAATATTACGCATTTAGCGTGGAACGTTCTGATGATGGTGAAGCTTACAAAAAAATATCGGGAACCCCGGCTTTGAAGCTTACTCCTCATGGCTATAAAGGCAAGACGGATTATGGCTTTGTTGACTCTAACCTTGTTAACTATAAAAAATATCATTACAGGGTATTGGTTTCTACACCATTTGCTGACGAATTGTTATTGGCCGAATTTGTTGCCATGCCCCGGGATAAAACGCCTCCGCCAGCACCATTTTTAAAATCGGCAACCAATATTAAACCTGAGCAGGTTGAACTACTATGGGAAGCCAAAGAAGTATCTGATCTGAAAGGGTTCATCGTAAAAAGGAGCAACGCATTTACCGGAAATTATATACCAGTATCGAAGACGATGTTGCCTAAGGCAAGCCGGAACTACATTGATGAAGGGTTTGATCCGACGGGCAACAATTACTACGTGGTCGAAGCGATAGATACCGCAGGAAACGTCAGCAGGTCCTTCCCGGCTTATGCGACCCTTACCGATAGCATACCACCTGCGATGCCCGTTATTGCATCGGCAAAAATTGACACGGCCGGTAAAATCCTGATCAAAATAAAACCCAATACCGAAAAGGATTTTATGGGTTACCAGTTGTTGAAAGCCAACGCACCGGATCATGATTTTTCGGTAGTAACAGAGACTTTCAGGGATACCCTGGGTCGCACCACCTTTACATTGAGAGATTCGACAACGCTTAATACACTTACTAAGAAGATATATTATAAGGTGATAGCTTTTGATACGCATTATAATCAATCAACCCCATCAAAAGTAATTGAATTAACGAAACGCGATACCATACCGCCTGTGAGCCCTTTGATCACCAACTTTGCTGTTACGGATTCAACGGTAGTTATTGAATTTGCCAATTCATCAAGCGAGGATGCGGTTAGCAATATTTTACTGCGGCGGGAAACGGGCAAGCCAAAGTTTGATACAATTTTCGTTAACGCAGACAAGCAACTTACCCGTTTTATCGATAAGAAATTGATAGGGGGAAAGGAATATGAATATGCCATGGTGGCGAAAGATGATGGAGGCCTTTTGTCCAAAGTTTCCACAAGTATCATTTTAAAAACCCGGATAAGCAGAATTCCGCCTCCCGTGATTCAGGGATCATATAACGCGCAAACGAAGAAAATTGCCCTGACGTTCTTAGTTGATGAAAAATTGAAAGACGGGAAATTGAAAATTGAAGTTTATAAGCGAACTGATAAAAATGCGGGTTGGACCGCCTATAAATTAATTGATTTTGCAAAAGGAACGCCATTTTTAGACGATGCAAACGGAGCGCAGCAAAGCGTATATTACATAGTAAGGCTGGTTGATAAGAACAAAAATAACTCAAACTTCAGTAATGAACTGGAGTTGAATCCCCAATAAAATAGTCCTCCAATTCCAATAGTTCTTCAAAATTACTACCGTTCCGATTCAAAGGATCGGTAATGGAGGTTTTTACAGTAATATCCTCCGTGATCGCGTGTTAGGAAACACAAAACACAAAGGACAAAAAACTAATTTTTCCTTTCAGCTTTCCATAAGCTGAAGAAGCTCCCACGCGTTCGCTTTTTTGGGATATATCCTGATGGCCGAAAAATCTCGAAATATTTTAGATTTTATTAATTTTTAATAAATTGCATTAAATCAAAAGCAATATTGATTGAAGTTAGCCAGCTTTTCGCGCTGCGGTAACAATAAACCAACCTTATCCAAATGTTAGCCTGTGTCGATATCATTATATTAAGTTTTGGCAAGACTGAGGCCTTGCAGGCGACCACACGCAATGCAATAGCAAGTTTGCTGGCATCGGAAGACCCGGAAAAAATAAAATTTAATGTTGTGGTTATAGAGTCCGAGCAATCGTTGCATCCTTATCAATACCCCGGAACTAAAACAATATACCCTGCGACGAAATTTGGCTATGGAAAGTTTATGAATATAGGTATCAAAGCTACCTCATCTCCGTACGTATGCCTTTGTAACAACGATCTGATTTTTCATAAACATTGGGCTGGCGAAATTATCAGGGCGATGGACAATGATCCGGCCATGTTAAGTGCATCGGCTTATGACGATAACTTTCACTATGACGAAGGGCTATCCAAATTCCAGCCGCCTTTGGAAGGATATATGGATATCCTCAGCCCCTGGTGTATTTTTCTGAAACGGGAAATTTTCGACATTATCGGTCCATTGGATGAAAAAATCCTTTTTTGGTATTTCGACGACGATTATTGCCAGACCATTATTAAACACAATGTCAAAAATTGTCTTGTTTCGTCCTCGTTCGTTACACATTTGGGCAGCAGTTCCTTAAAAACCCTTGACAATGCTGCTAAAAAGAAACTTACAAAGTTGCCGGAATTTTATTACAGGTATAAGTGGGAGCACGGATCGTACTTTAAATACAAATCGCAGTTGCTGAAATTTAAATTGAAGATGGCCCTTGGGCTTGATTAGGATGGTGCCGGAAGTTATAGCTTTTTGTACCTGAAAGGCGCCTTGTCATATATCAATGTATTTAACAGATAAGCTCAATAATAATCGTTGTTAATTTGAAAAAGTTTCAATTCTATAAGCAACGGGATGAAGTCGATTGCGGCCCTACCTGTTTAAAAATGATCGCGAAGCATTTCGGCCGTACATTCAGCATCCAGAAACTGCGTACTCTTTGCCAGATCACCAAAGGCGGGGTAACTTTTCTGGATATCAGCGAGGCCGCCGAAAAGCTGGGGTTACATTCGATCGGATTCAAAGCAGATGTCGCGCAAATGAAGGAATTGGAGCTGCCTTGTATTCTTCACTGGCGCCAGAATCATTTCGTGATCTTATATAAGGTAAAAAATGACATTTTTTACATAGCCGATCCTGCGGTCGGACTTTTCACACTGACTGAAAAGGAATTTGCAAATAACTGGATGGCCTCCGCTGAATACAGCGATGGCGTCGCGTTATTTATCAACACGACCCCGCGTTTTTATAACATGGAAGATGACCCGACCAGCGAACTCAGCTGGTCGTTTATCACGCGGTACCTTTGGGCTTATAAAAGCTTACTTACCCAAATGGTAATTGCGCTGGCTATGGGCACCATATTGCAACTGATTGCACCATTTCTGACCCAGTCTATCGTCGATTTAGGCATCAATAATCATAACCTCAGTTTCATTCAGCTTATTCTCATTGCCCAGGTGATGATATTCATCGGCAGTACGGGGATGGACTTTATCAAATCATGGATAATGCTGCATATCAGCACCAGGATAAACCTGTCGATCATTACCGACCTGCTCATCAAGTTAATGAAGTTGCCGATGAGCTTCTTTGATACCAAAACCACGGGGGATCTGATGCAACGGATCAGCGACGAAAAAAGAATCGAATCATTCCTGACGGGGTCAACCCTTAGTATTGTTTTCTCATCGGTCAACTTTGTAGTGTTCGCGGTGGTCATCGCCATATATAATGCTGTCATCTTTTCTGTTTTTGCGATATCTACAGTCATTTATATCTGTTGGATAATAATTTTCCTGAAAAAGCGGCGAGAGCTTGATTACAAGCAGTTTTCCAATAACTCCATGAACCAGGATAATATTATTGAACTCGTCTTCGGGATGCAGGAGATCAAACTGAACAATTCGGAGATTAGGAAACGCTGGTCATGGGAGCGTATTCAGGCCAGGTTGTTCAGATTCAACATCAAGTCGCTGGCGCTTAATCAATATCAACAGGCGGGCGCCGTTTTTATCAACCAGGGAAAGAATATCCTTATCACGTATTTAAGTGCCAAAGCGGTTATCGACGGCCATTTAACGCTCGGCGCTATGGTTGCCATACAATATATCATCGGGCAGTTGAACGGACCGGTAGAGCAGGTTCTGAATTTTATAAAAAGCTACCAGGATGCCAAAATAAGTGTGGAGCGTTTGAACGAAATTCATCAGTTGAGTGATGAGGAACCGGAAGGTAAATTGTACACCAGCACAATGCCGGATGACAGAAGCATCTCGATCAATAACCTGACTTTCAGATATCCAGGTGCGGGCAACGAACCGGTGTTGCACAATATCGATTTGCATATTCCGCAGGGGAAGACCACCGCTATCGTGGGGATGAGTGGCAGCGGCAAGACCACTATATTGAAATTATTGCTGAGATTTTATGAACCTGAATTCGGCGAAATACGCATTGGTACAGACAGGCTTAATGACCTCAGACACAGGTTGTGGCGCAGCCAATGCAGTATTGTAATGCAGGACGGCTACCTGTTTACCGACACCATCGCCAATAACATCGCCATCAGTGAAGAAGAACCTGATCCTGAAAAGTTAAAAACGGCCATCCAGATAGCCAATATCCAGGATGTTATTGAATCGTTGCCTTATGGCCTTAATTCTAAGATCGGTGCGGGCGGTACCGGGTTAAGTCAGGGTCAGAAACAAAGGGTCTTGATCGCAAGGGCAGTTTATAAAGATCCCGAATACATATTTTTTGATGAAGCGACCAACGCATTGGATGCTAATAACGAAAAGGTGATCATCGGTAACTTGAATGAATTTTTAAAAGGAAAAACCGTGGTGGTTGTCGCGCATCGGTTAAGTACGGTAAAAAATGCCGATAATATCGTTGTACTCAATAAGGGAAGAATAGTTGAACAGGGCACACATCAGCATTTAACACATAAAAAGGGTGAATATTATAATTTGATAAAGAACCAACTGGAGTTGGGGTTATAATTATGGAAGAAAACAAACTGGCGCTGCACAGCGAAGAAACCGAGGATATCTTAAAAAAACCACCGGCATGGATAATCAAGTGGGGCATCACGATGTTCGTCGTAGTGTTGTCAATACTGGCAAGCCTGACTTTTATCATTCATTACCCTGACCTGATAAAAACCCGCATGGTGATTTACGCTGCCGGATCAGGCGGCCCGGTACGTGCCGGTACAAGTGGCAGGCTGATCAGGCTGCTCGCCGGAAATAATCAGCGTGTGAAAAAAGGCGACCCTGTGGCTTTTATTGAAGCGCCTTTAAGCCATGAGGATGTATTAAGGCTCTCAAAAGAATTGGATGATCTGAAATCGGAAATCTCCCGCGATATAACCGAGCCGCGTAAGAAACAGCTTGTAATGATGGAGCAGGTGGAAAAAAGTTTCCGCTTTCTCTTTCATAAAGATGCGTCCTATTTTGCGCAGGTATCGTCCGGTTGCGACCATTGCAGGGCCTCGTTGATTAACAGCCTGAATATGATGATCGCTTACACTGACGACTGGAAAAAGCGATTCGTAGCTATGGCAGGGCAGAACGGCGTAGTATCCCTGATAGGCCTTTTAAATGAAGGGCAGCAGGTTAGTGCCGGACAGCCGTTATTATATGTAAGCAATGACCGGGGGGGATTTTACGGAGAGGCGGCCATACCCCAAAGCGAAGCCGGGAAAGTAAAAAAGGGACAGCACGTTTTGATTAAGCTGGCAAGTTACCGGTACGAAGATTTTGGGATCATCAACGGCGTTATCGACAGCATCGGCAATCTGCCTTATAATGACAGTGTCTTTGTGGCGAGGGTATCCTTTAAACATACCTACAACAAAAGCATCATATTGAAAAGTGGTTTATCCGCAGAATCTGATATCGTTTCTGACGACATTTCATTGGTCGGAAGGTTAATTAATACATTAAAAAAGGCAATTAATCCTTAAAAAATATGCCCGTTGATTAAATTACAGGTAAAAATTTCTTAAAAATTATTTGGTAAGACGGAAAATATCTCTAATTTTAAATCACCAATCCAAACCTATCACTATGAAACAGAATGCCATTGAAACCATTTGGTGTCTCGTCGTCAGCCATAAAATTCCCGTAACAAAAAGTACCATTATCAAAGAACTAAGCGAAAGTCCCCATAACGAGACATTGTTTGGCATCAGCGATGCGCTGACGAAATGGAACATTACCAATGCGGCATATCATTTGGATGCTGATGAGCTTGACGCTGAATTTTGTCCCTTTATTGCATTTGTCAATAAGGGTATTAAAGAATATGAGTTCGTTTTTGTCAAAAACCTGGACGATAAACAGGTGGTTATCAGCAATGAGAATTACAAAAACAAAATTATCGACCGCAACCACTTTAATAAACTTTATAACGGCGCCGCGCTTATCATCGAGCCGGGTGCCGACGCGGGAGAAATAAATTACAAAGGCAACCGGAAAAAGGAAATTTTGGAAAGCTTCAAAAATCCGTTTCTTATCCTGAGCGGTTTGGTAATGCTGGCTGGTTTTTTTATTGGGGACAACACAGCGACGGGCTTTGGCTTGTACCACCTCTTATTGAAATGTGTTGGTTTGGGCGCCGCGGTATTGTTGGTTACCAGGATGTTGCAAAAAGATAACTCCCTGGCCAAAACTTTTTGTTTTGAAGGAAAACATGCAGACTGCGATGATATACTTACCTCAAGGGCTTCACGCTTATTTTCCTGGCTATCCTGGTCGGAGATCGGTATGCTTTACTTTAGCTCCACGTTGCTTTTATTGTTATTCTGTAACCGCACCCCAGGTGTGCCAGAAACGATCGCTTTATTAAGTATGCTCTGCCTTCCTTATACAATATACTCTTTAAGTTATCAGGCATTTGTGGCAAAGAAATGGTGCGTGCTATGCTGTACCGTTCAACTGGTGCTGCTGTTGGAGTTTTTTGCAAATTTCAGTCATCTTGCCAATCCATTGTCGCAGTTCAGCATGACTACTATCTACCAGTTGTCTGTCTGTTTGGTCACTCCGGTAGCGGCATGGAGCATATTAAAGCCCCTGCTTAAAAACTCAACCGAGCTTTTATCAGCAAGGAAAACCCTGATGAAATTTAAACACAATGACGAACTATTCAAAAAGGTTTTATCAGAGCAGCCCGCTTACCCTGTTCCTGAGCAGGATTTTGCTATTATTTTAGGCAATCCGGCATCAAAAAATATAGTCACTTTGGTTTCCAACCCTTATTGCGGACCGTGCGCAAAAACACATAAAGAGCTTGAAGAGTGGTTGTCGGTTTCGGACGACCTGCAAGTTCGCGTCATTTTAACCAATACGCCCCAAAGCCAGGAAGCTGCCCGGCATCTCATTGCGGTGAACAACAGGGGTGATGCCGCACTGATCAAAAAGGCACTGAATGACTGGTACAAACAAAGTAAAAAAGACTATGCTTCCTGGGCAAAAAAATATCCTGCCGACCTTCGGTCAGCGCTTTGCGATGACGTGCTGGAAAAACAAAGCAGATGGTGCGAAACATCCGACGTGCGTTTTACGCCGCTGGTCATCGTCAATGGCCACCAGCTCCCGGACAGTTATCGTATAGAGGACCTGAAATATCTTGTCTGAAATTGTTCTTGATAACCGCATAAGCGATTGCTGAAGCCGTGGCGGTGCCAATGCCGCAAAATAAACCCTAATACCTTATATCTGCGATTTTAAACTATTCTGTTACTCCTTCAATATTTTTTCCTGATAAGTTGCCTGTCTTAAGTAAAACAGGATAAGGAAAGCCAAACCCGAATAATAGCGGCATAACCAATTTTAATCTTTTTTATGAAAAAAGTGATTCTAAAATTAGGCAGCGTCAAGGAAATGCTGACTAATGAGGAGATGAAGAAAATCTCCGGTGGTTACAATGTGTGCTGTTGTGTTGGCGGCACATACGGCTATCTCGACTGTACACACAGCTGGTCAGGTGGTATTGGGCAAACCAATTGCGCATCATATTGTGCAGGTTACGGCGCAACAGGTGCACAGTGGGATGCCAACAGTTTGTGCAACCACTGGGGACAGTGCAGTTAGAAAACGGGGCCCTACGGCCCCTTTTTTTACAATTTTGGCATACGGTACCGAAAATTCCTTTACACAATTGTATCTAAGCCTGTTTCTACCTGTCAAAATTCAATTAGGCGCAGAACCCATTCTTCCGCTGAGTAATTGCATCGTTTCATGTTCACCCTCTGGTGAATCAGGCGCATTTTTTAAAAAGTAGTTACGTTCGATAAAAAACACGTCTGGTATTTCGCCCCAGTTTGGAATGATCAGATCCGGCTGATTTTTAAACTTGATCAGATGATATAATATAGCCTCGAATTTTCCGGCGTAAAATAACTGACCATTGTTCCATTCCATTTCTCCGCACTGCCCTTCAATTACAATAAAATTAAAATACGCATTAATTTCACCGTCGGCGGCCATTCGTTTTATTACGTGAGTCATGCTCTCGATAGTGGTATTGATGTCGAATATCGATAGTCCGTTCATCAGCTGGATCCATGCGAAATTGCACTCGTCAAAACAGTAATGTTCCGGGTTGGTAAAAACCTTCACATGGTCTTTGCTCAGCTTAAACAGTTCGCTGATCGGTCGGCAGTTTTTAAACAAGGTAAAAAAGCCCGTTACGTACTCTTCCCGTACACAAATAACCTCATATTTACCCAGAATATCGTCCGTAATAAAGCCCCTTATGTCGCCAAAAATCACATCCAGATCGCCGTGTCCCCAGAAGTCATAGCCTGTCAGCCAGTCATCAAATATTACCCCGTATGCGGGCTTCAGATCACATAGCTTATAAGGTTCCTGCACATTTACGTTCATTGAAAGTTTTTCGGAGGCAAGTCGTCCGAATTCTTCAAGCAGCATAGGCCGGTAACTGATATTTGAAGGTAAATCAGGAGGCAGCTGGATATCTCCCGCTATGATGAAATCAACCGAAGGATTGAACGCGCATGATTTCAAATAAAAGTCGAGATACCAAGGCGCCTCGCCAAAAAAACAGGTAATAAGCGCTATGCGGTATTTGTTTAAAGGTTCAGGCATGGTGGGATACAGGGATCAAAAGTTAAGTTAAATATAGGAATATTCAGGATATGTTTATTTTATTGAACTAAAAAGCAATCAGCCCCGAACGCTGCTAAGTTTATTACCAACGCTGCCGGTTTTTTGATCAGACTCTTTTTGTATTAAAAAATGATCTCCTTTATAATAGGATAGTATATAGAATACGGATGTTTATACCAATTTTACTGGTTGTCAAGGGCTCCGTTACCGTAAAAAAAATAAAATGATAATTTTGATTATAGAATCAAGGGATATAGACACGATGCTTAGGTTTAATGCGATCAGTGAATACAACGTATTTAACAATAACGTCACCAAACATCCGCTGATTAGCATAGTTGATTTTTCAAAGGCAGCGCCGCGCCAGGGGCATCGCATGTATTTCGGCTTCTATTCCATCTTTTTAAAGGACGTCAAATGTGGTGATATGGTTTATGGGCGGAACACCTATGACTATCAGGAAGGGACATTAGTGTTTATGGCGCCCGGACAGGTCGCGGGCGTAAACAGCAATGGCGAATTCTATCAGCCCAAAGGTCATGGCCTTGTTTTTCATCCCGATCTTATACACGGCACTCCGCTGGGGCGTCAGATTGGCGACTACAACTTCTTCGGCTATCAGTCAAATGAAGCTTTACATTTATCAGGACGTGAAAGAGAGATCGTTTTAGACTGTTTCTCAAAAATAGACTACGAACTTGAACGGGCTATTGACAAGCACAGCAAGCGGCTGATCGTGGCAAATATTGAGTTGCTGCTTGACTATTGCGTCCGCTTCTACGACCGGCAATTCATTACGCGCGACAATGTGCATCTCGGGATCCTCGAAAAGTTTGAACAGTTATTAAATTCATATTTTGAATCTGATAAGCCGCAAACGGTCGGGCTGCCTTCGGTGACCTATTGTGCCGATCAACTTCATTTATCCCCTAATTATTTTGGCGACCTCGTAAAAAAGGAAACCGGTAAGACTGCATTAGAGTATATTCAAGCTAAACTGATAGATGTTGCAAAGGAAAAGATATTCGATTCCGATAAGACGGTAAGTCAGATCGCATACGACCTCGGATTTAAATACCCGCAGCATTTCGCAAGGCTTTTTAAACAAAAGGTAGGGCACTCACCGTTGGAATATCGTTCTTTAAACTAAATGACCAATTATAATCAGAGACACTGTCGCTGCAATTAATATAATTTGCACGTCAAGTGGTAGAGCATCACCAGCATGAGATTGGTGATTTAGTTGATTGCCCCAGGGTAACGGTGTTCCGGAGTGAGATCCGGAACATTTTTAATCATGAATTAAACTAATTATAAACGAGCTTTATGACCACAATTACAGTAAACGGGGAAAAGCATCAGATAAATGCAGATCCCAATATGCCGCTCCTTTGGGTTATCAGGGATATTATCGGGTTGACCGGCACAAAATACGGGTGCGGAGTCGCGCAATGTGGCGCCTGTACGATACATTTAGACGGCGAGGCGGTGCGTTCGTGCGTTACCAGGCTAAGTCGTGCTGAGGGTCGGCAAATTGTTACGATCGAAGGGTTATCGAAAAATAACGATCACCCTGTTCAGTTAGCATGGAATGAAGAAAGTGTCCCGCAATGCGGCTATTGTCATTCCGGGCAGATCATGTCTGCTGCGGTTCTGCTGCGCGAAAATCCAAATCCGGACGATTCAGATATTGATGCTGCCATGGCGGGTAATATCTGTCGCTGCGGTACCTATCAGCGTATCCGCAAAGCAATACATTTAGCAGCCGAATTACAGGGAAAGGAGGGTGCCAGCAAATGAAATATCAGATCATTTCACCACCAAAAAAACGTTTCCCAAGGGCTTTAGCGGTCATCAGCGCATTGCTTTTAATAGTCGGCGTTATGGCATTTACCATCAAGGGAGATACAGGCACTGCTGCACCGGTTTCTTCCTCAATGATTATAAAAAAAGACAGTATCACCTCGGTCAAAGCTTTTAAACAGGTTTATAAGGTTTTAATGAGTGCCCGTTGTATGAATTGTCATCCGGCCGGAGATGTTCCGCTGCAAGGTGACGACAGCCATCTACATACCATGTTTCCACGGCGGGGTATTGACGGCAAAGGTTTGTATGCAATGAAGTGCTCGAATTGCCATCAGGCTACCAATACGCCCGGTCTGCATACGCCGCCGGGAAACCCCAACTGGCATCTTCCCCCGGCCGATATGAAAATGGTGTTTCAGGGCAAAACACCTCATCAACTGGCTAAACAGCTTATTGATCCCAAGACAAACGGCAACAAGGATATTAAAAAGTTGATTGCACATGCCGATGACGGGTTGGTCCTTGCTGCGTGGAATCCGGGCGAAGGTCGCACGCTTCCGCCGATGAGCCATGCCGATTTCAAAAAAGCCTGGATAACCTGGCTAACCACCGGAGCTTATGCGCCGAAAGGAAAATAAGATGTTGATGAACGATTAAATCTATCATTATGGGTACTACGAATATTTCCAGAAGAAATTTCTTACGGACAGCGGGACTCACCGGCACAGCTCTTTTTGTAGGGTTGTATTTTCCGTCCAATGCTGAGGACGCAAAACTGACGGTATCAAACCCAGCTGATATAAATGATATAGAGTTAAACGCCTGGGTTCATATTGATACGAGTGGTAAGGTGACGATTTTTAGTCACCGGGCAGAGATGGGGCAGGGGGTGTATCAGAGTATTCCACAGATAATTGCGGAAGAACTGGAAGTTGATCTGGATAAGATCAATATTCGTTTTGCACCAGGTGATCGTAAAAAATATGGCAACCAGGTTACGGGCGGTAGTTCAACCATTCGCGGGTCATACAAAAACCTGCTTAAGTTAGGCGCCACCGCCCGTGAAATGCTGATAGCAGCCGCCATTGCAAAGTGGAACGTTCCTGCGGATGAATGTTACGCAGAATCGGGATATGTGATCCATCGACCCTCCGGCAGAAAATTACAATATGGAGAACTGGTTGAGGTCGCTTCCAAATTAGAAGCGCCCAAAAATATCACACTCAAAAAACGCTCAGAATATAAGCTGATCGGTAAGCCACTGAAAAGACAGGACACGCCTTTAAAGACCAATGGCTCGGCAGTATTTGGCCTGGATTTCAAATTGCCGGGAATGCTTTATGCTGTTGTTGAACGTAACCCAAGGTTAAGGGGTAAACTTAAAAGTTTTGATGCTGCAGCCGCGCTTAAAGTGCCGGGCGTAAAGAAAGTATTCAAAATCCAGACCGGGGTTTTCCAGACATTCAGGGATGGAGTAGCCGTAGTTGCAGAGAATACCTGGGCGGCTATACAGGGCCGGAAAGCGCTTAGCATTGAATGGGATGACAGCGGGTTTGAGCATGTTGACACTGCCGGTATTTATCAGCAGCAGCGCGAAATATTAAAAACGCAGGAGGGGCTTTCTGCCAGAAAACAGGGCGACCCGGACAGCGTGTTGTCATCTGCCGCACAAAAGCTGGACCTGATTTACGAAACGCCTTACCAGTCGCACAGCGCAATGGAGCCGCTTAACTGTGTAGCGTTTTACCAACCTGATAAGCTGGAGATTTGGGGACCTATACAGGCCCCCGAGTGGGTGCAGGATTACGTGTGCGCTCAGTTTAAGTTAGACAGGGAGAAGGTGATAATCAATACCACGTTTTTAGGCGGCGGCTTTGGGCGAAAGGCGTTTATGGATTATCCGCATGAGGCATGCCTGATCTCTAAAGAAATGGGAGCGCCCGTTCAGGTTGTGTGGACCAGGGAAGATGATATGACGCAGGGACCGTATCGTGCGGGAATATCTTACAGGTGTCAGGGGGCTGTTGTGAACGGACAGCTTAGCGCATTAAAATTTAAGGCCGCGGGGCAGAATATCTATCACTGGATGGGGGCTCCGAAAGATCGTGCTAACGGGAGCATCGCAGAAGGATTTCTGGCTCCTTATTATAAAAGCATCAGTAATATCAGTTTTTGGGATGTGCCGTTCGAGACACCTGTTCCAAACGTGTGGTGGCGATCGGTTTATGCATCAACCAATGCCTTTGCTTATGAAAGTTTCCTGAATGAGCTGGCTGATCTGGCGGGCAATGATCCTCTTGATTTCAGGAGGGCTTATCTGAAGGAGGATCGGGAGCAAAAGCTTATCGATAGGATGGAGGAGGTCTCCGGTTGGAAGGGGAGAAAAAAGGGTGACGGGTTTGGAACAGCAATAACAGAATGCTTTGGCACAACAGTGGGTCAGATCGTTAAGGTATCCAGGAAAGGAGATGGCAAAGTCGGCATAGATCATGTTTGGGCAGTGGTGGATTGTGGGTGGTATGTAAACCCTGATATCATCAAAGCCCAGGTAGAGGGGGCCATCTTAATGGCCTTTGGGGCTGCTGCCAAGCACGAAATAACCTTTAAGGACGGACTGGTTGAACAGCGGAATTTTTACAATTATATAATGCCGAGGATAAATGAGATGCCCAACGTGGATGTTTATATCATGAACAACGACGAGAACGCCGGTGGCGTAGGTGAGCCCGGGCTTCCTCCTTTTGCGCCGGCATTAACCTCCGCTATCTTTGACCTGACCGGTAAAAGGATCAGAAAATTACCTTTTGATATGAATACCGTTTAGTCAGCCCGTCGATAAACGGCCTGATTTCGCCTGAACAAAAGCAAAAAGCCATCTCATAAGCAAAATTCATGAGATGGCTTGAAACTGATCTTGAAAATAATGTTGCCCATAGCTATGAATATACCGGAAATATCTGTATTTATCTGAGGATCTTATCTGGTTGCCCTATTGATTTTTGTAAAAGGGAACAGGGCAGTAGGTGGAGAATAAGGAGCCATTGACCACCCTATTCTTGAGTGCCGGACAGGCAATCCCGTTACACTTTGATCATTTTAACATATTGAAGGTTGATTTGATCTTTTTTTACAGCCGATACAAATCGATTCTAAAAGCGCACGGAATGCCCTGGTCAAGGCATCCTGAATATCCATTGTGTATCTTTTTCATCATTATATCCCAACAAAAAAGCCTCTCAGATTTCTCTAAAAGGCCTTTCTTTGTGTTGAGGTAGCGGGAGCAGGACTCGAACCTACGACCTTCGGGTTATGAGCCCGACGAGCTACCAACTGCTCCATCCCGCACTATCTGACCAATTAATTAAAAATTACCATCGTTCTGGCGAAATCCTTATTTTTAATTGGGACTGCAAAGATATAATTCGTTTCTTTGTAGTCCAAATAATATTTAAATTTTTTTATGGCCCATAAGGCAGGTTTCGTAAGTATCATTGGCAAGCCCAACGCAGGTAAATCAACCCTGATGAATGCGCTGGTTGGCGAAAAAATGTCGATCATAACACCTAAGGCGCAGACGACGCGGCACAGGATTTTAGGGATTGTCAATAACGCCGACTACCAGATCGTGTTTTCGGATACGCCTGGTGTGATAAAACCTCACTATGCTTTGCACGAAAGTATGATGCACCAGGTAGATGGTTCTATAGTGGACGCCGACCTGATCTTATTGGTTACGGATATCTATGAAGAGTTTGATGAGGCTGATGTACTTAAAAAACTTGAGGGTTCGCTGGCGCCATTGGCTGTGCTGATTAACAAAATAGATCAGAGCGACGAGGATACAGTAAAAAATAAAGTTAAATTCTGGGAAGAAAAACTTAGTCCGAAAGTTGTTTTTGCAATTTCAGCATTGCATAGCCACAATATTGAGTCGGTGATGAATTTTGTTATCGATAACCTGCCGGAACATCCGGCCTATTATGACAAGGATGCATTAACTGACAGAAATGATCGGTTTTTTGCGTCGGAAATGATCAGGGCGCAGATACTGAAGCAATACAAAAAGGAAATACCTTACAGCACGGAAGTTATTGTAACTGCCTTCCTGGAAGGAGAAAAATTGTACCGGATCAGTGCAGAAATAATCGTAGAACGTGATTCTCAAAAGAATATCATTATAGGAAAGGGTGGGGAGATGTTGAAGACCGTGGGCATTTATGCCCGTCGGGATATGGAAGAATTTTTCCAGCGCAAGATTTTCCTGGAGATGTTTGTTAAGGTTATCCCTGACTGGCGCAGTAAAAAAAATTATCTTAAAAAATTCGGATACGAAAGTTAGCAAACCCGGAGAGGGACGGTAAACTTTATGCACCGTGTTTGTAAATTTGTAGCGGTTTATGGGGTTTTCGTACCCTTGAATCAAAAAATCTTTAGATCAGCATGAGTAATATTGTAGCCATAGTTGGCAGACCCAACGTAGGTAAATCAACCTTATATAACCGGTTAACCGAAAGCCGTAAGGCCATTGTTGACGATTTCAGCGGGGTAACCCGTGACAGGCATTACGGTGTTTCGGAATGGGTGGGTCGTAAATTTACCGTAGTGGATACGGGAGGCTATGTGGCGAATTCGGCCGATGTTTTTGAAGCCGCCATCCGCGAACAGGTCGTTATTGCCATTGAAGAGGCTACGGTGATCTTGTTTATGGTGGATGTTACGACAGGGATCACCGATCTTGATGACGAAATAGCCAACCTGCTGCGCAGGAGCAAAAAGCCTGTATTTGTAGTGGTTAATAAGCTGGATAATACTAATCTGCTGGCCGATTCAATGGTGTTTTACAGCCTGGGTCTTGGCGATCTTTATAATATCTCGTCGATGACCGGTTCGGGTACCGGGGAATTGCTTGATGAAGTAATCAAGCATTTTGATGATGATCCGCTTGAAGATAATCAGCTGCCGAAGTATGCCATTGTAGGCAGACCGAATGTTGGAAAATCATCGATCATCAATTCGTTGATCGGGAAGGAACGAAATATCGTTACGCCTATAGCCGGCACCACCCGCGATTCAATCCATATTCATTATAATCAATACGGTCACGATTTTATGCTGATCGATACTGCCGGCCTTCGGAAAAAGACCAGGGTAAAGGAGAATATCGAATTTTATTCGGTGATGCGCACCATCAAGGCGCTTGAGGAAGCGGATGTCGTGATCCTGATGATCGACGCTGTTGAAGGCTTTGAGTCGCAGGATATCAATATTTTTCATCTGGCGGAAAAGAACAAGAAAGGGTTGGTCATTGTTGTCAATAAGTGGGATCTGATCGAAAAAAACAGTAAAACCGTTAAGGTGTTTGAAGAGCAGATCAAAGATAAAATAGCCCCCTTTACGGATGTGCCGATCGTATTTACGTCGGTAACTGAAAAGCAGCGTGTTCTCAAAGTTATTGATGTTGCCAATAAGGTGTATGAAAATAAGGTGAGAAAGGTATCCACGTCAAAGCTCAACGAGGTTATGCTGCCAATTATTGAGGCTTATCCACCGCCGTCCATTAAGGGTAAGTATGTTAAGATAAAATATATTACGCAGATTGCAGGCTCATCGCCGATGTTCGCGTTTTTTTGTAACCTGCCCCAGTATATTAAGGAGCCTTATTATCGCTTTATCGAAAATAAACTTCGGGAAAACTTTGATTTTAACGGCGCTCCGATACAGGTTTGGTTCAGGCAGAAGTAATGCATCCTCCTGTACCAATAGCTTAATTTACTGCCTCTATAGCCTTTTTAAGCGTAGTATCGTCGGTGTTTATTGCTTCAAAATAGGCGTTAGCGCCCCATTTGAAGCGCGCTGCACGGGCCTTTAGCAAGTCCTTGATATTTTGTCGGGATGCAACTATGTCCCGCGAATCTATCTCTTTCAGGGTGCCGGATGCATAAAGGATAAATTTATCAAGCTCGTCATCCGTCACAGTAAAATTTTTGACAAAATCTTCTGCTGAGCCGTATTTTTTGAGTATTGGCTGTAGTTTGTCGATGGTATAAGCAGTAAAAAGCCGTTTTTCACTGAGTTGCTCAACAAGGTAGGTGTCTCCGGTTGTATCAACAGGAACAAAAATATCCGGCATGATGCCGCCGCCGCTGAAAACTTTGCGCCCGTCAGCGGTATGATAAGGCGACGATCGCCTAAAAATGCTGTCGTCATAGTTGTTTTGTGCCGAAAATAGTTCGCCTTTACGAACACGATCCGCTATTTCATTATGATAGCTTTCTACGCCTTCTTTGTATGATTTCTGAATTGATCTGCCGGATGGGGTGTAATACCGGGCAATGGTCAGGTTAACAGCCGAACCATCACCAAATGAAAATTGTTGCTGTACCAGACCTTTGCCAAATGAACGACGGCCGACAATTACTGCGCGGTCAAGGTCTTGCAAGGCTCCAGCAAGGATTTCGCTGGCAGATGCAGAATATTCATCGATCAGAACAGCCAGCTTTCCGTTTTCAAATTCGCCGGAATCGGTTGCGAAATAGTCCCGCCTTGCTTCGTGTACACCCTGAGTATAAACGATCAGTTTACCTTTCGTCAGAAATTCATCAGCCAGTGCGGTTGCGGTGTTCAAATATCCACCGCCATTTTCACGAAGGTCAAGGATAAGCTTTTTAAGGCCCTCGGTTTTTAGTTTGGCAATAGCGATGCGAAAGTCAGCGTCTGTTGTCAGTGCGAACTTGCTGATCTTGATATAACCAATGCCGGGTGCAGCCATGTAGGAGGCATCAATGCTGCTGGTGTTCACCCGTCCTCTTTTTAAGCTAAGTTGTTTTTTATCAGAACTATTTGGCGGCATTACAGTAAGAAGAAGTACAGCGTCCTTGCGGTTGCGCAGGATTTGATTCACCTTTTTTATAGTGAGGCGTGTGCCAGAAAACGTCTGACCATTTACTTTGATAATACGGTCTCCGCTCTGTAACCCCGCGTTATCCGCCGGTCCATCGGGATAAACCTGTGTTACCACAAGAGTATCGCGTAATAACAAATACTCAAGCCCTATTCCGGTAAAGCCCCCAGCCAGTCCTTCATTTAGGGACGTGGCTTTTTGTTCGGGGAGATACAGTGAATGAGGATCGAGGTTTTGGAGCAGATTGTTGATGGTTACACCCTCTACGCTATCAACATTTACCGAATCGACATAATTTTCCTTCACCAGGGTCAGCACCTTTGTGATCTTGTCGTTATCATGTAAGGAAAATCCGAGGCTCTGATTCATCAGGCTGTGGTCGCTTACAAATAGCCCGATAGCAATGCCGAGCAGAATCAATAATAAAGTCCTGAAAATTATACCCGCTGCTCTTTTCATTATGTTATAAAACAAAGTTAAACAAATAGTTTTAAGGGCGCGTTTCCGGCTGCGACTTTAAACAGCTGACGCTTATATTCCCCTATTGTAACCTTTTAATTAAAAAAATGTCCCGCCGGTATCTGTCAAAAAAAATGTTCAATTTTGCCCTGATGGAAAGAACGACAGAAAGAGATTCCAACTACAATGACCTGGAGAAAATGCCGGTCGCGGAAATACTGAAAAGCATAAATCAAGAAGATCAGACTGTGCCTTTAGCCGTCGCAAAAGCGTTCCTGCAAATTGAGCAGTTGTCGGCAATTACAGCAGAAAAAATGAAAGAAGGGGGAAGATTGTTTTATATCGGTGCCGGAACGAGTGGCAGACTTGGGGTAGTGGATGCATCAGAATGCCCGCCGACTTTCGGGGTACCCTTTGACTGGGTGGTTGGTATTATCGCAGGAGGAGACGGCGCTATCCGGAAAGCTGTAGAGTTTGCAGAGGATGATACCGAACAAGCCTGGGCCGATCTGCAGGCTTACGATATCAACAAAAAGGATGTACTGGTTGGGATAGCAGCTTCCGGCACTACCCCTTACGTTGTCGGTGGTTTAAAAAAAGCAAACGAAAACAATATAGTTACAGGATGTATTGTGTGTAACACAGGTAGCCCTGTAGCCGAAGTTTCCAGATATCCGGTAGAAGTAGTTACTGGGCCTGAATTTTTGACGGGTTCTACCCGGATGAAGGCCGGGACAGCTCAAAAATTGGTTTTGAACATGCTGAGCACAAGTGTGATGATACAGTTGGGAAGGGTGAAAGGAAATAAAATGGTGGATATGCAGCTGAGCAATGATAAACTTATTGAGAGGGGAACCCGGATGGTCATGAAAGAAACAGGATTGGATGAGCAGACCGCATCCGGCTTGCTCAGGAAATACGGAAGCGTGCGTAAGGCGGTGGAAAGTTATAATAATTGAGAGATTGATCTGTGGCTTTAGCTGCTTAATAGAGACTAAAACCGCATTAAGGGAAAAGATTAAACATGCACGAGATAGAACCATATTATAAATGGCGTGATGATTATGTGGCATCTGAAGATGAATTTTCACCGTTTTACGCCACTCAATACAACGAATTCGAGTTTGATAAACAAGTGTATAATTACCTGTTGCATCCACAGTGGGATTCGTTCGGCTCGAATACTTTGTATATGAAGGTATTGTATGCTGATTACGAAAAAGGCTACACCATCATTGAATTTATCGGGGAGTGGAACGACGCCATCAACAACGATATTATGCTGTTAAAACGTGAGATTATTGAGCTCATGATAGATAACGGCATCAATCATTTTATCCTGATCGGTGAAAATATCCTCAACTTCCATTCATCTGACGACTGTTATTATGAGGAATGGTTTCAGGACGTAGAAGACGGCTGGATAGCGGGGATAAATTTTCGCGAACACGTGATTGAGGAGTTCAAACGAAATAATATTGACTATTATATCAATTTCGGAGGGGCGCTCGACGATCTGAACTGGCGGACATTAAAACCTATCCAGGTTTTTAAACGGGTAGAGGAACAACTGACCAGGCGGCTTAATTAAAACACCGCAGGGTATCCGTTTATAATATTTTTGAAAAGTGCGAGTTATTCTTAAGACGGGAGCAGGATTTTGCCAATCGGCATTAAACTGTTAGAAGTATATAATGTCTGTTAATTGGTTGAAAAAATCTCGTTGAATATCATTTCAATCATTACATTTGAATATAATTTAAACAAAAATGGAAGAATATAAAGAACACGTTTATGAAAACGTAATACAACTTAGTGAAACTGATGCCTCACAAAAATATCTGGCCAAAGTATTTACCTGGATGTTTGTTGCTTTAGGCATATCCGCATTCGTTGCCTTCGGATTTTATCTAAATCAGAACTTGATGAACCTGATAGTTGACCCGATTGCAGGCGGATTTACAGGTTTGGGTTACGTGGCAGTATTTGCGCCGCTTGCTTTTTCGCTGCTAATGAGCTTTGGCATTAATCGTTTGTCTTACGGCACAACTTTATTACTATTTATTGCCTATGCTGCCACTATGGGAGTAAGCCTTAGTATTTTAGGGCTTTATTACACTGCTACTTCTATATTCGGAGTGTTTTTAAGTGCATCTGCAATCTTTGCTATAATGGCGATTGCCGGATACACTACGCAAATGGATTTGTCAAAATTTGGCTCAATATTAATTATTGTGTTTTTTGGAGCGTTAGCGGTTAGCATTATCAACTTCTTTTTAGGAAGTTCACAGCTTCAGTATATTTTAAGTTTTGTGTTCATGATCATAATGATTGGCCTTACTGCATATTACATGCAAATGCTAAAACGCATTGGCGCCGGTATTGAGTACGGCGCTGCAGAGTCAAAGAAATTAGTCATCATAGGGGCCTTTGTGCTTTACACAACCTTCATCAATTTATTCATGTCAATGCTTCGTGTTTTCGGCAGCAGGCGATAATCACACCGACGATTGCTTTATAAAATGCCGGTGAAAAGGTGCAATAGATTATTATTCACCTTCTTACCGGCATTTTTATTTATCCTGCATTACGGATTTCTTTCTTATCCTATGGCAACTAAAAGCTATTGCATGTAATTACTTTATTATTCATCTTTGTGCTGCTTATGGAGAAAGACGGAGGGATTAGACCCTGCGATGTCTTAGCAACCTGTGCTTACAAGGTGCTACATTCTACCTGAGCCGCCGCTAATGGCCTCAGGAAAGATAAGCGAAAGTCAATATAACACCCGACTTTTCGAGATAAGCTTGAATTTATGATAACACTGACCGGAGAACGGTTGTTGAGACGTTGGGGATTGACCCTGCCGGAAAATCAGCCTTGTTCTTGTTGATATCATAGATCGGGAAATTGGTGGAGCAATAAAATGGACATAAGAAAAGAATTAGAAAAACGCATCCTGGTGATCGACGGGGCGATGGGCACCATGATACAGCGGTACCAGCTTACAGAAGAGGATTTCCGTGGGGCGCGTTTTCGTGAGCATTCCTCAGACCTTAAGGGGAACAATGACCTGCTGAATCTGACCCGGCCTGATATTATCAGGGCAATCCACGCTGAATATCTCGACGCAGGGGCTGATATTATAGAAACGAATACCTTCAGCACACAGCGTATTTCGCTGGCGGATTATCACATGGAAGAGCTGGCCTATGAGCTTAGCTATGAGGGAGCGCGTATTGCGCGGGATATCGCCGACGAATACACGAAAAGGAATCCGTCAAAACCACGCTTTGTGGCGGGCGCTGTTGGGCCTACCAACCGTACCGCCTCACTCTCGCCGGATGTTAACGATCCGGGGTATCGCGCTGTTACTTTTGACGATCTGGCGGAGGCTTACTATGAACAGGTGCGTGGTTTGGTTGACGGGGGCTCTGACCTGTTGCTGGTGGAAACCATATTTGATACGTTAAATGCAAAAGCAGCTTTGTTTGCCATTAAACGTTATGAAGATGAGTTAAAGAAATCCGCTGCTGCCGGGGCGAAATCAGGAGTGCGCAGTTTTCCGCCTGTAATGATATCAGGCACCATTACCGATGCTTCGGGCCGTACCTTATCGGGGCAAACCGTGGAAGCATTCTGGGATTCGGTACAGCATGGCAATTTATTGTCGGTGGGACTGAACTGCGCCTTGGGGGCAAAGGAGATGCGCCCATACCTTGAGGAGCTTTCCGAAAAGGCTGCTGTGTTTATCTCGGCTTACCCTAACGCCGGCCTGCCTAACGAATTTGGTCAATATGACGAAACTGCTCATGAAACCGCCCACCAGGTGGATGATTTTATGAAGGCAGGATTGGTGAACATTGTTGGCGGTTGTTGCGGCACCACGCCCGAGCATATTCAATGTATTGCTGAAAAGGCAGCTAGGTATTCCCCGAGAGTACTTCCAAAAGTGGAACCCTTTTTACGTTTGAGCGGTCTTGAAGCGGTAACCATCACTCCTGAAAGCATATTTGTCAATGTTGGCGAACGTACCAACATTACCGGCTCGCCAAAATTCTCAAAGCTGATTTTAGCGGAGAATTATGAAGAAGCGCTTTCTGTTGCCCGTCAGCAGGTTGAAGGCGGGGCACAGGTGATCGATATCAACATGGATGAGGGAATGATCGACTCCGAAGCGGTGATGGTCAAATTCCTGAATCTTGTGGCTGCCGAGCCTGACATTGCTAAACTGCCGATCATGATTGACTCGTCCAAGTGGACAGTGATCGAGGCAGGATTAAAGTGCATTCAGGGCAAAGGCGTTGTAAATTCGATCTCGTTAAAGGAAGGTGAAGAGAAGTTTAAGGAACAGGCCCGTAAAATAATGAGCTATGGCGCGGCGACGGTTGTAATGGCGTTTGACGAAACGGGACAGGCTGACACGCTGCAACGCCGTATCGATATTTGCAAACGGTCGTATGATATTCTCGTCAATGAAGTTGGCTTCCCGCCACAGGACATCATATTCGATCCCAATATTTTGACGGTCGCAACCGGTCTGGAAGAGCATAATAATTATGCAGTTGACTTTATAGAAGCTACTCGGTGGATAAAACAAAATCTGCCACTGGCCAAAGTAAGCGGAGGCGTAAGTAACATATCGTTCTCATTTCGTGGTAATAACGTAGTTCGCGAGGCCATGCATTCAGCCTTTCTGTATCATGCCATCAAAGCGGGGATGGATATGGGTATCGTAAATGCAGGTATGCTGGAGGTTTATGAACAAATACCCAAAGACTTACTCGAACTGGTTGAGGATGTACTGTTAAACCGTCGTCCGGATGCTACCGAACGGCTGGTTGAATTTGCAGATACGATCAAAAGCAAAGGCAAAGAAATTGTAAAGAACGAGGAATGGCGCAACGGCACCGTACAGGAGCGTTTATCACATGCGCTGGTAAAAGGTATCGTTGAATACATTGATGCCGATGTGGAAGAAGCAAGACTTCAATACAAACGTCCCCTTGAAGTAATTGAGGGCCCGTTAATGGATGGAATGAACATCGTGGGGGATCTTTTCGGCGCGGGTAAAATGTTTTTGCCGCAGGTGGTTAAATCTGCCCGCGTGATGAAAAAAGCCGTTGCATACCTGCTGCCATATATTGAGGAAGAAAAGAAATCGCTCCCTGCGGGGGAGGGAGAAACATCAAACGCGGGCAAGATATTAATGGCAACCGTTAAAGGCGACGTGCATGATATCGGCAAAAATATTGTCGGCGTTGTGCTGGCCTGCAACAATTTCGAAGTGATTGATCTCGGGGTGATGGTGCCCGCGCAAAGGATCATCGAAGAAGCCAAAAAACAGAAAGTAGATATTATCGGTTTGAGTGGTCTGATCACGCCATCGCTGGATGAAATGGTGCATTTTGCAAAGGAAATGGAACGTGAAGGCTTTACCATCCCGCTGATATTAGGCGGAGCGACAACATCACGTATCCACGCCGCTGTTAAGGTTGCCCCGAATTATTCCGGCCCTGCCATACACGTGCTGGATGCATCGCGAAGCGTTACCGTTTGCAGTAGCCTGATGAACAGGGAAGGACGTGAAAGCTATATTCAGAATATAAAGGACGAATATTCCCGGGCCCGCGAAGCGCACCTGAATAAGCGTTCCGACAAGCGTTTTGTCAGCCTCGGCGAAGCCCGCAAAGGTAAATTTGTGATCAGTCTTGATGGCGATGTTGCGCCAAAGCCTGCTTTTACAGGCACCAAAGTGATTGAAAACTTTCCGCTGGAGGAACTGGTGCCTTACATTGACTGGACGCCATTTTTTCATACCTGGGAACTCAGGGGAAGCTATCCGAAGATATTCAATGATAAGTTTGTTGGTAATGAGGCTAAAAAGCTGTTCGACGATGCGCAAAAATTGCTGAAACAGATTGTTGACGAAAAATTGCTGAAAGCAAACGGCGTGATCGGTTTCTGGCCGGCAAATAGTGTGGGAGATGATATCGAGCTTTATACCGACGACAAACGAAATAAGGTGCTGACCCGCATTCACACGCTTCGTCAGCAAGCCGAAAAGGTGAAAGGTGAACCATATTACGCGTTGGCCGACTTTATTGCCGACAAAGAAAGTGGTGTTCCTGATTATTTCGGAGGGTTTGCGGTGACCACAGGTTTAGGTTGTGATGAGTTGGTGGCTGAATTTGAACGCGACCACGACGATTACAACAGCATTATGGCCAAGGCCCTTGCTGACCGGCTTGCGGAGGCATTTGCCGAAAAGATGCACGAACTGGTGCGTAAAGAATACTGGGGGTATTCCGGAAATGAAAATCTAAGTAACGAAGAGTTGATCAAGGAAGAATACCAGGGCATACGCCCCGCTCCGGGTTATCCTGCCTGTCCTGATCACACGGAAAAGACCACGTTATTTGAGTTATTGCGGGCTGAGGATAATGCCAATATGCATCTGACAGAAAGCCTGGCTATGCTGCCCGCGGCATCGGTAAGCGGGTTCTATTTTGCACACCCGCAGGCACGTTACTTTGGCCTTGGCAAGATCAGCAAAGATCAGGTTGAAGATTACGCTGTCCGCAAAGGAATGGAACTGGAAACCGTTGAACGCTGGCTGGGGCCTAATTTAAATTATTGATACACGGAAATTGTCTTTTACGATAGGTAAAATAGCGTGACTTCTGAATTAAGTATTTTCAAATCAGGAACTTTACTTTTATAGACAATCATAAAATATTACAGATACCGAACTTAAAAAAATGAAGATCATTGAGCACATCAGAAACGCGGAAGGTAAAACACTGTTTTCATTTGAGCTTTTACCGCCGGTCAAGGGACAAAGCATCCAGGGAATTTATGATGCAATAGACCCCTTGATGGAGTTTAAGCCGCCGTTTATTGATGTTACCTATCACCGCGAAGATTATATTTACAAGCAACACGACAACGGACTGCTTGAAAAGGTCGCTTATCGCAAACGTCCCGGTACGGTAGCGATTTGCGCGGCGATTATGAATAAATATAAGGTAGATGCTGTGCCTCATCTCATCTGCGGTGGTTTTACCAAAGAAGAAACCGAAAATGCCCTGATCGATCTGCAATTTCTTGGTATTGACAACGTGTTGGTGCTGCGCGGGGATGCGCGCCATGCAGATAGTTCGTTTGTGCCTACACCCGGAGGGCACTCCTATGCGACGGACCTGCTGCAGCAGGTGGTGGACATGAACAACGGTAAATATTTATACGAAGATCATGAAGTGGTGAAAGCCAATTTCTGTATAGGTGTGGCAGGTTACCCGGAAAAACATTTCGAAGCCCCGAATCTGAAGACCGATTTCAGATACCTGAAACAAAAGGTGGATATGGGAGCGCAGTTTATTGTTACGCAGATGTTTTTTGATATTAATAAATACATCAGCTTTGTAAAGCAATGCCGTGAGAATGGTATTAACGTACCTATCATTCCCGGGCTGAAGCCGATCACTTCGTCAAAACAGCTTATCAATCTCCCTAAAATATTTCATATCGACATTCCGGAGGAACTGGCAGACGCCGTTCATAACTGTAAATCGGAGAAGGATGTCAGGGAAGTCGGAATTGAATGGATGATCCATCAATGTAAGGAACTGGTGAAGTTTGGCGTACCCGTGCTGCATTTTTACACAATGAGTAACCCGGGGCCAACCAAGAGGATCGCTGAGGCTATATTTTAAGCGTCTGAACACTGTTATTCCGGGATACGGTTTTACTTTATTTTACGAACTTAGTTTGTGCTTTGCTTTATATTCTTATTTTTGATTAAAACCGAATATAAACCTTATAACGCAATAACCAGCCCGTTACCTGAACTGGCTGGGGGAATTCATGAAAATCGTTCAAACATTCTGGACAGGTCCCTCGGGAAAAATAAAAACCGATGGCCTGGAAATGAAGGCCGGATGGCTATCTTCCGAATATCATTGGATGAGCTGGGCACTAAGCTGTCTTCAGGCAAAGCAAGTGTTTGGAGCGGTACATCTTGAAACGGATGCAAGGGGAAGGGAAATATTAATGGAAAAATTACAGCTACCCTATGATTCGGTTTCAACAACCTTGGAAAAGCGCCTTGATGACTATCACCCAGCCCTGTTTGCTTTGGCGAAAATACTGACCTATAGCAATCAAAGCGAACCGTTTCTGCATCTGGACAGTGATGTCTTTTTATGGCATAAACCCGATAGTAGCTTACTGGAGGGCAAGCTCATTGCACAGAACATGGATAAAAATCTCCCTTTTTATCTTCATAACCTGACAGAAATAAACCGTCATCTTCAATACGTTCCTCCATTATTCGCGCCTGGAAACTTCGTAAAGAAAGACATTTATGGAAGTAATGCGGGTGTTATGGGCGGTAACTATCCGGAGTTTTTTCAGGAATACAGCCGGATAGCTTTCGATTTTATTGACGGCAACAAAGACTGCATAGATAAGGTGGATACAGGTGGACTCAATTTTATTTTTGAGCAATACCTTTTTTTTCAGCTTGCCCAAAGTGCAGGTATTCCGGTGGGATATCTTAAAGGAGTGGTTGACGATCCTGTTTTTAAGGATTATATCAATTTTGAGAATTTTCCTCATACAGACCTGATCCACCCGGTAGGCGGATTTAAAAAAATGCGTCATGTTTGCGAACACGTCGCAAAGAAATTAAGGAACGATTACCCGGAATATTATTACCGGGTCATTGATCTGGTCAGACTCAATAATAAAAACATGCTGTCTGCGGTATATTACGTCTTAAACGACCATCAGGAGTCATTGACAAACAAAGATGCCGTCAAATCAGAAACATCCCCGTTTCCGTTCGTTAGAACACAGGCGGCCTTAAATTATCTGAAAAAACAAGATAGACTCTGCCTGGAAATTGATCCTGCTTTATTTACGGAAGAGACATTCGTCGATACGATAAAAGTAGGAATTAGCAATGAAGATGAAAGAGATTGCCTGATAGAAATATTTCGTCTGGAGCATTTAAAAAATTTATTAAGACAAAGGGTCTTTGGTCATGAATTATCGGTAAACGCCCGCTACAGTGAAGACAAACTTAACTATAGTAATATTCAGTCTGCTTTCTCGATGAATGACGAGGCGATCATGAAGTTGAAAATTAAGTCAATCGATGATCTGGAATACACCGATCTGGAGTGGGACTGGAAATATGATGATGATAAGGAGGCTGATGTGCTGGCAGAACGTAATCTTAATCAGAGCAGATCATCGCTTGGTGTGTTGTTAATACCGCGTGTGCTGCAACTGGATATCAGAGAATATTATGTTGATGAATTGGATTACATCGTTTTCAATGCGTTGAGTGGCGGAGCAAGCATAATATCCATTCTAAAAGATCTGGAACAGTATTTTTCGGAAGAGGAGCTGGAAGAAGATTATGCCTCCTTTAAGTTTCTTGTAATTAAAACTTTAAAACAATTGCTTTATGCAGGCGCTGCTAAAATAATTGTTAAATAAATATTGGATTTGAGAAATAAAGAACTAACTTTAAATTAATTAGAAACCAAACCTTAAACCTTGATGCTATGAAAAAGCAATTAAAATCAATGGGCAAACTCAGCCTGCAGAAAGAATTAACCAAAAGTGAATTAAAGCAAATTGTTGGCGGCTATAGCGGCACGCAAACTTATTGTTCCGGTGGCGGATCTGGTCCTTTCCCTGTTGCGGGAAGTACACCAATAGGTTGTCAGCCAGCCTATTGCTCAGCAGCCGGGCATGGAACTTTCCTTTACTGCGCCTGATTCTTTGCGAAGATTGAGTTTAAGTTAACAAAAAGCGCCTGCCGGATCCGGCAGGCGCTTTTTGTTTTTATAATTGGGGTAATTGAAAGAGCTAACCACCAATCAAACATGCGGATTACCAAACCTTGGTTCTGTCCTCCGGCTTTTTATACATTTTGTCGCCCGGCTTCACATCAAAAGCTTTGTACCACGCATCAATATTGGTTATTGGCGCATTGGTCCGGTACTGTTCAGGCGAGTGCGGATCGGTTAATATGCGTTGTGCTGCTGATTCAGGTCGTTGCGAACTGCGCCAAACCTGCGCCCAGGACAGAAAGAAACGCTGGTCGGGAGTAAATCCGTCAATCTTTTTATTTGAATGCCCCTCTTTGGTTTTTTTGAATGCTGCATAAGCCACATTGAGTCCGCCTAAATCAGCAAGGTTTTCACCCAGGGTAAGTTTTCCATTTACATGTAGCGAGTCCAATATGGTGAATGCATCGTACTGCGCCACCACCTGCTCTGCACGGGCTTTGAACTTTACAGCATCGTCTTTAGTCCACCAGTCGCGTAATGTGCCGTCAGCGTCAAACTGTCGTCCCTGATCATCAAATCCATGGGTCATTTCATGGCCGATAACAGAACCTATCCCGCCGTAATTCACCGCATCATCGGCATTGAAATCAAAGAAAGGGAATTGCAGAATACCTGCCGGGAATACGATTTCGTTATTGGTAGGATTATAGTAAGCATTTACCGTTGGCGGGCTCATACCCCAGCGTTTTTTATCGACAGGTTTGCCGAGCTGGCTGACGTTGTAATTATACCGCCACTGCGAAATCCGGCGCAGGTTCCCGGCATAGTCGCCCCGCTCAATGTCTAAGCCTTCGTACTGCTGCCATTTGTCCGGGTAGCCAATTTTCACCGTAAAGGCCGCAAGTTTTTTAAGTGCGCGGGCTTTGGTTTCCGCGCTCATCCATGTTAAATTCTGAATGCGTTCGCCAAGGGTTTCTTTCAGGTTGTTCACCAGCTTAGCCATGTATGCTTTGGCTGCGGGAGTAAAATACTTTTTAACATATAGCTGTCCAAGCAGTTCACCAAGGCTGCCGTCAACAAGACCGGTCATCCGCTCGTCGCGCGGAGCTTCAACCTTTTGCCCGGTCAAAGCACTTCTGAAATCAAAACTTGCTTTTACAAACGGCGAACTTAGTGATGAGGCCGCGTCTTTCAGCACATTCCATTCCAGGTAGGTTTTCCAGTCATCAACCGGTGTAGAAACCAGTAAGGCATCTTCGGCCTTGAAGAAATCGGGCTGAGATACAAGTATAGTGTCCTGGCCTTTCATTTTCATCAGCGGCAGCAACTCGTTCCAGTCGATATGCGGTGTTGTTTTAGCAAAATCGCTGATAGAAAACTTATTGTAGGTTTTATTCGGATCACGCATGGCTACGCGTGTCCATTGCGCATTGGCGAGACTTTTTTCAATTCCAAATACTGTTTCAGCATCTTTTTCGGCCTGCGCCGGAGTAGATCCGGTCAGGGTGAAGAGATTAACAATATATTGTTTGTAAGCCTGCTGTATTTTCTTTGAGCGATCGTTGTCTTTCAGGTAGTTATCCCTGTCGGGCAGGCTTGTGCCGCCCTGCCGGAAACTCACAATATTTACATTGGGGTGTTTTGAATCCTGGCCGACGCCAAAGCCGAACAATGGGCCGCCGATGCCATGCGTGTGCTGGTAAATGGCCTCGGTCAGTACTCCGTTCAGATCGGATATTTTCTGTACCCGATCAAGGTCAGGTTTGATGGGTTCGTATCCGCGCTTTTCGATGGTAAGGGTGTCCATACCGCTGGCATAAAGATCGCCTACTCTTTGCTTGAGGCTCCCTTTAGATTCTCCTGACTCATTACTGACATCTTTCAGAATGGCTTTCAAACGATCAACATTTTCCTGGTGTAAAATACCAAAGCTTCCCCAGCGCGTTTCTTTGGCTGGGATGGGGTTGTTCTTTATCCAATTGCCGTTGGCATATTCAAAAAAGTCGTCCCCTGGCTTAACCGAGGGATCCATATTGTCAGGATTAATAAATTTTTGCGGATGAATGGATAGGTCCGGGACTTTGGGTTCGTCTTTCATTTTGCCGCTTTGGGCAAAGGCATTCGCTGACAGGCATAAGAAACCCATCAGCATAAAATTCTTTATGTTCTTTTTCATAATCAGTTACTAAAAACTAAAGTTAATAATTTAAGCAGAAAGCCATAAGTCCCGCGCGGGTTCGCGTTAACGGTTAAACCATTTTATCAGAAATGACGATCGTGCTTTTTTTAAAATTTCGAGAAAAAAACGTTGCAGAGGCATGGTTTTTAAAGAAACAGGTGTTTATTAATTAAAAACTTTCTTAATGTAAAAATATTGTGGCATGAATTGTTTGGGCGGTTTTGACAGACGCTGCGGATTTAAATCATACAACAAAGAGATTACCACAAAAAAAGCAGGATCGATAACTGCAAAACGTGAACTATGATTAAATTTGCGCGTTATGACAAATTCTAAAACATACCTGCCTAAGGAAACCGAAGAAAAGTGGTACAGTTACTGGATGGAACACGGATTTTTCAGATCGGTGCCTGATGAGCGTGAACCCTATACCATTGTAATTCCGCCACCCAATGTTACCGGGGTGTTGCACATGGGGCACATGCTGAATAATACCATACAGGATGTTTTAGTTCGCCGCGCCCGGATGAAGGGTAAAAATGCCTGCTGGGTGCCTGGCACTGACCACGCCAGCATTGCGACAGAAGCCAAGGTTGTGGCTATGCTTAAAGAGCGTGGGATCGGTAAAAAAGACCTTACCCGCGAAGAGTTTATGACCTATGCCTGGGAGTGGAGGGAAAAGTATGGCGGCATTATACTTGAACAGCTAAAAAAATTAGGTGCATCCTGCGATTGGGAACGCACCCGGTTCACGATGGAGGATGATCTCTCGGAAGCGGTTATCGATACTTTTATCCATTTGTATAAAAAGGGTTGGATTTATCGGGGAATTCGTATGGTTAACTGGGACCCTGCCGGTAAAACTGCTGTGAGCGATGAGGAAGTTAACCGTAAGGAAGTGAATCAGAAGCTGTATTATATACGGTACTCTTTATCCGAGGAAGCGACTTCGGGACAAGCATATCTGGTAATAGCAACCACGCGCCCCGAAACCATCATGGCCGACAGCGCTATTTGTATCAATCCGAACGATGAAAGATATAAACATTTACATGGTAAGAAGGTCACCATACCACTTATTAACCGGGAAATACCGATTATTTTGGATGACTATGTTACTATGGATTTTGGCACTGGCTGTCTTAAAGTTACACCAGCCCATGACCTGAATGACTATGAACTCGGCCAGCGGCATAATCTGCCTGTTATCGACATCTTGAATGATGATGGCACCTTGAACGAAAAGGCGCAAATACTGGTAGGCGAGGATCGTTTTGCCGCCCGAAAAAAAATTGCCGCTTTATTAGAAGCCGACGGTTACCTGGAGAAGATAGAAGAATATAAATCGCAGGTTGGTTTTTCGGAACGTACGGATGCGGTTATTGAGCCAAAGCTTTCCATGCAGTGGTTCTGCAAAATGGAAGAAATGGCAAAGCCCGCGCTGGATTATGTCTTAAAAGGTGATATAAAACTGATCCCGGATAAATTTATAAACACCTACCGCCATTGGATGGAAAACGTTCACGATTGGACGATCAGCCGGCAATTGTGGTGGGGACAACGCATTCCGGCGTGGTATTTACCGGATGGGCAGTATGTAATTGCAAAGAACGCCGAGGAAGCGTTAAGCGAGGCTAATTTGACCGACCCGCAACTTACAGCCATCGATTTGAGGCAGGAAGAAGATGTGGTGGATACCTGGTTCTCTTCATGGCTTTGGCCAATTTCGGTATTTGACGGGTTTAAAGACCCGAATAATGCTGATATCAGCTACTATTATCCGACCAACGACCTTGTTACTGCGCCTGAGATCTTATTCTTTTGGGTAGCAAGGATGATCATGGCCGGTCATGAGTTCAGGGGCGAGGCACCGTTTAAAAATGTTTATCTTACGGGGATAGTTCGGGATAAGTTAGGACGGAAGATGTCAAAATCTCTGGGAAACTCACCTGATCCATTGAGCTTAATCGAAAAATTCGGCGCAGACGGCGTCAGGGTAGGGATGCTGCTTTGTTCGCCTGCAGGAAATGATCTGATGTTTGACGAAAGCTACTGCGAACAGGGCCGTAACTTTGCCAATAAGATATGGAACGCATTTAAGCTGGTAAAAGGCTGGGAGGCTGATAACTCGCTTGAAAATTCAAACCAGGTTGCTATCGATTGGTTTGACAGCCGTTTTAATCAGGCTTTAGAAGATATCGAAAGCAACTTTTCCCAGTTCCGGCTCTCAGATGCCCTGATGGCGATGTATAAATTGGTGTGGGATGATTTCTGTGCATGGTATCTGGAAATGGTGAAACCTGAATATCAGCCTGATGCCGAAAAGCAAAAAATTGATCCGGAAACTTATTCAGCGACGGTAACTTTCTTTGAAAATATACTGAAGATTTTACACCCATTCATGCCTTTCCTGACCGAGGAGTTATGGCATGATGAACTGTTTGGTGAGCGCCAGGAAATGGATTGCTGCATAGTTGCTCAATTGCCGGAATTTGGGAAAATAAATACACGCCTGCTTGATGAGGTTGAAAATGTAAAACAGATCATTACCCAGGTACGCAATATTCGTAACAGCAAACAGATTTCGCCAAAGGAAAAGTTGGATCTTGCCATTAAAGCAAATTCTGATATTGCTTATGAGCGATACGGGTTAATTATTACTAAACTGGGTAATATTCGTTCGGTTGAATCGACAGCAGATAAATTATCTGGTGCGGTATCGTTTATGATCTCAACTGATGAGTTTTACGTGCCGCTGGAAGAGAATATTGACCCTGTTACCGAATGCGCCAAACTGAAAAAGGAGCGGGAATATTTAACCGGTTTTTTAAAGACGGTTAACTCAAAGTTGGGTAACGAAAAGTTTATGGCAAACGCCAAGCCTGCAATTATTGAGGTAGAGTTAAAAAAGAAGGCTGACGCCGAAGCCAAACTGAAGATACTGGACGAAAATTTGACGGCTTTGGCTTGTTAATTGCATTTGCATCTGTGATAAATTATGATGAGCAGGAAGCTTAGTTTTTTCTATACTCCTTGCTATTATTGATTTTTATAATCAACTTTAACAGGTAAGTAAGTGCTACTTTAATGAGCAAGGACGCAGGCTTTTTAAATTTTTCCTTATCGAACATCCTTTCAGGCGACCAGTCAGTACTTGATCAGGCACGAATCCGTTTACTCTACTATGGATTTTATATCCTGTTTGTAGCCGTCTTCGGATTATTCATCAGCGTTTATTTTCAGCATCTGACGATACTTGCCACTTCTGCGGGAGTGGTGCTGTTCTGTATTGTTGCGCTTTTTAAATATCTTACTTATCGTCCGGAATGGAGACAGGTGTCGCATGCCCTGCTTGTGATAGGCACATTGGTTAATCTGAGCAATGTGTTCATTATTATTCAAAAGGTCGATATAATCACCATTCAGGTGATCATGCTTACCGTTTTATTCAGCTATTATATGCTTGGCCAGCGTTGGGGGCTGATTTATTCGCTGATCAATATTATCCCGGTACTTGTTTTTTACCTGATCGATTATAACCTGAGCTATTTTATCTCATTAAGGCCAGAGAGCGTTGATCAATCCACTGTGATCATCAGTATGTTCTCTAATTTTATCATTATTATCTACATACACAGTCATTTTTACAGCGCATTTGTTAAAAGTATAAGGGAACTGAAGCAAACCGGTGAGGAGCAGGCTATCTTAAACAGTAAGCTGGAGATAGCGATTTCAAAAGCGGAAAAGTCATCACAAATAAAGTCAGAATTTCTGGCGACTATGTCGCATGAATTAAGAACACCACTGAATGCAATTATTGGCATGAGCAACCTGATGATCATGGCCAACCCCCGCGCTGATCAGCGTGAAAACCTGAATGTGCTGAAGTCGTCGGCAAATAACCTGCAGTCAATAGTAAACGACGTGCTTGACTTTAATAAAATTGAGGCTGGAAAAGTAATTTTTGAATCGGTGAAATTTAACCTTGCCGATCTGCTGGAAAATATTTGTGGTGCGCAGCGGCTAAAGGCTGAAGGGAAAGGGTTAAATTTTATGCTAAAGATAGACCCTGTTCTGTCGGATAAAGTGATTTTTGGCGACCCGACCCGCCTGTCGCAAATTCTGCTTAACCTGATCAGTAATGCCATAAAATTCACCCGGCAGGGTACTGTTTATGTTAAGGCCTTCTGTTATGAAGATCGTAACAACAAACTGAGAATAACTTTTACCGTGAAGGATACCGGCATAGGAATTGACAAGGCTACGCTTGAAAGCATTTTTGAGCCGTTCACGCAGGAATCGATAACTACAACCCGGCAATATGGGGGCACGGGCATGGGGCTTGCGATTGTGAAACGTTTGCTGGAATTGCAAGGCCTGCAAATGCATGTCTCTACCAAGGTCGGAGAAGGGTCGGAATTTTCGTTCAATATGGAGTTTCCGGTTTCGTCAGCAACCGTAGGTGAGATCGGCGAAAATCATCCGTTGCTGCATAATTCTCAAAGCCTCAGCAGCCTGCGCGTACTTATCGCGGAGGACAATCCTGTTAACGTACTCTTGATGAGAAAGCTGCTTTCCAAATGGAAGATCGTACCGGTAATCGCAGAAAACGGCGAAAAGGCAATAGAAGCTTATCAGAACGGTGAGTTCGATATCATATTGATGGATCTGCAGATGCCGGTGATGAACGGATTTGATGCTTCGATGGAGATCAGAAAACTGCCGGATGCGAAAAAGGCGAATGTGCCGATCATCGCTCTTACTGCCGCATCGTTGCTTGACATAGAAGAGCAGGTTTTAAACGCAGGCATGAACGACTATGTTTCTAAACCCTTTAAACCAGATCAGCTGATGGAGAAAATACAGAATCTTGTATTTGCCGCGACAAGTCAAAGCGCCTGATAGGATGGCATATCCTTTATGAATTTATAATCCATCCTTTCGAAGTTAATAATGCAGTAGTAATGTTGCAAACCGTTGGTTACTGCTATCAAACCAACTTTATGCACCATGTTGTAGCGTGCCACCTGATCGAAGGTTTGCTGATCAAGCGTAACCGATGGCGCCTTACACTCCACAATTAATATTTTCTGACCTGACTTATCGTAAACAACTATGTCAGTACGTTTAGGCATGCCATTCAGTTTGTGTCCGCCCTCAAGCTTTATGAGCGTTTTCGGATATCGTTTTTGGTTGATAAGATACTGCACAAAATGCTGGCGCACCCATTCTTCAGGCGTTATTATGATCTTTCGTTTCCTGATCACATCGAAAAGACTTAACTGGCCGTTGTCATCGGTTATTTTAAAAGGATAGGGGGGAAGGTTAAGCGGCAGCAGTAAATCCATTGTACGAAAATGGAGATTTTGACGCCCTTATGCAAATGCGGTAATAAGTCTGGTAGAAATGTGGATTACAACCCGCCGAAAATTGCTAATTTGTCGGTCGAAATGACAGCGACTGACATTGTAAAGGATCTGAAAAATAAAAAGTATAAACCCGTGTACCTGCTTCACGGGGAGGAGCCTTATTTTATTGATCTGATAAGCGAATATGTGGAACGAAAGCTACTGCCTGATGCCGAAAAAGGTTTTAACCAGACAGTGCTTTATGGGAAAGACACCGACATCATGACGGTGCTCAATGCGTCAAAACGTTACCCGATGATGGCCGACTACCAGGTAATATTGGTTAAGGAAGCACAGGATATGAAGTGGGGAAATGATGACGCGGATAAAAAGGGGATGAACCCATTACTGGCTTATCTTGAAAACCCGCTGCCGAGCACTATTCTGGTATTTTGTTATAAGTACGGAAAGTTTGATAAACGTAAGAAAACCTATAAAGCAATCGAAAAAAGCGGGCTTGTCTTTGAATCTGCGGAATTATACGATAGCAAAATACCCGCCTGGATCGAAAATTTTGTTGCTGAAAAAGGCTACAAGATAAATCCGCAGGCAAGCCTGATGCTTGCTGAATATCTTGGTAATGATCTTTCGAAGATATCCAATGAAATGGAAAAGTTGATGCTGAACGTGCAGGCCGGACAGGAGATCGGGCTGAAGCATATCCAGGATAACATCGGCATCAGTAAGGAATACAATGTATTCGAGCTTCAGGCTGCGCTTGGCCGTAAAGATGTATTCAAGGCTAATCAGGTGATCAATTATTTTGAGGCAAATCCCAAGTCGAATCCCATAGTTCTTGTATTGGGGAATCTTTTCTCTTATTTCAGCAAAGTACTCGCTTATCATTATGTAAAGGATAAATCGCCGCAAAATCTTGCCCGTGAGTTAGGGGTTAGCCCTTATTTTGTAAAAGATTACGAACAAGCTGCACGTAGTTACGGCTACCAAAAAACTATTCAAATTATCAGTTATTTGCGTGAATGTGACCTGAAAAGCAAAGGCGTTGACTCTAATACGGAAAATGGCGAACTTATGAGAGAGTTGGTTTTTAAGATTATGCATTAACTGACCCCGCGGCTTTGCTATAAAGTTCAAACCCCTGGTCAAGCATATGCCTTATTTCTTCGATTAATTGTTCATCCAGCTTTTTAAAATTAAAGCACGATTTGCCTTTCAATGTCTTTCGTAACCTTTCAGGCAGATCGTCAAATTGCCGCGGATGGGAATAGATAGGGAAAAAATGAAGCGTCACATAATTTTTTTCAACCGATGCGGCAGAGAAATACAGTCTCGGATAAGTTTTCCCGGCAAATTGAAAAGGGCTGTCAAAAATCAGTTCATAACGTTTATCGTTGTCCGTTATCACTTTTAGCCGGTTATCATATTCAGCAAGCTCACGCTTTAATAGTATAAACAGGTGTTGAAGATCGGCTGGGGCTGACATGGCTACATGATTTTTGCAATTAAATTTACGTAATAAAAACGCACATATTTTAACGGATTTTATTTATAGAAGATTTTGCTGCCAACCTTGTTTGTATTCGATATTCTCTCCTTCGCAACTGTTAAATGATGTTAAACAGGCCCACCAGGCGGTTTAAAAAATTATTTTTGAGTTATGCGGAATTCTTGCCGTCCTGCTTGTTTAAAAAAGATTTTATCGCTGTCCGTCTTTTTAGTTATTGCAATATGCAGTCACGGGCAGCAACTCAAGGGCACTATTACCGATAAATATACGCGACTGCCGTTGAGTGGCGCTCTTGTCATCATAGAGAATAAACAGGCTTTCACCGATGCCTTTGGGGGATTTATCATAGTGGCCGCTGGTACAGGTGACACGCTGAAAGTAAGCCACCCGGGATATAAGACGTATAAGTCAAGAGTTACAAATACCGGATTGCTCATACAGATAATGCTGGAGCCTTCAGAAATCTTATTGGATGATGTCGTTATCCGGTCGAACCGTAAACGCGATTTTGAACGTGACTCACTGGAAAATCGTCGGTTTTATGCCAAACAATTTGATTACAGGGCACCAACTGTTACCGATGCTTTTACTTCAAAACCCTTTAAGGAACCAGGTGAACTGCTGACTTTGGATCTGGGAACTTTGATACGTGCATTCACCAAAAAAAGCACGGCGGCATATAAATTCAATAAGCAATTATTGCGGGATGAGAGAGCAAATTTCGTCGATCAAAAGTTTAACCGCGGACTGGTCGCGAAGATAACTGCGTTAAAAGGAGATACGCTTTCTGAATTTTTAATACAATACCGACCGGACTTTGCTTTTGCCAAAAAAACGACGGAATATGAAATGGAACTTTATATAAAACAATGTTACAACGCTTTTTTAGCCGATCTTAAAAAAGGGAAGGCGCTGAAAAACAATCTGTTTCGGTCAGATGGCGACACTTCGTCTTTCCGGTTGCACTGACTTGTTACCGTATTAGTTTAGAACGGGGCGAACGTTTGTCAGGTTGAATATTTCAGCCATCAGGTCATCGCTTGGATTTACCTTGAAGTTCTTCGATGGCAATTCTACGAGCATGTTGTCATCCCGATCTTTTATCATGAATTTAAGCGTGCAGTTTTTGACCGGGTATTTTTCATTGTTCACCTCGATCAATCCCTGCAAATCATTCAAAAGGCGACTATTCAATGCATTAAGCTCAAGACACACGGTAAGTGATTTGGTGAATTTATCACGCATTTCAGATAGCAGGCTCATGGCCATGATCCGCATATCCCAATTGTCTTTCTGCCTGAACTTTTCTTCAATAATACCCCTCAGATGCAGAAAAAAGCCGTTGACCATCAGGTTTCGGAATTTTACATAGTCTTCCCCGAATAATGCAAACTCATACGATTCATTATAATCCTCAAGCACAAATGTGCCAAATGGCTTGCCCGTTTTTGTCATTTTATGCTGGACATTACCAACCAGCCCGCCGATGCAAATTTCCCCGCGTTTACGCAGGTTGGCAAAGGCTGTCATAATTTCATCGCCACCCTCTCCCGAACGGGCTTTCTGCATCATTTTGAGTTCGCTTATGGTGGTGTTGCAGAATTTTTCCAGTTCAAACCTGTAATTATCAAGCGGATGGCCCGTCAGATAGATACCAATTACCTCTTTCTCATATTTAAGCCTTTCAATCAATGCCCATTCCTCGGTTTCCGCCATCATGTCCGGGGTAGGAATATACGAGGCTACGGAGCCTCCGAAAAGCGATGACTGCGAGCTGTTTTGCGTATTCTGATAATCGTTTGAGTATTTGATAAGCCGTTCAATACCGGTTAAGGCGATATTTTCTGATCTTGCAAAAAATTGTGACCGTTTAAGTTCAAAACAATCAAATGCACCGCCATAAACCAGGTTTTCATAACATTTACGGTTAACGCTGCGTGTATTGGTGCGTTGGGCAAAGTCGAAGACGGTTGTATAGGGGCCGTTGGCGTTCCGTTCTTCTATAATACTTTCAACCGCTTTTTCGCCAACGCCTTTAACGCCCGTCAATCCAAAACGCACCTGCCCTCTTTTATTTACGGCGAACGACATGTCGCTTTCGTTAACGCATGGGCCAAGTACCTCAACTCCCATGCGGCGGCATTCTTCCATAAAGAAAGTGATCTTTTCCATGCTGTTCTGGTTATTTAGTACCGCAGCCATGTACTCCGACGGATAATGAGCTTTCAGATAAGCTGTTTGATAGGCAACAAAAGCATAGCAGGTAGAATGCGACTTGTTGAAAGCATATTGAGCGAAAGCCTTCCAGTCGGTCCATATTTTGGTAAGCTTGTCTTTGGGATGCCCTTTTGCAATAGCGCCATCCATAAACTGCGCTTCCATCTTGTTCAGTACCTCAATTTGTTTTTTCCCCATCGCTTTACGCAGAACGTCGGCATCTCCCTTGCTGAAGCCTGCCAGTTTTTGCGATAAAAGCATTACCTGTTCCTGGTAAACGGTAATTCCATAGGTTTCACCCAGGTACTCTTCCATGTCAGGCAGGTCAAACGTTATGGCTTCTCTGCCATGTTTACGGCTAATGAAGTTAGGGATATATTCTATTGGCCCCGGACGGTAAAGGGCGTTCATGGCAATAAGGTCCTCAAACTTATCCGGCTTAAGATCACGCAAATACATTTGCATACCATCACTTTCAAACTGAAACGTACCGTTGGTATCGCCGCGCTGGTATAGTTCAAATGTTTTCTGATCGTTAAGCGGGATTTCGTCAATTGCTATTTCCACGCCATGATTTTGTTTGATCATCCGCAGTGCGTCCTTTAAAATGGTCAGGGTCTTTAGTCCCAGAAAGTCCATTTTGATAACGCCTGCATCCTCAATCACGCGGCCATCATATTGTGTTACAAGAAGATCGGAATCTTTGGCAGTCGCAACCGGAACGATATTGGTCAGGTCATCCGGGGCGATGATAATACCGGCTGCGTGGACGCCAGTGTTACGAACTGATCCTTCCAGCTTTTCAGCTTCCCGGAGCACCGTTCCTTTCAGATCGTTGCTTTTATAAATATCCTGCAGATCGGGAACCTGATCTATAGCCTGACGCAACGTTATCCCCAGCGTTTCGGGCACCAGCTTCTTTAGTGCGTTCACCTCAGATAACGGCATATCCAGCACCCGGCCCACATCCTGAATACTGGTACGGGCAGCCATTGAACCATAGGTGATGATCTGCGCCACCTGGTTCTTGCCATATTTGTCAACCACATAGTCGATAACTTTCTGCCGGCCTGAATCGTCAAAGTCGGTATCAATATCAGGCATTGATTTACGGTCAGGATTCAGGAACCTTTCGAACAGAAGGTTATATTTTATGGGATCGATATTGGTTATGCCGATGCAGTAAGCCACTACGGAACCCGCTGCCGACCCACGTCCGGGCCCGATAAATACGCCCATATCGCGCCCGGCCTTGATAAAGTCGGCCACGATAAGGAAATAACCCGCAAATCCCATTGTTTTGATGGTAAACAGCTCGAAATTGATACGCTCTTCAGCCTCGGGTGAAATATCTATGTAGCGTTCTTTAGCACCCATGAATGTGAGATGCTTGAGGTACTCCCACTGGTTAAGCGTGTCCGCATCAGGTGTGCTGTCGCTGTGAATTTTAAATTCCTGCGGAATGATATAATTTGGAAGGAGAATGTCACGCTTAAGCTTCAATACCTCAACCTTGTCAACAATCTCGTTGGTATTGTCTAACGACTCGGGGACGTCGTTGAATAGCTTCCCCATTTCGGCCTGTGTCTTAAAATAAAACTGGTCGTTTGGAAAGCCAAAGCGATAACCCTTTCCGCCTTCTTCGTCAGTAGCGATGGGGGTGCTTTGCATATCACCGGTGTTCACGCAAAGCAAAATGTCGTGGGCATTTGAGTCCTGCTGATCAACATAGTGTGAATCGTTCGAGCAAATAACCTTTACATTATACTTTTTGGCAAACTTCATCAGCACGGCATTCACGGTATTTTGCTCCGGAATATCGTGACGTTGCATTTCGATATAATAATCCTCGCCAAACAGATCGAGCCACCATTTAAATTCTTCTTCCGCTTCTGCCTCTCCTTTACTTAGGATAGCCTGCGGTACCGAGGCGCCCAGACAACAGGTTGTTGCTATAAGACCCTTGTGATATTTAAGGATGAGTTCCTTATCAATACGCGGCCATTTACTGTAAAGGCCTTCCATATATCCCAGGGAGCAAAGCTTTACCAGGTTTTTATAACCCTCCGGGTTTTTAGCCAGCATCAGCTGGTGGTAACGCTTGTCCTTGTTTTCTTTGGTAAACTGCTTTTTATGCCTGTCGTCAACAACATAAAACTCGCAGCCAACTATGGGTTTAACGCCGTGCTTAGCCGATTCTGCCACAAATTTGAACACACCAAACATGTTGCCGTGGTCGGTAATCGCCAGGGCTTTCATGCCATCGGCTGCTGCTTTCTTGTAAAGCTTGGATATGTCGGCAGCTCCATCGAGCAGTGAAAATTGGGTGTGAACGTGTAAGTGAGAGAAATCTGGCATCGTCTATTCGTTTCCTTAAATGAAGATAGCAAAGCTAATGAATTTTGACGGCGGCAGCGCTGTCGTTTTTTAAACACAGCTTAAAATATTAACACCTTGTCAATACCAAATAGTAAAGCAATCTCGTCACCATAAATGTTCGATATAAAGAACGGATCATTCAGAGCAGCGAGATTGCAGGCACTTCAAATTAATTACTTGCCATTCAAGTTCGGTAACTCGCTTCTGCCTTTTAAATGTTTTTCCAGAAACTGAAAGCTAACATTTTGTATCAGCTTATAACTCTCCCAGCTATAGGCCGCACCATGAGCGCCGGGAGGATAAATGCGCAGGTCTGCATCCTTTCCGGCATTGGTCAGGGCTGTAAGCAATTGCATGGTATTGGCGGGATGTACATTGTCGTCGCTCATGGAATGGATCAGCAGCAGGTGATCGGTCATATTACCTGCATGCTCAACAACCGAGCTGGCTTTGTAACCCGCTTCATTTTCGTCCAAAGGCGCCATATACCGTTCAGTGTAAACGTCGTCATACAAACGCCAGTCGGTCACAGGCGAATTAGCTATTCCTACCTTAAACACACCTGGGTGCATTGCCAGTGTATAGGTGGTCATAAAACCTCCGTAGCTTGTACCCATGATAGCCATATTGTTTGGGTCAACCAGGCCCTGTTTTACGAGAAAGTTTGCCAGATCGACAAAATCCTGACTTTCCAGCTTACCTAACTGTTTGTAAACGGCCTTCATGAAGGCGCTGCCATAGTTAGCTATACCCCGGTTGTTCACATTGGCAACTACGTATCCGTTTTGCGCCAGCCATTGCGCCCAGGTATTCGTAGCAAACTGGTCAAATATATCGTGAGATTCCGGGCCACCATAGACCAGCAATACGAGCGGATATTTTTTATTGGGATCGTAGTTCAGGGGTTTAATGTAATACGCATCCAGTTTTACGCCGTCGCTATCCTCAAACTGGAACGGTACTTCCGGCAGGTAAACATGTGTTTTTGTAAACTCAGTTACGTTTTTATTGTCCTCAAGTGTTTTCAGTACCTTGCCCTTATTGTCATTTAATGTGACATGTAAAGGCGTTGTCAGGTTGCTATAATTGTCGAGGAAATATCTGGTATTGGGCGACATATTAACATCGTGGTAACCGCTTACGGCGGATAGTTTTGTTTTATTATTGCCGTCGAAATTTATGCTCCAAAGCTCCTGTTTAAGTCCGCCCGTCTCAGCCGAGAGATAATAGATCTTTTTTGCAGCCTGATCAATCCCCGTAACCTTGATCATATCCCAATCGCCTTTGGTTACCTGATTGATCAGTTTGCCATCATAATTGTAGCGGTAGATATGATAATAGCCTGAGCGGTCAGATACCCAAAAAAACTCCTTTGATTTTTCCGGGAAGTAAATCATATCGTTTACACCCGTATAGAAATTGAAAATAGCCACCCATGTTTTATTTTGCTCTTCAAGTACCACATGATGCTCACCTGTCTTTACATTAAAAAAGTAAAGCTTCATATGATTTTGCGCACGATTGAGCGTCATTAGCGCAATTACGTCAGGCGTACCTGTCCAGTAGATTCGCGGAATATAAAAGTCGCCGGTCTCGTCGGGAGTCAACCAAACCTTCTTTCCCGAATTTACGTCAACCACACCAATTTTTACCGAAGGGTTTGGATCACCTACCTGGGGAATAGAAATGTGAATGTAATCCGGATGCCCGCCCTCGAAATTGGTCATCTGAAAATCAGGAACTTTCCGCTCGTCAAATTGCCAAAAAGCAATATACTTACTGTCTGGCGACCAGTTCCATGCCTGGGCCTGACCGAATTCTTCTTCATATACCCAATCATAATGCCCGTTAAACGTGCCGTGCTCATCGGTTTTGTCGTCAGTAAGAGCTGTTTCCTTTCCTGCGGCAAAATTGTACACGTACATATTTCCGCCGCGTTCAATACCCACATTTGATCCATCCGGCGAAAGTTCGGCCGAGCGTGCGTCTTTCGCAGCCTCTTTTAGGTTCTTACCGGCGATGTCATAAATATAGTAGTCGGAAATTCCCGAACGGCGGTAGATCGGCCGGAAATTAGTTTTGAAAACGAGGTGTTTGGAATCATGCGACCATTGAAATGACTCGTAATTAAAAGATTTGTCCGTACCCGGAAATTTCAGGTCTTTATTATCAAAAACCAACTCATCTTTCAGGGTTTTCGGATCCATTGAACGTATCTCGTCATTTTGGATATAGGAGTATTTGTCGCCTCCATTTGTCCAGTTTACACTTTGCGGACCCTGATTCCCATACAGCCTGCCTGCTGAGCGCAAAGCATCTTCAAGGTTCCGGTATTCCGTTTTCCCCTGTGCAGACACAACAAAGGGCAGGACGGTAAAAAATATTGTGGCGGCAAACAGAGAAACCGCCCGCGTAGTTTTATATTGCATAAAAATGATGTTAAAGATTTGAAAGGCTAAGCTAACGTAATTAACTAAAACGGACAAGCAGCTGATGTAAACCTTTTGAATCTTTGGCCTTTAAGCTTGACGCTTTATGCTTACCTTTGCAGTATGAAAGGAAAATCGCCCAAAGAGTCGCTCACGATCATGAACGAACTGGTATTGCCAAATGATACCAATACATTAAATAATCTGATGGGCGGCCGTTTATTGCATTGGATGGATATAGCGGCAGCTATTACTGCCCAGAAGCATTGCAACCGTATTGTGGTGACGGCATCAGTGGACAATGTTTCTTTCAAACATCCCATTAAGTTAGGTGACGTGATCACTATCGAAGCGAAGGTGTCGCGATCGTTCAATACGTCAGTTGAAGTGAGGCTCGATGTTTGGGCTGAAAATATTCCTACAGGCAGCAGGATCAAAAGCAACGAGGCTTACTACACTTTTGTCGCCCTTGATCAGAATAACCGTACCATACCCGTACCGGAACTGATACCGGAAACCATTGAGGACATGGTGTTGTATGAAGGCGCGTTACGCCGCAGGCAATTGCGCCTTATTTTGGCTGGAAAAATGAAGCCGGATGACGCAACAGAGCTGAAAGCCTTGTTCTTTGGTGAGGAACAAAGCTGACCAATATTTTTTAATTCAGTATTTCCTCAGCGTCAATCAAGCCTTCCTGATTTATCGAATAAACGATATGGTCATTTTTTAGTCTGATAAAGGCCATGAATTGATGCGGCGTGGCTTCAAGCGAGAGAACGTTTTGTTTTCCCTCTGCTGTAACGTTGCCGTTCATACCCAATTCTTTAAGGCTAACAGCATATCGTCCATGGTTTTTTTGCCAGGCCATCTGCCGGTAATATAACAGCCATAGAAATCGTTTTTGTGTTTCGGAGTAGGAGGGGATAAAAGCGCGGACGGTATCATCCTTTTTGGTGAAGCTAACGTAACCCCAGCGTTCAGGATAATGCATATTTATCAAGCCCTGTGGACTCCATACCCAGTTATGTTCCGGCAGATTTTGGCCTTTATCGTCCTTTAGTTTTTCGTAGGTTCCGTGGGTGACCTTTGTATCCCATTCCACCCTTGAAAAATTGACACGCCAGATCGTCCCTTCCTTAGGTACCTGTGTACGGTTGCCGAGGCTAAGCGCTTTAAAAGGGATCGCCATTTCCAGCGTCCATCCTTTATCGGTATCCGACGGATCATTCAGGGTGCCCTGCAATTTAACTGCCGTCCGCATTCCCGGGGTGTTCCAACTGCTCATTGGCCTGCCGCCGTTGCGGTATGGTTTATTTAAAAAAAGATCGAAGATAGTGTTCAGGGCGTTACATTCAATTTCAAAGTATTGATGGGTTGTTCCATTCGGATTGATAAACAGTTCCACATCATTATCCAAAAAAACGACGTTGTCACGGTGCGTCAACGTAGCCCACAAATTCGGTTCTTCAATGCGTGCTGCGACATAAAGGCAGGAATCATCCCACAAGATTTTAAAGTTGGTTTTCAACGGCGGAGCGGGTTTGGATGAGCTTTCAATATCTGTAAAGTCATCCGTCCATGTCGCATGTTGCCATTCAACATCATCCAGGTTACCATCGATAACAGGAGCTGTGTTTATATGATGTGCTATATAACCTTTGGGTGTCGTTAAGAGATTTTCGAAATTCATGATACCCGGCTGCGCAGAGAGATATGCCGGCAAAAAGATAAATGCGATAAGCAGAAACCGGAAGCGATATACCACGGAAAAACTGCCCATTGTTTACCGGCTACCTAATTCAATAATACGATCAAATTCTTCTTTTTTAAGCCCCATTACAGACAAGCGTCCCTGCCTTACGAGGTGAATATCCTTTAACATCTCATCGGCCTTGATCGTTTCCAGCGTTACTGGCTTTTTAAGGCTTTCCACCGGAACGAGATCAACCACCACCCAATTGGGATCGCTGGTTGTGGGGTCCTGGTAAGATTCCCTGGCAACTTTGGCAATACCGACAACCTCTTTACCCTCATTGCTATGATAATATAACACAAGGTCACCTTCCTTCATTTCACGCAGGTTGTTACGGGCCTGATAGTTTCTGACACCATCCCAAAAGGTGCGGCCTTCTTCATTAAATTTCTCCCAGCTGTATTTGTGCGGTTCAGATTTGACAAGCCAATAGTTCATGTGTAAACGTTTTTCCAAATGTAATTAAATTGGGAAAAATGAAAAGGGTTTGCAGTAAATGTGTGGAGATGTAGGGACAAATGTAAAGACGGCGCTAATCTTTAAAGGAGATGATAAATTCAGCGCCGGAACCGGATTTGCTCTTGATGCTGATATTGCCGCCCAGACTGGTCACATGGTTGTGCACCAGGTAAAGGCCGATACCTTTGCTATCATTGTCGCCATTAAATGTCTGATGAAAGCCGAATATTTTATCTTTTACTTTATTCATATCGAAGCCTACGCCTTTATCAGCAAATACCAATTGCGTTGTGCCGTTCACCTTTCTCGAACAAATGGCAATCTCCGGTCTGCTATCCGGTTTGGCATATTTTATCGAATTAGTAATCAGGTTAAGGAAAATGCTCTCTAAAAATGCCCGGTTAAATTTAACATGACCGATTGCCGAAAAGTCGATACAGAATTCAGTTCCTGAACTTTTTATTAATGAAGATAATGACTTTAATACCACGTTTAATGATTCTTCCAGATTCAGTTCCTCTGACTGCGTGTTTTTATTTTCTTTCTGGATCAGCGTATCTACGTAGCTGTTCAGCGTGTTTTTCAGATTTTCAGTCGCCGACCTAAGTATTCCGATGAACTCAAGCGTTTCTTCGTCTTGAATTTTTGTTTCGTCAAGCAAGCTGAAAACCGAAAGCAGGTTGCCTACGGGAGTTCTTAAATCATGCGAGGCCGTATAATTTAACTGTTTTAGATCCTGATTGATTTTGGTGAGATCACCAATGAGTGCGTCACGACTTTCTTCCACTTTCTTTTTGTGGGTAATGTCTTTCGCGATGGCATAGACCAGTTGCTCGCTTTCCAGAGGGATCGAAGTCCATGACAGCCACACGATATCGCCGTTTTTGCAAACGTAACGGTTTTCAAAATTCAGCAGGGGGATGTCTTTGGTCAGATTGTGTCTGCCTTTTGCCGTGGCAACTTTATCGTCGGGATGAACAAAATCGTTTATCGGGCGGGCGAACAGTTCGTTCTCCGTATATCCCAGCAAGCGCGAAACCGCAGGGTTTATCCTTTTAAAATATCCATCATATCCCGCGATACACAATAAATCAGGGGATAATTCAAAAAATAACTCAGGATTAAAAACTTTGTTCGCAACTATATTTGCCCCGCTATCTACCATATTGTCTAATCAGGCTATGCCGTTCGTAATTCTTCTTACGCAATAACGAAGTTAAGGTTTAAATAATATTTGTTCATAAAATAGGGACATCAGTTCGTGGATTGCGCAGTTAGTATTACTGAGTAAGGGAGGCTTCGTTAATTTAATTTATTCGTAATGGGGTACGTAAGGGCTGATCACTGTGTTGTCGATATCCGTGACGATCGATTTAATTTTTTCATCAAGTTGAGTCACGGCCTGGTCCAGCAATTCCAGATACTCACGCGGCGGCTGATATTCAGTATCTTTTATCAATCCCATCAATCCCATAATGGAGGTAAGCGGGGCCCGAAATTCATGCGCCTGTATATGGGCTATTTTAAGCAATGACTTGTTTTGATCAATGATCTTTTGCTCTTTAAGCTTCCGCTCCGTAACATTACGAATCAGATAAGAGATGCCGATGATCTCGTTATTATCGTCTCTCGCGGATTCAAACGCAGCCTCCCACCAAATGGTCCCCATATCTTCGTAATGCGTCGAGCCTTCTTCTAAGGATTTGGTACCCTCCAGCGCCTGGTTATAACGTTTCAAAAAAGTACTTACAAATGCAGGGTGAAGGTATTTAACAAACTGGTCGCCGCGTTTCAACACAGCCTTATGGACCGTCCGGATAAAGGCTACTGCTGTTTTATTAAAGTCGATCACTTCGCCGCTTTTACCGAGCAAAACGTGAAAATTGATTGAACTTTCAAAAAATGAACGCAGACGGATGGAGGCATCGGTATTAAATAGCTTTTGTTCTTCCAATTCCTGCTGTTTTATCCGGAGCGCCTCGGCACCGGCCTTCAGTTCAATGGTTTTTACAGCCTGTGCGGCCAGTATTTTAACCACCAGCGCCTGGTGTTCGTCCAGTGTTTTGGGTTTAGTGTCGTAAACACCTAAAACACCTATCTTTTTACCATCGGCAGCAACAAGCGGCATAGCTGCAAAAAAACGAATGCCAAGCCCGCTCTGCACATGAACATTGGCAATAAATCGTGCATCTTTAAAAGTATCTGGTATTATTATCAAGTCCTGTCCGTTCAGGGCATGGGTGCACATACTTGTATCGGCTGGTGCATGTAAGATATCAAAGCCTTTTCGGACTTTCAGGTGAAGCAAATCGTCATCGAGCAAAGCAATCATGGCAATAGAAGATGACGTAACGGCCGCTGCAAGCTCAACTATTTCAGAAAGCTCCCTGTCATTCTCCAGATCCAGATCAACATACTGCGCACTTTCTGGAAAATGCTTTTCATTAATTATCATTCAATTATAACTGTGTCTTTGGGGTTTCCCGTCTGAAGTAAAACTGTCAAACAGGCATTTATAATAGTTGTACGAGAAATTAATGGCTTTGGTTCTGTTCTGCGTAAAATCCAAAGGGATAAATTTTTTGAAAAGGGTCATAAAGGCCATTTTTACCATTTTAGTACGATTTTAAAGAGACTTGTTTTGTTGGTAAAATTTTGGTTACATGCGGTGTGTAAAAATATCTATCTCATTATCAATTATTTATAATATTATTCAATTTTTAAATAGAACTATGTATTGCATATTACCATATTAAACATATATCTTTGTGTAATGGTAATACAAATGGGTATCAACATAGGCTTTTTAAACTAAAATGAAATGAAGGCAAGTTTTTTTATAGCGGCATTTTGCCTGGCATCGTTAAGCGTACTTGTTGGCTGGATTAAATTTAAACACAACAGAGATCACTTATCGATCACCGTGAACGAATCGCGCGGGATTTATGGGTACGAAGCATCTTTCAATGAAGATCTGACCTGGAAAGTTCAGGATTATATTAACCACAGCATCAGTCCCGAGAGAATATTTAGTGGCACCAATGATTATTTTAACGTCACGACTACGCTGAAGGATGGAACGGTATTGAACATTAAAGAATCGCCGGGTGAACTCGAAATTAAAGTTGACAAAGAGAAAAATTCCTGGGCTTCCTATCAGCGCATAAAAAAAATATGTGACGGCCTCACCAATTTGCTCAAGCAGAAATAGTGATGCTTGCAAACCGAAACAAAAAAACAATCCAAAAACTCAATAATCAAACTTAAACAACATGAAAAAGATCATTCTGACCCTGACCCTGCTGATGGCAATAGGCGTTGCGTTTGCACAATGCGACAAAGCCGTTGTACTGAACTCATCAAAGACGGATCATCTGGATGAATCCGGATCGGTAATCCGGACCGTAGATGAAACCGCCGAAATCGTAATTGACAAATCGTCCGTTAACATTTCGGTAAACGGCGATCATAAGATAACTGCAACCATCAAATCAAACACCTGCAACTGGACGGTACCCTATAAAGAAGGAAAATCGGTAATAAAAGCCGTTGCAGACCATAACGGCGAGGAAAAAAATATAACCATGACGATTGAAGGTAAGGACGGTAAAGTTACCCTGCTGTTTGAACTTGAAGATGAGCCGGGCGACAGGATAAAAGTTGGGATAGATAAGTTTGTTGAAAAGGTCTGATCAGCCATAGCTTCGGAAAACGGAGCGATCCCAATATATAATGATCGCGAGGCGCAGGCAGTTAAAGCTTGCGCTTTTTATGTGCCTTATTTTTTATGACAGGGATTTACCGAACTTCGGACTAAAAACTATCTTTGCGCTATTATGAGCAAATCGACCGACGAACTATTTAAAAATGTTATATCGCACGCAAAAGAATACGGATTTGTATTCCCTTCCAGTGAAATTTATGATGGGCTGAGCGCCGTTTATGATTACGGGCAATTCGGCTCGGAACTGAAGAACAACATAAAAACCTACTGGTGGAAGGCAATGGTGCAGATGAATGAGAATATCGTCGGTATTGATTCAGCCATATTTATGCATCCGAAGATCTGGAAGGCCAGCGGTCACGTTGATGGCTTCAGCGACCCGATGATCGATAATAAAGACAGCAAAAAGCGCTATCGCGCTGATCAGTTGCTGGAAGACAAAATTGAACGTTACAGCAAAGACGGAAAGGCCGAAAAAGCAGAAAAGCTTCAAAATGATATGGACGAGGCGTTAAAGGCCGAAAACCTGCCACGACTTCGCGAACTGATCATCGAACATGAAATTGCCGATCCGATCAGCGGTACACGCAACTGGACAGAGGTACGTCAGTTCAACCTGATGTTCAGCACCCAAATGGGGGCGATTGCCGATGATGCTGATGCGGTTTACCTGCGCCCCGAAACTGCGCAGGGGATATTTGTGAACTATCTAAATGTGCAGAAATCCGGCAGGATGAAAATTCCTTTTGGTATTGCGCAGATCGGTAAAGCGTTCCGTAACGAGGTGATCGCGCGTCAGTTCATTATCCGCATGCGCGAGTTTGAGCAGATGGAAATGCAATTTTTTGTTCGGCCCGGCACACAGCGCGAATGGTTTGACAAATGGAAAGAAACCCGGTTGAAATGGCATCTGGCTTTAGGTACCGAACCGGCCAAATACCGTTATCACGAGCATACCAAGTTAGCGCATTATGCTGATGCTGCCTTTGATATCGAATTTGAGTTTCCGTTCGGATTCAAGGAAGTGGAAGGCATACACAGTCGCACCGATTTTGACCTGAGTCAGCATCAACAGTTCAGCAGCAAAAAAATGCAGTACTTTGATCCGGAGGTTGACCCGGAAACGGGTAAGCCTTATGGAAATTATATCCCTTACGTGATCGAAACTTCAATAGGTCTGGACAGGATGTTTTTATTGACGATGATCAATGCCTATGAGGAGGAAGACCTGAGTACCGACGAAAAACAGGACAGTCGGACTGTATTGCGCCTGCACCCTTGCCTTGCTCCTGTAAAAGCGGCCATTTTCCCGCTGACGAAGAAGGATGGTCTGCCTGAAAAGGCCCGCGAGATCATGGATAAACTAAAGCTGGACTTCAATTTGCAATACGAGGAAAAGGATGCCATCGGCAAGCGCTACCGCCGTCAGGATGCTATTGGCACACCTTTCTGCATCACGGTGGATCATCAGACGCTGGAAGACGACACCGTCACTATCCGTTACCGCGATACCATGAACCAGGAGCGCGTCCCGGCAGCTGATCTGGAAAAGATCATTGGTGATAAGGTGAGCTGGAAGAATCTTTTAAGTTAAAAAGGCAAAGCAGGTCTTCGTGAGCGTCGCGGGGCGATCATGCCTTCACGGCGGACAGAATATGCAAGAATGTTGTTTCGGAGTTTCTCTACGCAATGATAAAAGTTTTTTATCTTAAGCCTGTGAAACCTTATGACCAGAAAATCGGCATTAAATCATGGGCTCAAGAAGACCGTCCCCGCGAGAAATTAATGGGACAGGGGCGGCGTTCCTTAACTGATGCCGAACTTATTGCAATATTGATCGGTTCCGGTAGCCGGAATGAAACGGCTGTTGAACTGAGCAAGCGTATCCTGCACCATTACGACAACGACCTGAATAAACTCGGCAAAGCATCCATTTCAGAGCTTTCGGCTTTTCGCGGTATTGGTGAGGCCAAGGCAATTTCAATCATTGCTGCGCTTGAGATCGGCAGGAGAAGAAATGATGCCGATGCGCCAGGCGTGGAGCAGATCGGTAACAGTAAAGATGTGTACGACGTAATGAAACGTCACCTCACCGATCTTTGCCAGGAGGAATTCTGGATATTACTGACAAGCCGCTCGCAAAAGGTAATTAATAAGATAATGATCAGCCGGGGCGGAATGGCTGACGTATCGGTGGACGCCAAGTTGGTTTTCAGCGCCGCCCTGCAATATCAGGCAAGCAATATTTTTCTGATCCATAATCATCCGTCGGGCAACCCGAGCCCAAGTCAGCAGGATATCTATCTGACCAAAAAGCTGATAGAGGGGGCTAAATACCTCGACCTGTTGGTTTGTGATCATCTAATCATCACCGACAGAGGATACACCAGTATGGCCGATGAAGGGATAATCTGATATTTGGATTAAATTATCAATCGTTAAATTATTTATCCCTGATTCTCCTAAACAAGCGAACAAAAATCGTGTTATCTTTATATGAAAAATGAAGCTATGATAACACCAGATAACCAGATACCGGTTGATGATTCAGGTAATGACGACGCCGATGATCAGCAAAGTCAGAAAGACATCCATTCCAACGGATTAGACAACTTTAACGAAGATGAAACAGGGGAGGATGATGTGGACCCCGGTCAGCTTCGGCAGGCTTATGACGCAGCAGAGTCCGCCTATACCCTCAGGCTGGAAGATGACGATGATGACGACGAATGATTGATGGTCGTTATATAAAACCCGAAACGGAACCTCGCTTCGGGTTTTATGCCCCTGTCAGCCCTGTATAAAGCTTTCTGCTTTTGCCTTTCCGCTTTCGGCTCCAAATCCTATCTTTGCCGATTATCATTTTGCTATAATGAAAATCTCTTATAATTGGCTTAAAGAATTTATTGATACTGATAAAACTCCCGAAGAAATATCAACCATACTTACCGGAACCGGTCTTGAGGTAGAAAGTCTGGAAAAGGTACAGGCCATCCCCGGTGGCCTGGAGGGATTGGTTATCGGTTATGTAAAAGAGCGTTATCAGCATCCTAATGCCGACAGGCTGAGCGTTACCAAAGTTGATGCTGGCACCGGTGAGGATTTACAGATAGTCTGCGGAGCGCATAACGTGGCTGCCGGTCAGAAAGTGGTAGTGGCTTTAGTGGGTACAACCGTTCACCCTACTTCCGGAGAGCCTTTTAAGATCAATAAGTCGAAGATAAGGGGGGAAGTATCCGAGGGAATGATCTGCGCTGAAGACGAGATTGGCCTTGGAACTGACCATGCCGGAATTATGGTATTGGACGCCGACGCTGCGGTAGGCACTGCTGCCAAAGACTATTTTAAATTAACAGACGATTACCTTTATGAAATCGGCCTGACACCTAACCGCGCAGATGCGGCTTCGCATCTCGGTACGGCACGCGATATTGCGGCATTTCTGAAGATACAGGTAAAAAAGCCCGACATTTCGGCTTTTCAGGTTGATAACCATGATCTGGATATTAAAGTTATTGTGGAAAACGGGGCGGCGAGTCCGAGATATTCCGGCGTTACCATTTCGGGCGTTGAAGTAAAGGAATCGCCGGCATGGTTGAAGGAAAGATTGGCGGTGATAGGTATTCGTTCCATAAATAACATTGTCGATGCGACAAACTTTGTTTTGCATGATTTAGGACAGCCGTTGCATGCCTTCGACGCAGATGCCATCAGGGGTAAGACGGTGCTGGTCAAAAATTATGCAGAGGGCACCGCATTTAAAACACTGGATGAGACGGATCGCAAATTATCAGCCGACGATTTAATGATCGGCGATGCGGAAGGCCCGATGTGTATTGCAGGCGTATTTGGCGGCGTGGATTCAGGAGTGAAAGAATCAACTAAGAATATATTTCTGGAGAGCGCTTATTTTAACGCTGTGTCGGTGCGCAAGACTGCAAAAAGACACGGGCTAAAAACAGACGCCTCGTTCAGGTTCGAACGTGGTACCGATCCGGATATGACGGTATTTGCGCTGAGGCGTGCGGCTCTGCTTATAAAAGAGATTGCCGGGGGATCGATATCATCGGAGATCATTGATATCTATCCGAATCCTGCCGAACCTTTTTCTATCGAGGTTACTTATAAAAATATTCATCGCCTTATCGGTAAAGAAATCCCGCATGGTGAAATGAAGGCTATCATCGAAGCGCTGGATATAGCGATCGTGGGAGAAACCGGCGAGGGGCTATCATTGAAAGTGCCTCCATATCGTGTTGATATTACCCGCGAAGTTGACATTGTGGAAGAGATACTCCGCATTTATGGTTACAACAATATCGAGATACCTACGCAGATCAGGGCATCGCTTAACACGTCAGTACGGCCTGAAAAGGATACGGTACAGAATATGCTGTCGGATATCTTAACCGCGAACGGTTTTAATGAGATCATGTCGAACTCACTGACCAAATCGGCATACTCGTCCGATCTGGATAAGGCGGTAAAAATACTGAATCCGTTAAGCAGTGACCTTGACGTGATGCGCCAGACCCTGCTTTATTCAGGACTTGAGGCCATTGCCTATAATCAAAACCGTAAAAGCCCGGATCTGAAGTTGTATGAATTCGGTAAGGTTTATGAAGTTAATGAAGGAAAATATACCGAAACACAACGTTTTTCGCTGTTCCTTTCAGGGGTTAACCAGACGGAACAATGGAATCAGAAAGCAAACCCGGTATCTTTCTATAACCTTAAAGCCATTGTTGACGGATTGATCCAGCGGCTGAAAATAAGCGATCTTACCCTTGAGGAAGCTATCTGTAAAAAGCTGGCATGGGGAATGCAATACAAACGCAACGGTAAGCAGCTGGTCAAATTTGGCAAGGCCAGCGCTGAAGCTTTGAAAAAGGTTGATGTTGAGAAGGATGTTTTTTATGCTGACTTTAATTTCGATATGATATTGGCTGCTGTGCGGAAAAATAAGATCGTTTATCAGGACGTGTCGAAATATCCTGCTGTTCGTCGCGACCTTTCCATGCTGATTGATAAGGATGTCACCTTCGGCCGTCTGAAGCAGATTGCGGAGAAAACAGAACGTAAGCTGCTGCAGGATGTGGGCGTATTCGACGTGTATGAGGGTGATAAGCTGCCAGCCGGGAAAAAGTCGTACGCATTAAGCTTTGTTTTGCAGGATAAGGGAAAAACGCTTACTGATAAAGCTATCGACGCTATTATGCAAAAAATGATCTATAACCTGAGCAAGGAAGCGGGTGCCGAGATCCGTAAATAGAGGCTTCATCCGGACTGTTTTTATTAAAATTATTGTTTATTTATTTTTAAATATTAATTAATATATTCACCCTTTAAAACATTGCAGGAATTACCAGCCCTGAGCTTAACCAATAACAACAATGGCCTTAGCGGAGCAATTAAATACAATCGTGGAGAGGACGGAGCGCCTGATTGAGCTTTGCGCGGCTTTACAAGAGGAAAATGACCTTTTGAAGCTGGAAAGTCAGTCGTTATCGGTAGCGCTGGATGCCAGTAAAAACAAGACAAAAGAACTGGATGAGAAACTTCGGGCGTTAAAAATGGCGAAGTCCTTTGCGGAAACAAATGAAAAAAGTCTTGACATAAAACAAAAAATTAACGAATTTGTGCAGGAAATAGATAAGTGTATCGTATTATTAAAAAAATAATACGAAAAGTGAAAAGCTCAGATGGGAGAGATCTCCATAAAAATAAACATTGCTGACCGCGTTTATCCGTTAAGGGTGAACATGGAGGAAGAAGAAATAATACGAAGGGCTGCCAAACTGATTAATGACCGGATAAAAGAATATCAGGAAAATTATGCGGTAAGGGATAAACAGGACCTGCTTTCGATGTGTGTATTGCATTATGCCACGTCCTCGTTAAAAGCAGACATGAAGGTTTCTGTCGAAGATACGGAGGTGACTGATAAGGTTTATCAGTTAGACTATATGTTATCAGAGTTTTTCTCGAAGCAATAACGTTCTTTACATACATTACAGAGCAATTAAGATTTAACCGCAGTTAAATTTTAAGTTTCACTATTAAAAACTTAACGCTTCAATATGGGCGGATCTAAGAGGCATGCGTTAATCGTACGGTTAACGGAAACCCGTGGTCCGATGCTGAATGAGGTTTGTGAATACATGGAACTTAGAAATTAGTTGCGGTTTTTTATTATATACCAATTATAAACATGAGTACAACATTATTATACCTTATCGTAGGTGTCTTGATAGGGGGATTACCGGGATTTCTTCTCGGACGTTTTTTATTAAGGAAATTATTTAAGGATCAGGAAATATCCGCTCAGCATAAAGTAAAAAAGATATTGAAGGATGCGGAGAATGATGCCGAAATATTAAAGAAGAACAAACTGCTGGAAGCAAAGGAAAAGTTTCTGCAGATGAAGGCCGAGCATGAGCAGGAGATCAGTTCCAAGAATAATACCTTGAATCAGCGGGAGAACGGTATTAAACAAAAAGAGCAATCGCTGAATCAACGATTGGAAAACCAGAACCGCAAAGAATCGGAACTGGACAATATCCGCAAAAACCTGGAACGTCAGACTGAAATTGTTCTGAAAAAACAGGACGAGGTAGAAGCTTTAAAAAATTCGCATGTTAAACAACTGGAAACTATAGCGGGGTTATCTGCTGAAGATGCAAAGAATCAGTTGGTTGATAACCTTCGCGAAGAAGCCCGCAGCAAAGCGATGGCTCAGATCAAGGATATTATTGACGATGCCAAACTTACTGCAAGCAAGGAGGCAAAGAAGATCGTTATTCAAACCATACAGCGTACAGCCACAGAAGCGGCGATTGAAAATACCGTTTCCATCTTTAATATCGAAAACGACGAGATAAAAGGCAGGATTATTGGCAGAGAGGGAAGGAATATCCGCGCACTGGAAGCTGCCACAGGAATCGAAATTATTGTTGACGATACGCCGGAGGCCATTATTCTTTCGGGCTTTGATCCGGTTCGTCGCGAGATCGCGCGTCTGGCCATGCACCGCCTGGTGACTGACGGACGTATCCACCCGGCAAGGATAGAAGAAGTAGTTGCCAAAACCAAGAAGCAGATTGAAGAAGAGATTGTGGAAATTGGCGAGCGTACGGTGATTGATCTTGGTATTAACGGACTGCACCCTGAACTGATCAGAATGGTAGGGCGTATGCGGTACAGGTCTTCGTACGGGCAAAATCTGTTGCAGCATTCGCGTGAGGTGGCTAATTTCTGCGCTACTATGGCCGCCGAACTTGGCTTGAACGTTAAACTGGCAAAGCGCGCTGGTTTACTACACGATATTGGTAAAGTTCCTGACGATAACCCGGAACTGCCACACGCCATACTCGGCATGCAGCTTGCTGAAAAATATAAAGAACATCCTGAGGTTTGCAACGCCATCGGTGCGCATCACGACGAAATCGAAATGACATCAATGTTGTCACCGATCATTCAGGTTTGCGATGCCATATCCGGCGCACGGCCGGGCGCGCGCCGCGAAGTGGTGGAAAGCTATATCAAGCGTCTGAAAGAGCTTGAAGACCTGGCGCTTTCTTATCCGGGTGTAGAAAAAACTTTTGCTATACAGGCCGGTCGTGAGCTTCGTGTGGTGGTTGAAAGCGAAAAAATAAGCGATGCACAATCGGAAGTTCTGGCTGCGGATATCTCCAATCGTATCCAAACAGAAATGACCTACCCGGGCCAGATAAAAGTTACCGTGATCAGGGAAACCAGATCGGTTGCATTTGCGAAATAAGGATAGAGGTTATAGTAACAATGATCTTATGTCATCCTGCTTAAAACGGGATGACATTTTTATTTAATTTTGAGCAAAAATTTAATATTAAAATTGAGCACTAAGAAGAAACAAGGTACAACACCATCCAAAGCGACTACTCAGCAGGTGGATTCCAATCCTTTTAGTAAATATTCCCTGAACTATCAAACCCCGGCGCAAAAGGTACTACAGTGGGGATGTATGCTGTTTATTGTTTTTAGCTTGCTTGGTTTGACATGGGCGTTGCCCTTTCCCTATCTTAAATTTCTCGGCAATTACAATGGGTTTTTTAATTGGTCTTCTTTCCTGATCGCTGCGGCTGTGTACTATTACTATCAAAAATTCCCTTCGTTGTCGTTTATAATTTTCTTTATGTTTTTTGTTTTTACATACGGCATCATTCAGGTGGCTGAATGGCAAAAAAGGGGAGGTCCGTCTCTTTTATTGATCAGTGCGGTAATTTTTATCATTGCTGCCGGGCTGCAGTTCGCTAACCTGAAATTGAAAAATAAAAAGCCATCGGTTGCCGACGGGCTTCAGTTTTTAATTATCTCGCCCGTGTGGGCGTTTCATTTTCTTTTTAAAAAGAAAGCTTGATCAGGTTATAAATTCTTGCCCAATTTTTCCAGTATATCCTGCGGAACTTTTTCGAGATCAAGCACCAAAAAGCCGTCAAGGCAGTCGGCAAACTTGGGATCGATATTGAAGGAAATGATCTTAGCGTTTAACCCGATATATTGCCGTAGCAGCACGGGCACTTTCAGGCTGCGCGTTTCCACCTCGGATATCAGGTTATCCAGGCCCTTAAAATTATTCTCTCCTGCCATCAGCAGATCTGTGTCAATTGAACCTAAATTCACTTTGAACTTTTTGCGCGGGCGTATGTATTGCGCCATCTCTTCATCGAAATGATTGCGGTTGATGTAATCTACAATGAGTGATTTTGAAAACTTGGAGAACGAATTACTGATGCTTACCGGCCCGATGAGGTAGCGGTAGCGGGGATTATCGATCAGGTATTTCAGAATACCTTTCCATAGCAGAAACAGGGGTAGGGGCTTTTGCTGATATTCTTTACGTATCCATGATCGGCCAAGTTCAATGCTCTTTTTAAGCACCGGCGTGAACTGCGCTTTTATTTTGAAAAGTTCTGATATGTAAAATCCTTTTTTACCTATGCTGTAGAATATTTCGTCGCCAAGCCCGATACGGTATGCGCCAACCAGCCTTTTGGCATCAACATCCCAAATGAACAAGTGGTGATAGTAAATATCATATTCATCAAGATCGATCGCTTTGTTGGTGCCCTCGCCGATCTCTCTGAAAGTTACTTCCCGCAAACGGCCTATCTCGCGGATGACGTTGGGGATCAGTGTTGTAGGGGCTATAAATACTTCGTAATTTTTTTCCACCCATATCCGGTAATCCTCGCGCAGCGGGATGATCTCTTTTTCGAGAATATCCGCTTCAATTTCCGGGGTGATCTCTACCGGTTGTTTTTTTACTTTAAACAGGTTTCGCGGACTTAATATCTTCTTTTCATTTTCAAGACCGGTTCCGAGGGCGTATGTCCGGGCCCGCAGATAATTCAGTAACTGGGTGTTATTGGAGTATTCCGGTATTTCTTCAATATTTATCGGCTTACCTATCCGTAGCTTGATGGTATGTCCGTGCTTATTAAATAATTCAGAAGGCAGTTTGGCCGTCCGCAAAGCAGGATGGATTAGGCTTAACAGGTTAAAGAGCAGCCCGTTGTTGCCGTGAAAATAGATAGGCACTACGGGAACCTTTGCTTTTGTTATTATTTTCCCTACTACCGGATGCCACATCCGGTCGGTTACTTCCTTTTTTTCGACTTTAAAGGTTGAAACTTCGCCGGCAGGGAATATGCCTATCGGCGTTCCCTTCGACAAAAGATCAAGGGTGGTTTTTAGTCCGGTTATGCTGGAAGAATGCTCAACATTCTCGAAAGGGTTTACTGCAATAAAATAATCGGCCAGGTTGGGGATTTTTTTCAGGAGAAAGTTGGCCATTAGTTTGGCCTCGGGCCGCACCAGGCAAAGTATCTTCAATAATACCATGCCCTCTATGCCGCCATAAGGATGGTTGGCTATAGCAATAAAACCGCCCGTTTTGGGGATATTCTTTAAGTCCTTTTCATCAAATTTAACATCGATACCACAGCCTTCCAATATCGCATCTACAAACTCCGGGCCTACTTTGGGCTGCGCCTTGGCAAACAAATTGTTAACCTGGTTGATCTTCATTAACTCCATCAAAATTGCCGCAAGACCAGGCATCCTCAACTTGTCAAGTTTGGTCGCTTTAGCAAACTCCTCTGTGGTAATTACTTTCATATTATGAATAACCCCCGTTTAAGGGCTTTAAATATCCTGATTTTTTTTAATTTAACGGTTATAAAATTGCTAATGAAAGCACGGATAAAAAATCACCTGTCGATTACCAAAAAGGAATGGAACGGCATGGTCGTGCTTATTGTTCTAATCATACTGGTATTGGCAACGCCCTACCTTTATCAATTGTTTTACAAAGATAACACAATAAACTTTAAAGATTTTGATGCGGCTGCAGCGCAACTTGAGAAAGCAGGGGACGGATATGGCTTTAACCATGAAAGCGAAAATTCCGGCAGACCGGCGGACAGCGGACCGCAAACGATGTTCGTTTTTAATCCCAATCATTTGCCGGTGGCCCAGTGGAAAAAGCTTGGGCTTTCCGTTCAGCAGATCAACGTAATAAAACATTATGAGGAAAAAGGGGGCAGGTTTTATAAAAAGGAAGACCTGAAAAAAATATACCCGATAACGGCGGAAGATTACCAAAGACTTGAGCCATATATTGATATTCCGGAGAGTTCCTTTCCGGCAAAACCAGTATTACGGGCAGGAGAAAAAGTTGAACTGAATACAGCTGATTCTGCCAAACTGACTGCATTGAAGGGAATTGGCCCGTCTTTGGCGGTCATCATCATCCGATACCGGGGGCGGCTGGGCGGTTTCGTCCATAAAGAACAATTAAAAGAGGTTTACGGAATTGACGACGTGAAATATGCTGACCTTAAAGATCAGATTTCAGTTAATTCCGGCAAAATTAAAAAGATAGATATTAATTCCATCTCATTTAACCAGTTAAGGCTTTTTCCTTACCTGAAGTATAAGCAGGCGAATGCAATTATAGAATACCGCAATCAGCACGGTAACTATCACTCTATGGACGATCTGCGAAATATCATGCTGCTCGACGATGAAATTTTGCGTAAAATTGAACCATATTTAAGTTTTAAATGATAGCACAACAAATAAAATCGGCAATACGTGATATTCCCGATTTCCCCAAGCCCGGTATAATTTTTAAAGATATAACACCTATACTGAAAGACCCTCAATTATGTTTGTCTATCGTGGACGCATTTGCTGCGCAATTGCAAGACGTTCGTATTGATGCTATCGCAGGGATTGAAAGCAGGGGGTTTCTGTTTGGCTTGTCGCTGGCGAATAAACTTGGAGTACCCTTTGTGCCAGTGCGCAAAGCAGGAAAACTGCCCTTTACCATCAGGCAAAAGGCATATGATCTGGAATACGGCACCGCTGTTATTGAACTTCATACCGATGCCTTCAGTCCGGGGCAGCATATCTTAATTCACGATGATCTGTTAGCAACCGGCGGTACAGCCCTTGCTGCAAGTGAACTGGTGCAGGAAATGGGCGGGATAGTCGCCGGATTTTCTTTTGTGGTGAGTCTGGACTTTTTGGAAGGAAAACAACGGGTAGCCCCAATAAGCAAAAACATTATTGTGCTGGCTGATTATTGAAAACCGGCAAGGCTATTTTATTAATACTCGTCCGTTTAGTATCAGCTCATAAATTTAATAGGATACGCTTATCGTATTTAAACATCGTATTTATACCGGATACCCAAAACGTCCCCTTTCGGGCCGTTCAATTCTAAACCAATCAGGTATTTATTACGTTTATTTGCCATAACCAACTATTGCATTTATGAATAATTTAATGGCAAATACACCCTTTGGGTTTGATTTCGCTGTTGATGAAAATCAACAGATGGTCGGGCAGATGGCAAAAGATTTTGCTGAAAAGTTCATCAAGCCGCACGTAATGGAATGGGACGAGGCACAGCATTTCCCGGTTGAACTTTTTAAGCAGCTGGGGGAACTGGGGATGATGGGCGTACTGGTTCCAGAAGCGTATGGTGGCTCTGGCCTGGGTTATGCGGAATACGTTACCGTGATCAGCGAGATCGCTAAGGTATGCGGTTCAATCGGCCTGTCTGTAGCTGCCCACAACTCGCTTTGTACTGGACATATTCTAACATTCGGTAACGAGGAGCAAAAACAACGCTGGTTGCCAAAACTGGCGACTGCGGAATGGATAGGCGCCTGGGGACTGACAGAGGCCAATACAGGATCGGATGCTTTAAATATGAATACTACCGCGGTACCGGACGGTGATGATTATATTGTAAACGGATCGAAGAACTGGATCACTCATGGCAAATCGGGAAATGTGGCGGTCGTTATGATACGCACAGGCGAACGAGGAGACTCGCATGGCATTTCCGCGTTGGTCATCGAAAAGGGAACCCCCGGTTTTACGCATGGAAAAAAGGAGAATAAACTGGGAATGCGCGCATCGGAAACTACTGAACTGATATTTGACAACTGCCGGGTTCCAAAAGCTAATCGCCTGGGTAACGAAGGTGACGGCTTTTTGCAGGCGATGAAAGTACTGGATGGTGGCCGAATATCCATCGCTGCGCTATCGCTGGGTATTGCAAAAGGGGCATATCAGGCTGCATTGGCCTACGCTAAGGAGCGTAAACAATTCGGGCAACCTATCAGTAATTTTCAGGGTATAGCATTTAAACTGGCCGATATGGCCACTGATATAGAAGCCGCCGAGTTGCTGGTGATGCAGGCTGCCAGCTTAAAGAACAAGCACCGGCCGGTAACCAAGGAGGCGGCTATGGCCAAATATTTTGCGTCGGAAGTAGCCGTTCGCACTGCTACAGAAGCGGTGCAGATTTTCGGCGGTTACGGTTACACCAAGGATTTTCCGGTTGAGAAATTTTATCGCGATGCAAAATTGTGTACCATAGGGGAGGGAACGAGTGAGATTCAGAAAATTGTAATCAGCCGGGAGGTAATTAAAAACTACTGATTTTAATTATCGCTCGCGATGCAAAATCAACCCGGCTAACTATTTCGATTTCATATTTTTATATTTGAAATTAAATACCTAATTTTGCCTCCCCACGAAAGGAGGTATTTGGAATTATGATCATTATCAACGTAAAAGACGGCGAATCATTAGATAAGGCATTAAAGCGCTTTAAGAAGAAATTTGAGAAGACCGGTGTTTTAAGAGAGCTTCGCAGCCGCCAGGCATTCGAGAAGAAATCAGTTACCCGTCGTCACGTGGTTAAACATGCCATCTACAAACAAAGTATGAACTTAGAGTCAAATGTTTAGTTCTTTTTCAGAAAGAATTTTCATTTTTTTCTAATCAATATAAAAAAACTATTTGTACATTCATCATTGGGATGTACAAGTAGTTTTTATGTTTATAGACCGTTTTATCCGTTATATTAAGTTCGAAAAGCGGTATTCTGCGCATACGGTATCGGCTTACCAATCAGACCTTGAGCAGTTTGTTTCCTTTTTAAATAATCCCGAAGGCAGCACTCCGCCGCCAGAGCCGGTTATCACCCATCCCTCACAAATTACACACCATCTTATCCGTAACTGGATGGTTGAGCTGATGAGCCGCAAGGTCATCGCACGCTCAATCAATCGTAAGATTGCTACCCTGCGCAAGTATTTTAAATTCTTGCTACAGGAGGGTGTTATTACCGTTAATCCGGCCTCGAAGATAAACGCGCCTAAAATTCCCAAAAACTTACCGGTAATCGTCGAAGACGTCAAGCTGTCGCAAATGCTGAATGACAGGGAGATATTTACAGATGATTTTAAAGGGGTCCGCGACAAGCTGGTTATCGAAATGCTCTTCGGTACTGGGATGCGGCTTTCTGAGCTTTTGGGTGTTAAAGATTCAGATATTAATAGCTATGAGGGGACGGTAAAGGTACTGGGAAAGCGGAATAAGGAGCGCATTATACCGGTTAATCACGAGTTGAAATTATTAATTGCTGACTACCAGCGACTAAAGGAAAATCAGGATTTTTCTGGTAACAATTCCTTAACCTTGATCGTTACAGATAAAGGAGCAAGCGCTTATCCTAAGTTTATCTATCTAATAGTGCAAAAGTATCTGTCATATATATCAACACAGGAAAAAAAGAGTCCGCACGTGCTGCGTCACACATTCGCCACAAGCTTACTCAATCGTGGCGCTGATCTCAATGCCATTAAAGAGCTTCTGGGACACGCCAACCTTAGCGCTACCCAGATCTATACACACAATTCAGTTGAGCGATTAAAGTCTATTTACAAACAGGCCCATCCAAAGGCGTAAAAAGGAGGAATCATGAAAATTACAGTGCAATCTATTCGTTTTAATGCAGACAGAAAATTATTGGATTTTATACAGAAAAAGGCTGATAAACTCGACACGTTTTACGATCATATCATCAGCGGTGAAGTGTATCTGAGGTTGGAGAATGTGGAAGATGAAGCTAATAAGATAGCTGAGATCAAATTGCTGCTGCCCGGAAACCAGATATTTGCCAAAGAAAAATGTAAAACTTTTGAAGAAGCAACAGACCTTGCCGTTGAGAGTTTAAGAAAGCAGATTGAAAAGCATAAACAAAAGAAAGCAGTGGCAGCAGAAGTCGCAAAAAAAGCTGCTATACTGGCCGCTACAGAGGAATTTTAAAAGAAAAAAATATTAATTTTTTATATAAATCGGTGGGTTTCAGCCTGCCGATTTTTTTTTGAAAAATAAATTTTGTTCAGGAGTAAAAATGTGTAAATTTGCAATCCCTTTCGGAAAGGTGCCTGGACAGGTTTTCTAAGTTAAAAGGGTTGGTTCTTTAAAATAGAAAATTACAGCCTTGTTATTTAACCGCTGTGATGTGTTTGCCGATTGGTGAATGGCATTAAAGGGTAATAATTTAAGCCTCCTTAGCTCAGCTGGTAGAGCAACTGACTTGTAATCAGTAGGTCATTGGTTCGATCCCGATAGGAGGCTCTGTTAATTTACGGTTTGAGGATTTGAAATTACGATTGTTTCAATCGCGAATCTGAAGTCAAAAATCATAAATCAACAATGGGGAGATACCAGAGCGGTCAAATGGGACGGACTGTAAATCCGTTGCTTCGGCTACGAAGGTTCGAATCCTTCTCTCCCCACTAAATTTAAGTTGGCAGTTGTCAGTTTACGGTAAGCTATCAAAAGGCTTACAGTTAATCTGTGACTGCTACTTTAATTAAAAAGCGGAAGTAGCTCAGTTGGTAGAGCGATAGCCTTCCAAGCTATAGGTCGCGAGTTCGAACCTCGTCTTCCGCTCAATGTTATGTCGGATTTCGAAATTTCGATTTCGGACTTGAAAAAAGATCAGGCACCCCTTTTTTAAAAAAATGGGGTTACAAGGTCAAAGAAAGGATAAGCCGATGTAGCTCAGGGGTAGAGCACTTCCTTGGTAAGGAAGAGGCCATGGGTTCAAATCCCATCATTGGCTCAAATATTATTAAGTAATATTTTATAACATATAAATTAACCTACAATAATTAGATATAATCATGGCAAAAGAAAAGTTTGACCGCAGTAAGCCGCACTTAAACATCGGTACAATCGGTCACGTTGACCACGGTAAAACAACCCTTACCGCAGCTATCACTAAAGTATTAGCTGATGCAGGTTTATCAGAAGCCCGTTCATTCGATTCAATCGACTCGGCTCCTGAGGAAAAAGAACGTGGTATTACAATCAATACAGCACACGTTGAGTATGCTACTGCAAACCGTCACTACGCACACGTTGACTGTCCGGGTCACGCTGACTATGTAAAGAACATGGTTACTGGTGCTGCTCAGATGGACGGTGCGATCATCGTTGTTGCTGCTACTGATGGTCCAATGCCACAAACCCGTGAGCACATCCTGTTAGCTCGTCAGGTAGGTGTACCTGCGCTTGTTGTTTTCATGAACAAGGTTGACATGGTTGATGATCCGGAACTGTTAGAACTTGTTGAGATGGAAGTTCGTGAATTATTATCATTCTACGAATTCCCTGGCGACGATATTCCTGTAATCCAGGGTTCAGCTCTTGGTGGTCTGAACGGTGATCCAAAATGGGTTGCTAAAATCATGGAACTGATGGAAGCTGTAGATAGCTACATTCCAATCCCTCCACGTCTGACTGACCTTCCATTCCTGATGCCGGTTGAAGACGTATTCTCGATCACTGGTCGTGGTACTGTAGCTACAGGCCGTATCGAGCGTGGTGTTATCAACTCAGGTGAGCCTGTTGACATCCTGGGTATGGGTGCTGAAAACTTAAAATCAACTGTTACCGGTGTGGAAATGTTCCGCAAGATCCTTGATCGCGGTGAAGCGGGTGACAACGTAGGTTTATTGTTACGTGGTATTGAGAAAACTGATATCCGCCGTGGTATGGTTATCTGCAAACCAGGTTCAGTAACTCCTCACACTGAGTTCAAAGCAGAAGTTTACGTATTATCAAAAGCAGAAGGTGGCCGTCACACTCCATTCTTCAACAAATACCGTCCGCAATTCTATTTCCGTACAACTGACGTTACCGGTGAGATTTCACTGGAGCCAGGAGTAGAAATGGTTATGCCAGGTGATAACGTTACCATCACTGTAAAGCTGATCAACGCTATCGCAATGGAAAAAGGCTTACGTTTCGCTATCCGTGAAGGTGGTCGTACCGTAGGTGCTGGTCAGGTAACCGAAATTTTAAAATAACCTGCCCATTACCCCGGAAACGGGGAATAAGGATAGGTTAATTGTAATCAAAGTACTTAGGTGACAACCTAAGTACTTTGTTACTAAAATAAAGTCCTTTTAAGGATTAGGTATAAACGGGAATAGTTCAATGGTAGAATAGAGGTCTCCAAAACCTTTGATCAGGGTTCGAATCCTTGTTCCCGTGCATAATACAAACAAAGAAGATGGCTAAAGTATCTGAGTATATTAAGGAATCCTATATAGAGCTAACACAAAAGGTTACCTGGCCAACGTGGAGAGAGTTGCAGAGCAGTTCTATTTTAGTGCTGATCGCTGCGCTTATAATTGCAATAGTAATTTTATTAATGGATCAGAGCATTCACTTTTTACTGGAGCAGTTTTATACTTCACTAACCTAATAATTTTTTAAGAGCGATGAGTGATCAGTTAAAATGGTATGTGGTTAGGGCTATAAGCGGGAAAGAAAAAAAGGTAAAGCAATATATTGACGCCGAGATTAATCGCTTAGGTATTTCCCATTTGGTTCCGCAGGTACTAATCCCTACAGAAAAATATTACCAGATGCGCGACGGAAAGAAGATCGCCAAGGAACGTAATATTCTTCCGGGGTATGTGCTGATGGAGGCGCAGCTTGATGCCGAGATCGAGCATATTATCAAAAACATTAACAGCGTTATCGGATTTTTAGGCGATAAGGCTGGCAATGCTATACCGATGCGCCCTTCGGAAGTTAGCCGTATTTTGGGTAAGGTTGATGAAATGACCGCACAGGGTGAAACCATGAGCGTTCCATATTACATAGGGGAAGGTGTGAAGGTGATGGACGGTCCGTTCAACGGCTTCAGTGGGGTGATCGAAGAAGTGAACGAGGAAAAGAAGAAGCTGAAAGTTATGGTAAAGATATTCGGGCGCCGTACGCCGCTTGAATTGAATTACATGCAGGTAGAAAAAGAATAAAGTAATACTTCAGGTCCGGAGGTTTTGTTCCGGAATTTGAATATCTATAAAAATATCAGATGACAGAGGTGGTCCCCAACGGAAATAGCCGAAATCATCATTAAGAGCTTAAATGTTACATAGCTTCCACTTACTAACATTGAGTTATAATTTAAACAAGTAGTAAAAAATGGCAAAAGAAGTCGGTGCAATGGTGAAGCTGCAGGTAAAGGGTGGCGCTGCAAATCCGTCTCCTCCGATTGGCCCGGCATTGGGTGCAAAAGGTGTGAATATCATGGAGTTTTGCAAGCAATTCAATGCGCGTACCCAGGACAAAGCTGGGAAAGTGCTGCCGGTAGTTATTACTGTTTATGTTGACAAGTCTTTTGATTTTATCATCAAAACCCCTCCGGTTGCGATCCAGTTGTTAGAGGCTACCGGCCTTAAAAGCGGATCGGCTGAACCTAACCGTAAAAAAGTTGGCAGCGTAAACTGGGAACAGGTTGAGGCAATTGCCAAAGATAAAATGACTGACTTAAATGCATTTACAGTTGAATCAGCCATGAAAATGGTGGCAGGAACTGCCCGCAGTATGGGAATTACCGTTAGCGGTACAGCCCCATGGAATTAATTATTTACAAATCAGTTTAAGACAGTGGCAAGATTAACAAAAAATCAAAAAGTGGCACTCTCCAAAATTGAGGCTAACAAGGCGTATTCGTTACAGGATGCATCAACACTGGTAAAAGATATTACTACTACCAAGTTTGATTCATCAGTTGATATAGATGTTCGCTTAGGTGTTGACCCGCGTAAAGCCAATCAAATGGTTCGCGGTATCGCAACATTGCCTCATGGAACCGGTAAGACTGTACGTGTTTTAGTGCTTTGTACTCCTGACAAAGAGCAGGAAGCAAAGGATGCAGGTGCAGATTACGTAGGTTTGGATGATTATATAGCCAAAATTGAAGGCGGATGGACTGATGTTGATATCATTATCACTATGCCAAGTGTTATGGCTAAGGTTGGACGTTTGGGCCGTATTTTAGGTCCGCGTAACCTGATGCCTAACCCTAAATCAGGAACAGTAACTACCGATGTTGGTAAAGCTGTTACTGAGGTTAAAGGTGGTAAGATCGACTTCAAGGTTGACAAAACCGGTATCATTCATGCCTCAATAGGAAAGGTATCTTTCCCTGCTGAAAAGATTTACGAAAATGCTTTGGAAGTATTACAAACCATTTCGAAATTAAAACCTTCAGCAGCAAAAGGAACATATTTCAAGAGTATCCATCTCTCTTCAACCATGTCGCCTGGAATTGAAATTGAAACTAAAACAGTAGCGGGGATCTAAATCATGACAAGAGACGAAAAACACGAATTAGTAATCGCCCTTACTGAACAGATTAAAGAATACGGTAATTTTTATATTACCGATACTTCCGATCTGACAGTTGAGAAAGTAAACAATATCCGTCGTAAATGCTTCGAAAGCGATATTACGATGCAGGTAGCTAAAAATAGCCTGATCAAAAAGGCTATGGAAGCTGTCGGCGGCGATTTTTCTCCCATCTTTGATGTACTGAAAGGTTCATCATCAATCCTTTTCTCTAAATCAGGTACTGCTCCGGCAAAGCTGATCAAACAATTAAGGAAGACAGGTGAAAAGCCGGTATTGAAAGCTGCCTATATTAATTCGGCAGTATTCATTGGCGATAACCAGCTTGATACTTTAACCAAGTTAAAGTCGAAAGAGCAGTTGATCGGAGAGATCATCGGACTATTACAATCACCTGCGAAGAACGTTGTTTCTGCCCTTCAATCAGGCGGAGGCATTATCGCTGGCGTTGTAAAAACATTACAGGAAAGAGGTTAACGAACACCCTTAAGTTCGATATTAAAAAACAAAAAGTATTAAAAGTAAAAATTTAAATAAAATGGCGGATTTAAAAGCGTTTGCTGAACAGTTGGTAAACTTAACAGTAAAAGAAGTAAACGAATTAGCTCAAATCTTAAAAGACGAGTATGGCATTGAGCCAGCTGCTGCAGCTGTAGCTGTTGCTGCTCCTGCTGCTGGCGGTGGCGATGACGCTCCTGCTGCTGCTGCAGAACAAACTGCATTTGACGTTATCCTGAAAGAAGCAGGCGGCGCTAAACTTGCAGTTGTTAAATTAGTAAAAGACTTAACCGGCCTTGGCTTGAAAGAAGCAAAAGACTTAGTGGATGGTGCACCTAAAGAAGTGAAAACTGGTGTAACTAAAGAAGAAGCTGAATCTTTGAAGAAACAATTAGAAGAAGCCGGAGCGGTAGTTGAGGTTAAGTAATTTAGCCCATAATAAATAAAGCATCAGGACTCCGGCCTTTTGGTCGGGGTCTATTGCTGTTTATATAGTTTAGGTAAACAAAATTCTTTCCGATCGGGATTTTAACGTTTTTTCTGCATTTTCAATGTGCTGAAAATCAATATCTTGCAAAAGAAGGAAGGGCTTTCCTGAGCGAACATCTATCTACGAAACATCTACATAAGTTTATTTTAAACTAAAATTTTATTCCCTTGGCAAACAAAAATAAACAAAGAGTAAATTTTGCGACCAGCAGAAAGGTATTGGATTATCCCGATTTTCTTGATGTTCAGTTGCAATCTTTCCAGGAATTTTTTCAATTGGAAACTACCTCAGACAACCGTTATAAAGAAGGGTTGTTTAAAGTGTTTGCCGAAAATTTTCCTATCTCAGATTCAAGAAACATCTTCGTACTGGAGTTTCTTGATTACTTTATTGATCCGCCACGTTACGATATACAGGAGTGTATTGAGCGCGGATTGACTTATAGTGTGCCTTTAAAAGCAAAGCTTCGTCTTTCATGTAACGATGAGGAGCACGAAGACTTTGAAACTATTGTACAGGACGTGTACCTGGGAACAATTCCCTACATGACTCCCAAGGGTACCTTCGTGATCAACGGAGCTGAGCGCGTAATTGTATCGCAGCTGCACCGTTCGCCGGGTGTGTTCTTTGGCCAGAGCCGTCACACCAATGGCACCAAACTGTATTCGGCCCGTGTTATTCCTTTCAAGGGATCATGGATCGAGTTCGCCACTGACGTTAACAACGTGATGTATGCATACATCGACCGTAAGAAGAAGTTCCCGGTTACCACTTTGTTACGTGCCATCGGTTATGATTCTGATAAGGATATATTGGAATTGTTCGAGCTGGCCGACGAGGTTAAGGTGAGCAAAAGCGGATTGAAAAAATATATCGGCCGTAAGCTCGCTGCAAGGGTTCTGAAAAAATGGGTTGAGGACTTTGTGGACGAAGATACAGGTGAAGTTGTTTCTATCGACCGTAACGAGATCATCCTGGAACGCGAGACCGTGCTGGAAGACGATCATATCGACATGATCATTGATGCCGGTGTAAAGACCATCATCCTTAATAAGGAAGACAACGCCACCAGCGGTGATTACACCATTATATATAATACTTTACAAAAAGATACATCGAATTCGGAAAAGGAAGCGGTGGAACACATCTACCGCCAGTTGCGTAACGCCGAACCGCCTGATGAAGAAACAGCGCGCGGTATTATCGACCGTTTGTTCTTTTCTGATAAAAGATATGACCTGGGCGATGTGGGCCGCTACCGCATCAACCGGAAACTGAAGCTTTCAACCAGCGAAGATATTAAAGTGCTGACCAAGCAGGATATCATTGCTATTGTTAAGTACCTGATCAAACTGATCAATTCAAAAGCTGAGGTGGATGATATCGACCACTTGTCGAACCGTCGTGTACGTACGGTAGGTGAGCAGCTTTATGCTCAGTTCGGTGTTGGTTTGGCGCGTATGGCACGTACCATCCGCGAACGTATGAACATCCGCGACAACGAGGTGTTCACACCGACCGATCTGATCAACGCACGGACGCTTTCGTCGGTTATCAATTCGTTCTTCGGAACCAACCAGCTTTCTCAGTTCATGGATCAAACCAATCCGCTGGCAGAGATCACGCACAAGCGTCGTCTTTCAGCCCTCGGTCCTGGTGGTCTGTCACGTGAACGTGCCGGTTTCGAGGTTCGTGACGTACACTATACCCACTACGGTCGTTTGTGTACCATCGAAACCCCTGAAGGCCCGAATATCGGTCTGATCTCATCACTTTGCGTTCATGCCAAGATCAACAACTTAGGCTTTATCGAAACCCCGTACAAGCGTGTGGTTGAAGGTAAGGTACAGGTTCAGGAGCCGGTTATCTATCTGTCTGCAGAAGATGAGGATGGAAAAACCATTGGCCAGGCGAATGCGGTGTATGATGACAAAGGTGAATTTGCCACTCCGAAAGTTAAAGCACGTTTCGAAGGTGACTTCCCGATCATTGAGCCGGAAAGACTTGATTTGATGGACATTGCTCCAAATCAGATCACTTCAATTGCAGCCTCGCTGATCCCGTTCCTTGAGCATGATGACGCCAACCGTGCGCTGATGGGTTCGAACATGCAACGCCAGGCCGTACCATTGTTACGTCCTGAAGCGCCGATTGTAGGAACTGGTCTGGAAGGCCGCGTAGCAAAAGACTCGCGTACGCTTATCAACGCTGAAGGCGACGGTGTGGTTGAATATGTTGACGCTAACGAGATCCGCATTAAATATGACCGTAACGAGCTTGACCGTTTAATCTCATTTGACGGCGACAGTAAGAGTTACCGGTTAACCAAGTTTAAGAAAACCAACCAGAGCACAACCATGAACCTTAAGCCGATTGTTAAAAAAGGCGAAAGGGTTGAAAAAGGGCAGGTGCTTTGCGAAGGCTATGCTACACAGAATGGTGAGCTTGCATTGGGCCGTAACCTTAAGGTGGCATTCATGCCTTGGCAGGGTTACAATTTTGAGGATGCGATCGTAATATCAGAGCGTGTGGTATCGCAGGATATCTTTACCTCTATTCACGTTGAGGAATTTGAACTGGAAGTTCGTGATACCAAACGCGGTGAAGAAGAACTGACTCCGGATATTCCTAATGTATCGGAAGAAGCTACCAAAGACCTTGACGAAGACGGTATCATCCGTGTGGGAGCCGAGGTTAAGGAAGGCGATATCCTGATCGGTAAGATCACACCGAAAGGTGAATCCGATCCTTCTCCGGAAGAAAAGTTATTACGTGCAATATTTGGTGATAAAGCGGGTGACGTTAAAGATGCTTCGCTTAAAACTCCGCCGTCAATTGCCGGTGTGGTTATCGATACCAAGTTGTTCTCCCGTGCGAAAAAGACTTCCAAAGCGGAAGAAAAGTCGCAACTGGAAAAACTTGATACCAAACACGAAAAGGCTATCAAAGACCTGAAAAATACGTTGATCGAGAAGTTATTCGAGATCGTGAACGGTAAAACATCACAAGGTGTTTATAACGTTTACAAGGAGCTTCAGGTACCGAAAGGTGTGAAATTCACCCAGAAAATATTGGTTGAGCTTAACTACGAAAATATTAATCCAACCAAGTGGACAACTGACGATGATAAGAACGATCAGATCAAGATCCTTCTGCATAACTACAACATCAAGGTTAACGAGGAATTAGGTGCATACCGCCGTGATAAATTTGCGATCAGTGTAGGTGATGAATTGCCTTCAGGCATTGTACAGATGGCTAAAGTTTACATTGCCAAGAAACGTAAGCTGAAGGTAGGTGATAAAATGGCCGGTCGTCACGGTAACAAGGGTATTGTAGCCCGTATTGTACGTGATGAGGACATGCCATTCCTGGAAGACGGAACCCCTGTTGATATCGTGCTGAATCCGCTGGGCGTACCTTCGCGTATGAACCTGGGACAGATCTACGAAACTGTATTGGGCTGGGCCGGCAGGGAACTGGGCGTTAAGTTTGCTACTCCGATATTTGACGGTGCAAGCCATGATGAGGTAGAAGAGTGGGTGAAAAAGGCAGGTCTGCCAGAATCAGGCCGTACTTACCTTTATAATGGCTTAACCGGTGACCGTTTCGATCAGCAGACTACTGTAGGTATTATCTACATGCTGAAACTGGGCCACATGGTTGACGATAAGATGCACGCACGTTCAATAGGTCCGTACTCATTGATCACGCAGCAGCCGTTGGGCGGTAAAGCTCAGTTCGGTGGTCAGCGTTTTGGTGAGATGGAGGTTTGGGCACTGGAAGCATTCGGTGCGTCAAACATCCTGCAGGAAATATTGACCGTTAAATCGGATGATGTTATCGGTCGTGCCAAAACATACGAAGCTATTGTTAAAGGCGAGAACCTGCCGACTCCGTCAGTTCCTGAATCATTCAATGTACTGGTTCACGAATTACGCGGCCTGGGTCTGGATATAACATTAGAATAAGGTAAAAGGATAGGTGAGAGGTAAATGGTTTTTGGCTGATTACCTCTCGCCATTTAAAAAATTAAGTTAAAAAAGGAAAAAGGAACACAGGAGAAACAGTTAGTAATGACCTTTCCCCTTTTACCTTTCGCCTTTCACCTTCAATAAAAGAGCTATGTCTTACAAAAAGGATAATAAAATCAAGAGTAACTTCACCACCATTACCATCAGTTTAGCTTCTCCTGAATCTATACTGGAGCGTTCGAGCGGTGAGGTTTTAAAACCTGAAACCATTAACTACAGGACTTATAAACCTGAGCGTGATGGTTTATTCTGCGAACGTATTTTTGGTCCGGTGAAAGATTACGAATGCCATTGCGGTAAATACAAGCGTATCCGTTATAAAGGTATCGTTTGTGACCGTTGCGGTGTTGAAGTAACCGAGAAAAAAGTACGTCGTGAGCGTATGGGCCACATTAACCTGGTGGTTCCTGTTGCGCACATCTGGTATTTCCGCTCGTTGCCAAACAAAATTGGCTACTTGTTGGGATTGCCTACAAAAAGGCTCGACCTGATCATTTATTACGAAAGATATGTAGTAATTCAGCCGGGTATTAAGGAAGCTGACGGGATCAATAAAATGGATTTCCTGACAGAAGAAGAATACCTTGACGTGCTGGATACACTTCCGAAAGAGAACCAGTATCTTGACGACAAAGATCCGCAGAAATTTGTTGCCAAGATGGGCGCCGAAGCTTTGGAAGAATTGCTGAAACGCCTTGACCTTGACCAGTTATCATACGATCTGCGTCACCAGGCGGCTAACGAAACTTCGCAGCAACGTAAAAACGAGGCATTAAAACGTCTTCAGGTTGTTGAGGCTTTCCGTGATGCAAAAGGCAGAATTGAGAATAACCCGGAATGGATGATCGTAAAGATCGTTCCGGTTATCCCGCCAGAACTGCGCCCTTTGGTGCCTCTGGAAGGCGGTCGTTTTGCAACATCGGATCTGAACGACCTTTATCGTCGTGTGATCATCCGTAACAACCGTCTGAAAAGGCTGATCGAGATCAAAGCGCCTGAAGTAATCTTACGTAACGAAAAACGTATGCTGCAGGAAGCTGTTGACTCATTGTTTGATAACTCACGTAAGGTAAATGCGGTTAAAACTGAAGGTAACCGTGCCCTGAAATCACTTTCGGATATTCTGAAAGGTAAGCAGGGACGTTTCCGTCAGAACCTGTTGGGTAAACGTGTTGACTACTCTGCCCGTTCGGTAATTGTTGTAGGTCCGAACCTTAAGCTGCATGAGTGTGGTTTACCAAAGGATATGGCGGCTGAGTTATTCAAACCATTCATCATCCGCAAAATGATCGAGCGTGGTGTGGTTAAAACGGTTAAATCAGCGAAGAAAATTGTTGACCGTAAAGACCCGTTGGTTTGGGATATCCTGGAAAACGTATTGAAAGGGCATCCTGTGTTACTCAACCGTGCGCCTACGCTGCACAGGTTAGGTATCCAGGCCTTCCAACCAAAATTAGTCGAAGGTAAGGCGATCCAGTTACACCCGTTGACCTGTACCGCGTTCAACGCCGACTTTGACGGTGACCAGATGGCCGTTCACGTGCCGCTTGGTAATGCCGCAATTCTGGAAGCACAGGTATTGATGCTGGCTTCGCATAATATTTTGAATCCTGCGAATGGTACACCTATCACCGTACCGTCTCAGGACATGGTGCTTGGTCTGTATTATATTACCAAGGGCCGTAAGACCGATGATTCACGTGTTGTAAAAGGTGAAGGTTTGACCTTCTATTCTGCTGAAGAAGTGATCATCGCTTATAACGAGAAAAAACTTGACCTGCATGCATTTATTAAGGTAAAGGCAGATGTTAAGGAACGTGATGGCAGAATCGTAAATAAAATTATAGATACTACGGTAGGCCGCGTGTTATTTAACCAGCACGTTCCGACTGAAGTAGGATATATTAACGAACTGCTGACTAAAAAGTCGCTTCGCGATATCATCGGTGAAGTTGTTAAGATCACAGGTATGGCGCGCGCCGCACAGTTCCTGGATGATATTAAGGAGTTAGGATTTAAAATGGCCTTCCAGGGCGGGTTATCCTTCAACCTGAAAGATATCAACATCCCGGCTGAAAAAGTAACGCTGATTGAAACTGCATCGAAACAGGTTGAAGAGGTAATGAATAACTATAACATGGGTTTCATTACCAACAACGAACGTTACAACCAGATCATCGATATCTGGACACGTATCAACAACCGTTTGACCTCGAATGTGATGGAAATCCTTTCGACCGACAACCAGGGCTTCAACTCGGTGTACATGATGCTTGATTCCGGTGCACGTGGTTCGAAAGAGCAGATCCGTCAGCTTGCCGGTATGCGTGGTCTGATGGCCAAGCCTCAGAAATCAGGCTCGGGTGGTGAGATCATCGAGAACCCGATCCTTTCAAACTTTAAGGAAGGTTTGTCGGTATTGGAATACTTTATCTCAACTCACGGTGCGCGTAAAGGTTTGGCGGATACTGCGTTGAAAACTGCCGATGCCGGTTACCTGACCCGTCGTTTACATGACGTTGCACAGGATATGATCGTAGGTGAAGTTGATTGCGGTACTTTAAGAGGTATTTACACAACGGCGCTGAAAGATAACGAGGATATTGTTGAGCCGTTACACGAACGTATTTTGGGTCGTACCTCATTATATGACGTTCATGATCCGATCACCAACGAATTGCTCGTTTCTGCCGGACAAGACATCGACGAAGATATTGCCAAAAAGATCGAGAACTCTCCGCTGGAAGGTATCGAGATCCGTTCGGTCCTTACCTGCGAGAGCAAACGCGGCGTTTGTGCATTATGTTACGGACGTAACCTTGCAAGCGGTAAGCGGGTACAGAAAGGTGAGGCTGTAGGTGTTATCGCCGCTCAGTCCATCGGTGAACCTGGTACGCAGCTTACACTCCGTACATTCCACGTGGGTGGTACCGCGTCGAACATTGCAGCGGAATCGCAGATCAATGCACGTTTCGACGGTATCATAGAATTTGAAAACGTTCGTACAGTAGAATACAATACTGCAGAAGAAGGTAAAGTTGACGTAGTGTTAGGCCGTTCGGGCGAATTCCGTATCCTTGAGCCGGGCACCAACAAGGTTATTGTTACCAATAACATTCCATACGGTTCATACCTGTTTGTGAAAGATGGCAGCAAGATAACCAAAGGTGACCGTATTTGTTCATGGGATCCGTACAACGCGGTAATCATTTCGGAATTTGCTGGTGTTGCAAAATTTGAAGCCGTGCTGGAAGGTATTACTTTCCGCGAAGAATCTGACGAACAGACCGGGCACCGCGAAAAGGTGATCATCGATACCAGGGATAAAACTAAAAACCCTGTCATCCAGATCACTGAAAACGGTAACATGGTAAAAGGATACAACATTCCGGTAGGTGCGCACATAGCTGTTGACGAAGGAGATAAGCTGCAAACAGGACAGGTTATTGCTAAAATACCTCGTTCAACCGGAAAAACCCGGGATATTACAGGTGGTCTGCCACGTGTAACCGAGTTGTTTGAAGCCCGTAATCCATCGAATCCGGCAGTGGTAACTGAAATTGACGGTGTGGTAACCCTTGGTGGTGTAAAACGTGGTAATCGTGAGATCACCATTGAATCAAAAGACGGACAGGTTAAAAAATACCTCGTTCCATTGTCAAAACACATCCTTGTACAGGATAATGACTTTGTGAAAGCCGGTATGCCGCTGTCTGACGGTTCGATCTCTCCATCAGATATCCTTGCCATCAAAGGCCCGGCCGCTGTTCAGGAATATCTTGTTAACGGTATCCAGGAAGTTTACCGCTTGCAGGGTGTGAAGATCAACGACAAACACTTTGAAGTAATCGTTCACCAGATGATGCAGAAAGTACAGATTGAGGATGCAGGTGATACGCGCTTCCTTGAAAGAGAAGCTGTTGACAGCTGGGACTTCATGATGGAAAATGACGAGATATTTGACAAGAAAGTGATCACTGATCCAGGAGATTCAACTTCATTAAAGTCAGGTCAGATCGTTTCTTTGAGAAGGCTGCGTGACGAGAACTCTGTTTTGAAACGGAAAGATTTGAAACTGGTTGAAGTACGTGATGCTATTCCGGCAACTTCAAGTCCGATACTACAGGGTATCACCCGTGCGTCATTAGGTACCAAGTCGTTCATTTCAGCGGCGTCGTTCCAGGAAACTACCAAAGTACTGAACGAAGCAGCTATAGCAGGTAAGAAAGATTATATGCTTGGTCTGAAAGAGAACGTTATCGTAGGTCACCTTATTCCATCAGGAACCGGATTACGCGAATACGAAAATATCCGCGTAGGTTCTCAGGAAGAATTCGACCGTCTGATGGCTTCGAAAGCAGAAGAAGTAGAAATTTAATTAATACGACCTTTATAATTACAGAGCCTTCCGTTAGGAAGGCTCTTTTTTTTGAGAGATATTCCTGTTATATCCGGAGCTGATCAATAGTTTACAGATAAATAAAATTAGATTGCAGCCAGAAAGCGGATTTTTGTTTTATGGACTTTTTGAATGATAAAAATATAAAGATCGCGGTAGTTGGTCTGGGGTATGTTGGTCTTCCTTTAGCCGTTGAGTTTGCCGGGAAATACAGTGTTTTGGGATTTGATATCAATCAACAGCGTATTACCGATCTTTTAAAGGGGGTTGATAACACGAACGAGGCTGATATAAACGAGATGAGAGCAGTGCTGGAGCAACCGGGGAATGATACCGGATTGCGTTTTTCGTCCGATCCGGAATTGTTGAAAGCCTGCAATGTTTTTATTGTTACCGTGCCTACCCCAGTTGATCACTCCAAATCGCCCGATTTAAAACCGTTGCTGCTTGCTTCGGAATTTGTGGGAAAAGCGTTGAAGAAAAATGATACCGTTATTTACGAATCGACCGTTTATCCCGGGTGTACGGAAGATGATTGTGTTCCGGTGCTGGAAGAGCAATCCGGGTTGGTTTTTAATGAGGATTTCTTTTGCGGCTACTCACCGGAGAGGATAAATCCAGGCGACCGGGTAAACACCCTGACAAAAATTGTCAAGGTAACTTCAGGCTCCACGCCGGAAGCAGCCGAGTTTATTGATCAGTTATACCGATCGATCATCATTGCAGGTACGTATAAAGCGCCGAGCATTAAAGTAGCCGAAGCATCGAAAGCGATTGAAAATGCCCAACGGGATATTAATATATCTTTTGTAAACGAGCTTGCGCTGATCTTCGATCTCATCGGTATAGATACCCATGACGTACTTGCTGCTGCGGGGACCAAATGGAACTTCCTGAAATATAAACCCGGCTTGGTTGGCGGACATTGTATCGGGGTTGATCCTTATTACTTAGCGCATAAAGCTAAATCACTTGGGTATCATCCACAGGTTATTTTGTCGGGCCGCAGGGTAAACAGCGACATGGGCATTTTCGTTGCCAACAAAGTTATCAAGTTAATGATCAGGAAAGGACACAGTATAGACGGCTCGAGAGCCCTGATACTTGGTGTTACTTTTAAAGAAAATTGTCCGGACATTCGTAATTCACAGGTTATAGATATTTATAACGAGCTCAAGCAATTCGGTCTTAAAGTTGATGTTTATGACCCTTACGCCGACATAAAAGAAGTGATGGATGTACATGGGATCGAAATCTTTAAAAATGAAAAAACAATAACCGATGCTGCGCTGTTATATGACGCCATCATACTGGCCGTATCGCACAAGGAATTTCTTGATATGGATTTAGGAAAATTAAGTAATAAGCAAACGGTGATTTTTGATACCAAAGCAGTGCTTGACCGTAATATTGTTGATGGCCGGTTATAATCATTTGAAGACACTTTAATTTGAACAAAGCTCATTGTACAACGGAAAGCTTTGTTATTTTTGCGGCATGGAAGAAGAAAATGACAATCAGTTGAATATTGAGCTTTCTGAAGAAGTAGCTGAAGGCACTTATACTAACCTGGCGATCATTACACATTCGAGTTCGGAATTTGTGCTCGATTTTATCCGCGTGATGCCCGGAGTGCCAAAAGCCAAGGTGAAATCGAGGATAATCCTTACGCCGGAGCACGCGAAAAGATTGCTTACTGCTTTGACGGATAATATTGAAAAATTTGAAGCGGCAAACGGCGGTATAAAAAATCAGCAAAATCCACCGGGCTTCCCGATGAATTTTGGTGGTCCGGTTGGTCAGGCTTAACTAAAATTTAAAAATTCATCATTTTAAAGCCTCTTTATTAAAAAAAAGTTAGAATAAAGGGCGATTTTATAAGAAAAATTTAACAGGTTGTTGTTATAACAGTGCGATTTGTTATATTGCGGTCGGTTTTATTTATAAAAAAAATAAACATCAAAAACATCAATTATAAATGAGGAGATATTCAATTAAGTTCGTCGGTTTGTTAGCCGCGACCTTGTACCTGTCCTTTTCAATGTTTTCCTGTAATACAACTAAGAAAATTAAATATTTCCAGGATATTCCGGATTCCGGACAAATGAAAACTATTCCTGTCGCCTCATATGCGCCGCCAACTATACAGACGGATGATATCTTAACTATCTTGATTCAGACTATTGATCCCGGGGCTACAGAAAGTGTTAATTTAGGAAATGTCCCAACGGCAAATACTGGTTCTGTGATAGGTTCAACGTCTTTAAGCCAGCAGGTTACTTCAGGGTATCTGGTTAATAAAGACGGATTTGTTGAAATGCCTGTTTTGGGGCGTATAAAACTTTTAGGTTATACAACGGACGAAGCCCGTGACATCGTTACAAAGCGTGCGGAACTTTTCTTTCAAAATCCTACAGTGATCGTCAGGTTTGCCAATTTCAAGGTAAGTGTTACCGGTGAAGTTCAAAAGCCCGGCCAATATGTTATGCCTAATGAGCGGGTGAGCATCCTGGACGCAATAGCGATGGCTGGAGACTTAACCATTTTCGGTAAACGGGAAAATGTTCTTTTATTGAGAGAAAATGGCGATGGGTCAACAACACCTTACCGCATCAACCTGAAAAAGAGTGATATTATGACCTTGCCGTGCTATTATTTGCGTCAGAATGACGTGATCTATGTAGAACCGCGTAAGTCTAAATCAGATGCGACCGATGCGTCTCAGGCAAAATATATTACTATCGCCGGTTCAATTCTTTCAATTTTACTTGTTATTGCTACAAGACGTCTCTAATCAAAAAACTTTAATGTAATACTCAATTATTAATAACCATATTACATTTTCACAGCAAATTATAATGAATACCACCGAATCAACAATAGAAGAAAAAGAGGAAAGTTTTAACTTAAAAAAGACGATTAATAAAATATTCTCAAACCTTCCTCTATTTATAGGTTTTTTTATTGTCTTTTTTGTGTTGGCGGCGGCTTATTACAGATATGCTACTCCAAATTATAAAATAAGTTCGATGATGCTCGTTACCACCCCGAATAGTGGGTCGAGCAGCAGTCAGATGGGTTTAAGTTCATTAACTGACGTATCATCTTTGTTAGGTGTAGCAAATAACGCTCAAAATGAGGTGGAGATTTTGCAATCAAAGCATTTGATGAATGAAGTGGTTGCAGAAATGCAGTTGAACGTAGTTATCTATCGGAATGGAACTATCAGCAAAAAAGAATTGTACAACGAGGCACCTTTTTCAATTGATCTAAAACAAAAGGTTGACACCATTTTAGCTGAGAAATTTAAAGTTGATATAGTTAACAACAAGGTTCACGTAAGGACATCTGACGAAGATGTAGATGTGGATACGGTTATAAATTTTAATCAGCCATTGAAACTTCAGCAATATGATCTGACATTCATCCCGAAACCAAAACCAATAGAGCCTAAAGGATATACCGTAACAATAAATTCCCAGGATTACACTGCAGAGAAATTAGCAAAGGATTACAAGGCGGAGTTGTCAGACAAGACGGCGACTACGATCGATCTTTCTTTTCAATATCCAAATTCGAAAAAAGGAGAAGCTATTTTGAATTATCTGATGAACCTGTATTTGAAAGAAAATCTGGAAAATAACGTCGAGATAGCTGACAGTACCTTAAAATTTATTGACGGTGAAATAAAACTGGTTGGAACGGAATTATCCGGCGTTGAAAAGAATTTTGAGGAATATAAAAAGAATAATCAGCTTGCTGATATTTCTGAGCAGAGCAAGGCGCTTATCGGTAGTTCGACTGATTATCAGAAACAATTGGATGAAGTTGAGGTGCAACTTGCCGTAATTAAAAACTTAGAGGGATTCCTCGAAAATCCGAACAATAAAAAAATTATCTCAGGTAATATTTCGACCGTACCTGATCCTGCATTTGTCGCCAGTGTTCAGCAATATAATCAAATGCTTATCCAGCGCGATAAATTAAGTTTAGTATATACTGCCGATAACCCGGTTATAAAAAACCTTGATACGCAGATTGAAAATTTCAGAGGGAATTTGCTAAAGAATCTGCAAGTATTTAAAAACAGTCTTTTGGTAGAACGGGGTAAGTTGAAGGCAAAAATGGGCACGTTTAATGGTATGTTAAACAGTGTGCCGACCAAAAGCAGAATATATCTGGACTTTGCGAGACAACAGGACGTTAAGCAACAGCTTTATTTGTTTTTGTTGCAGAAAAAGGAGGAGACCCAGATTTCAAAGACATCCACGTTATCTACCGCCAGAATAGTAGATGAGGCTAAAAGTGCATATTCGCCGAGTAAAGCAAAGATATTTATCATTTCGCTGTTGCTATTGTCGCTCGGATTTTTAATTCCGTTCGGATATGTTTCTGCAAAAGAAATGCTCAACGTTAAGATTATTTCGAAATCGGACATAGAGGCATTGACGGCGGCGCCGATAGTCGGAGAAATAAGTCATAATGAAAGCGGCGATAGTTTAATCGTCAATAAAAATTCGAGAACTATTATTTCGGAACAGTTCCGTGCTGTGCGAACTAATCTTCAATACCTTTTAAACAGCTCCAAGAGCAACGTAATCCTTGTAACGTCGAGCATGAGTGGGGAGGGTAAATCGTTCATAACGCTTAACCTTGGAAGTGCTTTGGCCCTCGCCGGGAAAAAAGTGATTTTCCTCGAGCTCGATTTACGTAAACCTAAATTGTCGCAAAATATCGGGCTTAATAATAACAATGGATTTACGAATTATATAATTTCGGACACGATGAAAATCGACGATGTCATTCAACCCATTGAAGGTTATGACAATTGTTTCGTTATTTCATCCGGGCCGATACCACCTAATCCATCCGAGTTGCTTCTAAGTGACAAAATGGAGGGGTTAATGAAAGAGCTTCGGACGCGTTTTGACTATATTATCATAGATAGTGCGCCAATAGGTTTGGTGTCTGACGCATTGCTTCTTGAAAACTTCGTTGATCTGGATTTATATATAGTGCGTCAGAACTATACATTTAAAAATCAGCTGCAGATAATAAACGATCTGAAGGAAAATAAGAAAATGAAGAAGGTTTACATCATTGTAAACGATATCGCTGCAGCAAAAGGCGCGTATGGCTACGGTTATGGTTACGGCTATGGTTACGGCTATGGTTATGGCTATGGTTATGGCTACGGTAGCTATGCTGGATATGCGGAGGTTGTAAAGCCTAAGCCATGGTGGAAGAAAATCTTCGGCAAATAATATTGATTGTTCGAAGAAACTAAAATAGGCAGACGCAAAACGTATAAGGTTATGAATCCTATTTGTAGTATAATTATCCGCTCGTTTAATGAGCAACGTCATATCGGACGATTGCTCGAAGGTTTGCGCAAGCAGACGTTCTATGATAGGATTGAAATCATATTAGTTGATTCAGGCTCAACGGATGACACGGTAAAAATTGCATCCGAAGCAGGTGTAAAGATACTTAATATCAGGCCGGAGGATTTTTCTTTTGGCCGGGCATTGAATTTAGGATGCAAACATGCGAATGGACAATATTTGCTTTTTGCAAGTGCTCACGTTTATCCTGTTTATACAGACTGGATTGAGAAAATGATCAGGCCTTTTGAAAATGAAAAGGTTGCTTTGGTGTATGGCAGGCAGGTAGGTAATGAGCTATCAAAATATTCGGAAGAACAATTGTTCAAAAAATGGTTTCCTGCGATCTCCAACTACGATCAAAAAATTCCGTTTTGTAACAATGCCAATGCGGTGATCCGCAAGGCATTATGGATAGAAGAACCCTATGATGAACTGTTAACTGGTCTGGAAGATCTCGACTGGGCTAATCGTATCATGAAAAAGGGGCATTCTATAGTTTATGAATCAACCGCGACGATAGTCCACGTTCACGAGGAAACGATGTCACGGGTGAAAAATCGATACCGACGAGAGGCGATAGCTTTAAAGAATATATATCCTGATGAAAAATTTAATTTTTTCAGTTTTTTAAGGTTATCAGCCGGAAACATCTGGTCTGATTTGATACATGCTTTACATGACAGGAAATTTATCCATGAATTTGGTTCGATTTTCGGTTTTAGAATAATGCAGTTTTGGGGTACCTATAAAGGTTACCGGCAAAGACTGCAACCCGACGAAACTTTACGAATGAGATTTTATTATCCTAACGACTTCAAAGACAAAATCTTTAAAAAACGCAATGAACAATTGACAAGCGAACTGGGCGAGAAAATTGTTTATTCTTCTTAAATTTTAATATTGTTAAATGGAAACCCCCGTAAATAAACTGACTGCAATAGTTCCAATGCGTCATTCAAGCGAGAGGGTTCCTGGGAAAAATTACAGAAATTTTGCCGGGAAACCTCTTTTTCACTATGTTGTAGAAGCTCTTTTAAATTGCCCCCAGGTTGATCAGGTAGTTATTGACACTGATAGTCCGGTAATTATAGAGCAGAGCGCTACAGCATTTCCACAGGTGCTGGTTTTGGAACGTCCTGACAATCTGAGAGATGGTTCTATTCCGATGAACGATGTGTTGTTAAATACTATTAATCAGGTACCTTCTCAATTTTATTTGCAAACGCACAGTACGAATCCGATCCTTTCGTCAAAAACAATCTCTGACGGTATTGAGAAGTTTTTTAGCCTGTATCCGATGTATGATTCTTTGTTTTCTGTTACACGGAGACAGGTGCGTTATTGGGACAGTCTGGCAAGACCAATTAATCACAATCAGAATATCCTGTTAAGGACGCAGGATCTTCCGCCTGTTTTTGAGGAAAACTCATGTATGTACCTTTTTACTAAGGCCATTCTGGAACGTAAGCATAACCGGATTGGTGACAGGCCTTATTTGTTTGAAATGCCGGAAGTTGAGTCGCAGGACATTGACGTAGAGCTGAACTTTACCATGGCCGAGTTATTATATAAAAACCTGCATAATTTATAATTCTAAAGATTTTTGTTAATGAAAGTTTTAATAACCTGCCCGCCAATGCTAAGAGCTATAGATCAGCTCAGGCATTTTTTTGATGAAAAGGGCATTGAACTCATCCTGCCGAATGTTGTGCAAACACTCTCGGAAGAGGAATTGATTGATATTCTGCCGGGTGTAGATGCGTGGATTATAGGTGACGATCCGGCGACTGAAAGGGTTTTTGCGGCCGGTAAGGCCGGTAAACTAAGAGCTGCCGTAAAATGGGGTGTCGGCGTGGATAATGTTGATTTTAAAGCTTGTGAGAAACTTGGAATACCGATTTCCAACACACCCCGGATGTTTGGAAATGAAGTTGCCGATATGGCCCTGGCTTATTTTACCGGGTTGGCCCGAGAGAGTTACCGGGTTGACAGGGAAGTTAGAAAAGGTAACTGGATAAAGCCAGCCGGTATGTCGCTGGATCAAAAGACGGTTGCTTTGGTTGGCACCGGAGACATCGGATTGGCTACCGCCAGAAGGCTGAAAGCGTTTGGTGTTAAAATTAATGCATACGATCCTTTTACCAAGCTTTCGGCTGAGGAAGCGGGGGTAGATCAATTTTTGAGCTTCCCGGAAAAATTAGGAGATGCAGATTTCGTAATGCTTACCTGCGCGTTAACCTCTGCAAATCATCACCTGATCAACGACGATAGCATATCGAAAATGAAGGATAGAGTGATTGTGATAAATGTGTCGCGGGGGGGCCTTATTGACGAGGCGGCGTTGGTTAAGGCATTAGAATCGGGTAAAGTAAAATCTGCCGGGCTTGATGTTTTCGAAACGGAGCCGCTGCCTGCTGATAGCCCATTGAGGCAATTTGAACAGTGTATTTTTGGAACACATAATGGTTCTAACACAAAAGAAGCAGTAATAAGAGCCAGTTTAAGGGCAATTGAAATTTTATTCGGCTATTTAGAAATTCATTAAGCTTAATGGAAGAGAAAAAGAATGTATTGATCACCGGCGTATTAGGAGGTATAGGCAGCCAATTAGCCCGTACTTTTTATGAAAACGATTATCGTGTCATTGGCGTGGATTTAAGAGACAGCCCGTCCCCTTATTGCCATAAATTCATTCGTTTTGATTTACAAAGATATTGCGTTGATGCAGCTTATAAGATCAAAATGGACGGGATCTTAAATAAAGAGGTGCCGGAGTTGTTTTTATTGATTAACAATGCTGCTGTACAGATATTAAGTTGTCTTTCGGATATTCAATTACAGGACTGGAATCAAACATTAAACGTTAATTTAACGGGGCCTCTTTTATTAAGTCAGTTGTTTCTTTCACGTTTGGAAAGATCGCAGGGATCGATTATTAATATCGCCAGTATTCATCATCAACTGACCAAGAAAAAATTTATAGCTTACGCTACATCAAAAAGCGCTCTTGTGGGGCTGACAAAAGCACTTTCAGTTGACCTGCAGGGACGGGTGAGGGTTAATTCTATTAGTCCGGCGGCAATTGACACCCAAATGCTCCGTGATGGCTTTAACAACGATGAGGACAAAGTGAGGATGCTGAATGAACTTCACCCAATCCAGCGCATAGGAAAACCACAGGAAGTTTCACAGTTGGCGCTTCTGCTTGCGGAAAACAGACTTGGTTTTATCAACGGCGCAAACTTAAATATTGACGGCGGAATTAGTAATGTGTTAAAAGATTTGGATTAAATAACAAATTAATCAATAATCTGTTTTATTAGAAAAAAACATATTATGAAACGAACCATTTTAAGTGCTATAGCAACGATGTATATGGCCGCTCTGTTCGCCCAGGAGCCGCAAATTATTTTATCGTCACGGACTTTTCATCCAGCAAATAGTTCGGATACATTAAGTACAATCAAAGCCGTCGAGGCCTATAAAGCAGACAGGATTGATTGGATGTATTGCGGCGATGCAAAAAAACTGGATCAGCTAAAAAAAATGGGTGTTCAGTTTAGTTTAGCTATAAATCCGCAAATACCAGATTCTGCTGGTTACACAACTATAAAAACACGTATTGTAGATGTTCATGGAAAACCGGTTGTTGCTCCATGGATGAGAAAATGGACTATAAAAAATCCCTACTGGGGATGTGTTAACAATCCAGCCTTCAGGGACCTTTTTCTGCAAAATTCAAAAAAAATTGTTGATTTAGGAGCTTACGGAATATTTGTAGATGACGCGCGCTTTAATGACGCCGCATTTAGCTGGGGCGGATGTTTTTGCGACTACTGCGTTTCCGGTTTTAATGGCTATCTCAATTCAATGGGTATGAAGGTACCTGCCGACTTCAACTACAAAAGAGTTTTGTTGGGTGGTTCAAACGACTCAGGGTTGACGTTAGCCAAATTACATGATTTATATCACGCTTATCAGACAAAATCAGTAGTTCACTTTCTGCTTGACTGGAAAAGCGAAATCAAGCAATATGCCAATCGCCCCTTTGTATTTTTGACCAATAATTCTGAGGGCAAGTGGACATCTATTTACAGAGTGTTTGATGTCGGAATAGCGGAAATGGTGCTTGACAGAGCCTCTTATAAACAAGTTGATGATGGTATAGCTGCAGCGAAATCATTCGGAAAAAAACAAATATTTTCATATGCAGGTGATGATGATGAAAAAAGCATTGCCTTTTATTTATACTGTTATTTAAATGGAGCCGAAGCCATTATCCCATGGGATACTTATGCTAATACAGCCGCACAATCAAGCCCTAAAAGATATTATGTTCATCAGCAGGATATGCTTCCTGCTATAGATTTTGTAAAAGCAAACAGATCGCAGTTAAAACAAGCAAAGTCAATTAAGGCGCCTTCATTTGCGAAAAAAAGCAATTCTGACGACGTTCTTGTGTGCAAGAAATTCCCGGACGGGAAAGTATATTTATTAGCAACGCCAGCTTTAACTTCCGCTTCTGCCAACAGACACATAAATATTAATTTAACCCAAAAACTGAATATAGCTAATTCTCTCTTTTCAAAATCACCTAACGACGATGATCATTTTCAATCTTACAAGAAAAAAGATCTTGTGTTTTTGAAAGTGAATTAACTTGTTACCGAAATAAAATAATGATCAAAAGACTATGGCATTCTCCAACCTTGATGACATGGATGAGTTATTCCACCAAGGCGCTGACTCTATTTGGCGTATTGCCGATGGTTTTAAAGAACTTTCTTCCGCAGGATATTGTGCTATGGTACATGTTCTCTACGGTTATTTCGATACAAAATTTGGCTGATTTTGGTTTCAGGCAAACTTTTTCACGCATAATATCCTTTGCATTTGGCGGTGCAAAGGATATAGGCATTTTTAATCAGAACCAACCCAACACTCCGCCAGTTGACGCTGAACCCAATTTAAATTTGTTAACCAATATAGTGTCCACGATGAGGACCATATATATATGGCTAACTTTACTTGTATTGGCCGTAGGCGGGATATTTGGAACATGGGCTATGGTAATCCCGGTGGGCAATGCTTCAAATGAACGGGAAGGCTGGATTTCGTGGGGTATTGTTTTGCTCGTCTCGTGTATAAGCTTTTACGGTAAAATTTATTTAAACTTTTTAGAGGGGCTGTATAAAATTGCGCTGGTTAGACGTGTTGAATCTTTAACCTCGATCGGGAGTATTTTGTCGAGTATAACGGTTTTATATTTCTCGCCAACGTTATTGCATCTGGTTATCGTCAATCAGTTTTGGGTGATTGTAGTGACTTTGCGTGACTGGTATTTATGTACTCATGTGGACAAAAGGTTTTATCTGAAAGTCTCTGAAAAGAGAAAATTCGATAAGGTTATTTTTCTTAAGATATGGAAACCGGCCTGGCGAACCGGTGTTTCAAGCTTAATGTCAGTTGGTTTAACCAATATTACAGGATTGATTTATGCACAAATAGGTACCTCGGCAGTTGTTGCATCCTATTTACTGGCCATAAGGATCATCAATCAAATAAAAGAAGTATCGATGGCACCTTTTTACAGCAAGTTGCCGTTGCTCGCCAGGTTACGCGTAAAGAATGATGTTAAGTCGTTAATCACCGTAAGCAAACGGGGAATGCTATTGAGCAACCTGGCTTACACCATTGGGTTTATCATCGTAGGCTTGTTTTCAGACTATATTTTGAGGACGATTCACAGCGAGGTCAGGTTTGTAAATCAGCCGCTATGGATCTTACTGGGTTTTGCATTTTTTGTGCATCGATATGGGGCTATGCACATGCAGATATACTTGTCAACCAATCATATTATATCACATATAGCTGATGGGATCTCGGGGGTGCTGTATGTTTTATCGACAATTATCTTAAGTAAATATATTGGTGTGTATGCAATTCCTGTAGGCATGTTAGTAGGTTATCTGTGTTTTTATGCCTGGTACGCAGCCAAACATTCAATAAAGAGTTTAGGTGTCAATTTGTTGTCTTTTGAAGTGGGCGCATCCTTAACTCCATTTATAATGATGGTTATTTATATTTTTTATCAAATAAAATCATTCTGATATGCAGAATAACAATGCTGATTCAAATTTTCCGAAGCTTAATCCTTATGGGTATGCCTATAGAATGATCAGGGACCGCTTAAAATGGGACCTCAATTCTAAGTCCTGGGATTCAAAAAGGAAACTGACTGAATTGAAAGATAAGTATTCCGGAAAAAAAGCAGTGATTTTATGTAACGGGCCAAGTTTAAATAAGGTAAATTTTGATTTGTTTAATGACGACATATTCACTTTTGGATTAAACAAAATTAACTTACTTTTTGAAAAGAGTGATTTCAGGCCTTCTGCAATTGTTGCTGTAAATGATTTTGTGATAGAGCAGAATAAAGATTTTTATAATGAAACAGATATTCCGCTTTTTTTAGACTCGAGGACAAACAAACATATCAACAGCCGGCGTAACGTCCATTTTTTGCATTCGACGCCTGTTAAAATATTTGTTAAAAATTGTTCAGGTAGTATCAATCAGGGGGGCACTGTTACCTTCGTGGCCATGCAGCTGGCGTTTCACATGGGTTTTTCGGAAGTAGGGTTGGTTGGCTGTGATCACTATTTTAAGGACAAAGGATTTTCAAATTCAGTGGTGACATCTACGTCTGCGGATGCCAATCATTTTGATCCCCGCTATTTTGCCGCAGGCCAGCAATGGCAGCTGCCGGATTTAAACCAGAGTGAATATAGTTATTCCCTGGCGAAAGAAAACTTTGAAGCCCATAACAGAAAAATATATAACTGTACAGAAGGCGGCCATTTAGAAATTTATGACCGCAAGCCGTTGGAAGAGTTTTTAAAATAACAGGAAATGTATATTTATACACCTTTAAAAAAAGGCCACTATAATGATTACGCCGCTTTTATAGCTAAGCTGTTATTTCCGAGGAAGGTTGAGATCATTAAAGAAAAGAAATCAAAACTAAGACATATCTTTTCCCGTCGGCCTGTACTTTTTCTGGATATTGACGATAAAGATATATTTTGGATTTTGCTCCGGATACTTTCGTTCAGAAAGAGTTTTGCTTTAAGTGTGTCGTTAGAGAGAGTTTTGGATAAGTCAAAACCTTTAAGGGCAATAAAAAATAATGTTTTATACACCATTTATCTGATTTTAAAAAGATTGGGGCTATTGAGGCTAATTTCCATCCTAAAGGACACGGACTTTGAAAATAAGCTTAATAATATTGTTTCAATTTTTATCCATGATATTCAATTTTATGATTTGGATCATTTGAATATCTGTGCGGTGCCGCCTGTCGAAATAAGTCAGCGGCAGGAAGCTGACGGGAGAAAAGTGGTGTTGATTGTTAATAATACGAGTTCGGACAAGAAGAATTTAAATAGTTTAAGCGAATTTATAGGGCAAACCAAGAAATATTTTTTTATTGTTGTTGGGAAAAGGGATTTCTTGGATGGAGAGAGAGCGGATAATTACATAACGATAGAGCGATACGTTACCAACGAAGAGCTTTTGTATTTAATGAAATATGTAGATATTATTTATTGTTATTATAATAATAACAAACCCAGCGGATTTATGGGCAGAGCTCTTCAGCTAAATAAATATGTAATTGTAGAGGATGGAAGCCACTTATCGAGGGTAAAATATGATAAAGTTATCCGATTAAAGTCGCTGTCCGAACTGGAGAATTATACAATTGATAATAGCACCTCCGGGCTTGCGGATTCTGATTATTATAACGATGCAGAGAATTTAAAAAATTTCCTCAATAAAAATACGGAGTTTGGAATTTCCGAAACAAGAAAACATCTTTTTAAGCAATAAAGGAACATATAGTGAAGAATATCATTAAGATAATATTAAGTTTTTTGGATGTCATTTTAGGGTTTTTCTTTTTGTTCCTCTATTTGGACAGGATTGTTGACGATACTCTTATAAAGGTATTGCCATTGGCAATACTGTTCTATCTGAGCCTGAAATATTACATTAAAAGTTCGAGGATTAAAAGCAAGGTAAAAAAGAGAGATAATACACCTGTAATTTTTTATCTGATAATTGCGCTGATGTCAATTGGCGTGTTAAGGAATAATAATCCGCTGATTGTTAGCAGTGCTGTTTACGAAATATTTTGCTCATTCATATTATTTAATGTTACCTGTTATCAGGTGTTTAAATACATAGATTTGAAATATAAGGACGGGATTGATGTCTATTATTATGTTATCATGACCCCCTTTTTTATGTTCGTGGTTCTGAACCTCTTGTTTTGGGCCCTCGGCATACGGGGGGTGGATGCCGATGCACCGGATATTGGAGATTCGGTTACACTTTCTTATTTAGGTTTTAATGTATCGAGGGTGATGTTTCCTTTTACCAATGGTATCAATGCTTATGGATCACTTATTGGGGCTGTTTTTGCGATACAGTTAGTTTATGTATTTGTATTAGGCCGTAAAAATCTTGTCAGTTTTATCTTTTTAGGTTCTTTTATTGTCACGCTGTTATTAACCGATTCCCGTCTGGCTATTGTCTTTCCGATTTTGGTTGCAATAGGGATATATTTTATAAAAAAAAGAAAGACTATAAAATTTATAAGAATTTTGCCTTGGTTTTTAATTATCGGTCCTGTACTGTTATTAACGCTGCTGCCGTTGATCGCAAACAATTCAGCGTTACAAAACTTTTCACGGTCATCGCAAGATTTGGTTACCGGCAACTCCAGGTTTGTTATCTGGGGATTTGCCTTACTTGAATTATCAAATTTCAGTATATTTCATGTAGTTGGTTATGGCCTTTTCGGACATTATGCTTCAGGAGCTTCCTTAAAATGGGCGTACATATTCGGGTTCTCTGAGAACAGTATCATGATCCATCCGCATAATTCAGTGCTGTCGGTGATATTTGATTATGGTTATATTTTTCTAATACTGTTTATGTATTATTTAACCAAGACCGTAAGATTTTGTATTAATTACTGGAACATAAAACGAGAAGCAGTAATACTTTATCTTGGTTTTTTTTCATATTTTGTTGTAATATCAACAACTGAATCATTTTTCGGCTTCTACTATCTAAATGCCATCTATTTTATTTTTGCATTTTTCTTTTTTATCAATAGAGTAGCCGGGTCAAAAACGCCATCTTCATATGCAAAATAAAAATGCTTTTGGCAAGCGTAACTTGTTTCAAATTCAATTAAGAAAGGTTATTTATTTAATATTCCGCTCACTGAAAGTTGTTTTTAAAAAGAAAGCTTCCAACAATGGCAGTGTGATTTTTTATAAAGCAGCGACACAGAGGGAATATGCTGATCTTATTTACAAGATAAACTGGTTTATACCCGGCGACAATACTTTAAATAGCGTAATACTTATTTCCTCGGATGTTTTTGACCAGGAGGAGCCGTCAAGCTATCTTTCATCTGATTTTGAAATAATGACGGATATTGACGTCAGGCTCGAAAGCGAAACAGACCTCAACGGGGATTTAAGTCAATCATCGGTCATTGCGCTAACCCGATTCAGGTATTTATTTAAGCCATCTATTCTTAAGAATCTGAGGAAGGTTGAAATAATAGATCCTTACTTTTTTTCTTATGTAGAATCGATTTCCTGGCAGAACTTATATTACAATTCACTTTCAGAGATACAGAAGTCGTATTATCACACCATTTCGTCTGAAAACTTCAGCAGTTTGCAAGCTTTGCTAAAGCATCGTAATAAAGGAATTTGTTTTGTTACCGGTCCCTCGTTCGATAATTATAAATCCTACGATTTTTCGGGTTATGATTTGAAGGTAATTTGCAACAGCATCGTTAAAAACGATGATTTTTTGCAATACATAGGGCGTCCGGATATACTGGTGTTCGCTGACCCGGTATTTCATTTTGGCGCCAGCAAATATGCGGCGAATTTCAGGGAATGTGTTTTAAACGTTGTCAGGAAATATAAATGTTATGTTTTTGTGCCGATACAGACACTCCCGTTAATGCTCAGCCTTGATAAATCATTGAATAAATATTTTATCGGTATCGATTACAAAAACGATTCATATAATTTTCCGACAGCTGAGAATTTCTTTGTTAAGGATAACGGTAATATACTGACTAATCTGATGATCCCTCTGGCGTCTTCCTTTTCGGATTCAGTTTATATTTTTGGGGCAGACGGGAGGGAAAAAAGCGAAAAATATTTTTGGACTCATAGTAAGTCGGCTCAATTTAATGACCTGATGGACTCTGCCTTCGAGACTCATCCTTCTTTTTTCAGGGACAGAGATTATTCGGATTATTACGATAGGCATTGCCAAACGGTTGAAGAGCTTTTTGCTTATGGAGAAAAACGAAATAAGACTTATTATTCAATAACACCTTCGTTTATACCTGCTTTACATAGCCGGGAGATGAAATTATAATATAGATTAATCTGCAGTAATGATATACATATGTATTCCTGTTTTCAATAGATTGTCTTATACTATAAACTGTATAGAAAGTATAATCAGACAAGAATTTGAAAATTATAAGATAGTAATATGTGATGACGGGTCAACCGATGGTACGGCAGATACGCTGAGGGAGAAGTATCCTTTTGTCATTATTTTAAGCGGCAACGGAAATTTGTGGTGGTCTGGCGCTACGAATGAATGTGTTAAATATGTTCTTTCAGTATGTAAAGATGATGATTTTGTATTCACTTTAAATAATGATACAGAGTTGAGCGATGACTGTTTAAGCATTGCTTATAATTTTGCGCTGGCTAATCCGCTATCCATAATGGCGTGCGGCAATTATTTTTATAATAACAGGACCAGGATAGAAGGAACAGCATTTGTAAAACGTAACAAATGGCCATTCTCTTTGTATCATGGCCTGCTTTTTCACTGGGGAGCCGATGTAAGCCAGCTTGAAGAAATGGTTTATAAAGTGGATTCTGTATCGGGCAAGGGCGTGCTCATCCCTGTTAAGGTTTTCAAAAAAATCGGCTTGTATAATTCATTAAAGCTTCCTCAATATCACGGTGATCAGGAATTTTCGCGAAGAGCGGGGGAATCGGGTTTTGAAATATATATCAATCTTAATGCGCGGGTTTATACCGACCAGACAGCATCAGGTATCGGCCAGGTAAATTCAAAGGTAAGTGTCCGGGATTTTTTAAAGAGTTTCAGTTCATTCAGATCGGAAAATCATTTACCCAGCCTTTACAACCGCGCCAGGATAATCTATAAGCGTAAATGGCCGATATATTTATTTTTTAATATAGTGTCGATAGTAGCACGTTTCGGCATGAGGGTGATCAGGGTTGGATTTAACAAAAATCAGGTAAGTTTATAACTTTGGGCAAAATGCGGTATTTGATAAATATCAGCCTGCTTGTAAATGAAAATTATGTATAAGGTTTCTATTTTTGGGATCAACTACACGGTGTGCGATTATCAATCAGCTGTCAGCGAGATCATTGAGAATGCACACAAACATGTTAGTTTCGGCGTATCTGCTTTAGCAGTACATGGCTTGATGGAATGCGTGAAAAATGGGAAGCTTATGGATCAGGTTAACAAACTGGATTTAATAGTTCCGGACGGACAACCGGTGAGGTGGGCAATGAATTTTTTTCATAAAGCAAATTTGGCTGATCGGGTTTACGGACCGACACTTACATTGGAAGTACTCAAAAAGGCAAATGAGGAGAAATTGTCTGTTTATTTGTTTGGAAGCACTACGGAGACACTAAATAAGTTTAGCAAAAACATAAATGAATGGTTTAAGGATATTAATATCGTTGGCATTCATTCCGACAGATTCCGGGATGCTACACCCGAGGAAGACCTGGCGGATATAGAAAAGATCAATGCCTCCGGAGCGCACATAGTTTTGGTGGGACGAGGTTGCCCGCGTCAGGAAATATGGGTTTCGGAACATCTGGGTAAAGTAAACGCCGCAATGATGGCGGTAGGGGCGGCATTTGATTTTCACGCAGGCACTTTGTCTCAGGCACCACCGTGGATGCAAAATAACGGTTTGGAATGGCTGTACAGATTAATACAGGAGCCTAAACGCTTATGGAAGCGTTATTTATTTACGAACTCTTTATTTATTTATCTATTTATAAAAAAAGCATTAAAAATAAAATTATGAAGAAAATTATAGTCACCGGATCATCAGGACTTGTTGGAAGTGAAGTAAGTATGTATTTTTCATCAAGAGGTTACGAGATACATGGGATAGATAATAATCAAAGGGCGATTTTTTTTGGACCTCAGGGAGATACAAGATGGAATCAGCAACGCCTGCAGCAAGAGTTGACTAACTTTAATCATCATGAATTAGACATAAGGGACAGACAAGGTATCATAAACAAAATCAAGGAAATAAAACCGGATGTTATCGTACACACGGCGGCGCAACCCAGCCACGACCGGGCTGCGGCGATACCGTTTGATGATTTTGACACGAACGCTGTCGGGACTTTAAATTTATTGGAGGCTACCAGACAAGGTGCGCCTGACGCTGTTTTTATCCATATGAGTACCAATAAAGTGTATGGCGATGCACCTAACAAAATTAAATTGAAAGAATTGGAAACCCGCTGGGACTATGATGATGAAGCCTATGAACATGGCATTTCAGAATCGTTCACCATCGACCAATCAAAACACTCCCTGTTTGGCGCTTCGAAAGTGGCTGCTGACATAATGGTACAGGAATATGGACGGTATTTTAACATGGCTACCTGTGTTTTACGCGGAGGATGCCTTACCGGACCGAATCATAGCGGCGTAGAATTACATGGATTTTTAAGTTACCTTGTAAAATGTAACCTGGAAGGAAAAAAATATTCGGTATTTGGCTACAAGGGAAAACAAGTCAGAGACAATATTCATTCGCATGATATAGTCTTGTTCATGGAGGCATTTGTCAATGCGCCAAGATGCGGTGAGGTTTATAACCTGGGAGGCGGAAAAGCAAATACCTGCTCAATTTTTGAGGCTTTCGCGATAACCGAAAAATTCAGCGGGCAGGCCCAGATATACGAATATGTTGACAAAAACCGTGAGGGTGATCATATTTGTTATTATAGCGATCTTCGGAAGATGAAATCACATTATCCGCAATGGGACATCACAATAACACTGGAAGAAACTATCAACCAGATTGTACAGTCCTGGAAAAAAAGGCTATAGCCAGAATTTAGAACAGACGTTAGTATTTAGGATCATTACATAACATATATTACTCCAGCCACCCGATTTAAGAAAAAATACAACATGAAAAAAACAGCCCTAATAACAGGTATAACCGGACAGGATGGTGCATACCTTACCGAATTACTTTTATCAAAAGGATATGAGGTTCACGGTATAAAGCGGCGCAGCTCATTGTTTAATACAGATAGAATAGACCATTTATATCAGGATCCTCATGAAGAAAATCTCGGGCTGATACTCCACTACGGCGACCTGAGCGATTCTACCAATTTGATAAGGGTTATTCAGCAGGTACAGCCTGACGAAATATATAACTTGGGCGCAATGTCGCACGTGAAGGTGAGCTTTGATACACCGGAATACACGGCAAATGCTGACGGCATAGGAACTTTAAGATTACTGGAGGCAATAAGAATTCTGGGTTTGGAGAAGAAGACCAAAATATACCAGGCATCAACTTCTGAATTATATGGTTTGGTTCAGGCCGTTCCTCAATCCGAAACTACGCCGTTTTACCCGAGGTCGCCCTATGCAGTCGCAAAATTGTATGCTTACTGGATCACGGTTAATTATCGCGAAGCTTACGGAATTTACGCATGTAACGGAATTTTATTTAATCATGAAAGCCCGTTACGTGGTGAGACCTTTGTCACCCGGAAGATAACGAGAGCGACAGCAAAAATAGCCCTCGGTTTGCAGGATAAGCTTTACCTTGGAAACCTGGACGCGCAACGCGACTGGGGACATGCCAAGGATTATGTTGAAGCTATGTACCTGATATTGCAGCAGGAAACCCCTGAAGATTATGTTATAGCTACAGGAGTTACCACCAGAGTGCGTGAATTTGTCCGTATGGCCTTTGCGGAGGTTGGTATAACCATCGAATTCAGCGGCACCGGTGTTGACGAAAAAGGATATGTGACCGCCTGCAATTCTCCGGAGTTTCAAATTGAAATCGGAAAGGAAGTGGTTGCAGTAGATCCAAAATATTTCAGACCTACCGAAGTAGATCTTTTAATCGGAGATCCTACAAAATCAAAAACAAAACTCGGCTGGAAGCCGAAATACGATTTACCTATGCTGGTTGAAGATATGATGAAAGCGGATGTTGGTCATTTCCAAAAGGAAAAACTGTTACAGGATCATGGTTATGATATAAAAAACCAGTTCGAATAATCTTTTGATATTTTATTGAATTAGGCGAGGTGTTCCCTGTTTCGGAAGGGCATTGTTATCTACCTAAATTGTCTTATAATGAAAGCCGAATTATTATACCAGGCCGGAGCTAAATTGGGCGAGGGCGCTTTATGGAATCATGATACGCAAAAACTATATTGGGTTGATATAGAAGACCGGACCTTTAATATTCTTGATCCTAACAGTAAGGAGAATAAAGCTTATTCGACGGTCAAACGGGTTGGTACCGTTGTACCTGCCGGGGCGGGGTTTGTTCTGGTTGCGCTTGAAGACGGCATCGCAGCTATTGATTTGTCGGACGGCACCATCGAATATAAACTGGAAACTGATTTTCATCTTGAATTTGACCGGCGTTTTAACGATGGAAAATGTGATCCTAATGGCTATTTCTGGGTAGGAACCCATTCGATGAGTGGAAAAAGAGGAGAAAGTTCGTTGTACAGAATTTCGCCTGACCTCAAAATTGAAGAAAAAATTTCCGGTGTTTCTATTTCAAACGGAATTGTATGGACTGAAGACAAAAACCTGATGTACTATATTGATACACCTACCGGTCAGATAGTTCAGTACGATTTTGGACAAGACAGTGAGATCAGTAATAAAAAGATCGCTATTGAAATACCGCGAGATATGGGCGATCCGGACGGCATGGCTATTGACCGGGAAGGAAAGCTATGGGTTGCTTTATGGGATGGATTCTGTGTGGTAAGATGTGATCCGGAAACGGGTGAAATTATACAAAAAATAGAAGTGCCTGCACCTAAAGTAACTTCATGTACGTTTGGCGGACCCGATATGGATATTTTATATATCACGACTGCCAGCGTTGAAATGACCTATGAAGATATGCAGCGATATCCGTTAAGCGGCGGTATATTTTCCGTAAAACCCGGCGTAAAAGGGGTATTCGCCAACAAGTTTAATTTATAAATTATATAATATTTCCGCCTGTTGACTAAGAAAAACAAAATGGACAGATCATCTAAAATTTACATAGCCGGGCATCGGGGCATGGTTGGCTCAGCCATCCACCGTAAGCTGGTTAAGGAAGGATTCACCAATTTTATTACCCGGACCTCCGACACGCTGGATTTGCGTAACCAGCAGGCAGTTGCTGATTTTTTTGAAGCGGAAAAGCCGGATTATGTATTTCTGGCGGCAGCAAAAGTTGGAGGTATAGTCGCAAATAATACCTATCGTGCCGAGTTTTTGTACGACAACTTGCAAATACAGAATAATATTATTCATCAGTCATATCTTAACGGCGTTAAAAAACTGATGTTTCTGGGATCGAGCTGTATTTATCCCAAGCTTGCGCCACAGCCATTAAAAGAAGAATACCTACTAACCGGATTGCTGGAGCCTACTAACGAACCTTATGCGATAGCCAAAATAGCGGGTATTAAAATGTGCGACGCTTACAGGGCTCAATACGGTTGTAATTTTATATCGGTTATGCCTACCAATCTTTATGGTTATAATGATAATTATCATCCTGAAAACTCTCATGTTTTGCCGGCCCTAATCCGCCGTTTTCACGAAGCAAAACAACAAAATCTGGATGAGGTCGTTATCTGGGGCACAGGGAGTCCAAAACGTGAGTTTTTGTTTGCCGATGACCTTGCCGAAGCCTGTTTTTACCTGATGCAAAATTATGATGAAGAAGGATTGGTGAATATCGGCACCGGTGAAGACATATCGATAAAAGAACTGGCTTTGCTCATTAAAGAAATAACCGGGTACAAGGGAGACATAAAATTTGATACTACAAAACCGGACGGAACCCCAAGGAAACTAATGGATGTTGCCAAGCTCCATGGTAAAGGCTGGAAACATACTATTGAACTGCCCGAAGGAATACGGCTGGCCTATCAGGACTTTCTGGAAAAGCAAAAAGCTAAATAGCTCTTTTTTACCGTACCGGAAATCGGGGCGGGGTAATAGTTAAGAATAAAACTTTGAGGTTTGACAAGGTATTATTCAATAAAATTACGGAACTTGCAAAATATAACCGGATCATTTCTGTTTATAGTATTGCATTGAATACCGGGCGAATACGTGTAAATAAATAACGGCGACTAAAATATTTAACACATCTATCATTATAAGGCTGTACACTATGCTTAAAAAAATGCTTGTCGTAATACCTCTCCTCTGGATGTTATCCTGCACCAAGAAGGTAGAAAATCAGGCCGTAATTTATAACAATGATTTTGAAAATGGAGACTTGTCGAACATAACCAATGGCGTTATCTCCACTTTTAACAAGACAGCGGTTTTAGGGCAGTATAATGATGACGGATTTATTTTAAAGCTAAATGGTCTGCCAAAACATGATTTAATAACTATAACATTTGATCTGTATATTCATGACAGCTGGGACGGAAATAAAACAACCCCGGATGGCCCGGATATCTGGAAAATGATTGTTGATGGAAGCACCTATATAAATACTACATTTTCCAACGCGGACTGTAAGCCCGGCGATTTTTGCTCACCTCAATCTTATCCGGCTGATTATCCAAATAATTACAATAATCCCCGCACGGGAGCATACCGGACGGATTTGCCGGGTATTTGTAGCTGGAAGACCAGCCCAATTGGAACTTCTATGTACAAAATATCAAAAACATTCAAGCATTCTGCAAATACACTGATCCTGCAGTGTCTGGACAAACTTGTTCAGACAAATGCACCTGATCCGAAATGTGATGAAAGCTGGTCCGTTGATAACATTAAGATTAAAGCAACCACTTTATGAGGATTTTAAAACTTTCTTTTATAAGTGCTTTAATAATATTTGCTCATTTTGGAGCGAGCGCACAATCTCTGCCCGTTGGGACAACCGCTATAGAAGATTACTACAGGAGATCACAATTACTCGGCACGGCTGACTCCACGGTTTCTTTCACTGTGAGGCCGCTTTTTCCGGGTGCTATCAAAAGCGGAACAAATGCTTTTTATCCTGACAGTCCCGGCAAAAAATATGAGGGACCGGATCTCAGAGAATTCCGGAAAAATAATAAAGGCGAGCTGCAGGTTTCTTATCTGCCTGCGAGCATGCAAACCCAATTTAACTCTCATCACCCCTATGGATGGAATGACGGAATAATGATTCCTGCAAAGGGCCTGGAAGTTGTTGTAAGCGGAGGCCTTTTTATTAAATATGGTATGTTAACCGTGCAGTTAAAACCTGAGCTGCTGCTTGCTTCAAATTCCGACTTTGTGACCTTGAATCAGAATCACTATGATGTTCTTTTTGCGCGCTATTATGATATTTACAATAATATAGATATGCCTGCCCGATTTGGAACGGAGGCATATAATGTTGTTCGATGGGGTCAAAGCAGTATCCGATTAAACTATAAAGCCTTATCGTTCGGATTGTCAACGGAGAATTTGTGGTGGGGGCCGGGAATCCGGAATTCTCTTTTAATGAGCAATACCGCGCCAGGTTTCCTGCATTTAACCTTAAATACACTTCGACCTATAAAAACGGCGATCGGATCTTTTGAAGGGCAATTGATCGGAGGACGGCTGACCAATTCGGGATTCCCGCCACTTGAACCGGATCATTATTATTTCGGGACGGATCTGTACGTGCCTAAACCAACTGACTGGCGATATCTTGCGGGTATAGTGTTGAGCTGGCAGCCAAAATGGATACCCGGGTTATTTCTCGGATTTGACCAAAGTTCACAGACTTACGGCAAGGACGTAAATAGCTTAAAAAACATATTACCTCTTTTTGTCCCGATAAAAAAGACCAGCGGTCCTAATGAAGCTATAAACAAACAGGATGAACGAAGTGAAATATTTATGCGATGGTTATGGGCTGAGGAAAATGCGGAGATTTATTTTGAATGGGGACACAACAATTATACAAGTGATTTTTCGCAAACCTCATTAACACCGGAAAAATCACGTGCTTATATTTTTGGTCTGAGGAAAATGATTCCTTTTAATACAGCGCGCAAGGAAAATATCCTGATAGGCGTAGAGGTTACCCAACTACAGGAAACATCGGTTAGTAAAGTTAAAAAGGGCGAAGAGTGGTACACCAGTAAGGCGATTCCTGCGGGTTATACCAACGATGGCGAAGTTTTAGGTGCCGGTATAGGCCCCGGGGGTAATTTACAGTCGCTTGAGGTGAGCTGGGTGAAAGGGCTGAAAAAGATAGGCTTGCAGTTTGAAAGATATATACACAATAACGATTTTTATTATTACGCTTTTTATGATAGTTATGATTTCAGGAGGCACTGGGTTGATCTGAGTATTGCAGCTAATGGAGAATGGACCTATAAGAATCTGTTGTTCAATGCTAAAATAGCAGGCATTAAGTCATTTAATTATCAGTGGTATCTGAAGCAAAACCCGGGCGACCCAATTTTTGTAAACGGCATAAACGCGTTTAATATTCAACTTCAGGCGGGAGTTACCTACAGGTTTTAACCGACAAGAAAAATGAGAAAAGTATTTTTTAAATTAAGTATTGCATTAATTTTTGCCAGCTTTTTTAAATTGTCGGTACATGCTCAATCCGTTGCGGTGGGTACGCCGGCCGTTGATGATTATTACCGGAGGATGCAATTGCTCGGGCAGATTGATTCAAGTGTATCATTCACCATTCGCCCGATTAATCCGGATAAGCTGCAAAATAAAATTTACGATGTTTATGATCCTGACAGCTCATTAAGCAGAGATAATTGGGTGCATACCGGCCCATATTCCTTTGCGAATGGTGCCGGGAAATTCCAGATATTACCATTTACCTGGATACAGCAATATAATTCTGATCATCCTTATGGCTGGAATGACGGGCCCATGATTCCTGCAAAAGGCTATCAGACAATGATCAGCGGAGGGTTTTATTTTAAGTACGGACCGCTAAGCATTCAGTTAAGACCGGAGTTCGTATATGCAGCCAATCCCTCATTTGCCGGTTTTGCTACCGGACATGGCGACGCGGACATAGCCAAGTATTACGACTTTTATAATAAAATTGATTTGCCGGAGCGCTATGGCAGTGGTAGTTACAGCAAGAGTTTTTTAGGTCAGAGCAGTATCAATCTAACTTTCGGACCGGCAAATATAGGTTTGTCAAATGAAAATATCTGGTGGGGGCCGGGAATAAGAAATTCACTGATCTTAAGCAATAATGCGCCCGGATTTAAGCATCTTACCGTAAATACAATCCGTCCGGTAAATACTTTTTTAGGAGCTTTTGAAGGCCAAATTATTGCAGGGCGCCTGGATGCATCCGGCTTTACTCCGTTGGAAGTCACAAAACTATCGAACGGAAGCAATTTAGTGAAGAAAAAGAGAACCGACTGGAGATATTACACCGGTATCAATATAAATTACCACCCAAAATGGATACCGGGTCTCACTTTAGGATTGATCCGAACGTTTAATGCATATAGTAGCGACGTTAACACGATCAGTGAGTATATACCGTTCTTTTTCCCGTACCAAAAGCAGAATACTGCTAATAATAACGGTGATCCGATACCCCGTGATCAGGAAACTTCGCTGTATGCGAGGTGGCTATTTAAAAAGGCACATGCAGAAGTGTACTTTGAGTACGGACTGAATGATAATTCCTATAATTTCAGAGACTTCATCGGATCTCCGGAGCATTCCCGCGCCTACGTTTTTGGTCTGCGCAAAATGATCGATCTTAACAAGAAAGACCAGCATATTTTATTCAGTGGTGAAATTATTCAGCTTTCCCAGACCGTTGACCGGATAGTGCGAGAGGCCGGATATGCCTGGTATGTACATTCTGACGTTACCCAGGGTGTTACTAATCTTGGACAGGTTTTAGGATCAGGGACCGGCCCCGGCGGTAATTTTCAATCGTTGGGGGTTAGCTGGGTTTCCGGCTTAAAGGATTTTGGTGTTACCTTCGAGCGCTATGAGCACAATGTCGATTTTTCTGATGCTTATTTGTCTGATATAAATGGGAATAGCAGAAAATGGGTAGATTATTCCATAGGAGTAAAAGGAAACTGGAATTATAAAAATTTGATCTTTAGTGCAACAATCGAGGATATTAAGTCATTAAATTATGAGTGGGTTTTAAAAGATTATGATCCGTCAGTTTATTATATCCCCCATAACACGGTTTATAATTTACATGCTGTGCTGGGTCTTACATTCAGATTTTAATGCTTTTTCACTATTATTAAACTAATTGAACCCGAGAGGCAATTTAAATTCAGTTATAATTAAAGGACAATTATTTAAAACAACAATATTGTATTTTTGTTCACAATTAATGTATATAACGTAAATTTGGAGCAAATTATGAGAGAATTATACCTGGCAGATTTAAGACACTAGCACCTATCATACAAGCAAGTTAAAGCTGATTTATTTTAATAACTGCAAATAAAATTCATTCAAATTGCGTATTGCGGAAGGTTTAATATATGGTAAAAATTCCCTGATACACAATGGGTAAATTTAAGAATCTGCAATAAAACTCATAATATCTTAAAATTATGCTTATTTTTATCCATGATAATTAGGATAAGAATAATTGATATTTTTGATGTTTAATTAAACATGGAAATAAAAAACAAGACCGGATTTAATTTTTTTCGTTTTTTCAATGATTTAATTCTAATTGGTGTCAGTTTTTATATTGCAGCAGAGTTCACAAAAAAGAACTCCGGCGTCATATTTAGTTTGTCCGATGTCGGTTTGCTGTTTTTTCTTGTTCTTGGCTGGTATTTCTCTGCGATTAACAATCGTTATTACGATAATTTTAATTCGCAAACGATAACCTCGGAGTTATACAAAACATTGAATAATATATTTATTCAATTCTGCTTACTCGTGCTTTTCCTTTTCGCAGCTGTTCATCTTAATTATACCAGAAAATTTGTAATAGTTTATATTGCCTCTTTATGTATCTTAATGCCGTTTGAAAGGATATTCTACCGGCGTATCATGCTTTTTCTTCACCGGAAAGGGATCCATAAAAAGAAAATTATCATTGTTGGGGCTGGTCGTACCGGCATGGATTTTTTTGATAAAATCAACAAGAACAGCAATCTCGGGTATGAGGTGGTGGGCTTTCTGGATGACGAAAGTAAATCTCATCTTAACGGGAAATATCTTGGTAATATTGAAAAGATCAAGCAATATGTAGAGATAGATATTCCAGACAGTCAGTTGGATGAGGTTGTTGTCGCATTGCCCAACAGTGCGCACCATAAAATAAAATATATTGCCAATACCATCAGAAATTACCCCATCAAATTAAAGATAATTCCTTCTTACCATGATATGATGGATACCCACTTCCGGCTGAATGTTTTTGCTGGCTATCCTATCATTACCGTGCGGGACGAACCTTTGGATGATATCCACCTAAGGGCCGTGAAGCGGGCTTTTGACGTGGTGTTTAGCCTTTTTGTACTGATCTTTATTTGTAGTTGGCTTTTTCCGTTAATAGCTCTTGCTATCAAGCTTGATTCACCCGGTCCTATCTTTTTTATTCAGGAACGATGGGGGCGCAAAAATAAGAAGATCAAGTGTTTCAAGTTCAGGTCGATGGATTTTAAGTCGAATAACGTCGATCCCAAAACCGGGAAATATCAGCAGGCAAAGAAAAACGATTCCCGTATAACAAAGGTGGGCAGGTTTTTACGCAAGTCGAACCTTGATGAGTTCCCGCAGTTTGTGAATGTGCTTTTGGGCAACATGTCGGTGGTTGGGCCACGTCCGCACCCGAGTTCGCTTAATATAGAATCAAAAGAGATCATTGATAATTATATGGTCCGTCATCTGGTTAAGCCCGGAATTACGGGTTGGGCACAGGTAAACGGATTGCGGGGTGCCACTACTGACCCTGCGTTAATGAAAGCCCGTGTGACGTGCGATATCTGGTATATTGAGAATTGGACACTGTTACTCGATCTTAAAATCGTATTCCTGACCATCTGGAACACCATAACCGGTGACAAAAACGCCTTTTAACAAAGTATAAGTAGTTTTTGCCCCGGTTTCATTCGCTTAAGACCGTTCATTCCCCGGCCTTTAAATAGTTCCCCACCTTACCGGATTATTCAATGAATAAAGACAGCTGGATATTGCCAGCGTGATAAAGCAGTTTATCTATCCTCACAGCGCAGACTTAGACGCTTGCAGCAATTGAAAATTGTAACTCAGTATATGCCCTTTTGTCAAGCAGAGACTTTATTTTTATCCCTCTTTTTTCGTGTAAGCAGGATATAAAAGCTGAAGAGTATTCCTGAAATGATCAACCCGCTCAGGATCGCTATTGAGTATTTTAGCCTGTTTTTTTTCAGGGGATATTCCGGTTCATCAACGATCTGTACGGTCGGGGTTTCCTGTGCGAGCATGGTTTTACTGGATTCCAGACTCTTTACTGTTTCCGAAAAAACTGTGCTCAATACAATTTTGTCACGTTCTTTAATATCCACATTGGCGTTAGCGCTGGTATAGGCTGGGTTTACGTCGAGAAGCGTCTTATTGGCAGCGGACAAGGCATAAGTTTTGTGGTTCAAAATATTGCCGATACTGTCGGCTCTGTGCTGCAAACGGTTCACATTATCCCTGAGCCTTTTGGTTTTAGTGCTGATGAAAAAATCAGTAGCCTGTTTGATCATCCTGTTGCAGAAAAGAAAAGCAAGCTTTTCGTCCTTCATCGTCGCATCGACCTCGAAAAAGCCTAATTTTTTGTCGGTTTTCGAAATGCCAAATTCACCGGACAAAATCAGTGTTGTCATTTCATGCAGCAAACTGTCCTGCAAACGTGTGTTGTTCGCGTCGTTTTCGGGAAATCTGATGATCTTGCCATCGGGGCTGTATTTCAGCCATTTTTTGTTAAGTTTATACACGGATGCATACCGGTCGGCGAGCGTTTGCGTGGTGTCATAAGGAGTCAGCAGCGTCGCCTTGATAAGTTTATGGCTTTTTAATAATGCTTCTACGTTATCACCAGCGAGTACGCCCGTGGCTCCTCCTATACCGTCAAGGTTAAATCCAAATTCCCCGGCGAGAGCCGATAGGCCACCCCCCATAGAAGATTTTGAATCATCAATTACAAAAGTAAGTCGTGCGGTATAAGTTGGCGTCCACAACCAGGCTGTCAGCACACCAAGCAGCGCTCCGACAAGCAGCACCAGTGCCATGGCCTTTTTAAAACTGAAAATATAAGCTATGTCGTCCGCACGTTCCTTCAGTACTTTTTTTAACGAGAACTCCGGTTCGTATGGGTATGGAGGGTTTTCCTGATTCATTTCTACTTATGTAAAATTGCAAAAATACTTACTATCGCCGTTAAGGCCGTAGCGATAGCCCCAATGTCTCCCACGCCGATCTTAAATCTTGAATCCGGATTTTTTTCGGGAACGACGATTTTGCTGCCGGGTTTTACATCAGGATAGCTGCGGAAGAATAAAAAATGTTTTACGGGCTGATTCAAACCATCCGGGTATTTGATATAGGCGCCTTTCAGCCTTGCATTTTCGGTAGTGCCCGCTGCTGCATTAATATAATATTTAAAGCTATGCCCGTGATAGTTAATGTATTGCGGGTTATTTACAGCACCCGCAACCTCGACATAGGTAACCGTACGCGGTACATACACGCTGTCGCCGGGCATTAATATCATATTACTGTTTGCTTTTTTGCCGGTAGCTGTCTTCGTCAGATCGACATTTACACGCACCCCTTTGCGAAACACCTGGGCATTATCAAGCGAACCGGTAGGTGTAACACCGCCTGCTCGGTTGAGAAAGTCCAGCGCGGTCTCATCGCGTTTTTGTACGGCATAGTCGCCCGGAAAAACAACTTCCCCCATGACGCTTACGTTGCCAAGGGAATGATAGTTAACCAATCTCGGCACATAAATGAAATCCATCGGCTGCAATTCGATCTCATTGCTTGCGGCAGAGTCGTCCATATTGACTACAAATGTGCTGACTAACTGGTTTGCAACGCTGTCTGACCTGTTCTTTATTATTCTCGATATTTCGATATGATGATCTGCGGCTTCATCGTCAAAACCGCCGGCCATCGCGACAACGTCGGCGAGCTTTAAGCCTTTACGGTAAGTAATAACCGATGGCTTTTTTACAAATCCGTCAATTGTAACTTTCTGGCTGGGCGTAAATATATCCCGGTTTAATATCATCACCGAATCCTCGCGGAGCAGAGGAACGTCATTTCTGCCGCTAACGATCTCGGCCGGGTTAAACGAGATCAGGCGCTTTTCGAGATCGGGCATTGTTCGTTTAATATACCCCCGTTCCATATAAGCGTCGGGTTTCAGACCCTGCGCCGATTTTATCAGGGCGCTCAATGTCAATCCGCTGGTGAGCTCATATACGCCTGGCCGGAAAACAGCGCCTTCGAGGACGATCCGGTTAGCGTAGCGATCGGTAACCGCTCCGATCTGAACCATATCGCCGTTATGCGGAACGTAATTGGAAAATAAATTTGCAGGCACATCTTTTACTTCCCTTTCGAGGGCGGTAACCTGATCGACTTTTGCGATGCCTTTGTAGGCGATATCGGTAAATCCGCCTGCATATTTGATCAGGTCTTCAAGGTTTTCATTGTCCTTAAGCTCATAAATTGCCGGTCTTTTTACCTCTCCGTTGATGCCTACGCGTTTTTTATATACCGGGATGTGGATAACATCCTGATCCTCCAAACGGATGTTGCCGTCAAGGACGCCCTTCTGGAGGAAGTTGTAAAAATCTACGGTTTTATAAACTTTGTTACTTCTTATTAGTTCGATATTTCTTAGCGAACCGTTTTGATTGGGGCCTCCGGAGTTGTAAAGGGCGTTGAAGAGCGTGGAAAGCGACGACATTGTATAAGACCCCGGGGTTTTAACTTCGCCGATAATGGTGATCTTAATACTTCTTGTATCCCCGAGATTTACCGCTAATTGTGACTGACCGGAGTTCAAAGCCGGGTAAACCTTAGCCATCTTGTTTTTGATGAGGTGTGTAGCCTGTTCGATAGTAAAACCATTGACATACACCAAACCCGCGTAAGGGATCTGCAGGTTACCTTCCGGGCTTACTTTAGTACGCACGCTGCTCTCATTCAGTCCGGTCAGCAATACAATAACTTCATCACCCGGGCCTAATACATATCCCTTTGGCGTTGCTACCGAGAAATTTGGTTCGAATTGTAAATTGGTCTGATTAAAGAAATCACTGCCGTAAACCTGTAATTTGGCCGGTGAAGGTGTTTCTGCCGGCCTGACCGGAACCGGTTTGACCACCGTGTCGTTCACGCTTCGCGAAAAATCGATATTTTTCTTTTCAATTGACTTGCCGGATTTTGCACCAGTTTTTGTATTTAAGCCCAGCAATGTAACGCGATCTTTAAAGGCCTCAATCTCACTTTCGGGCATTCCTTTTTGAAGAAGCAATTTATATGCGTCCTGTTCGGACAATCCTGAATCCTGCAGCTTCTTCCAGGCCATTGTTATCTGCTCGTCGCTCAGGGAAGCAACCTTTATATTCCTGATGTTATCCAACGATACTTCCTGAGATCTGGCCGGAAAAGATATGGATATTAAAGCAAATAATAAGATGTATAAAAGGTAGTTGATTCGCATTTAAAGTTGATTTAACATGGTATTGCAAATATAAAATAATCTATCAGTGTTGGGCCATAAATAGCGGTGGTCCACCGGTAAACAGGATCAAATAGTTGTTGCGGTTATCTAATGAACACCCTGGTGAAACAACGGCGGGTGAAAAATGTTACAGCGACGGGATCAATTTCTTTAGCTGTTCGTAATGGGTTTCGTTATTGATCAATACGTTGATGTGCTCGCGGGCATTTTCTCCCATGTTGGCTACAATTTTACTGTCGGAATTTAACAATTGGATTTTTTGGAAAAGCTGTATGACGTTACCCGGTTCAAATAATAACCCGGTGACCTGGTCGATCACCATTTCCGGAATTCCGCCAATCGCCGCGCCGATCACCGCTTTACCCAATGCCATCGCCTCGACCACTGTAAAACCCAATACCTCATAGCACTCTGAAGGGCAGATCAGAAAATCGGCGCCCTTGATAATTTTAAGCGTATCCCGTTTGTTTTTTTTACCGAGAAATTCCACATTGTTTAACCCGTTCTCTTCCTTGAATTGTTTTAACTCTGCTTCCTGAGTGCCATCGCCAACTATTTTCAGTGTGATATCAGGGCATGACAGCATCGCCCTTAACAGTGTATGCACTCCCTTTATTTTCTCCAGCCGTCCGACAAAAACGGTATATTTTTCTCCGGAGGGTGAATATTCCTGTTCTGCCTTTTCGACTTCAGCGTAGTTGTAACCGTGATAGACCTGAACGAGCTTTTCGTTGAAAAAATTAAACTGTTTATATTTTTCGTATTGAAATACGGAGGGGCAAACGTAATGATCGACCAGGGCGTAATAGTTCAGGTATTTATGCACATAATTTTCGAGCGCTGCTACCGTGCTTGCCAGATAAGAGCCTTTTTTACAGGAGTGGGTAATACAATTATAAAATGCCCCCCCATAACAGCGCTCGCATATCTCGCCGTGGCTTACAAATATACTGTCGGGGCAGATAGGGGTATATTCATGAAGCGTCCATATTACCGGGATATTTCTTTTTTTCAGAATCTTCAGGATAGTGGGCGTGATATAATGATGGATCACATTGATATGGGCGAAGTCGATTTTTACATCGTTCAGTAAGCGTTCAAGATTTCTTTGAGCCTCGAAGGAATATATACTCTTCATTACCACTTTGATGCCCGCTGAGATACTTTGTTTTTTTACTTTTTTGTAGTCGATGTTTTCTATAAAATAATCGTTATATTGGGAAGGGAGGTTCCGGTCGTCCTTCATGGAAAACGGTATTACGTGGTGCCCTTTTTGTTTATAAATGTTTACCACATTTTCCACGTAGGTCCAGTCGCCGCCGGTTGGATACCATGCCCAGTTTACAACAAGAATATTCATAAAAGTTAATTTCTTTATTTAAAACAAACAAAAGTCGAACCTGCTTGTATTAAATGATAATAGCGCGGTAAATATAAAGGTTTAAAATGTCGAAATATTTTGCTGAGACTTTTAAGTTGATTGTTTGAGTGCCGGAATTATAATTTTAACTGAGACATAATTTGATGTAGCATAATCGGTTCGCTGACCGTAACTGTACCGAAGACTAAAGATAGCTGTTTTCGGTTTTGTTGCTTAAAAAGCGGTTTCATTGCAATGTAATTTGCTTATTGCCATTTAACCTTAAAAGTATTTGAAATAATTTATCAAATTGTTAACAGTTTAAAAATTACGCTGGATAGTAATCCAAAAAAAAGTTAAATTTGAGCAGTGGCAACAACCCTATCTGTTGCACTGTTGAAACAGCTACCACGTTTCCCATTTTGGTTTTAACATTTATATGAAGAAAAAAATTTACATTGCTGGCGCCGGCGGAATGCTTGGAGAAGCTTTTTATCGCATATTTAAAGACGACTATGAAATTAAGTGTACAGATAAAGATGTAAATGAAAAATGGCTCAGCTTTTTAGATTTCCGCGATTTTGATAAATACAAAAAAGAAGTACAAGTTTACAATCCCGACTATCTTTTTCACATCGGAGCGCATACCGATCTCGAATTTTGCGAACTCAATCTGGACGATACCTACCTCACCAATACCACAGCGGTTGAAAACGCTGTTTTTATAGCAAACAACTTAGATATACCTTTATTATACATCAGCACTGCCGGTATTTTTGACGGTACGAAAGACTTTTACGATGACTGGGATGAACCTAATCCATTGGGGCATTATGCACGATCAAAGTATATGGGTGAGCGGTATGTGCGTGAAAATGCCAAAAGATATATTATATGCCGGGCAGGATGGATGATGGGCGGCGGACCTGAAAAGGACAAAAAATTCATCAATAAGATCATTAAGCAGCTCGCTTCCGGGAAGCGCGACCTTTATATTGTAAATGACAAGGACGGAACGCCCACGTTTACCGTTGATTTTGCCAAGAATGTGAAGCTGCTGATCGAAAAAGAATACTGGGGATTATATAACCTGGTATGTAACGGGGAGACCAGCAGGCGCGAGGTAGCGGAGGAACTGGTAAAAATACTTGATATTGAAAATGAAGTTACTTTTCACGAGGTGACCTCAAGTTATTTTAAAGATACTTATTTTGCGCCGCGGCCACCGTCGGAAAGGCTGATCAACAAAAAGCTGGAACTCCGCAACATGAATATCATGCGCGACTGGAAAGTCGCCCTTAAGGAATATATTAACGATTACTATATCGATTATTTAAAAGAAAATGGTATTTATTCGGTCGGAGAAGATATCATTGCTTTATAAATAATATTATCTTTATTAATGCGTATTGCTGCTTTTGGCTTCAGGTCTGTTCCTCCGACAAAAGGCGCCGCAGGAGCAGATAAGTTTGCCATAGAACTTTTCCCGAGGCTGGTTAAAAGAGGACATCATGTCGTTGCTTACAACCGCCGTTATTCCGATTCGTTTATAGATATTTCGGAATATAAAGGGGTTACTATAAAAACCTTCAAAACTACTTCGCGAAAGGGTTTCGATACCCTTCTTCATTCGTTTAAATGCACCTGGGATATCATTTTTAACAATACCGCCGACATAGTTCATATTCAGAATGGCGGCAACAGTATATGGGCATTTCCGCTGCGTCTTTTCGGTAAGAAAGTTTTTATCAGTCAGGATGGCGTAGATTGGAAAAGGGATAAATGGCCGTGGTACGGCAAGCTTTATTTAAAATTATCGGCTTTTATTACCGCTCATATTCCGAATGAGGTGATATTTGATAATGTGGTAGCCCGGCGGCTTTTTGAAGAACGGTTTAATAAGAAATTTGCATTTATACCTTTTGGCAGCGAAGTTGACGCGGTAGGTAACGATAGCTCCATATTGGAAAAACTTGAACTTGAAAAAGGGGAATACTATCTTTTTGTGGGAAGGTTTATACCTGATAAAGGGCTTCATTACCTGATACCGGCGTTTAAAAAGTCTGATACGCGGAAGAAATTAGTGTTGATAGGCGGCTCGCCTAACCCGTCGCCATACGAAAAGCAGATCTTCGAAATGGGGGATGAGCGTATTATCTTTCCGGGATATATTTATGGCGGAGACGTCAATACGCTGATGTTGAATGCGTATTGTTATATACAACCGTCGGACGTGGAGGGCCTCTCGCCCGTGGTTTTAACGGTAATGGGGCTCAATGTCCCCCTGATTGTCAGCGATATTGAAGAAAATCAATATGCCGTTAAGGATACGGCAAGGATGTTTGAAAAAGGCAACGTCGAATCGCTAAAGGACGAAATCAATTATTGCGAGGCGAATTACAGCGAAATGAAAGCTTTGGCCCAAAAAGCGCAGACGCGCGCTTTAAGCACCTTCAACTGGGAGATGGTGGCAGACGAACATGTAAGGGTCTTTCAGTCGAACTAAGCGTTTATTATTGAAAGGTTAAATTTCAACCTTGAACGCCATTATTTAAAGCGGATGGTGTAATTTTCGCCGGTGCTGGATTTTTCAATTACCTTAGCATCAACTTTATCGTTGCAACCAATATATGCTGTTTAACTCTATCCCGTTTATATTTTTTTTTATAGCGGTTTCTTCATTATTCTACATTTTACCCCATAAACTGCGTTGGTTGCTGCTGTTACTGGCAAGTTGTTATTTCTACATGGCCTTTGTGCCGATCTATATTTTAATATTAGGCTTCACTATTGTTATCGATTATTTTGCCGGTTTATTTATTGAACGCAGCGCGGGGCATAAAAGAAAATTATTTCTGATTGCAAGCCTCATTGCAAATATTGGCGTGCTATGCGTTTTTAAATATTATAATTTTATAAATGACAACATTACGGCTGTATTAAGTAAATGGGGGGAGTCGAACCCGTTTCCTTTTTTAAGCATACTGCTTCCGATAGGCCTTTCCTTTCATACCTTCCAGGCCATGAGCTATACCATTGAGGTTTATCGTGGTAAGCAGGCGGCAGAAAGGCATTTTGGAATATATGCCTTATATGTGATGTTTTACCCTCAGCTGGTCGCCGGCCCCATTGAACGGCCGCAAAACCTGTTACACCAGTTTCATCAAAAACACTATTTCGATCCTGCAGGGGTAAGCGAAGGTTTAAGGCAAATGCTGACCGGCTTTTTAAAAAAGCTTGTGGTTGCCGATAGGATCGCCATTTATGTGGACACCATTTACAACAATGCGGCTAATCAATCGGGTAAATCATTGGCGTGTGCGACAGTTTTTTTTGCATTTCAGATCTATTGTGATTTTTCGGCATATTCAGACATAGCCATAGGCGCTGCCAAAGTAATGGGCTTTGATTTAATGAAAAACTTTAACCGGCCTTATCTGGCAACATCTATATCGGAATTCTGGCGTCGCTGGCATATTTCATTATCCACCTGGTTTAAAGATTATGTTTACATACCGCTGGGTGGCAGCAGGGTAAAAAGCAGGATCAAATTGTACAGAAATCTTTTTCTCGTTTTTCTGATAAGCGGTTTATGGCATGGAGCTAACTGGACTTATGTTGTCTGGGGCATTTTAAATGGTCTTTTGCTGATCGCTGAATCTGCATTAGGCATATCATCTAAGGCCAAAAATCAGGTAGCCAACATTTTTAGGATCATTGTTACATTTTTGCTTATCTGTGTCACCTGGGTATTCTTCAGGGCAAGCAGCATTGGCAGCGCGGTCTTTATCGTAAAGAAGATCTTTAGTTTTGACGGCCCATTGTATGTTGGCAACCCTAAAGACCATTTTTTTTATGGTTTAGCGGCAATAATATTTTTGGTTTTCTTTGAAGTGATCAACGAATTTAAGCCAGGTGTTTACAAAGTGTTGCCGAATAATTTCGTAAGCAGATGCGGGTATTACATGCTGCTGGTAGTTATAATTATGTTGTTCGGAGTATTTGGCGGCGGTCAATTTATTTATTTTCAGTTTTAAAGCTGCACATTAACAGAATGAGTAGAAAGGTTAGATCATTTTTATTTAAGATATTCATTTTAGGATGTATGATAGTCAGCGCTGATTTTGTTGCGGGTCTGCTATTGAAAAAACTTTTCTATAAACAGCGCAGCGGCAAATATTTTATCACCTCGCACGCGTTAACAAATCCACAGGAACAAGTAATGATATTTGGCAACTCGCACGCAGCGCAGCACTTCGATGCGCCGTTACTGCAAAAGGAGTTGGGCGAATCGGTGTTTAACTTTGGCAACCAGGGGCAAAGCCTGTTTTACGTATATCCCATTCTAAAAGTGATTTTAGCCAGCCATAAGCCGAAACTGATCCTATTGAATGTAGATTATACCGAATTGCGACATGAGGATGCTGACTATGAACGGCTTTCTGTTTTTCTGCCCTATTATAAAATTGACCCGGTTATAGATTCGGCAATCGCGATGTCGGGAAAAAATGAACAAATTAAAGCGATGTCGGCCATGTACAGGTTTAACTCAACAATAGGCTACATGTTGCTTAATACGTTCGGGCATTCTTACAATAAAAGTATGGAAAGCCTTGGTTATGACCCATTCTACGACAATATCTGTAAAACAGGCGTAGTTGATGATGTAAACCCGTCAATCAGCCAGCGCGTAAACTTTGATACGTTAAAGATGAATTGCCTGATGAAAATTATACGTATTATAAAAGCTGCGGATGTAAAGCTGCTGGTGACCACCACACCTTTGTTTGAGTATAACGGCGCCGAAGCCGGTTTGTACAGAAAAAAACTAATTGAAATTTTTAAGACGCTGAATGTGCGCTATCTTGATTACGGCACTGACAGTGATTTCAGCGGAAAATGTGATCTTTTTCATGATGTGTCGCATATGAACGCTTTGGGTGCTGACAAATGGACAACCCTTTGCGCCGACCTAATAAAAAAGGATATCAGCAGGTAGCGAGGTGCTAAACCGCTTTTCTGAATATATCAACGAGTTGCGACGCTGTTTTTTGCCACGAGAAATGCTGAAGCCGTTCCTGTCCTTTCTTTTTCATAGCATACCGCAGGCCAGCATCATTCAACACCATAGTCATTTTTAAAGCCATATCATCGGTATTGTATGGATCGAACGTTAGTACCGCATCGCCGCCGACTTCGGGCAGACAGGTATTGTCCGCAACCAGGACAGGCAGGTTGTTTTTGAACGCTTCCAAAACAGGGATGCCGAAGCCCTCATTAACAGAAGGGAAAACATACATTAACGCATTTGCATAAAGTGAAGCAAGTGATTGATCGGGGAGGTAGGAGGTTAGTACCACATCATTTTCAAACTCACAGTTTTTTATAGCATTTAATATCTCGCGGTAATCATTTTCTGAGTCGTGCGTTGGCAACGGGCCTACCAAAACCAGTTTTAACTCCGGATATCCCTGAGATTTAACCTTGCCGAATGCCTGGACTAAAGCGGGAAGGTTTTTTCGTTTGAACATTGAGCCGACATGCAGGATATAATTTTGCCTGTTCAGGTTAAAAGATTTTAACAGAGCATCCTCCGCCGCAGGGTCAATATTGTAATTTAAATACTTGGGACCCTCATATACCACGACTAATTTTTCTTTGCTTAATCCGGTAAAATGATCGATCTGCTTTTTTGACCACTCTGTGGGGGTGATAACAAAAGGAGAGCGTTTAGCTGCCGGAACTGCTGTTTTGAGATACAGCCATAACCACAACCTGCCGTAATTTTCGGGGTTTTCGAAACAAAAAGCATCATGAAAAACAGGTATGGTTTTATAACCCAGATGAATTAACGGAACGCAGCTATCCGTGCAAAAAACAATATCACAATTTTTAAAAAAGGCTTTAAGCGGTAAACGAAGCTGTTTCCATAGCTGGAACCTTGCATGCTCAATATATTTCAGCAACTTATTATCACCGTTATAGACAGGGATACCCGTATCAAAAAAATAAAAGCGGATCCCGGCATCTTCCATTTTCTTAAATTCCCTGCAAATTTCTTCCAGGTACGTGCGTGTACCGGTTTTGGCCACCTGTAAATCGCGCACATCAACACCTATGGTTAAAGACTTGGGCATTTAGCGTTCTCCCCTGGTTTTTATCACTTTTGCCGGTATGCCCGCAATTACTGAATTAGCCTGAAACGATTTGGTAATGACACTGCGTGCGGCTACCACACAGCCATCGCCAATGGTAACGCCAGCCAATATGGTTGCCCCGGCGCCTATCCAGCAGTTATTACCGATAGTTACCGGCTGTTTTATCACGCCCTGTTCCTTTATGTTGACAGTTAAATCGTTATAAGCATGGTTTTCTGAAAATATCTGCACGTTAGGCCCCATAATTACGTCGGAGCCTATCGTTATGCCGCCCTGTCCCGCAAAATAGGCGCAGGCGCTTATGCCGGTGCGGTTGCCGATAACAATGCCCTTGCCCCGTTGGGCTATGATGCCGGTACAAAACAATATGGAATCGCGGGCGATGGACACATTATCACCAAAGGTGATACCGTTTTCCGACAATGCGTTAATGCTGACGTTATCTTCTAAAATTAAGTTACGGCCGCTTGTTATATTGTACGCATGCCTTACTTTAACGCGCCTTCCTTTAAACAGCAGCCCCTTCGATTTTCTTAAAAATGGTTTCAGCAGTAATCCCCGCAAAACCTGCATGAGCCTGCCCCAGCCGATAACCAGCAAATCTCTTGACGAATGCGGGCTTTCGAACTTATAGCCAGGGTCGTTTTTTAATATTTGTATTAATTTTTCAATAATCATACGCCAGATATTTTTGATGTGATCCGCGCTGCATGAGAATACTTATGAGTAAACCGGATAAAAACCAATTCAAATATGAAATATAGGCCGATGCTTCTATTTCGGATGTAAACAAAGGTACAATCAGGCCAATTTTAATAAGGAGTACCGCCATGCAAACTTTTTTTTCCTTTCCGGTCAATACGGGCAACCATTTAAGGCTTGTTTTGATAAATAAAATATACACCCATATATACATAAACATGGCAATAACACCAACCTGTACACCAATTATAATAAACTGATTCTCGCCGCCGACCTGATCTCCGAGACTTCCGGCTACCCTTCCGGATGAGCCAAGCCCAAGTCCAAGGGGCTTATTGATTATGGATAATATGCCTTCTATCCATTCAATGACATGTCCTGCGCTTGACGGGTTGCTGAAATCAATGGTGTTCATTAATACCTCAACAGGCGCTGAGGTATTATCGGCCGGAAAAGTGAATAAGTAAATAACGTACAATACCGCCGTGCCGACAATTGCATGAATCGTATTGACAACAAATTTCCTTTTGGTAATGCGGGCATACACATAGATAATAATGAAATAACCGATGAGCGGCGCCCGTGATATAGAAAAAAATATGGATAAAAATGAGGCGGCCAGAGCATACAGGCCTATCCTGTTAATTTTAAATTTGTTATCGTCGGTAGTGTATAAAGCGGCTATTACGCACAAAGCCATCATTGCAGCCGTGCCGTGCTCAATAGGGGTGGAGAAAAAACTTGCAAAACGTTTATAGCCGCCTTCCGATTCAAAGGTACTGGTTAGCCCGTAGCTGCCGGTGGGTTCAAAATTAAAAAAGTAAAAATTGTAATCCGCAAAACCCGTAAAGGTTTGCAGATGCGTGTAAAAAAACAATTCAAATAAAAGGACAATTCCGGCGGCTATGGTTAATACTAAAATATAATTAAAATATTTACCGATATACACCTCTCTCAGATCCATTAGTCTGCCTGTAAAATAGACTACCGCGAAAAATGAGGTGCCTTTAAGAGCCCCAAGCCTGTCGCCAAGACCCTGCCCGCCAATAGGCAGCACAGCGTAAATGACGGTATAAAGCAGAAAACCAAGTATGAGGTAGTCTATTAGATGAAGGCGCGGGAGATACTTAAGGGTAACTAAATTTAATATGAGTGTCCCAATTATAAGCACCTCTTTAAATATGTGGAAAAACGGGATAAAGGATTTTAAACCCAACACAAAGGCAACGGACATTGCCGTAGTGTAGATGGATAAACCGAAGATCAAAAATAAGAAAACGCCTTGCCTGTTGCCCTTTATCACTTCGCGTAACGCCACAAAAAAAGATGTAACATAAATAAGCGGAAATATGAATAACATTCTTTGCGGTTTCTTATATTATCTATTTGGCCAAATTAGGTTTTTTGGTGTGAAAATCCCCTCTTTCAGGCCTTTAATTAACATTCGCGCCTTTTGATTACGCCGCCTTACTATAAAATAGCATAACAGGGCGAGGTAGTAAGCTCCGTTATAAAATATATTAACCGGGAAAAATAGCCTGCTGCCGTATCGCCTCAGTATCCAGACATGATTGCGGCTGATGTAGTAATGGATTACGGGACTAAGCATACCTTCTTTTTTGGGAGCGGATACTTTGGCCGATACGCCTGCTTCGTGATACATTTTGCTGGATGGCAGGTAATGTACTTCAAACCCACTTTCCCTGAGCCTGAATGACAATTCCACATCCTCAAAATACAGAAAGAAGCGTTTGTTAAACAGTCCGCTTTCAGCAAGCGCCGAATTGCGGAGCATCGTGCAACAACCCGTAACCCATTTGGCTGGTCTGTAACTCATTTTTGCAGTTTCGTCCGGTATCGACAAATCGGAAACGGTTTTACCTAATATCTGATTGAACTTCCCTTCGCCGTTCCATATTTTCGTTCTGTCGTGCATCCAGTAAATGGCTGGTTGCACGGCCGCCGCTTCGGGGTGCCTTTCAAGATGGGCTAAAAGGCCGCCGACTAAATCTTCATCTACCAACGTATCGGTATTCATTATTAGTGAATAAAGATAGCCGTTTTCGATACTATGCTCTAACGCCCGGTTGTTTCCTTCGGCAAAACCCAGGTTTTCACCGTTTTCAATAAAGATCAGATCAGGGAATTCTTTTTTTAAGAGGTGCAGTGAGTCATCAGTTGAGCCGTTATCGGCAACGATAATATCAAAAAGGGCAGCGTCGCAGTATTGCTGTACCGACCGGATGCAAGCGGCGGTATGCTCCGGTGTATTCCAGTTAAGCAATATTACTGCTACGGCTTTAGGCATTGTTGACGGCGGGCTTTTTAATAAAATACTCTGATAAAAACAATGCGCAAATCTCAATGATAACGGTGAACCCGCCTACCAGGATGTAATTGCCAAAACGCGCTATCAGTACAGCTGCAACTAACGATACCACAAGTAGTATGGAAGAAATTCTGAATAAGTTAGCAGTGCTGTTCTTAATGAGCTGATCGAGAACGTTAATCACGTTTGAGGCCGAGATTATCGGCACAATTGCCATAATCCTTAACAGCGCTATGGCATTTTGGTCATGCTGCTTAGATAGTATGTAAACAATAAAATCGGCTAAAATAAATATTACAATGGCGCCGGCTAAAAACACTACGGTAAGTAATTGTTTTGATTTTCGCCTGTAAGCTATCCATGCCTTTGTACTCTCCCTGTACAAATTTACCGCATTTGGATATATGGCGTTGCCGATGATGTTTAACAGGTTCCTGCATTGGCTCATTACCCTGTCGCATAACGTATAAGCACCGAGTAAGGCTGAACTATTCCATTTTAAAGCGAATATAATAATGGATTGCTGCAGGTTAGCCGAAATATTGTTCACTGTTAAATAGAAATTGTCTTTCCCCATCCTTAAAAGGTCGGCTTTTAACGGCCATTGGAATGATAACTTATAACGACGCACAACGTAAAATAACAATCCTGAATAAGTGATTACATTGCCTGTGCCCAGAATAAAATTAACCCAGATCGCTTTTTCAGGGCCTGTTACAAAAAAGAATATTGCCAACGCCGCCACAACGTTTGCTACCAGATTATATCCATTGAAAATCTTCAATTTCTCGGTACCGATAAAGAAACATAAAGGGTTCAAAACTTCGGCTAAAACAACAGGTACGGAAAGTAATATGAAGCTATAGTAATCTACATGAAAGAAATAAAACCCAAATATGCCAATGGCAAATAATACAAAAATGATTGCCCTGATAAAAAGGATATTGTAGAATACAACGCCAAGCTTTTGCCCGTCAGACAGGTTATAAACGGTTTCCCGCACCCCTGATTGGTTGGTGCCATAATTAATAACAGCGCCTGCGAGTAACGAAAATCTGTAGGCGAACATTACCAGTCCCAACCCATTGATACCAATACTGCCGGTTATTATCCGTATGGTGATAAAAAGCAATATTATATTGGATATCTGTATGCTGCTCAGGTTAAAAAAGTTCGACAAGATGTTTGTTGTCTTTAACTTGTTATATGAGCGGATGATGCGTTGTTTCAAACCTTATAGATTATGCCCTAACAAATTTAACTTATTTATAGCTATCAACAGCGAGGATGCTCAGGCTGTTTTGATCATCCAGAATGCACCGGGTTCACGACCCGGCTGCGTACGGAATACCGGGTTTTTGGCCGCAAATTCATCATAATGATGATGAGTAAGATAGTTTAATGCACCAATAATTTTAAACTTGCTGTTATAAGTTAAAAAGGCTTCCAGCAGATATTGTTCATTCCAGAAACGATGTTCGTATATCCAGTCGCTCAGGTAGTCTTTAGGCAGGTGTATGTCGTGTATCTGAATGATAACGCCGGGTTTTAAAACAGGCAATATTTCCAGATATTCAAAAAGTACGTCACCCTGCGGCCGTATCATATGGGTTGAGTCTATAAATAAAATATCGTTGGCCTCTAATTGCTCAAAAAAAGCGGTATCTATGGTTTCTACCCGTTTTCGTATCACCCCAACATCCAGTTTTTCCAGCCATGGCTGTTCATAAGGTTCAATACTGTAATATTTGCAGTTATAGCTGATGTCGTCTGCTTTGTTTTGTGCGAACGCATTCTGAGCCATCAGGGTAGAATAGCCGCTGCCAATTTCAATTATCTGTTTAGGTTTAAAAAACCTGATCATGCTGTAATAATATTCGGCATCGGCAGCCTCGTAAAAACCGTTATTATAATAATATTTCCCCTCTGCCGCTTTTTCCACCGGGAACTTAACCAGTTCGTGGTTATAATTAAATTTAGCCAGCAACTCCAGTTGTTCTTTGGCATTCAGGTCGATGCCCGGAAGATTCCTATCTTCCCTTAACGATTTTACCAGGTGTTTGCGCGGGTCTATCAGGGGCTCATAATAATGATCGATGATGGGCAATACACCTACGCTCATAAAAATTTTCTCATCCATATAACCTATTCCCACTTTCCGGATCAGTTTAAACCATAATGCAGCAAGAAATGTGAATGGGAATCCTAAAAATATAATCGGCCTAAGTATGAGCTTTATAATTCTGTTTAACATACGAGCAAGGAAGTATTTGGGGCAAAAGTAGTTTAATTGCGGCCAATTTGTTGCGTTTATACTAAAATACAGCAAATTGGCTGAAACGGGCACATTAATAATTTAGTTAAATACCCATTGCATAATTAGTTATCTTCGCAAATACTATACTATAATATTCTATGAATTTTCTTAACCCGGAAATCAAAGATCTGAAACAGCTTGGCATCGATAAACGTGAAGAGTACCTGAATGCCAAGCCGTTTCCGAACATCGTGTTCGATAACTTTTTTAACGAGGAGATTTTAAATGCCGTTTTGGCTGATTTCCCTGATCTCTCCAAACAAAAGGAAGTGATCACCTACGATAATCACAATGAAAAGAAGTTTGAAGCGAAGGGTGAGAAATATTTCAGCGATATTACCAAAGCCTTTACGCATTACCTTAACTCTCAGCCTGTACTTGAGTTTTTACAGGAGCTGACCGGCATCAAGGAAACACTTTTACCCGATCCGTATTTTGTTGGGGGCGGTTATCATGAAATTAAGCCCGGAGGATTATTAAAGATCCATGCCGATTTTAACAAACATGATTTTACCAAACTTGACCGCAGGATAAACCTTTTGGTTTACCTAAACAAGGACTGGGAAGAAAGCTATGGCGGACATTTTGAACTTTGGAATGAAAGTATGACAAAATCATGTAAGAAGGTTTTGCCGGTATTTAATCGTGTGGCCATATTTTCAACCACCGATTTTTCCTATCACGGGCACCCTGACCCGCTTACCTGTCCCCCTGACCGCAGCAGAAAATCGCTTGCATTTTATTATTATTCGAATGGCCGGCCTAAAAGTGAGATCAGCAACCTGACGCATGGTACGCTGTTCATGAGCCGGACAAAAGTTAAGGATGATGTGTCGAAATCGCCGGTCACGCTGCGGGAAATCGCGCTCGATATTGCTCCGCCAATACTTGTGAGAACCGTTAAGCGCTTTTTAAAGAGGTAATCAGTCAGGCGGCGAAAATGTGACAGATTTCGGCAATCTTTGTTGGTCTGACAGATACCTTGTCATAATAAAATAATCAGATGAAGAATATAATTGTTTTTGGTGCTTCGGGTCAATTAGGTCAGTGTATAAAGACAGTGGCGTCCGAAAAAGAAATCTCACCCATCATTTTTCTTTCGGAAGAAGAGGCAGACATTCTGAACACGGAAAAACTTGAAAAGGTATTCGGGGACTACACGCCCGCTTATGTCATAAACTGCGCCGCCTACACGGCGGTTGACCGGGCAGAGGATGACGCAGAAACGGCAGCGTTGGTGAACGAGACCGGCGCAGCAAACCTGGCGAGGTTGTGCAGCAAACATGGTTCGACGCTTATTCATATATCAACCGATTTTGTTTTTGGCGGTGATGTGGCGCATCCGCTTACTGAAGAAGACGAAACGAAGCCTGTAAACGTTTATGGCCAAACCAAGCTTGCAGGCGAGCAAGCGGTGGCCGAATTGGCAAAACAATATTTTGTCGTTCGTACCGGCTGGCTGTATTCTGAATATGCCAACAACTTTGTAAAAACGATGCTCAAACTGGCCGGTGAGCGGGACGAATTAAAAATTATCGCTGATCAGGTTGGTACACCGACGTATGCCATCGATCTGGCGTCGTTCATTTTGCTGATCATCACGGGTGGAAGCAAAGCCTATGGCATGTATCACTACAGCAATGAAGGAGTTACCTCGTGGTTCGACTTTGCCAGGGCCATATTTGATCTGTCCGGCTCAAATGTGAAGGCGATCCCGGTGCGTACCGATGAGTATATCACCAAAGCTAAACGTCCTGCTTATTCCGTAATGGATAAAAGTAAAGTAAAACGAACATTTAATATTGAAATTCCGTATTGGAGGGATAGCCTGTCGATCTGTATGGGCAAATTGATAAAACCTAATCATTAACATGAAGGGAATAATATTAGCGGGTGGCTCGGGCACCAGACTCTACCCAATAACCCGGGCGATCAGTAAACAACTGATGCCGATATATGATAAACCGATGATCTATTACCCGTTGTCGGTATTAATGCAGGCCGATATAAGGGATATCCTGATCATTACCACGCCTGAAGATAACGAAAGCTTTAAACGGCTGCTCGGCACAGGGGAGGAACTGGGCTGTAATTTTAATTACGCCGTGCAGGAAAAACCAAACGGACTTGCACAGGCTTTTGTAATAGGTGAGGAGTTTATTGGGGATGATAAGGTAGCGCTCATCCTCGGGGATAACATATTTTACGGAACGGGTTTCAGCGAACTGATCCGAAGCTTTAACGATGTGGACGGCGCAGCTATTTTTGCTTATCCCGTGGCTGATCCGGAGAGATACGGCGTGGTTGAATTCGACGGCGAGTTTAAGGCGCTTTCCATCGAGGAAAAACCTAAGGCGCCTAAATCCAATTACGCGGTTCCCGGACTGTATTTTTACGACAACAAGGTGATCGAAATCGCAAAAAATCTGGAACCCTCGCCGCGCGGTGAGTATGAGATCACCGACGTGAATAAATCCTATTTAGCTGCCGGAACGCTGAACGTTGGTGTAATGGACAGAGGAACCGCATGGCTGGATACCGGGACATTCGACTCCCTGAGCGATGCATCGGAATATGTGAGGGTTATCGAAAAGCGTCAGGCTACGAAGATTGGCTGTATTGAGGAAGTTGCCTACCGGAGAGGATTTATTAATAGCGATCAGTTACAGACCTTGGTTGCCAAGTATATCAAAAGCGGTTACGGCGCCTATCTTCAAACATTGCTTGATTAATTTCCCGCCAGCCGGGTTTCAACTTCGTACAGTATATTTATCGAGAGGGCTTGATCTGAGGCATCAAACCATTTCATATCCTGGTCTTTTCCAAACCAGGTGAGCTGCCTTTTTGCGTACCTGCGTGTATTCTGTTTTACAAAGTTTATCGCCGTTTCAAGGTTTGTTTTCTCATCAAAATAATCGAATATTTCGGTGTAACCGACAGTATGCAAGGGATTTAGATGTTTAAAGGGAATTAACGATCTTACTTCTTCAATCAAGCCGTTTTTAACCATTTCGTCCACACGGCGGTCGATGCGTGCATATAGTTTTTCGCGGGGCATGTTTAGCCCCAATTTAATGACATTAAAAGGGCGTTTTTCAGGACTTGACCTGCGGTAAGACGAATAGGGATTTCCGGTACCTTCCGCTACTTCGAGCGCCCGGATGATGCGCTGCGGATTATTGATGTCTGCCTGCCCGTAATAAACCGGATCAGCTGCCATTAATTTTTCCTGCAGATAGCCAATGCCTTTATCGGCCAGTTCGTTATTCAACTTTTCCCTGATGGAAGGATCAATGTCCGGAAATTTATCAAATCCCTCGCAAACGGCTTTAATGAACAAGCCCGAGCCGCCAACCATCACTACCACCTTATGTTCCTTAAAAAGCGCATCAAGAAGCAGGAGACATTCATTTTCGTAGGTCCCGGCTGTATAATTTTCCGTGATGGAAAGTGAATCGACAAAATAATGCCTCGCGGCGGCGAGTTCCTCCGCAGCCGGCTTTGCTGTGCCGACAGTCATCTCGCGGTAGAATTGTCTCGAATCGGCTGAAACGACAACGGTATGGTAATGCCTTGCCAGTTCAATACCGGCGGCGGTCTTACCGGATGCTGTAGGACCTGCAATTACAATAAGCGTGGGCGTATCATTCATAATAAAAAGACCCTGGCGGATGGCCAGGGTTATAATAATTTATTCAGACTAAAAACGGTGTCCTGGTTTATTAATAATCGTCTCCTGACATTTTGCTGTCATCATCAAAGCTGTCGTCGTCAGAAAACTCGCTGCCAAATTCGTCCTCGCCTTCGTCCTCATCATCGCCAGTCTTAGCAGACATGCTGCGGTTATCCTCGCCTTCGGACATTTCAGAAAATTCGTCGGCGTCATCTTCGCCCATCGCCAGCTCGTTCAGGAAATCAAAGTCATCATTGTCAGACGATGCCACCGGTGTATTTAAAACGTTGCCGAACTGCTTTGGCGCTTCGCCTGTCGATTTGATCACAGCCGGGTAAGTAACACCGGGAGTTTCATCCAGAATGATCTTCATCAGTTCAACATGAAAATCGAAAGGTCGGTCAAAATTAAACGTATAATAGAATTTCTGATGCGGATCGTCTATATAACTGAGCAACTTTACCTTGTTCATCAGAGCGACGCCCCGATCGATCCTTCTCTGATTAGGCATATACGTTATCTCTACCCCTTTTATCCATTGATCGTTACTGACATAAAAGGAAGAAGGGTATTCTGAATTATAACCTGTTGATTGATGAATTGCACGGTGAAGATCTTCAAATGTCTGGTTAGATTTTATGTCAATCTCCCGGACTACATCGTCATAATCTTCAAAAGCAACCCTGAATCTGTATAGTGCCATTGTTTAGTATAAATTTTTTACAAAAATATAAATGTTTTAATTTTTATCCCGGATTTTGGAGGATGATTTCCAGTTTTAAAAAATGAGAAACTAACCTGCCTTGTTCAGCGGAATTATTGCTTCCCCACAACTTTTAAGCCAATTTCCTCGCCCCTTGCTATTGTGTATCTGATTGCTTCCTCGCGGGAGTTGGGTATCTCGCCTTCAAGTATTGCTTCCCTGATCTGTGTCTTGATAATTCCAACTTCACGACCTTCTTTAATGCCGAAAAGTTCCATAATATCATGGCCTGTTACGGGCGGCTGCCAGTTCCGCAGGTTATCACGTTCTTCAACATCTTTCAGTTTTTGCTGAACGAGTTCAAAGTTATTGCGGTATTTTTTTATTTTATATTCATTTTTGGTGGTGATGTCTGCTTTACACAACAGCATCAGGCTTTCAATGTCTTCCCCTGCGTCAAAAAGCAAACGCCTCACCGCAGAGTCGGTAACGATCGATTGTGCCAGAACGATCGGCCGCAAATGAAGCAGAACCATTTTCTGAACAAACTTCATTTTCTCGTTAAGCGGAAGCTTAAGTTGTGCAAAGATTTTGGGAACCATGCGCGCACCGCGATCCTCGTGACCGTGGAAGGTCCAGCCGTGCCCAGGTTCAAAACGTTTGGTCGGAGGTTTAGCGATGTCGTGCAGGATGGCCGCCCAACGGAGCCAGAGATCATCCGTTGTCTCACAGATATTATCGAGTACCTGTAGCGTATGATAAAAATTATCCTTATGGCCTTTTCCGTTAATGTATTCCACACCATGCAGCGCAACCATCTGTGGAAATATTTTGTGCAGCAGCCCGGTGTCAAATAAATATTTAAATCCGATCGAAGGTTTGGCCGATGATATAATTTTGTTCAGTTCATCGGTAATTCTTTCCTGAGAGACAATGCTTATACGGTCAGTATTGCGCTTTATTGCGTTTGCAGCAAGCTCGTCAATGCTGAAATCAAGTTGTGTGGCAAACCTGATCGCGCGCATCATCCGCAGGGGATCATCTGAAAATGTCTCCTCCGGATTTAACGGAGTACGGATGACTTTTTGTTCAAGGTCAGCTATTCCATTAAATGGATCCAGTAATTCTCCGAAGTTGTCCGGATACAAGGAGAGCGCCAGGGCGTTTATAGTAAAGTCCCTGCGTTTCTGATCGTCATCCAGTGTGCCGTTCTCAACGATGGGCTTTCTCGACTCGCGGCGGTAAGATTCCTTTCGCGCGCCAACAAATTCTATTTCAAGATCATTATACTTTAACGAAGCCGTACCAAAATTTTTAAACACCGCAAGTTTTACGGCAAGTTTATCGGCAACTGCCTGCGCAAAATCAATGCCGTTGCCAATCACAACAATATCCGCATCCTTCGATGGGCGTTTCAGAAAAATATCACGCACGAAACCACCGATAACATAGGCGTGCACATTTTTCTCCGCAGCGATCTTCGAAATAATGCCGAATACAGGATGTTTTAGGTGTTGCTTCATTGGTTTGTTGCAATGTTCCACGGGGAACTTTTTTCCGGTTGACCGGTCATGTATGCAGATTACTTATTTACGCAGAAATTCAAATTTCCCGTCAGGCGCTAAACGCATGATGGTCGAGGGCGTCTTGATCTCTTTCTCCTGCTGGTCGATATTTACTACATAATCCACGCCGTCGATGATTTCCTGCTCAATCTGAGAAAAATATTGGGGAGACGGTCTGCCGCTGATATTAGCAGAGGTTGAGACAAGCGGCTTCCGTAAGCGGTTTATCAATTGCTCGCAGAATTTATTCCTGACCACACGTATGCCGATACTGCCGTCAGCGTTGATCAGCGCGGGCGAAATATTTTTTGCCCCTGGCATAACCAGTGTCAGTGGTCTTTCCGCAAATTCTATCAGATCGTAGGCCAGCGGGTTTACGTCAGTTACGTAACTTTCCAATTTGTTCGCGGTATCGAGCAAAATGATCATGCTTTTCGCCTCGTCACGTTGCTTTAACTGGTAAATCCTGTTAACGGCTTCTGTGTTTGAGGCATCGCAGCCTATTCCCCAGATGGTATCAGTAGGATAGAGGATGATCCCTCCGCCCTGTATAACCTGTAGTGCCCTGGCAACTTCTTCTTTAAGCATAGGGCAAATATACGCTCAAAGCGTCAATCATTTGCATTTCATCTAACAGTTCCATGCATTTGGGGGTATCATAAAGCGGGCAGGTATTTTTCACGCAGGGTTCGCAGGGTAATTTCCCTGCTCGCTGAATCACCAGATTATCCTTGTTGTAAGGGGAGGTATTGTTCTCATTTCCGGCCCCAAATAAAACTATAGCAGGTGTGCCGAGGCCATTGGCAAGGTGCGCCGGGCCGGAGTCTGTGGTCAGTATAGCCCCTGCGCACGCCATTTCCGCCGCAAGTTCCTGAAGATTGGTTTTGCCTGCTGCATTTTCTATCTGCGTTTTATTGTCCACGCCTGCTACGATTTGTTCGGCAAATGCTGCTTCTTTTGGCGACCCTATAAGCGTAAACGTTGTATTGACAAAGGCCCTCGTCAATGTGTTGACGATGGATATGGCCTTGTTAACAGGCATTCTTCTCGACTGTGCCTCAGAGTTGAAGTTTATTAACACCTTGCCGGATGATAACTGACGATCAGCTATATCCACTTTTAACGCGACCCGTGGGTCGGCTACAGGCTTTCCGGTAAACCGTTCCAGTAATGAGATGTATTCATCAACCCGGTGTTGGTTTGATGGGGCAGGATAAAAATTGGTCAGTAAGAATCTCCCGCCCTCGGCATCAAACCCCACCCTTTTTTTTGAGCGCGTGGCCCAGGCTAACACTACCGATGATAATGAAGAAGGAAGATTAAAAAAAAGGTCATAATTTTCGCTTCGGAGGTTTCTGCCAAATCGATATGCACCTGTCAGTCCCTTATTTTGTGTTTTTGAAAATGGATAGACATTATTAACCTCTTCGATCATTGCGGCAATACCGGTCAACTCTTTTTTTACGATAACGTCAATGATGGCTTCAGGAAAAAGCTTCCTGACCGAATCGGTAAATGCGGTACTCATTACCACATCACCAAGCCAGTTAGGAAGCCTTATAAGAATTTTCATTTTTAGCTGATTGAAACCACTATCCTGCGCATCCGGCATCCAAAAGGGTGCTTTAAGTCTGATCCGGGTTAAATTAGGTCCCCCTTAAACCGCTACATTATTTTCGCGGAGCGCATCGTTCAGCGAGGTCTTTTTATCGGTTGACTCCTTGCGCTTTCCGATGATCAGCGCACAAGGCACCTGATATTTCCCGGCTGGAAATTCTTTGGTATAAGAACCGGGGATTACCACTGATCTTGCCGGAACACGACCTTTATATTCAACAGGTGTGTCGTGTGTTACATCGATAATTTTGGTTGATGCAGTAAGAACAACATTTGCACCTAATACAACTTCACTTTCCAGATGCACACCTTCGACTACGATGGCCCTTGACCCGAGGAAGCAATTGTCCTCGATGATCACCGGCGCGGCCTGAACAGGCTCAAGCACCCCTCCGATGCCCACGCCGCCGCTCAGATGCACATGCTTGCCGATCTGTGCGCAGGAGCCCACAGTTGCCCAGGTATCTACCATGGTGCCTTCATCAACATAGGCTCCGATGTTTACATAGGAAGGCATCATGATCACGCCGGGAGAAATGTACGCGCCGTACCTTGCAATAGCATGAGGAACCACCCGTACACCCGTTTTGGCATAATCGGTCTTCAGCTTCATTTTATCATGAAATACAAAAGGTCCGACAGAAATTTCCTCCATCTGGCGGGTCGGGAAATAAAGAATTACGGCTTTCTTCATCCAGTCGTTGGTATGCCAGCGGTTTCCGATTAACTCCGCTACGCGCATTTCTCCTTTATCCAGTTTTTCTATTACCGTGTCGATGGCATTGATGTACTCGGTGTAACGCAACAGGTTCCTGTCTTCCCAGGCTTGTTCAATAAGTTTTCTAAGGTCTTGCATCAGTAAATTTAACTTTCGACAAATTAAAGAATTTTTGAGGGAATTTGACAGCTTGTTTTATCTGCTTTAAAAACCGTATGTTTACTGTTTTCATCAGGATAAAATGCAGGGAAAAATTTCAGCGCCTACTATCTTCCGGTCACGCTGATCGCCGCAGGTCGCTTTAAATCTGTTTCCAGCGAAAGCGTTGATGAAAAATAAAACAAGGTCAAAATAAAAACGTATCTTATATTACAGGTAATTTCGCTCGCGTTTTATTTGATGTTTATGATTTGGTGTAAAGCAGATAAGGCGTTCAATTGGTGACAAAACAAAGATGGCAGAAAAGGAAAAACTCAGAATAGATAAATATTTATGGGCGATAAGGGTCTTCAAAACACGAACGCTTGCATCCGAAGCCTGTAAGGCAGGGCGGGTAAAGCTGGATAGTCAGAACATCAAACCTGCACACGAGGTGAAAATAGGTGAGATTTACCAGGTATCAAAAGGCGCCGAAAGGAAGGTGGTTAAGGTTACCGGTTTGCTGGAGAACAGAGTGGATGCGAAGACCGCTGTTAATTTTTATGAGGATGTCACACCGGTCGAGCAAACACATGCTTTCAAGTCCATGTTCCATGCACCGGTATTGAAACGCGACCGCGGCACAGGACGGCCTACAAAACGCGACCGTCGCGAAATTGATGAGCTGAGGGACGACTATTTTGAAAAAGGTTCCTGAAATATTTTTATGGTCAGTACTTTTACCAACGTTTTAAGCCCCTCTTCTAAAAATAACCTGATTCGAAATTGCCCCGGCTTTTCTAAATGTACCTTGCTTTAAAATTTGAATGATTAACAGACATACCACTTTTTTTAAAGCGCTCAATCTTATTACAGATTACCTGCTGCTCAATGTCAGTTTAGCAGCTACCTATCTTTTTGAAAATAAGATCAATATATTTACTGACGTCAACAAAAAGCATTTACCGGTAATTCTGATCTTTAACCTTACCTGGCTTCTTTCGGCTAATATATCCGGGCTTTACCGCCACGTTTTGAATAAAGACTCTATTGTTACTTTCCGGAATGTGTTCCGCACGTATTTCCTGTTTGTAAGTTTTATTTGCTTCGCTATCCTCATTCTCATAGGTCCCGAAGCTTATTTTATCACCCGCCGGTTTTTGTTTTTCTCGATTTTGATCTATGGCGTGCTGCTCGGCGCGTGGAAGGTGATTTTCCTGCTGATCAGAAAAAGCGAGCGCGCGGCACTGATGGATATACGGGACGCCGTGATCGTCGGAGCGGGACGCAGCGGAAAGGATTTGCACGAATACTTAATTAAAAACTGGGATACGGGCTTTCGGATAGTCGGTTTTTTTGACGATGATCCGGGCAGGGTAACCGGAACGGAAATTTATCTTGGCGACACTGCCAGCTGTATCAGCTATGCGAAAGAGCATAAAATAACCGAGATATTTTGCACGCTGCCGATAGCAGAGGAGGCAACGATAAAAAAGCTGATGACGGAGGCCGATAAAAATCTGATCAGGGTTAAATCGGTACCGGAATATTATGACTATGGTAACAAGCCGGTATTTATTCAGAGTTTCGGTCAGATTCCGATTATCTCCATCCGGAAGGAACCCCTGGAAAATCTGTTGAACAGGCTGATCAAACGCTGCTTCGATATCGTTTTTTCGTTGTTTATTATTGTTTTCGTACTCAGCTGGCTGTTTCCGATTCTCGCGATATTGATCAAGCTGGAATCAAAGGGGCCTGTGTTTTTTGTTCAAACGCGGTCTGGTCATAATAACAATCCTTTCCCTTGTTTTAAATTCCGGAGCATGTATGTCAATGGCGGAGCTGATAAGGTTCAGGCTACCCGTAACGACAGACGTATCACCCGGTTAGGGGCCTTTATGCGCAGAACCAGCATCGATGAGCTTCCGCAGTTTATTAATGTACTGACGGGAGACATGTCCGTAGTGGGGCCGAGGCCGCACATGGTCAATCACACAGAAGAATATTCCGATCTGATCGACCTATTTATGGTCCGTCATTTTTTAAAACCAGGCATCACCGGCTGGGCGCAGATCAAGGGACTAAGAGGAGAAACCAAAACCGTGGAGGCAATGAATGAGCGCGTAGAGGCCGATCTGTGGTACCTCGAAAACTGGTCCTTTCTGCTTGATCTGAAGATAATCTTCCTGACGCTAAGGAATCTGCTGGTCGGCGATGATAATGCCTTTTAGTATCCTTTTAAATTTAATCCGCCGTCTTCCTGCCAGTGCTTAAAAACCGGCAGCGCCTCATCCCTCAGCAGCTGTACGAATGGCACCTGGCGTTTATCCATATCACTTTCAATTTCCGTATAGATAAAATGGTCGTCAAAACCGATTGCGGCGGCATCGTCTTTGGTGTTCGCATAATAGATCTTGTCTATCCTTGCCCAGTAAATGGCTCCGAGGCACATCGGGCAGGGTTCACAACTGGTGTAAATCTCACAACCTGAAAGATTGTACGTTCCTAACGCCTTGCAGGCAAGCCGGATAGCCGATACCTCCGCATGAGCGGTGGGATCGTTGTCCGGAATCACCCTGTTGGCGCTGCTGGCGACAACCTCGCCATTTTTTACCACCACCGCGCCAAAAGGTCCGCCAACATGTTGTTTGATATTCTCGTCCGACAGCGCTATCGCCATCCGCATAAATTTTTCCTGATCTTCCATTTTTCCTAAAGCAGAAAACCCCGGCAAACGGCCGGGGTCTTTCTTTTGCCCATTTTATTGAGAAATATTTTAACGTAGAATTACTTCTTTTCTTTAGCGTAAGCGTCGTTCAGCTTTTTCATGAAGTCGGCTGTTACATCAAGGCTCGAATCTGCTACCAGCAAATTGGTATTACCGTGTGTAAAGGTGAAAACCATTTTGTAGCCATTGTTTTTTGCATATTCCTTTGCAAATTTGTAAACCTTGTCATACAATTTCTCGGTTTCCGTAGCCTGGTCATTCTGGAACTGCGCGCTTGCGTTCTGTTCGTATGTTTGCAGTTCCTGACCCTTACGCTGTAAAAGCTGTTCTTTTGAAGCCCGCTGATCTGCGCTCAGTGTTGCTGCGTTTTTCTGATAATCAGCTATTTCGCGCTGAAAAGCCTGTTTGCGGCCACCAACGTCGTTTTGTGCGCTTTTGCCTTTATCTTCCAGTCGTTTACGCATATCTTTTGCGTATTCGTAATTAAGCGATATCGTATCCTGATTAACGTAAACTATTTCAGGTTTTGCTGCTGTCGCAGCGGGGTTAGAGGCTGCTTTTTCCGCAGGCTTATTCTGGTTACACGCTGCAATGCTTCCAGCAAGTATTATTCCTAAAGTGACTTTTGTAAAAAGTGAAACCGTGGTTTTCATCATTTTAAATTTGAATTTTGTTGCGTACTTCCGCAAGTATTTTATTGTTTTATTAAGTGAAAATTTTGACAAAGATAAACTTTCGTCAGAACTATCCTAATTTGATGTAACACGTGGTCTTTTAAATAATTATTTGCCGGAAAATACAAATTTTGATTTCATGATCCTGCTCAATCGCCCCTCAGAGCGTTGCAGGCTGACAAACCGCCCGGCAGACACCCAATGCTGACATTTTTACATCTTTTCCACACATTTAACTTATCAACAATAGCGTCAATCCGGGCTATTTTTCGTATTTTTGAAGGTTGTAGTTTTAACCATATATGAGCGAAGAAAATCAGAACAAATCAAATTATTCAGCAGATAATATACAGGTTTTAGAGGGGTTGGAGGCAGTTAGAAAACGCCCTTCCATGTACATCGGTGACACAGGCGTAAAGGGCCTTCACCATTTGGTTTATGAAGTTGTAGATAACTCGATAGATGAGGCGCTGGCGGGTTACTGTACCGATATCGATGTTATAATCCATAAAGGAAATTCAATTACAGTTAAGGATAACGGTCGCGGTATCCCTACCGGTATCAATAAAAAAGAAGGTAAATCGGCGCTGGAGATCGTTATGACGGTACTCCATGCCGGTGGTAAGTTCGATAAGGATACGTACAAGGTGTCCGGCGGTTTGCATGGTGTGGGGGTGAGTTGCGTTAACGCGCTGTCAACCCATGTTACCACGGTCGTGCATCGCGAAGGAAAGATTTTTACGCAGGAGTATGAGCGCGGTAAGCCGCTGTTTGACGTTAAGGAGATCGGGGTTTCCGATACGACGGGTACTATTCAGACCTTTCAGCCCGATCCGGAGATCTTTACGACTACTACCGAATACAAATACGATACCCTTGCGGCGCGTTTGCGGGAACTGGCTTATCTGAACAAAGGTATCCGGCTTACCCTGACCGATGAGCGCGAACCGAAAGCTGACGGCAGCTTTTACGAAGAAGAATTCTTTTCTGAGGGCGGCCTTAAGGAGTTTGTTAAATATCTTGACGGCACCCGCCAGCCGATCATACCCGAGCCAATCTACGTTGACGGTAACAAGCAGGGGATACCTGTTGAGCTTGCCTTGCAATACAACGATACCTATTCGGAAAATGTACATTCGTACGTAAACAATATCAATACTATCGAAGGTGGTACGCACGTGGCGGGCTTCCGCCGCGGTCTTACAAGGACGTTGAAAGCTTATGCCGAAAAGGAAGGACTGCTCAAAAACGTAAAGGTGGAGATTGCAGGGGACGACTTCCGCGAGGGGCTCACCGCAGTAGTTTCGGTTAAGGTAGCCGAGCCTCAGTTTGAGGGTCAGACAAAAACCAAGTTAGGGAATAACGAGGTGATGGGTGCTGTTGATATGGCCGTTGGCGAAATATTAGGCAATTACCTCGAAGAAAATCCGCGCGAGGCGAAAATGATCATCCAGAAGGTCGTACTTGCTGCTACAGCGCGTGCTGCCGCACGCAAGGCCCGCGAGATGGTACAGCGCAAGAGCGTGATGAGCGGATCGGGTTTACCGGGAAAGCTTTCTGACTGCGCCAACAGCGATCCGTCGTTATGCGAAATATACCTTGTCGAAGGGGACTCGGCGGGCGGTACGGCCAAACAGGGGCGCGACCGCGAGTACCAGGCCATTCTTCCGTTAAGGGGTAAGATCCTGAATGTGGAGAAGGCGATGGAACATAAGATCTACGAGAACGAGGAAATAAAAAATATGTTCACCGGCCTGGGGGTCAGTATCGGTACGCCGGAGGATGATAAGGCGCTGAACCTTTCGAAACTCCGCTATCATAAGATTATCATCATGACGGATGCCGACGTCGATGGCTCGCACATCACCACACTGATCCTGACCTTTTTCTTCCGCTATATGAAGGAACTGATCGAGTATGGTTACGTTTATGTGGCCTCACCGCCGTTGTATCAGGTAAAGAAAGGCAAAGACTTTGAATATTGCTGGTCGGACGAGCAGCGTGATGTCGCTATCCAGCGTTTAAAAGGCGCCGGTCGTGAAGACAGTGTACACGTTCAGCGGTACAAAGGTCTGGGTGAAATGAACGCTGAGCAGTTATGGGAAACCACCATGAACCCGGAAACCCGCACCCTGAAACGTGCAAGCATTGAAAACGCTGCCGAGTGCGATCATACGTTCTCCATGCTGATGGGAGATGAGGTAGGCCCGCGCCGTGAGTTCATTGAAAAGAACGCCAAATACGCAAGGATCGACACGTAATATTTTCCCGTAATATTTCATACCGGGAACGGGATAGTTGAATAACAACTGTCCCGTTCTTATTTTATTACCGAATTAACGGCGCAGATACAGTCGGCTCTTCCCGTAATCAATGATCGCCTTGTATTTCATTAAAATATCGCCGCCTAAAACGCCCAGCACTTCCGGATGGCCAAGCTGACGGTAAGCAATATTGATGGTGGAAAGATCAAGAACAGCTACCTCAAATTCATCGGCAAGCATTCTTCCGATATGCAGGTCTGATATAGTCGCGGTTGATGACTCCATGCTGTTAGTTCCCAGTCCGGTTGACAGTCTTTCGCTGACATTGAGTACCGCGTCTGCATAGGCTTCAAGCAGCGTTGTTCTGTCGAAGGCTGTCTTGGATGCACCTGTATCCAGTACGATGGTAAACTTTTTTCCGAAAACTTTAACTTTAAGCAGCGGATGAAAACCGTCCTCATGGAGATCGATGATCTGTAACGGAACGGAGAATTTTTTTACGGGTGTTAATGTTTTTAAATCAGTCATGGTCCGAGGCTTCGTTAGCCATATCGATAATTATCTTGTCCATTCTTTTCAGTTCACTTTGCATATGCTCAAAGACCTGCGGATTCGGAGGTTCCTCCTTTAGCATACCAACGAGCGCCTGTAAATTTGCTAACGGGCTGCGGATAAGATGGGATTGTTTCCAGGCCATGTCCTTGATGCTGTTGATATGATTTTGAATGCGTTCGTAGGCGCTTTTAAGATCCTGTTCTGCATTTTTTCTTTCCGTAATGTCATACAACGCCATCATCATGCCTAATATTTCCTTCTTTTCGTTGGTGATCGGGAATAAACGCACATAATACCAGCACAACGAGCCATCAGTCAGCGGATAATTGATCTCATAGTTAATATTATTACCGTGCAGCACATCATGTGCAAAATCGATGAATTGCGGGAACCTGTCCGCAGGGAAGTAACCCGAAAGCTTGTCGCCATTTTCAGGCGTATGGTTATAATGTTGCAGGATAAACTCACTCGCTTTTTGGTTAAAAGCCTGAACTTTCAGGTCAAGGTCAAAAAGTACATACGCGGTATCGGTTGTGTTCAGGATGGTTTGCAGGTTTGCTTCCGATTTTTTCAGTGATTCTTCAGCCTTCAGCTTTTCCGTCACGTCATTGGTCAGTGAAAGCCTTACCGCCCTGCCTTCAAAAATTATATCGTGCGCAATGATCTGCACAAACATCAAAGTGCCGTCTTTTTTCAGATGGCGTACCAGTCCCGGATAGTCTTCGTTGTTTATCTGCTTTTTATAGCCAGCCAACTGCTGGTCCAGGTCCTCTTTCGGCCGGAGCGATAGCGTGGTCATGTGCAGCAGTTCTTCTTTGGAATAGCCATAATGTGCTGAAGCCGCATCGTTCGCTGCAATTATCGAGAGGTTGTCTTTCTCTATCATCCACATCGGCATAGGATTGCTGTCAAAAAGCAGCTTGTATTTCTGCTCCGACGACCGAAGTTCCTCTTCCGCTTCTTTTCTTTCGGTGATGTCGATCATCGATCCGATAATGGTTGGCTCTTCCCCGATCATCGCCCTGCTTCCGTAAAATTCCACCCAGTTGGACGAGCCGTCCTTTTTATGTCCCTTGGCCTCGTAATGTACGCTCTCTATTTCCCCGGTTATCCGCCGCCTTACGTTTTCGTTAGCCATCGCCCGGTAACTTTCGTCAAAAACAACCTCGATCTTAAAGGTGTTGATCATTTCTTCCGGCCTGTACCCGAAGACTTCTGCAAACCGCGGATTTACATAAATAAATCGGTCGTTTTGAACGATATACACGCCTACTTTCGACTTTTCGGCAACCGTCCTGAACTTTAATTCCGCGTCCCGCAGCCCCGCTTCCATTTTTTTACGGTCTGTTGCATCCCGCGCTATAACCATTACCTGGTTGTTGGCAAAGCGCTTTACATTAACTTCAACCGTAAAAACTTCGCCCGTTTTACGCATAAAGCGCCGCTCTCGTATCACTGGCTGCTTCGCTTCCTTTATACTTTTAGGCAGGGGGTCAGTCTTTAACTCTTCCGGATCGACAATATCATCGATCTTTAATTTTAACAGTTCCTGCCGGTCGTAGCCGGTCATTCGGCACATACTGTCGTTCACCTCGGTAAAGTTTCCTTGGTAATCCAGGATATAGATCGCATCGGAGGCCTGCTCAATCAGCGAACGGTATTTATGTTCATCATTTTCATTTGAAGCATCAGCACCCCCGGAATTTTGAAGGAGGAGATACAGGGTAATTGCTCCGGCAAACAGCAGAATGATTGGGCAAAATGATCCAAGGTCGTAAGGACGGTTACTGGCAAGCGTTTGCACACCCGCGATCAGCCCATACAAAACAAGGATAAGGGTTATGGTTATTGCTATTTTTTTGTTCGGCTTTACCATCTGGATAAATTACGGTCGGGCAAATAAAATCAAGCAAAATGGCGATCGATTAGGAAGCGAGCACCAGCCAGTCATTAAAAATAAACCTAAACGAACACATCTGAAAATGCACAGGCCAATAATAGCAAAATTATGCGTAATAACGGATTGTTGCTATAGCATCAACACCTTTTGAGACCGCCCCGCAATAATGCGGTCAGAATGGATAACCGATAGCTAAATTAAAAATGTAATTGCTGCCGCGCCATTTGGCATCGGTAAAGTCAATGCCGTTAATGATAGTTCGCTGACTTGGTGGAAGTCCCGGTTCAATGATGGGGAAGCCTATGTCTGTCCGCAGGACAAGAACGGTAAGGTCGAACCGCAGGCCAAAACCTGCATCAACAGCCATCTGATTGATAAAGTTTTTGCCAAATGCAGCTCCCGGCAGATATTTATTGGGCCGCAGCAGCCAGATGTTTCCGGCGTCAACAAACAGCGCGCCTTCAACTATGCTGAACAGCTTAGGCCTGAACTCGGCATTTGCTTCGATCTTAATATCACCCGACTCATCTGCCAGAAAGCTGGAACCCTGGTTATAATTGGTCGGTGGATTATATGCCCCGGGGCCGATAGACCTTGCCTGGAACCCGCGGAGGCTGTTCGGCCCGCCGATAAAAAATTGCTGGCTGTAAGGCAAAACGGTCGAGTTGCCGTATGGTAAACCCACGCCCACCAGCAGTCGTGTGGCAAGTTTTATGCCCGGTGTTAGTTTATGATAGAACCTGAAATCGTTTTCCAGCTTTACATACTGGTTAAACGGAGTGCCGAAAAGTTTGCTCACTTTACCGTGAAGGGTGTCAGCCCCGGTCAGCAGGCCGTAAATGTTACCTGAAAGGCTAACCTTTCCATTATAATAGTACGTGTTGGTTCGGTAGTCCTCGGTACTGTTGGTATAGGTGTATCCGTATGATGGTCCGAACGTAAACTGATTATTAATAACATGCGCTAAAGCCGGGTTATGCGTCCGGTGGATACTGTCAATATAAGCCTGGCTAACTTTTGCCGCATCAACGTAGGTAATATTGATCAGGTTCAGGTCGTGCTGCTTGTGCAGGCTGGGCTTCCACGAATAGCCAAATGACCCGTTAAATGAGTTAAGCGTATAAAGTTTCGTACGGTTTACCAATGTATATCCCGTTGTAAGTATGGTGTGGGGAATAAAGGCGTTATTTGTATGGAAGTTGAACGGACTGATAAAGCGCGGCCACGTAACCGATGGCTGGATACCGGCCTGATAAACGTTGTATCCGTTGTTGGTGCCCCCAAACTGAACATCGGTGCTTCCGAAAAGTGTCAATGTGAACAGTTCCGCACCTTTAAACGTGTTCCGGTTCTTGAAGGTCAGGTTTACTTGTGTACCATTATAATTTGCAGAGGTTTGCCGCGCAAGCAGGTCTAATGATAACGATTTTCGTTTCTGCTGTGTAAGCTGGTAATAAACATCAAGAAATGCTGAATCGGGCGTTACGTCCTCAAATCTGTTCTTAACATACCTGAACGGCCCCAGATTGATCATCCTGTTCAGCGAGTTGTTATGTTCTGTACGGTTATAAACGTCGCCGGGATGCAACAGTACGGAGTTCTTGAATACGAACGGACGCACGGTTTTCTTCGGGTCGATAACATTATACCATCTGTATTTAACGGCTGAATCCAACTTCAGGGCAGTATCGCGCAGGGTGTAATGCGGGTAAACGTAAATGTTCCTGATCTTATAGATCCAGCGGGCCTCGTCGGGAGTGGCGTCTTTTACCTTTACAAACATATCTATCTGGTGCCCGGCAACGGTGCTGTCATATTGCATGATCAGGTCTTCCGGCGCGAAATAGTAAAAGCCTTCTTCTTTCAGACGGGCATCGATCCGGATACGCTCATTTTTTATAACGTCAAGATTGTACTTGTCGCCCACCTTTAATATCGATTGCGCGGATGTCCCCGTAACGGCCGTGTCAAGATCGTCGCTGCCGGTAGGGAAGGTGATTTTGTGGTAATGATACGACGGGCCTGCCTGTACCGTATAGACGGCCTTTGCAGTTTTGTTTTTGCTCACGGTATCTCCGGCTACCTGCGCCAGAAAATAACTGACATTTTGCAGCCTGTTTTGTAGTATGCTGCTGTTTTTTTCAAGATCAACACTGCTTACCAGCACAGGGGGCTCGCCAAAATGGGTATTAAGGTAATGTTTCAGGCCGCGGCGCTTGTTGGTGCGTGTTTTGTTATAGATCCACAGCTTTACCCTCAGCCCGAGAATACTCGAGTTTGGTTGTGGCCTTAGCAGGCTCTCCAGATCGCTTTTTAAAGCCTTTGCTTCGCTTTTTTTAATATCCTTATCCTCTATCTTCACTTCGGCGCCGGTATATAACTTTTGCCGGGGTGCCAGGTATTTTGTATTACTGCAGGCAGTGATAAACAGCGTTAAAAAAATATACAGATATCTATACTTGGCCATAGCTCAGTTTGATGATTTTTTTATTTCCGCGGGTGTCTGTACAGGTGCTGCAGTCGAGTCCGCCTTTTTATCCGCTTCTTTCTTTTCCTCTTTTATTTCCTTCTGTTTCTTCCGGTATTCTTTTTCAAGTTGCCTGTCTCGTCGTGATTTACATTTAAACAGCTCCTTAAAACGGTTATAGTCATAAGTCAGGGTAAATCCTACACCGGTTTCTATCACCTGGCCTTCCACCACTATAAATTCGTCCTTGCGGTAAACGCGTACCATATAACGGCCATCCTTGGTTATCTTATAATTTACCGACACATTTCCGGCAATCTCGGACGACTTCTGACCGGGCTGATTTTCACCTTCCAGGTTGAAATTATTGCCGACCGTAACGGTAAGCCGGTCATTTAAAAACTGTTTCGAAAGGCCCACATTCAAATCCGTTCGGTTTTGTGCTGTACCCGACGAATAGTCTTCACCCGATGTCAGGTCGAAACTCAGCTGCACACCGCCGATCAGGTTGCCCGCAAGCTTGTTAAGCTGGTCCGAAAGTAGGCTGCTGACGCTGCTGCGGATCGCTCCCTGTAATCCCGCGTTGCCGCCCTGGCTTTCAAATGGATTGTCGCCGATGAAATGTCCGAGTACCAATACGCCTAACACCTGCTTGTTCATCTCGTTAGGGTCCTGCCGTATTTGCTCTAACCGGGTATTGACCGTATTGACCACGCTTTGCGATACCGTGTAATTACTGTCGGGCAACACAATGTCAAAGCTGATGTCCGGTTTCAAAAGTTCGTTCTTCAGACTCAGATTCACGTTGAACGGAAGCTTCTGTTTGTACATCGTCGCGTTTTCTGAGCCGTCAAGCTGAACAAGGTCGATAGGAGGGACATTGGCAATGTAAGTTGCCGTCAGGTCTATATTGGCGCTGGTTGGGTCGCCTGTCCAGGTGATCGTGCTGCCCGGCCTGAAATTAAACTTACGTTTTACGGTTGCATAGGAAAGATTATAAGAACCCTGATTAACAGTGTATGTACCTGTCAGATTGATTTTTCCGCTCGGATCGATACCGGCATTCAGTTCTGCCTCGCCCTTCAGATCAACCACATCACCATTTCGCTGGTCCACGACAATGGTGAACTTAGCGTTTTTATTCACACGGATCGTCGCCGCAACATCAAGCCCCGTAACGTCAGATTTACGCAGCGAATCTAACTGTCTTGCAAGGAAGATCGAATCGGCCTTCGGCGCATGCGGATTAATGACCTCGACAACGCCCTTCCGGTCTTCAATGCCCGGATCTTCCGTCGGCAGCACAATGGTCAGGTCGGTTTTATCATTAACGGTTAGGGTAGCATCCACAACAGGTTTGGCCATATTGCCGCGAACCCGGATGCGTGTATCAACAAACAGCTTGCCGTAATACAGTTTGTTATCTTCCTGTGTCGAGTTGATCGCACGGAAATTATTGGCATTGATATCGATGCCGAATTTAAAATCGGTAAATGTCTTGGTATAAAGTGTGCCCGTTACAACGGCCTTATTACCCAGCGAATCCACAAGCGTAAAATCATCGAACAAAATGCCGTCATTATTAAAGGTTATCTTTTCGTTAGGCATGGTGAAGTAGGAATTAAGCATCGAAACATTAAACCCTACCTTATTGAAATTTACATCGCCCCGAACCACAGGAGCATCCGTGGTTCCCGTTATCCTGAGTTGTCCGGTGATGTTGCCGCTCGCCCGTCGGATGCTGCCGAAACTGAAACCCTCGATGCTTTTCATATTGAGGCTGATGATGTTCAGATTCATGTCGATCTTGCTTTGCGGTGCAGTGTAGTAAAGCCCGGTCAGGTTCACGTTATTACCTTTACCCGTAATGGTCACGTCTGCCGCGTAGGCATTCGCGGTCTGATTGTTTACCTTCAGGGCAATGTCTCCAACGGTATCCGTTTTGAAATTGAAATTTCTGATGTTGAGCGCTGCGGTAAAGACCGGGGATTTCTGAAAGTCGCTGATATGTGCGTCCCCGTCGATCACACCGCCTACCTGCAGTGAATCCTGCTGTGCGGCCTGGGTGAGCGTCTCAATTTTAAAGTTCTTAAAGCTGACGGTAACCGGAGCGTTAAATGTCTGTGTGTCGCTGTTCACGCTCAGTACCTGGTTATTGTTGGTGATCGAAAAATCTCTCGCCATAATACCCTTGTTGCCGAATTGCAGGGCATTGTTGGCATTTACGGCCCATTGCTGGTAATCCAGCAGCAATCCGTTTTGCAGGAAGCTAAACTGGTACTCGCCGGGCAGTACGCTGAATACCCCGGCCAGACGGTACCGCTCTTTTTTTGCCGCATCGCGGATCTGGAGATTGACGTTGAGTTTATTATTTTGGGCGCTGCCGGTAATGCTGGTGTAAAGCAGGTCGATACTCGACGACGCCTTTACTTCATCTACCGTCAATGCGTAATTGAGTGCATTGTTTTTGGTATCGATAGCCAGCTTCATGTTATTAACAGAATTGGTACCATAGATAACCTTCGGCATAGTGCCGTTAACCGTAAGGTCACCTGCCTGGCTATCAAAATGCCCGTTGATCAGCACCGGATCGAGCCTTTTCAGATCGGGGGCAAACTTTTCGGTTAGCGGCGTCTTAACCAGCCTGATGTCAAAATTGAAACGCTGCGGCGAGTATTTAGGCTTGGCGGTATTCGAGGCCAGGGTGGTATTGTAATACTTATTGATCAGGTCCTGCATGGCGGCGCCTACCTCGGTAAGCTTGTACTGTCCGGCCATGTGTGCGTTCAGCATCGGCGCTTTAAGTCTCAGCGTGCTGCTGTCAGCGTTCGCCGTTGACACCAGGCTGATCGTATCCAGTTTTATAACCTGGTCCGTCTGGGCTACAAGCAAGTTGGTCACTAATATCTTGCCGTTCAGATGGTCGGGGTCGGCTGTCGGTACATCGGCCACCAGCTTGCCGCGGATCAGCATCGCATTTTTGGTGAAATTCAGTTTTTTAAGATTGATGCTGTCCAGTTGCAGCGCTGCTGTCACCGAAGGATATTTCTTATTCATATCGGCCTTACCGTCGAGTGTAAAGTCGATGTTGGGGTCCTTCATGTAGGCTTTGGCGGTATAGCTTCCGTTATGCGCTGTCCCGGTCAGCACCAAATTCTGATAGTTATATCCTTTTACATAAGCGCTGTTTACTTTTCCGCTGAATTGGAGGCTTGCTTTTTTAGGGTCGAGGCTTATCCCTTTAATATTCGCTGCTAATGTTACGCTGCCAACGGTTTGCGGTTGCCTGGTGAATGCGCCTACATTCAGTTTATTGGCTTTAATATTCGCCGAATACTGCTCCGCGCCTTTATGATTGCCGTTTTTCATGGCGGCGGTCAGGTCAACCGCACCGTAGGTGGAGCGCAAAAACATCCGGGTGTTAAAGTTATACATGCTGCCCTTGAATGTGCCCTTCAGACTGATGTTTTGAGGAATGCTCACCGAAGAGGGGATCATCGATGGCGCTACCAGTTTGCTGACGTCCGCCCTGCTGGTTGTCAGGTCGGCCAGCGATACGTTAAAGTACGATTTGTTTACATCCGGAAGACCTTTAATGTCAGCGGATGCTTTAATATGGGTATTACTCAAGCCCCGTACTTCAAAATCCGGGATGTGCAGGTCGTTGACTTTACCGACAACCCTTCCGTCTATGCTGAAGACCGCATTCGGGGAATGTTTAAAAGGCTCCATTTCCGACATCGACGGCATCAGCAGCAGCACATCTTTTAACCCGAGTTTGCTTCCGTTCAGGTTGGCGTTTACATAAAGCTGCCCTAAGTCTTTCGTCAGTGATTCGATAGACGGGTAGCTAACCTGTACCTGTTTTTGCAGAACTGTCTGGGGGGTTTCCACCAGCAGGTCGTTCAGATAAGCCGTTTTCGGTCCGTACAGAAATTCGGTATGAAACTTTTTGATCTGAAGCCCGCTTTTTTCGCTGAACGAAAACTCGTTGATCTTCCCTTTGATCGTATCGGCGCTGTAGGCAATGTCTTCCGCATCCGCATTCAGGTCTTTTATGTGCATGTGCGCAAAGTCAAGCCCTTTTGCCAGCGGTTTCTGCGCTTCATTATCGAATTTTATATCATCATTGCTAAAACTGATCTTTGCGAGGCTGGCCCTCCAGCTTTTGCCGGTCTCAGGCGAGGCGACCAGCGTATCCAGTTTTTTTACCGTTTTATCCGCGGCCTTTTTTACCGTTTCCGGCATCGCGAACACCACGCCCGCTTTGGTATCGTTAAGCTCGATGTTCTTAATGCCGACGATCTGGTTTTTAAGGTCGATTTTATCCATTTCAACCAATAACTGGCCCAGATCAACCTTGCTGCTCATCTCCTTGCTGCGGTAATCCACCTTTACTTTATTGATATCGATCGTTCCCAGGTCGAGCGTCATATTGATGGGCTGCGTAGCCGGATCAACCGCCGCCGCCTTTGCGATGCTTGATCCTGCAGGTGTCTGGATGATCCGTGCGTCGATCCCGGAGAGGTTGATCTTCGGGATGGAGAACTTCATTTTGTCCAGGTCAAAGTCCTTTACCCGCGTATCAAAATGGCCTAAAATAAACTTCACGTCGTTGCCGGTTATCTTATCCTTATAGCTTACGTTGATGTTATCAAGAATGATTTTGTCGAGCGAAAATTGCATCGCCGAAGTTGTATCCACAGGCTTAACTTCTTTTTTTTGCCCACCGGCAAAAGCCTTGATGATATAGTCGAAATTAAATACACTGTCGGTTCCGCGGTTGATGTTCGTAGTGATGCCTTTCAGGTTGATCTCGTTGATCTCCACTTTATTTTTCAGCAGCTTCAGAAGACTGATATCAACCTTCAGGTTTTCTCCTGCTAATAAAGTATCCTTATGCTGGTCCTCAAAATAAACGTCTTCCAGCACGATGAGCTTCGGCAGTCCCAGCGTAATGTGCCCTATTTTTACAGGGGTGTGAATTTTATTCTCAATGAAGGTAACCGCCTTGTTTTTTGCAAAGTTTTGAACCGCCGGCACCTGTATTAAAATGATGAGCAGCAGCACCAGGAAAATGAGGCTCGCAATAATCCAGAGTATGGTTTTAAGAGCTATTCGTCCGAATCGTTCCAAGGGTAAATGTTTTTCAAATGTTAAGCCTTTTATTCGCTAACATATAAATCAAATAATAACACTAAAAGTTTTGCATGATGGCCTAAAAACTCGCCTTTTTTACTTTTTTGAGGAGTTTATCTGCCTGAATCCGGCAAGTTCTTCCCAGCGGCTGCCCGCAGGGCGGTAATATACCAGTATCTGGTATTCATTTTCGGTTTCAAAATAGCTGCCTTCAAGGGCGATGATGTCCGGTTGTCCGTTATTTCCCACCCAAACAAAGGTGTAATCGTAAACGCCCTGCTTTAAAAACAGGCTGTTAGTGTATTTATTCAGAACCGGATCGAAATGAAGTTTACTGCGGTCGTCCAGTTTATAATCGTTAAAACGGCCCACAATATACGGGCTCCCGTCGCCGGGTTTTCTGGTGGTTGCTAAACTGAACAGCATGTGCGCATAATCGGCATCGGTTCGCGGGTCTGACCCGTCCTGATTCAGTATGTAAAAGTTCCCATCCAGATCATACTCCAGCGTGTAGTTTGGCTGGTTGCGGTCAGGGTCGGTAAGCATCAGCACGGTGTTGGCAGTATCCCGGTAAATATGCTGAATATTTTGTGAGTTCAGTTTGAGGGTGCGGGTATCAAAATGCCTGAACTCATTTCCTGCCGGAAAATCGTTCTGGCCGATCTCGCTGTAAATTAACTGGCTGCCCCGGATATAGGTGGGCTGGGTGTTCATAACGGCCGTTTCGGGGCGGTTGTTTTGCATTACCAGCGCCCTGATCTCACGGGCTGGGTTCTGTACCCTGAGATTACCGTAGCTCAGCGTAAAATTTATCTTTTGATTGGTTTGCCGGGTTGCGTTATCGCTGGACGCCACGACCTCGGCCTGTATCGCGATCTTTGAGCTTAATACATATAACTTTCTCGTCAAAACCAATTTGGAGGCGTCGCCGTCCTCGTAAACTTTGAGGATGTAGTTACCGGAAATTGTCGGTGCGATATTCTCATTCGGAAGCTTCAGCTCATAATGTGTGTATTTTTGCACCGTCGCCGTCGAATAGGAATAGTTATTCAGCAGGTCGTCATTGTAGTTTTTAAGATACTCCGCAGGCGATGTATTAGACGGATTCCAGTCGGCGTCGCAATGCTGAATGGTATAATGGTAATTAATGGTGCCGCCGTTCAGGTTATCAAACCCAAGCGTAACGGTTTCGTCTGAATTTAAGGTGATAAGCGGAAATGCGCCTTCTTTTTTGCTGTTATAAAACTCTACGCTTTTAATCTCCGGTTTGTAAACACTGTCGGTGTATGGCTGGGCAAGTGCCACACTTGATAACAATAGCAACAGAACAGTAAAGCAGCGTCCGAAAAAGACAATTTTCATATCAGGAAAGCAGATTAGCATCCTAAAATAGGAATAAATCTGCAATTGCTTCTTATTAACAGAAAAGGCCTGCGTATCCGCAAGCCTTCCGGTTCATCATAAGTCTTAAACTAAAATTACGCTTCCAGTTCCATGATCTGCTCCGCCAGCTCTTCCCATTTCAGCTGAATGTGGCCTAATTCCATTTTCTTTTTGTCGTAATTGCTGTTAATCTCCTTCATTTTGGCTACATCGTTGTATAACTTGTCATCAGCCAGTTGAACTTCCAGGGCCTTGATCTCTTTTTCAAGGTTGGCTATCTGGTCCTCCATTTTAGCCAGTTCCTGGTTCATTTTCTTCAGCTGCTGGTTTTTGTTATCGGCAGGCTGCTGTTTAGCAGGTGCAGGTTCTTTTTTCTCTTCCTTTTTTGGAGGATTTGCTGCCGCAGCTTTTTGCTGCACCTTGCGTTTGGCGTTCCATTCGTCGTATTCGCGGTAGGTGCCGGGATATTGCTTGATCTCCTGATCTTCAATAAACCATATCTTGTTAGCCACGTTATCCAGGAAGTAACGGTCGTGCGATACCACGATGATCGTGCCTTCATATTGCTGTAAAGCCTGGATCAGGATGTTAACCGATTGTATATCGAGGTGGTTGGTGGGTTCATCCAATACCAGAAAGTTGGCATCCGCAGTTAATGCCTTAGCCAGCGCCACACGGGATTTTTCCCCTCCCGACAGTACCTTTATCTTTTTAAATACATCATCACCGGTAAACAGGAATGAACCCAGAATGGTGCGCAGTTCTGTTTCGGTATGCTTTGGCGCGAACGACTGTAGTTCCTGCAAAATGCTGTTTTCCAGATGCAGGGCCTCCAGCTGATGCTGTGCAAAAAAAGTTTGGGTTACATTGTGGCCGGTTTCGGCCTTGCCGGTAAAATCGTTATCCGCACCAGCAATAATGCGCAGCAAGGTTGACTTACCCTTACCGTTGGCACCGATCAGTGCGATCTTATCTCCCTTTTCTATCACTGCCTCTGCATGATCGAGGATATCTATAGCGGGGTATTTCTTGGTAATGTCCGTCAGTGTAACCACATGCCTGCCGGACTGCTTGGAGAACCGGAAAGAGAAGTTAACCGTCGGGTTGTCGTCATCCACATCATCCACGCGCTCCATTTTGTCCAGCGCCTTGATGCGCGATTGCGCCATCTTGGCCTTTGAAGCCTTTGCGCGGAAGCGTTCTATCAGGCGTTCCTCCTGTTTTATTTTCTGCTGCTGGTTTTTAAACTCACCGCGTTGTATTTCTTCGCGCAGGGCCTTTTCTTCCAGATAAAAGGAATAATTGCCTGCGTAAGCGGTCAGTTTTCCTTTGCGCGACTCGACCGTACGGTTGATCACCCTGTCCAGAAACCACCTGTCGTGCGACACGATCACAATAGCGCCTTCAAATGCCTTCAGGTATTCTTCAAGCCATTGGATGGACGGAAGGTCAAGGTGGTTGGTAGGCTCATCCAGAAGCAGGATATCCGGCGCCTGTAATAATATCTTGGCCAGCATAACACGCATGCGCCATCCTCCCGAAAATTCACTCAGCTTGCGGTGCGTATCCGCTTCGCTGAACCCCAGACCCGCTAAAATTTCGTGCGCCTTGTATTCAATATTGTAACCGTCTAACGCCTCAAACTCATGTTGCTTGTCGCTGAGCTTGTTCAGCAGGTCTTCGCTGTAATCGGTCTCTATCTTTTTTAAAATATTTTCTATTTCATCATGCAGCTGGTTCTGGCGTTCAAAAGCCTCCATTGCCACATGCAGTATATTTTTGTCTGATGAATAGGAAAGCAGGTCCTGGTTTAAGTAACCAATGGTCAGGTCCTTAGCCATGGACACCGTGCCCGAAGTTGGGGTGTAATCGCCGACGATTATCTTTAACAGGGTAGTTTTTCCTGTTCCGTTTGCGCCGATAAGGCCGATCTTTTCTCCGGGTTTTATATGCCAGTTGGCTTCATCGTAAAGCGCGCGCGCACCGATCTCGAACGTGAGGTTATTTATAGCTATCATTTCGGCCGCAAAGATACGTTTTTAAGCCGAAAGCTTAAAGCGCAAAGCCGGTCGCCCAAGTCGCTCTGCGGACAGTTTCAGGCACCTCGTTTTTTAACCTACGCATTCCATCCATGTTCTGGCCATCAGGGCTTCGCCTGCAATGCTGGGATGCACGCCGTCAAGCGTCCAGTAGCTACCCGGAGCTGACTCAAGCGCCTTGTCGAATGCTGCCTGATAGGGCACGAATGGCGCGTTATATTCACCGGCGATATCTTTGGCTGCTTTCCGGAACAGGTCGAACGTGGGGTACCACCGGTCGTCCACTGCCTTTACGCCTTTTACGCCAAACGGTTCACAGATCACCAGCTTTACATCAGGCAAAGCCTTTTTGGTGCGGTTAAGCAGCGCGTGATAGTCTGCAATGTAGTTGTCAATAGTGCCGGTATAACCGTTGGTCAGCGTATGCCAGAAATCGTTCACGCCAATATGTATGCTCAAAACGTTTGGTTTTATGTACAGTGCATCCGTATCCCATCTTTCCGCTAACTGATAAACCTTGTTGCCGCTGATGCCTTTGTTGTAGATCTTCAGATCGAGTTCCGGGTATTTTATCAGCAGTTGCCCGGTGGTCAGCAATACATAGCCGCTGCCAAGTGATCCCGTATCGTTCGGGACGGTTTTATTGTGATCGCGGCCCCAGTCGGTGATCGAGTCGCCCTGAAAAAGGATAATATCGTTCTTTTCAAGACTGACTTTTTTTATACCGCTTTCTGCCACGGCAGCCGCAGCGATCCGGGGTAAGGCCATAGTAGCAAGCGAACCTATTGCAGCGCTTTTGATAAATGAACGGCGGGATGAATTTTTTCTCATATAATCAGGTTTTGGACGTTCCGGAAGCATGCTGGAGATTTCGTTTTCCGGGATCTTATTTGCTAATATAGAAATTCATTTGCCGTTGGCAGCAATTTTGCCGATTTGTTACAATGCCGTAGGTATGGTGACGCTCAATAAAGGATATTAACGAGGTTCGCTGCGCCTTGTTTTACTATGAACGCCACATAAAAAAAGCTTACCTTCGCATCCATGTATTTTCTGGTTAAGCCACTGCTTTTCAAATTCGATCCGGAGCGGATCCATTACTTCGTAACCGCAAATCTGAAACGTTTAAATCGCTTTCCGGGGGGCGCTGCCCTGAGCAGGGCGGTATGGGATGTGAAGGACACACGGCTTGAACGTGAAGTATTTGGACTGAGGTTTAAAAACCCGGTTGGGCTGGCTGCAGGGTTTGACAAGAACGGGGAGATAATGGGCGAAATGGCGAACCTTGGTTTCGGTTTTGTCGAAGTGGGCACGGTTACGCCACTGCCGCAGCCTGGAAATCCCAAACCGAGAATGTTCCGGCTCCCAAAGGACGGAGGGCTTATCAACCGCATGGGGTTCAATAACCTCGGCGTTGATGTGGTAGCGGCAAGGCTTGCGGCTTTCCGCAAATCAAAGGCAGGAAGTAAGGGGCTGATCATCGGCGGCAACATCGGGAAAAACAAGGTAACACCAAATGAAGAGGCGGTAAACGATTATATCAAATGTTTCGACCGTCTCTTTGATGTGGTTGATTACTTCGTAGTAAATGTAAGTTCGCCCAATACACCAGGCCTGCGTGCATTACAGGAAAAGGAACCGCTGATGGATTTGTTGAACGCCCTGCAAAAACGCAACCTCAAAGATGATGTTAGTCGGCCCATCCTTTTAAAGATCGCGCCTGATCTTACCGATGAGCAACTGGATGACATTATCGAAATAGTACAGCAAACACGCATTGCCGGCGTTATTGCCACCAACACGACCATTAGCCGGGAGGGGCTTGTATCTCCCGACGAACTGAAAGACCAAACGGGCGGACTGAGCGGCAGGCCGTTAACCAAACGGTCAACCGAAGTTATCCGCTATCTACATGAAAAATCAGGTGGTGTGTTTCCGATCATCGGGGTCGGAGGGATACATTCTGCAGAAGATGCTGTGGAAAAGCTTGATGCCGGGGCATCGCTTATCCAGCTCTATACCGGCTTTATTTACGAGGGTCCTGCATTGATAGGCAGGATCAACAGGCGGTTACTAAAAATGATCTGTTAAAAAGGTCCCGTCTCTGTGCGGACGTGGCATCTCCATAATAAAAAATCCCGCCATTAAGAAACAGCAGGACTTTTCATTATTAAAAGTAAAGTTCTTTAATCAAATTACTTTGCAGCAGCTGCTTTAGTCAAAGCAGCATTGTTTTTTGCGATCTGGCTGTGTTTTGATTCAGCTGAACGGCTTCCTGGCTCAAGGTTGGTAGCCAGCTTTAAAAATTGTACTTCTAGACGTGAAGTAGTTTTGTTCTTTCTGTCTTTTCTTTTTAAACGAGTAACGCCCATGATGGTGTAATTTAAATGTTTTTATCCTGAATTGTTTTCCGAGGTCGGAAGCGGATTCGAACCGCTGTAAAAGGTTTTGCAGACCTCTGCCTAGCCACTCGGCCATCCGACCATTTTTTTCAAGGTTGCAAAAATAGTAATTATTTATTGGACACCAAGTTTATTTCTGCTTATTTCTGCACAAAACAACGCCGTCGCCACCCCGACGTTTAAAGATTCCGCCTTACCAAGCCTCGGAATGGTGACTGCGGTGCTGATCAGCTGCTCAATTTCAGGCCGCAGGCCATTGCCTTCATTACCCATTACGATCAATCCTTCGTCGCCAAAGTTGGTGTTATAAATGTTTTGGCCGTTCAGCATGGCGCCAAAAACAGGGAGCGAAATAGCCGGAAGGGCGGTTTTAAGGTCGGTATAATGTACATTAACCCGCGCCAGCGACCCCATGCTGGCCTGCACTACCTTGGGGTTGTAAACATCAACGGTATCGTCCGAGCAAATAATATTGTCAATACCGAACCAGTCTGCTATGCGGATGATGGTTCCCATATTGCCCGGATCCTGCACACCATCTAAAACTAACGAGAACTTTTGACGCAGCTTTTCGTTACTAAGTTTTGAATGCTGCGGTATTTTAATAAGCGCAATAAACTGCTGCGGCGTTTTCAGGCTGCTTATTTTTTCAATATCTGAATTAGAGATAGCATATAAATTTATTTTTCGGGATAAATTGAGCATTTTTGAATCGACAGGGGCCGTATGATAAATAGCTTCGATGTGGTAGGAAGAATTTATAAATTCAACGATGGATTTATGCCCTTCGACCAAAAACAAGCCATTTTCCTTGCGCTCTTTTTTGTGTTGTAAGGACTTTAGTAAACTGATTTGAGACTTTGAAAGCATATACGATACCTATTTATTCCCGCCTTACAATATTAAGTATTTTGCTGCTGTTAATCGGTAGCGGCTGTAGTTTAACCCGTCGCCTAAGCGACGACCAGGCTTTGGTGCGCAAAATAACTATAAAAGGGGTTGATGAAGAATTTGCCGAAGCCGCCGCTTTGTATGTGGACAAGGAGGAGCAGCCGAACAATGTGATCAACCTGCAGTTTTACTATCTGTTCAGTAAAAACGGGAAAAAGGATATTGGTGAGCCGCCTGCAATTCTGGATAGCGGGCTCGTCGAGTTTTCTCGTCTTCAGATCGAGCGTTTTCTGCAAAATAAGGGATACCTGAAGGCTACGGTTACCGACACTATCAAAGTAAAAAATAAAAAAGCCGAACTGATATTTGCCGCAGTGGAAGGCCCGCTGTTCCGCATCCGGAAAATACAGGACAGCATAGCTGATAAAAAGGTGCGTGATCTTTACCGCGTTAACCGTCCCCGGTTTTCGCACGTGCAACCAGGCGGAAGATTTGATATGGACAGCCTGGCGTATGACCGGGATGAGTTTTATCAGATCATGAAACGCAACGGCTATTTTGACTTTTACAGACAATACATCAATTATCAGTACGATTCGACCTTCCGAAGCAGCGTGGTCGATTTGAAGGTAATTATTGACAATCCCGCCGGGAGATCGTCACATCCGGTTTATACCATCAACAATACTCTGGTCACCGTTGCAAAAAGCAACGGACGTACCACCGGCAAGGCAGATACATTACAGGTCGATTCCCAGTTCAGGTATGTTGATTTTTCGGGAAGGTTTAAGCCCCACTCGGTTATAAATTATATTTTTCAGCGAAAGGGTGATATCTACGACGTTGATAAGCAAACACTGACGACGTCACGGTTATCGGAGTTGAATGTGTTCCGGAATGTGCCGAATCCTACCTATACCAAACTCCCGGACAGTACCAACCGGCTTGATACGCGGATAGACATCACACCGTTGAAGCATTTTAGCGACCGCGTGGAAGGGGAGTTCCTTTTCAGCGGCGGCCGTTTCGGATACAACCTCGGCAACACGTTTACCGACAGGAATTTGTTTCGCAATGCCGCAATCCTGCAGATAAAAACAAACTGGAGCGTGTTATTTGACAACGGTAACAACAATCTTTCACAGGCCGCTATCCAAAACCAGGATCTCCGGCTTGGAGCGAGCCTTGTTTATCCGCGGTTGATCGTGCCCGGAATTACCCTGCCGATATTTGGTAAATACGCTGTTCCGCATACCACTTTGTCCACAAACTATCAGTTGTTTTATCAAAAGGGGCTGGTATCGCGGCAGAGTTTTATTAACTCCATAACCTACGACTTTTTCGAGACGAGCCACAAGCTGCATACGTTCACGCCTATCAATATCGAGTTTTCAAAGGGAACGATCGACACCGCGGCGCAGCGCGAATTATTGCAGAAAAATCTTTTCGCCTACAGCTACCTCATCGGCCGCACGATATTCACCATCGGTAGCCAATACACGTATCAGTTGAATGCCAACCGGCTGAATAATTACGAAAATTTCACCTATTTCCGCGGCAGCCTGGATGTCGGCGGCAATACCCTCAGTTTGATCAGCAATATTTTTAATACCAAGCGCGACACCGCAGGTAAGCGAACCATATTTGGCTATCCTTTTGCGCAATATACCAAAGCCGAAGTTGACCTCCGCATTTATCGCAGCCTCGGCGGCGAACGTCAGTTTATTTTCAGGCTTAATCCGGGTATCGGTATTCCTTACGGCAATAGCGACGATCAGCACTGGATATTCGAGAAGGAGTTTTATGCGGGCGGTGCGAATGATATGCGGGCCTGGCTTCCGCGAACGCTGGGCCCCGGGCAGTTTAACCGGGCGACCTTTTATGGCCCGCCGGGTACTGCGGCGAAGCCGTCTGAGGGTGATCTGCTCCGTAGTAAGCTAAAATATCTTGATGAATACGGCGAAGTAAAAATAATCGCAAATGCAGAGTACCGCTACAAACTTGCCGATGATTTTTTCGGATCAAAACTAAAGGGCGCTGTATTTGTAGATGCGGGTAACGTATGGCGGCTGCATAAACAGCCCGATCAGGTCAACTCCGAATTCAGACTCAATAACATTCTGCAATCTACAGCGATGGATATTGGCACCGGCCTCCGTTTTGACCTTTCATTTTTCGTATTCCGGCTGGATGCCGCCTTTAAGTTCAAGGATCCCCAGTTCTCCGGTGCCGACTCATGGGTGCTTATCCGGCACTTTAACGAGCTTTTTTCTTCAGGGCCGTTTAAAGCCAACTACAAAGCCACGAACACCGGTGATTCATACAATTTTATGCAGCTGAACTTTGGTGTAGGTATGCCTTTTTAACATATTTTCCCGTTTCGAAACAAAATTCCCTGCGGGTTGTTTACCCTTAGCTATTCCTTTTCGGAATATCCATATTGCGGGCCTTGTAAGTTGTGCTCAGGATTTTGTCGCGAAGGTTCGTTAACATTTTCTTAAAAAATAACAGACCCCGTTTATTGAAAAATCTTTCCCAACCGTGACCCGCATCGTAGAATTATTCAGGAAGCTATCATTGCAGACAAAACTCGTTCTGATCGGCCTGGTTCCTACCATGTTTTTCCTTTACGTTTCCCTCCAGTATTTTCATGCAGAAAAGCAAAAACTTTCATTGCTGCATAATAATATCAGGCTGATCAACCGGGCCGATGCAGTTAATAAGCTGATCGAACAATTGGGAGTTGAAAGACGCTTCGGATATGAATTTGCTTTAAAAAAGGATGAGCTCAGTGATTTTAAGGAGCAGTTTAAAAACACGGATAGCGCAATTGAAAATCTGGAAAAAACCGATCCTGAATTAAAAGACCTGCGAACCTACACCATGCTCGACGGGCTTGAGCGTACACGGCAGGCGGTACAGAAAAAGGCGATGCCCCCCGATGGGGTAATGGGGTACTATACCACAACAATGTTCAGGATAAGTTACCTTGATGCAACGCCTGAATTGCTTCTGGATAATTCCGGAGAGGTTAATCAGCAGATAAATGGCCTCAAAACATTGTCGGAAATGAATATCTACCTCGGTATCATCAACGCCAATATTTACAATGTGCTGTATGCCAACAGAAAATATGCTGTTGGTACGCTTTATGGTCTGGTGGGGTTGTATCAGGTTTATAATACTTTTGAAAGAGAGTTCATGCTCAAAGCCTCTCCGGGTGCAAAAAGATCACTGAAATATATCAATGAAAAGACGGCGCTGAAGCCTGTGATCACCTACCTCGACACAGCATTCAAGCGCATGAATATTGACAGCACTTATAACGATGTGCAATGGTGGAAGCTGTCGGGGAGCGCCAACGATCAGCTTAAATCGTTACAGGCACGGTTATCTGCAAGGGTCAGTAATACATTGATTTCATTGGAGGCCTCCGAAAACAATAAAGTGCAAATATTGCTCATTTTGTTGGTGGTATCGCTGTTTTTAATAGCAGTTGTGCTCAGCCTTACTATCAGGGACATCAGGATCAAGTTGACGGGTCTCCGTATCGCTGCCGAAAAGATCGCTGTCGGTGAAACCGGCCTTAAACTGGGTGATTATACGGATGATGTGATAGGCAAATTGGCAGCATCTGTGGCAAAAATTGATGAAAATAATAAGACCCTTGCCGTAGCGGCGACAGCCATCGGCGGCGGTAATTTTGATATCCGGATAAAGCCGCGCGGTAATACCGATCTGTTAGGTAACGCCCTGCTGCAGATGAAGGATGAGCTTCAGCATTTTACTACACAAAAACTGGAATATGCTGCGGAACTGGAACGTTTGCTCACGGTGATCAGGGAGAGTGAAACACATTTCCGGAAGATTGCAGATAAGATACCGCTGATGATATGGCAAACCGACGATCAGGCAAATGCAATATATGTGAACAGGAAATGGCTGGACTATACCGGCTTCAGCTTTGAGCAAAGCATGGGGCTGAAATGGCTCGACGCCATGCATCCCGACGACCGCGGGAGCCGCGCCTTTCCTGAAGCTTTCGCACAACGCGTTTCTTACCGTTCAAGGGCAAGGTTCCGGAATACGGAAGGAGAATACCGCTGGATGGATATCCAGGGTAATCCTATTTTTGGTAATCAGGTTTTTGAGGGATTTATCGGCAGCCTGACCGATATTACCCATCAGATGGAGGCAGAACAGGCCATGATGGATCTGATGTATAAAAAGGACGAGTTTCTGTCTATTGCCAGCCATGAGCTCAGAACGCCGCTGACCAGCATTAAGGCCTACACCCAATTACTGGAAAAGACGGCAAACAGGGAGGATAAATCTTACCAATTCGTAGGCAAAATGCTTAATCATGTTTCACGGTTGGAACGCCTGATAAACGATCTGCTGGATGTATCCAGAATAAATTCCGGCAGGATCGACTATAATCCGGAATCTTTTCAGTTTGCGGAACTTCTTAAAAACAGCGTCGAGGCATTCAGCGATATTACCGGCAGCCATGAAGTAGTGGTAGAGAATGTAGCGGATGTGACGCTGAAGGCCGACCGGTCGCGCATTGAGCAGGTGTTTAATAATCTGCTGAGCAATGCCGCTAAGTATTCACCTGATGCTGACAAAATATGGGTGGACTCCCGGATAGAGGCTGATTTTCTGGTGGTTTCCGTTAAGGACGTGGGCGTTGGTATTCCAAAAAAAGACCAGCGGCAGTTGTTCGAGCGGTTTTATCGCAGTGAAAAGACTTCTCATAGATTTCAGGGTCTTGGACTTGGATTGTTTATTTCAGCCGAGATCATACGCCGTCACGGAGGCGACATCTGGGTGCAGAGTAATCCTGATGGAGGTTCGGTTTTTTATTTTAAGCTGCCTTTAACAAGCAACCTTATTACGCCCTAATACCGCATGATATAGGTTGCAACCTGCTTTTGCTCGTTAAGCGTCAGAAGTTCGCCATGATAGCGCCAGTGCGAAAGTCCGTCAAATATTAATTCTCCAAGATAATCCGGGTTGCTGTCGTCCGGCAGATCATTGTTCGTCTTGTTCTTTTCAAGTGGCTCTGTAAATAATGCGGACTCATCGCCCAAAGCGTCCTTGAAAATTTTATAAACGCCGGTATTGTATAATCCCGTTTCATCCCGTTGCAGTACGGGTTCGATGATTACCCGGCGCGTGGTGCCGTCATGACGGTTAAGGCTAAGCTGAAGGGGATCGGTCATTGCTGATGTTCACATTTAAAACGATATACAGATGCTGATGCGTTTTGTTTGATAACTTGCGGCAGGATGGGTTAAAATAGTCCTTTCAGCCCGTCTATGATGCTCTGAAAAAATGTCGGAATACTTAAGTTATTATGATAGTTGAAATATACGAAGATACAGAAGATAATGACGGCGATAATAATAAACCGCCTGAACATATAGGCCAATAATACCAGCAAACATGGTATAGCCAGCAGCAATACCCAGCTGATGTGCCAGGGGCTTAATTTATCATTGTTTTTATAGATGTAATATAAAATGCCGGTGGAGCCGCTTTCGTCATGATGACGCGCATACAGGAAGGTGGATTTATCAATTTTGTGATGGTAAAAGGCCGTACCTTTGTCAAAGGTAAGCTGCTCTTCAAAACCGTTCATGGTAAAAGTGAACACCCCGCTCACATCCTCCTGAATAACGCCCGCCGTATCGGTTGCCACCACTGCGACTTCGTTTTTTGCAAACGGATTTTCCTTGATGACAAAATGTTTAACGCCAATGCTATCGGCCAGCGCAAAATTGGCGCAGACAATCCATAAACAGAAAAACAGGAATATTCTTTTCATGCGGACGGTTTATGGAATAAAAATACAATTTTAAGCCGTCAGTTCAGCAAATAAATGCTCAAATTAAGCACGCTTGCAAAGCTCACCCACAGCAGGTAAGGAACCAGCAACCAGGCCGCCGCCGTGCTGAACTTGCTAAACCACCTGATATTTAGCAGGATCATGATCCACAACGCAACGATGACGAGCAGGGCAGGGAAGATGCCGTGCAGCCCGAAAAAGACGATCGACCAGGAAAAATTAAGAAATAACTGGAATATATAAATATACTTTGCCGTATGGTAAGTGGAGTTGGGGCCCCTGCGTTTCCATACCAGGTAGGCTGAGATGGCGATCATTACATAAATGCAGGTCCATACAGGAGCAAATACCCACGGCGGCGGGTTGAAGGAGGGCTTTGCGAGACTGCTGTACCAGCCCGCTATCTGCGGTCTTGTAAATAACGAAGCCACAAAGCCGATGGCAAGTGTGATCAGCAAGCTTATCAGGAACGGAATAAATTGAAATTTACCGGCAGGTTTTTTAATGCTCATAGCGCTACAACGTTAATTTTGCCTTTTAGTTTGCATTGGAAATTATAAAAAAATATAAAATCTATAGGAATTATAGATTTTATTTGTATATTTGTGCTCATAATCGTTCTTTATTTCACTTATCCAGAAAGACAGAGGGAAGGGCCCGTTGAAGTCTTGGCAACCTGTAATTAAAAACAAGGTGCTAATTCCTGCTCGTTGTAAAACGGGAAAGATAGGTTACGATTTTGCTCCGGCTATCCTGGTAAGTGGTTAAATAGTTTTATAAGTCGCGTGACCGAGAGGATAGGATGGGGCCTGCAAAGCTCTACACGGCAGTTCGAATCTGCCCGCGACCTCCAATTTTTCCTGATAATTTACGGGTAGATAACACCGGATAGCTGCGACCCTTCATATTGAAACGGTATGAAGCCTTCCCCGGCGACTTCGCAGTTCACCATCATTGATTTAAAGATTACATCGCCGAAGATGTTGGCGATAGCCGTATCCGCAGCGTCGCGCCCGGACGCTATTTTTACCAGTCCGTTCAATGGCGCTAATCCGGTTGCGTCAAACAATACCCAGTCCGTTCCGATATAAGCTTCAAAACAGGCGTGAAAATCTGCAGGTTTTAGCTTATAGGCATAACCCGTAAAATAACGCGCAGGAATAGTGAGCGCCCGGCAGAAAGCAATGCCGAGATGAGCAAAATCGCGGCACACACCGGCCCGCTCGGTAAATGTGTCGAAAGCAGAGGTTTGCGAATTAGTGGAACCGCTGAGATACTGCACGTTTTCATTGATCCATTTTGTCAGCGTGTGAACCTTTTCGAAAGGGTTTTCAATATGGCCGAACATGTTGTTGGCTAACCGGTACAGTTTATCGCTCTGGCAATACCTGCTTGGATAAAGGAAAGGCAGCACGGTCGCATCCGTTTGTGCAACAGGCATCTCTGCTATATCACTGAAATCTTTAATCTCGCAGCAGTTATCTATAACTGCCGAATAGATTACCCTCACTTCGCTCTTTTCCGGTATCTCAAATCTCACCAACCTGTTTTCATTTTGCGGCGAAATAAGTTCCTCCGCTTTTATATAAGGGTCGATCTTAAATATTTCGCTCACCACTGCTTGTGCAGGCGTTCGCAGCGCATGAACATTCAGTATCAGGGTGCCCGGGCCTCCCGAGGCATATTCCATTTCGGTATGTACGTTGAATTTCAATTTACTTTCTATTGTTTGAAAGTTAATGATCCAGACAGGCTAAATGTTTTGGAAAATTTGCCAATTTACACTTGGATAATTTATCGGTATGTTTTACATCTCAATTACGCGTTATACATCTTTAAACGCTTCGTCCATCCAGCCCTCTGAAATGTTTTCCAGCGCTGTTTTCAATTCTTCGGCCCGCTGCGTCGAAATATATTCCAGGTCCTTTTTTTCATAACGTTTTTCAACGATATGGAAGCTGTCTTTACGGTATAAGGCCACGTCGATAGGGAAGTCCACATTGTTGGAACTTACCCTTGTAGAATCGAATGACAGGAAGCCCGACTTAAGGCACAGTTTTAAGCTTGAGTTTTCATCCAGTATCCGATTCAGGATAGCTTTTCCGTGTCCCGAATTACCGATGATCACGTAAGGTGCGCCGTGTCCAAGTTCCACCCAATTGCCTTCCGGGTAAAGCAGGAACAGCTTATGCTCATCATCATCGGCTAACTGCCCGCCGATGATGGTATTAAGGTCGAACTTAAAGCCTGCCTTTTCTAGGGCGCCCCGGTCTTCATTTGCAACCCTTTTTACCTGCTCGCCGAATGCGTTTACAGCTTTGTAGAGTTTATTATACTCGTTCGATTCGAGCAGTTCACTGAAATAAACAATAGCTTTATCCCTTACCGACCGCAACCCGCTGGTCATAATAAAAAGCGAGAATTTATCCTTTTGCTCTATCGTGATCTTCTTTTTTACCGTGGTGTCCGTACCTGAAGTTATCCGGGTGTCGGCAATAGCCACCAGACCCTCTTTAACCTTTATTCCTAAGCAATAAGTCATTTTATAAAATGGAGACAAAAAATTAAGACGGCAAATTAAATAAATAAGCGGTTATGACAACATACTGTTTATTTAAAATAATAAGCCACAGAGCCCACCACTTCTTTGATGTAGATGTTCCAGGTGCTTAACGGGTCTGCACTGGGTATCAGGTCGCTCGCCATGAAATTTCCTCTGCCTTCGAGGAAGTTGCAGGGATAGGGGATTACATCCACCTGGTGTTTTCTAAAGATCCTGAGTGAGCGCCGCATATGAAAAGCTGAGGTAACCAGCAGATAAGGCGGGGAAAGCTGATGTTTATCAAGTTCCCTTTTTGAAAAGATTGCATTTTCAAAAGTGTTCCTGCTTTGATCTTCAATTATGATACAGCTATCAGGCACATTAACCAGTTCCAGTTGTGTTTTTACCCATACACTTTCTTTAAAACGCTGATTCAGCAAACTTCCGCTCCCCCCGGTGATCAGTAGATGTGTTGCCTTTCCGGTGCTTATCAGTTTTAAGCCCTCAATAAAGCGGTCGGCTGCAGGATTAAAATATCCCTTGCCGTTGCCATCAACCGAGGAGAACCCGCCTAACACGATCGCGCAGCTATATGATTTTTTTTTCAGCGGCTCCGGCTGCACATCCCAAAGCCGGGCAAACTGGTTAAGCAAAAACGGGCTCGAAAATATCAGCAATATAATAAGCGCGGCAAAAAAGAAACGGCGTTTGAGCTTTGGTTTACGCAGAAAAGCCGCAGCAAGCAGAAAAATAAGGATCCAGGTGAAGGGGAAAATAAAGATGAGCAGGAGCTTAGAAAGCACAAAAAACATAAGTCATTTTTTTATAAAAATAACGTTTTAAATTGTGTGGCGTAAACGGCGATGGCTAAAAATAAAAAGGCGGGACAATAAATCGCCCCGCCTGAGTAATCAAAAGTTTAAACTGTATTAAAATCCGGTATCCTTTAATTTTATATAATCGTCAAGCGTTGTAATATTTGCCAGTCCCTTAGCTTTTACTTTCTGAATGTATGCCACGCTCACCCCGTGATCGCGTAGTTCCTGTGCTTTGTCAAGAGAAATATCTTTGAAGCCAAGTTTTTGGATGCCGCTGATAAATGCCGGATTAACCCCGTGATCGCGCAGTTCCTGGGCCTTTTCAAGCGTGATGTTTTTATATCCCATTGCCTGCATGCTTTTAATGTATTCAGGGTTAACGCCATGATCGCGTAACTCCTGCGCCCGGTCAAGTGATATATCCCCATAACCCATAGCTTTCATTTCGTTGACAAATTTCGGCGTTACCCCATGATCGCGCAGATCCTGTGCTTTGTCGAGCGAGATATCGGGATACCCCATTGACCTGATCTCCGTTACAAATTTTGGCGTCACACCGTGGTCGCGCAGGTCCAGCGCCTGGTCAAGGGTTATTTTTTTATAGCCCATTTGTTCAAATCCCCGGATAAAATCGGGTCTCACGCCATGCTCGCGCAGTTCCACGAGTTTTCCCAGCGATTGATGGCCATAACCCTCGGTTTTGATCAGGTCAAAATAGTCGGCCATCAGTTTTTGGTTCATATTCTGCTCAACAAGGTCTTTAAACTCGCTGTTGGTGATCTCGTTGTAACCGTTTGCTACCATAAAATCAAAGTACCCTTTGCTGATGTCGGTAAAAAATACGTTCATCATAAATTCTTTATCCAGTCCGGTATAACCGCGCTGCTGAAGATAATTTTTAAACCCGGTGTTTTCGTCAAATGTGTAAGTACCATGCCCAAAGCGATCCTCAAAAACGCCTTTGAAGCTGATCTTTCCGGCTGCCCTGTTCAGGCTAAATTCACCGATATTCTCTTCCGGTAATTTTCCCAATTCCGAAAGCGCTATATTTCTTCCGTTGCTCCAGTGGTCGCCGTAGAACTGAATGTTCACATTATCTTCCTGAATCATAGCATCCCAGGTGCCCGGTTCATGACCGTTGCTGAACGAAGGCCATTCTCTCACAGCATTTTTTGTTTTGCTGCTGGTTTTTGCCGTTTCTTTCTGTTGTGAAAGCAGGTGACCTGAAAAAGCCGCAAGTAAAATGGCAGCGGCGACGCAATTTCTCAATATTCTTTTCATAGCCCGCATTATTTTCCGTTGTTAAAATTTGATTTTAGCTGAATGTATTTCCGCAGGTTATCCGATTTAAATCCCTTTTCCTGCATTGATGCAACGTATTCCGGCGTTACGCCGGTTGATTTCAATGCAGCGATGTCGTTCAGGGGAACATCGGTAAACCCTAATTTTTTAAAACCATTGATAAAATCCGGTGTGATGGCAAGCGACTTAAACGCAACGGCATTATGGGCAGATATATCTTTATATCCGGCGTCGATGAAGCCTTTTATAAAATCAGGTGTGATGCCCAATGATTTAAAAGTGATCAATTGTTGTGCGGGTATATTCTTATATCCTATGTCATTAAAGCCCCTGATGTAATCCCCGTCGATTTTTAAAGATTTAAAAGCGATCAGGCTATGTACAGGTATATCGGCATAGCCATCTTTTTCAATTGCTTTGACATAAGCTGGCGTAATATCCATCGATTTCATAGCGATCAGGTTATGTACCGGGATATTGTTATAGCCAACGGTTTTAAAACCGTTAATAAATGCTTCATCTATCTTAAGCGAAGACATCGCTATCAGGTTATTCACCGAAAGCTGACCGTACCCGTTTTTCTCCACCATAAGCACATAACTTTTTTTTACATCGGATACAAACAGAGCGAATCCACGCCGTGCCGAAACATCGGTTATTCCATGTTGGGTCAGAAAGTCAGCAAAACTTTTATCCGGGGTGAATTGGTAATGCCCGAATCCGGTGTCTCCGTCAAACTTTCCGGTAAATACCACCGTACCAGCTTCTCTTTTTAGCGTAAACTGCCCTTTTTCATTTTTAGGCAGGTTAGGAAAATCGCTGATGTTAAAGTCAGAGCTGGATGTCCACTGATGTTCATCGTCTCCGCTTCTGAATTCAATATTGATTTTATCGCCTTTAATGGATGCAAACCAACTGCCTTCATTTTGATCAACGTCAGACAGGATATTAATATTTACATCCGGGTCAACGTTTACTTTGATCTGCGGATCAACCACCGGCGAAACGTTGATATGCTCACTGATCTGGCTGATGTCTATCTGCGGATTTACCCTGACGTCGGGCTTGATATTCGCATTGGCTAATACATTCACTGCCACTTGTGGATTTACGTTGATCGTGCCCGCCTTAACATCGATATTTACGGCAGGGTTGACATTTATATTAGGATTAACGTTTATGACCGGAGCGACAGTTTGCGCTTTGGCGGGTAAATAACCTACGATAAACGCCATTGCAGCGGATACAAAGAGCCGCGAACAGGATTTTGTTTTGTTTGAGAAGTTCATGGTGGTATGGATTAATTAGTCGTTCTTATGATTTTTACAGATATCGTCTTAAATACTTCTACCGTTTGCAAAGGTTACATACTTTTTACGGGTTCCTGTTGCGGACACAGCATCCGGCGATTCAATCGGGTTTAACAACTCATCATTCAAATTTTGCGAGACTCAAAATTTCTTAAATAATCAGGCAACCAATTATATTAATCGTCGTCTTGTAATGCAGAAAACTTACAAATAGTGTTCGCCTGCGTACGATCGCTATTCTGTTATCGAACGTATTTTCTTTATGCATAATTGATAAATATCTGATAATCATTACTTTGGTTAAGTGGCATAATTTTAGCCAATCTCAATTTTCGTAAACCGGGCTCATCATGATAAAAAACTATTTACTGATCGCTTTCAGGAACCTTAAAAAGCACAAGGCCTTTTCATTTATCAATATGGTCGGTCTTGCCATAGGCATGGCGGCGGGATTATTGATCATTCAATACGTCGTATTTGAATGGAGCTATGATAATTTCCAGGTTAAAAAGGATAATATTTACCGTGTCGCGCAGGATCGTTATAACAATGGCAAGCTATCTACACAATGGGCCGCGGGAGCCTTTGCTGTAGGAACTAAATTAAAGGCGAATTTTCCGGAAATTAAAGATTATGTCAAGCTGGTAACCACTGGTGCCGTGCTGGCAACTTATAACGACCAGAAACTCACTCTTCCCAAGGTTTATTTCGCAGGCAATTCGTTTTTCAATATTTTTAGTTATCCGTTAATAAGCGGCGATCCAAAAACCGCGTTACAGGAACCATTTTCTGTCGTCCTGACTGAAACAAATGCCAAAAAACTTTTTGGCAATCAGAATCCGATAGGCAAGTTGTTATCTTTTGGTTATGATCAGCCGGTCAAGGTCACTGGCGTGATCAAGGATTTTCCGGTGAATACCCATTTTAAGACAGACGTCCTCTTATCGTACGCTACTCTGCTGAAATTTGTAGGACCGAAGAATGATATTGATAACGCCTGGCTCAACGATGGCTGCCTGACGTACCTCTTGCTCAGGCCCGGTACCGATCCAAAGGTGCTCGAAGCTAAATTTGCACCTTTCGTCAATAAAGAATATGCCCAGTTCAAGGGAAGCGGTGAGGGAGCAAAGTATTATCTGCAACCGTTGGAAAGTATTCATCTCAATTCGCACCTGATGTTTGAGGCAGAGCCGAACGGCGACGGAACATCGGTTTATCTGCTTGCGGGTATCGCCATATTTGTGATCATTATAGCCTGGATAAATTATATCAACCTTGCGACCGCCCGGGGTATCAGCCGGGCAAAGGAGGTCGGCGTAAGGAAGACCCTGGGCTCAGCAAAAAAGCAGCTTATTACACAATTTATGATAGAGGCCATGATGCTTAACGGTTTCGCGATTATTTTAGCTATTGTCCTTATCATTATTTTCCTTCCTATCTTTTCAGCATTGTCAGGCCAGTATATAAGCCTGACCTTGTTAGTCAAGCCCGCATTTTGGGCAGGAGTAATTGGTTTGTTTTTAGTAGGTTCTTTCCTTTCCGGCTTTTATCCGGCTATTGTGCTTTCAAATTTCAGGCCGGTCGAGGTGATGAAGGGTAAGCTAACAGCTTCTCCCAGCGGTATCGTACTGCGTAAGGCGATGGTTGTTTTCCAGTTCACGGCATCAATATTTCTGCTGATCGGATCGTTCACGGTGTATCGTCAGATCAGCTATATGGAGCGGCAGAAGCTTGGGATCAATATTGATCAGACGCTGATCATCAAACCGCCTTTGGCCCGCGTCGATTCTTTCTACCGTAGCATGACCGCTTTTAAAAACGAATGCCTGCGCGATCCTGCCGTAAAAAGTGTAACCGTGTCCACCGCCATACCTGGCGATCCAGTGCCCTGGAACGCGGGTGGTATTAAACTGGTTGGCACTCCCGAAAGCGCCGGCAAACAATATCGTGTTATCGGCGGCGACTTTGATTATCTCAAGGCTTATGGCGCAAAACTTCTGGCAGGCCGGTTGTTCTCCCGGGATTTCAGCGCAACCGATCCGCATGCTATTGTATTCAGTAAAAAGGCGGCCGAGCAAATAGGTTTCAGTAAACCTGAGCAGGCACTTGGGAATAAAATTGATTTCTGGGGAGATGTTTATACGATTATCGGCGTGGTTGATAACTACCATCAGCAGTCGCTGCACGATGCATATGATGCAATCATTTTCAGATGCATTCCTGATGTAAGGGGGCCTGTTTCTGTCAAAGTGAGTACGTCTGATCTGCAGCAGACCCTTGCCGGGTTAAAAGCAAACTGGAAAGCCTTTTTTCCGGGAGAGCAATTTGATTACTTCTTCCTCGACCAGCATTTTAATGAACAATATCACGCCGACCGCCAGTTTGGTGAGGTGTTTGCCACATTCACGGCTATTGGAATTTTCGTCGCCTGCCTCGGACTATTCGGACTGGTATCATACACTATCGTTCAGCGTACCAAGGAAATTGGGATCCGAAAGGTATTAGGCGCATCGGTGAACGTTATTTTACAGCTTTTATATAAAGATTTTGCGAAGCTGGTGGTAATTGCATTCCTTATAGCCGCGCCGTTGGGCTGGTATGCAAGTAACCGCTGGTTGCAGACCTACGCCTTCCGGACAGATATCAGCTGGACATTATTTGCCGTTCCTTTTATCATCGTTTTTGTTGTAGCGTTTTCAACCGTTTCTTATTTAACAGTAAGAGCAGCTTTGATGAACCCTGTAACCAGCCTGAAAACGGAGTAAAAGGAGCTTGCTTTATATTATAACGCGCCGGTGCGATACCTGTGACTTTTTGACGTTTTAATTTTTTCCGGTAACCTCTGACGTTGCCCGTAGTATTTAGTATCAAATAACAAACATGATCATCAGTTAAAAAACTATGCTGAAAAATTACATAAAAACCGCCTGGAGAAATTTGTTAAGGAACAAATTTTACTCCGTTATCAATATTGCAGGTCTGACGGCCGGGCTGGCTATCGGCATACTTATTTTACTATGGGTGCAGGATGAGCTGAGTTTTGATACTTTCCATAAAAAGGCAGACAATATTTACCGCATGGAGTTGTGGGGCGGAACCGGCACAAGCCGACAGATATGGACGGTTGGTGTTGCTCCGATGGGGCCGCTGGTAAAACGGCAATTGCCCGACGTAAAGGACGAAGTACGCCTGACGTGGGTTCATGATTTTTCGCTTTACAAGTTCAGGGATAAAGTTTTCGGAGATAACCGGGTTACCTATGCCGATCCGTCATTTTTTTCAATATTTGATTTTCCTTTTATCCAGGGAAACCAGTCAGTGCCTTTTCCGGATGACAATTCCGTGGTGATCACCCGTAAAATTGCCGAAAAGTTTTTTGGCAGCGAAAACCCGATCGGAAAAGTGATCTCAGCCGACGACAAGGAAAACTTTACCGTGAGCGGCGTGATCGACGATTTTCCCAGGAACTCCAGTTTCCAGTTTGATATGCTGATGCCGATGAGCTATCACATCAAAAGTATGCTGGCGCAAAACACGGATCTGAGCGATAACTTTGATTATTACAACTACGAAACTTACCTGCTGCTGAAGCCTGGCGCCGATCTTAAAAAGCTGACAAAACAAATAACAAAGATACATCTGGCGCATAGGGCGGAAGATACAGATGCTGATTACCTGTTACTGCCGCTCTCAAAAATGCATCTTTATAACGCCGATCTTACCGATAAGGGCATGAGTACCGTACGCATTTTTACCGTAGTGGCCCTGCTGATCCTCGTGATCGCCTGCATTAATTATGTAAATCTCTCCACTGCCCGGTCTATGTTACGTTCAAAGGAGATCAGTATGCGTAAAATAGTGGGGGCGGCTAAAATACAGCTGTTCATGCAGTTTATTGTAGAGACGGCGCTGCTGTTTATGATAGCGGCGATTTTGGCGCTTGCGCTCATTTACGTATTGATGCCGGTCTTTAACCAGATTGCCGGAAAGGAACTGGAACTTAATCTCGCCGATCCGCATGTGTGGACGATCATTCTTCTGGCTATAACCGGGACGTTGGCCGCCTCGAGTATTTATCCTGCATTGCTGTTGTCTTCTTTCGAGCCGCTGAAGGCGCTGAAGGGTAAGATCGCCGTAAATATCGGCGATGTGATGTTTCGGAAGATACTGGTTGTTACACAATTTGCTTTTTCCGTTGTACTCATCGTCGGAACTATAGTGATTACGGGTCAGTTAAAATACATTCATTCAAAAAAGCTGGGTTACGACAAAACGAATGTCTTTTCGATATGGATGCGCGATGCCCAGAGCCATTATGACGCAATAAAAGCGGAATTATTAAAAAGTCCCGGTGTGTTGGATGTAACCCGGTCAAATCAAAACATTGTCAGGTTTGGTGGCATGACCGGCAATAATGACTGGGATGGAAAGGTGCCCAATACTTTCTTTTTTATTCATTTACTGAATATTGACAAGGATTTTATGCCGTTTTTTAAAATGAAACTGGTAGCGGGAGCATCTTTTACCGGTGCGGTTAGCGACAGTGCGCATTTTATACTGAATGAGGCCGCGGTAAAACAAATGGGGCTAAAAAATCCTATCGGGAAGCGCTTTATGTTGCAGGGCGTCAATGGAAAGATCATCGGCGTGGTCAAGGATTTTCATTACGCATCCATGCGGGAGAAGATCACACCTGCGGTGTTTTTTTATCAGCCAAACTATTTATCCACCATTTATATAAAGACGACGACCAAAAACGCGCAAAAGGCGATTGCTGCTGCAGCGGCGCAGTTTAAACAGTATAACGGCAAATTCCCTTTCAGTTATGATTTTCTGGACGATATATTCGATAATCTGTATAAATCTGAACAGCGGGAAGGTACCTTATTTAATTATTTTGCTGCCATAGCTATCATGATCTCTTGCCTGGGGCTGCTCGGTCTCGCCGCATTTACTGCCCAGGTTCGCACCCGCGAGATAGGTGTGCGGAAAGTCTTAGGTGCAAGCATAGGCCGCATTGTCGCGTTGCTGGCGCAGGACTTCATTAAGCTCGTTTTTATAGCCGTTCTCATTGCCTGCCCTGTTGCCTGGCTGGCCATGCATAAATGGCTGCAGGCCTTTGCCTACCGGATAAATTTGAGCTGGTGGGTATTTGTCGCGGCAGGTGCCCTGGCTACTGTGATTGCATTTTTGACCATCAGTTTTCAGACCATCAGGGCTGCGCTCATCAATCCTGTGAAAAGCCTGCGAAGCGAATAGGCGAAAAGACAGCTGACGATTACTGTTTTGCCTTCTTCCTTTCCAGATCAGGTAAAAATGCAGTCAATACGCCGAGCAATGGCAGAAATGCACAAACCTTAAAGACGAAAATAATATCGGTATGGTCGGCGAGCTTACCCAGCAGTGCCGACCCCAGACCGCCCATGCCAAATGCAAGCCCAAAAAACAATCCGGACACCATGCCGAGTTTGCCCGGCATCAGTTCGTGTGCATAAACTACGATAGCCGAAAAAGCCGATGAAAGAATAATGCCGATGATCACCGCGAGAAAGATGGTGAAAAACAGGTTGGTGTAAGGAAGCAATAGCGTAAAAGGCGCAACACCAAGTATGGAAAACCAGATAACATACTTGCGGCCGAAGCGGTCGCCTGCAAAACCGCCGATCAGTGTTCCGGCTGCCACGGCGGCCAGAAATACAAACAGAAAAAGCTGTGACTGCTGAATGGAAACGTGGAATTTTTTGATCAGAAAGAAAGTAAAATAGTTGGTCATGCTGGCGAGGTAAAAGAATTTGGAGAAGATCAATACCAGCAGCACCACCAGTGATGAAATGATCTTCCTGCGGGGCAGGCTGCTGTGTTCATGCTTTAGCTCCTTTTTGGCCGCACGCATGTTCAGATGTGCCCTATACCATTTACCTACGCGGGTTAATATCACTATTCCAGCGAATGCGCCTACCGTAAACCATATAATATTCTGCTGTCCGTAAGGCGCAACGATCAGCGCGACCAATAAAGGGCCGATAGCGCTGCCTGCATTTCCTCCGAGCTGAAATATGGATTGAGCGACACCTTTTTTTCCACCGGAGGCAAGATGTGCAAGCCGCGACGATTCCGGGTGAAAGATAGATGATCCGATACCCATCATAGCTACGGCTACAAGTATCCCGGTAAAATTTGGCGCCCGCGACAGCATGACCAAACCGCAAAGTGTAACGCCCATACCGACGGCCAGCGAAAACGGTCTTGGTTTCCGGTCAGTAAAAAAACCAACAAAAGGCTGTAACAGCGATGCGGTGATCTGAAAGGTAAAGGTGATCAGGCCGATCTGGGTAAAGCTTAATTTAAAATGCTGTTTCAGTAAAGGGTAAACGGATGTGATGATCGACTGTATCATATCATTAAGAAAATGACTGATGCTGATAGCGATAAGCACGCTGAATATCGTTTTCTGAACAAGCTGTTCTGCCGGAGACGTCGTTGATTCCATTATTTAGGTTGCGGTATGTGCCGGTTTAATGTGCCGGTAAAAGCAATGCAAAAATGCAATTTAGAATGATGCAACAAAACTAATGTCAAAATTATTAACGACCAATAAATGGGCAAACGGTGTTTATTAAGTACGGAATGATTACTTTCGGGGCTGATTATAAACGGATCTCCAAATTGATAAACAGGGTCACTGATTTTTAATACCCTGGGTAACATAACAGGGCTAAATGAAATCATATCTCGCATCGGGCGTCTTTTTCTTTATTGTTTTTCTTTCATCAGGACTTTCAGCCCAACAGAAACCCGTTGTGATCAAGACTATTCCCGTAAAACACAAGGGGATCGTAAAGGATACCATCCGGGAGGATACGCTTTCCCGCGGTAACGATAAAACGAATGAAAAGGACATAGGAGATGTGATCGCTGAACTGTTTAACAAAAAGCCCGCACCCGCCGTTGATTCGATCACCTCAAAACCGGAGATATCCATAGCCCCGGCAATCGGTTACACGCTGCTGTCAAGGTTTGCTTTGGTGTTGTCTGGTAATGCCATTTTCAAGACCGGGCCACAGTCAAGAATTTCTACCGTGATCGCCAGTGCGTCCTATACGCAGAACAAACAGTTTATATTGCCGGTACAAACGAGTATATGGAGTAAAGATAATACGTATAGTTTTATCGGTGAGTATCAGTATTATAAATATCCGCAAAGTTCCTATGGGTTGGGTAGTAATTCGGACATCAGAAACGAAGACCCGATGGATTATTCATATTTTAAATTTTATCAGACAGCTTTAAGACATATCGGCGGAGACCTGTATGCAGGTCTGGGTTTTATTTTCGATACGCACTGGAATATCTCCGATAAAGGCACGCTTGACGGGGGGGCGAACGATTATGCGTTGTATGGAAAGGATTCGCGTACTATCGCTTCAGGGCTGACGTTTAACATGCTGTTCGATTCGCGCGACAATGCGATCAATTCAAGCAGGGGAGGGTATGCGGCCCTCCAGTATCGCGATAATTATAACTTTTTAGGGAGCACCACACCCTGGCGTTCGCTGATCGTTGATCTGCGTAAATACATCCGTTTTCCGGCCGGATCAGATAATATAATTGCACTGTGGAGTTACAACTGGCTGATCCTGAGTGGTCGCCCCGGTTATCTTGATCTGCCAAGCACGCAATGGGATGGTAACTCGGCGACCGGCAGGGGATATATTCAGGGTAGGTTTCGTGGTGCGCAGATGGTTTATCTTGAAGGAGAATACCGGTTTAAGATCACCCGTAACGGCTTGCTTGGCGGGGTGGTGTTCCTGAACGGCGAGTCGTTTTCTGCAGCGCCGGGTACAAGCCTGCAGCGCATTCAGCCGGGATATGGCCCCGGTATCCGTATCAAACTTAATAAAACTTCGAACACCAATATAACCGTCGATTACGGTTTTGGCCGACAAGGCTCGAACGGGCTCTTTGTCGATGTCGGCGAAGCGTTTTAACGCGCTCCACTACGCGGTTCCTGCCTTATTATTACCACGCTGATACGTTTCATTATCAACGTTAAAATTTGTTAAATATCTGTTAATCAATGTTAAGCTTGTTTTTTTAGCGAACGCCTTGCCTTATGTTTGTTATATCAAACAAACCTGCTTCATGATTAAAAATTATTTCAAGATCGCCTGGCGCAACCTGATCCGTCACAAGGTTTTTTCAATTATCAATATCGGAGGCTTATCAGCAGGCATAGCTGCCTGTCTGTTGATCTCACTTTATGTGAACTATGAGTTAAGTTTTGACGATAGCCAGCCAAAAAAGGGCAGAATTGTCCGCATAACCAACCTGATGCATACGCCGGAAAACGACAATGTAAATATCGCGCTATCTCCGGTGCTTTTGGCCAACTATCTGATAAACAACGATCCAAAGGTGGAAACTGCTGTCCGGTTTGAGCCTGACAGGGCAGTTATTAAGGTAAATAATCAGCTGTTTCAGGAAGACAATGTTTATAAAACTGACACCAGTATCTTCAGGGTGTTCCATTATAAGTTTTTAGAGGGCAATGCTGCTACGGCACTGACGGATATGCATAGCATTGTACTCACACATTCCCTGGCGATAAAATATTTTGGTGCACAGGCTGCCGTTGGTAAAACAGTTATTTGCAATAAATCGCCCTACCGCGTTACGGCCGTACTGGATGATCTCCCCGATAACTCCGATCTTAAATTCAACGCGCTGGCGCTCGAAGATTTTTCAAAGACTACAAGATGGATGGCGGACGATTTCGCGGTTTATACTTATGTATTGTTTAAGGAAAAGCCGGACCTGGCTGCGTTTGAAAAGAAACTTGCAGTTGTATCCAAACGTGAGGTGCAACCGGAGCTCGACAAAATGGGAGCAGTTAAATATTCACTTGAGTTTAAGGTCGAACCGTTAAAGCAAGTGCATTTCAGCGCGGGAAAGCTGGGCGATACGCCAAAAGGGGATAAGCAACTGGTTTATATCTTCTCCGTGCTTGCCGGTACCATCCTTTTAGTTGCCCTGCTCAATTACATCAATCTTTCAACGGCACGGGCAGCCGACCGCGCAAAGGAGGTGGGCATTCGGAAGGTGAACGGCGCAATACAGGCCAGTCTGGTTGGTCAGTTTTTGTTTGAATCTTTTTTTGTGATGCTGATCGCGCTTGTTTTAGCTATTGGCCTGGCACTGGCAGGACTGCCATTTTTGAACAGTATTTTAAATATAAGGATACTCTTCTGGAGTTCGTTGCCGGGTTTTATCCTGATCTGCGGTGCGGTCCTGGCATCGTCATTATTGACAGGCCTCTACCCTGCTTTCATTTTGTCGGCTTTCAAACCGGCCACGGCGCTAAAGGCGAATTATAAATATGCAGCAAAAGGCCTCACCTTGCGCAAAGTTATCACCGTTATCCAGTTTGTTGTTGCTACCGTGATGATCGCAGGCTCGTTCATTATGAACCGTCAGATCAACTTTATTCAGCATCGCTCGTTGGGATACGACAAGGATCAGATCCTCAATATATCGCTCCCCGATGATTCTGTCGCCCTGCAACGCCTGGTCCCTTTTAATAACGCATTAAGACAGTTAAGTCGGGTAAAAGGAACATCGATACAAACAGGCCTCTCCATTGGTAACAGTGCAATGCCGAAATCTACCACGCTGGTAACCGCAAATGGCCGCAAACGGGAACTGATGGCGAACTATTTTTCAGTTGATGACAGATTTATACCGTTGTTAAACATGCAGCTGATGGCGGGAAGAAATTTTTCAGTTCAAATGACAACCGATAAAAAACAGGGCTTTATCGTCAATGAAGCGTTTGTGAGGGAAGTCGGCTGGAAAAAGCCGATAGGTCAGGCCATAGAGGGTTTTGATCATAAAGGACATGTCGTCGGTGTAGTGAAAAATTTTCACTACGCATCCATGCACAGCCCTATAGCTCCGCTGGTAATGGTCTGTAATTCGTTTAATGCATCCTCACTGCTGATAAAAACTGATCCTAAAAATCTGAACCTGATAAAAACAACCTGGCAGGGCTACTTTTCCGACTTTCCGTTCAGCTATGAATTTATGGACGATTCGTTTAACGCGATGTACCGTAAGGACATGACCGACATCAGGCTCTTTAACTATTTTACCGCGCTTTCTATTTTTCTTGCCTGCCTCGGGCTGTATGGGCTTGCACATCTTGTAGCTGCGCAGCGCACAAAGGAAATAGGGATACGAAAAGTATTGGGTGCTGCCCTTGATCAGTTGCTTTTATTGCTTGCAAAGGATTTTATAAAACTGATAGCCCTGGCAGCAGCGCTCGCGATACCCGTTACGTTATTGATGATGAATAAATGGCTGGAATCGTACGCCTATCATATCACCATCCGTTGGTGGTTATTGCTCCTTCCGGCATTGATGATCTTGTTTATTTCCATTCTGGTTATCAGTTACCGTACGCTGAAAGTGGCATTAACCAATCCTGTTACGAGTCTCAAGAGCGAGTAAAACAAGATGAGCTTTATACCAAAGCAAATTTGAGCCATACAGCAAACCTCACGCGTTGATTTATCCGCAACTTTGTTCTGTATTTAATAAAACAATAAAGGATAAACAATGAAAAAGGTAATATTAATAACCGGCGCTTCCGCCGGTATGGGTAAAGATTTCGCAAGACACCTGCTTAACGACGGACACATCGTCTATGGGGCAGCACGGAGAGCCGATAAAATGGCCGATCTTGCCGGAATGGGCATCAAAGTGCTTAAAATGGATGTCACTATTGATCAGGATATGACCGAAGGTGTGGAAGAGATCATAAAAACGGAGGGGCGGATAGATGTGCTGATCAATAATGCCGGATACGGTTTATACGGAGCAGTTGAAGACGTTCCCTTAAAGGATGCCCGGCACCAGCTTGATGTTAACCTGTTTGGAGCGGCAAGACTTGCACAGTTGGTAATCCCCCAGATGCGTAAACAACGTTCAGGAACGATAATCAATATCTCATCAATAGGCGGCAAACTCGCTAATATGCTTGGCGGCTGGTATCATGCAAGCAAATTTGCATTGGAAGGACTGAGCGATAGTCTGAGGAATGAAGTGGAACAATTCGGAATCGATGTGGTCGTAATCGAACCCGGCGGTGTCAAATCAGAATGGAGCGGCATCGCAGCCGACAACCTGTATAAAATATCAGGCAACACCAAATATCAGCATCAGGTTGATGGTTTTACCAAGATTTTAAAGAAAACTGCTGTTAAAAATGCCGATCCAATAGTAATCGTAAATTTGGTGCGACAGGCAATTGCTGCGGGTAAGCCTAAAACACGCTACTCCGGAGGATATATGGCCAAACTTGGGTTATTTATGAGATGGTTATTGCCGGATCGCACCTTTGACAAAATGATGATGAGCCAGTTAAAATAACGCCTCTTAGGTCAATATTGAAAATTGTAAAGAAAGCCTTTGAATGGAAGACAAAACGCACATCTATTTTAACAATATGCTCTATTCCTGTGTGGAGAAGAAACAACGCGGGAATGAGCAGTTCGTTCCGGAACATGCATTGGGGTTTATAATAGCCGGGGAAAGTCATTTACAAACCAGCGGGGGTAAACTTATCTTTGGTCCCGGGTCAATCGGGCTGATCCGTAAAAACCAGCTGGTAAAATCTGTGAAGGTACCGCCGCCCGGCGGTGAATTCAAATCGGTAAATATTTTTCTAACGCAGGATTTTTTGCGGCAATACAGCACCACGCATAAATTGCCCAAGGCAGATAAATACACAGGTGAGCCGATGCGATTGCTGTCACAGGATGCGTTTATAAAAGGATACTTTGATTCCTTATTGCCTTATTTTTCTGATAATGCGAAATTCAGCAGCAATATCGCTGACCTGAAGACCACCGAAGCGGTTGAACTGCTGCTACAGGCTGATCCGGACTTTTTTAGTTTTCTGTTCGATTTCAGCGAGCCCTATAAAATTGATCTGGAGGCCTATATGAATCAGCATTATATGTTCAATGTGCCGGTAGCACAGTTTGCCCGGCTGACGGGCCGGAGCCTGGCCGGGTTCAAGCGCGATTTTGAAAAAATATTTAACCTCCCGCCGGGGCAGTGGCTGCAGCAGAAACGTCTTGCCGAGGCCTACTATCAGATAAAGGAAAAAGGCCGACGGCCTTCCGACGTCTATCTTGATGTTGGCTTCGAAAATCTGTCACACTTTTCATACACCTTCAAAAAGTCATTCGGCATAGCCCCTTCAATGTTATAAAAGTCAGCGTTAAACGCGGTGATGATCGGCGCGCCAGTTCCTGATTTCCCGTTTTATTTCGGCGGGGGTGAGGTTCTCTTTCGCAGCGCGATCAGCAAGCACAACAAATTCTTCATCCGGTGCAAAACGCAGCGCGATAACCTGGCTTAATGTAACCCGTGCATCAAGAGGCTTGTTGGTAAGGATGAAATGCCGGAGATTTTCTTCAGCCCGGATGGCCCTGTCCTGCGCCCGCAGCGGAAACTGGCGTAAAAAGAAAGCCGCCAGAATACTGGAAATAAACAGAATGGAAATCAAAATGGAATTCAGCATATCGTAATGCGCCGCCCATTGCAGATAAACATTGATCAGCGAAATAATGAATCCGAGAACGAGGATTGAAGATAACAGGTAGTGATAACCTTTTACATAGCGAACGTGGTGGGCATTATTTTGCTGTAACATGGCGTGTTTTTTTTAAGCCAATATACTATTATTTGAATAACCGCGAAGTTTCTAAAATGACTTTGTGATGTGACTAAAAATGAACAAATAACACCAATTTGCGTTTTTTCCTTATTCAAATTATCTTTCTTATGAATAACAATGCAATAAATAATCCGCCGAAGACATTTACGATAGGCGGCGACATTACGATCAACAGAATGGGCTTTGGTGCCATGCGGATAACAGGCGAAGGCATCTGGGGGCCGCCCAAAAATGAAACTGAGGCTATAAACGTACTGTTACGTGCAGTTGAGTTGGGTATAAATTTCATTGATACGGCGGACAGTTACGGGCCGTATGTTTCGGAAGAACTGATAGCAAAGGCACTTTATCCCTATCCATCGGATCTCGTGATTGCCACTAAAGGTGGTTTAACCCGCACGGGGCCTAACCAATGGCCGGTAAATACGAGCCCGGAACATTTGGAAGAAGCGTTGCATGGCAGTCTGAAACGCCTGAAACTGGACAGCATAGATCTTTATCAGCTTCACCGCGTTGACCCTGCTGTTCCTGCTGAAAAAAGTTTCGAATTTTTAAAAAAGGCGCAGGATAAGGGACTGATAAAGCACATCGGCTTGTCGGAAGTGGATGTAGATATCATAAAAAAGGCCGGCGAGTATTTCGAGGTAGTATCCGTGCAGAATATGTATAGCGTTGACAACCGCAAATGGGAGCATGTATTGCAGTATTGTACGGAAAAGAACATCGCTTTTATTCCCTGGTTTCCCTTGAATGCAGGAAATGTGGCCGCTCAGGATGTTCTGAAACGCATAGCCGGCAAACACCATGCTACCGTTCATCAGGTTGCCTTAAGCTGGCTGTTCAGGCACGCGGAAAATATATTGCTTATTCCGGGCACCTCAAATGTTAGTCACCTGGAAGAGAATAACGGTGCTGTTTCTTTAGAGCTTACAAAAGACGATATGGATGAATTAAACGGTATCGACCCTAAATAGTTGATATTGTTAATATTAACGATATTAAAATAACCTGTATTTAATTTATTTAATAATTATTAAATCAAAAAGATTATTTCCTTGTTGAAAGAGGTAATTACCCCATAAATAAGTGAAATATGAAAAATTTAAAATTCTATGTTGTAATACTGATGCTTGCAGCGGCAGCATCGTGTAAAAAAGATAACAGTTCGTCGGTAAACGCAAAAGGAAACGTTTCCAATGATGAAGCGGCAGATATGGTGGCCGCCTCCATATCTTCTAATTTCAGTGGTGTGGCGGAGGTCTCAGCAGATGTTACGGTAAGCGCACAAACATTTACAGGATTGCATCTGGCATGCGGTACGGTAAAGTCTGACAGTGTTTCCCGTCATTCGTCAGGTCCCAGGGTTAGCTACGATTACAAGTTAAAGTACACTTATACACTAAATTGTAACGGAGATAATTTACCCGATAATCTGTCGTCAAACCTTTCTTACAGCGGTTCATACGATGGCCCTAACATTACCTCGACGAATTCAGGTAGTTCATCCTTTACCGTCGCTGGTTTGGCAAGTTCTGCAGCAAACTTTGACATCAATGGTGAGTACAAAAGAACCGGGTCGTTTAAGTCAAAATCTGACACGACCAATACAGGCAGCAGTAATATCAACATTACTGTAAGTCAACTTAAATTGACTAAACCTGAGAGGAAAATTATGAGTGGCTCAGCTAATTTTACCATAACCGGTAACGTGCCTAAAAAGGGAGATTTCAGCTACAACGGTACCATCCAGTTTAATGGAGACGGTACTGCAAAACTGACAGTTAACGGCACCGTTTACATCGTTAATACAGAGACTGGCGAAAAAACCAGGCAGTAATTGATAAACAGCTAAACAGCAATTAAAAAAGGCTTACGAATCAAAGCAGATTTGTAAGCCTTTTTAGTTTACAACGGCCGCTTTAAACGGTTTAATATCCACAGATTCCCAGACGCCCTGTATAATGTAAGGTTCTTCCAGTTTCCAGGTGTCCAATTCCTCTTCGGTTTCAAATTGCAACACCATCACCGAGCCGATCATCACACTTTCATCGCTTAAAATAGCGCCTCCAAAAAGATAATTTCCCGATTTCCTCATTTCGGCGCCTTTGGCCAGATGGTCAGGACGAGCTTTCATTCGCCTGTTCAGCGCTTCAGGGTCGGTGAAATCATAACCTGTTATTAAATATTGTTTCATAGAATTTTAATGCGTAATGATTGAGGGTCAAAGGTCGGCAAAATGCGCAAATTCCAGGCAGGAAGGCAGATTGATTAATAAAAAATAATAATAACTGTACAATAGACATTTTTTGCGATATTTACCGCCAACCAGTTATCAGTATCATGAAGCCATCTTTGGAGAAAGCGTTTGAAAATATATTTAAAAAAACACCTCAGCATATTTATTTCTGTCCGGGACGGGTTAATCTCATAGGGGAGCACATTGATTACAACGGCGGGCTGGTTATGCCTTGCGCCATTACCTTTGGAACTTACTTGTTACTCTCTCCCAATAAAGATAATGTTTTCCGGTTCAGAAGCCTGAATTTTAAAGATACGTTTGATGCTCCAATACAGACAGGCTATCAAAAGGAAAACGGTTACTGGTACAATTACCCTCTTGGGGTGGTTGATTATTTTTTTAATGAAGGTCATCAGGTATCCGGAATGGACATGCTTTTTTACGGTGATATTCCAATCGGCTCGGGTTTATCTTCTTCTGCTTCGATAGAAGTGGTTACAGCATTTGCATTAAATACTTTATCGGATAAAAAATACACAAAACTTGATCTGGTAAAACTGTCTAAATCTGTAGAGAATAATTTTATCGGGGTTGCCTGCGGTATTATGGATCAGTTTGCGGTAGCCTTCGGCGAGAAAAATAAGGCGCTGATGTTGAATTGCGACACGCTGGAATATAAAGCGGTTGACAGTAATCTTGGTGACCATGTACTGGTGATCATCAATACGAACAAGTCGAGAAAGCTTTCGGAGTCGAGGTATAACGAACGTGTACAGGAGTGCGCCGCTGCGCTACAGGCATTACGGCAAGAAATAGATATTCAGAATCTTTGCGAACTCAATGGTGAAGAATTAAATAAAAACAGTTATTTGATTGCCGATGAAACGGTGCTTAAGCGGGCACAGCATGTCGTGGGAGAAAACGACAGGGTAAAGCTGGCGGCTGTTGCGCTTGGTAAAAATGATCTTGCGGCATTCGGTGAACTGATGTATGCTTCCCATCAGTCCCTGCGCGATCTGTACGAAGTAAGCGGTAAGGAATTGGATACCATTGTTGACTATTGCAAAACCGACAGTAATGTGGCCGGAGCAAGGATGACAGGAGCTGGTTTAGGCGGTTGTGCTATTGCCCTGGTAAAAGAAAGCGCCTTTGACGAATTTAAGGAAAAAGTGACTACCTATTATACTGATAAGGTTGGCTATGAACCGTCGGTTTACAGATCGCTGATCGGCGACGGTGTACGGGAGTTGCTCTAATTTTTTGAGCAACTGTTATTAATAATATCTTTGCCTGCGCTAACGTGAGGTTTGGCGTTGTGTTAAATGAAAAAACTAAAACTTGATGAGCTTAACCGGGCTTCTGTTGCTGAATTTAAAGCGATGGAAAAGTTTCCGGTGGTTGTTGTTCTTGACAATGTACGGAGTATGCATAATGTAGGTTCCGTTTTCAGGACTGCCGATGGCTTTGCTGTTGAGCAGGTCTGTCTTTGCGGTATAACGGCTCGCCCCCCTCACCGCGAAATAGAAAAAACTGCATTGGGTGCCACCCAATCCGTTGCCTGGGAGTATTTTGAAACGACCTTAGCGGCGGTAGATCATCTGCGCAATGAGGGCTATTTTATTATAGCGATAGAGCAGGCTGAAAACAGTGTGATGCTGAACGAATTCACACCCCAGAAGGGCGTGAAGTACGCTTTAATATTTGGTAACGAAGTGAATGGGGTAGGTGATGAGGTGATGCAAAAAATTGACGCGTGTATCGAAATTCCGCAATTTGGCACCAAACATTCCTTTAACATTGTTATTTCCGCGGGGATTGTATTATGGGACTTCTACAGATCCTTTATAGAATAAGCAGGTTGTTTTAAAAAAGAAAAGTCCATAGCCGAGATGTATCAGCTATGGACTTCGTTATTGATATGTCCTTTATTATAAATGGATCACTTCGTCGTAGGCAGCAGCAGCAGCTTCCATAATGGCTTCGCTCATCGTTGGGTGCGGATGAACTGATTTGATGATCTCATGCCCGGTAGCTTCGAGTTTGCGGGCAGTAACTACTTCAGCAAGCATTTCAGTTACATTGTGACCGATCATGTGCGCGCCTAAAAACTCACCGTATTTTGCATCGAATATCACCTTTACAAAACCATCTTTAGCACCGGCAGCGCTCGCTTTTCCTGACGCCGAGAACGGAAACTTGCCAATTTTGAGTTCGTATCCGGCCTCTCTTGCAGCCTTTTCGGTATAACCAACTGAGGCCACTTCCGGAGAGCAATAGGTACAGCCCGGGATGTTGTTATAATCAAGCGGATGAGGGTTCTGACCTGCAATTTTTTCAACACAGATAATGCCTTCGGCCGAAGCAACGTGGGCAAGCGCCTGACCTTTAACAATATCGCCGATAGCATACACACCATCTACGTTGGTCTTATAAAAATCATCTACGATCACCTTGCCGCGGTCGGTTTTAACGCCGGCTTCTTCAAGTCCGATGCCCTCAAGATTGGTTGATATACCAACAGCCGACAATACGATCTCGGCTTCAAGGGTTTCTACGCCGCTGGCAGTCTTAACCTGTACCTTGCAAAGATCGCCGCTGCTGTCCACTGATTCCACATTGGAACCGGTCATGATATTAATACCCTGTTTTTTAAGGGTGCGGGCAAGTTGTTTTGAAACTTCTTCGTCTTCCAGCGGAACGATGTTATCAAGGTATTCAACTACGGTTACTTTTGTACCGATAGCGTTATATACATAAGCAAATTCGATCCCAATTGCGCCGGAACCAACAACAATCATGGATGCAGGCTTTTTAGGCAGTACCATAGCCTGACGGTAGCCGATCACTTTTTTACAATCCTGTTTCAGGTTCGGCAATTCGCGTGAGCGTCCGCCGGTGGCTAAAATAATGTGTTTTGCGCTGATCTCGCGTGTTTCACCACCCGCCGCTGTGACCGTCACAACACCTTTGCCTTTCAGCTTGCCGGTGCCCATAATCACATCGATCTTATTCTTTTTCATCAGGAACTGAACTCCCTTGCTCATTCCTTCAGCAACGCTGCGGCTTCTTTTAATCATCGCCTCAAAATCAACCTCACTGCTGCCAACCTTTATGCCGTATTCAGCGGCATGATTAATATACTCAAACACCTCGGCGCTTTTGATAAGAGCCTTGGTTGGGATACAGCCCCAGTTTAAACAAACCCCGCCAAGAGATTCTTTTTCCACTATGGCAGTTTTAAGGCCCAGCTGAGAGGCGCGGATGGCTGCAACATAGCCACCTGGCCCGGAACCTATAACAATTAAATCGTAGTTCATATTTTGATTATGATGTTTTTTAAATGATCGCTTTTTTATCCATAAGAGTGTCTGTACATCTCTTTTTACGCAATTAAAAGCACGTATGTTCAGGCTTTTGGGGCAATTGTAAAAGTCATGCCATAAAACCGATGCCAAAACTAACGAAAACGTACCAAATGCTAAAATTATCACATCATTTGAAAATCATAACCTGAAGCGCGCGATGCCTTCATCCCAGTTGCATTATTATTTTAACAAATAATCAAAGTATTATTTATAAATAACGCATTTTTTATGCTTTAAATTCCTAAATCAACAACAAGATTAATGATGCCTTAACACATTAAATATGCCCCTCAGATAGCTTTGTCGCCGATATATTAACAAATAGAATTTTAACTAAAAAACAAAGTATGAGGAAGCTTTTACTTCTATTATTACTCACTGGCGTCATCGCATTTTCCAATAGTCAAAATGCTGACGCACAAGGCGTAACCACCGCCAGCGTTAACGGTACCGTTACGGACAGCAAAGGCTCCATTCCGGGAGCAACTGTAACAATTACCCATGTGCCAACCGGAACCGTTTATTCCACAGTGACACGTACAGACGGTCGGTTCAACCTGCTTAACTTACGTGTAGGCGGGCCGTACACCTTTAAAGTAACTTTCGTGGGTTACAAGGATTACTCGCTGGATAATCTGACCTTATCGATCGGTCAGGATCAGCGGCTTGATGCCAGGCTTGAAGACAATACAACCGCTTTGGGCGAAGTGATTGTTAAGGGCTCGGCAGGTAAAGTGATCAACTCCTCGCGTACCGGCGCCCGCGAAACGATCAATCGCCAGCAGATCGAGGCGTTGCCGACCATCAATCGTTCGCTGAGTGATTTTACGAAACTTACACCATCGGCCAACGGCCTTAGTTTCGGCGGACGAAGCAGCTTGTTTAACAACATCACAGTTGACGGTGCGCTGTTTAACAACTCGTTCGGTTTGTCGGGTACGCTTGGCGGCCAGACCAACTCCCAACCGATTTCACTGGATGCGATCGACCAGATACAGGTTGATATTGCGCCTTATGACGTAAGGCAGGGTAACTTTACAGGTGCGGGCGTGAACACAGTTGTAAAATCAGGTACCAATGAATTTAAGGGAACCGTGTATGATTACATCCGCAGCGTTGGCCTTACCGGTTACAGCGCGGGTACAGCCGAGATCACCAAAACACCGTTTACCTATCACCAGGACGGTATCAGCATCGGCGGACCGATCATCAAAAATAAATTGTTCTTCTTCGTTTCTGGTGAGCAGGAACGTTTGAGCAACCCTGCATCAAGTTATATTGCCGCTTCAGCTCCGGGACAGGGCGGTACAGGTAACGTATCGCAGGCCGACGCACAGACGCTTAACGCGATCAAGAAGAAGCTTGCAGGTTATGGGTATGACCCGGGTGCTTTTGACAGCTACAACTATCTAACGAGCAGTGACAAGATCACCGTAAAGTTAGACTGGAACATCGATAAGAATAACACCCTGAGCGCTAAATATTTCTATCTGAAATCTTATAGGGATAACCCGCCGAGTAACTCAAACTCAGGTCCGTCTAACTTTGGTACACGTTCTGCAAGCTTATTTACTTTGCCGTTTTACGGCGCAGGTTACCGTATCAACAACAACTTTAATATTGGTATTGTTGAGTTGGATACCCGTTTCAGCAGTAAAGTCTCGAACCGTCTTACCGTTGGATATTCAGCATTGCGTGACTTTCGTTCATTCCTCGGAAGCACTGCTTTACCGTTTGTCGATATCGGTAACGGAACTTCAGATGCCGAGGGAAACGTAGTAACTGCTTCTACGGCGAATCTAACATCGTTCGGTTCAGAAATATTTACCGCTAACAACGTATTGTCAACAAATATCGGTCAGTTTTCAGATGATGTGACCATCTTCTCCGGCAAACACGAAATCACCATCGGAACAAGCGACCAGATCCAGAGCTATACCAATGGTTTCGCACCTAATTACAATGGTATATATGTGTTTAACTCAGTTTCTGACTTCCTGAATGACTTGCCTGCCAATCAGTACGCTTACCGCTACTCTGCTTTGGCTGATGGCTCGTTTCCGTTTGCAAAAATAAAGGCAAGCATTTACAGCTTGTATGTTCAGGATAAATTCCACGCTACCGACAACCTCCGGATCACCTACGGTTTGCGCGCAGATTACGATGTATTCCCTACGCATCTGGCTAAAAACCCCGCTGCCGAATCCATCACGTTTCAGCAGGGAATCCATGTTGATCCGTCAGTGTTGCCAAAGAACAGGGTTCAGCTATCTCCGCGCTTAGGCTTTAACTGGGACGTTAATGGTGACGGTACTACACAGGTACGCGGCGGATCAGGTTTATTTGCCGGAACAGTTCCTTTTGTATGGATATCTAACCAGGCATCTAACAATGGTATTTTGTTCGGTTCCTATACCGTAAATAAGAAAGACGACCCTACTAATCCTATTTTAAAATTTAATCCTAATCCGGATGCAAACCGTCCAAAGCCAGGATCGGCTGCAGCCAACACATCATACGAGCTTGATATCGCCAATCCGAATCTTAAATATCCGAAGATATGGAGAACCAACTTAGCCGTTGACCAGCGTTTACCCGGCGGTGTGATTGCAACTATCGAAGGTGCATACAGCAAGGACATTAATGCAATCTATCACGAAAACCTTGTATTGTCTGATGGTTACACCGTATTGCCTGGCCCTGAAGGACAGATACAGTACAACAAGAGTAATATTACTCCGGTTGGATCAGGTCCGGTAAGTGCAACCAACCCGTCAATTACTTCGCTGTACTACATGAATAATACCAGCAAGGGTTATTCTTACTTCGTTACCGGCCAGCTGCAGAAAAACTTTACCAACGGCTTATATGCCAACGTTGCCTATACCCACAGTGGTTCAAAGGATGTTAACGACGGCGGTTCAACAGCGAGCACGATCTGGAGTTCCCGTCCTACGCCGGGTAATCCGAATGGCGACTATCTGTCGAACAGTTCTTATGTGCAGCCGAATCGTATCATAGCAACATTTGCTTATAAGAAACAGTATTCAAAATATACTTCGTCAACTTTAGGTTTAACCTTTGAGGCTGCTAATAACGGTTCCGTATCTTATATTACTACGGCCAACTCGGGTAACGACCTGAACCATGATGGATCGACTACCAACGATCTGATGTATGTGCCGCGCAGCCAGGGTGATATTGAACTGGTGAAGGATTTTGCGACCGACCCACGTACTCCTGAACAGATATGGGGACAGTTAAACAACTTCATCAATCAGGATTCTTATCTGAGCACACGCCGCGGAAAACGTACCGAGCGTAATGGTGTGATATTGCCTACTTATAAAAGGCTTGACCTGCATTTCGCACAGGACTTTTATATAAATACCGGCAAGGTTAAAAATACCTTACAATTCACTGCTGATATTTATAACTTTAGCAACCTGCTTAACCGTAACTGGGGTGTTTACCAGGATTCGTTCACCGGAGCCAGCAGTGGTAACGTAGCAGTTCTGAAATATCAGGGAATTGATGCAAGCACCGGGCATGCTACTTACTCATTCCCGTATCTTGACAAAACAAATCTGGTACCGGTAACCAAATCGTTTACCAACGAGATCGGTCCGAATTCACGTTATCAGGTTCAGTTAGGTTTCAGATATATATTTAATTGATAGTTTATCAAAAATAAAACCAGGGGACAGGCCGGACTGATTTTTATCAGTCCGGCCTCCTTTTTTTAACTCGTTCAATCTGCTAATGCATTATTTACACACTGATAATTAAATAGTTACTAATTTGATTAAAATAAACTATAGATGGTTGTTTGTTAATGAATAAGAAAGAAAATTGAGCGATAATTGCGTTGGTGTAAATTATTTGTTACAATCAAAAATTACGCAGCAATAATTAACATTGACTTAACATGCGCTACGGCCTAATGAATTACCTTTGTGGCAATTAATTGATTTCATTATTAACATTAAAAAACAAAGGCATGAGGAGATATGTACTCTCTCTATTCATTTTCATTTTTACTGTTGTAACCGCTTTTGCACAAGATGGCAATAGACAGGTAACCGGTAAATTACTGGATGCACAGTCAAAAGAGCCGCTTATCGGCGTTACTGTTTCAGTAAAAGGCGCTAAAGGTGCAACAGTTGCAGGTTTGGACGGCTCGTTCAAAATTAGCGTACCTGCTGGAAGCAACACATTAGTGTTAAGTTACATTGGTTATGTTACTAAAGAAGTGGCAATAACCGGTAACGATCTCGGCACGATTACAATGGACCCTACGTCCGCTTCATTAAAAGAGGTTACTATTACTGCCAACTCCTCACTGGCAATCGACAGGCAGACACCTATTGCCGCTTCATCGGTAGGCGCGATCTACATCGAAGAAAAAGGCGCTGGTGCGGAATTTCCTGAATTATTAAAAACTGCCCCTGGTGTAATGACATCAAAAGGTGGCGGTGGTTACGGCGATTCACGTATCAACATCCGTGGTTTCAGCAGTAATAACGTTGCCCTTCTGATCAACGGTATCCCCGTGAATGACGTAGAGGCAGGAAAAATCTACTGGAATGACTGGGCAGGCCTTGCTGATGTAACTACTTCTATGCAGGTTCAGCGTGGTTTAGGTGCATCAAAGGTAGCAGTACCGTCATTAGGTGGTACTATCAACATTACTACAAAAAGCACCGAACTTGAACCAGGCGGTACTATCTCTCAATCTATCGGTAGTTACAATGCGCTTAAAACCGTATTTTCCTATTCAACAGGTTTGAGCGATAAAGGCTGGGCGTCTTCGTTATTGCTTTCCAAAAGCTCAGGCGACGGCTATGCTCCCGGACTTTATTATACTGGTTACAGCTACTTTGCCAACATTTCTAAAGTGTTGAGCGAAAAACAAACACTTGCCTTTAATATTATGGGTGCTGCTCAAAGCCATGGTCAGCGTTATACCTATAACAATATCAGCACTTACCGTACAAGCCCGCTGGGTGTAAGATACAACTCAGATTACGGTTATCTTAACGGTGAAATGCTGAGCGCTGAGCAGAACTATTATAACAAGCCTTTGGCTTCTATAAACCACAACTGGAAGATCAACGAGACTTCTTCATTATCAACAGAAGTTTATGCATCATTTGGTAAAGGTGCTGCACGTTATCTTACAGGAACAAATGTTACCCTTACTCCGGGTAGCTCAACCGGCGTTCCAAGAACCGGCGATGCTTACTCTCCGATCGATTTCGACGCAATCGTTCAAAATAACGTTACTAATCCTGACGGAAGTTCAACCCGTTATTTCCAGAACAGCGTAAATCAGCACCAGCAATATGGTTTGCTGAGCACCTACAAAAAGAAGATTGGTGAATACATCAACTTATTGGCAGGTATTGACGGAAGATATTATTCAGGCGAACACTATTCTCAGGTTGATGACCTGTTGGGTGGATCTTATATCGTTGATACCAGATCATCAAGCTATACCAGCCCGAAAGGAAATATCAACAACCCGAACGGCCACGTAGGCGTGAACGATAAATTCAATAACGACTATAAATATCAGATCGCTTCAGAAGGTGCTTATCTGCAGGCGGAATATGTAAAGAATGACCTTTCGGCATTCGTCAGCGTAGCGGGTAGCAACACCAGCAACAGAAGGATCGACTATTTTAATTATGTAACCGGAGACCCGGCTGCTACAAGTAAATGGATTAACTTTTTAGGTTACCAGGCTAAAGGTGGTGCGAACTACAACATCGACAATCACAACAACATCTTCGCTAACATCGGTTATATCAGAAGAGCTCCTTTGGTTGCGGCTATCTTCCTGAACAAGAAAAACGACCTTAACCCTAACGCAATTCCTGAAAAGCTGTTAAGCTATGAGTTAGGTTACGGCTTCCGCAGCTCGATCTTCAGTGCAAACGTTAACTTATACAGGTCAACTTATAAAGACCGTTCAAAGGTAACTTCGTCTTCTACTCCTGATCAGGACGGTACTTTCCCAACCATCAACATTGCAGGTTTGAACGAAGTTCACCAGGGTGTTGAGGTTGACGCTAAACTGCGTCCGGTAAAAGGTGTTACCATCAGCGGTATGTTATCAGTTGGTGATTACCATTACCTTACCAACACCGGTCCTGCACAGATCACCAGCCAGAATGGTGCTTCTGTTAGCCAGGCATCGTTGCTGTTGAAAGGTCTGAAGATCGGTGAATTTGGTACTGCCAACACAAGTGCGCAGACAACTGCAGCTTTAGGACTGGACCTGAATGTTCTTCCGGGTGTTAAAGTTGGTGGTAACTATAACTACTATGGCCGTTACTATGCATCTTACGATCCAACCAAAATTACCTTCACAGGTTATGAGCCATATCAGTTGCCTAACTTCTCAACCCTTGATCTTAACGTAGTTTTCAGATTTAAATTTGCTGGTTTGAACGCCTCTTTCATAGGCAATGTTTACAACGTTCTCGACACCAAATATCTTGCAGATGCATTTGAAACCAGCATACCTACATCAGCTGCTGATTACAATTTCTCAACAAGAACAAACAAACTGGGTGTTTGGTACGGTTCTCCAAGAACATACATGACAACCTTAAAAATTGAATTTTAATAAACTTTAAAAAGAGTTTCATGAAAAAGATACATTATTTATTTGCATTCGTAGCCCTGGCCTTTGCCTTTGCTTCGTGCAACCCGCTGGATAAAACGTATAAAGAGTTGGGTCCGGTGCCGCAGCCAACCATTACACCGCAAAATCTTACGGTAACCCTTAGCGCAGCCGATTACGCAACATTACCTTCAAGTAATTATGCTAAAAAATCGCTGAGCTTTAAAACCAAGGATGATGCAGCTGCAAGCATTCCGCTGATTTTAGCATCCAAGTACCCTAACTATCCGGAAAAATCGACTGCAAGCGTAACTTATGCATTTTCGCCGGTTACAGTTAAACTTGCTGACTCAGTATTTAACGACGTAGCTTATACCCTGACACATGATGATTATCTGCTGCTGCCAGGTAATAAATATGCTGACTTCAGTGCGTCGCAAATCTTGAAATGGTTGCCTTACAAATACCCTGATCCGTCGCCAAATCAACTGGCGTTGCTGACTTTCACCTATTACGAAAACGGTGTTCAGAGCGAACAAACTCAGTCATTCCTTTTTTTGAACGATGCATGGGTTAAAATTTACACCATTTCACCTGAACAGTATAACTCGATAGGTAAAGGCGGGAACTATAATGATTTCAGTTCGTCGGATAATGCTAACCTTCCTGCTTACTTTAATACGTTTTTGAAAGCTGATCCGGCGGTTGCTGCTACTGCTCATGCTGGTGACGTTCAATATGTAAGTTACAAATACTATTCAGGTGGTAATTTCCAGCGCGTGTTGCCTTTAACTTTTGACGGTACAAACTGGATAACCGCAGCTACAAGCGCGACATTATCGTTCTCTATCATTAACGGAACCTGGATTGCCGATAACACAGTTTATTATGCTTTGGGTTCGACCGACTATACCTTTATTGCAAGCATTCCTGACATCGCTCCTCAGGCTGCAACAGACAACCTTAAGCAGTATGGCGACTTCAGCCTTTCCGGCGCAAGCGGCTGGACTGATGATCAGATAAATACAGGTGTCATCGCCTTGTTAAAATCTAAATTTACTACTGCTGTTGCAAATCAGAAGTTTGTGATTACTTATGAAGCATACAGCGGCGGAACAATCACTGTTACAAAAACATTCCAATACAACGGTACTACGTTTGTTTATGTTCCGTAAGGATTAAATGTATATTTCAATAAAAAGGAAGACCCGGCCGATTCGGCCGGGTCTTCCTTTTTATTATTACTGATCAGGCGGATCAGTTGTATATAAACTCACCGTATTTTGATCTGATAGTTACCTGTTTGCTTTCTGCTGATTCGACGTGGCCTATTACCTTTGCCTCAACACCAAACTGCCCGGATATTTTGATCAGATCGTCTGCAATTTCGCCCGGCACGTAAAGCTCCATCCGGTGCCCCATATTGAAAACCTTATACATTTCCTGCCAGTCTGTTTTTGATTCCTGCTGAATAAGCGAGAAGAGCGGCGGAACCCCGAACAGGTTATCTTTAATAATATGCAGGTTTTCTATAAAATGCAGCACCTTGGTTTGCGCGCCGCCACTGCAATGGATCATACCATGTATGTGGGCGCGGTGGGTGTCCAATATTTTCTTTATGATGGGGGCGTACGTACGTGTAGCCGATAAAACCAGCTTTCCCGCGGAGACGCTTTCGCCGTTGCCGATTGAAACCATATCGGTTAAGCTTTTGCTGCCTGAAAAGATCAGCTCATAAGGGATTGCGGGATCATAGCTTTCAGGATACTTTTCCGCGATCATTTTATTAAACACGTCGTGCCGCGCCGATGTAAGTCCGTTTGAACCCATTCCGCCATTATACTCATGTTCGTAACTGGCTTGGCCATACGAGGCAAGCCCAACGATCACATCACCTGGTTGTATCCTGTCATTGGAAATAACATCGGACCGCTTCATACGGCAGGTTACGGTTGAATCGACAATGATCGTGCGAACAAGGTCGCCTACGTCGGCTGTTTCGCCGCCCGTGGAGTAAATTCCGATTCCCGCGTCCCGGAGTTCAGAAAGTACCTCTTCTGTTCCGTTTATTATCGCAGCGATCACTTCTCCGGGTATCAGGTTCTTATTCCGGCCTATTGTTGAAGACAGCAAAATATTGTCTGTAGCGCCAACACAAAGCAGGTCGTCAAGATTCATGATGATGGCATCCTGTGCAATGCCTCTCCAAACCGAAATGTCTCCAGTTTCTTTCCAATAGCTATAGGCAAGACTCGATTTGGTGCCCGCACCGTCAGCGTGCATAATGTTGCAATAATCAGCGTCGTTTGATAAGATATCAGGAATGATCTTGCAGAATGCCCGGGGAAAGATTCCCTTATCTATATTTTTAATGGCATTATGCACATCTTCTTTAGAGGCCGACACGCCTCTCTGGTCGTAACGTTGCGAAGAACTCATTTGCAAATATAATTATAGTTCAACGTTCGTGGTCATAGTTTGATGTTTTCGCCGAAAATTCGGAAAGAGGCTGAAACTGATTCCAACGAGAGCGCTTTACGTTGTTAAGTATATTAGTCGTTCATGTCTGTTAATGAGTGAATTAAATCATAAATATGCTAATTGCAATCCGTTATTGAAATTACCGTCGGTTTTTGTACCTTTGCGGCATTATTACTCACCCGACCCTATCAGGATTTTGTTTTTACAATATAGAATCGAATTATTTAACGTTAAATGAAAATCATTTCCTGGCTTCGCCTGCTCTTAAAAAAATCCTTTGACAAAATACGCAATGAAAATTTAAAGAGAAACGCGCTGCAAGCCATACCTTTTTGGATAGCTTCTATCATTGCCGGACTGGCAGCCGTACTTTATACCAAACTCTTCGTAGTCGCTGAAAACTTTACCTCATTTTTATTTACGCAGCATGCCTGGGCGTTATTTATTGTATCCCCGATATGTTTCACCCTGGCCTGGTGGCTCGTTCAGAAATATGCCCCATACTCCCGGGGGAGCGGTATTCCTCAGGTTATGGCGGCGATTAAAATATCTACCCCAAAAACCAACAAGATAATTGACCGTCTTTTAGGATTCAGAATTATTCTCATTAAAGTTTTATCGAGCCTGGTAATGGCGATTGGCGGTGGCGCTATCGGTCGTGAAGGGCCGACTATTCAGATATCAGCATCTATCTATAAAATTGTTTATCAGTTACTTCCAAAATGGTGGCCTAAAATTGCAAAAAGAAACATGGTGGTAACCGGTGCAGCCGCCGGTTTGGCGGCCGCATTTAATACTCCTCTGGGGGGGATTGTGTTTGCCATTGAGGAGCTTACCAAAACGCATTTTAGTTATTATAAAACCGCTATCTTTTCATCGGTAATTATTGCGGGTCTTTCCGCACAGGCCCTATTGGGACCTTATCTTTACTTGGGATACCCCAAGCTTGATGGCCTGTCGGCGTCGATATTTTTAGGTGTTGGTGTGGTGGCTGTAATTTCCGGCTTGCTGGGTAGCGGCATGTCGAAAGGTATCTTATATATTTTTGCATGGAAGGCTAAATTCAAATTTCACTGGCATCATGTGCTTTACGTGGGTATCTCATCTCTTGCGATGGTTGCACTGGCTTACTTTGTAAATCAGGAAGTATTGGGATCGGGTAAGGATATCATGGAGAAGACCTTATTCACGTCCGCTAAATATGTTCACTGGTACACGCCGATATTAAGAATTTTTGGTCCGCTTGTTTCATTCACGAGCGGTGCTGCCGGTGGTATCTTTGCTCCTGCATTGGGCGCAGGAGCCAGCGTTGGGTCATTGGTGGCCAGTTGGTTTCATGAGTCGGATATTGATACCAATATGCTGATCCTGGCAGGGATGGTGGGCTTTTTAACCGGTGTTACCCGTTCGCCTTTTACCTCTGTTATCCTGGTACTCGAAATGACCAACCGTCATAACGTGATCTTTCACCTGATCCTTGCCGGAATGATAGCAAGTTTGGTTTCAATAATTGTGGATAAGCATTCCCTTTACGATCATCTTAAAGTGCAATACATAAAGGATCTGAACACTGCAGAAGAAACCCGATTGACCGAGCAGGTTGATATGGATTTGGCCGAGAAGGATGCCTGAGTAATTTCTTAATAAAATATAGCTGATCCGCGGACCGATACTAATTCAGTCCGCGGATTTTTTATTTTATAAACAGCAGTTCGCGGAACTTCGGCAGCGGCCACAAAGAGTCGTCAACAAGTTGCTCCAGTTTATCCACGTGATAACGGATCGGCTGGAAAAACGGTTTAACGGTTTCATCGTATTCAATGGCCTTATCCCGAATGTTTTCAATATTATTTGCCTTTTTCCGGGCATTCACCATTTCCTCTATATTCGATTTTATAGCATTAACGTGCTCGGCTATTTTAGTGATGATGTCCAACTGCGCCTTGTAGGTTTCTTTGTCCAGGCCGAGTTCTTTAAGTCCTCTTGCGTTCTCAACAATCTTACTTTGATACGTCAGCGCGGCAGGGATAATTACGTTTATGCCGAGTTCGCCGATTACGCGAGCCTCTATCTGCAGCTTTTTAAAGAAACTTTCGAGCAGGATTTCATGCCGGGCATGAGCCTCACGTTTTGAAAAAACATTGGTATCCCCAAAAAGAAACTCGGTTTTGTCTGATACCATAGCATCCAGTGCTTTTGGGGTGGTTTTTATGTTCGATAACCCGCGTTCGGCAGCTTCAATTTCCCATTGCTCACTATAACCATTCCCTTCAAAACGGATATTTTTTGATTCCTTAATGTATTTCTTAATGACCATCAACAGCGCGACATCCTTTTTCTCGCCCTTTCTGATGAGTTTATCAACATCGTATTTGAATTTTTTAAGCTGATCGGCCACGATCAGGTTCAGTATCGTCATCGGACTGGCGCAATTGGCAGAAGAACCAACCGCACGCAACTCGAATTTGTTTCCGGTAAAGGCGAATGGCGAAGTCCGGTTACGGTCAGTATTATCCGGAAATATCTGCGGTATTTTGGGTATGCCCTGCCATAAAAGCGAATCCTCTTTTATTTTTTTGCTGATCCTTGAAGTTTCGATTTCATCCAGGACATCGCTTAGCTGGCTACCCAGGAAGATCGATATGATCGCAGGGGGGGCCTCGTTGGCACCAAGCCGGTGATCATTGTTCACCGAGGCGATAGAAGCCCTGAGCAGATCCGCGTGCTCATACACCGCCCTGATCGTGTTCACAAAGAAAGCAAGGAACATCAGGTTATTTTTTGGTGTTTTACCCGGCGATAACAGGTTTTTACCTGTATTGGTGATCATTGACCAGTTATTATGCTTTCCCGATCCGTTGATGCCTGCATACGGTTTTTCGTGCAGGAGTACCTTGAAGTTATGACGTTTGGCCACCCTGTCCATCAAATCCATCAACAGTTGGTTATGATCGATAGCAAGGTTGATCTCTTCAAATATCGGAGCGCACTCAAATTGAGACGGAGCCACTTCGTTGTGCCGCGTTTTTAACGGAATGCCCAATAACAATGCTTCTGTCTCCATGTCCTGCATAAATGCATAGACACGGCCGGGAATTGCGCCGAAATAGTGGTCCTCAAGTTGCTGGTTTTTTGCAGACATGTGCCCAAACAGCGTACGACCGGTAAGATACAGGTCAGGTCGTGCATTAAATAAGGCAATATCAACAAGGAAATATTCCTGTTCCAACCCTAATGAGGCATTTACCTTTTCAACGCTTTTATCGAAGTAATGACATACGTCCACTGCTGCTTTATCCAAGGCGTTTAATGCTTTAAGTAATGGTACCTTATAGTCCAACGCTTCTCCCGTATAGGAAACAAATACTGTTGGAATACAAAGGGTCCGCGCCATAATAAATGCAGGAGAGGAAGGGTCCCATGCGGTGTACCCACGCGCTTCAAAGGTATTGCGAATGCCACCGCTCGGAAAGCTCGAGGCGTCGGGCTCCTGTTGTGCAAGAGCATCACCCGAAAAGCGTTCTATTGCTCCACCGTCAGAGGATAACTCAAAAAAAGCATCATGTTTCTCAGCGGTTGAGCCTGTTAACGGCTGAAACCAGTGTGTATAGTGTGTGGCGCCTTTACTCATTGCCCATGATTTCATAGCAGAGGCAACCTGATCGGCAAGATCACGCGGAATCGGTTCTCCTTTATCAATCGAATTGACAACACCTTCAAAGGCTTCAGAAGAAAGGTATTCCTTCATTTTCTTTTTATCGAAAACATTTGCGCCGAAAAAATCGGAAATTTTTGCTGAAGGAAACTTTACTTCCGGTATAGCCCGGGTAAGTACAGTCTGTAAAGCCTGAAATCGAATATTGCCCATGAAAATTAAATTAAAGGTTCAGTTTCAAAATTAAGACTATACTTTATATATGTATAGTTTTTAAAATAAATAAAGGAGACAGCTGAAATTAGGTTTTTTATCTTGATTGTATTGGTTTTTATGTATATAATTTAAGTTTTACGAGGTTTTTTCTGTATAAATCGCAAAAAAATGATTTGTATATCTTGTTTTTGCCGGATATTTCCTCTATAAAATGAATATGTAAACAAATTTTATGCTTTTGATAGTTTATAAATCATTTATTGTAAAATTTAATTTGCAAAAAACTCAAAAAAGCCGTCATAAACTACAGTATTTTTATCATTATTATAAAAATAGGCATATTCACTATAAATTATATGTTAAAAATTTGTTTTTATTAAAATTCATGGATATTTTCATGCAAATATTTAGCAAAAATGCTGTTTTGTTGAATATTTTATAATCTTTTAATCTGCTCTGGTAGTGATAACTTGTTATATAAAACCTTTTTTCAATTTTTTAGCACTAATATCAATCAAACTAATTTAAATTATCAATTCAACCACTTAATCATGAAAAAAAAACTTTTACTTTATTCTTTAGTTGCAGCCTCACTTATAACCTTTAAAGCACAGGCATCTGCTTCCTTGCCGGCCGACACCGGTAAGACCGCCGCAGCCGATCCTCCTTTACAGTTTTCCGGTTCGGTAGATACTTATTACAAGGCTGATTTTTCGGGCCATTCAAATATTCCGACGAGCTTTGCCAATGAGAATAATTCTGTTTCGATCGGTATGATCGACCTTGCGCTGAAAAAGAAGGTTGGTAAAGCTGCTTTTGTCGGTGAGCTTTCTTTTGGTCCGCGCAGCGATCAATCCATCCCTACCTCGGGTTATCACATCCAGAACTTATATGTTTCATACGACGTTACCGATAAGTTTAACCTGACTGCCGGTTACATGGCTACTTTCGTAGGCTATGAAGTGATCTCGCCTGCCGGTAACTTCAACTATTCTACTTCTTACCTGTTCACCAGCGGTCCGTTCCAGAACGCCGGATTTAAAGCTACTTATGCATTCAGCGACAAGGTTAGCCTGATGGCAGGTATCTTTAACAATAAATGGAATTATTATTCTTCATTAAGCGCCGACAATACCACCTACGGTGACGTTTCAACCTTTGGCGCGCAGTTGATGGTTGCTCCGGTTACCGGCTGGACTGCCTATGTAAACCTGGTAACGGGATCATATTCCGGTACAGAACTCGATCTTACCACAGCTTATCAGATCACCAGCGCATTTAAGCTCGGTCTGAATGCAGCTACATTCTCTGCTCCCAATAATGGCGGTGGTTTTGAGGGTGTGGCGCTGTATCCACAACTTGCAGTATCTCCGGCTGTTTCTTTCGGCCTTAGAGGTGAATACTTCAAGGTGAAAGACAATGGTGGCGACGTTAAGGCATTAACCGTTACCTCTAACATCAAAGCCGGTCCGCTTACCATCATTCCGGAAGTAAGATTTGACACTAAGAGCGATAACTTCGGTTACACATTTACCGACAGCAACGGTGCATTGACCAACCATGCTTCGCAATTTGTGCTTGCCGCGGTTTATGCGTTCTAATTTGACTAAGATATAAAAAGGGGCGCCAATTATTGTGTCGTCTCTTTTATCAGATTTTTTAACTGACCTACACAAATATTTTACTCGAGCCGCTCTCCTTTTCGGGAGGCGGCTTTATATTTATAGCATGAAAAGAATACTGATCTTATTATTGTTTGTTTGTTGTTTCGTAAGGCTGGCATTTGCGCAAAAGGATTCACTTGCAGTTGATGAGAATAATAAACTGATCTATTATCAGGTGGTTGAACAACCCGGATTGACGGCAGACACGCTATACAGCCGCGCCCTGTATTTTTTTGATAAAGCTTATCCGCCGGGAGCGCTAAGGCTGACAACAGCAGATCAAAGCGGTTTTAAGCTCTCTGGCACCGGCGCATTTGAGGTGTCCAGAAAATCAGCGCTCACATCACACCCGGATGGCTCCGTTGCTTTTACCATACAGGTGGACGTTAAAGATGGGAAGTACCGTTACTGGCTGACAGATTTTGTACTGAATCCTTATCAGCGGGATCGCTACAACAATTTTGTCTCCGTACCCGGCATCTTTATTCCGCTGGAAAATAGGGACAACAAGATCAGTAAGAAGGATTTGACGGGTTATCTTGACGGCGTATTGTCCAACAGCCGGAAGATCGGCACAACGCTTAAACAGTATATGCAAAAGACATCCTCGTTGAAAAAGGAAAATAAAATCAAAAAGATATCTACAAAGGACTGGTAGAGACAATTACCAATATTATTTCTGCCTATAACAAAGCCACGGTTTTCGCTGTGGCTTTGTTATTTATACCGCTCGTCACACAGTTTTACGCAGAATTTTGAAAGGGGTGGAGAACATATGGCATTTTTTAAATACACAATGTTGCATTTTGTTGCAAAAATCATAACAAACTATGGTTTTAGTTAATAAAAATACACAATGTTGCATTTAACTGTTGCCATTGTGCTAAAAGTAACAAAGTTGCAATACTGCATATCGCGATAACGTTATAATATAAAATTAAATTTCAATCGCTATGCTTATCTCAAAATTTGATTTGTACAGGGACGAGTGGCTCGATCTTGTATTTGACGACCGTAACAAGAATTACGGCGCTTATCAGTTAAGGCGGCTTTATGCACCTACTTTGGTCAAGGCTATGGTTATTACGTTTGTAAGCGTTACAGTAGCCTGCGCCTGCACGTTATTATTCAAGAAAAATATCACCGATGTTGACAGGATCGTGCATGTCACAACGCAGCCTGATGTTTTTGTTCTGCCGCCGGTAAAGGAAATCAAAAAGCCTGAACCGCCTGCTCATGCCAAAGCACCGAAACCCCTGCATGTGGCAACGACAAGGAATATTCCCCCGGTAGCTGCGCCGGATCCGGTTGCTGAAAAACCAGTGATAAACTCGCAGATCACCGGTCAGATAGGGCAGGAGACATTGAAGGGGGACAGCCCGCCAGCAGTTGAGATACCCGACAATATACCGTCAAAGGGGGTACCAGGCCCTGCGCCTGATGAATCAGTCCACTCAACCGCCGGACTTGACTTTATGCCCGAACCGGTTGGTGGTGTGAGCGCCTGGACTAAATTCCTGAACAAAAATCTGCGATATCCTGCCACCGCACAGGAAGAGGGGATGAGCGGCAAGGTCTGGTTAAGCTTTATTATAGAAAAAGACGGGCACCTGTCGAATATTGTGATTGACAAAGGTGCGGGATACGGTTTTGACGAAGAAGCCCTGCGTGTATTGAAATTAGCCAAAGCCTGGAAACCGGGTATGCAAAACGGCCGGCCCGTTCGGGTAAAATATTCCATACCGATCAATTTTCAGTTATCGGAATAATATTAACTATTGTTATGAATTGGACAGACCAGCAACAAAAAGCGCTGGTCTGTCTTTTTTATCTTCGAATAGTTAAATTTATTGCATGAAATCTTTTGTATCAGTTTTCCTTGTACTGATAATTTTTTCTTTCAGTGCAACAACTCAGGATAGCGGGGGGAAAGATGCGCAGGAAAAAAATATATTGAAATTGGTTAACTCGTTACCCGGAGTGATTAAAGAAAATGCGTGGCATCGGGAACATGGTGTGACTGTATTTCTACGTGCTTATATCCAAATCGCTCCCACAAAAGCTGACAAGTATTATTATGTTTCGATCAGCGAAGAAAAGGGAGAACGTCTATTTACTTATGATTGGTATAAGGTCGACCCCCAAACTTATGCTATAAGACATTATGATATGATCGAAGGCAAAACAATTCGCTAAAGCAGGACAGAAGTCATACGGCATCCGCTGAAAACCTTTATTCTTTTACCTTTCCGCTTCAAGCTTTTTTCCTAATTTTGTGCATCCTTTCAAAAAACAACAATACATTGGAGCACCAGGAATTAACCACCGTTGAAACCGCCAAAGATCTGGGCCTACTACCCGAAGAATTTGAACGTATTAAAGAAATATTAGGCCGCGTACCAAACTTTACCGAACTCTCGATTTTTTCGGTAATGTGGAGCGAGCACTGCTCATATAAAAACTCGATCACCTGGCTGAAAACCCTCCCAAAGGATGGGCCAAGAATGCTGGCAAAAGCCGGAGAGGAAAACGCAGGGCTTGTAGATTTAGGGGGCGGCGTGGGCTGCGCTTTTAAGATAGAATCGCATAACCACCCCTCGGCGCTGGAACCCTACCAGGGTGCAGCTACCGGCGTTGGCGGCATCAACCGTGATATTTTTACCATGGGTGCCCGTCCCATCGCACAGCTAAATTCCCTTAGATTCGGCGACCTTAGCCTTGATCGCACAAAATGGCTCATCAAAGGCGTGGTAAAGGGCATCAGTCATTACGGAAATGCGTTTGGTATTCCCACTGTTGGCGGCGAGCTCTTTTTCGACGAATGTTATAATGTCAATCCTTTAGTTAACGCGTTTTCGGCTGGTATCGTAAAAGCTGGCGAAACAGTATCGGCGACATCTTATGGTGTTGGCAATCCGGTTTATATTGTAGGTTCGGCAACGGGTAAGGACGGCATTCACGGTGCAGCCTTCGCTTCCAAAGACATTACGGAAGACTCAGTGAACGATCTTCCGGCAGTTCAGGTAGGCGACCCTTTTCAGGAAAAACTATTGCTCGAGGCCACGCTGGAGGTGATCAAGACAGGTGCCGTAATAGGTATGCAGGATATGGGTGCTGCAGGTATTATTTGCTCGAACTCAGAGATGTCTGCAAAAGGCGAACATGGCATGGAGATCCATCTGGACAGGGTGCCCATGCGTCAGGAGAATATGAAGCCTTATGAGATATTGCTTTCCGAATCACAGGAGCGCATGCTTATCGTGGTTCAGAAAGGACGCGAAAAAGATGTAGAGGCCGTATTTGATAAATGGGATCTGAATTGCGCCATCATAGGCGAAGTGACTGATTCCGGGCGTCTGGTTTATTATATGAACGGGGAGATGGTAGCCGATGTTCCGGCGGACGATCTTGTTCTTGGCGGCGGTGCCCCGGTTTATCAGCGCGAGTATCGCGAACCGGCATATTATGCCGAGAATCAAAAGTTTAAGATTGAAGATGTTCAGGAACCGGCTGATCTGATCGCGGTGGCAGAACACCTGATAGGGCATCCGAATATTGCTTCAAAAAGATGGGTAACCGATCAGTATGATTCGATGATCGGGACTTCTACCATGACGACCAACCGGCCGTCGGATGCGGCTGTAGTAGCCGTTAAGGAAACCGATAAAGCCATTGTTATCACCGTGGACTGCCAATCGCGTTACGTATATGCAGATCCTGAAAAAGGAACCTCCATCGCTGTAGCTGAGGCTGCCCGTAATATCACTTGTGCCGGAGGCGAACCCGTTGCGATCACCAATTGTCTTAATTTTGGCAATCCGTATAAACCTGAGGTTTACTGGCAGTTTGTGGGAGCCATCAAGGGAATGGGTGAGGCCTGCCGTAAATTCGAAACGCCTGTTACCGGTGGCAACGTCAGCTTTTACAATCAATCAACCGACGACGGCCCGGTGTTCCCAACGCCTACGATCGGGATGCTCGGCGTGATGGACGATCTCGATAATATGATGACATCGGACTTTAAGCAACCGGGCGATCTTGTTTACCTGATCGGTGAAGTGGTTAATGACATTGCATCGTCACAATATCTCGCTTCCTACCATAAGATATTAGCTGCACCGGCGCCGTATTTTGATCTTGAAAAAGAATATGCGATGCATCAGGTGATTAAACAACTGATCCAGCATAAGGCTATCCAGTCTGCTCATGATGTTGCAGACGGGGGGCTATATATCACATTAATTGAATCGGCCATGCCGAATGGACTTGGTTTTGAAATTGAGACTGATGGTTCGGTACGGAAAGATGCCTTTCTTTTTGGTGAAGGACAGGGCAGGGTGGTTGTAAGCGTTGCTCCGGCAGATCAGGAAAGATTTATAGAGATGATGGCGACCAGCGAAACAGACTTTAGTCTGTTAGGAACCGTTACCGATGGCACTTTAAACGTTGATGAGCAACTGTTCGGGCATATCACCGACGTTAAAATGGTATATGACAACGTCCTGCATGAGTTGTTAGGCGCCTGATCTGAACATATTAATATTCGCCGGGCACTCGTCCCGGATTACAAAAGCTTAGCCTGAAGTCCTGTGGATGGATCAGGCTAAGCTTTTCTGTTTGCATCAACGCGAGTAATCCGATAAACAGGTTAATTATACTTTCTTGTCGTTATTTAATAATATCTTGCAATAAAGTTGAAAGACTTTCACCAAAATAAACCTGAAAATGTCAAAAGGAACGGATAAAAACACTTTCGACGCAATTGTGATCGGCTCAGGGATCAGCGGGGGATGGGCCGCGAAGGAATTGTGTGAGCTTGGATTGAAAACCCTGGTGCTTGAACGCGGACGTAATGTGGAACATGTTAAAGATTACCCGACGGCAACCATGCCGCCCTGGGATTTTGAGCACAGAGGGCGCATGCCCCGCGACTTTTTAAAGGAGAATCCGCTGATCAGCAAGGCTGCCGGATTCGGTGAGGACGATTATCAGTTTTTTGTAAGAGATAAAGATCATCCTTATATCCAGGAAAAACCTTTCGATTGGATACGCGGGTATCAGGTCGGCGGAAAGTCGCTAACCTGGGGACGTGCCTGCCAGCGATGGAGCGAATATGAATTCATTAATCCGGCTCGGTTCGGATATGGTATCGCCTGGCCTATCGGTTATGAGGATGTTGCACCCTGGTACTCGCACGTAGAAAAGTTTATCGGTGTTTGCGGAAGCAAGGACGGCCTTGAATCGATGCCTGATGGCGAGTTTTTGCCGCCCTTTGATATGAACGCCGTTCAGAAAGCGATCAGTAAAAAAATAAGTGACAACTATCCTGAGCGGCGGCTTGTTCATGCAAGGTGGGCGCATCTCACCAAGCCTAATCAAATTCATCTCGATCAGGGGCGGGTTAAATGCCAGGCAAGGAATTTGTGTATGCGCGGATGCCCGTTTGGCGGGTATTTCAGTTCAAACAGTACTACGCTCCCCTGGGCGAAGGCAACCGGAAATCTGACGATCAGGCCGTTCTCCGTAGTACATTCGATCATCTATGACGAAAAAAAGGGGAAAGCGACTGGCGTGAGAATTGTCGATACCAACACAAAGGAACAGACGGACTACTTTGCCCGTATCATATTTTTAAATGCCTCAGCGCTGAACAGCAACCTTGTTCTGCTCAATTCGAAGTCATCCCGGTTTCCAAACGGATTGGGTAATGACAATGGCCTGCTCGGAAAATATATTGCTTTTCAGAATTACCGGGCCTCCGTTGGCGCAGAAATGGACGGTTTCTTGGATAGTTATTATTACGGACGTAACCCGACAGAGCTTATTCTGGCGAATTATCGTAACCTGAAAAAACAGGAAACGGATTATTTTGGAGGTTTCACCACATTTATGGGTGCGTACCGTGAACAAAAATGGACTGATAGCGGAATGACCGGGATAGGTGCAGATTATAAGGATTCGCTTACCGAACCCGGCGGCTGGAAGGTGTATATGTACCTGCAGGGAGAAACCGTACCCAAGGTCACCAATCACGTGCGGCTAAGCGAAGACCGTAAAGACCAATGGGGCATACCGCTGCTGGTAACCTCAGTAGAATACGACGCGAACGATGAACGAATGATCCGGGATTTTCTTACCCAAAGCAGGGAAATGTTGGAAAAGGCAGGATGTACCAATATTTCAGTTTATGAAAATAAACAGGCGCCGGGACTCGATATTCATGAGATGGGTGGATGTCGTATGGGAACCGACCCGCAGACATCGTTGCTTAACAAATGGAATCAGCTACATCTTTGTCAGAATGTCTTTGTTACGGACGGCGCCTGCATGACGAGTACCGGCAATCAGAGTCCGTCCATTTTGTATATGGCACTAACTGCCCGGGCCGCAAACCATGCCGTCGAAGAGATGAAAAAAGGTAATTTGTAGTTATTATGCAAACACAGCCATCCGCTGGGAAGTTATTTAATTTAGTAAATGTCGGGTCTTTTTCGTTTTAAACAGTTTTCGGTTGATCAGACAAGCTGCGCGATGAAGATAAATACCGACGGCGTGTTGCTTGGGGCAATAGCCGGTGAGGGAAGTCCGGTATCAGTGCTCGATATAGGTACAGGAACCGGAGTAATCGCATTGATGCTTGCACAAAGATTTAAAGGCGCAATGATCGATGCCGTCGAGATAGATGTCCGGGCGGCAGAAACAGCGGCCTTTAATTTCCGCAACTCACCGTTTAAAGAAAGATTGAAAATTTATCCGATGAGTTTTGCGGGTTTTTGTGATGATCATTCTGAAAAAAGATATGACCTTATCGTCTCTAACCCGCCTTTTTATATCAATTCGCTGGAGTCGCCTGAAAGCAAAAGAACATTGGCTAAACACAGTGCTTCGGGTTTCTTTGAAGAATTGATAACGGGTGTTTCAGTAATGCTTTCCGAATCGGGGAAATGCTGGCTTATTCTTCCGCCTAAAACCGCTACCGATGTTAAACCGATGGCGGCTGTCAATGGTCTATATTTGCATCAGCAGATAAATATTAAGTCTTTTGCAGGCTCAAAACCACACCGCGAAATTTTATGCATGGGGTTTAACGATCCTTCCGGAATGAAGGCGCAGGAGTTTGTAATTTATGATAGTCCGGGCGTTTATACAGCGGCGTACAAGGAACTACTGGCGCCCTATTTTTTAAATTTCTGACCAACAAACATGACAAGAATCGGCCTGATATCCGACACACATAGTTATCTTGATGATGCGGTTTTCAAACATTTCGAAAACTGTGATGAAATATGGCATTCCGGGGATATCGGCGCGATAACGGTAGCGGATCAATTGGCTGCCTTTAAGCCGTTTAAGGCAGTTTACGGGAATATAGACACTGCCGATGTGCGGTCGGCATATCCTGAAAACCTGCGATTTAAATGCGAAGGCGTTGACGTATGGATAACTCATATCGGCGGGTATCCTGATCGTTATAGCGCACAGGTGAAACCTGAGATATACACGAATCCGCCACAGTTGTTCATCTGCGGTCATTCACATATCTTGAAGGTGATCTATGATAAAAAGATAAGCTGCCTGCACATCAATCCGGGTGCGGCAGGCAAACAGGGATGGCAGAAAGTACGTACGATCATCAGGTTCGCCATCGATAACGAACAGATTAAAGACCTTCAGATTATTGAGCTTGGCAGTAAATAAAAATTCCTGCGTTTGAGTTAGCCAAAAAGATACGGTCTGAATTTTGGCGGCACCCTCTTTTTGGAAGCCTGTTCATAAGCATAAGCCAGCGTGATGATGTCGCCTTCCCGGTGAGCGGAGCTGATAAAGGAGATACCGGCAGGCAGATTGTGCGCATAACCCATCGGTACCGTAATATGAGGATATCCGGCCATAGCCGCAGGGCTTGAAAATGAAAAGCCGTTATCGTAATCACCATTTACCAGATCGATGCAACCGGCGAAACCATTGGTGGGTGCGGTTATCGCATCAAGCTGATGTTCTTTTAAAACAGAATCGATGGCATTTCGCGAAATGGTCGTAGTGCTGTGTACCGCGTCCAGATATTCCTTTGAGTCGAGTCCGCCTTTTTCGTTGGCTTGTTCCAGTATTTCCTGCTTAAAAAATGGCATTGCCTGCGCTTCGTGACTTTTATTGAAGGCGATCACTTCGGCCAACGATTTTATTTTGGAATTTTCCTCGCTTAAATACGCATTAACACCATCCTTAAATTCGTATAATAAAACGGTAAACTCGTTTTTGCTGGCTTCTTTCAGTTGTTTGTATAACTCTACCTCAACAATGGTCGTGCCGCCTGCTTTTAGCGTATTTATCGCTTCCTGAAAAATGGCATCCATTGCCGGGCTGATCTTCATGGCATCCTTTTCAACGCCGATCCGTTTGCCCTTTAAACCGTCTGCTTTCAGAAATTTTGTATAATCAGCCTGTATTTTGCCTTTGGAAGATAAGGTATAAACGTCCTGTGTGTCTTCGCCTGCAAGGGCGCCCAACAATATCGCAGCATCGCGCACGGTGCGCGCCATCGGGCCTGCTGTATCCTGTGTTTTTGAGATCGGTATAATTCCGGACCTGCTCCATAAACCGACAGTTGGCTTGATGCCTACCAGCCCGTTCACCGATGACGGCGATACGATAGAGCCATCAGTTTCTGTTCCAATAGCAATTGCGCAAAGATTTGCAGATGCCGCCGAACCTGACCCCGCACTCGATCCGCTTGGGTTACGGTCTAAAATGTAGGAGCATTTGGTTTGTCCACCGCGGCTGCTCCACGCACTGGTGGAATGTGTGCTGCGAAAATTTGCCCATTCGCTGAGGTTGGTCTTACCGAGCAGAACGGCCCCGGCTTCTCTAAGTTTATGGATAATAAACGCATCCTGTTTGGCGTAGTTATCCCCGATAGCGAGGGCTCCGGCCGTTGTACGCATATTATCGCCGGTATTAATGTTGTCTTTTATCAAAACCGGGATACCATGCAGCGGCCCTCTCACCTTTCCCGCAGCGCGTTCCTTGTCCATAACATCAGCCATATTAAGCGCGTCTTTATTAACCTCTATGACCGCGTTGAGCTTTGGTCCGTTTTTATCAATTTCATCTATGCGTTTCAGATACATTTCGGTGATGGAGCGCGACGTGTATTCGTTGCTTTTCATTTTCCGCTGCAGTTCATCTATTGTGACCTCATTCAATTCAAAATGATCGTCCGGTTCGCCGTTATCGTCCGCGTCTCCGATCTTTTTTGAAGTAACGAGGCTGCATGATGATGTGGCCAGCGCCGCCAGGGATAAACCTGCCAATGATCCTGTTTTGATAAAATTTCTTCTTTGCATAGTGATGCCTTTTTACACATACAATTAACAAAAAATTAGAGAACATTCCATCAACAGTCAGAAAATGTTACAATGAAGGATGTTACCGTGATATTTGAATTTTGCAACATCTGGTTTGACATTCGCAACTGCGGTTATCAATCAGTTGCCATATTTGTATAAATAACCGAAACTATGAAAATAACAGGAAATACAATTTTGATTACCGGAGGGACATCCGGAATTGGACTGTCGCTTGCTGAAAAGCTGTTGGCGCAAGGGAATAAAGTAATTATTACCGGAAGACGTGCCAACAGGCTGAATGATATAAAGGCACGTCTGCCGGAAATTATCATAAAGGAGTCGGATGTTGCTGATGCGGGGCAGCGGGTGGAGCTTAAAGATTGGATCAGCAAAAACCATCCTGACATGAATATGCTGATCAATAACGCGGGTGTTCAGCTGGTGTTTGATCTGAAAACTCCCATTGATCCTGACAGGGTACATTCGGAGACTGAAACAAATTTCGTTGCGCCGGTGCATTTGTCAACGCTTTTTGTACCGCTATTAACAGATAAAGCCGATTCCGCCATTATCAACGTTACCTCGGGTCTGGTTTTCGTACCGGTAGCACTGATGCCGGTTTACTGCGCGACAAAAGCCGCAATGCACTCGTTTACATTATCTCTCCGTTATCAGCTAAAAGATACAGCCATCAAGGTTTTTGAGATCATTCCGCCGCAGGTGGATACCGAACTCGGGCATGACAGACGGGCCGATAAAAATAAATCGCATGGGGGAATGCCGCCCGACGAGTTTGTCGGCCACTTTATTTCCGCAATACAATCTGACGAACTTGAGGCGGCTATTGGGGCTGCTGAAGGCCTCCGTCAGCAGCGGGAAACAATTTTCGAACGTTTTAACGACAGCGTTGTGCTGATCTAAACTATACAAAAAAGCCGGCTCATTTATGAAGCCGGCTTTCTGTTTCTGGTAGTTATCAACCTTTTCCTTTAGGTTTTGGCGATGGTTGCTGCTGTTGTCCGCCATTATTATTATTGGATGCAGGTGGCATCAGCACACCGTTGTCGTCAGAGTTATTATCCTGATCCTGCTGCATACGATTGTCTTTATTATCCTTGTCTTTTTTAAACAGACTGGTATTGCCAAAGCGGTACGACAGGGTAATAATGGCCGAGCGCGTAGCCCAGCGACGCTCGGATACCTGGTTGCTGGTAAAGTACGGTGAATTATAATTGATATCCGAACGGAATTTGCGTGAGTTAAAGATGTCCCGCACGTTACCGCTTACCGAAAGCATTTTGGTAATATCATATTTTACACCACCGTCTATATGGTACATCGCGCGCATCCGGCCCTGAGTGATCACCTGCGGAGCCTGGTACTCACCGCGCAACTGTATGCCGAGATTCTTTATTGGCTTAAGGTCAGCAGTAAGGTTTCCGTTCCATGCGTATCCTGAGGTGGTCGGAAGGCCAAGTGATGTATTGCCTGAAATATGACGGTAATAAACATTGACATTGGCGGTAAGGTCCATTATTTTCAGCGGACTTACCTTTGCGATCAACTCATAACCCGCATGTGAAGAGCTGGTTACGTTCTGAAAAGTGGTTAACGTTGTGTCAACATTGGTGCTTGTCAGCGGAACGGTTACGCGCTGTATATCGTCGTTTGTAAAGCGATAATATAATGATGAGGTTAGCGTTACCGCGTTCCAGTATTTAATGTAGCTCAGTTCAAAGGAATGCGTATCTTCCGGACGCAGGTCGGGGTTACCCTGCTGATAGTTCAGTTTGTCGCTTTGATCGATAAAGGGCGATATCTGCCATCCGCGCGGACGTGATACCCTGCGGGTATAACTTAACTGCAAAGTCTGGTTGCCCGAAAACTTTTGCGTTAAAAAGATACTTGGATATATCCGGAGGTAATCCTGTTTATGATTAATGGTTACGCTGTCCATCAGCATGGTGCGGATGTGGGTGTCTTCCAGACGGGCGCCAACCTGGATTCCGAAATCACCAAACTGATGCTGGTAGCTGGCGTAAGCCGCATTGATGTTTTCCTTATAAATGAACCGGTTGCTTAAAAACGGATTGTAATTGTAAATTCCGCTAACGTGATTCAACGTATCCACTACATAATCGTCATCGTCATAATTGATACTTGTTTTGTACCCGGCCTCAAATTTGCCATCGGTCAATGGGAGGGTATAATCGGTCTGAAAATCCCAGTCATGGCCTTTACCGGCGTCGGCATTTTTCTGAACGTATGAGTTGTAAACAGGCAACTGGTAGTCGTAAATATCACTGAACTGATCTTCCGAATTATGATTCCTGTCATGTCCGTAATGAACATTCGCAGTTAACTCTTCGCCTTTCTTCTTGAATTTATGATCGAAATCAAGACTGAAATCAAGGTTAGTACCGTTGCCGGATGAGGAACTGTTCTGATCGAGTTTATTTATCAGCGTTCCGTCCTGATAGATCAGCGTATTACCATTCTGATTCCTGTCGCGGCTGCGCAGGTTGATATTGTTTGTCAGGCCGAGCGTGGTGTTCGGACTTAAATTTACAGATATACCGCTTCGGATGTTTTGACCCCTGTAGGTAAAGCTCTGGTCTGATATCTGGTTTTGCACCTGATTAACCGAGTCGCCGATGTTGGTATATTTATTCGAAAAGCCGTCCCCCTCACGAGATCCCTTGCGGTAGCTGTAATTTGCGTAAACATTTATCTTGCTGTTCTGATAAGCAAGGCTGAAGTTACCGTTGTAGGTATTCTGGGTACCTACAGATGCCGACGCCAGTCCTGTAAAGCCTTTCTGCGTATTTTTTTTAAGGATGATATTGATAATACCTGATTGACCTTCGGCTTCATATTTTGAGGATGGGTTGGTAATTACCTCGATACTTTCGATAGAGCTTGCCGGGATAGACTGCAATACATCGGCTATACTGCTGCCCGTGAGCGCAGAAGCCTTGCCATCGATCAATACCCGCACGCTTGTTGAACCCCGCAGACTAAGATTACCGTCAACATCCACCTGTACCGAAGGTACGTTGCTCAGCAGGTCAGTTGCTGATCCGCCCTGACTTACCAGGCTTTGATCTACATTAAATGTTTTCTTATCGATACCCAGCTGGATCTTGCTTTTCTGCGCGGTAACGGTTACCTCTTTAAGCAGGCTTTTGCCTTTTGCCACTTTAATGTTTCCGAGATTTATCGTCCGGTTACCGGGCGCTATGGTAATGACATTACTACTGTAAGGCAGGTAACTTACATAAGTTGCGTTTAGAATATACTGACCATCGTCTAAGCCCTTAATGGCAAAGTTGCCGTTAAGATCGGTTTGCATACCTTTTACCGGGTGATTGTCGGATTTTCTGACGATAGAGATGGTTGCAAGCTCGAGTGGTTCGTTATTGGTTGCATCAACCAATTTGCCCGAAATTGAACCACCAGAGGCGGTTTGCTGTGCTTTTAACGTTATGATTGATAGTGAACAAAGTAAAAATAAAATGATTTTAACGGTAGAAAACTTCATGGCGCAAAGGTGCCTTTTTTAGATTTTATACGCGACTAACAGATGTAACTTTGTTGATAAGGTTAGCGGATGCTTCGGTAAATTTTTGGTTACAAAAAAACGCCATACAGCGCGTAATAAACGGCGGTATGGCGTTGCTATGCTACAAAAAAATAGCCGCTGCCGGTATAAACCGGATTACAATTTTTTGGTAGCCGCGAGGATATCTTCCACTTTCGGGCTCTTATCGATGTATTTTACCGGCTTACCGATCTTGTTATAGATCGCGATGTACGGGGTTGTTGCCACGCGGTAAAATTGCTGTACCTTGTAGGTGTAGCCCTCTGTTCCGACTGTCCAGTTCGGGTATTTGTTCAGGTCAAAATCACGGGCAAATACCTGGATAGCTTTTATTTCCTTTACAAAGGTGATCATCACTACCTGCATGTTTTTCAGCTCTTTCATATGCGGCTTCAGCTCGAACATCAGGTGCTGGCAGTGGCTGCAATCGGGTGCGAAATAGATGATCATCGTCGGTACATTCTTTTTCAGGTTGGCCGGAGTAACGTACGTGCTGTCAGTGGTTAATATTTTATATTCCGGAATGTAAGCAGGGGGTACAAAAGCCTGGGGCTGCGTTTGTGCATTGGTGCAGGCTACAGCTGCTAAAAAGCATACAAATAATACTAATTTCTTCATTATTTTCAATTGTAAATTCACGAAGGCATATATACGACATTTTCAGGCTTCAAGCAATTCTAATTGCCAGGCAATGTGCTCTTCAGTCACAGGGAATAACGAATTATTTCTGATTGTATGATAAACAGCTTCAAATAATCCGTTGTAATCTCCTTTCGGCGGCTTCAGATATTCTGTAATTTTTTTGTTATCAATCCCCATGGTCACAAGTTTACCTTCGCTGCCAACGGGTTCAATACCATAGCCGTCGTCGGTGGGTAACAAGCCTGCGTCAAGCTGTGCCTCCTGTACATCATTGCGATCCTTTACAAAACTTCCCAAAGTACCATGTACCACAAACCCGGGCAGATGTTCGGCGATCAAAAGGCAGGAGGTAAGGTAAACGTTCAGCTGATTAGGGTAGGAAAGATGATAATTAAAATAATCGGGCACTTCTGATCCTTCCCTGTAAATGCCCGTTGTTTTTTCAAACTTTAGCGGTCGTCCGAAAAGTGCGATAATATTGTCGATCAGATGCGGCCCAAGATCATAAACCAGGCCATTTGCAGGATTTTCTTTTTTCTCCTTAAACAGCTTCGGGCTAAGCGCCGTTTTATACCTGTCGAAACGCATGTGAACTTCGATCAGTTCTCCCAGCCGGCCGCTTTCAATTATTTCCTTCGTCAGCATGAAGCCGCTGTCCCAGCGCCGGTTTTGATAGAGCATCAGATGCAGGCCCTTTCTTCGCGCGGTATCAAACATGATCTTCGCTTCGCTACTGGTTGCGGCAGCGGGTTTTTCCAATAACACATGCTTTCCGGCATTAAGCGCCTGCATGGTGAAGTCGAAATGAGTGTTATTGGGGGTGTTCACAACAACCAGTTCGATCTCATCGACCGCTAACAACTGGTCGATACTGTCGTAGCTTATAATGTCCGGGTAACGCGCAGCTGTCTTTTTTTCGTGCCGTTCAACCACTGCTTTAAACTTAAAGCCTGGATTGGTAGTTAAAAAGGGCGCATGAAATATTCGTCCGGACATTCCGTAGGCCATCAGGCCGGTTATTATAGGTTTTGATGTCATTTCTTTCTGTTTATGCTATTAAAATCCACTGTCTCCGATCGGGCTGCCATCGGGCATCACGACAGGTTCTGCAGGTTTAAATTGTCCGGGATTTTTTTCAAACGCAGCAATCTGCGACAAGCCGAACAATAAATTCGCCTTTCTATTTGCAGTAGCTGATTTTACTGCCGTCGCCATCCATTTTTTTAAACCATCAATTTCCATCAGTGCAATTCCTCTGACACTTTCAGAGGCATTGCTGTTTGCTGCGAGAGCCAGCAGTTGTTTTAACGTCAGGTTGTTCACCATTCGTTGTATTTCGCCTTTATAACCAATCTTTTGGGGAGATTTCCATGTCAGGGCGACGAGCTTATCGATTATAGCAATCAAGCCCGGTTGAGTATTGTCCCGTGAGTTATATTCCACAAGGCGCGCTGCACGCTGAGGCTGCAACAGGAAATCAAGGGTCGTGGCTGCCGCCCCTTCGGCAGCAGCCATCGGATCAAAAGTAAGTCCGGTGCGTGATTTAAAAAGTTCCCGGGTACGCGGGTAACCATCCGGTCGCGGTGGAATTTTTTCGATCACGCTTTCCGGTAAAGCCAGCGCATCCGGGCTGATGGTCCGCATCAATGCGTTAAAGGCCTTCCACTGTTCAGCGGGCGGGATAAAACGCGTAACGGTCTGGCCGTCGTTTTTGACCGCGTAGGTGTAATAAAGTCCCCCAAGCATTTTCGATGCAGCTTCCACCTGGTATCTGTGCATCAGGTAAATCGGCACTAACGCTTCTTCGATGGTTGCCATCGGAGCACCCTGCCTGATCGATTTTTCCGAGAAATTATCCAGCAGATGCTTTCGGATATCCATCAGGCGGTTTAACTCGTCAGCCGCATTTTTTCCGTTGTCCCATAAGTGGGCGAGCGGATGAGCGCCGCCGGATGGTCTGGCATCCTCATCTGTTATAAATAATTGTCCCTGTTTCAGCGTCTCGTTTAAAATGTTTTTTAACGCTTCATCTTCATTCGTCCCTGCGGGGAAATCCTGATAACCATAGAGGATCGCACGTTTATCCCAGGTGCCGATGCCGGTGGCATAGGCATTTGAGAGATCGATGGTGCCATCGGTCTTGAGCGTGAACACCGGAGGAGGGTAATCCATCACCGAAGCCCGGTTATTGGCACTTGCCGCAAAATTATGCTGCAACCCCAGCGTGTGTCCAACTTCATGCGCGGCCAGCTGATGAAGCCGGGCTAATGCCATTTTCATCATTTCGCCGCTTACCGGTTTGCCATCTTCATAAGGCTGCAGCAGCCCCTCAGCGATCAGAAAGTCCTGACGGACACGGAGCGAACCTAAGGACACCTGCCCTTTGATGATCTCACCCGTTCTGGGATCATTGATCGACGCGCCGTATGACCAGCCACGTGTTGAACGGTGTACCCATTGGATGATGTTGTAGCGAATATCCATTGGGTCCGCATCTTCAGGCAAAAGCTTCACCTGAAATGCATTTTTATAACCCGCCGCCTCAAACGCCTGATTCCACCATGAAGCGCCTTCCATCAATGCCGTCCTGATGGGTTCCGGTGCGCCACGATCAACATAATAAATTATGGGTTTAACCGCTTCGCTCATCGGCGCAGACGGGTCCTTTTTTTGCAGCCGGTGGCGGGTGAGCATGCGTTTTACAATGGGCTGATCTACCGGAGTGGCGTAGTCGAGATAATCCTGATCATAAAAGCCGGAGCGCGGATCAAACTTCCTTATTTTATATCCATCATCCGGTAATTTGATAAAAGAATGATGCATCCTTACCGTAACTGCGTCGGGGTCTGGTGTTACCGAGCTTATTTCACTGCCTTTAGCCTTGCCTGTCAATGTTATGATGGCCTCAAATTCGGAGTTGTCCGGAAAATCCCGTGTATTGGGTAAATATATTGCCGAGCGCGATTCATCCAGGTGGTAGCTTCCCTGCCGGGCATCCTCAAGTTTGTCGCCAATCTCATGGCTGTCGCGCAGCAGGAAGGGCGTAAAATCGATGAGAAACTTGTTGCCGTCCTCTGCCTCTACCTTAAAACCCCATAATACGGACTGGGCAAAAGCTTCTTCCACCGATTTTTTTTCGTCTGCGTTATCTGTGATCGCCCGGTAAGTATAATTGGGTTGTATGAGCAATATTTTCGGTCCGCTTTTTATGAATTTTACGATGCGGCTGTTACCGATCTGTCCCCGGTCTAACCCGAGATCGTTTGAACCAACACCTGCGGGGAGCGAGTTAACATATAGAAACTCAGTACCTATTTTATCCACCTCTAAAAAAATATGCCCTGTATTTTCGTCCCAGTAAAAATTAAAATATCCGTTGTATTTGGTGAGGCCTTTAGTTGCGGTAGCGATATCCGGGGTTTTTTGTGCGAGGAGAATGGTTGATAAATTAACCATCAGTAAAACAAGCAGGAAACTTTTTTTCATATTAAGCTATTGGATTCTTCAGCCTAATGTATTAATTTTAATCAACAAATGCCCAATTAGCCAGCAAATCGGGGAATTTACCCAGTATCTGTTCGTTTGTTCTGTTAAAATATCCTGTTCAATTTATTCTTGAAACGAATATAACCTTTTGGTTTTCGTTTCGTATAAAGCATATCATAATTTAATTATATGGAATTTAATAGCAGATCCGTTAGTATTTTACTCGTTGATGATGATGAAATTAATAACTTCATTTCCATCAAACTGATAAAGAAAGCGCTCGTAAATACGGAGATCATGGCGTGCCTTAATGGTAAGTATGCTATTGATCAGTTGGTGGATATTCAGAGAGCTGATCCGGAAAAACTGCCTGATTATATTCTGCTGGACATTAACATGCCCATTATGAATGGGTGGGAGTTTTTGGATGAATTTAAACGCCTGAACCTGGATCCTTCCGGCAAGTGTAAAATTTATATCATTTCGTCGTCGGTATTCAGTAACGATATCAACAAAGCCCGTTCCTATCCGCTTGTAAAAGATTTTATTTCGAAACCGCTGAACGTTGAAAAAATAGTCGAATTGTTTAAGGTAGAAGACCCGGCTTAAGCGTCAACTACGCGAAAATGCTCCTCATTATAAATAACCCGACCTTCGCACAACGTCTTCGCATGGTAAAATAAACAGGTCCAGCCTTCTGCTGCGGCTATTTTACCGTACTGTTCCCTAAGCTGCATTGCTCTGCGGCCGTCATAATCGTACTTCGCAATAAATTTTCTTATCAGTTGCTCAGGCTCAGGCAGTTCGTCTCCGCCAAAAAAACACTTGCCGTTTTCCGTTTCGATCCAGATCACCATGTGAAAGGGAGAATGCCCGCCTGATAATTCATATCTTATACCGGGTTTAAAAACCCCGCTTCCGTCAACAAGAGCGAGATCGATCCGCCTCTGAAGCGCCTCGAATATTTCCTTGTGATAGGAGCCTGAACTCCCGGCCAGGGCGTTTTCCCACTCCTTTTTTTGAATCACATGCTTTGCACCGGGAAAACTGGGTTCCAGTTTGCCGTTACGTTCAACAACCAAACCGCCGGAATGATCATAATGCAGGTGCGACATAATAACAAGCGACACATCTTCCGGATCAAAACCGGCATTGCGGATATGCTGATGCAAAAACAACTCGTCACGGGTGTCCTTGTAACCAAGACCACTATCGAGTAAAATCAGATCGGTTTCAGTTTTTACAAGAAATGGATTAACGTGTATAAAGAGAGAGGCTGGTCTGTCTTTCGGATTATCCGTCTCCGGATTAAACGGGATAAATTTCTTGCTGGCATCAACAGAATAAGAGCCTTCGGCTAAAGTGAATATTTCCATGCGCAGATTTTGTCGTTAAAAAAACAGGAATAGAATAAGTCATCAATTGCTGCAGGACCCATACATTAATTTTTATGCCCTGCGCAGCAAAATGACTGGCTGCAAAAGCCTATCTTTATCCTTTTTTAAGGCGCAAAGATAATGAATAAACGGTGGTCGATACAGAGCAAAGCTGATCAGGAAACGGTAAAATCGTTGGCCTCGTCGCTTAAAATCGACACAGTTTTGAGTACGCTGCTGGTAAACAGGGGGATAACCAGCTACGAAGAAGCACGTCTGTTCTTCCGGCCGGATTACCGCCATCTTCATGATCCCTTCCTGATGGCCGGTATGGAACAGGCAATCCTGCGTGTGGAGGAAGCAATGGCGCGCAATGAAAGGATATTGATCTATGGTGACTACGACGTGGACGGCACGACCGCAGTAGCGCTGGTTTACAGTTTTTTTAAGAACCATTACGATAACCTGGATTACTACATACCTGACCGTTATCTGGAAGGTTACGGTATTTCGACAAAGGGCATTGATTACGCGGCCGCCAACGGGTTCACTTTAATCATTGCATTGGACTGCGGCATCAAATCGGTGGATAAAATTGCCTATGCCAATTCAAAGGGAATTGATTTTATTATATGCGATCACCACTTGCCGGGAGAAACGCTTCCGGATGCCGTTGCCATCCTTGATCCCAAGCAGGAGCATTGCCATTATCCTTATAAAGAGCTTTCCGGATGCGGCATAGGCTTTAAGCTCATTCAGGCCTATTCAGAAAAGAATCATATTCCCTTTGAGAAAATAGAGCGCTACCTCGACCTTGTTGCGATCAGCATTGCCTGTGATATCGTTCATATTACAGGAGAAAACCGGGTGCTGGCCTTTCTCGGAATGCAGCAGATAAATACCAGCCCCTGCATCGGTGTTAAGATGCTGATGGATGTTGCCGGGAAAGGTGATAATTATACGATATCAGATGTGGTCTTTGCGCTTGGTCCGCGCATTAATGCAGCAGGCAGAATAGACGATGCCAAACACGCCGTTGAATTGCTGATTGCCTGCGAAGAAGATGCAGCCAGGGAAAAAAGCGAACTGATCAACTTAAGGAATACGGAGCGTAAGGAACATGACGTTTCCATCACGGACGAAGCGCTGAGTATGATCGAACAAAGTGAGGAACTGATGACACGGAAATCGACCGTTTTATTCAACGAGCACTGGCACAAGGGGGTAATAGGCATCGTAGCTTCGCGGCTGACAGAAAAATATTACCGGCCCACGATCATCCTTACGCGGTCTAATGGCCATGTCGCCGGGTCGGCGCGCTCGGTGCTTGATTTTGACCTTTATGAAGCGCTCTGCGGTTGCAGTGATCTGTTATTACAGTTTGGGGGGCACAAGTATGCCGCAGGTCTGACCTTGCAACCGGAAAATGTGGCGGCATTTGCCGCCAGGTTTGAAGAGGTGGTAGCGGCAAGCATAAAACCCGAACAATTGATACAGCAGATACTCATTGAGGCAGAACTGCGTTTAAGCCAGATAGACGGCAGGTTTTTCAGGATATTGAACCAGTTTGCCCCGTTCGGACCGGCAAACATGGCGCCCGTTTTCGTCAGCAGAAATGTGTATGTTAGCGGATATACAAATATCGTGGGCAGTAATCACGTTAAGATGACTGTTATGCAGAGCGACTCTGCGGTATTTGATTGTATAGCCTTTAATCATGGGGAATACCTGCCGCGGTTATTAAAGAATGAGCCTTTTGATATGTGTTATACCATTGAAGAAAATGTTTGGCGCGAACGGAGGACGATCCAGTTAAATGTAAAAGGAATACGGTTTGCAGATGAGGATTGATCTGCTGAGCCGCATAAATTAAAAGAAACTTATCCCGTGATATTAAAAGCAGAAAACTTATTAAAGCGCTACAAACAGCGTACAGTTGTTAACGATGTTACCTTCAATGTTTCGCAGGGAGAAATTGTCGGATTGCTCGGCCCCAACGGAGCGGGTAAGACAACCTCGTTTTATATGATCGTCGGGTTGATAAAACCGAATGAAGGCAGGATCTTTCTGGACGACGAAGATATTACGGGTGACCCGATGTATCGGCGTGCCCAGAAAGGGATCGGCTACCTTGCCCAGGAAGCTTCTGTTTTCAGAAAGCTTTCCGTCGAAGATAATATCAAGGCTGTCCTGGAAATGGGTGATATGACGAAGGAACGCCAGAAAGAAAAGTTGGAGGAACTGATCGATGAATTCAGTCTGCACAAAGTGCGCCGCAACCGGGGTGACCTTTTATCGGGCGGGGAACGCCGCCGCACAGAAATTGCCCGCGCCCTCGCTGCGGAACCAAACTTTATATTGCTTGACGAACCTTTTGCCGGTGTTGATCCCATTGCCGTAGAAGAGATTCAAACGATGGTGGCTAAGCTCAAAACCAGGAATATAGGTATCCTGATCACTGACCATAACGTACAGGAGACATTGTCCATTACTGACAGGGCCTACCTGCTTTTTGAAGGTAAGTTGCTGGAGTCGGGTGTTCCTGAAGTGCTTGCCGCAAATGAGATGGTGCGAAAGGTTTACCTCGGCTCGAATTTTGTTTTAAAAAGAAAAGTATTCAAATTTGAAGAGAAGGCGGCGAAGTGAGATTGCGCAGGAAGCCCGGAGTAGTTTTGCTTTCGACATAAAATATTTTTACGACCGCCTATGACCATTTTTAACTCTGTTTTTACCTGGTTCATGAAAAAGCGTATTCACCAGATAGAGCTTTTTATGAAATACCCGAACGAGGTTCAGGAAGAGTGGTTTGAGCAGCTGATCTCAGGCGCCGAAAAGACCGAATGGGGGCGGCAATACGGTTACAAATCCATTACTCATCTGGAACAATTTAAGGAGCGCGTGCCTATCCAAACCTATGACACGCTGAAACCTTATATCGAGAGAATGTTGCGCGGAGAACAGAATGTACTCTGGCCGTCGGAGATCAGGTGGTTTGCCAAGTCATCCGGCACCACAAGCGACCGTAGTAAATTTATCCCCGTAAGCGAAGAAGCGCTGGAGGAATGTCATTTTAAAGGCGGAAAGGATCTGCTTACCATCTACTTCAACAATAATCCCAATGCGCGGATGTTTACGGGTAAGATACTGACACTCGGAGGGAGCTACCAGATGAGCCAGTTACATGCAGACACTTCCTTTGGTGACCTGTCTGCGGTGCTGATGAAAAATCTGCCCCTATGGGCCGAACTGCATCGTACGCCCCACATGGACATTGCCTTACTCGAGGATTTTGAAGAAAAAATTGAAAAGATAGCGCAGGCAACCAAAGACGTAAATGTGACCAGCCTCAGCGGCGTCCCGACGTGGAATATCCTGCTGTTCAAACGCATACTGGAGATCACCGGGAAGAAAAACCTGCTTGAGGTATGGCCGAACCTGGAACTTTATTTTCACGGGGCGGTAAACTTTACCCCTTACCGGGAACAGTTCAGAAAACTGATCCCGAAGGACGATATGTACTACCTTGAAAATTACAATGCGTCCGAGGGCTTTTTTGGTATTCAGGATACGCGCGAACCCGGCGAGATGCTGCTGATGCTCGACTACGGTATATTTTATGAGTTCCTGCCGATTGAATATCTGCATGATGAAAACCCGAGGACGCTCACGCTGGATGAGGTCGAACTGGGCAAAAATTATGCATTAATTATCAGCACCAATGCAGGGCTCTGGCGTTATGTGATCGGTGATACGATAAAGTTCACCTCGCTTTCTCCATTCCGGATACAAATTACCGGACGTACCAAGCATTTTATAAACGCTTTCGGCGAGGAACTGATCGTTGATAATGCGGAGCGGGCCCTGCATGAGGCATGCCAGCAAACGGGTGCGATCATACGGGACTATACCGCTGCGCCTGTTTATTTTAACGGGAATGACTGCGGCGCTCATGAATGGGTGATAGAGTTTGAAAGGAAACCGGCTGAATTTGACCGATTTGTTGACATACTTGACGAAACACTTCGCCGTATAAACTCTGATTATGACGCCAAACGGTTTAAGGACCTGGCACTTCGCCGCCCTACTGTACATACAGCGCCTGAGGGGACGTTCTTCAACTGGATGAAGGAAAAGGGTAAACTTGGCGGCCAGCATAAGGTGCCCCGGCTCGCCAACAACCGTGAATATATCGACGATATCCTGAAGATCATGGAACTGGTGGGATAATTCCGGAAATAATTTTTCGCTTCTCATGTAGCGTTGGGAATGCTGGCCGCGTAATAACTGTAAATAAACCCGATATGAGATTCTTCCTTCTTTTTATCTGCGTGGCGACAGCTATAAATGGCTGTGAAAAAGGCGGCATTAATCCTTCAAATCTTACCGGGAAATGGGAACTCCGTCACTATTCAGGTACCATAGCCGGTGTGTCTAAGGACCTTCCCGCAGGCAACGGAACGATGTTGCAATTTAATGCTGACAGCACCTATAAACACTTTACCGATTTTAAGCAGGATAACCAGGGCTCTTATCATATATCCCCCAAAGGAGTACTATTTGGCGGTGTAAGATATGACGGCATATCCTTTGATGACCGGACTACTAAAGATTTCATCGTGCTTAAAGCAGATTCCCTAACCATCGGAAACACCTTTCCCGATGGCGTAACTTCTTTGTACATTAGAAAATCCAATTAATAGCAAAAAAAATGAGAAAGCAACTGTTTTTTATCCTGCTCGCTATGGCTTTTGTTAGCTGCAAAAAAGAAAATATACATGCCGATGTAAAGACAGATTCTTCTCTGTTTGCCAAATGGGAATTGCGGCAGACCGATGGCGGACTTCAACCCAGTGTTGTTTATACGCCGGGAAACGGCAATATAGTGCAGCTCAGTTCTGACAGTACGTATAAATTCTTTACGGGCGGCAGCGTTTCAAAGCAGGGCACCTTTCACGTCGAAGAAAAAAGCTATCCAACCGGGTCATTCAGCTTTATTTATTATGATCATGCTGAAAATGGCGACGTCTTTTTTATGAAAAACGATAGCCTCGTTATTGGTACCAGCGCTGCCGACGGATTGTCTTCTGTTTACGTTCGCTTAAAATAGCTGATACTCACCATTACCGCATGCGGTGATTTGGAGTTATTGACACATTTGCCATAGCTTAACAGCTTCTGCGGCTTCCTTTACATCATGCACACGAAGTATGTTCGCACCTTTCTCCAGTGCGATAGTATTTAAAACTGTTGTCCCGTTTAGCGTATCGGCAGCTGTTCCGTTCAATAATTTATAGATCATTCTTTTCCGGGAGACACCTGCAAGAACGGGCAGACCAAGCATCCCGAAATCCTGAAGACGGCGCATCAGCTCATAACTATGTTCCTGTTTTTTAGCAAATCCAAAGCCTGGGTCTATGATCACGTCATGTACGCCGAGTGTTTTTAGCTGATGATACCGGATAGCTAAATAATCGTACACTTCGGTGAAAACGTCTTCATAGTCAGCCAGATCATTCATGGTTTTTGGCGTGCCCCGGGTGTGCATCAAAATGTAGGGTACCTGAAGCCGCGCGACGGTAGCAAACATTTGTTCGTCCAGCTGGCCGCCGCTGATATCGTTAATGATGTGCGCACCGCCCTTTACCGCAGCATCTGCCACTTTTGCACGGAAGGTATCGACAGAAATAACGGCTTCCGGGAATTTTGAGGCGATCTGTTCAACAACCGGTACCAAGCGGTCGGTTTCCTCCTGTTCTGAAATCTCGTCAGCGCCGGGCCGGGTCGAGTAAGCCCCAAGGTCTAAAAAATCAGCGCCATCTTGCAGCATTTTTTCGGCCTGTTGTAGTGCGGCGGCGATAGTCTGTTTGCGACTGGCTTCGTAAAAAGAGTCGGGGGTGAGGTTGATAATGCCCATCACTTTGGGTGTGCTCAGATCGATCAGCCTGCCGCCTGCATTTAATGTCGCCTTTTTATTAAAAGATGTATATTTACCCATTCCAGAGGTCGAAAAACGTTGAAAAATAATCTGCGTTAAAATTGGTTAACCTTTTCAACAACTACAACTTTTAGGATAGTTATAACAAATGAAAAACAAAACTGCATCACTACTGGTATGGGTCGCCCGGATATTTGTCGGCCTGCTTTTTATATTTTCAGGCCTCATCAAAATAAATGACCCACTGGGATTTTCCTTTAAGTTGGAGGAATATTTTGGTGTGTTTCACATGAATTTTCTGAGCGATTATGCGCTTGTCCTGTCAATCGTCCTGTGTTCGCTGGAAATTATTCTCGGATTCGCATTGCTGATCGGCGTTCGGGCAGTGTCCGTAGCGTGGGGTTTGCTGCTGCTGATCATCTTCTTCGCTTTTCTGACCTTCTATTCAGCATATTTCAAGGTAGTGCAAACCTGCGGCTGTTTCGGCGACGCCATTCCTTTAACACCCTGGCAGTCGTTCAGCAAAGATCTCATGCTGCTTTTGCTGATCATTATCCTCTTTATTAACCGTCGGTCGATAAAGCCTTTTTTTAGTGCAAAGACAGGCGATAATTTGCTGATTGCGTCAGCAGTTGTTGCGGTCGGTATCGGCTTATATACCTACAATTTTTCGCCGTTCATTGATTTTCTCCCCTATAAGATAGGTGCGAATATCCCCGATGAGATGAAGACGCCGCCGGGCGCAAAACCGGACGAATATGAGCTCACCTATAACCTTAAGAATAAAAAGACCGGCGAAACCAAAACGATGACCAATACAGAGTACCTGAAAACCAATATCTGGAAAGATGACAACTGGCAGGTTGTCGGTACGCCGGAAAGCAGGCTGGTTAAAAAAGGCTTTACGCCAAAGATCAACGATCTGTATATTCAGGATGCTGAAGGGAATGATTATACCAAGGAATTGCTGGGCAATCCGTATTATAACCTGATCATCGTCGCTTATAATCTCTCAAAGGCTGATGAAGAGGCGATTGACCGGCTTAATGCGATGGCGATTAATCTTTCACAGAACTTTAATACCCGTACGGTAATGCTCACCTCGAACTCCCATCAGTTTACCGAGGCCTTTGCCAAACAGCATCATCTTGCGTTCGAGATATTTTATGCAGACGAAGTGCCGCTAAAAATGATGGTTCGCGCCAATCCGGGCATATTGCTTTTAAAGAACGGAACGATCATCAATAAATGGCATTACCATTTGATGCCTAAATACGATGACCTGGTAAAAAAATACTTTCAGGAATAAAATGATAAGCTACCTCGTCCGAAAGCTGTTTTACGGGCTGGCAGTCATGCTGGGCGTGGTGGTGGTCGTTTTCTTTCTGTTCAACATCCTCCCGGTTGACCCCGCCCGTATGACACAGGGACAACGCGCCGATGTGCAGTCATTGCAGGCCATACGCAAGGAGTTCGGGCTGGATAAACCTGTGCCTGTGCAGTTTGCTTATTATCTTAATGACCTGTCGCCCATTGGTATTCACCTGAACAATAAGGAAGAACGGGATCGTTATCATTATGTTAAACTGTTCAGCGTATCTGCTGACAAAGTCATCGCACTTAAATGGCCTTATCTGCGCCGGTCTTATCAAACCCATAAGGAAGTCGCCCGGCTGCTGCTTGAGGTGATCCCGAATACATTGGTGTTAGCGGCTACTGCCATGATATTTGCCATCATCATTGGCGTATTTCTGGGGGTGATCAGCGCCGTGAACCAGAATACCTGGATTGATAAAATGGCCATCGGTTTTTCAACGCTGGGCGTATCTGCGCCATCTTTTTTTGCCGGTATTATTATCGCCTGGATTTTCGGCTTTGTACTGAGCAAATACACCGGACTGAACATGTCGGGAAGTTTGTACAGTTATGATCCGTTTAAAGGAGAGGTGATCACCTGGCGCAATCTGATATTGCCTATGGTGACGCTCGGCCTTCGTCCGCTGGCAATCATTGTGCAGCTTACCCGTAACGCCATGCTTGATGAACTTGGCAAAGATTATATCCGGACGGCAAAGGCCAAAGGTTTAAGTAATAATACCATAGTTTATAAACATGCATTAAAAAATGCGCTTAACCCGGTGATCACTGCTATTGCCAACTGGTTTGCATCATTACTGGCGGGTTCCTTTTTTGTAGAATATGTTTTTGGCTACAACGGTTTAGGTAAGACGACGGTGGATGCGTTGGAAATGTCGGATTTTCCCGTGGTGATGGGTTCTATTTTGTTTATTGCCTTTATTTTTGTGGTGATTAGCATTCTGGTAGATATAATCTACGTGTGGATTGACCCGCGGATAAAACTTGCTTAGCAGGAAATATACAATTGGACAGCTTGATGGAAACAGCACAAAAAGGCGAAGGCCTTATCTTTCTCGTCGGTTTTATGGGGTGTGGTAAAACAACCCTCGGCCGGAAACTTGCTTTGACGCTGAACTACCCTTTTTTGGATCTCGACCACGTCCTGGAGGCAAAGGCGGGTATGACCATCGCTGAATATTTCAGTGTTTATGGCGAGGATACCTTTCGCAAACTGGAGTCAGAAGTGTTAAAGCAGACGGATTATCCTGAACGTGCTGTTGTATCGACGGGGGGAGGGTTGCCTTGCTTTTTTGATAACATGGATTGGATGAACGCTCACGGCCAGACGGTTTACATCGAACTATCTCCCAAAAGCCTTGCAGACCGTCTGCAGCATCAAAAAGCAAAGCGTCCGTTACTCCGTGATAAGAATGACGATGAACTGCTTGCTTTTATAACAGAAAAGCTCACTGAACGCGAAACCTTTTATAAAAAGGCCTCCCATATTTCCAATGGATTAAGCCTTACCCCTAAAAAAGTTAAGGATTTGTTAAATCTTTAATAATCTCTCCGTTTTAGGAACCCGGTTGGAAACATTGCGTATAAAGCCTCAATTTATTACTAATACTATCACAATCCAATCAGGTCATTATGAGAAAATTTATTTTTATTTTAGGGTTTTGCCTGCTTTTTACCGTGCTAAAGGCACAGGATGCGTATCAGCCCGGTTTTATTATTCTGAATAACGGCACGCGCATTGCCGGCTCCATTAGACTTAACAACAGCGAGCCCTGGTTCAACCAACGCCGTATATGGTTTAAGGATTCCGCTGCGATGGCCGCAGATCCAAATGTGAAATCAAAAAAATACAAGGCGGACGATCTTAAATTTTACCAGGTAGGCGAAAGAAAATTCGAGAAGGTACATTATGTTGATTATGAGAACCTGCAGCTGAAAAGTATGGGTTCCAATGATCACATGCTGGAGAAATTATCCGACGGCAGGATTAATTCCTATTGCTTTTATCAATACCCGAAGGACTTTGACGCTTATTATGGTACAGAGGAGGGGTTAGAACAATACAAACAGAAGCAAAAAAATGATCTGTTAATGGGTTATAAGATCCTGGCCAAAAAGGACAACGAATCCAAATTTCATGATGCGCTTGATTACGATATGCAAAAATATCTTGAAGATAACCACGATGTCTGGGAAAAATATAAGGCCGGAGGTTATGGCAACCAACCCCTGACCAAAAAGAAAGGCCTGATGGCGAAAATGATCGCTACGGCAAAAAAGACTGCATTTAAACAGGAAGAGGCTGATGCGATAGTTGCCGCTTTTAATGATTATAACGCGGGCAACGCCACGAAATAAATCTGGAGGGCCTGTGGAAAAAAAATCTGCGGGCCTTTTATCTTAGATAAACACCGTCTTCTTCACCTTCTTCATCAAGCACAACGTCAACAAACTCCTTTAAAACCGTTGATAAGGCGATACCGGCAAAGTCAGTGATCACAGGAAATTTTTTATGGTTACGGTCGATCAGCACCGCAGTGCGGAACTTTTTCAGCGGGACGTCCCGGAAAACGCCAAAGCCATAAGCCAGTGTTTTGCCGCTGTTCAGTACGTCATCAACCAGCACCACTACCTTGTTGCTGCAAATATTCAGATCAAAATCTATAGTAGCTTTCAGGCTTGTACTGGTTTTGTCAAGCTGAATGCCCAAAAAGGTAGTTTTAAACGGAGCGATGTTATCCAGTATTGCCTTTAACCGTCGCGCAATCTTATCGCCGCTTGGCAGAATGCCTGCAATCATCACTTCCTGCTCATCAAAATTATCCTCCAGTATCTGGTAGGCTATGCGGTCAATCTTTTGCTGTATCTGCTTTTGATTTAGTATAAGAAGATGTTTGTCAGACATTTTTTTCTGTGTGTTTTGATCATTTACTGATGCAGCCGCAGGGCCTTTTGTGTTTCAGGCTCTCATGTAGCATCCTTCTGAGATATGGTGCCGCACGTAACAAATCTATGGAAATTTATCCTTTTGCGTAAGGAAAGTAAACAAAATTAGCACCCTCCGGAACGATCACAAAAACACACATATAATCGTGCGGGTTTTTGTAGTTACTGATAAAGCGTTCTTTCAATATTTCCTTTATTACTCCTTTTTGTACAAACTCCTCCAGTGTCGAAGCATGAACGCTCCATTCAGTATTCAGGTCGTGGCGGTCAAGGATCAGTTCTCCTAAATTAACTTCGTGCTGATGGGCTATGAAAATGGGATAGTTGGACAAGCCCTCCACCATGATCTCCATCGCCACCTCGTGAATTGACTCGTTGAAAAATTTGAGGTCTTTTTCCAGACTTAAAAGCGGGCTTTCTTTCCTGGCTGCGCTTCCGTTTCCCCTGTCTTCGTTAAAAAGTTCTTCCGGTTTCATGTTCTGTATCGTTTATGCCTGTCCGGTTATTTTAGTGTTAATAATACCACATTTTCTACGTGCTGCGTATGCGGAAACATATCAACCGGCTGAATTTTTACCACCGCGTATTTTTCGGCAAGTACCTGGAGATCGCGTGCCTGAGTAGCCGCATTGCAGCTTACATAAACTATTTTCTGCGCTTCAATTTCCATCAGTCGGGCGACTACATCAGGGTGCATTCCGGCTCTTGGCGGATCGGTAATGATCACATTCGGTTTGCCGTGCTCCGCAATAAATTCAGGGACGAGTACGTCCTTCATGTCGCCTGCGAAAAAGTTAGTGTTGGTGATATTGTTGATCGCCGAATTGATCTTCGCGTCTTCAATAGCCGATGGTACATATTCAACACCAACGACCTGCCGAACGTGACCCGCAATAAAGTTGGCGATGGTGCCCGCGCCGGTATAAAGGTCGTAAACCAGTTCATCACCCCTAAATCCGGCAAAATCCCGGGTTATCTCATATAGTTTTAACGCCTGCGCGGAATTGGTCTGGTAAAAAGATTTGGGACCGATCCGGAACCGGATGCCGTTCATTTCTTCGTAAATAAACTCAGGCCCTTTGTAAGTTATTACCTCCTGGTCAAAAATGGTATCGTTCTTTTTCTGATTGATAATATACAGCAGCGAGGTGATCTCAGGGAAATTGTCAGCGATGTAGTTCATCAGCTGATTCACGTCCTGTTCTTCGGCGTAAGCGAAGACCACGATCACCATTATCTCCCCGGTTGATGACGTGCGTACGATCAGGTTCCGCAGTGCGCCCTCATGATGTTTCAGATCATAAAACGAATAGCCTTTTTCCAGTACAAAATCACGAATGGAATTTCGCAGTGAATTGGAAGGCTCTGCCTGCAGCCAGCAATGATGGATATCCAGTATCTTGTCAAACCTCCCCGGTATATGAAAACCAAGCGCATTCATATTCAGCTGCACGTTATCGCGGTTTTCGCCATCGTTAAGCCAGCGTTTATTACTGAAGGTATATTCCAGTTTGTTGCGGTAATATTTATCAGCAGGGGAGGGGACGATTGCACTCATACTGCTAACATCGATCTTTGCGATGCGGCTAAGGGCATCAGCAACGGATTTCTGTTTGAATTTCAGCTGCGCCTCATAGGTCATGTGCTGCCATTTGCAGCCGCCGCAGGTGCCGAAATGCTCACAAAATGGTTGCGTGCGATATTCCGACGGCTTTCTCAGTTGGGCTATTTTGCCTTCGCCAAAATTCTTCTTACTGCGGTAAACCTGCACATCGGCTATGTCGCCGGGGACTGCCTTTTCTATAAAGATCACAAAATCATCGGCCTTGCCAACACCCTTTCCTTCCTCGGCAACGTCTATAACTTCGACGTCCTCAAAAAACTTATTTTTAGCAGCTTTATTCATCAGGCTGCAAAGGTAAGCGTTTTGCCGGAGATGCGACAGATTTGCGAAAGTTGTAGCAAAAACGGATTTTATTAATAATGTATTGCCATTATATAAAGAATGAAAATAATGGGCAATGAAACAGAAAACCAGTACCCCAATGCAAACAAACGTTCCCTAAAGGGGTGACTGTTTTTTGTATTAAACAACTTGTCTATTACGCAACCGAGCGAATAAAAGATATTAGCGATCAATATCATTATAAAATACAAGCCACCCTGAAAAATCATTTCAAAGATCGTTTCCTCAAACTCTTCATGGCGTGCAATAATGATCTCACCAAGTGCGCAATAGAGAAGGAAGGCAATAAAACCAGCGATAATCAACCCTTTATTGTATTTAAGCCGGTTAAACCGCCACCACTCTTCTGCAGAAACATCTTCAGTATTCATATTTTAATAATATCCGGTTTATATTTTTAGTGGTTGATTTTAGGGTCGCTTTTCTGACCGTCCTTACATATTTCAGTCTCATTTTTTTCATATAAATTCCAAAGGTGTTACCTCCGGCCTTAAACAAGCGGCGATTGGCAAACCATATCAGCAACGATGTGGACATGAAGAAGTATTTATACAATACCCTTCGCCAGCTTTTTTCAAATGGAGTTTTATTCAGAAAGATCGCCGCCAATCTTTCTGTCTGGAAAGTGATATGATAAGCTTCGTCAATCAGTATATCCGTGCAGATTTGTTTTAGTAATCCGCAACCCGTGGCATCCTTAAGCGCCTGGTAAAATATTTGCGCCGCACTTTCCACCGTTATAACGGCCAGCGTCCACGATTCCATACTGGTATTGAGGTGCCGCACTTTCCTGAAAAGACTGTCTCCCCAGTCTTTTTTTACCCGCGGTTTGCCGATGCGGTCTAAATACATACCCAAATTGTTGCCGTGCTTTTGTTCTTCTCTGATAAATAATCTGATGGCATCAACATAATCCGATTGATTGGTCTTAAGCGCATATTTTTCTGAGGCGGCAATTAGCTGACGGCCTTCCGAGGTTTCGCCAAGCTGCCATGCCTGCAGGGATTTTAATATCACAGAAGTCTCTTCAGGACTTATATTCGGTTCCAGTTGCCAGTTAATCCTTTGTTTTTGGAGATTCTGCCTAAAATAAGCTATCCAATAATTGTTCGTGTGCATTGCGATATGGTTAATGATTAATAAATCTTATTGCCTTTCCCAGTTGATTTTTCGCGAGAAATACATCAACATGCCGATGATTATAAACAGTGCGATACTGCCAATGATCAAAGCGAAATCTTCGAGTTGAATAATGACAAAGATGAAAGTGTAAAATACCGTCAGGATAAAGCCAAACAGCATGGCCGCCGTTCTGTTGCTGAGCAGGGAGCCAATAAATGCCGTGATCAGACCCACTGTAGCAACCGAGGCCACTACGTAGGCCGCATTAAAGCCAATCTGCTCCGAGAACGAGAGCAGGAGCGAATAATAAATGACCATCGCCACACCGATAAGCAGGTAGTTGAAGATGTGGATGCGCTGTTTACGGATAACTTCGGTTAGAAAGAGGGAAATAAAGGTCAGCACGATGATCAATAAAGCATACTTGCTGGTGCGCGTTGTTTTTTGATATTGATCGACCGGGAGGCGAAGCCTGATGCCAAAAGAAGCATCGGCCTCTTTCTTTTCATCACTTAGCAGGGTGTCGTTACCTGTCCATTGCTGGGGATAGGGGCGGTTATAATACAGCATTCGCCATTTAGCCGAAAAGCCGCCGCTGTCGATCGTCCGTGTGTCGGGCAGGTAACGGCCATCAAAACTTGGACTGCCCCAATCGCCCTTTGCCTCTACTTCGGTTGTCTTTCCCAGATGCAAAAAGGTTAGTTCCTCACTGCCCTTTAAATCAAGCGAAAAGTCAAAGGGAATCTCACCGGTTTTTGCAGCCGACAGGTTAACGCTGCCCTGTAATCCGCTTTCAAAAGGAGACTTGCCGTCGAAAATAGGCTCGGCCTGGACCGATTGGCCCGCAATGTTTATTACCGGGTTGGTTTTTAGGCCTTTCAGGTCGGAAATGCTGAAGGCGACGCGGCCTTTTTCGGGTAGTAGCTGATCGGGCAGCAAGCCAACGGCGTTTAAGTCGGCCGGAGCGAAATTTCCAGAGATCCGCAGTACGGTGTTGTAAACTACTACCTTAAATATTCCGCGGTGCAATATCTGCGTTTTCAGGCTTGTGCTGATGTGCAGGTTGTCGGGCAGTACATATAAATTTTCGATCACATCTTTTTCAACCTGCCTGTTGCTTTCATCTGTGAACTTTATATGTTTTTTATAGGGAATTGCCAGTACCGGCCCGCGCACCAATTGACTGCCTGACCATTTGTCCGACACGTCCTTCATCATTTCGTCCTGCCTGCCCGCGCGCTCGTTGATCAGGTTTTGTACGAGTGACGAGGGTATCAGCAGTATTATAATAAGGAAACCGATAAAAACCAGTTTCAGGGTTACCGACTCCTGGAGCCAGTTGAAAATGCCGCCTCTTTCTGTTTGTTCTGTCATGATTGATTATTTAAAAGTACTTTGTATTTCAAAGTTTATAGATAAAAAAAATTATTTACTCTTTTGTTGCCTGATCAGCTGTTCAAGTGCGTCGAGATGTTGCTTAAAAGCGGCCTTCCCTTTTTCCGTCGATTCATAGGTCGTGTTCGGTTTACGCCCCAGGAAGGACTTATGCACTATGATGTATTCCTCCTTTTCGAGTGCTTTAAGGTGCGACGCGAGGTTACCGTCGGTGGTATCCAGCAGTTCCTTAAGCGAGTTAAAGTCATACCGGTCGTTCACCATCAGCACGCTCATGATCTGCAGCCTTAGGCGGTTCTCAAACGCCTTATCAAGTTTCTCAAAAGGGACTTTCACTTATCGTATTTTAAGTACATCACGCTGCCGTAGATAATATGCAGCACACCAAATCCAATCGCCCAAAATAATAAACCATAGCCGGGTAAACAAGCGGCAATAAGACCGAGCGCAATTTCGCAAAGCCCGAGATATCTGACCAGTATGAATGTAAAGTTGCTGGCGCTCACGAGGGCCAGTCCGTAAAAGATAAGCGATGCAGGCGACACAATGCCATAATAGCCTCTGAAGATCAAAATCAGTATCAGCAGTCCGCCGGAGAAGAGCGGCGTCGCCATATGGAAGAGCAACGCCCGGCTGATCTTTCCCCATACCGGCTGCCCCTTGCGCTTAGCTTTGCGTATGGTAAGCAATACCCCGGTGCCAAGCGAGAGCGCCAGCACAAGGATCGCTATAAAAAGAAGGGTATAAACCGGTTGCCCGTTGGTTTGTATATCAGCCGCCGTATAACTACGGGACGTGCCGTTGTAAAGGATCGTCCAGGCAAAGCCCGCGGCGACGAGGGCATAAACACCTGCCAGCACGCCTGACAAGCCGCTAAGGGATATGAATTTTGAAGAGCGCTCCATCAGGCTCCGGATAGAAGCCAACTGGTCTTGTATTTCTTTTTCTTCCACTTGAAAGTACTTTGTTATTCAAAGTAATGGATAAATAATAATTATTGCAAATAATTATAAAAATAAGTTTAGGGTAATTTTAAATGTGAATCTTACATTACGTCAGCTTTGACGCTTTTATAAGGAGATGAATTAAGACAACCCCTTTACACCACTGTACTGTATCACTGTATTACCCCGTGCGGCGATACACCCGATACAGCATCGGGCGGCTTCAAAACGCACCGTGAACTAAACTTTAACGCCACCCTGTTCATCCCATACTTAAACCACAATTCGCACGTTATCAGTAAAATAAACCTCATCAAGATGATCAACCTAAAAAGAAATTACACCCGACGGATGTACAGGTATGTACTATTGCTGCCATTTTTTGCATTAAGCCTGTGTTTGGTTAATACCGCAAAAGCCGGTACAGCGGCCGTTATAACAGCCGTAGCCGATAGCACCCCCATGAAAGCTTTTGAAGGTATTTATCAGCTAAAGAGCAACAAGTATAGCTACATACAAATTACAGTGGTTAATAAAACCCTGCTCGCCAAAACTATTGATGCCGACAAGCAGTTTGTATTAACCCGTAAAACCGATCTTGATTTTGAAACCATGGATGATGATGGCGATGAAACTGTACCCATTAGATTCACCAAAAATGCTTCGGGCGAAATTACCGGGGCTGCCGTAGCAGATAAGGACGAGCTGATAAGGGTTAAAAACTATGTGCCCGTAAAGGCGCTTAAACTTACCGCCGATGAGCTGCAGGCCTATGCGGGCAAGTATGAATTTGACCAAAGAAAGGGCACCTTTTTAACGATAACCCCCACTGCCGATGGCCTTATGCTTAAACAGCTTTGGGACAACAGGGAGATACCTTTTATTGCAGTAGCCGATAACGAGTTTTTAAATAAAGAGGCCATGTTTCCGCTAAAGTTCACCAAAGATGCAAACGGCAATGTGATAAAGGTACTGGCCTTTAACCGCGATAGCTGGGACAAGGTGAAGGAATAGGGATTTCTTGTATCGTGTGTATTGCGTGTTGCGTCAATACGGCGATACAATACAGGCTACCATCATTGCTTTAACCAATCTCCGCCTCCGATCTCTATTTCCCAAAATCATAAAACCTCCACTGGGTTTTAAAGTCGCGGGTGAGGGGTTGATTAATGAGCGTAGCCCGTACCATTTCTATCGGCATGGTATTTTCCTTCATTACCGCATCGTGAAACTGCTTGTAGGTCATTTTGCCGCTGTCAACCAGTTCGTGTTTCAGGCTCATCAGCTGCAGGCCGCCGGTCAGGTAAGCCACCTGATACAGCGGACTGTATCCGCCCTGAAAGGACCTGCGTACTTCGCCCTCGGCATTGGCTCGTTCGTGGCCGACGCGTTCAACCAGAAAGTCGATGCATTGCTGCGGCGTCCAGTTACCCAAATGATAGTTGAGCGAGAAGATAATACGGGCGCAACGGTGCATACGCCAAAACAACATACCTATACGTTCTTCCGGTGTTTTGGCAAATCCCTGGTCATATAACAACAGCTCCCAGTACAGGCTCCAGCCCTCGATCCAAAACGGCGTGTAGAACATATTACGATAGCTTTTATAGCGGCTGTTCATAAAATACTGCAGGTTATGACCCGGTATCAATTCGTGCTGTACCGTACCACGACTAAAATACGGGTTATTGCCGCGCATGCTCATCAGTTTGTCGGCTTCATCCATCGTATTGGTGGGGTAGCTGATGATGATCTCGCTGCCGCCCAGAAAGAACGGATTTACCAACTGCTGCTTCGGCGTCATCATCGTCATGCCCCAGGTTTCTTCGGCAAGGGGCGGTATAGTGATCAGGTCGCGCGCCTTAATAAAGCTGAGGGCATCGTTATATAATTTCAGGATGGCTTCAGGCTGTTTGCCTGCGGGTACATAGCTGTTCTTTACCTTTTCGAGCGCCTTGTGCCAGTCGTTACCAAAGCCCATTTCGTTGCTGGCCTTCAGCATTTCGGCATCGCAAAAGGCAAATTCCTTGTTGGCAAGCTTTATCAGTTCTTCCGGAGTGTAGGGGATCATTTCGGCCTGCAGCTCGCGTATCAATTCATCCCGGCCAACCGGAACGCCCTTTATGCCGCTGCTATCCGGTTTTTGCGTGGTGTTGATCTTGCCTTTGCTCATTACAAGGTCGGCATAAGCGGTAAGCGCGGAATCGAGGTTTTTGTACGGTTTAGGCGCCCACCAGGTAAAGGCGGGGTCGTAGCCATTGTAAAAATCGTAAAAACTTTTAAGGCGCGCCTTCAAGCCCAAAATGGAGGCCTTTCCCTTGCGTGCCAGCGGCATATCAATAGATTGTATTTTTGCAAAGGATAATTTGGCGGCATTCACCGCTTTGCAAATGTTATCCAGTTGCATGCCTACTTGCTGGCCGTCGAGCGATATGCCCCTGCGTCGTTTGGCTTCCAGCTGGTAAATATCATCAGCAAAAGGAATATAAGCGGCTACTTTGTTGTATTCGTCTTCGTCAAGCTTTAAGGCCCCAAGATCATATACTATCTGTTTCTTCAGCAGGATATAGTCCACTTTGCCGTAAATACTCATGTTATCAAAGTCGGATTTTTTGAGTTGTTCGAGATAATCGTTGCAGATATCATTCAGTCGCTTACGTTCATAGGGTGATGTCTGTACCGACTGATTTTCATAGCCGTCGATGGCGGTATAGGGTGAATAAAAATCACGAATGGCGTTCATGTCCTGCCCGTACCGGATAATTAGCCCGGATACCTCGCTGGCCTGCTCGTACAGGGCGGATTTTTGTTCAGGCGTTTGCGCACTGACGGGTAGCGATGTTCCGGTAATCGCAAGCAGAAATGCCAGCCGGGTTAACGTTTTTTTAAAAAAGTTTGAAGCGTCGTTGAAAGCCATAGTCATCTGATTAGGGTTGCCGCGGGAAATATAGCATATTTTACGGCTTGTAAATATAGGAGATGATACACTGCCGGGATACCTGTAAATTAACAGGTTTCAGCAAATATTTACCACCGGACGTATTACCGCCCTGTTTTTATATCTTATTATCAGATGTTCGATCATCTACCAGAGACTGGTAACCGACGGAATACTGCCAACATGATGCAGGGCATAACTGATAAAGTTGCTGGTGAGGCCATAATCCTCGGTACCTTTCCTGCGTATAAAATAAAAGTCGCGGGTGATCTTCAGGCCTTCAACAGGTACCTCGACCAGATCGCCTTCGCTCAATTCGCGCAGTATGGAAGGACGCGGCATAAAGCCAAGACATTGGTCGGCCAGCAGGAAGTTTTTCAGCGCTTCTGTTCCGCCCAGCCGTATTTTTACCGACAGGTCCGCTGGTTTAATATGCAACCCGGACAACGACTTTAAGAGTGCATCCAGCGTGCCGGAGCCCCGTTCACGCAGCGCAAGCGGCGTCTTTAAAAATTGTTTCAGTGTCAATGATTTCCCAGCCAACGGACTTTTTGCCGAACACACCGGGATCACCTCATCGCTGATAAAAGGTTTATAAGATACGGTAGTAAGTTTGTTATCCACTTCAATGATGCCTATATCTACCTCGTGGTTAAGCAGCGCATTTAAAATATACTCCGAATTCCGGTTCACCAGCTGAACGTCAACGTTGGGGTATTCGCGCTGAAATCCGGATAAGGTGGATGGCAGGATATAAAGTGCTATGGTAGTGCTTGCACCAAGTCGCAAATGACCCGTAGCCTGCGAAAGACTGCTCAGGACCGACAGATCGTACTCGATCTTGCGTTCTATTTCCGTTGCCTGCAAAAGATATTCATTCAGTTTGCGCCCGGCTTCAGTTAATAATATACTATTTCCCTTACGCTCAAAAAGCGGAACCTTATACTGATCCTCCAGCGCCTTAATATGTTTGCTGATGGCAGGCTGCGTAACAAAAAGTACCTGCGCCGCTTTGCTAAAACTCAGGTTAGCAGCTACTTCTAAAAAAACACGATGCGCAAAGGAGATCATAACGATTTCAAAGATAACGAAACGTTATAAAATTAAGTTATAATGAGGCTGAATGCGCCTTAACAGTTCCAGCTCTCAGTTTTTTATGATCTCGAAAAAGCTGCCATTAAACTTATAACGTATCTCTTTGTGGGTTACGCTGCCATTAGCGGCAACTTGCGGCAGATGAATGGTCTGGGTGGCGGCATCGTAATTAATGGAGGGACGAACTTTCCAGTCCGCTACGGAAAAGAAGTCAAAATCATAATACAGCTGGCTTTGCAACTTTCCCTGTGACTTTATCAGCTTAACGTCGTTATTCAGTTTTCCATTCTCTATGGCGAATACCTGCAAACCCTGGCCTACATCCTTTGAAGAGGCAATAGTTTGGTAGGTGCAGAGATAATAAGTTTGTCCCGGCGTTTTAAGTGTGTAGATCTTTTTGTAATTCGGACGGTTGTCGCTTTCGTCTTTTGGGGTGTCAAGCAAGGCGACGGTTTTTGCCCCTGTCTTATATTGCAAAACGTTCTCAAAAAAGTGCATGGTTCCGCCTGTCCAGGTATCCCATGAGTAAATTCTGAAAAGCCCGTCGTCCGATGTTGCGATATCCAGTCCTGCTTTTTCCAGGAGCGGGAATTTTTGGGCAATGGTTGCCGGGTATTGAGATGCTATTGCACGCAGCTTTTTACCAAAAAGTTCATTTGCTGCGAAATTGTCATCGTTGTTGTAATCTATTTTTTTGAAGGACTTTAATAATTCACTTTCAATCATTCCGGACGTTTGAGCAACCGAACAGAGAGGAAAAACCAAAATCAGGCAGATCAATAACTTTAAGGCTTTCATTTGTAAAATCGTTCCACAAAAATAGGGACAATCCTTCGATCATCCCCATAATTTATGTATTCAATACAGCGGGCCGAACTGATCAACCCGATAAATTTAATCTGGTTAAGCAACCACTTCAGCGCCGATCAAATGTTTTGCGGCTAAATATTCTGCTATCTGAACAGCATTGGTAGCTGCGCCTTTACGCAGGTTATCCGACACGATCCAGCAATTCAGGGTTTTTTCCTGACTCTCATCGCGACGCATACGGCCTACAAAAACCTCATCCTTGTCATGCGCATCCAACGGCATCGGGTATTTCAGGTTGGCAACATCGTCCACTACCACAATGCCGGGCGATTTAGCCAGCAGATCACGAACCTCATTCAGATCGAAGTCATTTTCAAATTCGATGTTCACCGATTCTGAGTGGCCGCCCATTACCGGGATGCGTACGGTAGTGGCTGTAACGCGGATGCTGTCGTCGCCCATGATCTTTTTGGTTTCGTTCACCATTTTCATTTCTTCCTTGGTGTAGCCGTTTTCGGTAAATACATCGATATGTGGCAATACGTTCAGGTCGATCTGATATGGATAAACTTTCGGACCGTCAACACCTTTGCGTTCGTTAAACAACTGGTCAACCGCTTTTACGCCAGTGCCGGTTACCGACTGATAGGTTGATACTACCACTCTTTTTATCTTATATTTCTCATGCAGCGGTTTTAATGTAACGACCATCTGTATTGTTGAGCAATTCGGGTTTGCTATGATCTTGTCATCAGCAGTCAGCACATCTGCGTTCACCTCCGGTACCACCAGTTTTTTGGTAGGATCCATACGCCATGCCGATGAATTGTCAATAACTGTAGTGCCAGCCGCTGCAAAAAGCGGTGCCTGCGCCAGTGAAGTACTGCCCCCCGCCGAAAAAATGGCGACGTCGGGCTTCTGTTTTATCGCATCCTCAACAGAAACAACCTTATACTGCTTACCCTTAAAAGTGATTTCCTTACCAACACTTTTCTCGGAAGCAACCGGAAATAATTCTGTAACGGGGAAGTTGCGTTCTTCAAGAACCTGCAACATTTTAGTGCCTACTAAACCTGTGGCACCAACAACTGCGACTTTCATTTTTAAATTGTTATATAAATTAAAATTAGCTACAAAGATGCGAATTTTTTTAATGCTTGTAACGTTCGTCCATTAATAAACGTATATGTATTTGATTAACTTTTAATTAAACAATTTTAATTAATTTTTGTATTACTATCTTTGAACAATTTTTAAGGAGCTAACTTCAATGAATTACGTACTTATTTTTCTATCTGTTTTACTCTTGGTCCTTTCTTTTCGTTACCGTTTGCGGTTCGCAAAAATCAAAGACAGCGGTAAAATACCGGACATAATTCAGGCCAAACGCAATACAGCTTTGTATTTTGTCCTTGCTGTAGTTGCGGTTTTTGTATTTATATTCGTTAATCAGGATATTTTAGGTTAAAACACCGGTCGCAATCTTAGACTGCACACAATCATTTCGCTCAATTTTTTACCTTTGCCGGGTAAACTGGCACTCATGAGCGAAAAGATATTAATTATCGGCGCCAACGGACAAATTGGCACCGAACTGGTAAAGGCATTGAGAAATATTCACGGGGCGGAGGCCGTAATTGCGTCCGATATCAGGAGCCCTGCGTATGCCATCAGAAACAGCGGTCCTTATGAACTGGCCAACGTGCTTGACAGTGATAATCTCCATCATATATTCGATAAGCACCGCCCGACGCAGGTTTATTTGTTAGCGGCCATTCTCTCGGCAGTAGGAGAGCAAAAGCCCAAAGCTGCCTGGGATCTGAACATGACCGGTTTACTGCACGTGCTGGATTTTGCGGTTGAGTTTAAGGTGGAGAAAGTTTTCTGGCCAAGCTCTATAGCCGTATTCGGGCCGCATTCGCCGCAAAATGATACACCCCAGTTTTGCGTCATGGATCCTAACACGGTTTATGGTTTCAGCAAGCTGGCGGGTGAGCGCTGGTGCGAATACTATTTCACAAAATACGGACTGGATGTTCGCAGCATCCGCTACCCGGGACTGATAGGCTGGCGGGCTAACCCCGGAGGCGGCACAACCGATTACGCCGTTCACATTTTTCACGAGGCATTAAAAACAGGATCGTATGAGAGTTTCCTTTCTGCGAACACGGCCTTGCCGATGATGTATATGGACGATGCCATACGCGCTACCATTACGCTGATGGATGCTCCTGCAGAGAATCTCACCATCCGATCGTCCTATAATCTTGGAGGTATCAGCTTTACCCCGGAGCAACTGGCAACCGAAATTAAGAAACATATTCCCGGCTTTGAAATAAGCTATGCTTCCAACGATCCGCGGCAGGCAATTGCCGATAGCTGGCCTAAATCTATCGACGATAGCTATGCACAAAAGGACTGGGGCTGGAATCTGGAGTATGATCTGCCTAAAATGGTGGAAGATATGCTGACAAATTTAAAAACGGTCATTTAATAAAACTATACTATATTCGCCTTGTCCGTGGTTGATAAACCACAATTCACGGATTTTTCCGTGTCGGAATATCGACGACAGACAAGGGACTAAATTAAAATCATGGGAAGAGCATTTGAATTTCGTAAAGAGAGAAAATTTAAGCGTTGGGCCAAAATGGCGGTCCAGTTTACCCGTTTAGGGAAAGAAATTGCGATGGCTGTGAAAGCCGGAGGTCCTAATCCGGACGCCAACTCACGACTTAGAACCGCTATACAGAACGCGAAAGCGGTAAACATGCCCAAAGACAGGGTGGAAGCTGCGATCAAACGCGCCTCCAACAAGGACGCAGGCGATTACGAAGAACTGGTTTACGAGGGATATGCACCGCATGGTGTAGCCGTGTTGGTTGAAACCGCTACCGACAATACCAACCGTACGGTTGCCAATGTGAGAAGCTACTTTACCAAGACGGGTGGTACCCTGGGTAAAACAGGCTCACTGGATTTTATTTTTTCCCGTAAATCGGTGTTTACCTTTGAACCCGGAGATCGCGATCTTGAGGAACTGGAATTTGAACTGATCGACGCGGGGCTGGAAGACCTTTTTGTTGAGGCTGATGAAGAAGGCAATGATATCGCAGTTATTCATACCGCTTTTGAAGATTTTGGAAAGATGCAGAAAGCGCTTGAAGAAGCAGGAATAGAAACTAAATCGGCGAAACTTGAACGTATCGCACAATCATTCCATGAGGTTAATGAGGAACAGTCTGCAGATGTGCTGAAACTGATCGATAAACTCGAAGAGGATGACGACGTGCAGGCGGTATATCACAATATGGCGGAGTAAAATTGCTCTTTTGGAGAGGTCTTGATTAAATTAGTAAGGAAATGCCACTGTTTACATCACGTAAGGAAGAAAAAAAGGTAAAGGTTACTTTTGCCAACGGCCTCCTGCTGGTTGAAAAGGAAGGCGGCAAACAGCAGGTCTTCCCCCTTGAATTCTTTCCTAAGCTGCAAAATGCGACGGACGAAGAACGGGAGGACTGGACTCAGACCGAGAAAGGCATCCGTTTTAATAAAATAGACCTTGATGTTAACTTTTGATGAGTTTTTTAAAAAGAAGAGGATAGACCTGGCAGCTTTGCATAAGGCTGAACCGGGTTTGTTTTCTGAATTTAAAACTCATTATGAACAAATGGGCGAAAAGAGCTTCGATCATACCAAAAAATATTGGTTCAACAAAAAAAGGAGGGAGTATCCGCTGCCCCCCGAAATAAAAACTGAAAAGCCACATATCGCAAACCCGATTGCGGAACAGACCATTACGGAAAGCCTCAGTGAACAGGCCCCCGCCAAACCTAAAATGGGTTTTACGCCTAAATTTCGGGCGGCGAATATTGCCAAACCCGCAGCGGAGAGTAAGAGTGAAGTCCCCGCAGATGAGCCGGTAAAATCTGCCGATGCCGCGGAGTCAGCGGCGAATAAACCCGCAGGGTTTGTTCCACGGTTTAAGGCGAAACCAAAGCCACTCGCGGAGGAAGAAACCTCGCCCGAAAAGAGCGATGAAGCCGCGTCTAAGCCTGCCTATGTTCCGAAGTTTAAAATGAAGCCTAAGACCGGAGAGGGTACCCCTCCGAAGCAGGGTGATGATACAACTGCGGAATAAGGGTAAGATTTCTTACATTCGTTCGAAATATTTTTTGAGTGTAAATGTCTTGTCGTAATGAGTGCAGGCAGACCGGGGGGTACGACGAGATCGCGGCGTTGCGCTCGCGATGACGCCAAACTATATGTTACTTTCACCTCCCTGTCGTTCAGGGCAGGACTTCCCGCTATCGCTCGAAATAACGGGTATGTTATTCAACGGCTGTGGCTTTAGTTTATTTCCGGTGTGAGAACAGCCAGGGGATTAACAAAGGTTCTCTGAAAGCATCGTCCCAGCTATTGTGATCATCGTTCGGATAAACTGTAAATTTTGGATCGCCTCCTGCATCCCTGATCGCCGTGACCATAGACTCAGAATGGCTGAAGGGAACGACACTGTCCTTAGCGCCGTGAAATATCCATAAAGGCACCTTTTTAGCATATTTTTTTGCATTCAGGGTGTTGTCGCCGCCACAGATAGCAAATGCAGCTGCAAAAACCTTCGGCTTGCGGGCAATGATCTCATAAGTTCCCATGCCACCCATGGATAATCCGCCTACATAAACCCTATGCTTATCGATATAAGGCTTATCAAGCAGTTCATCAACCAAACCTAAAAGGCTTTTCATGGCTTCCGTCGGGGGCGCATCCGCCTGGAATATAAAAAGGGTTTTATGGGTTACCGAGTCCTGCTCAAATTTATTGTTAGCCCACCAGCCGTTTGCGGGGCATTGCGGATACACCACAAAGGCGGCATATTTTTCACGAATGGTATCTTTCAGAAATGTATTTGTGCCATAAGCCAACTGCGCCTTATTATCGTTTCCGCGTTCGCCTGCACCATGCAGTACCATGATCAGCGGATATTTTTTTTGAGGATCGAAGTTTTTGGGGAATAAAATGCGATACGGAAGCGTATCGCCCTTTGATATAAATGTACCCCTGTCAAACAATGATTTATCCTGCGCCATCGATAAAACAGGGAGTAAGAGAACCAATAAGCATAAAGCCGATGAGATTTTATTTTTAAGCATCATATACAGGCAGATATTAAATGTAAAGCTAAAGCCATACGACTTCAGCTTTATTTAACCGTAAATGTATGCTTTATGTTTGAAAAAGCAATCTTTACCTGATATCACACCCTTTCTGTTTATTCTACTTTCATCACTTTTGTTCTTGCAGACACGCCATTTTCATTGATGGCCTCGATCTGGAAATAGTAAGGTTTTTCCTTATCCATTGCCTTGAAAAAGTAATCGTTAGCGGAATATACCATAATGCAGTTATAAAGCTTATCAGGCGCAACGCCCGTATAAATATTGTAGGCAAAAGCGTTATCTACAGTTTGCCATTTTATCCAGGCGCTGCGCTTATCCTTCTCCGTACGGAGGACAATAAATCCTTTTACGGTGTCGGGTTTTGCGCCGCCCCCGTTGCCAAATACACGAAGACCGCTGATGGCAAATTTCCCGGTAGGCATGTGGATATTTTCCAGCCTGATGTAACGGGCCTTTACGGGCGAATCAAGTTCGACATAGTCATGCGGAACATCGGTTTTGTTTTTGCTTTTGTCGGCCAGTATTTTCCAGTTTTTATTGTCGGACGAGTAATATAATCTGTACTGCGTGTAAGTATCAGTCGCTTTTCCCAATATCGTTGCATCCTGATCGGCGTAGTTTATCTGTACCGCGTTTACCGTACTTTCATTACCCAGATCGGTTTCGATCCATTCGTTCGCGCCGGCAGTTTTTGCGCTCCAGTAGGTTTTTATGTTTTCATCCACCGCGTTGTTCGGCATGTAGCCGCCGAGTGTGGATGATACCGTCACCGGCTTATTATAATTAAGCAGCATCCACCCTGTAAAGCGGCTTTGTAAATGATCGGATTTTCCGTCAGGAAGATAAGTCGGATAATCACCGAACGCCGTATTGCAATACAACACATCGTCCTTATCAAACCCGGCAGGCCAGATACCGAGCCGCCGCTCAAAGCTGTTTTTTACGCCGATGACCATTGTTGATATATGCCAGTAATTTCCCCATGCGTCGGTGTAGGTGCTGCCGTGACCGGCGCCACGCGCAAAGCCGCCCGGTTTATAACTGAAAGGCATACTTTGCGGCGTAAACGGCCCGAGCGGGTTGTCACCGACGATCACGCCGTCGGCGTAGCCGCTAAACTCCGTACCCGGAGCGCCATATTGCAGGTAATATTTGCCGTTATGTTTGGTCATCCACGAGCCTTCAATAAAGGGATCCAAAAAGGTATTGTCCATATACTCACCAAAACGCTGCCAGCCGTAACGGTACTGCTGCAGGAAGTACATTTCTTTGCGGTATCCTTTTAAATGAAAAGTTTTGGGATCGATCTCGGCACCATAAATAGGGTAGGTGTTGCTGCTGCCATTATACATGTACAGTTTGCCGTCGTCGTCGCGGAAGAAATCAGGGTCCCAGCCGCCCGGTTCAAACTCATGGATAGCTTCTTTCCATTCATTTGCCTTTGGGTTTGTGCTCATCCAGATAGGGAAGTTTGATGAGTAGGTCGATCCGAAAACAAGGAGGGTGTCTCCCTGTACCCAAACGGCAGGCGCACAAAGATCGTCATACACCTTGTGTTCAGGCCTTAGAAAATGACGCAGTACGAAATGCCAGTGGTACATGTCATGGCTCCACCAGTAGCCCCACTGATTAGTGGAAAACAGGTAGTAGTCGCCTTTATACATGGTGATCACCGGATCGGCGGTCGCCCTGTGACGACCCTCTGTAGCAAAATTGGGTATAGGCGTATAACCGTAATCAATGTTGATCGGGTTACAATAAGTTCGTTGTTTCTGCTGGGCGAGTACGGGACTTGCACCAAGCCCGTAAATGATGACGAGGATTAAAAATGAAAGTTTTTTCATGGCAAAACGGTAATCGGTGATCGCAAAAAAACATCACCCTGCGGCGGCCAGGTGATTTAATCCGGCCTGCACGCACGTGATGAAGAAAAAACAAATATTGTAAAGGCCCCGGGTTTAATTTTTTAATGCAGGGCTCTCAAAGTTAAGCTTTTTCAGTCCGGATTGTATTTCCGGACAACTCATAAAAAGGTTCCAGATCAGACCGCTCCGGTAATTTTCTATCATTACGACAATCGGCCCCTGATCAATGGCGAGATATGATTTCGCATACCAGTTGTGTGATTCGCTGAAGGCATCGGTAAAACCATATTCGCCCCATATCTTATCACCAAGGTCATAATAAAAATGACGCAGCGCTTTCATGGAATATTCAGGCGTGTAAGGAAATGCCGAAAGGGCAGCTGTCGGCGTGATCACTCCCAGATCATTGGTAGGTGAGTGCGCACTGTAGCCTTCGTAGTTATCGCTGGCGGTAAGTCCCCAGCAATCTTCACCATATCCTTTATATTTTTTGGGATTATCTACGCAGTAATCGTGGTTGATCAGCGTATGATTTAAATTCTGTTCCCAGTAGTCGGCATACTGATCTTTTAGTCCTTTGGGGTTAAGCGCCTGAAAGGTATATTGCGAAAAGAACAGCGGGCCGCCATAAGGAAATCCTAACGGAAGTTTGTGCCCATAGTAGGTATGGCCATTGTAGAAAAAGTTACTTTGCGCCCAGCCGCCGTAGTAAACTTCGGGGGATACGGGGTATCTTTCGGATGAGGCTGCCTCGATGTAGGTGATGAGACATTCATTAAAGCCACGGATCGGGAAATTCATGGCCCAGCCATTGTTCGGCGACCAGTGCCAGTATAAATTGGGTCTGCCGTCGCGGGTGAACCAATCCCATTCCATTTCATTCCAAAGGCTGTTTACCATGCCCCTTATGTGGTTTTCCTTTGGGTTGTCAGCATTAAAATATTGTCTTGCGCATAGCAATCCCTCAAAAAGATACGAGGTTTCCACGATATCGGCGCCGTCGTCTTTTCGCCCGAAAGGAATTACCTTACCTGTCTCTCCATTCAGCCAGTGAGGGAAGGCGCCATGAAAGGAATCGGCTTTCATCAGGAAGTTCAGAATTTTGAGCATCCGGTTGACAGCCTGCTCATGTGTTATCCATTTACGGTGATCTGCGACGAGCATCGCCATGATGCCGAAGCCGGAACCGCCGGTAGTAACCACTTCGTTGCCATAACTGTAGGCCACGTTGCTGCGCTCGCGCGCCAGACCGCTGACCGGATGACCGAAGTCCCAGAAATAGCGGAATGTCTGTCGCTGCACAACATCCAGCAACGCGCTGTCGCTAAGGTTTTTGATAATTCCAACAGGCTTTATTCCATCCTCCTTTTCCATCGGCTTCTGAGCCAAGCAGCAGGTGGACAGTAAAATTAAAAAAGGGAGTAAAATTTTATTCATCGTTTAACAGGTCTTTGCCATTAAAAATGTCGTTTTATATTTTTGGACTTGAAAATCCCAGGTTTTTCAGGCCGGTCTTAACCTCGGGGCAACTCATAAACAGGTTCCACAAAAGGCCGCTCCGGTAGTTTTCCGTCATTACCACGATAGGGCCCTGATCTATAGCGAGATAAGAATCAGCGAACCAAACATTGGTCAGGTTAAAGGCATCATAAAAGCCATAATCGCCCCAGATCTTGTCGCCCAGTTTGTAATAGAAGAATTTAAGCGCCTTCATTGATTCCTGCGGGGTATAAGGCAGCGATGCGATAGCAGCGGTAGGCGCAATCACGCCAACGTCGTTTGTAGGTGAGCTGGCCGTATAACCGCCCTGTATATCGCTGGCAGTTAACCCCCAACAGTCTGCACTGTAGCCGTTATATCCTTTCGGATTGGCAAGACAGTAATTATAATTGATCTGTGCATGTGCTTTGTTCTGAACATCGTAGCTGGCGTAAGCATCGCTCAGGCTATTGGGGTCGATACCAAGAAACGAATACTGTGAAAAGAACAGCGGCCCGCCTTGTGCTGGTCCAAGCGGCAGTTTAATGCCATAGTAAGTGCCGCCGTTTTTAATTCCGCCGTTAAGCGCCCAGCCGTTATCATAGACGGCCTTCGGAATGCTATGCGTGGGGGAGGAAGCAGCTATGACGTAAGTGATCAGCGCTTCATCCCAGCCATTTACCTGCATATTGGTTGACCATCCATAATCAGGGCTCCAATGCCAATACAGCGTGTTCTGTCCGTTTTGCCTGAACCAATCCCACTCAACATTATTCCATATTATGTTGATATCAGCGCGGAGGGTGGTCTCGTCGCTTCCGGAGCCGTTAAAATATTGCCGCGCGGTCAATAGTCCCTGCATCAGGTAGGCGGTTTCGACAAGGTCCGCACCATCGTCCTGTGTGCTGAAAGGTACTACCACCCCGGTGGCGCCATTCATCCAGTGCGGGAATGCGCCATGGAACTTCTGCGCCTTGTCTTTCAGGAAAGTGACCATTTTCATCAGTTGCGCCAGACCGTCGGCCCTGCTGATAAAGTTTCGGCTAACTCCTGCCACGATGGCCATGACGCCGAATCCGGAACCCCCGGTAGTGACAACGTCCCCGGAAGTATTACGCTCCCTTGCGAGGCCGCTTACCGGATGTCCGAAATCTGTGAAATATTTTAAAGTTTGTTTTTCGACCAGATCAAGCAGCTGATTGTCTGTTATCGGCGGAAACTTGTCGGTTGAATCGATCGCAGTGGTTAGCTGCACATCAACTTCCGACAGCAGGGAGCCTTTTTTTGCTGACTTCAAACCCGTCGTAACGGAAAGGACGTATTGGGTGATCGGATCGAGGCCTGAAGGATTGATCACGATCGTGCTGTCGCCGTTTTCATAGCTTGTACTGAACGTGGTAGCACTGCCGCTTTTGGTTCTTAAATTAACATTGGCAGCAACAGATGCTTCATCTATCGGCGCGGTGAACGATAACTTAATTACCGGCTTGCTGTTTACGTTGTTATAATTGAACCCGTTAAACGTACCGTTAACTTTCAGAGCGTTAAAACTGAAAGATTCGGGAACAGGCGGAACCGGGGTAACCGGCGTGGTGGTTTTGTCTTTACTGCATGATGCCACAATCAACAACACTAATGCCAAACCAAATAAACTAATATACTTCATGCTTAAATAACACCCTACAGGTTTACAGGTTTAAAAAAAAGGCTGCCCGGAAATCCGGGCAACCTCATAATCAATCAACCGTTTATTTTCCGCGGCCTTCCAGGCCTACTATTGCGCCTATTTCTGCGGCGCTTAATGCTTTGTTATACACGCGAACCTCATCCAACTGCCCGGTCAGGTAACTGGCCCATGGCTGTGAACCGGTGGCCGAGGTCTGGCTTGGATTGGTCATGAACTGAACGCATCCGAACGTAAGATTACCCACATCTGAAAAACTGGCGTCGCCGGTCAGCCCCGGGATTGCGCCGCTTGCTACCTTTGAACCATTGATGTACAGGGTAGCGGTCGAACTTGCGGCATCGTAAGAGAAACCGAAATTCGTCCATTTATCGAACAGGTTTTTAACGCCGTCCACAGAATAGGTGTAGTCGCCTGAACCCTGCGCAATATGAACACGCACCTTTCCGTTGTCGTTGGTGCTGCCGTTTTCGAAGAATACCTCGATATTCCCCCAAAAGGCGGATGTTTTGGCAAGGGTAAATATCCCGATAATTCCAGGTCCCGGAGGAGCTGAGTTATACCATTCAGTAATGGTAAAGCTCTTTAAAGAACTTATCGCCGCAGAAGGCTGGGCCAGCACGTAGCTGTTCAGGCCACCCTGCAACGCCTTTCCTTCAAATCCGGTAGTGAAGGCCGTTCCGGTTGAAGTACCCGATGAGTTGGAAACACTGTCAACCAGTGTACCGTCAAATGAATAATAAGCAACCAGATTATCCTTCGCTATTTCTTTTACACTTGTGTAGCCGCCCACGCTTAGGGGCGGAGCGTATGATTTTGGATTAAACTCCTTATGGCACGATGTTAAGCCAACGCCGGTTAACGCCAGTGCAAGGAAACAGATATTTAGTCTTTTCATAATTGATTATAATTTAAATATTAATAACCCGGATTCTGAGTCAGTTTGCCCGCGCTCAGGTCAATTTCATTCTGCGGTATTGGCCAAACTTCGTTTTTGTTGGCTTTCCATCCCTTTGGCCCAAAAATTTCGGCGCCACGACCCTGACGGATAACGTCGAAATAACGATCAAACTCCATTGCCAGCTCTACCTGCCGTTCATGCCAGATGGCCAGACGCAGGGCAGACTGGTCGGTGGTTGTTACCTTTGGCAGGATGGCGTTATTGCCGCCACGCGCACGGGCACGAACCTGTTCCAGAGAAGCGATCGCCTGAGCAGCGTTTCCTGTTTCGTTGGCAGCCTCCGCGTTCATCAGCAATACTTCGGCGTAACGGATTACGCGGATATTTTGCTGACAGCCTTCGTTATAACCGGAATGATAGTGGCTGAACGGAACATACGATTTGTAGTTATACATCGGATTGTCACCTACTGCCGGGATCGGATCGCCTTCAGCAGTGGTTGTTCCCCGGAAGATGATCGTTCCTTCCCTGCGCGGGTCGCCAGGTTCAAAGGCGTCAGCCAACGCCTGAGTCGGTACGTTGAAGCCCCAGCCACCGCCGGTAACGCCGCGAACACCCTGTACCTGTGAGTACTGTGAGTTTGAAGCAGCACTGTTGCCATCAACGTAAGCACATTGAATTTCGAATACTGATTCCGAGCTGTTTTCATTTTCTTCCCTGAATTCCTTTTCAAAATTCGGAACCAGCGAGTAACCCATCGTCATTACCTGATTGGTGAGCGCTAACACGTCAGTCCATTTTTTCTGATACATGTCAACTTTGGCGTGCATCGCCAGAGCGGCACCCTTTGTGATGCGGCCAAGATTGGCTGCATCGTAGCTTTGCGGCAACACGGCTGCTGCATCATTCAGGTCAGCTTCAATAGCTGCCCAAACCTCAGCCTTCGGCGTACGCGGAATATTATATTCGCTGGCGTCCTTTGGCAGGTGTAAACGCAGCGGCACATCGCCGAAAGCACGTACCAGCCGGAAGTAGGCATAAGCCCGGATAAACTTTACCTCAGCAATATAGCGGGCCTTTAAATTTGCGTCCATGCTGATGCCGGGTACATTATCGATCACCTGGTTGCACAGGTTGATCAGTTTGTATTTTCCAGCCCAGAAGTCAGAAATCTGGCCTTCTGTCGAAGTAGCTGTAAATGTGTCAAAATCATTCATGAACGATGCGTCGTCGGGGCTGCTTCCTTTTTCCGCTTCGTCAGATCCCATGCTTTCAAGCGCGATAGGTGCGAATGCAACGTTTGTCCACTCGTGCATGTCGGCGTAGGCAGCGTTTACGCCCTTGTCGGCATCGCTCGCAGTTTTCCAGAATGTGATTGCCGGAGGCGTCGCCTGCGGCGGAACGTCCAAAAAGCTCTTTTTACAGCTTTGGGACAAAATAAGTGATACAAAAAGACTGATTCCTAAGGCTCTTTGCAGATATGTTTTTCTATTCTTCATCGTAATTCCAATTAAAAAGTAACATTAACACCAAAAGTATAAGTAGCCGATAACGGATAGACGTTTGCGTCTATACCGGCATTTGTCGGCGATCCGCCTACTTCGGGGCTAAAGCCTTTGTATTTAAACACGTTTAACGGATTCTCGGCGTTGGCAAACAGACGTACCTTCTGCATTTTCCATTTCGACAGTATCGAAGTCGGCAGCGTATAGCCTAACTGTGCCGTACGGATACGGAAGTAAGCGCCGCTTTCTACATAGAAAGAGTTTGGCGCCGCGTTGGCAGTTGAACCTACAGCCGCAGAAGGGTAGGTGTTGGATGTGCCATCGCCATGCCAGCGGTTGTTAAAGAAGTCCTCGGTAAAGTTTTCATTACCATACCTGAAAGCAGTGTTGGCGTTATAAACACTCACACCGGCTACGCCCTGAAAGTCGAGCAGTAAATCAAAATTTTTGTAGTTGAAGCTGGTATTGATGCCGTAAGTGTATTTTGGATTAGGATTACCCAGATCGACGCGGTCTTTGCCGTCGATGATGTTGTCGCCGTTCATATCCTGGTATTTGAAATCACCGGGACGTGCATTTGGCTGCGCGGAGCCAGTGATCTCAGACTGATTCTGGAATATGCCAGCTACCTTGTAACCGTAGAACTCGCCGATCGGCTCTCCTACGACGGTTCTTGTAGCCAGCGCACCGTTGGCGATACCGTTACCGCCTGCATAAATCGGGTTCTTACCGGATGTAACCTGTGTTACCTTGTTGTTATTAATGGTGAAGTTACCGCCTACCGAGTAATTGAAATCACCGCTGCTGTGGCTGCGGTAGGTAGCTGAGAACTCGAATCCACGGTTCCGGATATTAGCCTGATTGCCGATAATCGTACCGGAAGCCGTACCCACTGACGCCAGGATCGGAATAGCGAAGATCGCATTCTCTGTGGTACGGTTATAAAAATCAGCCTCGAATGAAAGCTGGTCGTTCAATACCGAACCTTCCAGACCGATATCGGTTCCAACACCGCGTTCAACCAGGATAGCTGGCGGTACCACCGACACTACGCTTGCGCCGGTATGAGCGGTTTGGTCAGCGCCGAAAATAGCTGTGTAACTTGGGTCCTGGCTAACGACCAATGTAGTCGGGTTGATCGGCACGCCTGCGTTACCCACCTTACCCCAGCTTCCGCGAAGTTTTAAGCTGCTGAAGAAATTCTGATCCTTCATAAAGTCCTCATTGGAGATCACCCAGCCTGCACCTACCGACGGCAGGTAAGCCCATAAGTGGCTGCCGTAAAACTGCGAACCCGCATCAGCACGTAAGGATGCATTCAGGAGATATTTATCCTTGAAGGAGTAGTTTACACGGCCAAAGTAAGAAACCGCTGTTGTGAGGCTGCCGCCGTCGCTTACGTTTCTTCCGGCTACGTCGCCGAGGCTCAGGTAATGATCGCCTTCGCTACTGTTGGGCACGTTAAGCGCCGTTGCGTTGATAAAGTAGCTTTTATAACGCTGCGCGGTCTGACCGGCAAGCACAGTTACTTTATGATCACCGAAGGTATTGTCATAAGTCAAAGTATTTTCAGCTATCCAATTGCGGGTATCGCTTCTGCCGATAGACAAGGTGCTTGTGGTACTCTGCTGCGCGAGCGTTGCTTTATAAACCGGAGAATAACCGGTTGATTCCGCCTGACCAATTTCGCCACCAAAGGTTGTTTTAAAGGTGAAATGCTGCAGGAACTTCAGTTCAGCATAGGCATTTCCTGTGAAATCATAATTTTTCGAGTTGTGGTTGTAAAAATCAAGCGTGGCCTGCGGGTTGTAGTTATTACCGCCGCCCAGGTTGAAATCGGATGGATCGCCGTAGCTGCCGTCAGCATAATAAACCGGCACTACCGGGGCAGCCCCATATAACTGATGGAAGATACCACCATCAGCGTCCCTTGACTGGCTGAACAATCCGCCTACAACGTAACCCAGCTTTAAGTTCTTTATTGGGGTGTAATCGTTTGCGAAACGTGCGGTGTAACGTTTGTAATTGTTGTTTTTTACCAAACCGTCCTGATCAAGATACCCTAATGAGAAGTTATAGGTTGATTTGTCTGTTCCGCCGTTGATCGAAATGTTGTGATTCATTTTGAAAGCGTCACGCAATATCTGACCATACCAATCGGTTCCTGTACCGAATTTGGAAGGATCGGAGAAAAGCAGGGGAGTGGTATTGTTTACGTTGTATAACTCGTTGATCAACGTGGCATATTGCGTAGCATTTGCCATTTTAACCGGGTTGGTAACGGTCTGCCATCCCGCGTAGCCATCGTAGTTAACGGTTACCGTTCCTTTTTTACCTTTTTTGGTGGTTACCAGGATAACGCCGTTTGCAGCACGCAAACCATAAATAGAGGTGCTTGACGCGTCTTTCAGTACGCTGATGTTGTCGATATCGCTTGGGTTAAGGAAACTGATATCGCTGTACCAAACCCCGTCAACAACGTATAACACGCCTGTGTTACCATAAATTGTTCCCAAACCGCGAATGGTTACCTGCGGAGATGCGCCCGGTGAGCCTGAATTGGTTACCTGCAAACCTGACACCTTGCCCTGCAATGCGCTGATGGCGTTGGTTGATGATTGTTTGGATATATCGGAGCCTTTAACTGTGGCCACCGATCCGGTAACGTCTAACTTTCTCTGCGTGCCATAACCCACTACAACTACCTGGGCAAGTTCATTGGCACTGGGTTGTAATCTGATATCAAGGTTTGACTGTCCGTTTACCGCAACCTCCTGCGTGGCGTATCCTATATAGGAAAACCTTATGGTTGCATTAGATGGAGCGTTTAAAACAAAGGCTCCGTTTACATCGGTTTGGGTACCTGTAGTGGTTCCTTTCAGTACAACGCTCACACCTATCAGTGTTTCTCCTGTGCTTGCGTCAGTAACCTTACCTTTTACGGTAATGTCCTGGGCAAAGGCTGCGTTTACAAACAGGAAGCATAGAAGTACTAACCCTGAGATTGTAAAAATTCTCTTCATAGCGGTTAATTAAAAATTGAGTAAGAAGGATTAAAAAATTGGTTTTTTCGTAAGTCGAAATTGGAGAGATAATACAATTTTAACAAAAAATATAACTCTACATTATTACATCAATAAAGTAGCCACCTGCTCAAATAAATATTTATTGTTTTTTAACTATCTTATAATCAATATCTTGATTATAAGATAGTGTACAGTTTACATACTACAGGTGCGGTACACGGGCTACTACATTTAAAAAGTGCTATGAGAGGTAATGATGTAGTGCTACAGCTCGATGAGAAACTCCACCAGATTCTTATCATGGTCGAGATTGAGCTTCTTTCGCAGCCTGTAACGCCGGATCTCCACGCCGCGCAGCGATATATTGAGGAGCGAAGCCATTTCCTTGCTGCTCATATTCATGCGCAGGTAAGCACACAATTTAAGATCATTAGGGACAAGGTCAGGGTGACCAGCTTTAAGTTTCTTGAAGAAATTTTCGTGCGCCTCGTTAAAGCTGCTTTCAAAAATATTCCAGTCGCGGTCATCATTCATGCCTTCGTCAATTACCTTTTGTATGCGGCGAAGCTGTTCTTCGGCGAGGGGCTTTCCGGATGTATCTTTTAAATGCGCTATTTCCTCACTGATCTTTTGCAGCAATTCGTTTTTGTAAACAATGTTCATGGCGGAGTTGGCCAGCTCCCGGCTTTTGCTGGCAAGATCGGCCTGTAGCTGTTCGTTCTTTATCGTTACGATCTGCTGCTGGTTGACAATCGCTTCCTGACGCAGAAATTCTTCTTTTTCCTTTTGCAGTTTTTCATGGATATCCTGCTGATGCCGTTTTAACTTAAGACGGTAATATTTGTTGATCAGAAAGTAAGCCAGTACCGCAAGCAAAATATAAGCCATAATGGCCAGCTTGCCCGCGTACCATGGCGCAAGTATGGTAAAAGTAAGCGAAGTTACGGGCGAAACGTTTTCCTCACTGATCTTTGCCCGTATCTTAAAGTTGTATGTGCCCTGATTGAGGTTGGTAAACTCTTTCTGGGTCTGTGTACTCCAGTCGCTCCACTGCTTGGAATAACCTTCGAGAAAATACTGGAAGCGGATCTTCTCCTGCCGGTAAAAAGGGAGAGAATAGGAGATACGGATATTGTTTTGCGTGTAGGGGATCTCTATATCCTTTTCGCCGTCTTCGGTTATCGGCGTCACCCTGTCCGTTATATTTTCAATCCGCCGGATCAACACACGGGGCAGTGGTGTATTTGTCCGTTGCAGGGCATCCTCGTCATTCAGGATCACAAAGCCATCGTCAACGCTGATCAGGTAGATAGAGCTGTTGATCCTGCTGATATTTTCGTAATCCTTTACCATCCTGCCGTCCAGGATATTAAAGCGGTTGGAGTCGATACTCAGCTTTCCAGGGGTAGAAAAATCAGCAAGCGCCACACGGCCATGATTGATGAACCA